>JBEEPQ010000001.1:0-776633 GCA_041191025.1 Bacteroidota bacterium
ACGTATGGAATTTTGGAGATGGGAATGTCTCGAATCAGGAGTACCCGGAACATTTATTCCAAGGTACAAACGACGGCTACACGATAACTCTAATTGCATCTACATCGATGGGATGTATGGATAGTACCTCGATTACGGTATCAGCTAATCTTGGGGAAGTTTATTATATTCCAAACAGCTTTACTCCGGATGGAGATAAATATAACCAAACGTTCAAACCAGTTGTATCAACAGGCATTTCTTCAGACGGATATGAAATGCTAATATTCAATCGCTGGGGTGAAATCATGTTTGAATCTAAAAACATGAATATCGGATGGGATGGATCATATGGCACGGAAGGTCTTGATTGTCCATCCGGAACATATACATATAAAATTACGTTTACATTGAATGGCGGTCTTCAAGAACAGTCAATTGTTACGGGTCATGTTAACTTATTAAGATAATAGGCAACCTAATTTTAATGTTAACGTTTTAATACCTTTATTTGCAAGGAATTTAAGATTATGAGAAATATTGTTGTTGTAGTATTGTTAGTGTTATTATCGTTTGGCATTAATGCGCAAACACAGATTAGCGTTGGTAATCAGGTTAATACCTTTACCTCCATGATTCGTGGATACCACTTCATCGCACCAACTAATTTCACCATCTGCGGTATCGAAGTACCGACGACTGCTTCTAACGGTTTGCAGACAGTACGAGTTGTTCGTTTTACTGCGGCTGCTCCTCCAGCATTCCCAGGAACAACCAATGCCTTCACTCAATTGTTTAGCGCTACAAATCAGCCCAACGGTATAATTCCATGTAATATTCCTGTAACCACAGGCCAAATTATTGGAGTCTATGGTGTTCGCGGGGCTTGCGTAAACACTTATGGTCCAACAAACTTTGTAACTACAATTTCAGGTTTTCCAACAACCTTAAGAAGAAGTGGTATGCAGTCTTGTCCAACAGGAGGCCAACCGATGGCTAACATATGGTCAGAGGTAAATTATAATATTGGTAGAGTTTGGATGTATATAAACTGTTGTGCCGCGCCTACAGCGATTGCCACGAACAACGGTCCAATTTGTGCAGGGTCCCCCCTAAACCTTTCAATTGCTCCAAGTCCAGCGGTACCTTTAAACGGTAGTTATACATTTGCTTGGACAGGACCAAATGGCTTTACTTCAAACCAACAAAATCCCACAATAGCTAATCCAACAGCCGCGGCTTCGGGTACTTATTCATGTACAATAACCTCAAATTGTGGTAATGTTACTGCAACCACACAAGTCGTGGTAAACCCTACCCCGACAGCAACGATTACGAACAATACCGGGACCACTACAATTGATTGTAATGCCCCCGTGATCAATGTGACCGCGAATGGTGGCGGAACGTATTCTTGGGACAATGGCTTAGGAACTAATGCATCTGTTGGTATTACAACGGCAGGAACATTTACCGTGACGGTTACAAATGCGCAAGGTTGCACGAATACCTCATCGATTACAACAACGGTTGCGCCAACACCAACGATTTCAATGAACCCTGCTACGATTTGTACAGGACAATCTACCACATTGGTTGCAACAACGTCCCCCGCCGGAGGTGTTATCGCTTGGAATACAGGACAAAACACCAATTCAATTACGGTTAATCCAATGCAAACAACAACATACTCTGCCATTTACACTTGGAATGGCTGTTCGGCAACAGATTCTGCAGTAGTTACCGTAAATCCAACGCCAACTGTTGCAGTAAATAGTGACACAATTTGTAATGGAGACACAACAATGCTTATAGCTACTCCGGATTTACCTGGCGGTACATTTTTATGGTCTAACAATCAAACAACACAATCAATAAACGTTAATCCTGGTTTACCTGGTACCACATACTCTGTTACATACACCTTAACCGGGTGTATTGCTCAAGCGTCAGGGACTGTCACTGTAAATCCCGTTCCTGTATTGTCTATCGCGCCGTTGACCATGTGTTATGGAGAAACAGGAACCTTGACTGCTGTGCCAAATTTACCTGGCGGGACATTTTTATGGACGCCTACAAATGAAACCACAAATACCATTACTGTTGCGCCACTTGCATCAACGATATATCAAGCCCAATATGTGCTTAATAATTGTTTAAGCAATTTAGCTAATGGAATAGTTACCATCAAGCCTTTACCCCTTATGGATTTCAGTTTGGATACAACTTGGGGCTGTATTCCACTGAATGTAACAATGTCAATCGACTCACCAAATCCTGCAACGACATATCAATGGGCATCAACAAATAATTTTTCAGGTACAGGTCCATCGGTCCAGAATCTTTATACAGGGGGTGGGTGTTATTCAATTTTTGTGGTGGGAACTTTAAATGGTTGCGTTGATAGTGCCTCAATGTTAGGAGCCGTATGCACAGAAGGATTTCCAACCGCTGAATTTTCATCTTCTGTTGCGGTATTTACAGAATCCTCACAATCAGTTGAATTTACTAATTCTAGTATTGGTGGAATTAATTATGTTTGGAATTTTGGCGATGGTGAATCTTCTACAGAATTCTCCCCATCCCATATGTTCATTGGAACCCAAGCTGGATATACGGTTTCATTAACGGTTTCCACAGCATTTGGCTGTGCAGATAGTACGGAAATTTCCATTGGGGCTCAAGTTGGTGGTTTGTATTATATTCCAAATGCCTTTACGCCGGACGGTGATCCATTTAATCCAACATTTAGACCACTCTTTCCGGTTGGTTTCGACCCATATAACTATAATATGTTAATTTACAACCGTTGGGGTGAGGTGGTTTTTGAAACAAATAATTTGGAAGTAGGTTGGGATGGTTCTTTTGGAGTAGAAGGGTTAGATGCTCAACCTGGGGTTTACACCTATTTCATCAACATAAAAATGCCAGATGTAGACAAAATGATGCAGTTCACAGGGCACGTTACATTGGTACGATAATCTTAAAAAAAGTTAACAGGCTTCACATTTGTTTTTTTCATGCAGAACTTAGTGCCTTATTGTGATAAATAAAGTACGTATTAAGTTTCTGACTACATCTGCTATTGTATTAGTGGGAGTACTTGGAATGTATGAAGTATTTCAATTAATTCAACTGTATAGTCAAAAAAAAACTAGCTTTAATAATGAGGCGGTACGTGCGGTTGAGAAGATTGGTTATATTCATGAAAAGCTAGTTGATAATCAACGATATAACGCCATTATTCGTCAGGATTTTAGTGCTCAATATAAAAAAATCATTGAGCGTGAATTCGAAGGGATGTTGGCTTCAAACCAACAAATTTCCATTAAAGACACCAGCATTGTCATTAATAATAGAATAGAACCCTATTTAGTTATTAAAGGGTCTACTCGAGATACGCTTTCTGGGGTCAGAACTGAACAAACCACGCTAATTAAGGATGTTCGTCAGTTGCAAGATTTTGTTTCATCCTCCAAAAACGGTAGTACTCAAGCATCAGAGAACATTACAATACACCTTAATCAAAAACTCTTGCAACATATTTTTAAAAAAGCAAAATTCATGAACGAATTAATGCTTCAAGCCTTTAAAGAGAATGTATACAATAAACCTCAACAGCGAATCAATTTAGCATTACTTGATTCTGTTATATTAGCCGAACTTAAACGCCAAGACCTTCCAAAGAAATATCAATTTACAATAACGTTAGAAGAAGGCACACCCCTAACGTTTAATGGCCTAAACGAAACCTATACTACCAAAAAACAACATGTAAAGGGTTTTTCTACGGTGCTCTTCCCAACGGATAAAATCAACGAAAAGTTGTATCTAACCATTTATTTTCCGAAAGAACGATCCTTTTTACTAAAGGGAATGAAGTCGTATTTTATTATTACTGGTCTTTTGGGCTTTTTGATGATTTCTACCCTGTTTTTTTTGATTCGTACGATAAAAGAACAAAAGGAAGTGTCAGAGATCAAATCGAATTTTATTTCTAACATGACTCATGAATTTAAAACGCCAATTTCTACAATTTCATTGGCTTGCCAGGCATTAAGTGATAAAGATGTAGTATCGCACCCAACGACACAAGAAATTTCACCTTATATTAAAATGATAGAGGAAGAGAATAAGCGTCTTGGTAATTTAGTAGAGGGTATTCTTCAGAGTGCATTAATCTCTAAAGGAGATTTAGTGCTCAATAAGGAAGTAGTAAATCTCTATGATATAATTCAAAAACAAGTTGAAATCGCCACCTTTAAAAAAACGAATAGACCTACCATTTTGATCGAACAAAAGGGAGATCCTATTGAATTGCGCGCTGATAAATTACACCTCACGAATTTAATTGCGAACTTATTGGATAACGCTTGTAAATATTCTCCACAAAGTCCAATAATTAATATTTTAATTAGTTACCAAAATAATAACATTCACTTGTTCGTTAAAGACCAAGGAATTGGAATACCTAAAGAGTATTTACCTAAGATTTTTGATAATTTATATCGTGTCCCAACGGGTGATATTCATAATGTAAAGGGATTCGGATTAGGCTTAAGTTATGTTAAAGCAATTTCTGATGCGCATGGTTGGAAGATTCATGTAGAAAGTGAAGTAGGAAAAGGAACGGTATTTGAGTTAATATTTAAATAAAAACAATGAAACAACATTTTTTATTAGCGGAGGACGATGAAAACCTAGGGGCTTTATTATCCACATATCTTAATTCTAAAGGATTCCAAATAAAATGGGTTAAAAATGGCGAAGAAGCAATTTCCTATTATCACTCATTTAATAATGCTATAGATTTTATCATTTTGGATGTTATGATGCCGGAGAAGGATGGGTTTTCTGTAGCTAAAGAAATTCGACTTACAGATAAAAAAACGCCAATCTTATTCCTAACGGCTAAAAGCATGAAAGAGGATAAATTAAAAGGATTTGAGATGGGGGCGGATGATTATCTTACTAAGCCCTTCGTGATGGAAGAATTGATTGCTAGAATACAAGCAATAATGAGAAGGACGGGAGATAATTCATTGGTTAAAGACGAAAAATTAACTATTGGTTCATTAGACTTCGACCCTAATAAAAGTATACTATATACAAAAGATGGCGAAAAGAAATTAACGACTAAGGAAAATGCACTGTTAACGCTTCTGGTTCGAAATATTAATGAAGTGCTTGATCGCCAAGCGACCTTGAGGGCTATATGGGGGGATGATAATTACTTTAATGGAAGAAGCATGGATGTATATATTGCTAAACTTAGAAAGCTTCTAAGTGAGGACCCGAATATTGAAATCATGAATATCCATGGCATTGGCTTTAAATTGATTATTAAATAACACCTACCTTTGAGGCATGCAAAAGCGATTCTTTTCGAGTTTAGCACTGTCTCTTTCTTTAAACCTTTTGATAAAACCCATTTCAGTTCTGGTTATTGATGCGGGTGTTCAACGGGTATTGGGAAATGAAGTCTATGGACAGTATTTTGTCTTATTAACACTTACCTTAGTTTTTAATATTTTTCTTGATCTGGGCATTAACAATTTTACTACTCGGTATATTGCTCAAGATGAATCACAATTAAATCAACATGTTAGTCGAGTTTTCTATTTAAGACTTATCCTATTTTTATGTTACGCTATATCGGTTTTTGGCACCGCGAGGCTTATAAATATAGCTCCAAGTCAGTATATGTTACTAAGCCTTCTTGTGTTAAATCAATTTTTAATTCAATCCATAGCCTTTATTAGAAGTTTGTTTGCCGGGTTGCATTTATTTAAAACAGATACGTTTATTTCAGTTTTGGACCGAGCTTTACTTATCTTAATTATGGGGTCTGGCCTGTTGTTTTCAATACCAAGCATTACCATCAATAATTTTGTGCTTGCACAGACGGCATGTTATTTTGGCACCTTTCTTTTAGCAAGTTGGTTGATTCGAAATCAGATAAAATCTATAATTCCGGTATTTGATGCTGTTTATATAATCAATATTTTAAAAAGAAGTGCTCCTTATGCGTTGTTAGTACTCTTAATGCTGTTATATAACCGTTCAGACGTAGTCCTTTTAAAGCAAATTGCTCAAGACGGCAATTATCAAGCGGGAATTTATGCTCAGGGATATCGCTTGTTAGATGCTTTTTATATGCTTGGGATGATTTTCGCCGGTTTATTGTTTCCCGTATTTAGTAGAATGATTCATCAGCGAAACCACGAATTAAGTGAATTGGTTCAAGTTTCAGGCAAGCTTTTAATTGGAGGGGCGATTGGGATTATGTTTGTTTCAATGTATAATGGGCCTTTTCTTCTTCAGTTTATATACGGAGACAACGTTGATGATCAGTCAATTACCGTGTTTGTCTATTTAATGATTGCTTTCTTGGCTATGAGTTTCAATTTTATTTTTGGGACCTTATTAACGGCAGGCGGGTTTTTGCGAGCCTTAAACCTTTCGGCCTTAATCGGGGTTCTTGTGTCGGTATGTTTTAATATATTCCTGATTCCTTTGTATGGGGCTGTAGGCTGTGCGATTGCTGCATTAATCACGCAAGCAGTTGTATCTGTTTTACTCGTGATAATATCGGTAAAAAAGTTACATATTTATTTTAGTATTAAATCCTTATTGGCTTTTATTGGCTTCATATCTTCGTTGTTTGCAATAAAAATGGCACTTAATTTAGGCTCTTCAATGCTTCAATCATTATTGGCGGATGTTTTAATTGTCGTTGTTTTTGCCTTTTTGTTTTCAATTGTTGATCTTAAGTCCCTTCGAAAGATTTGGCAATTAAAAGAGGATGCTCAATAATATTGATGGTTTATCGTTTTTACAAGTCTTTGAATAGCTGTATCTTCGCAGCACAATTTTTCATACATGAATAATCAACAAGAAGGCTTAAAAAACGCAAGTGAGGGATTAATTCAGTTTATTTGGATTAATCGAAAAAAACTTATGTTATTTACGTTCGCAGCGGCAGTGTTTTCTGGTGTTGTTGCTTTTTTAATGACCCCATTATATTTAAGTACTGCGGTTGTTTTTCCAGCAGCGACAAGTAGCGTGTCTTTCTCTGAGCAACGAAATGCTAAAGCAGCAGCAATGGATTTTGGTGAAGAAGAGCAGGCAGAACAATTGGTGCAAATTCTTCAAAGCTCTAGGATTCGAGATAAGGTAGTCACCGAATTTGATCTTATGAAACATTATGAAATTAATGCGAATGGCGCGAATAAATATTTCAAATTGAATGAGGCCTACAACAACCATATATCATTTAATCGCACGCGCTTCGGTTCTATTCGAATCGATGTGCTTGATGAAAATCCGGCTTTAGCGGCTAAAATTGCAAATAAAATTGTGGATTTGATTGATACGGTAAAGAATGAGATGATTGCTGAGCGTACCGTTCCAGCCTTTAAGGTAAATGAGCGTAAACTGGCTCAAATGAAAAGGGATAGAGATGCGATTTTAAGAAAGTTAGATAGCTTGGCGGATTTAGGCGTTATAGCCTTAGATGTTCGTTCAAATTTATTCCAAGCATACGTTGATTCTAAAAATCCAAAAGACAGAGCCGAATTAAAAAAGAAGATTGACGTCAACATGAAATATGGGGCGATGTATGACGGACTAGAATATATGCGGAATGAAAAAATTGTGAAAATCGAAGATTTTAATATCTCGTATGAGCAAGCGGAGTCTGATGCAAATACAAAGTTCAATCATAAGTTTATTGTAGAGCGTGCGGTTAAAGCGGATAAAAAAGAGAAACCCAAAAGATCGGTTATTATTTTAGTCTCTACTGTAGCTGCATTTTTCATAGGTCTATTTTCTTTGTTGTTGTGGGAGAAATACAAGGAACTTCGGGCCTCTTAAGGCTAAATACGCCGTTATTAACGATTGCTGGATCAGCTATTGGATTGCTAATGGGCTTGGCCTTCTATTTTGATTGGCTTTATCTTCTTTTCATTCCCATAATTTTAGCAGTTTGTTACACAGCAATTTACCACATTGAATTGCTTTTTCAATCGATTGTTTTTTTTGCCCCACTTTCAATTAATATTGAAGAATATACGGATCAATTTGGACTTTTTGTTCCAACAGAGCCCTTGTTATTTGGATTAATGTTGCTGTTTGCATTTTATCAATTGAAATCAAAATTAATAGACCCTCAGTTTTTTAGGAACCCGCTTGTTTTGTTATTAGTAGGTTATTTGGCGTGGTTAATTATTTGCAGCATTACCAGCACACATCCCGTCGTTTCCTTTAAATCAGTATTGTCTCGGTTGTGGTTCATCGTTCCAGTATTGTTTTTTGGTACGGCCTTGTTACACAACGAAAAATCAATTTCTCGCTTTTTTTGGTTGTTAACGATTGGTACTGTTCTGGTTATACTATTTACCTTGTTAAATCATGCCAGTTATGGCTTTGGTGAAAAAGAAAGTCATTGGGTGATGTCCCCGTTTTACAAGGACCATACGATTTATGGTGCAGCGGTGGCCTTGGTTGTTCCCTTTCCCGTCATGATATTTCTAATGAAAAAACAATCGCCATTGCGCTCATTTATTTTAGGACTTTTGTTTTTGATTATTATGTTAGGCTTGTATTTTTCATATACACGTGCGGCATGGTTAAGTGTTTTTGGTGCAATCATTGTGCTTGCTCTGGTGATTTTCAAGGTCCGGTTCAAAGTCGTATTTTCATTGGGTATTATTGCGTTAATAACCTTAGTTTGGAAGAGAGATGAGATTCAAATGGAGTTGGCAAGAAACAAAACTGAACATACAACAGAAGCCTTCGATGAACGCCTACAAAGTGCCGCAAATGTCACCACGGATGCTTCTAATTTGGAGCGTATAAACAGGTGGTCCTGTGCCTTGGAAATGTTTAAAGAACGACCGGTTTTTGGTTTTGGTCCAGGGACTTATTCGTTTGAGTACGCTCGTTTTCAAGAACCTGAGAACCTCACCATTATTTCAACGAATTTTGGAGATATGGGCAATGCGCATAGCGAGTATTTAAGCGCACTATCTGAAACGGGTCTTTTAGGCTTTATACTCTTTATTGCGTTTGTTGTGAGTATATTCTATTATTTGGTTGTTTTTATTCAACGTGTAAGAACCATAAATAAATCATATTTTATTTTGGGATGCGGCATGTTGTTTTCAATATCTACGTATTTTATTCACGCGTTTTTGAATAACTTTTTAGACACGGATAAAGCGGCTGTTCCAATTTATGGAATGATCGCTGTTTTATTTGTTTTAAATCAACGCCTATCTGCTCAGCCAAACGGAAGGGTTTAGCGGTGTTGTATTGATTCCACTTACACTATGGATTTCAAAGTGTAACGTTGATATGTTCCCCTCCGAAATTAAGGAACCAAGATTTTGTTTAGCACTGACCTTTTGCCCTACACTTACAGATACCGAGGATAAGTTGCTATATACAGAGCGATAATTCCCGTGTTTAATAATTACAACCTTACCTGCTCCGGCAATACTAAACACAGAACTTACTTCTCCTTCAAATACTGCGCGAACTCCAGCCCCAGCGCTGCAAGATATATCTATACCATTGTTGTTTTCGTATACGTCTTTTAGTGTTGGGTGTGCGTTTTTACCAAAGCGACTTGTAATGGTTCCGTTCGAAACAGGTGAGGGTAAGGTTCCTTTGTTTGTTTCGAAATTCTTGCCAGCTACGGAACCTTCTGAAGACAACGTTTCCGGCTTGTATGTGGGGGCAGGAGTTGACGTTGTTGTTTTCGTTTTATTTCCTTCTGACCCGCTGGTATTTGTGGCCGTTTTAGGTTTTTCTTTTTCCTTTTCTTTACGTCGCTGTTCCTCTTTTCGCGCTTCAGCCAATATTGCTGATTGAATTTGTGTTTCGATTTTTTTTCTCTTTTTTTCTTCTTCTTTTAATTGAGACAAGAGCTTCTCTTCCTCTTTTTTAAGTTTTGAATAAGATTTTTCTTTTTGTTGTTTGTCTGCTTCTATTTTTGATTTTTCAGCTTTTTTCTCACTTAAGGTCAGTTCCTTTTCTGTTTTCTCAGAATTGATTTCTCCAATTTCACGTTCGATCAATGCGCGATGTTGTTTTATCAAGTCTACTTGCCGACGTTGAAGATGCGCTACCTTTTTCAAATAACTGTTTCTTCGGATAGCTTCTTGATAGGTTCTTGCTGATAATAGAAACATCAAACGGCCTGTATTATTCCTTTTTTTATAAGCAAACCGTAACATTTTACGATATTGATTTTTTAATTTAATCAAGCGCTTTTTTAGTCGGCTAACATCGTTTTTTTTCTGAAGTATTTTAATTTCAGCCATCCTTACTTGGCTATCGAATACACGAACCAATGCCTCTCTACTCTTGATCTGATTGTCAAGTAAACGAACTTCCTTCAATGACGTATTTGAATTTGCTTGAACCTTTTTTAAGAGTGTTTTAGTCTGAGCGATCTTCTTCTCAAGCTTACGTTGTTCTTTTTTTAGATTATCGGGGTTTTGTTGACAGATTCCTTGAAACGATAGGAATAACAAAACGAGCATTAAATTACTTACAAGGCGCATAATCATCTGGTATTTGAAGATAGATTTCTTGAGGAATGTCCAATTCGAATTTATCATACGTGAACAGTACATTTATGTTCCGGTCATTGGATTTAATAGCAATCATAAAGCTAGCAGGAATGAACATGTCTTTATGTCTTTGCCATGAAAGATATTGCACGCGCGCTGTCGTAGCATCTTCTTTACTTGTGATTTCTTGCCAATCCAGGCGAGGAGAATTAACCGATGAAGCATAACGGTATGCTATTGTTTTGTAACCCAACACCAAACCATTTACATAGCAGGAGTCACCACGTGAGCTTAAACTGTCTTTGTAATTTAATGCATCATTATAACCTAAGGGCAGTCCAAGAAACAGCTCTTGTATATTTTTTAACGATAATTCAACGCCAAGGAGTTCTTTAAACGAAGCAATGCTCTTTTTTCCATAACAGCGGTCTTTTTTGTTTACATAAATTAGGCTGTCCGTAGTCGCCATCGCGTTAAATACGGGTATAGAAGCAAAGGAAATGAGTGCGTTTAAGGCACTATCTTTCGTGCATTTTAAGCTCGTTTTGAAGGTTAACTTTTTATTTCCATCAGAATAGTTCGTGGTATATTTACCATACATCCACTGCCATGGTTGTTTATGAACACTATCTAACCATTTGTTTTTTTTAGGTAACAATACAGTGGTGTCTTTGGCTTCGATTTTCGGATCGCTTACATCTACTACATGAAGTTTCCGAGCACAAGAACTAAAGAACATGGTTATTATAACACTGAATGAAATAACAAGTGGTTTCATAGCTTTTTGAGTTTTTGCTTTAACCGTTCAGTTTGGTTGCCCAAACTCACGGCATTTAACCAGTAATTTTTTGCTTTTTGTAGGTCTCCAGCCCGAAATGCACAATCTCCGAGCCATTCTTCACCTAATTTTTGTGGATATCCATGAATAATGGCTTTTTCTAACCAGGAATTTGCTAAAAGCAAGTCGTTTTTTATATAGTATAGGCGGCCCTTGATGGCCATGTATTTCGCATTGCTTGGATCTATAGTTATGCATTGATTTAATAGGGAATCCGCATAGGGTAAAAGTTCAGATACCTCCATACTTTCATTTGCTATGTCCGCCTTTAATTCATAATTTTCCGGCTGTAATTGCATAGAGTGGTTAAACCAAATTTTTGCTGACGTTTGTTGTTTTCTATTTAAGGCTAAGATCCCTCGTTGAAAATCAAATTCGGCCTCTGTGGCAGGATCCGTATCTACCAAAAGCCCACTTCCTATTTCAATTGCTTTTTCGGCTTCATTTAGTTCTCCTTTTTTATTTCGTGCTATGGCCATCGTTAAAAAAGGCATCGGCTGAACAGGAAACAGTGCTTGACAAGATTCGCTTATATTTATTAGCGTATCCCAAAGCTCTTCTTTATATGTTATTAATAACAACTGCTTCCAAATCGGATAAGCATCGGGTTTTATTCCAACTGCTATTCGATATTCCGTTAGTGCAAGGTCGGGGCGGTTACATTTAACATATAAATCGCCCAGTAAAGTTCTCCCTATGATCGCATTGGGATTATCCGCTACAAATGTTTCAAACAATTTCGTGTTTTCATCGCTGCACCCTGAGTTTTTATGCTTAGCAAGTAAGATTTGTGCTTTTTGTTCTATGCTTGGACCTTCAAGTAGAACCGCTTCAGCGAGCAATTTTTCCCCGCGTTCTTGTTGACCCGTATTCATTAAATAATCTCCAAACACCATTTTTGCCATCCCATTTTCAGGATCGGTTTCACATAGTTTCTCTAACAATGGGATTGCTTTGTTGTGTAGATTTTGCTGAAAATATAAATCAATTAAATTGGCTAAAAATAAGGGTTCATTGGGGAATTCGATAATAGCCGCTTCGAGTTGTTCTATGGCTTTTTTAGCTTCGTTCTGTGCCATGTAAATTTTATAACGATTGAGATGGGTTTCAATAGAAGACCCAAAAGTCGATTCTTGCATGGTATTAACTCGCGTAGCGGACTTAAAGTTCTTGGCTTGTAAATAGTTTTCGAACCCTCCAAAGTAGTAAGACTTTTCTTGTGGATTTGATTTTATTAGTTTTTCAAAGATTAACCCCGCTTCATTATATTTATCTAAACTGCTATACATAAAAGCGATTTCAGACGATAAATATGTGTTTTTAGGGTCTGCTTCCCCTGCTTTTAATAAGAATTTAGCTGATTCATCCAATCGCCCTTGGTCATAGTAAACTTTAGAAAGCAAATACAGCGCGCCGTCATGTTTCGGATTTAATGTAATCACGCTGTTCGCCATGTTTTCTGCCACGACATAATCTCCTTTTAAATAAGCCCTAAGTCCTTCGTGATATTGCTGTATTACTTGATTTGAGCTATCTAAACTCGTTGTCTCTACCGTCTTGCAGCCAATTAAAAAGCCGAGAATTATAATATAAAGCGCCAGTTTATTCATGCCATTCCGTATAATCGCCTAGGCTAACATTGTTCGGCTTCCCATGTATCGTTACATGGTTTCCAATCATGGAATCTGCCATATTCATCTGTGAGATTTTTGCATGCTGTTGAATAATACTGTTTCTAATGTTGGAATTCTTAATAATACTTCCGGCACCTAAACTCACATGAGGCCCAATTACGGAATTAGAGATGACCGCTCCGTCACCAATAAAACAAGGAGGAATAACCACGCTATGTTCAATCAATGCCGAATCTGAAGTGTTTAATTTTCCATCCATTTGGTCATATTCTAATACCCGTGCATTTGTCTCAACGGTAACGTGTTTGTTCCCGCAATCTAACCACTCTTGAACTTCTCCGGGTTTAAATACGGTCCCTTTTTCTGTGAGTCGCCGAAGCGCATCAGGCAATTGGTATTCTCCACTTTTTATAACGGCGTGGTCAACTAAATAATTAAGTTCTTTATGTAATGCCTCTCCGTCTTTAAAATAATAAATACCAATCATGGCTAAGTCAGAAACAAACTCTGCTGGTTTTTCAACAAAATCTATAATTTCTGAGCGCTCATTCATTTTGATAACTCCGAATTGCTCTGGATTAGGAATCCGTTTTACCCATAATATCCCTTCATCTGTTGGGCTAATGGTAAAATCAGCTCTAAATAAGGTGTCTGCGAAAGCAACTACTGTGGGTCCTGATAATAAGGGCGCAGCGCATAAAACAGCATGACCCGTGCCTAGAGGCGTTAACTGATGAAAGATGTGTCCTTTTGCCCCGAAAGAATCGGCAATTTCACATAATTCTCGTTCAGTCTCCTCACCAAAGTCTCCGGTAACAAATCCAATATGTTCGATGGATGAACCACATACTGCAGCAATATCTGCTACCAAGCGATGAACAATGGGAATACCTCCAACAGGTATTAGGGGTTTTGGAACCGTTAAGGTATGAGGCCTCAGTCGGCTGCCTCTTCCTGCCATTGGGATTATAATATTCATATACCTTATTTTTTTCCTGTGCTACCAAACCCACCGGTTCCTCGATCCGATGATCCAAGAGCGTCTGTTTCTATTAATGTTACTTGGATTACCGGGCAAAATACCAGTTGGGCAATTCGATCATTCGGCTCAATGGTAAATTTTTCGTTTGAAAGGTTGATAAGAATTACACCTACCTCCCCTCTATAATCAGAGTCGATGGTTCCGGGTGTGTTTAATACCGTTATTCCCTTCTTTAATGCAAGACCACTTCGCGGTCTAACTTGACATTCTAGTCCACTAGGAATTTCTAGAAATAGTCCTGTTGGAACAAGAATTCTTTCTCTTGGAGCAACACAAATGGGTTCTATTATGTTCGCCCGAACATCCATTCCTGCAGCGCCTGCTGTTTCATAACTGGGCATTGGACAACTTCCGTTATTGATTATTTTTACGTTCATACGGTTATTATGAGTCAAAATTAGCCAATGCGACTATATGAAATAACCTGTTTTGAAGTAATAATCAACAATCGAGCGTTTATCAAAGCCGAAAGAAGTAAATTTGTATTATGAGAATTGGGTTAATTAGTATGGGATTGTGCCTCGCGCTCTTGATGGGATGCGGTTCCGCTGAAAATGCAGTTAATTTATTTACCTTACAAGATGATATTGCATTGGGCGAACAAGTCCGTTCCGAAATCGAAAGTGACAGCAGTGGTATGGAGTTACTCGATTCAACCGCATATTCAAAAATTTATGGGTATTTGTATAGCATCAGGGATTCCATATTAAATGGTGGTCAAGTACACCACAAAAACGAATTCCCATGGAGAATTCGAATTATTAGGGACGACTCCACGTTAAATGCATTTTGTGCGCCAGGAGGCTATATCTATATTTATACAGGAATTCTAAAGTACTTAGAAGCAGAAGATCAGTTAGCTGGTGTACTTGGGCACGAGATGGGGCATGCCGACCTTCGACACAGTACCCGCCAACTCACAAAAATGTATGGCGTTCAAACCTTGATTGGTCTAATTGCAGGAGACAGGGAATTGGTTCGCCAAGTCACGAGTTCTTTAATTGGTCTTTCCTTTTCAAGAACGCATGAAAAGGAAGCAGATGAATGTTCTGTGAGATACTTGTGTCCCACCCATTATAATTCAGATGCAGGAGCCTTGTTCTTTGAGAAAATATCAAAAGAGGGTGGAGCAAGTCCGCCAGAAATTCTAAGTACGCATCCCGATCCAGGAAATCGTATTGAAGCCTACAGGGCTCATAAACAGACTTACGGTTGCATTGGAGAACTTAAACAAGTGGAGCGGTATCAAAAAATGATACAAACCCTTCCGTAAACCGATGTTCCATGTTATTTTTGTAATTCAAATCCTTTAAACGCGTATGCTCGAATTATCCCGAATTCGTACCGATAAAGAGCAAGTAATTGCCGCCTTATCCAAACGAAACATTAATGCTGAATCAACGATTAATGAATTACTTTCTTTAGATACCCGATGGCGCGGTATTAAACAGGAGTTCGACCGAACACTTGAAGAAGCAAATCGGATTGCCAAAGAAATTGGCCAATGTTACAAAGAAGGAAGAGTTGAGGCAGGAAATGAATTAAAGCAACAAACCACCCTACTCAAACAACAAGAATCTGCGCTTAAAGTGGAGTCTGACGCCTTGGAAACGGCAATTCAGCAATTACTATATCAAATCCCAAACACCCCCTTTCAAGATGTAGTAAAAGGAAAAGATTTGAATGATAATCAAGTTGTTTTTGAGTCTGGGACATTACCATCATTCAATTTCCAAGCAAAACCTCATTGGGATCTCTGCAAAGAAAAACAAATCATAGATTTTGAGTTGGGAGTAAAAGTTACCGGTGCTGGGTTCCCGTTTTATCGCGGAAAAGGCTCAAAATTACAACGAGCTTTGATTTCTTTCTTTTTAGATCAAGCCTCTGCTGCTGGATATGAGGAGTATCAAGCCCCATTAATGGTTAATGAAGCGAGTGGAATTGGTACCGGACAATTGCCAGATAAAGAAGGGCAAATGTATCATGATGCAACAGATAATTTGTACTTAATTCCGACAGCGGAAGTTCCATTGACTAATATTTTTCGGGACGAATTAATTCAACACCCCGATTTTTCATTTAAGTTATGTGGTTATACTCCTTGTTTTAGAAGAGAAGCGGGGTCCTATGGCAAGGATGTCCGTGGGTTGAATCGTTTGCATCAGTTTGACAAAGTAGAAATTGTACGTGTTGAACACCCAGACCATACAGCAAAAGCACTTGAAGAAATGGTTGATCACGTTAAGGGTTTATTGGATAAACTTGAACTACCATACCGCGTTTTACGCTTATGTGGTGGAGATATGGGTTTTGCTTCAGCTATGACCTTTGATTTTGAAGTGTATTCCGCGGCTCAAGAAAAATGGTTAGAAGTAAGTTCCGTTTCTCGTTTTGATACCTTTCAAGCAAACCGCCTGAAATTGCGATTTAAGGATCACGACAAGAAAACCAAACTTTGTCACACCCTGAATGGTTCTGCCTTAGCACTACCACGAGTTATGGCCGCGTTGCTAGAAAATCATCAACAGCCCGATGGACGAGTGGCGGTACCAAAAGCACTTCAGGCCTACACGGGATTTGATTATATTTAACCAATGAAAAGATTAATTGTCATTTTAAGTGGTTTGTTCTTTCTTGTTGCTTGTTCAGATTTTAAACAAAAGGAACAACTAAATGCAGTGGAGCAATTGAAATCAGAGGCCACAACGTTGTCGAAGGATTTCCAGTCGAGTTTTCCCGACACCTTATCGACTATGCGTCAAAACATGTTTCAATTGCAGTTGTTTTTGCAACAACACGTTGTTTTGGATTCAGTTGATCGAACCTATGCGAAAGATATGGACACCTATAAACTAGCAAGGAAAAAAATAGGACCAATCAATAAACAATATGTTGCACTTAAACAGGCATTTAATGCGGAGAATACCCGTCTTGACCAATTGCATTCTGATATTTCTAATGGTTATGGAAAGAGGGACCGATATGACGCATATATCGCTACTGAGAAAAAGAATCTAACATTGCTTGATTCTCGTTTAAACGAATTAAAGAAAGAACTCAATGCCCTAATGGATACGTATCGGTTGTTACATCCGAAGTTAAATTCGTTAGCAGGTAAATTTAAATAGCCTGTGTATAAGCTCATCCATTGTATCCTTTGTTGTTTTGTTGCCTTAGTTGCGTATTCGCAAACGGAGACGGATATTCAATTAGCACAACATTATTACCTTAATGGTGAATTTTCGAAGGCGGTGGTGTATTATGAGAAGCTTTACACAAACGATCCATCGAAGGTTTATTTCAGCCGATATTTAGATTGTTTAGTAAATATAGGCGATAAAAAAGGCGCAGAAAAAGTATTTAAAAAACAAACGGCAGCAAATCCAGGGGATTTATCGCTTAAAATTCAGTTTTACTTTTTTTATAAAAACAACGAAGAGCTAGATAAAGCAAAGAAAGTAAAAAACGAAGTGCTTAAACATGAGTTTTATGACATTAAGGAGACTCAAGATGTGTTATCTAATCTACTTGCTATTGACGAATATCCCTGGGCAAAAGAAGTAATTGATCAAGCTAAAAAGAACCTTAAATATTATCCATATGAATTGTGGTATGGTCAAATTTTCATGGCTGAAGGGGAAACCATTAAAGCATTAGACCAATACTTATTAGCCTTATCTAAAAAACCCGACCTTAAGGAACAAATTCAATTGGAAATTGATGGTATTTTTGATTTTACAACGGAGTCTGAGGAAATCAAACAGGTAAAAGGAAGTTTTCTTTCCGCCAGTCAAAAAGACCCTTCCAATCCTGTGTATACAGAGATGTTGATATGGTTCTTTTTACAGAATAAGAATTTTAATTCGGCGTATCAGCAAGTATCTTCATTAGAAAAACGCATGCGCGGTGATGGGGGTTATTTGATCGATTTTGGCAATACCTGCCTTGAAAACCTCCAGTATGCACTGGCAAAGCAAGCATTTAAAGAGGTTATTAGTTCCAACTTATATCGTTCGCCAGAAGCCCAGCGGATGTTACTCAATGTATATTTTACTGAATTAACCACGGAACGAGCCTTTACAGATGCGGAACTTAACGACATTGTTAGTTCATACGAAGAGGTCGTGTTAAATAAGGAGTTTTCGCTTCGTGCGGGGGCTGAAATCGGACTTGAATATGCTGAGATTTTGGGGTTTTATGCCAATAAAGCCGATAAAGCCAGAGGATTTTTAGAGCGTTGTATGAATGCGCCCGGCTTAACCGATATGCAACGTGCACGCTACAAAATGAAATTGGCGGACGTATGCGTTGCTTTAGACAGTATTTGGGAGGCCTCTTTGTTATACATGCAAATTGATGAGGCGTTTAAGTTTGAGGCCATCGGTAATGAAGCTAAATTCAAGAATGCTCGAATATTCTATTTTGATGGAGAATTTGAGTTTGCTCAATCTCAGCTTGATGTTTTAAAGCAGGCTACGTCTAAATTCATTAGTAATGATGCCATGCAATTGTCTTTGTTGATTTTAGAGAACTATGGGTTAGATAGCAATTATGAAGCCATGAGCACCTTCGCTAAAAGTGAGTTATTATTGCTTCAACATCGCTACAAGGAGGCTTTTCAATGGATGGATACGATTGCAACTAAATTTCCTCAGTCTGTATTGAACGATGACTTGATTTATTTAAAGGGTAAAGCGCACGAGTTACAAGGACAATGGGAACAAGCGTCCGCTTACTTTAAACAAATAATAAGTACGTATCCAACAGAATTACTCGCTGACGATGCCTTATTTCATTTAGCCAATATCCAAAGAATACACTTTAAGGACGATTCAGCCGCAATGGAATCGTATTTAAAAATAATAGACCAATACCCTGGAAGTATTTATTCTGAAGAGGCGCGATTATCCATTCGGAGATTACGCGGAGATCAAATCCCTGAATAGTACTAGATTTCTCTAGTAAACGCTGGAATTCCAGTAATATCCATTCCTGTGATCAACAAGTGAATGTCATGCGTGCCTTCGTAGGTAACAACAGATTCTAAATTCGCCATGTGACGCATCATAGAATATTCACTTGTAATTCCCATTCCACCGTGAATTTGACGTGCTTCTCTGGCAATGTTTAATGCGATTTCAACATTGTTTCTTTTTGCCATTGAAATCTGTGCTGAGGTAGCTTTCCCGTCATTTCTTAACTGACCTAATCGGTAGGTTAACAACTGCGCTTTGGTTATTTCGGTAAGCATTTCGGCCAATTTTTTCTGAATTAATTGAAATGCACCAATTGGATTGCCAAATTGAATTCGTTCTTTGGAATACCGAACCGCTTGATCATAACAATCCATTGCCGCGCCAAGTGCTCCCCAAGCAATACCAAATCGAGCGGAATCTAAACAACTTAGTGGCGCACCCAATCCTGACCGACCAGGAAGTATATTACTTTTAGGTACACGTACATTTTCAAACACTAATTCTCCGGTAGAAGAAGCGCGAAGTGACAATTTCCCATGCATTTCAGGTGTGGAAAACCCTTCCATCCCTCGCTCCACGATTAACCCATGAATTCTTCCACTTTCATCTTTTGCCCATACCACTGCAATGGCAGCAAATGGCGCATTCGATATCCACATTTTTGCACCATTAAGAATCACGTGGTCGCCATCTTCTTTAAAGTTGGTAATCATTCCGCCTGGATTTGAACCAAAATCTGGCTCTGTTAGTCCAAAACAGCCCATCATTTCACCCGTGGCTAGTTTGGGTAGGTACTTCATTTTTTGCTCTTCTGAACCATATTTCCAAATCGGGTACATAACCAATGAACTTTGTACAGAGGCCGTAGAGCGCAAGCCTGAATCACAACGCTCCAATTCTTGCATGATTAAACCGTAGGAAATCTGATCTAATCCAGCACCTCCATATTGTTCTGGTATATACGGGCCAAACGCGCCGATTTCCCCTAACCCTTGTAATAAATGGGTTGGAAAGGTGGCGTTTTCGTAATGTTCATCAATAATCGGTGAAACTTCTTTTTTCACCCATTGACGCGCCGCATCACGAATTAATTTGTGCTCTTCAGTATATAAATCATCTAGGCCATAGTAATCTGGATGTTGGTATAAATCTGTTTTCATTTCATGCGTTTTGAGGTACAAAGATACAATTAAGACATTTAGAAATGGTGATTAAAAGAATTACTTTTGTTCAGAATGGAATTAACCTTAAGGAATCCTTTAATAGAAAATTGGGCTATTTTTTTAGTTTTTACTCAAGCTTTATTGCTTGGGGTAGCCTACTATCGGAGCTATGGGGGATTGTTTTATGCCATATTGGATTCAGGTAGGAAAATCACCTTAGGCTCAAGAGTACAGCTTGACGCGTTGTCCAAAACGATATTGTATCTAAACACTTTTATTGGAGTTCTTGTTTTTATTAGTTGGTATTTGGTAGACGAATACTATGTAAATACTTCATTGTTTATAGGATTCATAGGGGCGCTTTTTTTCTTGGTTTTTTGGCACCTGGATTATTTAGTTTTTTGGAGCATGAACGATAAGTCGAAAATCACCCAACACTATGTAAGTGCTGGCAATGTTTCTTGGTATTTATTTGGGATTTCGTTAGCCATTTCTAATGCACTTCTTGTTTTTAACGCACACAGTGATTTTGGGGTGATTATTTTCTTTTCCTTGTTGGGATTAGCATTGGTGTTGCGATTTGTTAACGCCTTTTTATTAGCTGCTGCATCAGGATTTTCATGGTATTATATAATTTTGTACCTTTGCACCGTGTATTTGCTTCCTATCGTCTTGATTAAAAAGCTTTTTGGGGCATTTTGGTTGGAGTTATTGACGCATTAAATTAGTGTTTTGGCAATAAAAAGTATTCTGGTTTCTCAACCCAAGCCCGATGGAGACAAGTCACCTTATTATGACTTGGCAGATAAGTATAAAATCAAAATTGATTTTCGACCTTTTATTAAAGTAGAAGGGGTAGATGCTAAAGAATTCAGGGCGCAAAAAGTAAACATCTCCGAACATACAGCAGTTATCTTAACATCAAAAGTTGCAGCAGACCATTTCTTTAGAATTGCAGAGGAAACGAGGTTCGAGGTACCTGAAACCATGAAATATTTTTGTATTTCAGAAGCAGTGGCAAAATATCTACAGAAATTTATTGCGTATCGAAAACGTAAGATTTTTCATGGCATTCAAACGATTGAACAATTGGCGGATGTAATGAAGAAGCACAAGAACGAAAAATACCTGTTACCTTGTACTGATATTTTGCGAGATTCGATTCCTGAAACGCTCACGGATCAGAAGTTTAATTTTACAAAAGCGATTTTGTATCGGACCGTTGCCGCAGACTTATCGGATTTAGAGGATGTTTATTATGACATGTTGGTGTTTTTTAGTCCAGGCGGTATAGAATCACTATTCAAAAATTTCCCAGATTTCAAACAGAATACTACCGCTATTGCTGCATTTGGAGCAACCACTGCAAGTGCTGTATTGCGCAATAACTTAAGGCTTGACGTTTCTGCGCCACACCCTAAGGCACCATCAATGGTGGGTGCTATAGAACTCTTTATTAAAGATCAACTCAAGAAGTAAGCTTTTCGTAAAGAGATTTTATGCCCTTTACAGCCGATTCATTTATCGCTTCAATCCCATTAGGCAGGGTTAGATTGTCTGCATTCGGATCAATTAGATAGGCCTTGCTGCCTTTCTTTATATAATGAATCAGTCCTGCCGCCGGGTATACACGAAGCGAGGTCCCAATAATGATAACCACATCGGCCGAAGAAATCAGTTTTTCTGCTTCATCAAGCATCGGGACGGCTTCGCCAAACCAAACTACATGAGGCCTTAGGCGATATCCTTCAGGACAACGATCGAATTCCGTTAATTCCCACGAGTCAATGGGGTAGTATTTTGCCTCTTGATTTGGACCGCTTGATTTTGAAAACCGAATATTTCCATGTAAATGAAGTACCTTACTGCTCCCCGCGCGTTCATGCAGGTCGTCGATGTTCTGCGTGATTACCGTAACATCAAAGCTTAATTCAAGCCGCTGAATTAAAAGATGTGCTTCATTGGGGCTTGTATCAATGATTTGTTTTCTTCGTTCATTGTAAAACCTGGTAACTAGTTCTGGATCACGTTTCCAGGCTTCTGGTGTTGCAACATCTTCAATCCGATATTGCTCCCATAATCCACCATTATCTCGAAAGGTTTGAATGCCACTTTCGGCACTCATTCCGGCCCCAGAAAAAACTACAATTTTTTTTTTCATATCGGAAAGAAACATTAAATTTACGCAAACTTAAAATTTACACGATGAAAAAATTGTTATTCTCTTTGGCTGTACTTACTGGAGTTGCTTCTTATGCACAAACCCCAGTTGGTACCGTAGTGAGCAATTTCACGTTGACTGACATCAACGGAACTTCTCATTCTTTATTCGATTACCTTGATCAAGGTAAAATGGTGGTTATTGATATATCTGCTACATGGTGTGGTCCATGTTGGTCTTACCACGGAACAGGAGCATTGAACAACTTCTATAACCAATTTGGTCCATCAGGAACAAACCAAGCTATGGTGTTCTTTGTAGAAGGCGACCCTCAAACGAATTCGGCTGACCTTAACGGTACTGGTGCAAATACTCAGGGTGACTGGGTAACAGGTGAAAACATGCCAATTATTGATTTAGCGAATCAGGCGTCATTCGAGAATTCTGGAATGACAATCGATTATTTCCCTGAAATGTATGTGATTTGTCCGAATCGAACAATCATTGCTTCTGGTGTTGCTGGTGCAATTGGAACGGTAGCGAACTTGACTACATTATTAGGTCAATGTCCTCCTCCAGCATCTAATCCTGCTGACGTTGCTGCGTTGAATTATTTAGGCAGTTTAACACATTGTGAAGGTTCTTACACACCGTCTGTACAAATTCAGAACAATGGTACTTCGCCTTTAACATCAGCTACTGTAACGATTACACAAGGTGGAAATACCGTGTCAACTGGAACGTATTCTGGTAACTTGGCAACCTATGGTACTGCAAACGTTACTTGTTCAGCGATTCCTAACTTTACTGGTGGTGCATTAGACGTTACTGTAACCACTACTGGTGATGCTTCTGCGGCTAATAATGATGCTAACGCCACTGTTGCTGTAGCATTAATTGCTGCTTCTCAATATGTAACAGTAAACATTACAACTGATTACTACGCTTCTGAGACTTCGTGGACCATCAAAAATTCATCAGGAACAACCGTAGCTTCAGGTGGTGGTAACTGGCCTGATTTAACTGGACAACAAGCAGGTCAAACTGTTCAAACACCAGTGCAAGTAACATTAAGCGCTAACCAGTGTTATGACTTCGAAATTACTGATGACTATGGTGATGGAATTTGCTGTCAATATGGTAATGGTGCGTATTCAGTGACTGATGCTACAGGTGCAACATTGTTAAGCGGTGGAGAATTTGGTGATTCTGAAAAGAAACCGTTCAAAACTGGTGCGCTTGGAATCAACGAAGAGAATTTCGCAGCAATGAATGTTTACCCTAACCCTGCTACTGATGCAATTAACGTTTCTTTTGAAGCAGCAAATGCAGATTACAGTGTTGATGTATTGGATATTCAAGGTCGTGTAATTGCTTCTCAAGTAATTAACAATGTAAATGGAACTCAAGTAGTTTCTTTCGCTACTGAAAACATGGCAAAAGGAAATTACATCGTTCGTATTGCTTCTAATGGATTTACAACTACTAAATCAGTTGTTGTTCGATAAGAACTCATTGAATTCAATGGAAAAGGGGCTTCGGCCCCTTTTTTTATGCTACTATTTAATAAAGGAAATCGTTGTACGGGTATCGTACTTTGAAAATGCGTTGAACCTCTTGATAAAGCACCTGCTTTAATTCATCAATATTTGTTTTGTCAACTGCGGAAATAAAAATACACGGGCGTCCACCCAATCGAGCCATCCATGTTCGCTTTAATTCTTCCAAAGAAACCTCTTCACTTAGGGCATCAATTTTATTAAAAACAATTATCGTTGGTTTCTCTTCCTTGTCAATTTCTTGTAAGGTCGTATTTACGGTTTCAAAATGATCCTCGAAATTTGGATGCGATAAATCCAATACATGTACCAATAAGTCTGCTTCACGGACTTCATCCAATGTAGACTTAAAAGATTCTAGTAATTGTTTTGGGAGCTTCCGTATGAATCCCACCGTATCGGTAAGCAAAAAGGGCAGATTGTCGATAACCACCTTTCGTACCGTGGTGTCGAGCGTTGCAAATAGTTTGTTTTCGGCAAAAACTTCAGATTTCGAAATCAAATTCATTAAGGTGCTTTTACCTACGTTAGTATATCCAACTAAGGCGACTCTAACTAATTGACCTCGATTACCTCGTTGAATGGTCATTTGCTTGTCTATTTCTTTCAGGCGCTCCTTCATTAAGGCAATGCGTTGCTGAATAATCCTTCTGTCGGTCTCAATTTGAGATTCACCGGGGCCTCGCATTCCAATCCCTCCTTTTTGTCGTTCAAGGTGCGTCCACATGCGGGTTAATCGTGGAAGCATGTATTGTAATTGTGCTAATTCTACTTGTGTTTTTGCGTGGAAGGTACGTGCTCGTTTGGCGAAAATATCCAAGATTAGAATGCTTCGATCAATGATTTTTCTATTGAGTTCTCGTTCTATGTTTCTAAGTTGCGATGGACTTAGTTCGTCATCAAAAATGATGGCATCAATGTTATGTGTATCGGCATATACTTTAATCTCTTGTAACTTCCCTTCTCCTACATAGGTCCTGGGATTTGGATAGGGGAGCTTTTGCGTAAAAGCAAATTCTGCCCGTGCCCCAGCTGTTTCTGCCAGGAATGCTAGTTCATCCAAGTACTCGTGTGCTAATCGCTCGTCAACACCTCCATGGATTACCGCTACTAATAAGCAGCGCTCTTCAATCTCTTCAATGGTTGCGTGTGCCATCTATTGGTGTAAGGTAGTTACATAGGCGGCTACCGAGTCAATTCGATCAGTTGATCCCAAGACGCCACTAAAACTCGGCATGGCATTCTTACCTGTTTTAATCATTTGTTTTATTTCTTTTAGGCTTAACGAAGTTGTCTTTAGGTTCTTTGCTCCGGAAATGCCTAAATCACCCTTTTCGCCGTGACAACTTGCACAGTGTGATAAATATAGTTCTTCTCCAAGAGGTATAGCATTCTTTGGGGAAGGGGATGATGGCGTTGATTCGTTACAAGCAAATAAAACGCTTGCCATTAGAACCAAGCTCCACCCAAATTTGCTCGAAACGGCCATGGAATACTTGCTAAAATTAAAATCAACCCAATAATATAAAACAGTTTAATCGGCTTGTAAATCTCTGCTGGAGTAGTGCCTTTTTTAGATTTTACATACCCAAAGGTGATTAAAGCAATGGCAATTACCATTCCTGCTAAATGTTCCATGCCATAAAACCTATAAATTGGATCTTTCATCCAACCATCGAAGAATCTAACTTTTGGTGAATCTATCCAAAAATAAAGGATCAGCCCCAAAATAAGTTGGGTATGAAGGCTTACCATAGAAAAGAGATTAATTAATTTCTCTCGTTTATTAAATTCTTTAGCGGTAATTGAATTATATATCGCTAATAAAATAAGAATTAAGGCAACCCATCGTAAACCAGAGTGCGTGTGTTTTAATATTTCGTACATAACTTATAAATTAATCGTTTAATTTTAATACGGCTAGGAAGGCTTCTTGAGGTACCTCAACCCGACCTACTTGGCGCATACGTTTTTTTCCTGCTTTTTGTTTCTCTAATAATTTTCGTTTTCTCGTGATATCACCACCATAACATTTGGCGGTAACATCTTTTCTTAGCGCCTTGATGGTCTCCCGGGCAATGACTTTTGCACCAATCGCCGCTTGAATAGGGATTTCAAATTGTTGCCTTGGGATTAACTCACGCAGTTTAATGCAGATTTTTTTACCCAAGTCAAATGCATTACTTCGGTGAACTAATGCAGATAAGGCATCTACTTGTTCGCCATTAAGCAGTAAGTCCATTTTAACAAGGTCGGATTCTTTATATCCTATGGGGTGATAGTCGAACGAAGCGTAGCCTTTTGAAACCGTTTTTAAGCGGTCGTAAAAATCAAAGACAATTTCTGCAAGGGGCATTTCAAAGGTGATTTCAACGCGATCTTGTGTCAAATACACTTGATTCTTTAGTTCACCACGCTTTTCAATACATAAGGTCATAATCGAACCCACAAATTCAGATTTTGTAATGACTTGTGCTTTTATATACGGTTCTTCAATACGATCCACTCCGGCAGGATCAGGCAATTCAGACGGGTTGTTAACGATAAGCCTAGCCTCTACATCTCGCTTCATGTAGGTGTGATAGGACACATTGGGAACCGTGGTAATAACGGTCATATTGAATTCCCGTTCAAGCCGTTCTTGGATAATCTCCATGTGAAGCATGCCTAAAAATCCACAACGAAATCCAAATCCTAAGGCAGCGGATGATTCGGGCTCGAAAACAAGGGATGAATCATTTAATTGCAATTTCTCCATGGAGTACCGAAGCTCCTCGTAATCTTCATTATCTACGGGATAGATACCGGCAAAAACCATTGGTTTAACATCTTCAAACCCTTTAATTGCTGTATCACATGGACGTTCAGCAGTAGTAATGGTATCCCCAACTTTTACTTCGTTAGCTGCTTTTATCCCAGATATTATATATCCCACATCTCCGGCTCTAACTTCCTTTTTAGGCACAAGATCCATTTTCAGAATGCCAATTTCATCTGCGTTGTAGTCTTTCCCGGTATTAAAGAATCGTACCTTCTGTCCTTTTTTAATCACGCCATTTCTAACGCGATAATACGCAATAATTCCTCGAAAAGAGTTAAATACAGAGTCAAATATCATGGCCTGTAGGGGTGCCTCTTCGTCGCCTTTTGGGCAGGGAATCCGATTGATAACGGCATCTAGAATTTGATCAACACCTAATCCGGTTTTTCCTGAAGCGGGTATAATTTCTTCTGGTTTGCACCCAATAAGCTCAATAATTTGGTCAGAAACTTCCTCGGGCATAGCGCTCGGAAGGTCCATTTTATTTAGAATGGGAATTATTTCTAAATCATGTTCTAACGCTAAATATAAATTAGAAATGGTTTGTGCTTCAATTCCTTGGGTTGCATCAACGATAAGCAAGGCACCTTCACAAGCGGCAATGGAACGAGAAACTTCATATGAAAAGTCAACGTGTCCTGGGGTATCAATTAAATTTAAGATGTAATCTTCGCCATTGTGCTGATAATTCATTTGAATCGCATGGCTTTTTATGGTGATGCCTCGCTCGCGCTCAAGGTCCATATCATCGAGCGCTTGATCTTGCATTTCTCGATCAGAAATGGTGTTGGTCGCTTGTAATAATCGGTCAGCAAGTGTACTTTTCCCGTGATCAATATGGGCAATAATGCAAAAATTACGTATGTTCTTCATAGTTAGTGCGAAGTTACAATAACTCTTGGTATTCTTGGGCGAATTACACTACTTTATCACGGTGATGTGCCCTGTGAGTTGTTGTTCTTGCCCTCGGTTTCTTCGATAGATAAGTTTCCAAGTGTAGACGCCGTCAGGAACCTTTGCGCCTTTATATGTCCCATCCCACTTAAAATCAAGCTGATCAGAGAAAAACAAGCGCTCTCCCCATCGATTAAACACCTCAATGGTTATCCATTCAACGCCAACAAAGCTACCCGAGAACACATCGTTAATACGGTTTTCATCGGGAATAAATGTATTGGGTATATAAATATAGAATTCCTCTTGAATATAAATCGGTTTGGTAATGCTATCAACGCAGCCATTCATGTCGGTAGCAATTAAAGTAATCAGATATTCCCCATATGGAGAGAAGGTGTGTGTTGGATGAATTTCATATGAACCATTTCCATCCCCAAAAAACCATTGGTATCCGAAGCCATTTTGCGTCAGGTTATAAAACGAGGTCGGCAAATTCTCCGTTGGATTTGTGGTTAAAATGGTGAAGTCCGCTACGGGTTTAACAATCTGAACTTGACTGAATCCACTTACATTGAACGACTGACATTCATCAGACACTAATACTTGATAACTGTTTGTGCTACTTGGGTAGACCCAAATCCCCGGAGTTGTAGCCCCGTTCGATGGCCAAGAATAGTAGTAGTTTCCATAACCACCACTCGCAATGACACTTACAAAGGCACTGTCACCGGGACAGATATATTGTGTTGGCGTCATGCTTAATAAGAGTGGGGGGCTTGTAATGGTATAGGTTACGGTATCACGGGCAATGTTTCCACATCCGTCTGTTACGGTAAAAACGTAGCTGTTTGTGCTGCTTGGCGTAACGGTTAGGCTATCTGAGGTTGATAGCACTGAATTTGAACCAAGGGTTCTCCAGGCATAGGTAAAGTTTCCATTCCCGCCGTTGACGTTACTATAAAATGTGTGGGTGAGATAGGGGCAAATTTCGGTAACATCGGGGGAAAGAGAAATGGAGAGTGGAGGAAAAACGGGAACGCTCACCAAGGCTGAATCCGTTAGTGTGAGTCCAGTGCAATTATCGGTAACCTGAACATAGATGGTTTGCGACAATTGTGCAGTAAATGAAATAGCTGACGTAGTTGCTCCGGTGCTCCAAAGATACGTGTATGGCTGTACGCCACCACTAATTACTGCGGTTAAACTAATGGGTTGGTTCGGACATAACAAGGTGGTGTCGTTCAAGTTAAGCGTTAACGGCGGAACATCTTGGATGTATAAGGTCAAGGGAATCGGAGTAACATTCCCACAGGGGTCCGCCACATTGAAATTGAGAACTATGGTCTCGAGACCTTCCGCGAAATTATCTGCAGTTACATTAATTTGAAACGTGTAAACAGCTTGGCCTGGACTAAAATTTACAGCATTGGGTATTCCTGAATAATCAACCCCTTGTGTAGCAGAGCCAGTAACCGATAAAGGAATTGAAAGTGCGCTGTTTATGTTGCTTTGACGTGTTACAGTTACAGTAGCTGAAACACAACCTTCCGCCATCCAGTCGGGATTAGGGAACACTTGTTGAGAAATGGTGGCACTTACATCAACCGGAGTTTTTGAACTTAAACTGTTGGCTTCTAAAAAAATCCCAGAATCCCAAGAACCATCACCAACGTCGGCAATGGCAAGGATTAAGTGGTATGTTTGACCACATTGCACCGCCGAAACAGCTTCCAGTACATCTGTGAATCCATCATATTGAATATAATTTGGAGAAGTGTTGTATGGGGCCATTGTTCCATCTCCATTGGAATTATAATATATCGAATTGGTAATTGCATTTACATTATTTATGGAAACAACGCCACCACCATTTGGAAGCTGCGCAATATTTTGCAGTCCAGCTATCCCAGGTCCTGAAATAAAGAAACCAAAAACATCATTATAGGTTGAATTATTTGGAGGGGCAAATTCAGGATATTCTTCTGAACCAAAGACATATTTGAATCTCACGGTGTCTGCATACGGAATAAAATCAAATTCAAGCGTCGCGGCATTATACGTTTGGGTTCCTTGAATGATTCCTGAAAGGATTCCTGAACCCGGCATGTTGTTATCTGTTCCAGCAGAAGCGGCATTGTTTGGACCTTGAGGCCCGGAGCCGTTATTCAATATGGTACCTGTTGTCATTACAATTCCTTGAGATATACCCAAATTTGTTCCAGCTGCAGTAAACGAACCAATGGCCGTTGGGCTTCCGTTGTACAGAATGTTGCTTACCGTTACACCTGGCCCAATTAATACGTTTTGAACTAATCCTTGTGGGGCTTGTCCGCTTGCAGTAACTAGCTGACTCAGGCCAAGGTTTAGTTTTAGTAGAAAAATTAAAGCCAATAAAATGTACCGAGCCCTCATCATGTAATTCAACGAAAGAAAACGAAAAACGTTGGTAAAAGTTAAGATTTTTTTAATTATTTTCAAGACCTATGCCTTGCAGTTGACAAAACCGAGCATATTCTCCTTTTTGCTGGAGCAGATCTTTATGAGCGCCAGTCTCTACAATTTCACCTTTTTTGAAAACAATGATAATGTCAGCGTTAATAATAGTACTTAATCGGTGCGCTACAACTATACTTGTTTTCCCTTTCATGATGGCATCTAATGCGAGTTGTACTTGCCTTTCGGATTCCGTGTCTAGCGCTGAGGTTGCTTCATCAAGCAAGAGGATTTCCGGGTTTTTGTACATTGCACGAGCGATGCTGATGCGTTGTTTTTGACCTCCGGAAAGTTTGTTTCCTCGATCTCCAACATTGTATTCAAATTCACCATCTAGCGCGGTAATAAAGTCAAAGGCGTTGGCATTCTTTGCCGCTGTAATAGCTCGATTGATATCTGGGGTTTCATCACCAAATGCAATGTTTTCTAAAATGGTGGCATTAAACAGTAAGGAGTCTTGTGCAACGATTCCAATTAATTCCCTTGCGTCATTAATATCTATGGTACGCAAGTCTATTCCATCAATTGTTATTTTTCCATTGGATGGATCATGAAATCTGGGAATTAAATCCAGAAGTGTAGATTTCCCACTTCCAGACTCGCCTACTATGGCAATGGTTTGACCCTTTTTAACCGTAAAAGACACGTTTTTAAGCACCAGGTCTGATTTGTACGAAAATGAAACATTTTCAAAACGAATCGAATCCGCAAAGGTGTTTAACTTAACTGCATCCGGAGTATTTTTTATTACTTCATCGTGTGCAAGAATTTCATTGATACGATCTAAAGAAACACGTGCTTTAGCTAAATTGGCAAGTGCAGATGATATGCCTTGAATCGGGCGGAGCATTTGTGAAAAAACAATTACAAAGGTGAGAAAAACCTCTCCTGAAAGCCCGTCGCTTTGACGATCAAGAATCAATACCCCACCAAAATAAACAAGTAATAGCATGATGAGTGCGCCTAGGGTTTCGTTGATAAGGGGTGCAAGGTCTTTTTTTCTAAACGTTTTAGTAATAAGTTGTTGATGCCTTAAGTTAACAGCTTCAAAGCGGTTTTTAATGAACTGAATCGCGTTGAATGCCTTAATAATTCGTATACCGTTAAGGGCTTCATCAATGGATGAATATAAAACTCCTGTTTGTTCTTGTCCTTGCTTGGCTGTTTTTTTCAAGCTTTTATTTATTCGAGAAATAACAAAGGCCGAAATCGGCAATAGAAATAAGGAGAACAAGGTGAGTTCTGGGCTTAGAAGAATTAACGTAACCACATTGATAATGACTGCTATTGGCTCACGAAAAATAAGTTCAAGCATACTAACTACAGCGATTTCAATCTCGCCAACGTCGCTATTCATTCGCGCCATAATGTCGCCTCGGCGCTCATTTGAATGAAACGAAAGGGGTAAGATAAGTGATTTATAAAAGATTTTATTTCGCACATCCCTCACAACAGCCATGCGTAATTCCGATTGAAACCAAACGGCGCCATATCTAAACAGATTCTTGAGAAAAAACGCCGTGAAAACACTTAAACAAACAACGATGAGCGCAAATTTTGGGTCATGTTTTACTAAAGAAGCCATTTGAAATTGATAGAACTCTTTAAGAAATGTCCCGAAATCCAAGAGGGAGTTCGGGACGCTTGGGTAAGCAGGCACATCGAGCTCCGCAGGATCTCTAAAAATGAGTTGCAATACAGGGATAAACAATACCAGCGAAAGCAGATTGAAAATAACGAACAGCAAGTTGCATACAACAACGAGTATTGCAATACCTTTGTATACAAACGTATACTTGATAATTTCTTTAAGGTCTTTCAAGGAGGCACAAAGATACATTTTGTTAAGACAAGGTAAAAGACCTCGCGAAGATTCGTAACTTTGACGCAATGAGCAGTATAAGACAGCAAAAAATAGAGGGCGCCATTCGTCAAGAGTTATCAAGTTTCCTATTGACGAAAGCAAGTGAAATAACCTTAGGTGCAATGGTATCTGTAACTGTGGTTCGGGTTACAGCTGATTTATCATTAGCGCGATGTTATCTTAGTGTTTTCGCCCATCAAGAACCACAGCGCGTATTGCAATCCATTGAGTCGAATACAGGTATAATTAGGAGAGAAGTTGGAAATCGACTCAAAAACATGCGTAAAATACCGAGTTTGCGATTTTTCTTGGATGATTCATTGGATTATGCAGACCAAATAGACAAGTTGCTGAAAAAGTGAAACTTCGCACCGTTTTTTTTATTGCAACCCGCTTATTGATCTCAAGACAAAAAAAAACTGCCGTATCGGTAATTTCTTGGATTGCTGTTCTTGGTATGTTGGTTTCTGCGGCTGCCATGGTGATTTTACTCTCCGCCTTTAATGGAATTGAAGGAATGATTGAAGGATTGTATACGGAATTTGATCAGGAGATTATCGTGCGGCCTAAAGAAAGCAAAAAAATCCATCCAGATTCTTTAAAACAACTTGTCTCTTTTTCACAACAACTTCAAGGCGTGGAACGAACAAGTTTATTTATTCAGGAGCGAATCATTCTCCGAAAGAAAAAGAAGTGGGCAAATGCAGAATTATGGGCAGTAGAACCATCATTCAATGAAATGGCCAAGTTGTATACAAGTGAACATTTGATTAACGGTAAAGCGACTGAAAATGAAAATCAGTCATTGATTGGTGTAGGACTTGCCAATAAGCTTGGTTTGCGTTCCATGGATTTAACACCGGAGTCCGCGGTATTGTATATTCCGCGACAAGACCGTAAAATCCGAATAGGAAAATCTCCCTTTTTTCAGCAAAACATAGCGGTTGTTGGCGCCATGGATTACAATAAAGAAGTTAACGATCAAATTTTATTGGTTTCCTTGAGCTTTGCAAAAGGGTATTTTAATGATGAGGTTAGCGGACTGTTAATCCAGACAGAAATTAATCACCGATCAGCCGTGAACACAACCCTAAACAACAAGTTTGGTAAGCAATTCACGATTAAAACTAACTTAGAAAAGAATGAATTAATCTTCAAAACAAGCAAATCAGAAAAGCTCATTGTGGTTGTTATTTTAGTATTTGTTTTCATTTTGTCGCTATTCAATCTTTCTGCCTCCTTAACAATGACCTTTCTAGAGAAAAAAGCACAACTTAACACCATGTTTTCTTTAGGCTTAAGTTCCGTTGATGTAAAACGTGTATTCATAGTGTTAGGTCTTATCATTGTGGGTTTCGGTGTCTTTATGGGCCTAGGGTTAGGTTCCTTATTAGTTTTTCTTCATGAACAACTGCATTTAATAAGGATTCCCGGCACCCTCAACGCATTCCCTTCAAAATTTGACGTTTTTCAGGTTGTTTCCTTACTTTTTCTATTAATAAGCCTCGGTTTTGTCGCAACCTTTATTACAACATCATTTTTAATGAAATCGAGAGAAAAAGCATAATTGTTTTTGCATTCGGATTAATTTAATTCCGTATATTTGCGCCCAAAATAAACACACGATTTATAATGATTAAAGGTAGAATTTCTCAGGTTATTGGTCCGGTAGTGGACGTTGCATTTGATAACGGTTCCGCACTTCCAACTATTTACGACGCACTCGAAGTAAGAAAAAAAGACGGTACACGTGTTGTGTTGGAGGTTCAGGCACACGTTGGTGAAAATGCTGTTAGAGCAATATCAATGGACTCAACCGATGGATTTACACGGGGAATGGAGGTAACATCAACGGGTAGCGCGATTAAAATGCCTATCGGTGACAAAATCAAAGGCCGCCTATTTAATGTAGTTGGTGATGCAATTGATGGGATTAATGATGTTGACTCTTCGAATGGGTTACCAATTCACCGTGAAGCACCTAAATTTGAAGATTTATCTACGGCATCAGAAATATTATTTACAGGAATCAAGGTTATTGATTTGATTGAACCTTATGCCAAAGGAGGAAAAATTGGTCTTTTCGGTGGGGCCGGTGTAGGTAAAACCGTATTAATTCAGGAATTGATTAATAACATTGCTAAGGGACACGGCGGACTTTCTGTGTTTGCAGGAGTTGGTGAGCGTACGCGTGAAGGAAATGACTTGCTTCGAGAGATGTTAGAGGCAGGAATTATTAAATATGGTGATGCCTTTATGCACTCTATGGAAGAAGGCGGCTGGGATCTTACAAAAGTTGACCTTGAGGAAATGAAAGAATCAAAAGCAACCTTTGTATTTGGTCAGATGAATGAGCCTCCTGGCGCACGTGCACGTGTGGCATTGTCCGGATTAACAATTGCTGAGTATTACCGTGATGGTGAAGGTGATGGACAAGGAAAAGATATCTTATTCTTCGTAGACAACATTTTCCGATTTACGCAAGCGGGTTCAGAAGTTTCTGCTCTTCTTGGACGTATGCCTTCTGCCGTTGGTTATCAGCCAACATTGGCTACAGAGATGGGTGCGATGCAAGAGCGAATCACCTCTACAAAGAACGGGTCAATTACATCGGTTCAAGCGGTTTATGTACCTGCAGATGACCTTACGGATCCGGCTCCGGCAAATACCTTTGCCCACCTAGATGCCACTACTGTACTTTCTCGTAAAATTTCAGAACTTGGTATCTATCCTGCCGTTGATCCATTGGATTCTACATCGCGAATTTTAACGCGTGAAATCGTTGGGGATGCGCACTATGATTGTGCTCAACGTGTAAAAGTAACCTTACAGCGATATAAAGAACTTCAAGACATTATTGCCATCTTAGGAATGGATGAGCTTTCTGAAGAGGATAAGTTAATTGTACACAGAGCACGTCGCGTACAACGATTTTTATCTCAACCGTTCCATGTTGCTGAGCAATTTACGGGGATACCAGGTGTATTTGTTGATATCAACGATACCATTACAGCATTTAACGAAATCTTAGATGGTAAGTACGACCAATATCCTGAAGCTGCATTTAACCTGAAAGGGGGAATACATGAAGTGGTAGCTGCTGGTGAAAAAATGTTAGCTGAAGCATAATGATTCTAGATATCCTAACTCCAGAGGCCCTTGTTTTTCATGGCGCTGTAGACGCTGTTAAAATGCCGGGAATTGAAGGTGAATTTCAAGTATTAAATGGTCACGCGGCAATAATTTCTGCATTAAAGGCTGGGACAGTGATTGTTGATGTTTCTCAGGCCACACCTGAAATTACAGAGAAATTAACTAAAACAACTGAACCCAATAAATTTAGTTTTGAGATTAAGGGAGGTGTAGCTGAAATGCTTGGCGATAAGATTGTTTTATTAGCTGATTAGGCTGTTAAGACATGTTAACTTGCACTTTGTGTTGGGTCAAGCGCCTTACTTTCTTTATATTCGTGCAAATTAAACCATAATTAAGGTGCCAAAGCAATTAGATTCATCAAATATTCCCAAGCATATTGCAATCATTATGGATGGAAATGGACGGTGGGCAAGAGCGAAAGGTCATGATCGTCTTTATGGTCATTCAAGCGGAGTTGATTCCGTTCGTGAAACAATAAAGGCCGCGGTTGAATTCGGTGTTAAACATTTAACCTTGTATGCATTTTCAGCAGAAAACTGGAGTAGACCACAGGAGGAAATCGATGGGTTAATGGAATTATTAGTTGCCTCAATTCATGGAGAATTACCGGTTTTAAATGAAAATGGAGTTAAACTTACAACCATTGGAGATGTCAGCAAGTTACCTGCTGCCTGCATAGAGAGTTTAAGTGATGCAGTTAATGCGACATCAAACAACGATAAAATTAATTTGATTTTAGCGCTTAATTATTCCTCAAGAGAAGAAATTGTTTCTGCAACAAAAAAAATAGTACAGCGGGTGCTTGATGGATCGTTAGCTCTAGATGAAATTAACATTCAAGAGTTTCAACAGGCGCTCTATACAGCCGACATACCCGATCCAGAACTTGTTATTCGAACGAGCGGAGAGCACCGCGTAAGCAATTTTTTACTTTGGCAATTGGCTTATGCTGAACTCCATTTTACTCCTGTGTTTTGGCCAGAATTTCGCAGAGCGCATTTAATGGAAGCTATTTATGATTATCAGCGCAGAGAGCGCCGCTTTGGAAAAACTTCAGAACAAGTAATTTTAGAAAAATGAGAATTCTAGTATATATATTCTTGATCTGTTGTTCCACGGTTTTTGGGCAGTTTATTAATAATACTTCAGATTTTTCAGTCCCTACCGAATATGAAATTGGACCTGTACGAGTTATTGGTGCCGATAATTTCGACCAGCAAGCCATAAAAGCTGTTGCCGGGCTGAGACAAGGACAGAAAATTACGATTCCTGGTGACCAATTGAGTAAAGCGATTAGAAACCTTTGGGAAGAAGAATTGTTCTCTGATATTTCAATTGTATTAGATAAGGAAATTCAAGGCGTAGTGTATTTATCGATTCATTTAAAGGCACGACCTAAATTGTCTCATTTTAAGTTCAGAGGAATCCCGAAGCGTGAGGCAGATAAACTGCGCGAGGAATTGGATTTGTTCTCAGGAAAAACCATTACAGAAAATTTATTATTTCAAACCGACGCTAAAATTCGAGGATATTTTAGAGAGAAAGGTTTTTACTCCATTTCTGCGGATATTACCCGGATCAAGGATACAATAATGAATGACTCTGAGATTTTTGTTATCAATATTGAACGGGGTGAAAAAGTGGGGATTAAAGAAATTCAACTAGACGGTGCTGAAAGTGTTCCAACATGGAAACTGTATATGGCAATGAAAGACACTAAAAAGAAGTCTATATTACGGATATTCAAACGTTCAAAATTCACAGTATCGACCTATGAAAAAGATAAAAAGGCCCTGCTTGAGAAGTTCTATGCAGCTGGATTAAGGGATGCACATATAGTAAGCGATACGGTGTATTTTCAAGATCCGAAAAACTTAATTGTTCGCATTACCATAGATGAGGGGAGCAAATATTATTTCGGTGATTTTGAATGGTTCGGCAACAGTAAATACCGTTCAAGTTTTCTTGATTCTGTAATTGGTATTAAAAAGGGTGATGTATATAATAAAACACTGTTGGACAAACGTTTGAACGGTGGAGAGGATGGCAGGGATATTAATTCCTTGTACATGAATAAGGGCCACCTGTTTTTTCAAATTTATCCTGTAGAAACAGGCGTTACCGGTAATTTCATAAATTATCAATTTAGAATTTATGAGGGTAAGGAAGCCAGGTATGGAGAGATAACTGTTATTGGAAATACCAAAACCAACGACCAGGTAATTTACCGCGAAATTCGAACGAAGCCGGGTGATTTGTTTAATAAGGAGGACATCCTGCGGACACAGCGGGAGTTGTCTCAACTCGGATTTTTTAACGACCAAACCATGAAGGTTAATCCAATGCCTAACCCAGAAAAAGGAACGGTTGATATTCAATATGTTGTAGAAGAAAAATCTTCAGATCAAATTGAATTATCGGGTGGATATGGTGGCGCTGGTCCAACAGGATCCGGACGTGTCATCGGCACCCTAGGCTTAACATTTAATAATTTTTCCACCAAGAATTTTTTCAAAAAATCAGCTTGGTCTCCACTGCCGGGTGGCGATGGTCAACGTCTTTCTATTCGAGCGCAATCTAATGGACGATTTTATCAAGGCTATACTTTTTCATTTACGGAACCATGGTTAGGGGGTAAAAAACCAAATGCACTTTCGTTTTGGTTAAATAACACGGCCTTATCTTCAAACGGCTTCATTAGAACCAATCCAGCCTATAATGGAATTTCAATTACTGGAGTTGGGGTAGGACTACAACGAAGAAAAAAATTTCCGGATGATTATTTTACCGCGTATTATGAATTGAGTTATCAGTATTATGACGTGGTGAATGATTTCAGGTTTCCGTTATTTCCTAAAGGGTATTCTAACGATATCGCCTTGAAATATGTGCTACAACGTTCTTCGGTTAGTGCACCGATTTACCCACAAAGTGGATCCAATTTCACCTTGACAGCAAAATCAACATTACCCTATTCCTATTTCCAGAAAGGGTTAGATTATTCGAAAATGTCAATCGCAGAAAAGTATCTGTATTTAGAGTACTTCAAATTTAAATTTACAGGGGAATGGTATTTGCCTCTAACGGCGAATAGAAAGCTTGTCCTTATGCCACGCTTTGGCTTTGGTTATATTGGTGCCTATACCGCGGCGAAAGGGGTTACACCATTCGATCGTTTTACGATGGGAGGAAGTGGGTTAACAGGTGTCAACCAGCTTGGAGGACGTGAAATTATTGCACTTCGTGGATATGAAGATCAAGCGATTTCATCCGCTGGATCCGACCCGATCATTGCAAAATATACACTTGAGTTACGCTATCCGATTTCATTGAATCCCCAAGCAACATTTTATGTTACTGGATTCTTAGAAGCAGGAAACACCTATCCAGATTTGAAAAACTTTAACCCCTTCAATGTGAAACGAGCAGCAGGAGTTGGAATTCGAGTGTTCCTTCCAATGTTTGGAATGTTAGGCCTAGATTACGGCTTAGGCTTCGATAAATTAGATTCTTGGAGCTCTGGATATAACGGTCCATCCGATGCCTCAATTACAACAAAAGGATTTTATCCAAAGCTAAGTTTCACGATTGGCATGAACCTTGGTGAATTGTAAAATTTGATAATATTATTGTAAATTCGCCGTTCGCAGTCAAAAAACACACATGAGATCATTACACGTAGTTATTTTCCTGATGATGGCCCTGTTTACAAAAGTAAACGCTCAGTCTTTTGCCTTCATAGATTCTGATTATATGTTGAATAGCATTCCAGAATATGCAGAATCAAAAGCAAAACTTGATAAACTTGCGGAAACTTGGACAAAGGATATTGAAGACCGGTTCAATGTAATAAAAACTCAAAAAGAAAATTTTAACAAGGAAGAGATTTTATTACCGGCAGAGGAAAAAGCAAAACGGAAATCAGAAATAGAAAAATTGGAAAAAGAAACGATGGAACTTCAGACCCAACGGTTTGGGTTGAATGGAGATTATTTCATGAAACGCCAGGAATTAATTAAACCAATTCAAGATCGTATTTATACAGCCATGAAAAAAGTTGCTAAAGCAGAAGGGTATACCTTTGTTTTTGATAAAGCCAATCAAAGCACTTTGATTTATGCCGATAAAGAGGCTGATATTAGCAACACCGTTTTGGAAGAAATGGGAATTACAAAAGAATAAACTTAAACACGTAAATATGAAACAAATTGTATTAGTTATTGCTACCGTCTTAATGACAGTGACCTTAAATGCTCAAATGAAAATCGCTCATGTGAATTCTCAAAGCTTATTAGATTCATTACCTTCTTATTTGAAAGCAGAGTCAGATTTAAAGAAATTTCAAGACGATGGTGTAGCAGAATTATCGGTACTAGAAAAGCAAATCAATGATGCCTATGTTCGTTTAGATGGGATTAAAGGTGACTTAACCCCAACCATGTTAAAAATTGAACAAGAGAAAATCATGGGATTAGAACAACGTTACCAGCAAACGCAATCTTTGCTTCAACAACAACTTCAAACCTTAGCAAATGATTATAATCAACCAATCCTTGACAGACTTCAAAAAGCAGTAGAAATTGTTGCAGATCGAAAGAAAGTAAATTATGTGCTTGATGTTTCGAAACTACTATATTCAAAGACAGGCATTGACATTACGGCTGAGGTTAAATCTGAATTAGCCCGTTTAGATGCGGAAGCAATGAAGAAGTAAGAACCTACAAAGAATAAAAAGGGGCTTTTGCCCCTTTTTTTATACCTTTATTTTGTGGAACGGATAGGAAAAATAGGTGTTTTTGATTCTGGGTTCGGAGGGTTAACGATTTTACGTGATATAGTACATCTTTTCCCAATGTACGAATACGTATATCTCGGGGATAATGCACGTGCACCTTACGGTAATAAGTCCTTTGATTTGATTTATGAATACACCTTAGAAGGAGTTAAATACCTCTTTGAGCAAGGATGTGAGCTCGTTATTCTTGCCTGCAATACTGCCTCCGCAAAAGCATTACGCACCATTCAGCAACGCGATTTACCACACCTTGCGCCTAATAAACGAGTCCTTGGGGTAATACGGCCAAGTACGGAGGAAATTGGCTCGTTATCACGAACCGGTGTGGTAGGTATTTTAGGAACAGAAGGCACGGTTAACTCTAATTCATATGTTATTGAATTGGCGAAGTCAAGTCCCAATACTAAAGTATATCAACAAGCTTGTCCGCTTTGGGTACCTTTAATCGAAGAACAACAATACCATTCGCCAGCAGGAGAACTCATTATAACCTCAGATCTTAAGCGACTATTCGAACAGAATGCAACTATTGACGTAATTGTTTTAGCGTGCACGCATTACCCAATTTTAAAACCCTTGATAGACTCCTTGGTCCCTCCTGGGGTTACGGTGCTTTCTCAGGGGCCCTTAGTCGCTGAAAAACTAAAAGATTATTTAAATAGGCATCCGGAGATGGAACACCGGTTAGCCCTTGGCGCAACGCTGAGGTGTTACACTACCGAGAGTAGCGAATATTTTAACGAACACGCCAGTGAAATATTCGGACAAGCCTTGAATGCAGAACAGATTCAATTAACTTAGTAGCCTGTCAATTTACGTATTATGGAAATAACAAAAGAACTTCATGACCGCCTCGAACTACTCAATGCAAAATATCAGGCCATTGGACAAGATTTACTATCGTATTTAGACGGCTTACTGTATGCAGATGTAACTACTTATTGGGACTATATAGAATTAGATACCCTGTTAAGCCTTCAAAAACCAAAAACGAAGTTTCCGGATGAAGTGGTATTTATCGTTTATCATCAAATTACGGAGCTTTATTTTAAATTGATCCTTCAAGAGTTTAACGCACTGGGTGAAATTAAAACCCCAACAAAAACATATTTTATTGATCGAGTAACGCGTATTAATCGATATTTTGAGGCCCTTGTAAAAAGCTTTTCCATTATGGTTGATGGCATGGACCGAGATGAATTCTTAAAGTTTAGAATGTCCTTGTTGCCAGCGAGTGGTTTTCAATCGGCGCAATACCGTGAAATTGAAATTTACAGCACAGATTTCATCAATTTGGTTGCGCGTGATGTGCGTTCATCCTTTGACTCAGAGGCTTCGATAGAATCCATGTATGAACAAATTTATTGGAAGTTTGGTGCCACTGAAATTGAAACTGGGAATAAAACCTTAACCCTTACTCAATTCGAGGAGAAGTATGAGCATTCGTTCATTGCCTTAGGGAAGCATTGTAAATCACGGAATTTATGGCAGGTATATTTGAGGTTATCTGAAGCGGATCAAGCCGATGAAGAGGTAAAGAAGGTGTTGCGCACGAATGATTTAAATGTCAATGTATTTTGGCCACTAGCACATTATAAATCAGCAGTTCGTTACTTAGCAAGAAAAGATGTTGATGTTGCAGCAACGGGAGGAACAAATTGGCAAAAATACTTGCCTCCAAAATTTCAAAAACGCATTTTTTACCCAAGCTTATGGAGTGCAGAGGAAATCGATCAATGGGGTAAGGGTTGGGTAGAGGACCAAATAAGAGAAATTCTTAAAGGGGCTTAATATAGGTTTCTGTAAAATCAAACAATCCGATTTGGCTTACCTTGATTCCTCGCATTTTCAAGTTAAACACAAAGACAAAGTCTTCATATAAGATGGGCAAAACCCAATGTTCTTCTTGTAAAATCAAATCACATGTTGTGAAATAATTATTTCGCAACCCATTGTCGGACTCTTCCATTCCCATACTAAAATTGAAGTCATAAATGGCAGAATTAACTTTTGGAAACAAGGGGTTTTGGTTTTTATTGGTTGGGTTTTTACTATAAAACAGGCCAAAATAGGCCTCCGGATCAGGGTAGTCTGGAGACCAACCAAGTTTCCAAATTGCCGCTTTATTGGAAACTACGGCGCTGAATCGAGTAGCTAAATCAACTTCATGAATTATCGTTTCAATTCCTAAGACTGTTTTTAATTGCTTAGCAATATATTGACAATATATCTTGGCTTGTTGTGAATTATTCCCAGCAATATATAGATTCATGACAGGAAATGGGTGATTTGGCCCGTATCCGGCCTCCCTAAATAGTTGTTTGGCAAGCACAATATCCACCGGTTTTTTAGGTAATTCATTGTTATTGTAATAGCTGGATGGTGGCGCAAATCCTTGTTTTGCAGGAATTCCATCGCCATTCATAAGTTCATTGGCAATAATTTCACGATCAATAACCAAGTCAATTGCCCTTCTAATTCTAGGGTCCTTAAAGCAATCAAGCTGCTGGTTCAGTACAATCATAGATACTCTACTTCCTGGGATTACCATTACACGGTGAGCAAATGGTTTTTTGTAATGTAACGCATTAAGGTCATATAAAATATGGTCTATATGCTGTGGTGAAACCTCACTGATCATGTCCGTTTGTTGATTTTTAAACGCGAGCACGTCATTTTTTTCACTTGGAATTACCTTGAATTTTAATGCGTTAAGGTACGGTAATACATTTCCAAAAGCATCTTTTTTCCAATATGAAGGATTATAGCTAAGTAAGACCTGTACATTGCTTAACTGAGATAATTGAAATGGTCCGGTTCCTATGGGATGATTAATGATATTCTTTTTATAATGTGTATAGGCAACTTTAGAACAAATACCATACTTAGAACTAGTCAGTAATTGTGGGAAGTGCGCATATTTTCCATTTAATTCAATATCTAAGCAATGCGAATTCACTATGCGAATCCCAGAAATTGAGTTAATCTCTTTGTTTTTAAAGAATACATCTGCCCCCTTTATTTTACCAATTAACGCATCATTTGATTGATTAATATCATTCTGAGAACATGCCATTTCAAGGGTGAATTTAACATCTGATGCGGTAAGTTCTGCATTGCCGCCATCAAAGCACGGATCCTCATGAAAAAGAATCCCTTTTCTTATATAAACACGCAGAACGGTATGATCTTTTTTCCAAACGAATGATTCTGCAACGCGTGGAACTATTTCATTTGACTTTCCATCAAGGTCAAATAGCGGCTCGAAAATATTACTAATTATTCTGTGCGCATATAAATCTGAATTATATAAGGGGTGAAGCGTTTGTATAGGTTCAGGAATGGACAAGTTAACGGTGTCGCCATAAACAGCTTTCCCTCCTTTTACCACTCTTGAATCGTTTAAAGTACATGAGTAGATTAGGGAACTTAAGATTACAATTAAGAGGATTGTTCCCTTCATTATTCTCCAAATCCAGATTTAATAAATCTAAGTCGATATAATTCCCCTTGAACATAGCAATCTATGAGGTATACTGCATCTGGTAGCTCATGTACGTCAATATCCTTCGATTCACCAAATGACAGTGCTCTTCCTGCAGCATCATAAATTCCCCAGTGTTCTATGGGCTGATTGATATGAATCCATTGGCTTGCAGGTACTGGATAAATCCATAAATCAGTCAACTTCATTTCACCATTTTCTAATATACCCATGTAAACACTATCGCTTATTTCACATCCGTTAGCGTCTGTAACGGTAACGTTGTACCAACCTTGTGTTAAATAAACAGCCAAGCTGTCACTCTGCTGGTTCGGGTCTGACCATAAAAACGTATAGGGAGCCGTTCCACCAGTAACGTGGGCTGTAGCCATACCATCGAGGGCATTTGGCGCAGATTCAGGGTTTATGGTAATTGATATATTCATCATACTTGGTGCTTGTATCTGAACGATTTGAGGAGAGCTTGAGCAGTTATTGCTGTCGCTTACCACGAGTGAATAAATACCGGCAGATAATCCCTGAATTATGGTTGAACTTCCAACCCCATTTGAAGTATAGGTATATCCACCTACACCGCCAGTTGCAAGTAAATTAAGCTGCCCATCCTGACTATTCCAACAACTCGGAGGTGTTACTTGGGTAGTAAGGCCTATGAGTTGAGGCTCATTAATTGTATAGGACAAGGTATCATAGCATGGTCTCGCATCGGATACAGTTAATACGTAGGTTCCTGGATTCAACGAACCAAGTGAATCGCTTGTTGATCCATTGCTCCATGAAAAACTTACAGGCGCAGGACCGCCCGGATACACATGAATCATCCCATCATTATTCCCATGACACGTAACATCGTTTATGACGGCCTGACTTATTATCGGCGCAGCATTAGGAACGAGTACAGAATCCACTACCACGCAGCCATTTGGATGTGTAATAGTGATGGTTGCCCAGCCCTCTGCTAAGGCATTGTTAGGCTTTGTTGTAACGCCATTTTCCCACAAAAACACACAGGTACTAAACATGCAAGGACATCCGGAACTGTTTACAATTGCTTGTCCATTTGTACCACCCGGACAGGTTGGAGGATAAATTCCTCCAAAGGAAATAGCATACGGATCGGTTAAATAGGCGGTGTAGTTTTCGTAGCATCCCGCAGCATCTGTTACTTGAAGCACATAGGTTCCAGCGGCGAGATTGTTAAGTTGTGGCGCTGAACTCCCGTTCGACCAAAGGTAGGTATAAGGCCCTGTTCCTAGGGTTGCACTTGGAATGATAGCCCCACTCGCTGTGCCATTGCACCAAGGTTGAGTAACCGTTACCCCAGAAAGAATACTACCAACTCCGCAATCTATGGACGTGTTGTGATATTCTCCATTATTCAAGGTCCCAAGGTAACTTCCCCAAGCTAATCCTGCATTTGGATAAGTGCTGGTTAATTCAGTTCTAAACGCATAAACACCTTTCCACCCCATGACATTTAAGCTGTCTTTTTTCACCAAGTAGACCAAATCTATGGTGTTGTCATTGTCAAGATTGGTAAACAAGGGTGTTGACCCAATATTCGTTCCCGCGTGAACAGGGACAATTTCTTGTATGGTGTTATTAACAAAATCAAACGATTGTAAGCGGTGTTTCCAGTAACCGTTCTCCATATAATTAACGGCAAGGATTGCTTCATCCCTTCCATCCTGGTTTAAATCAATAGCATTTCCAGAGGCAAACTGAAGGTGGCCAATACTGTCCTTCATTACTACATTACCCGTGGCACCATCGAGGAGCACTTGATAGTAGTCTGTATATCCTGAACTTTGACCTTTGGCTAACGAAAGAAACACATCGGGACTATTATTCCCTGTGAAATTCCCGATTACGGGTTCGGCGCTGGATTCTGTGTTTGGCAATTGGTAGCTCCAATGGGTGCTGAGGTTGCTTCCTTTAATTTTTATGAGTTTGCCGCTATAGGATTGAATGAAAATATTGTATTGGTTATTATTGGTTTTGTAAATCGAAGCAGGGGCTACAAATCCTAAATTCGCGTCATGTGCCAGTTGAATGGATGGTGCTAAGGTGTTATTTAACAAATCATTCAGTGGGCAAGCCCAAAAACTTCCGCCAAGCGTTTCCCCTCCGGTGCCGTAAAGGACCCATTGTACGCCATTCCCTTGAATGTCTGCCACCAGTGGAGAACAATAGGTTTCTGCACTGTCAGGCACAACAGCTTTGGCAATTACATGTCCATTCAATGAATTTACAACCATGAGGTGGCCTGGAGGACGAGTGGTGTCCCAAACGGGCGCGGCATGATCTCCTCCATTCGCAACTAACAGGTCCATCAATCCATCACCACTTACATCAGCAATGAATTGCGGGTTGTAGAAATTATATAAACCACTATCGGCCGGATTGATGTTGATGTATGGAAAGAAGTCCCATAATAAGCTTCCGTTTGCACCATTTATGGCTAACAACTGCGCTTGACGGCCTACCATGAAGACATCTTTTATACCGTCGTTAGTTATGTCTTGAAATACGGCACTACCAAATACTTCATTCCGAGTAGCTCGTTTCCACAATAGGGCACCGTTGGCACCATTTACTGCCATAATTCCATTATTGCTAAACACGCCATCCGTTCCTCCGCCAAACACGATGTCTTTGATCCCGTCATTGTTAAGATCACAAGCTCTAGGTGATGATAGCGTTGGAATAGAATCTATAAAAAACTGCCAGTTTTGAGAGAATAATACGCCACAAAACAATAGAGCAAGGGTAAGTAGTTTTAGTTTCATGCCAATGAATAGTTCAATTAATTGCATAAAGATAAATAATTCACGGGCAAGATGAAAGTACTTCTTTGGCTAGATGGCTGAGATGTTTTATCTTTGCACCATTAAGGCTCCGTGGCGCAACTGTCCCTATTGGGTATTTCAGTTGCTCACTTGCCAAAAACGGCTCCGTGGCGCAACTGTCCCTATTGGGTATTTCAGTTGCTCACTTGCCAAAACTGGCTCCGTGGCGCAACTGTATAGCGCATCAGATTTCGGCTCTGAGGGTTGGGGGTTAGAATCCCTCCGGGGTCACAAAAGGAAACCCTGATGGTTGCATCAGGGTTTTTTGTTTTTAATGTGGCACCAATTTATTGGTGTGAACAAATAAAAACAAAAAACACGGGCTTGCGCAGCAAGGCAAGGGTTTCTATGCTTGGATTGAACCAATTTTTGGGAAAACGCGTCAGCGTAATCCCATGATTCATGTAATGTGGCACCAATTTATTGGTGTGAACAAATAAAAACAAAAAACACGGGCTTGCGCAGCAAGGCAAGGGTTTCTATGCTTGGATTGAACCAATTTTTGGGAAAACGCGTTAGCGTAATCCCTTCTATGGTCACAGGTGTAATCTGCGTAACAAATTTCAGTGACTAGCTTTCTTATTTATTCAACCAGAGTAGGCTTCCGTCTCCATAACTCAGAAAACGGTAGTTATTGGCGAGGGCATAATCATAAATTTTCTTCCAATCATTGCCTACAAAGGCATGAATTAGTAGAAGGAGCGTAGATTTCGGTTGATGAAAATTAGTCAGTATGGCGTCTACGCTACGGATGCGATAACCGGGTTTGATCATCATACTTGTTTTTGTTAAGAATTGATCGCAACCCTCTTTTCGTATCTGTGTTAACACCGCCTGAATCGCCTCAGCAAAAGTGAGTTCTTGAGGTAACGAATAGGCTTCCCATTGTGTTAACTGTAAGTGTTCTAGCTGCAATTGAGGGTCTTGGATCAGTTTAACGCCCATCCAATAAAGACTTTCAAGTGTGCGCAAGGATGTTGTCCCTACAGCAATTCTTGTCTGTTCTGGTTTTTGAAGCAATACTTCTAGCAGCTCTTGACGTACTTCGATGAATTCTGAGTGCATTTCATGTTTTTCTGCTGTTTTGGTTTTGACAGGTTTAAACGTTCCTGCGCCAACATGTAAGGTTAACGCAGCCGAGTGAATTTGTTTTTTTAGAAGTGCGGAAAACAAGTCCTCGGTAAGATGCAAACCCGCTGTCGGTGCTGCAACCGAACCATCCGCTTGGGCATAAACTGTTTGATACGTATGTTTGTCACTTTCTTCAGCATCTCGATTGAGATAAGGGGGTAAGGGTATTTTTCCGGCAATGTGAAGAATTTCCGCAAAACAAAGTTCAGGGGCTGTCCAGTGAAAATGAATATTAAAGCTAGAGTCTAAACGCTGCAATTGTTCTGCATAGAGCGTATGGGTAATTCCTTTGTATTCAAACTTAAGTTCAACTGAACCAGACCTCCATTTTTTTAGCCCGCCTATCTGACAAATCCATTCCACGCGCGCTTTTTGCTGCATCGCAGAAGCGATATCTGGGTAGATGGCACTATGCTCCAGACAAAATATTTCCACTTGCCCTCCCGTGGGTTTGCGAAAATGCAATCTTGCTTCTATTACCTTACTGTTGTTGATGATTAATAGGGAATCTATAGGTAAGTGATTTGGTAAGTTGTAATAATGATCAGTATTTATCCCTCCGCCATTATAAACTAGTAATTTACTGCTGTCACGCGGCGTAACTGGATAACGTGCAATGTTTGAATCCGGAAGATTATAATTGAAGTCTTCAATGTTGGTCATTTTTTACTCTGCTTTGTTGCAAAAATATACACGGAACGTTTAACTATAGGCCTGAGGGTGGGGTAAATTTGAAATTAACTTCAATTCTCGCATTTCAAGTAGGTTATTCCATATTAAATTTAGAAAAAAGTAAACCTTTCATTTTCGATCCAATTAAATGCTAGACTTTCAATAATGTCTACTTAGCTTTGCATAAAAAATTACGCTATGACATTTCGCGATTTGAATTTAAAGAAACCCCTTTGGAATGCTTTAGATGAGTTAGGTTATCATACACCAACAACTATCCAGGCCAATGGATTCAAGGTGATGATGTCGGGCGCTGATACCATTGGAATTGCCCAAACAGGCACAGGAAAAACCTTGGCTTATTTACTTCCTTGTTTATGCATGTGGGAGTTTTCTAAAGATACGCATCCTCAAATATTAATTATTGTGCCTACACGAGAATTGGTTGCTCAAGTGGTTAGAGAAGTGGAGAAGTTAACCACCTATATGAATGTGGTAGTTGGAGGCGTCTATGGTGGGGCTAATATGAATACGCAAGCAGTAATGGTTTTGAATGGACTTGACGTGCTTGTTGGTACCCCAGGTAGGATTCTGGATTTAGCGTTAAGTGGCTCATTGAAATTGAAACACATTAAAAAAGTAGTCATTGATGAGGTGGATGAAACATTAAGTTTAGGGTTCAGGACACAGCTTTTAAATCTTTTTGAGTTTTTACCAGCCAAAAGGCAACACATGGTTTTTTCGGCAACCTTGTCTGAAGAAGTGGAACTTTTTTTAGAAGATTATCTCATTTCTCCTATCCGAGTAGAAGCTGCACGTGCAGGCTCCCCGATTGATAAAATTCATCAATCAGCGTACCGCGTTCCAAATTTTCTTTCAAAAGTCTCCTTGCTGCGACATTTATTAAAAACGTTCAAAGAAGACTCCAAAATTTTAGTTTTTGTTTCCTCTCGCGCCTTAGCGGATACCTTGTTTGAGGAAATCAATGAGGAATTCTCTGATTCAATAGGTGTGATTCACTCAAATAAAGCACAAAACTTCAGATTTGAAGCTGTTCAACGTTTTCAAACTGGCGCAACGCGCGTTTTAATTGCAACAGATTTGATTGCTCGAGGTATCGATGTTACGGATGTTACCCATGTAATTAATTTCGACATCCCTGAAAATCCTGAAAACTACATTCACCGGATTGGTCGAACCGGAAGAGCGGATAAAAACGGAGTAGCAATAACGTTCATTACTGAAAAAGACGATTCAGCACTCGAATCGATTCAAGTCCTTATGCAACAAGACTTAGTGTTTGAAAAGACGCCAAAACAGGTGGCTTATACAACGGAATTATTAGAATTCGAGAAACCCGTCGTTGCGATTCCTGGTAAAGCGCTCAAATTGCCGAGCCGCGAAAATAAAGGGGCCTCTTTTCACGAGAAAAAAGCTAAAAACAAAAAGGTTAATGTGCGGTACAACCATAAAAAAGCCATGCAAGAAAAATATGGTAAGCCCAAGAAAAAACGGAAATAGTAGCTGTTTTCTTTGGATTATTTCGATTGACTTTTAAATCACCCCCTAATAGTTAGGACAAAAAAAAAGCCCTTTAGGGCTTGTATTATTTTTTGTCGTCTAAAATCCGCTTCGGACGTAAGCGCTCAAAAATATCAATAGTTATCCAAAAAGGAACGATAAATCCTAATAGGAATAATAACAACCAAAATGCCATTCCGAAAATTAAAAGGAATAAAACAATACCAAAAGTGCTTATCATCTTGTAAATTTGTGTTCGATTACAAAGGTAAACAATAATTAGTTACAAAAACAAACCCAATGGAATTTAGAATTGAAAAAGACACCATGGGAGAGGTACACGTTCCTGCTTCCAAATATTGGGGAGCTCAAACTGAACGCTCTCGAAATAACTTTAAAATCGGACCAGAAGGCTCCATGCCGAAAGAGATTATTTATGCGTTTGCTTATTTAAAAAAGGCCGCCGCGTTCGCTAACCATGAGTTAGGGGTACTGGCAATCGAAAAACGAGACTTAATAGGGGCTGTGTGTGATGAAATGCTAACAGGAATGCATGACGGTGAATTTCCTTTGGTTATTTGGCAGACAGGTTCTGGTACTCAATCGAATATGAATTGTAATGAAGTGATTGCTAATCGAGGGCATGTGCTAACTGGAGGCTCATTACTTGATGAAACCAAAGCGCTCAATCCAAACGACGATGTGAACAAATCGCAATCGTCAAATGACACGTATCCTACTGCAATGCACATTGCTGCTTATAAGCAAACGGTTGAAATCACACTCCCGGGCATGAAACATTTACGAGATGTGTTAGATCAAAAAGCGATTGCATTCAAGGATATCGTTAAAACAGGAAGAACCCATTTTATGGATGCAACACCCTTAACTCTTGGTCAAGAATTTAGCGGGTATGTCGCACAAATTGATTATTCCATTCGATGCATCAATAATGCATTGGAAGCTGTTTCAGAACTTGCTCTCGGAGGAACAGCTGTTGGTACTGGGTTGAATACCCCTGCTGGCTACGATGTATTAGTCGCTAAAAAAATCGCTGAATTTACAGGTCTACCGTTTGTTACGGCAAAAAACAAATTTGAAGCCTTAGCTGCCCATGACGCCATGGTTGAGTTGTCAGGCGCATTAAAACGATCAGCGGTTGCTTTGATGAAAATTGCTAACGATATTCGAATGTTGTCATCTGGTCCACGCTGTGGTATTGGAGAACTTATTATTCCTGATAATGAACCAGGCTCTTCTATCATGCCAGGCAAAGTAAATCCTACCCAACCTGAAGCATTAACGATGGTTTGTGCCCAAGTAATTGGAAATGATGTAACGGTTTCAATAGGGGGTTCCAATGGTCATTTTGAATTGAATGTATTTAAGCCAGTGATCGCAGCCAATGTGTTACAATCTGCACGATTAATTGGAGATGCGTGCGTTTCGTTCGCAGATAAATGTGCCGTAGGAATTGAACCTAATTTACCAGAAATCAAAAAACATCTGAATAACTCGCTAATGCTTGTAACGGCATTAAATACAAAAATCGGGTACTATAAAGCTGCTGAGATCGCAAAATATGCACATAAGAATGGGACTACCCTCAAAGACGCTGCCGTTTCCTTAGGCCATGTGACACCCGAAGAATATGACATCTATGTAGACCCTTCTAAGATGATTGGTTCAATGGGTTAATTGGGTAACTATTGCTAACTTTACAACAAAACAAATACCATGTCAAAAATAAACGTAGCGAATCCTGTAGTTGAGCTTGATGGAGATGAAATGACCCGGATCATCTGGAAATTTATAAAAGATAAATTGATCCTTCCCTATTTGGATGTCGATATTAAGTATTATGATTTAGGAATCGAAAAACGTGACGAAACCAATGATCAAATTACGATTGATGCTGCTGAAGCAATTAAGAAATACCAAGTAGGGATTAAATGCGCAACAATAACACCGGATGAAGCGCGTGTTAAAGAGTTTAATTTAAAGTCGATGTGGAAATCTCCAAATGGTACGATTCGTAATATTTTAGACGGAACTGTATTCAGAGAGCCAATCGTTATGAAAAACGTTCCTCGATTGGTTACCAATTGGACTGCACCAATTATTGTTGGTCGTCATGCGTTTGGTGATCAATACCGCGCAACAGACGCCGTGTTTAAAGGTAAAGGAAAACTTACGATGACTTTTACACCGGAAGATGGGGGTGAAGTACAGGAATTTGAAGTATATAACTTTAAAGGTGACGGTGTTGGTTTGGCCATGTATAATACCGATGATTCTATTCGCGGGTTTGCACGGAGTTGTTTTAATATGGCCCTAAGTAAGAAATGGCCATTGTACCTTTCTACAAAGAATACTATTTTGAAGAAATACGATGGACGTTTCAAAGATATTTTCGAAGAAATTTATCAAGCTGAATTTAAATCGGCATATGAAGCAGCAGGTATTGTATATGAGCATCGTTTAATTGATGACATGGTGGCGTCTGCCTTGAAATGGAATGGTAATTTTGTTTGGGCATGTAAGAATTATGACGGTGATGTTCAGTCAGATTCAGTAGCACAAGGTTTTGGGTCACTTGGTTTAATGACCTCTGTTTTAGTGACGCCAGACGGTGAGATTATGGAAGCTGAGGCTGCGCACGGAACAGTAACTCGACATTTTAGAGATCATCAAGCGGGGAAGAAAACATCCACTAACCCAATTGCTTCAATTTTTGCATGGACACGTGGATTGGCTTTTCGTGGAAAATTGGATGGAAATCAGGAGTTAATTGATTTCTGCACGACCTTAGAGCGTGTTTGTATTGAAACGGTTGAATCTGGCATTATGACCAAGGATTTGGCTGTATGCGTGCACGGAAATAAAGTGAATCATGGGGAGCACTTCGTATATACGGAAGAGTTTTTAGATGCTTTAGATCGCGGATTGAAAGCAAAAATGAACTAAATTTAATCCCGCAACAGCGGGATTTTTTATGCGGTATTCAGTTATAATTTTTATCCTATTTTTTTATTCTTGTTTAATTGGACAAGGGTTACCAAGTACATGGACTGGTTCATATCAAGGCAATATGCAGTTGTATGGAAAAGAAGCTACCCCGTTTGCAACAGTACTGGTTCGCCTATCGATTCAAGAAATTAAAAAAGATTCGGTGTGGACTTACTTTATGACTTATGGTGAAAAGGATAAGCCTGGGTATCTTGAAAAGAAATACCATATGGTATTGAAACCTGATGGCTTAGTGATGGACGAAGGCGATGGGGTATTAATTCCCATGCGATTATTTGGGGATTGTTTAATTGATTTCTATAGCGTCGAAGACAGTGATAATACAAACTCTTTCATGAGTAGTGTGCTTTGTCGGCAACCAAGCGGTGATCTTGAGTTTAATTTATTTGGTGGGTCTTTAACCCCGTTCAGTACTTCTCAAATAATTGATGAATTAGAAGGCTTGGCCTTTGGATTAAGTACCTATAACCTCGGGTTTAATCAGCAGGTTTTATTGAAAAAAATAATTGAATGAAAACAATTTTATATGCCTTGGTGATTGGGTGTTTTCTCACTTCTTGTAAGGCCATTGAAACGGCTGTTCCTGAGAATTTTGTTGAACCATATCCCGCGCTAAATAATGAGGTATCGGCGATTACCATTCCTGTTGAAATTGATCTCTCAAGTTATTTAAAGGCAGCTGAAAAGGAAATTCCAAAATCTTACTCAGGTAAAAATGAGCAGTGTGAAGGGGTGAGCACCGCCTATTCGATAAAACGAGATGATATAAAATTTTCTGGAAGCGGAAACAAAATTGGATATGAAGTAGGAGGACAACTTAAATTGAAGATTAATTATTGTCCCAAATGCCAAACGCTTACCGATGAGAAAGGATCCTGCATTATTCCAAGAGTACATGTCAGTTGTGGTGAAAACGAACCGATGCGGAAATTCAGCCTTAAATATAGCACCGCCGTGAAGGTTAATTCTGATTACACGTTTAAAACCACCACGAATTTACAGAAATTCGAACTGCTTGACCCTTGCGAATTAACGATAGCGAATATTGATGTTACTACGGATGTTGAGAAAGAAATTACCAAACAACTCAAGGTGCTTGAGCGTGAAATAGATAAGCAGTTTAGTGCAATTGATATTAAATCCACAGCGAAAGAATCATGGAAGTTGTTACAAGAACCTACTGAAATTCCGGGCTATGGGTATCTAAGTCTCGCCCCTTCTTCTTTGGCTATAAGTGAGTTGAAATTTAGCGGTAAAAAAGCAAGTTTTAATTTTAATATAGATGTTTCTCCTTCCTTCACAACAGAAAAACCCCAATTAATTCCCTCTGCTCTTCCTGATTTGTCCAAGAGTAAGGTTGATAATGGATTGAACTTTGGATTGGATGTGATCTTGAGTTATGATTCCCTATCTAATTTTATTAGGTCTTCGTTTAAAGGCGAGGTTTTTGAAATAAAACGAAAAAAAATAATTATCGACGATATAGCTGTTTCAGGATCTGCTGATAATCGAATTATTCTTAAAACGCAATTCTCTGGTTCAAAGCGGGGGGTGATTTATTTACTTGCAACACCCGTATTAAACGATTCCCTGAAGCAAATTGAATTAACCAATGTAGATTTCGATGTGAAAACAAAAAGCGTACTCCTAAAATCTGCGAAGTGGTTTTTTAATTCAAAAATCAATCAATTAGTGGAGGAACAAGGTAAGTTTAACTATACACCAATGATTGAAGACATGAAAAAAGAGATTAATACGTCATTGAATCAACCCTTAACAGATGGCGTTGCAATGAGTGGACGTGTAGCTAGCATCTCCTTAAATAAGATTTACTACACAACGACCCATCTCGTTCTTCGAACCCAGATTGGTGGGAATTTGAAACTTATTTTAGAGTAACTCGTTAATACCCAAAAAAATGGGTGTTGAAAAAGCTCTTTAATCTATTCTTCTTTTTATTAGTTGTTGGAGCGTTATTTGCGCAACAAGATTATTCAACATGCGCTGGAAATGTAGTAATTAGTCCGAATACTACATATCAATTAAAGTTCAAAGGAAAATTAGGAAAAGATAAAAGCGGTATTCAATCGTATTGTGATCTACCGGTATCTTCTAATAATTTAGTTTGGTTACAATTTCATCCCCCACACAGTGGCCGCATGAGCCTTGCATTAAAAACCTCTGGCGATTCAATCATTGTATTCATTTTCGAAACGAATGTAACAGACGATTGCGGAGCAATTTCTTCGAAAAAAGCCACGCTTGTGACGTGTGAAAATAGATCCGCCCTGGATACACTTAATCCAATATATAAGTGTTCAGCTGATAAGAATTATTACATCGCGCTTTACGTTAACAAAGGTAAAGCACCCTTGATTGATTTAAAACTTAACTACACCCCACTAACATCGGATGGTACGGTATTAAAGGATTCGTTACTTTTAAATTTAGCATATTCAAAAGAACTCCCTGTGTATGGAATACACTTCAGGGATGAGCTTACTGGATTTCCCGTTATTGCTAAATTATCCCTTGTTGCATCAAGCCTAATCGATGGGACATATCGCGGTTCCGACATCTTGGTAAATAACCAACGTAAACTTAAGGCCTCCTTGCGAATCGATTCAGAAGGGTATTACTCTAAGGACATTTTTGAGCATCCGATTCCATCAACTACACATCACGATACGATTTTTTTAGCACCCATTACACATGGTGCAATCACCAAATTGGATGACATTTATTTCGCAGGTGGTCTTGCGATAATTTTGGAGGAATCCATGCCTCGATTGAAACGCTTAAAGGATTTCTTGTTATTAAACCCAAGTATTTCCATTGAGGTTCAAGGCCATGTAAACGATGAAGGTGGCAATTCCTTAAGTTCTCAGCGATTGTCCAAAAAAAGAGCCAAGCGCATTGTAGAATATTTAATTTCCTGTGGAATTGAGCCAGAAAGACTTTCTGCTGTAGGTTATGGCAACACTAAACCAATCTATCCTAAGCCAGAATCTGAGGAACAAAAAGAAGCCAATCGAAGGGTTGAGGTTAAAATTAAATAATCAACGATAAAAAGGAGAAATCATCCAATACACGACAACTCCTGTAATGGCAACATATAACCAGACCGGGTAGGCAAAACGCACCAGTTTTTTATGCGCTTCATATTGACCCGCCCAAGCAAAAAGATACGCGTAAAGTACCATTGGAATCACTACCATACTTAATCCAATATGACTTATTAATGTAATGAAATAAATTGTTCTCCAATTTCCTGCAGAAGCCTTCTCTGCATCGCTAAGGATGCGGTCATGATTTAAATCTCCATATTGTGTTGGATCTGAAGTGAGGTGATATGCAACATAACAAACCAGGAACAATAAAGACAACAAAAGCGCTAAGCGTATAAAAAAACGGTGTAATTCTATTTTTCCTTGCTTAATCATGACTAGTGCAAGGACTAGTAATAAAGCTGTTGCGGCATTAAAACCGGCATAAATTGGAGGTAAAAACGACAAGTCTCCAGGAATTCGAATGCGAAATAATGCACCTACTACCACTGGAATAACAATCGAGACAGCAACAATTAGTTTCTTAACCGTGGGGATTTTATTTGGAGCTAGTGTGTTCATCATAAAGGATATTTATTTCTTTAACCATTCTATCGTATTCTTGTTCATTAACTGTTAAGTCAAAATTTGTCACCGCATAAACGCCGCGCACATGACCTTGGGCATCAACTAAGGTAAAAGATCCAGAATGCGCATAGCCGCCCGCAGATTCATCGTCTTTACCCGCAAACGTTAAAAAATTCTGAATTCCTAAGCGGTGGGTTTCTGCTTCATTTCCGGTGAGGAAATCCCAATTTTTATAATTTACCTGATGGGTAGCTTGGTATTTTTTTAAAACGGCAGGATTGTCATGGGTAGGATCAATCGTAAACGAAAGAAATTGAAGTTCGTCAAGCGCGTCTTTCGATAATGTTTTATGCAGGCGCTTTAATTGATTGTTCATTATTGGGCAAATGGTAGGGCATGAAGCAAAGAAAAATTCTACAATCCACATTTTACCTTTATACGTCTTATTTGTTACGAGCTTCCCCTCTTGATTTGTAAACGAAAAAGCGGGAATAACAGGATAGACGGTATCAGCATAAACAACACCACCTTTTTCCGTATATTCTACATCCGAATTTCCTAAATAAGGCAGTTTAGGTGATTCTTTACACCCGAAAAGCAAAATGATTGCGAGAATGCTACTTGCGTATCGCCCGATCTTTGTCATATTGTTTTAATAACAAGGCCAAACTTTCTTTCATTCGGCGGATAAGCCCTTCTTGATTACCTTTTAATACCATTCGCAAATGATTTTCTTTGTCGCTTAATAGGATAAGCTCTTGGAAACCCTCGCCGCCGTAATATTTTTCTCCCTTTTGAAGCAAGGTTTGATCGTTGTGTTCAATGTTGTAAATGCTGCGAACATCTCCGGATGCAACGATCCATAAGTTAGGATCATACCCCTCTACATCACGTTCCATCATTTGTTGAACCAGAGTCAACTCTTTTTCAGGGTTCCCTTTGCCGTCTGTTACAAAAGAAATCATTCGTACGCGTTTCAGTTGCTTGTGGCTGTTTTTACGTATGTGTTGGTAAAGTATTTGGTTTAATCGCCAAAATGAAACGGAACAATCCCACGGACAACCTTTTTGAAGCGTTGTGATGATAATAATTTCACCTTTGAATTCCTCTGCCGTTCGGTTTTTGCCTTTACTATCCGTAAAAGAGTAGTTTTTCAAGGCCCCATAATCATCTAAGGTCTTAAACTGATGCGTACAACCACGGGTTGAAATAAAAATCAAAAACAAGGCTGGACCAAACACCAAAAGGAATCCGAGAACGTTCCTTAGTTTTTTGGTGATATTCATTGGGGTTTATGAAAAGTAATTCAATACGGACTTAATGGCCGTAGCTTCCCAAAGTGCAATAAAAATCAAATAGAGAATAAAAATAAAGTACGGAACAAGAATTACATACCGCAACCACTTGTGCTCGTCTCCTAGGTGCATGAATACCATGACAATGTATCCTGCCTTGAGTATAGTTAACACAAGAAAAGTCCATTTAACTAAAGGCCAAATTGAAGCGTCTTGCTTGATAACAGCACCTAAAATTACCTCAATAATTGTTACTAAGGTAAGTAGTATAGTTACTTTGTAGATTTTCTTTCGAATTTCTACCCCTTTTTCTTCACTGTGGTGAGCATCTAATGAATATTCAATTAAATCGTCGCGTTCCATACGTAAAATTATAAAAGATAAAAGAATGTAAATACGAAGACCCAAACAAGGTCTACAAAGTGCCAGTACAATCCGGTTTTTTCAACCATTTCATAGTGTCCTCTTTTGTGGTATGTGCCGGCTACAACACCAAGGCAAATGATAATATTAATTACAACGCCGGAAAATACGTGAAACCCGTGGAATCCAGTAATAAAGAAAAAGAATTGTGCGTATTGTTGCGGACCATATTCATTTTGCTTTAAGTTAGCACCATAAATCACACGGTTAGCTTCACCTGAATACAGCGCTTCATAGTATAGTTTTTCCGCTTTTGCACCAGTAATTTCACGCTTTGCCTTTGATGCTTTATTTACCTTACCACTTTTCTTAATGATTAATTTCAATTCATGGTCTTTTTCTTTAGTAATAGACGCTTTAGACCCGTCATGTAATGTAATGATACCGTTGGTTATGTGTCCTGCAGCTGCAGCATGTTGAAAGGTGTGCATTAAGTCTTCCTTGATTACATCGCCTTCTTTATGGTGCTTACCAGCCTTAGTAACCTTAAAGTTTTTGATTTCACCGAAATGACCTTTAACAATTGCCACAGATCCATCAGCCAATTCGATTTTGCCAAATTCAGATCCATGAATGAAGTGATACCATTCCCATCCTTGCGATCCAACAAAGAAAAAGCCACCGATAATTGTTGCAATCATCCATTTAGTAACCCCTTTACGATCCATTCGATGACCGGCCTCAACCGCCAATACCATAGTTACCGATGAGATAATCAAAATAAATGTCATTAACGCTACGTAAAGCAAAGGATACCCATGGCCTAAGAACGGCATGGAGTTAAACGTTTCTTCGCCAATTGGCCAAGCTTCTAAGCAATCATGTCTCGTAAATCCATAAGCTATTAAAAGTCCGCCAAAAGTTAAGGCATCTGAAACTAGGAAAAACCACATCATTAGTTTTCCGTAACTTGTTGAAAATGGAGAAATTTTACCTCCCCATAATGTCTTTGAATCAAGTGCTGCGGTATGACCTGCCATCGTATTAAAATTTGTGCAAGTTTAATGAATAAAATTGAAAAATAGGAATAAATACACCCATAATATGCCTAAAAAGTGCCAAAACATTGCCCCTAATCGAAGGGATAAATGATTGGCCTCGCTGTATCGGCCTGTAAATGAGTTCTTTACCATGACTAATAAATAGATTAATGCACCCAAAACATGTAAGAGGTGAGCAAACGAGATTACATATAGAAACGCGCTCGCATTATCCGAAGTTTCTCGGGCATTTATTTGCGCACTTTCACTTAGAATTCGGCCGTTGATCCAGAAATTCCCGTTTTTGTAACTGAGTTTTTTGCCTTTTAAATACACATTAAAATCTTTACCGTATTGACCTTTCATCATAAAATGCCCACGTCCTAATACTACATTCATAGCCACTTTACAAAGCCGTATTTCATCCGTGTGCGACATTAATATGGAATCTGAGATATAAAAATTACCTTTCTTGATTACCAGTGGTTGATTGTTTATAAATAAGGTGTATTTTGTGGAATAAACGGCATCCAAGGGCTTGTCTTGCTGACTAAAAATCACTTGTTCCGGCAAGGCAAAATGTTTCATATACGCTTGAAAATCTCGAAACTCTTCCTTCGTCATGGCACGATTACCAATGCTAAAATTGTTGCCATCTACAAGGATTGGTTTTCCATTTACAGTGGCGGTTATTGTATCACCATATCTTCCATCATTTACTAAGATTTCTGGATAGGTCCAGAAAATCGAAGGATTATAAATACCTCGAGTAATTAGTTGATTATACCCTTTAAATTGGAAGGTAACAAAAAGCAATCCAAACACCAAGGTCAACGCCATGTGTAATTTCAGTAAGGATGACTTGCCTTGCTTTATTGCGCGAATGGCCAAAATAAAAAACAAGGAACTACAACCAATAAACAAAGTGCTTAGGTAAAATCCGCTGGGCATTGGGTATTTCAACCAAAATCCGCCTCCCATATTTACGTAATAGGCCGAGGTTAGTCCCGCGAAGAACATGACAACGGCAAAAATCCCAACATAAACCAGGTTTTTTTTCATTTTTTCCCTGATTTCCGGGCTTAGTTCTTTAGAATAATCCATGACTTAATAAATTTTGAATTATAGAATCCATTTTGGTAAAAACATACGCAAATTGTATGATTGGTAGATAAACAAACGAAGCGAACATTAGTTTTTTCGCATCGCGATCTTCGCAAGAAATATATAATCGGTATGAAAGAAAATAGAACCAAACCCCAAAACAACCAACAATAAATAAAGATATATTATTGGTTATTCCCAGCAACCAAGGAATGAGGCTAATTGGGATTAAAACAATCGAATACAATGAAATTAGGTAGGCGGAGTGTTTTGATTTTCCGGACTTAGAAGGCAATAAAAAATATCCCGCACGCTGATAATCTTCATGAGTAACCCACGCAATCGCCCAAAAATGAGGAAATTGCCACATGAACTGAATAAAAAACAGCAATCCAGGGATAAAACCAAACGATCCTGTATGTGCAATAGCACCTAACATTGGAGGGATTGCCCCCGGGAACGCACCCACAAATACGGCCCAAGAACTTTTACCCTTAAGCGGGGTATATATAAATGCGTAAGAAATAAATGCGCCAAGTCCTAAAAATAAACTGTTCTGATTAATTGAACCGAGCAATACAGCACCACTTATCAAACAAGCAATCGAAATCAATACCCCATTTCTAACGCTGAGCACTCCCGTCACTAAGGGTCTATTTTTGGTTCGATTCATTAAGGCATCTTGCTTCATCTCAAGCAGTTGGTTTACCCCGTTTGAGGCAGCAGTGATTAAAAAACCACCCAGCAGTAATTTCACTATAATGGCAACATTCCCGCCACCAACAAATAAATATCCGGATAATGCAGAAATCACCACTAAAAAAGAGAGGCGAAACTTAGTAAATTGGATAAAAGGGTTAATACGTTTCAATGCGGTTTTTTCTGCTTGCAAAATTACAAAATATAATGTGCAATTCTATTAGGCATTGAACATTCATCACTTCTTCTTGTTATGGTTTATTATTCCTAATTTTGTGTGAATGAGTAATCCATACACCCCGGGTCCCTTTCTTTCAAAGATTCAATTCCCATCTGACTTAAGATCTCAATTTTCGAGAGCCGATCTTCCACAAGTATCCGAAGAATTAAGGCAATATATCGTTGATGTAATTTCTGAGATTGGTAACAGTCATTTTGGAGCAAGTCTCGGCGTGGTGGAGCTGACCGTTGCACTACACTATGTTTTTAATACTCCGGAAGACCAACTGGTATGGGATGTGGGGCACCAAGCGTATGGACATAAAATTTTAACGGGAAGAAGAGACCGGTTTCATACCAATCGATTGAAAGGCGGGATTTCTGGTTTTCCGAAGCGGTCGGAAAGTGAATACGACACCTTTGGTGTGGGACATTCATCTACTTCCATTTCAGCGGCCTTAGGGATGGCCGTAGCCAATCGATTTCATGGGTTTAAAGACAGGCATCACATCGCCGTAATTGGCGATGGCGCAATGACCGCCGGCTTAGCATTTGAAGGATTAAATCATGCAGGATTCGAGAAAGACGCTAATTTATTGGTGATTTTAAATGACAATTGCATGTCGATTGACCCGAATGTAGGTGCGCTTAAAGAATATCTGACGGATATTACTACCTCTCATACATACAATAAAGTTAAAGATGAGGTGTGGAATTGGCTAGGGGTAATTTCGAAATTCGGACCCGATGCGCAAAAAGTTGCATCTAAGGTTTCTCACGCCCTCAAAAGCACTTTACTCAATCAATCCAATTTATTTGAGTCCTTAAATTTTAGATATTTTGGCCCTGTGGATGGTCATGATGTGGAAGGATTAGTTAAAGTGTTAGAAGATTTAAAAGATATTCCTGGACCAAAAATATTACACTGTTTAACCAAGAAGGGTGCTGGATATAAATTTTCTGAAGAGGGAAATCCTACCAAGTGGCATGCTCCAGGCGTATTTAATAAGGATACAGGGGAAATTGTTAAAGTTGTTCCGATTGGACCTGAAGCACCAAAGTATCAAGATGTATTTGGTCATACCATCGTGGAATTAGCGGAACGCAATCATAAAATAATGGGGATTACTCCTGCGATGCCAAGTGGATGTTCCTTGAATATCATGATGAAGGCAATGCCTGATCGTGCATTTGATGTGGGTATTGCGGAACAACACGCGGTTACCTTTAGTGCAGGATTGGCTACGCAAGGATTGGTTCCCTTTTGTAATATATATTCTTCCTTTATGCAGCGGGCATTTGACCAAGTGTTGCATGATGTGGCCTTGCAAAATTTAAATGTAGTATTTTGTTTAGACCGTGGTGGCTTAGTTGGGGCGGATGGCGCAACACACCATGGGGCATATGACCTAGCCTACATGCGTTGTATTCCGAATATGGTGGTTTCAGCACCAATGAATGAGCAAGAATTACGTAACCTAATGTATACAGCTCAACTCGAAAATAAAGGACCATTTACCATCAGATACCCAAGAGGTAACGGTGTTATGACCGATTGGAAAACACCGCTTGAAGAGATACCAGTTGGTAAAGGCAGAAAAGTTTCCGCAGGAGAAGGAGTTGCAATTTTAACCATCGGTCACCCTGGGAATTTTGCCCAAGAGGCAATTAAAACATTAACCAAGGTTGGAATTACCCCAGCTCATTATGATTTGCGTTTTGTTAAGCCGCTTGATGAGATGCTATTGCATGAAGTTTTTACCAAATTCGACAAGGTTATTACGGTGGAAGATGGTTGCTTAATGGGAGGCTTTGGTTCGGCCGTATTAGAGTTTATGGCAGACCGCGGGTACAAAGCAGAAGTAGTTCGTTTAGGAATTCCGGATGAGTATATACACCATGGAACTCAAGAAGAACTTTGGGCGGCGTGTGGATTTGATGCTGCTTCAATCGCTGCTACCGTTGAACGCTTACTTATGGTTGAAAATACAAAAACAGCTGCCTCTCAGGCTGGTTAATCAAATTTAATTGTATTTTGGTCGAAATTTTGACCATGAAAAAAACCAATTTTAGCGCCTTTGGAGCCCTGATAATCATATTCTTCTTTTGGGGTTTTGTAGCCTCTAGTAATGATATATTAATTCCTGTTTTTAAGAAGGCCTTGAATTTAAAACAAGACAAGGCACAGTTGATTTCAGTGGCATTTTACATTGCGTATACTGTAGGTTCTTTACTTTATTTTGCTGTTTCGGCTTTCATGAAGAAGGATTTACTTAAGTTCCTAGGTTATCGTAACGGGCTCGCTTTAGGCTTGGTAATTTCAGCATTAGGGACCTTATTGTTTATCCCTGCTGCAAATGAATCTTCGTTTCCCCTATTACTTGGTGGATTGTTTACCGTGGGTATTGGATTTGCGCTTCAACAAATTGCGGCTAACCCCTTAGCAATTAACATGGGCGACCCATCTACAGGTAATTTGCGATTAAGCTTGGCGGGAGGGATTAATAATGTGGGCACAACCATCGGGCCTGTATTGGTTTCCTTTGCGATTTTTGGAATGGCCGGCACAGGCTCCACGAACTTAGAGCTTTCAGCCGTTAAGATACCCTATTTAATACTCGGTGCAACATTCATTTTAGCTGCCATATTTTTTAAATTTTCAAGTGTTCCAGATCAGATTGAAGAAGAAGGAACTGCTTCTTCTGAGCGTGTATCAATTATCGCCGTGGCGAGAAAACCACAAGTGATTTTAGCCATGATTGCGATATTTTTATACGTTGGAGTTGAAGTTTCCACCGCGAGTAACTTACCTGAATTTATGAAATTAAAACTGGGTAAGGCTGAGCATGAAATCACCCCCTTTGTGTCTTTATTTTGGGGTAGTTTGATGATTGGTCGTTGGGCCTCTGCAGCAGGCGCCTTTAATGTTGGAGCAGACATTAAACAACGACTTTCGATCTTGTTGCCGTTTCTCGCGTTTTCAATTTTTATGTTAGCGAATTATATTGCAGGCCATGATGTTTCTCAATTCTATCCGTACTTATTTTTGGTGATAGTTCTTATGGTAGCAGAGGCATTTACTGGTGGCAACCCGGTTCGACAGTTGATTGTATATTCAATGTTGGGTGCAGGTGCGCTATTGGTTGGTATTTTTGCCGGCGGCATGGTCAGTGTATTTGCATTTATTTCTGTAGGACTGTTTTGCTCCACCCTTTGGCCATGTATCTTTACCTTAGGTATCGCAGGTCTGAATGAAAAAACAAATGCAGCTTCTAGCCTAATGATTATGATGATTATGGGTGGAGGATTTGTGTCGCAATGGCAAGCATCCTTAGGAACAAGTAAATCCATCGGTATCCAAAATTCATATTGGATTGGTGTGCTTTGTTTTGTATACTTAGCCTTTTTCGCATGGACGGTAAGTCGAATGTTAAAAAAACAGGGAATCACTCAATTGGACGCTTCTGAAACAGCACATTAATAGGTTCTATGTATAAAATAGATTTTTCTGATTTTTTTAGTTCTGCATTTTCTGTAGACTGTTTGATTTTTGGATATTCAGAGGGAAAAATAAAGACCTTATTAATTAAACGGGCTATAGATCCCTACAAAGACTATTGGGCTATTCCTGGCGACCTCGTTTATCCCGATGAAGATTTACCAGACGCGGCTGAACGAATCCTTCGCGAGCTAACGGGACTGACTAATATTCAAATGCACCAAGCCCATACGTTTGGGAGCCCCTCTCGGCATCCGCAAGGCAGGGTTATTACGATCGCCTATTTCGCGTTAGTGAGAATTGAAGATTTTTCAATCAAAGCTTCTTCATGGGCAAACGAAGTAAAGTGGGAGCCTGTGATGGAGGTTAGTGACTTAGCCTTTGATCACAATGAAATCCTTCATGCAACCTTTGATCGCCTTAAAAAACAACTTTCAATCGAACCCATCTGTTTTCAATTGCTTTCGGAAAAATTCACTTTAAATGAATTTCAGCAACTCTTCGAATATGTAAATGGAATCCCTTTCGATAAGGCCAACTTTAGAAAGAAAATAAAAGGAATCCCATTGGTAAAGCATACTGAAAAACAAACCAATGTTAAGCATAGACCTGCCAATCTCTTTTCCTTTGACGCGGAAAATGAACTTGAAAGGCTTGAACAAAGCGCTTGGATTTTCAAAATGTAACGGATTTATTTAGATATTGTAAAAAATACAATAATATACTTATATTTACCATTCAATTGATATCAAAACAGTTGAACAGTTAGTTTTTACTTAGTGCGTGGGGAGGCAACTCCCCACAAAGTAATTTTAAAAGAAAACAATGAGAATAGGATTTTTACTTTTTATCTTGGCATGTACTACCATAGGATTCACTCAAATGAGGGTTGTTTCTGGTAAAGTAGTTAATGACGTAAACGAACCTTTAGGATTTGCGAAGATTTCCTCAAAATCACCTAAAGGAAATGCCTTAACAGCGAATGACGGATTCTTTTCAATTCAATTGAAAGATACCGTAAGTGCGACATTAACAATCTCAATTTACGGATATCAAACACAAGAAGTAGTTGTTGGTCCCGGTGACCAGAACTTAGCGCTTGTTATGAAGCCAGAGTTTTCTGATAAAAAGGAAATCACAGTCATTGGATATGGCGAGGCAAAAAACAAAACCATTACTGGCGCAACATCAAAAGTTGATGGAGAAGACATAGAAAAAATGAACATGGCGCGCATGGATCAAGCCTTACAGGGGCAGATGGCTGGTGTGAATATTTCTACAAACTCTGGTTCCCCAGGAGGTAGTGCGAACATTCGGATTAGAGGTCTTGGCACCTTTGGGGATAACGACCCTTTGATTTTAGTGGATGGAATTGTTTATGATTCTCAGGGATTAAATGCACTAAATCCGTCTGACATTAAATCAATTACGGTGCTAAAAGATGCCATGGCAGGTATTTATGGCGTTCGTGCCGCAAATGGAGTGGTACTTATTGAGACCAAGAATGGTTCCATAAATCGTAAACCAACTATTGAATATAATGGGTATTTTGGTTTACAAGAAACCTCCAAAAAACTTGACTTATTACATGCGGATGAATACGCAGTCATTAAAAATGAAATGTTCGCAATGGGCGGTCAAGCCATGCCCTTTGATAATGTAAATGTTGGAAAAGGAACAGATTGGCAAGATCAAGTATTTACGCGTTCACCGGTACAAAGTCACAACATCTCCTTAAATGGAGGGACCTTAAATACGCGATACTCTATTGGCTTGGGTTATTTCAATCAAGACGGTATTGTGGGTGGGTCAAAATCCCATTTTGACCGGTATAATGCACGCCTTAATTTTTCTACCGATCTTTCCGATAAACTCAAATTGAATTCGGTGCTTTTGTTTTCAACTGAAGGTAGAAATACCCTTCCTGAAAATGGGATTGGTTCGGTCTTGTATAATGCGATTAATGCGTTCCCAACCGAACCTGTAATTTCTCCCATGGGGAATTATTCGTACATGGAAGAAGTCAGCGATATCATTAATCCAGTGGCTCAAATCATGAATACTTACAATTGGAATCAAGCGCAAAAATTTGTGGGTAAGGAAGAGTTCGTATACAAACCGCTTGCCTTCTTAACAGTCACGAATCGCTTCAATTATAATGTTTCTTTGGTTGATTCTAAGGTGTTCTCCCCATTGGTATGGTACGGAGATGGAAAATATGCTAATACGGCCCTTAATGCGCAATTAGAGTCACCTACGGTTGAACTTACTCCAGGGTTTGAAATTGATCGAGGAGCAGCGATTTATGAGGAGAGAAATACCTTTAGTGATTTATCATACGAAGGATTCGCCAATTACGATCAAGTGTTTAAAACAGATCATCAGGTGAAAGCAACGGCAGGGGTTACGATTTTTCAACGGGATGGAAAATCGCTCAATGGCGTAGCCTATGGTGTTCCGAATAATGATGTGAATTATGCAGATATTTCCGCCAATACTACACAAGGAGGGTATTTAAACAATACTGGGTCTTGGGAATTTACGGAGCGATTGGTTTCTGTATTTATGCGAGCGGAATATGGATTCAAAGAGAAGTACTTAGTTTCTATGGTGGTGCGTAGAGATGGCTCTAGTAAATTCGGACCAAATAGCCGCTTTGGAACCTTCCCGTCCATGTCTGCAGGGTGGTTAATTTCAGAAGAGAAATTTTTCAAATTCAAACCAATTGACTTATGTAAATTGAGAGTGAGCTACGGGATTTCTGGAAATGATCAGATTCCAAATTTCGCATATCGAGCATTGCTCAATGGAGAAGGTGTTTATGTGTTTGATGATGTAATCACCCAAGGTGTGGCCATTGGACGTCCGGCTAATCCAGACTTAAAATGGGAAACTACCCGTCAGTTAAATATAGGTCTTGACCTTTCCTTTTGGAAGAAACTTTCTTTTACTACCAATTACTTTATTAAAAACACATATGATCTTTTATTCCAACCCGATGTTTCCGCATTAATGGGCTCCTATGGTCCAGGAGGTTATCCTCCGGTTATTAATGCCGGTAATGTTTCCAATAAAGGGTGGGAACTTGAATTAGGATATCGTTCAGATCGAACAAAAGACTTTTTATACGAAGCAAATTGGAACTTTACAGCAGTTAATAATGAAGTTACGGCCGTTCCAACAGGAGTTGATTATTTACCTGGCGCAGCGTTCAGTGTAGGTGGCGATGTAGCCACTCGTTTTCAGAAAGGATATGAAATTGGATATTTCTTTGGATACCAAACCGCAGGAATCTTTCAATCGCAAGAGGAAATTGATAATGCGGCAGTTGTTCAAGAAGGAGCGAAGCCGGGAGATTTAATTTTTGTTGATCAAGACGGAGATGGGGTTATTAGCTTTACAGATGATAGCGACAAAACATATTTAGGTTCAGCAATTCCTGATTTCACTATGGGCTTCAATCTTTCAGGAAGCTATAAAGGATTTGATATTTCTGCCAATTTTTATGCGTCCATTGGCAATGAAATCATCCGAAATTATGAGCGTCAACAACCGTATGCGAATCAAATGAGCTATGTTATCGATCGCTGGGTTGGGTCTGAAAGTTCGTTTGATGTTCCACGTCAAACTACAGAACCTACGCGTAACAATGTGTTTTCTTCTTTTTATGTAGAAGATGGATCCTTCTTACGTTTACGAAACCTACAAGTAGGATATGCTTTTTCTAAAGATTGGTTACGTAAAATCAAAATAGAACAACTTCGTGTATATGTTGCGGCGAATAACTTGTTAACCCTTACAAGATATATGGGGTATGATCCAGATTTAGGTTCAACGAGTGCGTTGTCTGCAGGAGTAGATTATGGCTTATATCCACAGGCTAAAACAGTAATGGTTGGTTTACAATTTAAATTTTAATCGATGAAAAATATCAAACGCTTATTGATTGTTGGTTTAGTATTGGCAGGAATTTTTTCATGTAAAAAGTTCCTCTCAGTGGACCCACCGTATACCCAAGATGCGGAAAATTATTTTAAAACGCCGGAGGACTATGATCGAGCATTAGTTGGTGCGTATGATTTACTGCAAACTTCTTTTATGTCCCTTTGGATTGGAGAAATAGCCTCTGATAATGCAATTGCTGGAGGGGAAAGTGCTAACGACTCGCAAGGATTGCATCAAATCGACGCCATGACCCATGGTGGAGTTAATAACGATTTACGCAGTGTTTTCCGTTGGAACTATGTCGGTATTTCTAGAGCGAACTACATTTTAGAAAATAAAGACAATATTGATTTCCCGGAGAAAGCTCATATTTTGGCTGAAGCAAAATTCTTGAGGGCATATTATTATTTCGAACTCGTGAAGTTCTTTGGCGATGTTCCGTTGGTAATTGATAAACGACTTGGTATTGAAGAAGTACGTACGATTGATCGATCACCGAAAGCGGATGTATATGCGCAGATTGAAAAAGATTTGAAAGAGGCGTATCCTGTATTAAGTGCAGTGGCCAGTCAAAAAGGTAGAGCCACCAAAGGCGCCGCTCAAGCCCTCTTAGGAAAGGTATATTTATATCAAAGTAAATGGACAGAGGCTGATCAAATGTTTGATTTGGTGATTACGAGCGGGCTTTATAGTCTTCATCCGGTATATACTGAGCTGTTTGATGTTGCACACGAAAACAACACTGAAACTGTATTCGATATTCAGTACTCTGGGTTAGAAGGTGGTGGTTACGGGTGTTTGGTTTGCTTAGAAGGTAATGCCGCTCCCGGATTTCAAGGCATTCGTCAGTATAATGGCCCAATTTACGGTGACGGGAATAGCTACAACTTGCCAACAGAAGACTTGTATAATTTCTTCCCCGCTGGAGATCCGCGCAGGGCGGCTACAATTTTAGATATTGAAGCATTTATAGCAGCACAGCCAAATCCAAGTGCAATTACTTATGCGATTGGCGCAGGAGGACATACGGGTTACTATAACAATAAGTACATAAAGAGACAAGGAGAAATCGGATTGCCGGATAATGATTTAACAAGTCCCGTGAATTATCGAGTTATTCGCTATGCAGATGTATTATTAATGTCGGCAGAAGCAAATTATCACTTAGGTAATACGTCCGTCGCTCAAACCTATGTGAATCAAATCCGTTCGCGCGTTTCAATCCCAGGAGTTTCAGTTAATTCGTTGGACAAGATTTACAATGAGCGTCGTTTTGAATTATCAGGAGAGGGACATCGCTTTTTTGATTTGGTAAGAACCGGTAAAGCAGCCACAGCAATTCCAGGATTCATAACGGGGAAACATGAAGTATTCCCTATTCCACAAGTAGAAATAGATTTAGCGGGTGGGCGTTGGCCTCAAAACCCAGGATATTAATAGCCTACATCATGAAAAATAACATCATCATTTTATTACTTGCTTTTACTGCCTTATCGGCTTGTAAAAAAGTTCGTCCTACCCTGGGCGATCCACCAAGTCAAACGGATGCTGCGTTCACAGCTGTTCCTTCAGATTCTAATGCCAATATTATTATACTTACAGCAAGCAACCCAAATTTGGTTTGTCGTTGGGATTTTGGTAATGGAATGAAGGGTGAGGGTGCTGTGGTTTCTGCAACGTATCCGTATGCAGGAACTTATACCATCACACTAACGGTGTTTAATAAAGGCGGCAGCCGTTCGTCTACTCAGCAAGTAGTTATTGCCCAAACTGATCTTTCACTCTTAGATAATCCGTTTTATAACAAACTTACTGGGGGAGCAAATGGCCCTGGGTATAAAACATGGGTTGTTGACTCCGTACTAAGCGGACACCTTGGCGTAGGTCCGGATCCTGAAAGTCCATTGGGCGCTACTCCTGAATGGTGGGCAGCCGGGGCGAATGAAAAACCAGGATGTGGCTTATACAACGATAAATATGTGTTTCATCTCAATGCCTTTAAGTTTGATATGATTACCAACGGAGATGTTTATGTGCATAATTCCATTGCTGCAAGTTTCCCTGGATCATTTATGAATCTTGCTGATTATACTGCCCCCTATCCAAATCAAATGGATCATTCATGGAATTTAGTGGAAGGTCCTGAAAACACCATAACCATTTCAAATGGAGCCTTTATTGGATTTTATACAGGCGTTAATACGTATCGTATTTTGGAGTTAACAGACTCAACGATGTACTTACAATATGGACATCATTTGGGTGGATTAAACTGGTACCTTAGATTAAAAACTGAATAATTATATCATGAAAAATTTATTTATGCTTCTTTCCATTTTATTAGTTTTGGCTGCATGTCAAAAGGATAATTATATTCCAAAAGATATTGTTTTGCCTTCTAATTTACAGGTAACATTGGATATCAATTCAGCCACCGTTGATGTTACAGCCCATGCGGACTCAGCGAATTTCTACATTTTCACCTTCTATGAAAACGGGGATTCTACCATGATTAAATCCAATGCGGGTGTCGCAACACATACCTATTCTACTTCGGGTGAATATTCTGTAAAAACAGTAGCATACACCACAGCTGAACATTTTATTACGGAAACGGATGCGTTTGAAATCAATCTAAATATGGGTGGAACAGGTGCTCCAACCAGTGGACCTACTAGTCCAATTAGTTACAACGGGTACACCTTGGTTTGGCATGATGAATTTAATGGTACGACACTATCAAATGATTGGGTATATGATATTGGAACAGGCAATGGGGGATGGGGAAATAATGAACTTCAATATTATACGAATCAAAATGCAGTAGTTTCTGGTGGCGTGTTGCAAATTACAGCTAAACAAGAAGCTATGGGCGGTCAAAATTATACCTCAAGTCGCATTAAAACCCAAGGAGTTCAATCATGGAAATATGGTCGCATAGACATCCGAGCAGCTTTGCCCAAAGGACAAGGGATTTGGCCCGCACTGTGGATGTTAGGAGACAATATTACATCCGTTAGTTGGCCTGCGTGTGGTGAAATCGACATCATGGAAATGATCGGAGGAGCTGGAAATAACGATAAAACTGTTCACGGGACGGCGCATTGGAGTGATAATGGCTCTCATGCACAATACGGAGATAGCTACACCTTAAATTCAGGGATTTTTGCCGATGAATTTCATGTGTTCTCTATCGTCTGGAATTCCAATAGTATCACATGGATGGTTGATAATGTGGTGTACAATACCTTGAATACGAGCCCGGCTCAATTAGCAGAATTTCAAGAAAAGTTTTTCTTGATTTTCAATATTGCCGTTGGTGGCAATTGGCCAGGAAGTCCAGATGCTACAACACAACTTCCACAAACGATGTACGTGGATTATGTGCGCGTTTTTCAATAGTAATGTCATGAGAAAGTTCTTGTTTATTGGCTGCTTTGGAGCCATAGTTTCGTGTGGAGTTACAAAAGAAGTTAAACATGAAAAAGGATTGGATCTTACTTTAGAAGAAAAAGTAGGTCAAACCTGTCAAATTACATTAGATGCTGTTGCGCAAACAGATGCGCAAGGAAGAACCTTGGCTCCCCTTAAATTAGATACTAATAAACTCACAGAAGCGCTAGTTAAGTATAAAGTCGGTTCAATCCTTAATGTGAGTTGGCATACGCTAACACGAGCGCAATGGCAAGAAATTACACAAACCATTCAATCTTATTATACTTCAGGTAGAATTAAGGTGCCCGTACTTTATGGCATAGATGCAATCCATGGGGTGAATTATACGCAAGGTGCAACCTTATTTCCTCAGGAAATAGGCTTGGCTGCTACATGGAATCCAATGCTGGCAGAAGAATTTGGCCGAATTACAGCCTATGAAACGAGAGCATCAGGTATTCCATGGAATTTTTCTCCGGTCTTAGATTTAGGAAGAAATCCACTCTGGTCTAGAACCTTTGAAACGCTGGGAGAAGACCCTTATTTGGTTTCGGTGATGGGCGCAGCGATCATTAAAGGGTATCAAGGTACGAATCCGCGTGTAATTGATTCATTGCATGTGCTTTCTTGTATGAAACATTTTGTGGGTTATAGTGCCGCTGCCAGTGGACGTGACCGAACCCCCGCTTGGATTCCAGATAAATACATGAAGGAGTTGTATTTGCCTTCGTTTAAATCAGCCGTTCACGCCGGCGCTCAAACGGTAATGATCAACAGTGGAACGGTCAATGGCATTCCAGGTCATGTCAATAAAGCCTTACTTCAACACACCCTAAAAGACGAATGGAAGTTCCCGGGATTCGCCGTTTCAGATTGGGAAGATTTTAACATGTTGCATACGGTACACCGCGTTGCTCCGGACCTAAAAACCGCATACGAAAAAGCGTTTAACGCCGGTGTAGATATGAGTATGGTTCCACTCTCTCCTGATTATAAAACCTATTGTGAACTCATGTTACAATCTGTCAAAGACGGTAATATTACTAATGCGAGATTGGATGACGCAGTGAATCGAATATACCGAACTAAAGAAGTGGTAGGCTTATTCGACTTGCATCAACCCGTGCTTTCAAGTTATACAGCCTTTGGTTCCCAGCAGCACAAAAATGCGTCAAAACAAGCAGCCTTGGAGTCAATTACTTTATTGAAGAACAATGGAATCCTGCCTTTGAAAACAAACTCCAAGTTTTTAGTCGCTGGTCCATGTGCAGACAACCTGGTTTACCTCAACGGTGCATGGTCACATACTTGGCAAGGAATGGATACTTCCTTCAATACAAAAGGATGTAAAACTATTGCTCAAGCACTTCAGGAAAAATATGGCGAACAATGCCTGTTTTCAAAGGGCGTTGAGTTGTTTAAGGAAAAAGAAATTGAACAATCACGTTTTGTTTCCCTTGAGGACTACATCAAAAAGCTTGATGAGGTGGAAACAGTGGTTTTATGTTTAGGTGAGGTTCCCGCTACAGAAAAACCTGGCGACATTCGCAGTTTGCATTTGGATTCCAAACAGCTTGAATTGGCAAAAATGGCTTATGCTAAGCATAAAAATGTGATCATCGTATTGGTGGAGGGACGGCCTCGCATTATTCGAGACATTGTTGACCCTGCTGGAGCCATTGTTCAATGCTATTTACCCGGCGACTATGGGGCGGAAGCTTTAGTAGAATTATTGTCCGGTGAAAAAAACTTTAGTGGAAAGCTTCCATATACCTATCCAAAATATGATGGGGTCATTGAGTTTTATGACCGTCCAAGAAGTGTTGATCGCTCAAACGTTGGGGACTTCGCCGCGTTTAATCCGGAATGGCATTTTGGGTTTGGGTTGCATTATGGTGAGGTAAGCTATGAGCATTTAAAAAGTAATGAGGTGTTGAGCGAGAATACTCCGTGGGAAATTACCATTGATGTAATTAACCAGAGCAATCGCGAAATAGATGAGGTCGTTCAACTGTATGTTGGAGATGAATTCGCGAGTATGGTGCCCGCTGGAGAACAACTAAAACGCTTTCAAAAAGTTAAAATCCCTGCCGGACAAACCAAGGAAGTACGATTTGTGTTGAACAAGGACGATTTAATGTTTGTGAATGAGGCTGGTGAGTGGGTATTCGAACCTGGGAAATTCAATTTCAGCATAGGAACAAAGAAGGGATCCGTAGTTTTTAAGTAAGATATTAAGTAGTTGATTTTGAAATAATTTGAATTATTTTAGGCTTATTGTAAAAATTACTATATTTACCCCATACAACCCTTAAATTATTTTAATGTTATGAAAAAATTATTACTTTTTCTCTTACTTCCAATGGCTTTCAACGCACAAGTTGTGGGTACATGGAAACTTGCGAATCAAGCAGCTGCAATGGGTGTTGGTCCTTCTCAAGGTAGCATGCAATGGTGGTCAAATGGCGTTGGAGACTTAACTACTCGAGCGTGTTTGTTTGATGATTCTATTACGTTTAATGCGAATGGTACCATGATGCATTATATGGATGGTCAAACATGGTTAGAAGGATGGCAAGGAGCGAATCCTGATGCTTGTGGAACTCCAGTGGCTCCGCACAATGGTTCAAACCCTGCAACCTATGCGTACGACGGAACAACTAATACACTTTCTGTTTATGGCTTAGGAGCACACATGGGCCTACCCAAAGTGATTAACGGGTCTGAAATTGTTTCGCCTGCCAATGCCGCGGATACAATCACTTACTTAACTGGATTGAGTAACGGTGGAAACACACTTACCTTAGATATCAATGTTGGTGCGAACTGGTGGAGATTCATCTATAACCGTACGCAATTAATCCCAGTAGCTAATTATAACGTAACTTTCCGTGTGGATATGGCACAATACGGTGGAAATACTGCTAACGGTGTTTTCGTTAACGGAAATTTCAACGGATGGTGTGGTACATGTAATCCAATGACAAACACAACCGGTTCAATTTGGGAAGTTACTCTGCCGCTTGCACCAGGAGCTATAGAATACAAGTTTACTGTTGACGGTTGGAACGATCAAGAGAACTTTACAGGAACAGAAGCATGTATTGATCCGATCAATGATGGATTCTACAACCGTTACCATGTGGTGTCAGGAGACATTACTTTAGCGCCTGTATGTTTCAATAGCTGTGATATTTGTACAAACGACATTACATTCCGTGTGAACATGAATGATTATGTAAATGGTGGTGGTTCTACTGCAGCAGGTGTTTTCCTTAATGGTACATTTAACGGATGGTGTGGAACTTGTACACCAATGGCAGATGCGAATATGGATGGTGTATGGGAAGTAACTGCTCCAATTGCAGCAGGGAGCATCGAGTATAAATTTACTGTAGATGGTTGGAATGTTTCTGAGCAATTTGTTGGTGGCGAAACTTGTACAATTACTAGTGGTGGATTTACTAACCGTGCAGGAACTGTTACTACAGATTCTACGTTAGCAGTGGTTTGCTGGCAAAGTTGTGTAGATTGTCCTGCTGGAATTGATGAGTTAAACGAAAACGGAATCGTTATTGCGCCAAACCCTGCAACGACCGCATTGAATGTTTCTGCGAAATCAGAAATTCAAACGGTAGCAATCTTGGATGTTAATGGTCGTTTAGTTCAATCGGTAGAGGTTAATGGAGTTGCGGCTTCACTTAACGTATCAGGAATGAATCACGGACTATACTTAGTATCTGTAACTACAAACAAAGGGGTATTCACAAAGCGAGTAATCGTTGAGTAATTAACCGATAAGTTATAAGAATTTAAAAGGGGCTTCGGCCCCTTTTTTCATTTCCTTTCATACCTTTGCACCATGGATTTTGATACCGAATTGCGCTTTCAGAAGTTGATTAATTGCTTGAAACCAACCTTTGAAATGGATTTGGATTTAACCGCATTAATTTATCTTATTGGCTTAAATGAAGCCGGGTTCGGTTTTAGAGTTTATTCAAAACAAGAAAAAATGGACCTCATGCATGTGGCGATTTGCACCTTGCTTGCACCAGGCGGATACTATGAATTTTCTCATCGGGATGATCAGAATTGGCCCCATTTCACCTTGGTTCAATCCTTACCAACACTGAATGAAAAGGAGCAAAAGCACGTCTTAAAAGAAGCGATTATCGATTATTTTATTGAAAAGGAATACGTAACCCCTGAGATGCTAATTACCTCGGTTTAGGTCCAATGTATTTTATGATGGGATTGGTTCCTGTAAAGCAGGTTCGATTTATGACCACATGGACTGTGTCTATCTTTCCATTTCTCGCAATATTTTCTTCACTGCAAAGGGCTCCTATGCTAACATAATCCAAGGAACAACGCGAAAACCATTCTTCGGGCGTTATATACGCATACAAGGGTTGTTCGTTTGAGCTACTAGATGTAGGAAGTGGGTATGCGGACTTAAGTTCTTCCAAGGAAAATGTTTTATCGATGTCCATAATGGTGATTTCCTTCCTAGTATTTAATCGGCCTTTCCATAATCCGAACTCATCCGTACGGATAGTCTTGATTTTATTCCCTTCAGTGATCCGAAAATAATGATTAGAAAACCCCTCATTCCTTCCATTGATTTCGGTTGAATCTGGCAACTTTCCTCCACAATAAGGCCAATGGTTCGTTACCTGAATCGTAATGGTGGATTTGCAAGAAACCATAAGGAATAAAAAACTACATAAATAAAGTATGCCTTTCATGGAACGTTTGGATATAATTTATTTTCCAACCAATAAGCTTGCCATTCGTCGCGCTTCTAAATCGGTAGCAATATAATCTTCTAATGAGGGTTTTGAAACATGCGTTACCGTATTCATTACTTGTTCATTTATACGAGCGATATCTAAAAATGTAATGCGTTCTTCAAGAAAAGCACTAACCGCAATTTCATTTGCTGCATTCAGCGCACAAGGCACAGTACCATCACGATCCATGGCCTGATAGGCTAGGTCTAAATTTTTAAAGGTTATCCGGTCTGGTGTTTCGAAAGTAAGGTTCGGATAGTCCATAAAATTGAATCGAGGGTAATTCGTTTTCAATCGGTAAGGAAACGTAAGGGCGTATTGAATGGGTAATTTCATATCGGGCAAGCCCATTTGGGCTTTCATGCTTCCGTCTTCAAATTGAACCAACGAATGCACGATGCTTTGCGGATGAACAACCACATCGATTTGTTCTGCCGTTAAGTTAAATAACCACTTCGCTTCAATAACCTCCAGGCCTTTATTCATCATCGTGGCAGAGTCTATGGTGATTTTGGCCCCCATACTCCAATTGGGATGTTTTAATGCTTGTGCTTTGGTTACTTGAGCGAGTTGTTCAGTGGAATATCCTCTAAACGGTCCACCCGAAGCCGTTAAATAAATTTTCTCAATGGGATTCATGAATTCTCCAGGTAGGCATTGGAAAATGGCTGAATGTTCAGAATCTACCGGATAGATATTAACGCCATACGATTTGGCCATGGCCGTAATTAATTGCCCGGCAACCACTAAGGTTTCTTTATTGGCGAGTGCTATATCTTTTTTCGCCTCAATCGCTGCAATGGTAGGTTTAAGACCTGCGTATCCCACTAAGGCGGTTAATACCACATCTACATCGGTGGATTGAACCACCTGACATAAGGCATCAGCTCCACAATATACATGTATGTCTTCGTTCCAAAGCGCTTCTTTTACCTTGTTATACTGAGTTTCATCTCCAATGACCACCATGTTGGGATTAAACTTTAAGGCCTGTTCAATTAACAAGTCCGCATTGTTTCCTGCAGTAATCACTTGTAAATCAAATAATTCCGGATAAGTCTCAATCACCTCAAGAGCCTGTGTGCCAATGGAGCCGGTAGACCCTAAAATCGCTACGCCGCGTTTTTTATTTATAAGCTTGTTATTTCCTTTTTCCATGTATAGTTCTTATTCCTGAATGAGGGTGCCAATAGTATGCTGCATTCACGTCAAAACACTCAGATGAAATAAAACTTCCCTTCCCTTGATTGTTTATGTGCGCACCTAATAAATTCATTTTGCCCGTTGAATCAATGATGTATTCCCAACGGTAAGTAATTATGGTATCGCTAGGTGCGATAAACGAATGAAATGGGAGTAATCCTTGTATTATAATGGTATTAGACTCATTTCCTTTAGTGATGTGAAAAACTGTTTTTGATGTGTCCCATGAATTTCCTTGATCCATGTCCCAAAACGCCCCGTATACGGTACAATCGTAGTCTCCCAAAAATTGAGCTCGATAATCGGTAGAAGGACATGGTGGGACGTGCGTCTCGATGGGGGTGATTTTTCGGCACGCGACACTTAGACAAATCAAACTTAAAACAAAGATAATTTTAATCATTGCCTATTGTTTAGTTCCTGTTGCATCAAATGAATTTCCTCCACCTAAACCATGATATCCACCCGTAAGATGAAAATGATTCTTATCAATGAAACCACCATTGACTTGATAATGCCAATCATTACTTTCGTAATGAAGCGTACCGTCGGTTTCTAAGAGATAGGATGTTGAGCCATTTGGACTTACAAAATCCACATAGTACCTTTCTTTTGATCGTTTTACATTTAATGTATACGTTACCGTATCTTCTTGATAATTGCTTCCCACATAACTGGAGTTGTACGAAACCACATTATAGGTTCCTATATACTTCGAACGATAATCATGTAGCGGTTTGTTGCATGCCACAATAATCCCAATCAAAGCAATAAAAAGAAGTATGTTTTTCATAATTAATGAGCTTCTAACCAATTCGATGCAATTTCCATCTCAACTTCCATCGGTACAACCAAATGTACGGCTTTTTCCATGGCTTCTTTCACTAAGGTTTTCATTTCCTCTTGTTCCGTCACATGCACATCAAACAGCAGTTCATCGTGCACCTGTAAAATCATTTTTGATTTCAAGTCTTTCGTAGCCAAGGCTTTGTCAACAGCGATCATTGCCATTTTAATAATATCAGCGGCAGAACCTTGGATCGGCGCATTGATCGCATTTCGCTCGGCATATCCCCGTACCATCGCATTGGCTGAATGAATATCTGGTAAGTAGCGACGGCGTTTCATAATGGTTTCTACATAACTGTGTTCTCGCGCAAAAGCAATTACATGGTCCATGTATGATTTAATGGTCCCAAACTGCTCAAAGTAGGCATCAATTATTCCCTTCGCTTCAGTTCTCGAGATTCCAAGATTTTGAGCCAATCCAAAAGCTGATTGTCCGTATATTATACCAAAGTTAACTGCTTTCGCTGCGCTACGCTGTTCCCGTGTTACCGCTTCAATCGGAACCTTATAAACGGTTGCTGCCGTGGCGGCATGTATGTCTTGTCCTTCTTTGAATGCTTTAATCATTGACGGGTCTTGGCTGAGTGCCGCAATAATGCGCAATTCAATTTGCGAGTAGTCAACAGACATGATTTGATATTCAGGGCTTCGAGGCACAAAGGCGCGTCTGATTTCTCTTCCCTTGGCCGTGCGAATGGGGATGTTTTGCAGGTTCGGGTTATTTGAGCTTAAACGTCCTGTAGCCGTTACGGTTTGCATGAAGCTCGTGTGAATTCTTCCGTCGCTGGGACTGCATAATTCCGGCAGTGGGTCAACGTAGGTACTTTTTAATTTTCTGAGCTGACGATATTCTAAAATTTTAGAAACTATCGGGTGATCTTGTTCGTGTTTTTGCAATACATCCTCTGATGTGGCATATTGTCCCGTCTTGGTTTTTTTTGCCTTAGCAGATATTTTTAAGTGGTCAAACAACACTTCGCCAAGCTGTTTGGGTGAATCCGGATTAAAAGGAACACCAGCCATTTCTATAATCTCTTCGTGCAATTTACCTAAGGTTTCTTCTAATTCGATTGAATAAGCTTTTAATGCCTGAACATCAATGGCGATGCCTTCTTCCTCCATGCTTCCAAGTACTCGAACCAAGGGCATTTCCATGTCATAGAACAAATGCTTTAGATGAGGTTTTTCAACCTCAGGGGCTAGAATCTCTTTTAATTGGAAGGTAATGTCTGCATCTTCACACGCATATTGATATATATCCTCGGCGCTTAGGTCACCCATGTTACCCTGTCCCTTCCCTTTTTTTCCAATTAAGGATTCAATGGAAATGGGTTTGTATCCTAAATATACCTCTGCCATAAAATCCATTCCTTGCTTGGCCTCAGGATTAATCAGGTATTGTGCAATCATGGTGTCAAACAAAGGTCCTTGAATTACAATGTCATAACGATGTAATACCTGAAGGTCATATTTCACATTATGTCCAATTTTTTCAATTCCTGTATGTTCGAAGAGGGGTTTGAACTCGGCAACGAGGGCTTTTGCCTCTTCATAATTTACAGGCGTAGGAACATAAAAAGCTTCTTTTGCTTTGTATGAAAATGAGAAGCCAACAAGGGCTGCACGCAAGGAGTCAATGCCTGTAGTTTCCGTATCAAAACAAATACTGGATTGTTCTAGTAATAATTCAAGTAATTCTGCGCGTTCTTGAGGAGTCTGGATTAAGTGATAAGAAGGTTTTTCACTTTCCAAGGTTTTATATTCAGTCGCATCTTCGTTTCCTATCGGCTGAGTTAATTCTGCCGCATCAAAGAGCCCCAATTGATCGGTGTTAACCGCCCGGTTGGGTGTTAAGGAAGTGGATGTAATTACTAATTCTTCTCCAAGGATTTTTTTAAGTAAGTTTCTAAATTCTAAGGCCGTAAATAACGTGCGAATAGCATCCGCATTCGGTTCACAAATTTCTAAATGTTCTTCATCAAAGGGAACGGTTAAATCGATTAGAATAGTCGCTAACATTTTTGAAACGCGACCTTGGTCTGCATATTGAATTACATTTTCTTGTTGTTTCCCTTTTAATTCATGGGCATGCTCAATCAAGTTTTCAACGCTTCCATATTTTGCAATAAGTAGCTTCGCTGTTTTTTCTCCAATACCAGGTATGCCTGGAATGTTGTCCGAGGCATCCCCCCATAACCCAAGAATATCAATCACTTGAAGGGGATGTTCTACCTCAAATTTTTCACATACTTCCTTAACCCCAAGGATTTCGGGTGGATTCCCTCCACGGCCAGGTTTGTATATGAACGATGTTTCGCTCACTAATTGCCCATAATCCTTGTCTGGAGTCATCATATACGTAGTATACCCGCGCTGTTCAGCAAGCTTTGCCATAGAACCGATGACATCATCCGCCTCATGCCCCGCAATTTCAATCATTGGTACATTGAATGCACGAACGATATCTTTTATGGGCTCTATCATTGAGCGGATATCTTCCGGCATTTCTTCGCGGTGCGCCTTATAAGCTTCGAATTCTGTTTGACGGTGTTCGCTTCCTCCTGGAGGGTCAAAAACTACCGCAAGATGCGATGGTTTTTCTGTTTTAATTACATCAATTAATACGTTGGTGAATCCGAACGCTGCACTCGTGTTTTGTCCTTTTGAGTTAACCCTCGGGTTTTTAGCAAATGCAAAATAGGCCCGATAGATTAATGCATAGGCATCAAGCAGGAATAATTTCTTTGGGGTGTCTTTAGATAGCAAAACTTATACGTTACTGAGTTCAACAAAATGCTTGTAGAAATATGGAATGGTTTTTATCCCCATTCGATAATTGAATAGCCCAAAGTGCTCATTGGGTGAATGAATCGCATCACTATCTAACCCAAAGCCCATTAAGATTGTTTTCAACCCTAATTCTTGCTCAAACATCGCTATAATTGGAATACTTCCCCCGCTACGCACAGGAATCGCTTCCTTACCAAAGGTTTCTTTGTAAGCCAACGCAGCTGCACGATACCCAACGGAATCCAGGGGAGTCACAGCGGCTTGTCCACCATGATGAGGGGTAACCTTTACGGTAACACCGGTGGGAGCGATACGCTCGAAATGGGTTTGAAATAGCTGAGTAATTTCCTCCGGAGATTGATTAGGCACCAAACGCATAGAAATCTTTGCAAAGGCTTGGGAAGCAATTACGGTTTTGGCTCCCTCCCCAATATATCCTCCCCAAATACCATTTACATCTAATGTTGGACGAATTGAACCTCGTTCTGGCGTTGTATATCCTTTTTCTCCATAGGTATCTGGAAGATTCAGCGCTTTTTTGTAGGCTTCTTCCGAAAACGGAGCTTGTGCCATGGCGTCTCGGTCGGCTCTTGAAATCTCCACTACGCTGTCGTAAAATCCTTCTATCGTTATTTTTCCGTTTTCATCATGCAGCGAAGCAATCATTTCACATAAGGCATTGATTGGGTTTTTTACACATCCTCCATATAACCCTGAGTGTAAATCTCTGTTTGGCCCGGTAACTTCCACCTCTACGTAACTTAATCCACGGAGACCGGTGGTAACAGAAGGTACATCGTTCGCAATCATTCCGGTATCCGATACAAGAATCACATCCGCTTTTAGTTTATCCTTATTTTCTTTAACAAAGTATCCTAAATGCTCGCTTCCAATTTCTTCTTCTCCTTCAATCATGAATTTCACATTGCACGGAAGTTCGCCGCTTGATAGCATCGCCTCCACGGCTTTTACGTGCATATAAAATTGTCCTTTATCGTCACATGCACCGCGCGCAAAAATTGCGCCCTCTGGGTGAATTTCTGTAGTTTTAATTACGGGTTCAAATGCCGGACTGTGCCATAATTCAGTGGGATCCGCCGGTTGAACATCGTAATGTCCATAAACCAAAACGGTCGGCAAGGAAGGGTTTATTATTTTTTGTCCGAAGACAATCGGATGTCCATTCGTAGGAATCACCTCTACATCATCCATCCCAATTTTTTTTAAATGCGCTGCAACTTCATCGGCACAGGCTAAAACACTTGTTGAATAGGCCGGGTCTGCAGAGATTGATGGGATGCGCAGTAAGGCCATTAGTTCATCCGTAAATCGCCCTAAATGTTGGTCAATATAAGTAGTTGTTTTTGTCATATCGAGTATTAAAAAATGGTACAACGAAGATACAACTTTCAAAGGGTTTCTTATCAAATTACCCGTCCCAATCAACTGGTTCATTTAAAACTTATCAATATTTCATACCTTTAACCACGTTAAACACAGATGAAGGTAGTTGTAATTGGTGCTGGACTTTTTGGCTGTTGCTCGGCTATAGAATTAGCGAGAGCAGGCTTTCACGTAGTATTACTTGATCGAGAAGATGATATTATGCTAAAAGCATCGCGGGTCAACCATAACCGCATCCATTTGGGATACCATTATCTGCGAAGTGTTGAAACTGCGGAACAAAGTATTGAAGGGCTACTTTCTTTTTTGTTTAATTATGGTAAGGCGGTAGAAAATCAATTCCCGAATTATTACGCGATTGCTAAAGAAGGAAGTAAAACTACCCCTGAAGAGTTTCTCGCATTTTGTAATAAGGTTGGAATCGGATATGATTTCGAGTATCCAACAGAAACCTTTTTAAACCGAAACGCATTGGCTGCAAGTTTTAAAGTTCCAGAGCCCGTGTTTGATTATGAGATTTTAAAGCAAGAGGTTGGAAAGAGCCTTGTGAATTCCGGGGTTGATATTCGCTTGAACCAAGAAGTTCAGGGGATAACTAAAAAACCTGGAGGAGAATATGAACTAATTGTAAATCAGCGGGTAGAACATTTCGATGTGGTTATTAATGCCACCTATTCAGATTTCAATGAAATCAATCACGCGTTAGGGGTTCCGTTAAAGCCACTTTTATTTGAAAAAGTTATCATCCCTGAATTTGAATTTAAACATAATCCTTTTGGACTGACGATTATGGATGGTCCATTCTGCTCGGTAATGCCAAAAGGAAAACAAACGGATAAGTTTTTATTGTATCACGTTACCCACTCCGTAGAACAAGGAGTTCTTTCCGAATTACATCCGAACTTTAATCCAGATAATCCCTCACAAGAGGCGCTGATATATGACCAGGCAACACATTACATGCCTTTTTTAGCAGAGGTTAAGCGTACGAATCAATTCAAAACGGTCCGTGTTGTGCATAAGAATTCAGACGATGCTAGGTTAACAGAATTATATATGTATGAGCAATTTGAGAATTATTTTGCCATTCTCTCAGGGAAAATATCAACGTGCATCCAGGTAGCCCTAGAGATTAAACATACCTTGCAACAGAAAAAAACAGAAAAAAGATTTAGAATATAATGGAACAATTGAAATTGCATTTAGGATGTGGTCCGAACGTTAAGGAAGGTTACGTAAACATAGATGGATATGTAACAGGAGAAGGAGTGGTAAATATGGATATCTTAAATTTAGGGTATCCTGACAACAGTGCTGATGAAATTCTGGCGGAGCATTTATTTGAGCATCTCCCCTTTAAAGACGAGGAACAATTATTCAAAGAATGCTACAGAGTACTTAAGCCGGGTGGCGTATTGATTGTCGAAACTCCAGACATGGAGTGGCTTTGTACAGCTTTCCTGCAAGCGAATGATGAATTTACAAGCTTTTATCAAGCAGGTGCAATTGATCATTATTTCGGACATGGTAAATCCTATGAACATCGCTGGGGAATGATCACAACGCACTTTTTTGGAAACCAAAACGGGGAAGGACAATTTCATAAAAACGGCTACACAAAGCAGAAGTTTATTGACATTGCACACCTGGTGGGATTCTCTTCATGTGAGGTGTTGAAATTGGTCAATAAAGGCGCCGGGGCAATTCGTGCACGAATCATCAAATAATGAAAGTTCTTGTCATTGGAGGTAATAGCTTTATTGCTCAGGGGATAGAATCCTATCTTTCAACAAATGGAATAGCATTAATTCGGGTAGATCGCTCCATGTTAGATATAACGGATGAGGCTCATATTGAACAATTTTGCAATAATCCCCTTTTACCCACCTATGACGCCATCATATTTGCTCAAGGAATTAATCCCTCATTGAGCACAAAAGAAACGACCGCCGAACACCTTTTAGCCATGCTCAAGGTAAATATCATGGGCCCCGTATTATTATTAAAACATTTGTTTCCACGAATGAATCCGCATGGCAATGTCATTTTTTTTAGTTCAGTTGCTGCTGAAAAAGGCAGTTATGATCCGGGATATGCGGCATCGAAAGCGGCTATTCAAGGCATGATTAACAGCTTTGCGAATGAGTTCCAAACCATGAGGTTCAATGCTATTGCACTTGGACTCGTTGAAAATTCTCCGGTATATAATCAAATGACCCCTGATTTTTTACAGAAGCATCGCGACCGAATGCACCAAGGCACCCTCGTTCAATTGGAACATATTGCAGCCGTTGTGAACTTGCTCTTGACTAATGAAAACCTTAATAGAAGCATTATTCCCTTAACTTCTGGATTTCGTTAAATGAATCTTTCCATTGTCATTCCCTCAAGAAACCGACCGAGCTACTTGGCCAGAGCAATCGCTTATTATGCTCAATTTGATGCAATTCAGCTCATTGTTTGTGATAGCTCTGAGCAGCCCTTTACGGGAGAAATCCCGAAGCACTTAAGCTACCACCATTTTCCTGAGGCGTCCTTTGTGGAGAAAATACAGTCAATTCTCCCTTCCCTCGCAAAAGATTATGTTGTTTTAAGTGCTGATGACGATTTTTTGCTGGAACATGCATTAAATGAATCGATTGATTTTTTATCGGATAACCCAACATATAGCAGCGTTCAAGGAAATTATATTGCGTATTATAACTTACGAAAGACCTTGTATTATTTACCCTTGTATACCCAACGAATTGGGAAATCTATCGATTTTGAAGCACCACTTGATCGCATCGCTTCTTACTGGGGTTCAGGAATACAACTGTTTTATTCCGTGTATCAAAAAGAAGACTTTTGTAAGGTTTTTCAAACGGCCGACCGCACCATTCGAAGTTTAAATCTATTGGAATATCATATAGGTTTAACTGCTTTATTGCTCGGTAAAAACAAATATTTGCCCGTGTTTTATAGCGTTCGAGAGCTAATTAGTAATTCTGCAGGCACCAATATAGGCCTTGATGTATTGGTCTCAGATCCTAATCAAGCGGTTCAATTTGAGGCGTTCATTGCGGGGGTTTCCAAGGTTTTTAGAGAGGTACAACCAATGGCCAAGGACCACGAAGGGATTATAAGACAACAGATTTCTCAATATTTATCGTCGAAAAATGCAAAGGATTTTTATAGTGTTCGGGACCGAAACAGACGGATTAAGAGACTCATCCCTTCCGCGATACGCCAGTTAATTTATCATGCGTGGCTTTCGTTTATGCGAAAAAAAAATGCGCAAAACAACCTTCGGATTTCTTCCATGTATACTGGCTTTCCCTTTGGTAATGCCTTAGATGAGTCAAGGCTCAAACAGATTGAAGCACGTATCCTAAATCAGAAATAGAAAATGTACCTTATCTTTGCTTACAGTGCAACTTTACTTGCTCAATTTAGGTCATAAAAAAAACTTAAAAATATGTTCGGTCTTCATAAATTATTTTTGACACTGATGCTGTTGCCGTTTTTAACGTTTGCGCAGCCCATTGCTGTTTCTCCAACGCAAACGCCTCAGCAATTAGTAAACAATGTGTTGTTGGGAGCAGGTGTCGTTGCTTCTAATATCACAATCAACGGTGTGCCCGGCTTAGCATCAACTCCTTTTGGTAATATCGGATACTTCACGAATACCAACGCAACCTTTCCGATGGCAAGTGGTATTGTTTTAACCACCGGGGATGCAGCGGGAGCCGTTGGTCCTAACATGGGCGGAAGTACAACGAATCCAGGAACTTCACAATCGGTTGCAGGTGATCCCGAGTTGAATGCCATTGCAAACGGAAATGTAACCAACGGCGTGGTTTTGGAGTTTGATTTTATTCCTGCTGGAGATACCCTTATTTTTAATTACATGTTTGGTTCCGATGAATACACGGAATTTTCTCCTTCAAACTTTAACGATGCCTTTGGTATCTTTTTGTGGGGACCTGGAATTTCAGGACCCTATCCACTTGCAGGTTATCCAAACGGTGGTGACAATATTGCTATAATCCCGGGAGGAACACCCGTAACCATTAATAATGTGAATTGGGTCACAAATACACCATATTATGTGTATAATGAATTCCCTCAAGACACATACGGGGATGCCATTGAATATGATGGTACGACCGTAAAGTTAACCGCGAGTGCAAGTGTGCAATGTAATGAAACCTATCACATCAAGTTTGCTATCGCTAATGTCTTTGACCAGGCTTACGATTCTGGGGTGTTCTTGGAAGCAGGGTCATTTTCTTCTGCTGCCGTTAGTGTTGCTGTTGCTACTGTATCAGGAGATACAACCATTGTTGAAGGATGTACCTATGCAGACTTTATTTTTACTCGACCGGAAGGACAAACCAATGATACCTTGATTATTAATTACACAGTTACAGGATCCGCTATTGAAGGGGTTGACTATAATAACATGGTTAATCCTATCGTGTTTTTACCGGGACAAGACACCGTTATTTTGAATTTAACGCCCACCCAAGATGGCTTAAATGAAGGGTTTGAGTCGGTTACTATTTCTGTTTCAATCATTAACCCATGCGGAGATACGATAACTTCTGAAGGAACCATTTATATTGGTGATGGTCCAATTATTAATATTACAGAAACCGACCCACTAGTTCAATGTTATCCAGACAGTGTCTTATTAACCGCATCTGCGTTTGGAGGTTATGCACCCTATGACTTTACATGGACTGCCTTGGGCGGCACGGTTCTTTCTACGAATGACTCATTAACGATAAATGTTACTCAAAATGGGGTTGTTCAATTCTTGATTACGGCGGTTGACCAATGTAATTTCTCCCAAACCGATACAGCCACAGTCACTATAAATCAAACGATTGCAATTGATGCGATAAATATGACCGAAGCAACATGCATACCAACAGGGACTTTATCTGCGGTAGTTTCTGGTACTACTGGTAATGTGAATTATTCGTGGTCTAACGGACAACAAGGGCAAACAATTCAAAACCTAGCCAGCGGTTGGTATTCGTTGACGATTACAGATCAGGTTTGTTCTGCTAGCGATAGCGTATTTGTGGGTGCGATTGCCGTTCCGGTAGCTAATTTTACTGCAACCCCTGCCGGAGGATGTTCCCCACTGAGTGTAGTGTTTGTAAATAATAGTACAAATGGAAATGGTTATGCATGGAATTTTGGCAATGGACAAACTGCAGTAGTTCAAACTACCGATCCACAAAGTGCTCAATACGTAACTCAAACTCCAGCAGATTATACGGTAACCTTAGTGGTTTCTCAAGGGCTTAATTGTGTTGATTCAATGTCAATTACCATCCCTGTGGATGTGTGTGATTGTACCGACCCAGAGGCACTAAACTATAACGGTACAGCTAATGTGAATGTACCTTCGAATTGTATCTATCCGTATCCGGAAGTTGAAGCACCGAATGTAATCACCCCAGATGGTGATTTAACCAACGACGAGTTTTTCTTACAATACAAGAATGTAGTTTCGATTGAGTTAATAATTTTCAACCGTTGGGGAGCGATTATGTACAGTGGATCCAGTACTGATTTAACTCAATCACAACCGTCTTGGGATGGAACTTCAAATGGAAATCCGGCCAGCGAGGGCGTATATACTTATACGTACAAGGCTACTGGGGTTTCTGGAGGTGAAGTTTCTGGTCATGGATTCTTCCATCTGATACGATGACCCTAGAAATCGGTCGATGGGGCGAAGATCGAGCAAAAGAACATTTGCTTAAATCGGGGTATGAAATCCTGGAGGCAAATTATCGATTTAAAAAAGCAGAAATCGATTTAATTGCAAGAAAAGGGAATCTGATTGTTGCCGTAGAAGTAAAAACACGCACCGGAATCATGGTCGGCACCCCTTTTCATGCGATATCTCGAGAGAAACAACGGAATTTATTGCTTGGAATTAATCACTACGTTCAGAAATTTAACGAACCAGTTGAGGTCAGAATGGATGCTGTAAGCATTATTAAACAGGGAGAAACTATAACAATAGCCCATTTAGAAGATGCATTCCCAGCATTTTAACTCCTTGAATTATTGACGTACATTTGCAGAAACTGCTCGTGATGAACACAAACAAAAAATCTTCTCCTAAATTGGGGAAATCAACGAAGCCTGCAGCTTCCAAATCGGTAAATGCAGGTAAATCAAGTAAACCGCTTAGCGGAAAAACTCAAAATGGGGCTAAATCAACTAAATCCGTAGGCGAAAAGTCGGTTACTGCGCGGGATAAACGCAAGTATATTGACTTTAAAATTAAAGTTAAGAAGGGCGATCCACTTCCGAATTTTAATGAAAATGAGATTCGACTAAACAAATATCTATCAAATGCCGGGGTATGTTCGCGCAGAGAGGCTGATGTACTAATTCAAACTGGCGTAGTCACAGTAAACGGCGTTATTATTACAGAAATGGGGCATAAAATTGCTCCAACCGATGTGGTTCAATACGACGGTGAAACGATCAATGCTGAAAAAAAGCGCTATGTTTTACTGAATAAACCTAAAGGATTTATTACAACAATGGATGACCCTCAAGGTAGAAAAACCGTAATGTCCTTGGTTAAATCAGCATGTCGAGAACGCGTTTATCCTGTAGGGAGGTTAGACCGTGAAACCACCGGATTATTGTTGTTTACTAACGATGGAGATATTGCAAAAAAACTAACGCATCCGAGGTATCAAGCTCGTAAAATATATCATGCGGAGTTAAATAAAGCCTTTAAAACAGAAGACTTTGAGCGATTACTACGAGGGGTAGATTTGGAAGATGGGAAATCCAGGGCAGACCAAGCCTCCTATGTGGATGGTGGAAATTCTCGTGAGGTAGGCATAGAAATTCATTCGGGTAAGAACCGGGTCGTTCGAAGAATGTTCGAAGCCTTAGGCTATGTTGTGGTTAAATTAGATCGAGTAGTTTATGCGGGATTAACTAAAAAGGACTTACCCAGAGGTATGTTTAGACACCTAACGGATGATGAAGTGAGCTACCTAAAAATGACGAAAAATGTGTAAGCGGAGTTATTTTATTTTCAGTTTGTTTTTGTTCAGCTTACTACTTGGGGCTTGTTCATCCAATGACGTAGCAAGTAAACATCCGTATGCAAATTATTTTTATCCCATATTAGATGAACCAAAGGTCTATGTGTACCGTGATATTATTGGGGGCCTTGAGGAACAATTTCATAGGGTTTATTCCGTAAAAGACCATCTTGGTCATCATGTGGTGGTAGAACGTTATGCGTCGGATGGACGTATACTGGAAGCCCTGAACTTTAACGTGGATTCACTGAATATACAAGACCATATGGTGGTTAATCGGAATCAGAAGAAAACAAAAGCCTTCGTATACAAGACAAGCTACTTCCCATGGAATAAAACTGAACAAACGTGGTTTTCAACGAAGTTTGAAGGGGTGTTGGATTCAACATTAATCTTACAAGAACTGAAACGTAACATTCTATCAGAAAATGTATTTATTGATGTGATGGGAGAACAAACTAAGGCTGTTAAATATAAAGATTACACCAAGTTCACATTAATAAATCCGTTTACAAAAACCGAGAAAGTCATGGGATTACCCTCATATACGTATTATGCGGATGGTGTTGGCTTGGTTGAATGGAAAAGCAATGGAAACAAAGTTCACTTTAAGTTAGAACAGATTATGGATCAAGCCGATTGGTTAAAATTTATCAGACCTTGAAGTGCCTTGTGATTTTATTCTTGATTATCTGTGGCGCATTTCAGGCTCAAAACAGCTTGTTTAATTCGGCGTACAAAGGTAATTTGTCGTTGGAAGCGGGCATGTCAAGCAATCAATATGCTAAATCATCTTTATCCATGATGGGAAATGAGTTCTCTTTTACCCTGAATGACGCAACATTTAACCAACCCTATGATGGAATACCAAGTCCAAATATGAGGGATTTGTTATCAAATCAATATCGGATTGCCATCGGTTATACGGTTAAACGTGGAGTTCAACTTCAATTGAATTTAGATAATTTTCAATATCAATTAGGGAATCAACGCTTGAATATTGATGGGTATGTGACCCCTGGATTTGATGTAATCGGGGGCCTTGCAGGCACCTTTAATTCAACGTCCGTAGAAATGGATACCATAGGATTTAGATTTTATTCAAACAGCACAAAATTGATTTCGATGAATTTGAATCTTTTACAAAATTTGTATCGAACAAAGTCGCGAATGTTTGTGCTAAATGCGATTTATGGTATAGGATTGGGCGCCTTACATACCACATCATCAGTTACCTTTGGCTCAGCATACCAAAACGAACGCTCAGGCATGTCAGGGTTTGCAGCAATGGCTCAAGGGGGAATTCGTGTGGAATTTTTAAGGCACTTTTATATATTACCAAAGCTGAGCGCAGGTATTCTAGCACAAAACAATATAGGGTTAGATGTATCTGACGCTTCCCAAAAAGCTTCTCAAACCCTATGGGTTGGTCAAATGAGTCTTAATGTGGGCACTGTATTTTTTCTTGGCAAACAAAAGAATTGCGATTGTCCACACTTCTAATTTTGTTTCCCGCCAGCCCTAAAGTCTATTTTATAGTAGAAAATTGGTAAAAACCCAAGTTGATATTTTCGTGTTATTGGCTGATACGATGGGTCACTTATAACCGCCGGGTCTAAGGACGGTGCATACGCTAAACTCAAGACATTTTCGGTACCTAAAATGTTTACCAAATCCAAACCGATTTCATGCGTCATTGCTTTCGCATTCATTCGCCACGAGATTTTTAAATCCATTCGGAAATAGTCTTTAAATTGAAGGGCATTAAACATGGAATCTTGATAGATTAAATCTTTTTCTTGGTTTGTTTTTGCGATATCAACCAACCCATAACGTTTCCCGCCTGCCGTAGTAACCTTTGCACCGATGCCTAGGACGTTTCGTTTCCCGATGTTAAATTCCTTTCCAGCAAGTAAATTGGCTACATAGGCGCCGTTATACGATGTGTTTCTGAGTATGCCATCACTTCCCGTATACTTCGAATCGTACAAGGTTCCTGAGAATAAGAAAAAGAAGCTTTTATCAAAATACTTTTGAACCGTTAATTCCAATCCGTAATTGTATCCTGTACCGGTGTTTTGTAAGGAATCAGCGAAAATTCTTGTAAAACCACTTCCCATGTTAATCATAGAGAAAGCACTTGGCGCAATAGTAACAGGGATGTTATATAAATATTGATAGTAGGCCTCCGTTCGGATGCTAAATCCTTTATTAAAGAACTTTTCGTATCCGACTCCAGAATGAATACTCCTTGTGAAGTCCATCCCTTTGTTAAAGAAATTACCAACTCCTTTACGGTTGTCAACATAGGTATATAGCGGCTGTATCTGACTATGCATCCCGCCACCTGCAAATACGGATTGGTTTCCAGGGAATTTATGTTTAAATCCAAGACGAAGTTCCGCCGGACTTAAACTGTTGCTCATAGAAAAATACTGGCTATGGATACCAGCCGTGAAGTCTGTATTGTCGGACATACGCCATTTCCATTGTAAAAAGGGTTGAATGAGAACGCATGAGCCTTCATAGTTCCAACGTGTAAAATATTGGTCTGGAACGTTGTAGTCGATTAACGCAGAATCATGCATGTTCATTAAGAAAAGATCTGCATTGTATCCGAATTTGATTAAGTGTTGTTTGTTGATTTTATGATTGACGGCAGTATAACTAGAAATTTTGTTAGTAGTAAAGGTGTAAGCCATTAGTGGATAAATCGCATTGATTAGTATGCTTGTATCTCCTCCTGCGGTGTTAAGGCTTCGCTGCAAATAGTCATGATTTGCATGTTGAATTTCTTGAGATAAGGCAAGGGTACTACTTACAAATGTTTTTTCATTGATTGCTTTTTTATACGTTAATCCTGTAACACCCATGGATGTTCCAAAATACTGGTCGCGATCTCCTTCCCCATATAAATCGGTTGTATATTCTGTTTTTTCAGAGATCATTATGGCGATATTACTTTTTCCACCCATGCCCCAAAAAGATAAATTTCCTCCTTTTCGGAGTTTAAAATTGAATTTGAACGCTAAATCACCGTAGGTTGGTATCGCATCGGTTCCTAATTGAATCCCGAGTGATTTGAATAATGACAATGTGGAGTATCTCCCCATCATTAGAAAAGAAGCCGTTCCTTTTTTGTTGAGCGGACCTTCCGCTAAAAACTCAGTTCCAAGAAACCCAAATTGCCCGGTGAATTCATGCCGTTGATCATTTCCACTTCTAAGTTTTAAATCAAAAACACCAGAAACACTGTTGCCGTATTCCGCAGGAAAGGCACTCATTAAAAAGTCTGAATTCCCTAGAATTTTATTATTCAAAACTGATACCGGACCTCCAGAGCTTCCCGCAATCGCAAAGTGATTCGGATTTGGGATGTCAATCCCTTCCACGCGCCAAACCACTCCCAATGGACTATTTCCACGAACAATAATGTCATTTCTAGAGTCATCTGCTCCTTGCACTCCAGCAAAATTCGATGCCATCCGTGCAGGATCCATCCGCGAACCAGGGTATCGGTTGGTTTCTTCAACAGAGAATTGTTGTGCAGAAATCACGGCTAATTCATTGATTATTTCTCCTTTTTTACGGCCTGTTACTACCACTTCTTCTTTGTTAGTCACCAATTCTTGAAGGCTAATAGATAGAATTAGTTCCTTTCCAGACGAGATTTCAATGGTTTGGGTCTTGGGCTCATATTGCGCACATTTCGTAGTTAAGCCATATTTCCCAACAGGTACGTTAGTGATTTTAAATTCACCCTCGCCGTCGGTTACCGCTCGATAATTAACCCCATTGGCATCCTTCAAATCAATTTCAACCTTAGCTCCGGCAAGCGGAAAACTTGTTTCGGAATCCATTACTTTTCCGCGAACATTTTGTGTTTGTGCAGTAATTAATACACTGAATAAGAGCGTAAAAAAGGATAAAATTAATTTCATGAATTTAGGTTTGTTTGCGAATATAGCAGAATTCCTTAAATTAAAGTCAAAAGTTAAATAGCTGTTAAATTGCTAATATTGCAAGCATTAAGTTGATATTTGTATAAATCATTTTTAACGTTCGCATCATGAAATCCATTTTCTTGTCAATTGCTTTAACTGTAAGCACATTTATTACCTGGTCACAAACCACAAGTACTTTAACTTGGTATACAGATATTTCATTGGCCTCTCAGGCTGCAACCACAGAAAACAAACCGATGTTGTTATTTTTTACAGGTAGCGATTGGTGCGGGTGGTGCCATCGATTGCAACGTGAAGTGTTTAATACGACGCAATTTACTACTTGGGCATCAACAGATGTTATCTTAGTAGAATTGGATTTCCCTAGAAATAAAGTATTGCCTCAAAACATTAAGGAGCAAAATCAATTATTACAGCAACAATTTGCGGTACAAGGGTATCCTACCGTATGGTTTGTAAACGTCACTAAGGTTGAAGATAAATTTAATTTAGCCCCTTTAAACTCTACTGGATATTTACAAGGTGGACCAGACGTTTGGATTACCAATGCAAAAGCTATAATTAACGGGGGAAAATAGCTTAGAAAATATGCAGTAGACTTCCATGGTCTAGTGCCTTACCCGTGGTAGATTTGGTAGCAAGCATTCCGGTTCTGAATGTTCGATTGGGAAAGTATATTTCTGCAGTTTCTTTTAAGGTAAGCGGAGTAATTTTAGTCGAGTAGGTAGATACAATTAATTGCCCTTTAGGGGTTAAGAGTTGAGCAGCAAGACTCATTAATAGATCAATGTGATTTTCTAGTTGCCATTTTTTACCTTTTGTTCCAATTCCCCAAGCCGGTGGATCCATTTGAATTAACTCATATTGGTGTTTCCGTTTGATTTCTCGTTCCATAAACAGGACAACATCTTCAAGTACTAATTTACACCCATCGAATTTATTTAATCGTGTATTTTCTTTAGTCCATGTCATGGCAGATTTTGATGAATCGACGTGGAAAACACTCGCTTGATTAGCAAGCGCCATCATACTTGATGCACCAGTATATCCAAATAAATTCAAAAAGGAATCTTCTGATGTAATGAATTCTTTAATTGCTTTCCAGTTGAGGTTTTGTTCTGGAAACACACCCGTATGTTTGGTATTTTTTAAAAAGACGCTAAGTCGAACGCCTTCAAATGTGATGTCCCAAGTGAGCGGAAGATTTCCGGGATTTATCCATGTGCCAAAGACTCCCTTTTCTTCTTTAAAGATAAAGTTTGCCTTGCGATCCCATTCTTGTTTTGATAGTTGTGGCTGAAAATACGCATTAACATCTGGTCGTATGGTGATGAATTTACCCCAGCGTTCAAGCTTTAATCCATTTCCGGCATCAATAAGTTCGTAATCTTCCCAATGGGGGGCGTATATTCTATTTTTCAATGATTACCGCATTTTTGGCATTTTCTTTCTGCCTCCCATCATTTGCGCCATGCGCATTTGATTTTTTGAAGGAACTGCTTGCATTTGACTTTGGAGCATTTTGATTTGATCTTTTAACATGCCGTTCTTGTCGTATTTCTTTGCCTCGCTTAATAGGGCACTTGCTTCAGGTCTCCTTCCGGTTTGTGCACAAATTCCAGCTAAATGCATCCGAGCTACCGCATTATCTTCATTGGTACGTAATCCGAGAGATAAGGCTTTTCTTAATAACTGCTCACTTTGTGCGATACCTAGATCTTGGGCATTCATGAGTGCTTTCAAATAGAGTACATAAGCATGTTGGCGGCGTGTCATGTATTGCGGGGCCGTTATGCGATTTATATGTTTTTTAGCTTTCTCTTGGTTTCCTATACGCATCTGATTTAATGCAAGAATTACTTGTTCATTTCTGAAGAATGAGAATATCACTAAGGCTAGTGGAAATACAGAGGTAATTCCCCAGCCCCAATACCCGGTGGAAAATAAAATTATGGTACCACAGAGCAGCGTAAGGGCAATAAAAATTCGAAGAATAAAACCGGTCATAATTTAATCTTTTATGGTCGCAATACATTTTAATTCAATACAGATAGGTGTTGGAAGGGAGTTTATTTCAACGGTTGTTCTACACGGTTGATTCGATGCAAAGTATTCCGCATACAACTTGTTATAGGTATGAAAATCCCGTTTCATGTTCGTTAAAAAAACAGTGACATCTACTAGTTCATCCCAACTTGAACCGGAAGCCTCTAAAATTAAGCGCACATTATCAAATACACTACGACATTGGGCTTCAAAACTAAACTCCAAAAAGTTTCCATTTTTGTCAAGCACTAAGCCTGGCACCATGGAATCTGTTGCATCTGACCCGGCGACACGAGGACCAACACCCGAAAGAAACAACAAGTTTCCAACACGTCTTGCATGTGGATAAAGACCTACCGGCTTGGGCGCGTGTTGAGCATTAATTTTCATGTTTTCCTAATTCTTCCACAAATATACACAATCGCGAGGGCCTTTGTTATCTTTTGCCTTCAAAAAAAGTGCGTATCAGCTTGACACATGTGGCTTCTTCTACGCCACCAATTATTGTTGTTGATGGATGAAATAGTGAAGGGGTGTGGCGCAATGAACCGCGTTTTTCATCCGACGCTCCATAGATAATCTTTCCGAGTTGACTCCAATATAAAGCCCCTGCGCACATCGGGCAGGGCTCAAGTGTTACGTATAGCGAACAATCTTTTAGGTATTTTGCCCCGAGATAATTTGCGGCGGCGGTAATTGCTTGAATTTCTGCGTGAGCGGTAACATCATGAAGTTTTTCTGTTAGGTTGTATCCACGGCCAATAATTTGGTTTCCGGCAACCACTACCGCGCCAACGGGCACCTCACCTTCAAGCAGCGCTTTTTCTGCCTCAAGCAGTGCTTGACGCATGAAATATGAATCATCAAATGGATTAAGCATAACCAAACTTAAAAAAAATGTTTAGTATTGAATTCAATCGTAGTATGAAAAGCCTTTAAATTTACCCCATGAAGCTTATTTTATTATTTCTACTTATTTCTTTTACCGGTTTTTGTCAAAAAAAGCCTTTGTTTGATTTTACAAAAATTCAGAGCGGTCCTTACCTTGGGTTTCAACAAGGGAGAAATATTGTGCTGGAACTTGGTTTTGAAAAGCGAATCAAGGAGGTTAAATGGAGAAGTTATAATGCCCATGCGTTTAACGTCGGGGCTAATTATGATTATAAAGCAGGAGTATTGGGTGCGGATGCTGGGTACTGGTTTCGACCAAATCGGATAAGCTTTACGTTTGGCGCGCAAGCAGCAGTAAGGTCTGACTTCGATCGTGCCATGATTGGATTTACCCCTACCGTTGGATATAAAATCTGGTTGATTCATGCAAACGCAGGGTTTTATTTTTATCCAAAGTCTATCCCTGGAGTTCAAACAAATAACTTGTTTATTCAGTTGCGGTTGGTGTTAACTGAAAAATCAACCTTAAAAAACAATAATAAATGACCCACGGTTTTTATTTAGTAAAACCCGGTGATTCGGCCACAGCTTTTGAATTAAGGCCTGTTGTGTTACCGCCGCTTATGAAAGGCCAAGCGCTTATTCGTGTCACCGCATTTGGATTAAACTTTGCCGACGTAATGGCTCGACGAGGTAAATATCGAGAGGCTCCATCCTTCCCGTTTATTCCCGGGTATGACATTGTTGGTATCGTTGAGCAAGTTTTTGATGAGGATCACAAGCATCTGATTGGTAAACGTGTAGCCGGTTTTTGCCGCTTTGGGGGCTATGCAACCGCCGTTATAACCAGTTCTGATGCCTTGGTTGAAATTGGGGATATGGATACTGGAGATGCTTTGTCATTGTGTACGCAGGGTGTTACTGCTTCGTATATGGTTGATCAAATTTCTGAGGCTCATATCGGGCGATTTGCCTTGGTACATGCAGCGGCAGGTGGAGTTGGTAGTTTATTAATACAATTATTACACCTGAAGGGAATAAAAACTATTGCTAGAGTAAGTTCTCAAGAAAAAGTAGCGGCCTTAACTACATTAAGCCCAACACACATTGTCGTTTCAGATCAACACACATATGATGATTCCATTCAGCAATTATTAGGAAATGACACGCTTATTGCGTCATTTAATGCAGTGGCTGGTTCCACGGTCCGAAAAGACCTTGGCTTAATTGGTAGTGGAGGTAAATTATTCTTGTTTGGAGGTGCCGGACTATTACAAGGGAAATTCGGTATAATATCGCTATTGAATTTTGTAAGAAAAACGGGTTTTTATTCTCCAATTCCATTTATGATGCAATCGAAAGCCATGATTGGCGTCAATATGTTAAAGATTGCAGACCTTAGCCCATCGGTGCTTTCTTTCCATCTCAACCAATCCTTTAAGCGCTATCAGAATAAATTACTAAGCCCTTTACCTGCAACAACATTTCATCACAATGAACTAAACCATGCACATGATTTGTTAGAAAGTGGAAAAAGTACCGGTAAGATTGTAATCTACTGGGGAGATTTTGCCTGAGCAAAAAACGACTTTAAAAATCGGGTGATTTGCTTTCTAAAAAGTATGAGTAAAATTATGTAAGGGAAGGCCATGAGATACAAGATACCAGAATTGATGTTACTTGCAAACGTTGTATCATCCACTCCCACTCCCTGTTCTGCCATTAATTTACATTGACTACAACCTTGAGCAATAGCATTTGATCCTGTTATTGCTATGAGAACAAAGAAAATCAGAAAGCGTTTCATCTTATTTATTTTTACAAAAATAACACTTTCATTTTGTTTAATTTTGCAGATATGATAAAGCCCCTATTTTTTGTACTTACAGTAATCCTTTTGTTTGCATGTGGGTCGTTGGAAGAAGAACAAGATAAGCACCTAACGCTTGATCAATTGGTTCAAAAGTATCCAGACAGTATTCCCTTATTACAACAACGTGCAAATCGTTCGTTGGATTCATTAGATTATAAGTTATTGTTAACCGATGCAGCCCATGCATTTAGATTGGATAGTTCAAGTAATGAAAACCGTCTATTATATGCCTTAGCGTTAATAAATAAAAAGGATTTTTTAGTTTCTGATTTTACTTCGGCACAATATCATTTTGGTAAGGTTTTAAAGAAAGACCCAAAAAATCTAAAGGCAATTGTTGGAATGGCAAGTGTGTTTTCATTTCGTGGAGATTTAGAAAATGCATTTACCTTAATTAATAAAGCATTGCGAATCAATCCAAGGTATCGAGATGCCTACATATTAAAAGGTTCAATATATTTAAGTCAAGGGAATTATAAATTGGCTAAATCCTCTTATGAAACCGCAGTACAACAAGACAATAAGTTCTTTCTTGGTTACATGATGCTTGGAACCATTTATCAATATGAGAAAAATCCGCTTTGTATTGAGTATTTTACCACTGCAAGTAAATTAAAACCAACCAATGCTGAAGTTGCATATTCATTAGCTTATGCAACCTATGAATATGGAAAAACGGAGGACGCCAAACAATTATATCGTCGAATGGCTGGATTAGACAGCACCTATTGTGAAGCCTATTTTCACTTAGGATCTATACAACAGTTTGATGATGAGAACCTTGATAGCGCTATGTTTTTTTACAGTAAATCACTCGAAGTAAATCCAAAGCACATTGAGACCTTACATAATTTAGGGTTAATCTATGAAGATAAAGGCGACCTATCTAATGCCTTACTAACCTACGCGAAAGTCCTTAAAGTTAATCCGGAATTCCAACTTACTAAAGACCGAGTTGCCGTATTAAAAAATCGTAGATGACGGATAGTCGGCTTCAACGCATTTTGGCGGAGGTTCTTCTGCCTCTCATTGGCGTATTTGCTTGGCAATGGTCCTTCGATTTTATCTGTTGGTTTTATGTGATAGATGTGTTCCTAAACGCATCGGTAGGGATATTTAGGCACCGAGAATTTCGAGAGCCTATCGGGCTTGCTTTGCCTTGGTTCGAATTGGTTTTGGTGACCACACTCATCGTTTTGTCAGGTAACGAGCTTTGGCCCTCCTTTAAGAATTTCCTTGCATACAAAGATATGGGGATTGCCCAGGGATATATTTTAATTCCCTTGATTTTACTCAATGAATGGATGCGATGGAAACTTGAACAGCGCACGCGTATACTTATGTTTACCTCAAATAAAACGCATTTACTCAAGATTTCTGGATTTGCTTTAACAGGAGTTTTTTTGGTCTTTTTTCATGAACAATTCGCTTCTTCTTTGATTTTTTTAGGGGTATTAACCGTTGCGAATCTCATTTCAAAACCAATTATTAGCGCGAAATGATGTACTTTTGAAGCCGATGGAAGATAAAAATCAACACCTCAAGGACAGACGCGCTCAAATCCATGTTGGAGGAGGCAAAGATCGCATCGAGAAACATCATGCGCAAGGGAAATTAACGGCTAGGGAACGTTTAGCACTTTTGTTAGACGAAGGTTCTTTTAATGAAATTGGAGCCTTTGTAGAACATCGGTCAATAGCGTTTGATTTGGATAAACAACGTTTCCCAGGCGATGGTGTAATCACAGGATTTGGAAACATACATGGTAGATTAGTGTATGTTTATTCTCAGGACTTTACTGTATTAGGCGGTTCACTTTCTGAAACGCATGCCGCTAAGATTTGCAGAATAATGGATTTAGCTCTTAAAAATGGGGCTCCAATTATTGGCTTAAATGATTCGGGTGGTGCAAGAATTCAAGAAGGGGTGGTATCACTTTCGGGGTATTCTGAGATATTTTTTAGAAATACCCGTGCAAGCGGTGTGGTGCCTCAGATTTCTTTAATTATGGGTCCATGTGCCGGGGGTGCTGTCTATTCTCCTGCACTTACGGATTTTGTTTTTATGGTAGAGGACACCTCTTATATGTTTGTAACTGGACCTAATGTGGTTAAAACGGTGACACATGAAGAAGTAACTTCTGAAGACCTTGGTGGCGCAAAAACCCATGCTGAGCGAAGCGGTGTTAACCATTTTGTTGCGGGTAATGATGTGGAATGTTTGAAGAATGCACGCGCCTTATTGACCTATTTACCTCAAAATGCATACGAGGAGGCGCCAAAAACTGCGGTTTTTGAGTTTTCAAAAGCAAAAATAGAGGCTATAAAAACCATTCTTCCAACGAATAGCGGTTTGCCTTATGATTGCAGAAGGGTAATAGACTGTTTGGTTGATGATGCATCGTTCAAAGAAGTGCAAGAAGATTATGCCAAGAACATTGTTGTTGGGTTTGCTCGATTAGAAGGACGTACGATTGGTGTGGTATCTAATCAACCAGCCGAATTAGCAGGTGTTCTTGATATAAATGCATCAAGAAAAGGTGCCCGCTTTGTTCGATTCTGTGATTCATTTAACATCCCTCTTCTTATCTTAGAAGATGTCCCAGGGTTTTTGCCGGGTACGGATCAGGAATGGAACGGAATAATTTCACACGGAGCTAAATTGATTTATGCCTTTGCTGAGGCTACGGTTCCACGAATTACTGTAATAACAAGAAAAGCTTATGGTGGCGCGTATTGCGTTATGAACTCTAAGTCCCTCGGCGCAGACTTGAGTTATGCGTGGCCAACCGCTGAAATTGCCGTAATGGGGGCGAAAGGAGCTGCAGAAATAATTTTTAGAAGAGAAATTAATGCAGCAACGGACCCTTCTCAAAAATGGATTGAAAAGGAGGCCGAATATGCAGACACCTTTGCTAATCCGTATCGTGCAGCAGAACGAGGGATTGTAGATGATGTAATCCTACCGGAAGAAACACGCCAAAAATTAGTATTAGGATTTAAAATGCTGGAGAAGAAAGCTGAAAATCTACCCTTAAAAAAACATGGTAACATTCCACTTTAATTAAATTAATAATGAAAGAATTAATCGCAACATTCACCAATCAACTGGAAGAAGCTTTTGAAATAGCTTCTAAACAATCGTTTAATGCACCGGATCGACCAATTCACAACATTGTGATCTGCGGCTTAGGAGGCTCTGGTATTGGCGCCAAAATCGTTAGTAACTGGGTTCAAGATGAAATCGCGTTGCCAATTACCTTAGTTAATGAGTATACCCTTCCAGGGTTCGTAGGTCCTAATACCTTAGTTATAGGATCATCTTACTCAGGGAACACAGAAGAAACTACCATAGCCTTAGACGAGGCTAAAGCAAAAGGAGCGTTTATTTTTGGGGTTACAAGTGGAGGACATTTGGCTAAATTTTGTGCTGAAAACGGGTATGATTGTGTAATTGTTCCTGGTGGAAATCCACCGCGAAGCGCCTTAGCATATTCGTTAGTTCAATTGCTTAATTACTTCTATAAACTTGGGTTTATTTCGGCGAAATCCTTAGATCAGGTTCAAGCGAGTATTGGCTTGATTCGTAATAATACCGCAGAAATAGATGCAATTGCTCAAGAACTTTCCACCTATTTGTTTGGTAAAGTTGGTGTGCTTTATGGAGAAACTAAATATGAGGGAGTGATTGTACGTGCACGTCAACAGTTTAACGAGAATTCAAAATACTTGGCGTGGAATCAAGTGATTCCAGAAATGAATCACAACGAGCTTGTCGGTTGGGGTGGTGGAGACGAGCGTTTTGCCCCTGTATTCTTTAATGCAGCCGATATTCATCCAAGAAACAAAAAGCGTTTTGAAATTACTAAGGATGCCGTCTCTAAAAAATCAAAAGCCGTTTTTAATCTCGAAGCAAAGGGTGATTCGTTAATTGAACGTTCCTTGTATTTAATTCATTTGGTAGATTGGGCCTCTTACTATTTGTGTGAGGCTAATCATGCGGATATCATGGACATCGAGATCATTGACTATCTCAAAAGTGAATTAGGGAAGATGTAATGAACCGCCCCAAGGTTAAATACCATCCTTTAGGTAGCGTTGATTATAAAGAAGCTTGGGATTATCAAGAGTCTTTATTTAATGCACTAATTTCTAGTAAACAGCAAGGTGAATCAGATTTATTGAGTCACTTGATTACCTGTGAACACCCTCACGTATTTACCCTTGGCAAGAGTGGTAAAAAAGATCATTTATTAGCGGATGAAGCATCTTTAAGTGAAATTGATGCAAAATTTTATCAGATAAACAGGGGAGGAGATATTACGTATCATGGTCCGGGACAGTTGGTGGTTTATCCGATTTTAGATTTAGAACAGTTTTTTACGGACATTCATAAATACATGAGGTTCTTAGAAGAGGCAGTGATTCTAACCCTCGCGGAATACGGAATCATTGGCCATCGAATTGAAGGACTTACGGGTGTGTGGATTGATTTAGAAAAACCAAGAAAAATTGCAGCTTTTGGTGTTAAAAGTTCACGTTGGGTTACCATGCATGGAATAGGATTTAATGTAAATACGGATTTATCTTATTTCGATCAAATTATACCGTGTGGTATATCGGATAAGCAAGTGACTTCGATGCAGCAGGAATTGGGATATAGTTTGGATATAGATGTGGTAACGGTTCAATTGGTAGACCACTTACGGTTACTTTTTGATTTTGAATTAAAGGATTAACATGAAATTAAGCGAGCTTATACCAAAAGTAGAAGGAATTGAATTGGCGGTACTATTAGAAAATGATACGCCTGAGTATGCTGTTTATCTTCACAATGCGAAAGAAGACATCATTGAGGGGATTATTATCACCAGTGTTGGTTATGGTGAAAATCCGGCCACAGGTGAGAAAATCAAAACCGCAACACTAAGGCATTCGCTTGAAGTTATGTTACCGAATGAAGTAGCGAAAATAGAGTTAATTGTGCCGGAAGTTTTTGGACTTTACAATGAATATTGGGTTAGTTTCTGGATTAACGAGGAGTTGTTTGATAAGAAATTCTTGTTCTTACCAGACGCCATTCATGCGGATAAGCTGACTATGCTGGATTCCTTTGGGAAACTAGGAGTATTACTTAGTTAACGTTTCTAACTCTCGTAAGGGAATTACCCCGCTTTTACGCCAAAGTTGTTTTCCGTTTTTGTAATATATGAGTGTGGGGACTCCGCGTATTCCGAGTTGTTCTGCAATGGCCGGATTTTTATCTACGTCGATTTTAAGGATTCTCAGAGATTGTCCTTTCTTTGTTTTTAATTGTTCTAAAATAGGACCCAAAGTTTTACATGGTCCACACCACGTGGCATGAAAATCGACTAAGGTTGGCGTTTCACCTTTAATTATTTCGTTGAATTTTCCCATGCTACAAAAGTAGTCGCTTTCCTGAGGCTTGAATGTAACCTAAGGCACAAAAAAAGGCGACCGTGGCCGCCTTTTACCATTAATAGATTATTTTATTGCTTGTCATAAATAGCCATACATGTGCCCGTACCACCTATTAAAGGGGCATTGTTGTCATATGTATAGGTAATTTGGATTTGTGTCCCAGTTGCGTTCATTGCACCTGTACCAGAAAAAGTAACATCTCCAATGGTAATATTAATGGTTTGGTTAGGTATAGTAATAGCAGCTCCATTAATTGTTCCCGTAGCTGTACCGCCAACTAAATTGAAGAAGTTTTCAATGTTTACTGCACTGGCACTACCTCCTGCGGTGATGCTTGGTGAAGCAGATAACGGAAATTGTGTCCCGCTGCACGTAGTTGTCATAGCCCAAGATACTCCGGTCCAATTCTCAGCGCCAATCACCACGTCTACGCGTCGTTTAGCGGTTGATGTTCCATTCGCATTGGTGGCCGAATAATTTACGTAATAAGTACCTACAGTAGAAGAATCTACTTGGTTGTCTGTAGTAACCGCAACGGATGATCCGTCTTTGTTCGTTGCTGTAGCACCCGCATCGGTGTAAGAAGCGCTAACGTTAATGGTAACTTGTGCAGCTCCATTAAGCGTTAAAAACGGCTTGTATAAACAGGTTCCATCGTCTTTTTTAGCTTTTGAATTATAATTTACAGCCCCATTGTCTGTACATCCTTTTTTCTTGCATGAAGTAATACTAACTACTCCAAAGCCAATCATTAATAGTAATAACGTTTTTTTCATAAGAGATTTTTAGGTTTTGTAAATATAAAAAAAGGCGATGAATTCACCGCCTTTTCCTCAAAGAATTGCAATTAGTCTTGCAATACAGCTTCTGTACCGCCGCTTAATGCGTGTTTGATTTTAGTTTCTAATTCTTCACAGAGTTCTGGATTATCAAGTAAAATGGATTTAATAGAATCTCTACCTTGTCCAAGACGAGTTTCACCATAAGAAAACCATGAACCACTTTTCTTTAGAATATTTAATTCAACTCCTAAGTCGATGATTTCTCCAACTTTGGAGATTCCTTCACCGTAGAGTATATCGAATTCAGCTTTTCTAAATGGAGGGGCCACTTTATTTTTAACTACCTTAACTTTTACGCGATTACCAACAATATCTTCCCCATCTTTAATTTGTGCTGCTTTACGAATATCAAGACGCACAGAAGCATAGAATTTTAATGCATTTCCACCCGTTGTTGTTTCTGGATTACCAAACATAACGCCAATTTTATCGCGTAATTGATTAATGAAAATACAACAACATCCCGCTTTATTAATTGATGAAGTTAGTTTACGGAGTGCTTTTGACATAAGTCGTGCCTGTAATCCCATTTGAGAATCTCCCATTTCCCCTTCAATTTCTGCTTTGGGTGTTAACGCGGCTACCGAGTCAACAACAATTAGATCAATCGCTCCTGAACGAATAAGGTTATCTGCGATTTCGAGTGCTTGTTCTCCGTTATCGGGTTGTGAAATCAGTAAGTTCGCGACATCAACTCCAAGTTTTTGGGCGTAGAATTGATCGAAGGCATGTTCTGCATCAATAAATGCAGCTATACCCCCTTGTTTTTGTACCTCGGCGATAGCATGTATCGCAAGGGTTGTTTTTCCTGATGATTCAGGACCGTATATTTCTACAACACGACCCTTTGGGTATCCATTAATCCCTAAAGCTAGGTCTAAAGTTAGGGATCCAGTAGGTATTACATCTACTTTTTCTACTGGATTATCTCCCAATTTCATTACGGCTCCTTTACCAAATGTTTTATCTAATTTCTCCATCGTAAGTTGGAGTGCTTTCAATTTTTCTGCTTGCAATTCTTTATTTGACATGTTTATAAGTTTTATGAGTACAAAATTCGGCGCGTTAAACGTAAACGATTTACGTTTATTTATTTTCTTTGAAAAAATTTATAATTTCTTCTGCATGATTTTTTGTGTTTGGTTTTTCAATCACTTTAACTAAGATTCCATTTGCATCAAAAAGAAAGCTAGTTCGATGGATCCCATCGTATGTTTTTCCCATGAATTTTTTTGGTCCCCAGACACCAAATGCTTCTATAATAGTTCGGTCTGGATCGGATATAAGGGTGAATGGTAGGGAGTACTTGGTACTGAATTTTTGATGAGCAGCCACTGAGTCTGCACTAATGCCTATTACGGTAATTCCTTCATTGGCCAAAACCTGCTCACCATCACGTATGCTACATGCTTGCGCAGTACAGCCCGGCGTATCGTCTTTTGGATAAAAATAAATAGCCGTTTGGGTTCCAAGATGTGCGCGTAGAGAAACCTCTTCCCCTAATTGATTTTTCCCGCTTAAATCGGGAATTTGAGATCCAATTGTTAACATAGTTTCGTGTTTAATGATAAAAATCTAATCAAAAATAATGATTAAAATAATATCAAAACACGTTTTGTCAAAAAATGTTCAGTACAACCAATAATTTTCGGTTATTTTTCTTCAACCTCTTCGGTTTCAACAAAGACGGATAGGCGGTTAGATAAATCCTCTAATTTTGACTTTTTATTAGATAATATCATGATTGTTGCGCTATCCTTTTGTGGATTAAGTGATTCGATTTCAGCGTTTAGTTGTTCACTTTCTTCCCCAAGAATCGCTAAAAATCGTTCTACGATCATATCATAGTACCATCCCGTATATTGGTTACCGTTCGATTTAACATAGCTTAAAATGTCTTGACTATTCACCATGGCATCACTTCCTTTACGGATAACAAAATAGGCATAAGCGAGTAGGGTTCGAAGCTTATTATAATCCTTAACCTTCGTTGATTTAATCAGACTCTCAATAAAAGGTAAGTCCTGTGTGTTGCCGTACTCTCCCATGATTTCTGCGGCTCCCACTTGTAATTCAATTTCTGCTGAACTGCTTAATTCACGTGCCAACGTTAAGGCCTGCACCGTATCAATCTCTTTAAGTTCGTTTAAGGCATTGCCCAAAACCATAAGCGAGCTGTCTTGTTTAAGTACCTTTCGGATGATCGCAACGGCCTCGTTATTTTCTAAGGTTGATAACGCGCTTACCGCGGCATTTCTAACCTTCGATTTCGGGTCGCTTTCTAAAATTTTCTTTAGTGATGTTTTGTATGAAGGTTGTTTTGCAGCTTCTTCTAAATCTTTCAAATATCCAAGTGCTTCAGATCGAATTCCCCAGAAGTTTGCATTCAATGCATTTACAAGAATGGCAGTTTTCTCCGGATCAGTTGATTTAGCGATGTGTTTTAGCGCTGTTGATTTCGCTCGGAATTTATCAGCGTTATTTAATTGATGAATATACTGAGCCGTTGGTTTTTCCTCATATACTTTGGCGAGCAATATTTGTTCTTCGTCCAACAATACATTCGCTAATTTCCCTTTAAACGGAAAGGTGAATTCTTCATTTTCACTTTCCAGTACCACGGGATAACTATGTTTCCCAGTTTCATCCCATAAGGCAATTTTTACAGGTAATCTAAATACGTTAAACGATTGGGCTTGTTGAATTCGGAGCGTTACGGTTTGCTGCTCTTGGTTTATCTCTTGTTCCGTAAAAATAACGGGGTGGCCTTTACCTAAAAACCATTGATTGAAAAACCAATTGAGGTCCTCCCCACTAACTTCTTCCATAGCTAAACGCAGGTTGTGCACTTCAGCGCTTTTGTATGCATTGGTAGTAAGGTATTTATTCAGTCCTTGAAAAAAGGCTTCGTCTCCTAAATGATTTCTCAACATATGTAGAATTCTCCCTCCTTTGTTATATGAATGCCCGTCAAACATCTCTTCCTTGTCATTGTAATAGAAGTTGATTAAATCATGGTACCCCCCCGATTGGTAATACCCGTTTGCTTCTTCAATGGCATTGTAATCCGCCTCATCAATCCCATATTCATATTCATCCCACAAGTATTGAGAATAGTTTGCAAAAGATTCATTTAATGGAAGGTTCGCCCAAGATTCACACGTTACTAAGTCACCAAACCAATGATGAAATAACTCATGTGCAATAGTGGATTCATCGTTTCCATCAATTAACTCACGTTTTGTTTTATACACATAGTCTCCAAAAATAACCGCACCGGTGTTTTCCATCGCCCCAGACACGTAGTCGCGTACCACAATTTCTGAGTATTTATCCCAAGGGTATTCAACCCCCAGTTTATTTGAAAAAAACTTGATCATCTTTGGTGTCTTGCCAAAAATTGCCTTAGCATCATTTTCGTACTCAGGCTCCACATAATAATTCACCTCAATTTTCTTTCCATCACCTCGTGTATATGAATCTTTCACTACCTTGAATTCGCCAACAGCCAACATAAATAAATACGGCGCATGCGGAAGGTCTTGTTTCCAATAATCGGTTCTTGTTCCATCCGCATTTTTCTTTGATGAAATCAGTTTTCCATTAGAAAGTGTCGTGTATTTATTGTCAACGGTTAAAAGCACTTCTTGAGAAGATTTCATGTTTGGTGCATCAATCGTAGGAAACCATACCGAGTTTGCTTCTGTTTCTCCTTGGGTCCATAATTGAGTCATTTTCCCATCTTCTTCCCCTTTAGGATTTATAAAATACAAGCCTTTATCTGAGGTGATTGCAGCACTTCCGGATGTTTCTCGTTCCTCGGGTTTTGCGATATAATCTACTGTAAATGTTATAAGCTCATCTTTCTTATAGATTTTGTCTAAATAAACCGTTAGCGTATTTCCATTGGAATAATCATATGACAATTCTTTTCCAGAGAGCGTTATCGATTTTATTTCCATTCCTTTGGCATCCAATACCACACTATCAAGTTCATAGAAATGGGGTTTCATACTTAAGGTTGCTTTACCATTTAATTGCGAATCTTCCCAATTTAAATTGGCTTCAATTTTCGTATGTACTAAGTCAACAAAGCGTTGACGAGAAGCATTATAACTTGGTTCAGTATATTCTTCAAAATCACCTTCATTGAAATCACCCCAATCAAACGTAGAATCTAGGTAATAGTCTTCACTTGAAGCTTCTGACTCAACCAATTCTTCGGGCGAATCCATTGGATTCACAGAACAAGAAGCTAACAACACGAGGGATACGAACCAAAACCAATGCATTTTCATAGAGAATATATTTTATTTACAAATCTGCTTATTTATTTTGATTCGCACATGTGTTTTGTTGATTTTAAGCAAAATTTATTTAATAGTTTTGAGCTCAAATTAGCTGAAATGATGGGAATTAATACGTATGATTTTAATGGGAAACGTGCAATTGTTCGCGTTGACTTTAATGTGCCCTTAGATAAAACCACGAATCTTGTTCAAGATGATAAGCGAATCCGCGCAGCAATACCTACGATAAAGCATATTTTATCGCATGGAGGTTCCGTTGTTTTATTGTCTCATTTTGGCCGACCGAAAAATGGTCCAGAAGCAAAATTTTCGCTAAGTCAGATTGTAGATACCGTTTCTGATTTGCTTTCTTGTCCGGTGATCTTTTGTGCGGATTTTAATGAGGCTTCTTCACGCGCTGCAGCCTTGATTTCTGGTGAAGTAATGTTGCTTGAAAATGTACGATTTCATCCGAGAGAAACGCAAGGTGATTTGCATTTTGCCTCTTTACTCGCGTCCTTAGGAGATTGTTATGTAAATGATGCGTTTGGTTCAGCGCATCGAGCACATGCGAGTACGACACAAATCGCCTCATTTTTTCCGAACGATCGAATGATGGGTTTTTTGATGGAAGCTGAACTCTTGAACGCAAAACGGATATTAAAAACACCAACAAGGCCTTTTACAGCCATAGTAGGAGGTGCTAAAGTGTCAGATAAAGTGCTCATAATCGAAAATTTACTAAACATAGCTACTGATATAATTATCGGCGGTGGAATGGCCTATACCTTTGCTAAAGCACAAGGGGGTGAAATTGGTAACTCTTTATTTGAAGCGGATCGAATAGATGTGGTTTTGGATATTTTTAAAAAGGCGAAGGAACTGGGTGTATCTATTCACCTTCCGGTGGATAGTGTGGTTGCTGATACGTTTGCCGAGAATGCAAGCACTCAAACCGTTGATACCCACCATATTCCTGACGGATGGATGGGACTTGATATTGGCCCGGCATCCATTCAACAGTTTCAAGAGGTTATTTTAAAAAGTAAAACGATTTTGTGGAATGGTCCCATGGGTGTTTTTGAATGGAATGCCTTTGCTCGAGGCACAAAAGAAATTGCCCTATCTGTTGCCACGGCGACGGAGCAGGGTGCTTTTTCTTTAATCGGTGGGGGAGATAGCGCAGCGGCGATCGCTAAATTTGGCTTAGCCAATCGGGTGAGTTACATCAGTACTGGGGGAGGGGCCTTATTAGAATTGTTTGAAGGTAAAACCCTACCAGGAATTAATGCCTTAGATTAAATTCGAGTGATTAGATCAACCAATCGTGCGGAATAACCCATTTCATTATCATACCATCCAACAACGCGAACTAAATTATTGGAAACCATAGTTAATTCAGCATCAAATAAACAACTGTAACGGGAACCAATTATATCACATGAAACAATCGGATCGTTGGTATAGCCTAAAATTCCATTCATATTGGTTTCGGCTGCCTTTTTCATCGCCTCATTCACTTGCTCTACAGTTAACCTGGATTTAGTAACAAGGGTTAATTCAGTCATTGACCCGTCAATTACAGGAACACGGACACTTGATCCCGTTAGTTTTCCTTTGAGGTGCGGAAAAATTTGAATGATTGCTTTTGCTGCACCAGTTGATGTAGGGATAATCGAATTAACTGCCGCTCTTGCTCTCCTGAGGTCTTTGTGAGGCGCATCATGAAGCCGTTGATCAGAGGTATAACTATGTACGGTTGAAATATGACCTACTTCGATTTCTGATAATTCAAGCAACACAGAAATCATCGGCGCCACATTGTTGGTTGTGCATGAAGCATTTGATATTAGAACATCGGTAGATTCTAAGGAATTTTCATTTACCCCGAGAACTACAGTTCGAATATCTGCATCTGCTCCAGGTGCTGAAATTATTACTTTTTTTGCGCCACCTTGTAGGTGTAAACTCGCCTTTTCTTTAGTGAGAAACAGTCCTGTAGATTCTATTACTGTTTCAACCTGATGAGCCGCCCATGGAATATCCTTAGGATCCTTATGTTGAGTAAAAACTATACGTTTTCCATTAGAAAAAAGCAGTTCATTACCGTTCAACTCAAAGTGGTATGGCAAAGGGCCATGGACAGAATCGTATTTAAGTAAGTGAGCTAAGGTTTCCGCATCGGTTAAATCGTTAACTAATGCCACGGACATATCACCCCGTTCCAATGCAATGCGTGTAAAACATCGACCAATCCGCCCAAATCCGTTAATTCCAATTGCTTTCATTCTAATTTTTTACAAAAATACAACAGCACAGGGGAAAAAGAGTTCAGCGCTCATTGATTTTAATATTCTACATAGACAAAACCATGTTTTTTGATTTCAATCCCTCCGTCAAAGGTTGCAAAGATTCTATAAAAATAGGTGCCCTCTTCAACTAGTTTTCCTTCGCTTGTTTTCCCGTCCCAAGATCCAGTTGGATCGGTAAAGGTATAGATCACATTGCCCCAACGATTCAATATCACACATTCAAATTCTTGAACACCCTCATGGTCAATGGTAAATAAATTGTTTCCAACCATTGAATTTAATGAGATAATATTGGGTACTTCAATATCACATGGTTTAATGGTAACTAATGAAGTATCGGATGACGTGTGACATACATTATTCGCAGTGACATAATATTGTCCCGCTGCATTTACAACGATAAAATTATCTATTGATCCATTATTCCAAGTAAGTTGAATTGGTGGATTATACCCGGATTGCATAGTCCCTGAGTTAATTGAAGCAGCAACTAAATCTATTGAAACCCCATTACAAATAGACGAATCTACTATATCCACATAAACATATGGAGGGAATTCTATGATGGCACTTAATTGATTACTACAGGCATTATCTGTAAACGTCACCATATAAAGCCCAGGTATTGTTGTTGAAATCAAGGGATTTTCAAGTGCACTGTTTGAAAAATGCACCGCTGTATCTGATGCAGTCCAAACCCCACCGGAATATGATGTAGTTCCATTCACTTGTAAAAACAAATTACAGGTGATGGTATCGTCAAAAATGGTCGGAAGAGGCAATACTTCTAGGGTAACCGTTGTATCATAATGGCAACCAAAATCATCTACCACATTATAGGTATAAAAACTTGTTCCTGGAGTAATAGGCTGAATCACAATTGCCGTATCGTTTTGTCCTGAAATAATTGATGGGCTATTTGTCCAGTTATCGGAAACTACGGTGTTTTGATAACCTTCTTGGTCTGGGTATAAACTTTGATTGAAATAAATACCCCATTGAAAAATGTATCCATCATCAATTCCCTGATTATCTTGTACTGTGATGGTCCAGTTTCCATTTACCGGACAGCCAATGAAATTATTAAAATCACCATCAGGTAAATAAACTCCATTGGGATTCATTGAAGGAAAGCCATACGCATTTGTAACTGTATTTCCAGCAGCATTCTCTGAACAGATTGTCCCTAACGTGGCTTGAGTAGGAGAAAAGCAATAACTCCAAACAGGTGAGCCTGGAGCTCCACCATCTAAATTAGTATCATTGCCCAAAAAGGTACCAATACCACTTCCGCATCCTCCAGGAACTAGCTCCGGCCACGCACCAAATCCAGAGTTGTACGCATTCATGATTGAAACGGTCGTACCGTTAGGACAAGTAAGTGCAATTTCTAAATCTCCAATATAGGAATGTTCGATATCAATACACATTTGGTCGAAATCACCAGCCCCTGTAATCGTAGTAGAATCATCAAATCCTGTAATACCGATGTTCGTTTGATATTGAACTCCACTTCCATCCGGTAAAAAAGTCAATCCAGCGAATATACCGCCGATCTCGAATTCTCCCACTGGAATGTCCACACCCACGGTGTCCTGCTGTGTAACCCCACCAATTAAAAAAGTGTTCTGACCTAAACATACGGTATCTTGAAATGGTCCTGTACCTGCAAAACTTGGCAACTGTGAGACCCTCACTTTCGCTGTTATTCGCTTAATTTGAGGAAAAATATCAGTGATTCGCAAGTCGATAAAATATCCTGCTCGAGCTGGAGGGGTAAACCAAACAGAATCATTATTGAATTGTCCAACACCTCCAATTGTCCATTGGTAACTGCAATTTCCGGCATTTTGAGAATACCCGGTATTGGTCACTTCTAATGCATAGGGAAAGGCCGGATCTGCTACAAAGAGAATACTGTCACCAAAACACACATCCACATACCCGGTATCTGCAGGATTCAAGGCATCGGGCCCTGTACCATTAATATAAGCATGCATGTGAGGAACAAAGGGTTGTTGTGGGTTACCGCAGGCCACGTTTGCATCCCAACCTGTACCTTCTGAACTACCGTTGGAGCGAAACCGAAGGGTTAAACAACCACTTGGATTATTTTGAAATGAAGCCTGAGCAAAAAATCCGTTAGGGTGAGTCCCTGAATTATATGCTCCAATTAGTGGTGCGGAAATAGATGGCCCATCGAAGACGTAAAGCGTATCTGTCGGATGGATATTAAAGGTAAATCCGATATTCGTTGCAAACGCAATGGAAACTTTTGATCCTTGGGTCAGGTCTGGACAAAACGTAATAATTTCATCCATGTTTGGCAAATAATTGGCAGGTCCATCGCTGAAGTTTGTACCACCTGCGGGTGGAATTATTGCAGCACAGTTTAATGGATTGGCCTGAGGAAAGTCCGGACCAGTCAATAACATTTGACTGTATGAAATACCAAAAAACAATATGGATAAGGTGACTATAAAAACGTGTTTCATCTGAAATGGTTTAGTGTTTGTGTGTCTTTGATTCATTAAACTCTAAGGTTAATTGATACAATGACTTTATGGCAATTAGTTGATTTGGAACCTCACTTTGAAAATACTGAGTAAATGGCTCTATTTTAACACCGAGATCTGTGAAGTGAACAATATCGGAACTTGGGGCTTTGGGATAGTTTTCGATGTTTTTCCCACCATTATTTTGAATTAAATTAATAGCATGGTCATACGCATAATAAAGTACGTCAAGGCTACCGTGTTCTTTTTCAAATGCATTTAAGGCGTCTTTCCCATAAATTTTTTTCAACGGTTTTAACGCTGTATTTTTTTGGCCTGTAGCGCTTAAAACACTTCCTATAACCAAAACAAACAAGAATAATAATCTCATATTTAATTGAATTTGAAGACGAAGTTACCAAAATGTTTTGATACATTCTTGGTATTAAAAAGGCAAAGACGTTTCATACAGAACTTCGGTTGCAGGAGTAAATTATTTAACTGAACCTAAGCATTAAAAAATTAGTTTTGTAAAAAAAAAGTAATGGCAGATTTACAAGCAATAGCGTCACAAGTTAGAAGAGATATATTACGAATGGTTCACGCCGTGAGCTCTGGACACCCGGGGGGATCATTGGGATGCGCGGATTTATTAACCTATTTATATAACGAACGCTTAACGTTAAATTCGAGTTCCTTTACTATGGACGGCCAAAGTGAGGATTTGTTTTTTCTATCCAATGGCCATATTTCACCCGTTTGGTATAGTGTGTTGGCTAGATCAGGGTTCTTTCCCGTCGAAGAATTAGCAACCTTTAGAAAGATTTCTAGTCGATTGCAAGGTCATCCCTCCGTTGATAAAAATTTACCTGGAATTCGCATGGCTTCTGGTTCACTTGGACAAGGGTTATCCGTTGCTATTGGTGCTGCAACCACAAAAAAAATGCAGGGGGATGATTCTATGGTCTACTGTTTGATGGGGGATGGTGAACTACAAGAAGGACAAGTTTGGGAAGCTGCTATGTATGCTGGAAGCAAAAAAATAAATAATCTAATCGGAATAATTGACTACAACAATCGTCAAATTGATGGCGATGTGAGTGATGTCATGGGGATTATGCCCTTATCAGACAAATGGACCGCCTTTGGTTGGGAGGTATACCACATGGATGGACATAGTTTCGACAGTATGCGTGAGGTTTTCGCCACCATCGATTCAAATAAGTCAAATGGAATGCCTAAAATGATTATTATGAAAACTGAAATGGGGAAAGGGGTAGATTTTATGATGGGTACTCACAAATGGCATGGCTCTGCGCCTAATGACGAACAATTAGCAACTGCTCTAGCTCAGTTACCAGAAACTTTAGGAGATTATTAATCAGTGAAGGGAATAACTTTTTTTGTTTTTATCTTTTATTTCTCAGCGGTCTTTGGGCAATTGAACCTTACCACTCGCATTCTTTTTATTCTTGATGCTTCGAACAGTATGAATTCCTCTTGGGGTTCACAAACGCGGATTCAAGCCGCACGAGAGGTGCTAAATCAGGAATTAGAGGCGCTTCGCAATGTGCCAAATACTGAAATCGCATTAAGAATTTATGGGCATCAAACACCGTTCAATAACTTAGAGCAAGATTGCAACGACACAAAATTAGAAGTCCCATTCGGCATCAATAACCTGGAACAAATAAAACTGAAGATAAAGACCGTTGAGGCTAAAGGGGCGACTCCAATTGCTCGTTCCCTTGAGGCTGCTGCCGGAGATTTTCCGGACACACTCGCCAGAAACATCATCATTTTAATTACGGATGGCCTGGAATCTTGTGATAACGATCCCTGCATCATTGCAAAAAAACTAAAAACAAAAGGTGTAAAAGTAACCCCATTCGTTATTGGGTTGGGAATGGATATGTCTTACCTTGATAAATTCAGTTGTATCGGAACCTATTCTGATGCGGAGGACAAAGAATCTTTCCGAAATGTATTTAAGAACATTTTAAATACGGTGTTACAAAAGACAAGTGTTCAAGTAAATTTAAACGACATCACCGGTAAACCAACAGAGACCAACGTGACCATGTTTTTCTATGAAGCAGGAACTGCAAATTTAAAATACACGTTTGTTCATACCTTAAATCGGTTCGGTAATCCCGATACGCTCTATTTAGATCCTGCAATAGCCTATGATTTAAAAGTAAACACAACTCCGACCCTATTAAAAACAGGAATCACATTAAAAAAGCACGTACATAATACCATCAGTGTTTCTGCTCCGCAAGGTTTTATTCGATTGACTTCAATGAAAAGTAACTTCAATCCAAGGTTTGAAATGCGCGTAATGCCAAAAGGAGATAGTAAAACGCTGCTTGCTCAATTCTATAATGATGTTTACAAGTATTTGACTGGAACCTATGAAGTTGAGATTTTAACCATTCCTCGCATATACAAGACGGTGGAAGTCACCCAATCTTCAGTTTCTACGATTTCTATTGATGCACCAGGAGAATTAGCCTACACGTTTAATAAGCCACTTGTTGCGCAACTTTTTCTACAAGATAAATTAGGGTTTTGGAATGGCATTTATACCTTTTCTGATTCATCAACCACTGGTAAAATATTAATACAACCAGGCACTTACAAATTGGTTTACAGGACTAAAGACATGAAATCGAGTGGGTATACGCATGAAAAAATCATTACGATTTCGAGTAATAAAACGAATACATTAAACATAAACTAAAGAATATATGGCACTTAAGACATTTGGTAATAAAGATACACGCTCTGGGTTTGGAGAAGGCTTGCGAATATTAGGAGAGACTAACCCTGATGTTGTAGCATTGTGTGCAGACCTTACGGGGTCATTAAAAATGGATGCTTTTCAGAAAAACCATCCCGATCGCTTTTTTCAAATTGGAATCGCCGAAGCAAACATGATTGGAATTGCAGCGGGAATGACTATTGGTGGTAAAATTCCGTTTACCGGAACCTTTGCCAATTTTTCTACGTCACGCGTCTACGACCAAATTCGTCAAAGTGTGGCGTATTCTCGTAAAAATGTAAAAATATGTGCTTCTCATGCGGGGTTAACGCTTGGTGAGGATGGAGCAACCCATCAGGTATTAGAGGATATCGGTATGATGAGAATGCTTCCGAACATGACGGTTGTAGTTCCTGCAGATTACAACCAAACCCTTCAAGCTACCTTAGCCATTGCGGCATGGGATGGACCTGTATATTTGCGTTTCGGAAGACCCTCCGTTCCAATTTTTACACCGGAAGATGCGGTCTTTCATATCGGAAAAGCTGACTTGTTGGTTAAAGGTACGGATGTAACGATTATCGCTTGCGGACACATGGTTTGGAAAGCCTTAGAGGCTCAAGTACAGTTAGAAGAGCAAGGAATTTCTGCTGAGGTGATTAATATGCATACGATTAAACCATTAGATACCGAAGCTATTTTGAATTCTGTTGCTAAAACAGGCTGCGTTGTGACAGCGGAAGAACATATGATGAATGGTGGTCTTGGTGATGCCGTTGCTCAAGTACTGTCTAAAAACAGTCCGGCTCCGCAAGAATTTGTAGCAGTTAATGACACCTTTGGCGAAAGTGGCACACCCAATGAGTTGTTAAAAAAATATCACCTTGAAACAACGGATATCGTCCTTGCTGCTGAACGTGTGCTTGCAAGAAAAAACTGATAAAAGCGAGATTTTCTTAGGTTCAAGTACGCCTTCCTGCCCTGAATTTTTTTCTTCGGTAGAATGTGGTTAAATTCGTTGTCCTAAATTTAACCGAATTCGTCGCCTATGGTATTTTCAAGTTTGACTTTTCTATACTTGTTTCTACCCTTGAGTCTTTTATTTCATTATTCGACCAAGAACGACCTTTTCCGAAATATTTTTCTCACGATTTTTTCCCTGGTGTTTTATGCGTGGGCAGAACCCATGTGGATCTTTCTAATGGTTTTTACCGCGTTATTTGATTATTCCACTGGACTTTACATTGAGAAAAAACGAGGAACCCCTTGGGCGAAAGTTGGTTTAATTGCCAGTATAGCAGTGAATATCGGGCTTTTGGTGGCCTATAAATATGGCGGATTTATCTATGATAACCTCAATTATTTGTTTCCGCTGCCATTTGATCGTCCTCAAAATTCCTTACCGGTTGGTATTTCATTTTATACGTTCATGGTAATTTCTTATGTAGTGGACATCTACCGAGGAGAGATTAAGGCCCAACGCAATCCCTTGAACTTTTTAATGTTCATTAGTTTGTTTCAGCATTTAGTTGCCGGTCCAATTGTTCGTTACAGTCAAATTTCTGAACAGGTGGAGAAACGAACCATTGATTGGTCTAGGATGAGTGACGGTGTTACGAGGTTTTGTATTGGTTTGTTTAAAAAGGTGGCAATTGCAAATGTAGCGGGGGTATTAGTAGATAAATATTTAGATACGCAGTTGTATTCGTTGTCTTCTTATGAGGGATGGTTTGGAATTGCGATGTTTTCAATTCAGTTGTATTTTGATTTCTCTGGTTATTCAGACATGGCTATCGGCTTAGCTAAATTATTCGGGTTTGATTTTCACGAGAATTTTAGGCATCCGTATGCAGCAATTTCAGTAGGTGATTTTTATCGCAGATGGCATATTTCTTTGGGGCGATTTTTTCGAGACTACGTGTATATCCCTCTTGGGGGAAATCGAAAATATCAGGACAGAAATATTTTAATTGTATGGTTTTTAACCGGTTTTTGGCATGGTGCAAATTGGAATTTTGCCCTTTGGGGAACCTATTTCGGTGTTCTGATGGTGTTGGAAAAACACTTCAAATTTGTATTGGATAAAACCCCTCGCTTTCTGAAACACGGCTACACCTTGGTCTTAATTGTGTTCAGTAGAGCAATTTTTTACTTTGTAGATTTCAATCAATTAAGTTACTTTATTGGGAACTTATTCTATTCGAAACATGCAGTTAATCCGGGATTTTTATCAGACATCACGACGCATGTATTCTGGTTTGTTTTAGTTATTTTATTGTGTATTCCATGGGATGAAATCTATACGCAAGACCACCCCTTTAGAAATCGAGTTGCAATACGATACGCTTATGTTAGGCCATTCGCAAATGCCTTTCTTTTAATTTTATCTACCATGCTACTTGTTAACGCAACGTTTAATCCCTTTTTGTATACCCGCTTCTAATGGATAAAAAGATAAACGTTTTCTTGTTTTTCGTTTTTGTATTAGGTTTCCCCTTGGCTTACTTTTTTATGCCAAAATCGGTTAATTCAGATAACGAAAAACGTAAATTGGCAACCTTTCCAAGCTTTAATTCAAAAGATTACTTAGCGGGAACATGGACTAAACAAGTGGATAAGTACATCGACGATCATTTCCCATTTAGAACGAGTTTTATTTCCTCGACTGATTATTTTCATGCAGCTAAAGGCTTTCAGCTTAAAAACAGCGAACGGGTAGTTGTACTTCCGAAGAAGCGAACTAAAACTCAAGGTGAATCCACAGACAGCACAAAGAATCCAATGGCTTTTCTGGATGAATTTGAAGAAAAGTACGCGGGATCAATGCTAATCATCGATGGCTGCGTCTATCCCATGGGAGGCGGCAGTCCAGCAATGTCAAAGTATTTTGCCGAAATGGTTAATGAATACGCTCGAACCTTTAAAGGCGTTCGGGTATTTTCTGCGGTAGCGCCCTTGTCTTCTGCCTTTATTCCGGTAGAGAAATACGCACATTATAACAGTCAAAATAAACGTACCCTTTTGGCCATTAAAAACAACCTAAAAGATGGGGCGATTTTTTGTGATGTATTTAATGAATTAAATGAACATTCGAATACGAAGTTGTACTTCGGGACAGACCACCATTGGAAGCCGCTGGGGGCATATTATGGTTACGTAGCATTCTGTAAAGCAGCCGGGTTTGATGCAGTCCCAATGGAAAAAATGACAAAGAAGGTCAAATATAATTTCTTAGGTACGATGTACCAACACACACAAGACCCAACGGTCCGAGCCCACCCAGACACCATGGAATATTGGGTGCCGAAGGTTCAAACAGAGGCTGTTAAATTTGGCCCCTACAACATGGATAAACCTTCAAAAACTAAAGTATTTTATGAGAGTAGTTCAGGGGGTAATACCTATTCAACCTTTTTAGGAGGAGATGAGCCTTTGATTCGAATTCAAACTGGAATTAAAAATGGTAAGAAAGCGGTTGTTATCAAAAATTCCATGGGAAATGCGTTCGCGGTGTATTTGGTTAATCATTACCAAGAAATTTGGGTGGTTGATTTAAGATACTCAAAACAGAATTTGACAAAGATCATTAAAGAAAACAATATTAATGATATCATTTTTGCGGTCGGCATGTATGCAGCAATGAGCAAAGGTACAATAGGAATGATGCGAAGGCTAACCACTCAAAGCGGAGTGTATGTGCCTCCTCCTGTACAAGCCGAACCATACCCATCCAATGAAAATCCAGTAGTAATTGACAGCCTGAATGCGGAATGAGAAGTATTGCGGTTGTTTTTTCATTTGTTGTTGTTTCTTGTTTCGCTCAATTACCAGCCGAACTTAAGATCGATTCTACTTTTGCCTTTATTCAAGGATATAGTTCAAATACCTTAAGTCGCTTAAAACAACAGTTTGACGCAGTTGATTCTAATAAATTGGTGATACTTCATTACGGTGGAAGTCATATTCAGGCGGAAAATCCTACCACAATAGCGAGAAATCGATTCCATGAACGTTTTGGTTCGGGAGGTAGAGGATTGTTGTTCAATTACGGTGCAGCGAATACCTATTCTTCAATTAATTATGCTTCCACCTATACAGGAAAATGGAGCTATAATAAAAGCTACCAAGGAAAAAAGGAAACACTCCCCTTGGGTGTTTGTGGTATGGTAGTAGAAACAAGTGATTCTGCCTCCTCTTTGTTGTTTTCGATGAAAACTCCAATCGAAAAAGCAAACAATCAAGTGCAAATTCTTTTTGAGAATGATTCGCTATCCTTCGGTGTAACAGTTTACATCAATAACAAATTAATCACCCAGGGTATCGAATACGTCCCGCAAGGGTTGATATTTTCTTGGGCAGATTCAATCAAAACAATTGCGTTAATGCCCACTAAAAACTCAAAGGGAACTCGATTTCGATTTTATGGCATTAATGTAGAACATGAAGAAAATCATGGAATAGTCTATCATTCAACGGGGGTTGGCGCCGCAGCATTCCGGTCTATTTTAATCTTAGAGAAACTACCAGAGCAACTCCCATTGATTCAACCGGATCTTGTGATCTTAGATTTCGGAACGAATGACATTTTGTATGAAAATCGCATTGAGCCTACCCTGTCCAAAGAGGTAGAAAAAGCCATTGCTTGGTGGAAATCCATGGTTCCAGAGGTATTGATTGTGTTAACTAGCACACAAGATTTATACTATAAAAAACATCCCATTACCGCAGGGGTTTTGTTTCGCGATCTCATGGATAGTTTAGCCAGAAAGAACGATTGTTTGTTTTGGAATTGGTATGACTTATCGGGCGGCTTGAATACCATTCGTACTTGGGCTACTTTGGGCTATGCTAAAACCGACCACATTCATTTAACGAAAATAGGCTATCAAGTGAAAGGGGGACTGCTCTATACATCATTCATGAATACATTAGATGCCTTGAATAAACAACCAAGGTTAGAAGAATTACGAATTCCTCAGAAAGAATATAAGGAAACTACACCGGTAGCAAACTCACCAAAGCCCATTCCTCCTAAACCAAGTGCCTATTACGTGGTTAAATCAGGAGACACCTTATCGGTCATTGCCAGTAGAAACCATACTACGGTTGCAGCACTTAAACGAGCCAATAACCTTACTTCAGATATAATTCGAGTAGGACAACGATTAAAAATCCCTTAAACAGAGGTGTTTCAATTTAGGTGTTTTTTAGAATTGATGACACGCCTATTATTGCACTAAATAGTAGACGATTAGGAACAGGTCCGTCACAACTGAAATTGCTGCTGTTTTATAAATCCATTTCATAGGCGCCACGGCAAGCAATAAACTTAAGGTTAACATGGTAGGTAAAACTACCAGAATTAATGCCCAAGTATCCTTAATTGCTCCCATGCCTACGGTGATTCCACCCAGACAACCGATGAGTAAGATAAGTACTGCAATAAGTCCAAATCGGTTATACTCGCTTTCAATGTGTTTTTCTAAATTCATGTGTTTATTTTTTATCAAAATTCTTCTAATTCCCTAGCTTAAAGAATGATGGTTGATGTGTTTTTTCCTGATTTTAGTCAGTATTTACAAGGAAAAACAAAATACATCCTCGAAAACTTGACAAACGCTAGTTTAGGGTTGTATCTTTGCAGCCTATAAAGAATATATGAGTAAAATGAAATTATCGGAGTTCAGCTTCGATCTTCCCCAAGAGTTAATCGCAGAATACCCTTCAGAAAATCGTGACGAATGTCGATTGATGGTAGTGCATCGTAAAACTGGTAAAATAGAACATAAGTTATTCAAGGATGTGCTTTCATATTTTGATGATGGTGATGTGATGATTCTAAATAATACCCGAGTGTTTCCTGCGCGCATGTACGGAAACAAGGAAAAAACAGGCGCTAAAATCGAGGTATTTTTACTTCGTGAATTGAATCGTGAGAGTTTTTTGTGGGATGTTTTAGTTGATCCAGCAAGAAAAATAAGGATTGGTAACAAATTGTATTTTGGTGAAGATGATTCGCTTGTCGCTGAGGTAATAGACAATACCACTTCGCGTGGACGAACCTTGAGATTCTTGTTTGATGGACCTTATGAGGAGTTTAAGAAAATTATTACTGAGCTTGGAGAAACACCGCTTCCAAAATATATTAAACGAGAGGTAGAACCAATGGATGAGGAAATGTACCAAACTATTTTCGCGAAGGAAGAAGGTGCGGTTGCTGCTCCAACAGCAGGATTACATTTCTCGCGGGAATTATTGAAGCGTTTAGAGTTGAAAGGGATAAATTTCGCAGAGTTAACATTACACGTCGGATTAGGGACATTTCGTTCGGTGGAAGTAGAAGACCTTACAAAACACAAGATGGATTCAGAGCAAGTGATAATTCCTGAAAAAGCAGCGAATATCGTGAATGAAGCCAAGCGGAATAAGAAAAAAGTCTGTGCTGTAGGTACAACGAGTATGCGTGCAATTGAATCTTCAGTTTCTACAGAAGGTATGTTGAAGCCCTTTGATGGTTGGACCAATAAGTTCATTTTTCCGCCATATGATTTTATGGTGGCAGATTGCTTAATCACTAATTTTCATACGCCGTTATCTACCTTGTTAATGATGATCTCTGCATTTGCTGGTCACGACTTAATGATGGAGGCGTATCATGAAGCAATTAAAGAAAAGTACCGGTTCTATTCATATGGCGATGCCATGTTGATTATTTAACCTTACTGCTTAATTCGTTTCTAAGACCATACCACCCAACCAGGTGCATCTTGACATTTCCAACGGGTATTTTTGCCTTGATTAACACAGGAATACGGTTTTTATCTTTTGTTACCCAAAAGCTAACGTCTTCTTCATGTTTAAAATATCGACCGGTTTGAACCACGGGAACGAAGCGCATGCATTTAAAGGTACCTTTCCGAAGGTTGATTTCTTCATCCCCTTTATACTTTATTTTTAAAGTAAAAAGTTCATCATCCATGAAACAAGGAATGGAGAACACCTTTCCTTTCTTTATGTTTTTGAAATCAAGGGTGCGGGCATAATAAAAACATGAAATCATATCTTGAACACCCATCGGAGTTTTGAAGGTTTTCCCTTTTCCATTATCCACCTTCTCTATGTTGTGTTTGAATGTATAATCTTGTTTAATCTTATATCCACCCTCGTCCACACGCCGCACAAAATACCAAGGCATAATGCTTTTTTTGTCGATATAGGATTCATACCGATCATCCACTTTAAAAACAGAATTAAATGCACCAAGGGTTTTACCAATTCCAACCACATGATACAAACTTCGATTATCTCCCTTCTTGTCGGTATATTTCGTTTCCAGCGTCGCTTCACCGGCATCAATAAATCCATAACTAATTCGATACCTTAGCTTTTCACCAATCTTGAATGATTCATTTTCAATTTCAGGGTATTCCGGAGTATTACTCGCAGAAAGTAATAGGATGCAAGAGCATGCAAGTCCAATAAAATAAATTGTTGTTTTCATGGCAATGACTTTAGCTTACTAAATCAATGATTGTGCCACGAAATAGTTACTGGCACCTGAGAATAAAGTTGGTTTTTTTTCCTTTACCAAGCAAGATGAATTGATTATTTAACAAATGACTTTCATTTAAAACGAAGGAATCATCTACTTTTTCCTTGTTCACAGAAATTGCATTGGCCTTTAATTCTCGACGCGCTTCACCATTGGATGCGAGGAAATTAGATTCTTTAACCAAGGCATCGACAACAGATAACCCTTCTGAAATCAAGGATTTTGAAATAATTGCCTGTGGAACACCTTCAAAAACCGCTAAGAAATCTTCTGTAGAAAGTTGTTGTAAACTCTCCTTGGTTGCTTTTCCAAAAAGGATTTCAGATGCATTAATTGCCGCCTCAAGTTCTTTTTCTCCATGGACACGTTTCGTAATGTCTTCAGCGAGTGCTTTTTGTAAGATACGTAAATGAGGGGCTTCTTGATGTTGTCCTTCTAAATGTTCAATTTCCGATTTAGATAATAAGGTGAATATGCGAATGTAATTTTGTGCGTCCGCATCACTTGTATTTAGCCAATATTGGTAAAATTTGTATGGACTTGTACGTTCTTTCGATAGCCAAACATTACCGCCTTCGGTTTTCCCGAATTTACTACCATCCGCTTTTTTAATGAGTGGCGTGGTCACGGCATATGCTTCTCCGCCCGATTTTCTTCGAATGAGTTCTGTGCCGGTGACGATATTTCCCCATTGGTCAGAGCCTCCGAGCTGAACAATGCAATTTTTATGTTGGTTGAGATAATAAAAATCATATCCCTGAACCAATTGATATGAAAACTCAGTAAACGACATGCCCGTTTCTAAACGTGATTTTACCGAATCTTTGGCCATCATGTAATTGACGCTAATGTGTTTTCCTACATCTCTAATAAAATCTAAAAAAGACATGTTTTGAAACCAATCATAGTTGTTTACTAATTCTGCGGCATTAGGCCCGTCGAAATCCAAAAAGTGCGTTAGTTGTTCCCTTACTCCGTTAATGTTGTGATCAAGGGTTTCTTTGTCTAATAAATTTCGTTCTTGAGATTTCCCGGATGGATCACCAACCATTCCGGTAGCACCACCTACTAAGGCGATAGGTTTATGTCCTGCACGCTGAAAATGTACAAGCGTCATGATTTGCACTAAACTCCCAATGTGCAGAGAATCTGCCGTTGGATCGAACCCTATGTATCCGCTGCACATTCCTTTATTTAATGCTTCTGCGGTTCCTGGCATGATATCGTGAATCATACCTCGCCATGTCATTTCTTCAATAAAATTCATTCTAGTTTTTTGTTAATTCCTTGAATACAGCCTCTAAGCTCTTTTTCTCAAGTTTCAAGGTCATAATTAACCACCCGGCTTCCTGAGCTTTCTTTGAAACGTTTTTGCGAAGGTCTTGGTCCGTTACACCTTCAATTAACCAGCCATTACCTAAGGCCTTAACGGTTGTTACACCTGGTATTTTTGTAAGTAGTTGGCTACTTACAGCACCTTCAAATTCTATGTAAATCGTTTGTACTTCAGGGCTTGTATCTAAAGCCTGCTGATTATTATTCGCGACAATCTTTCCCTTATTAATAATAATTACACGGTCACAGATGGCTTCAACTTCTTGCATAATATGCGTTGAGAGCATAATGGTTTTTTCTTTGCCAATTGTTTTAATCAATTCCCGAATTTCTACTAATTGATTCGGGTCGAGTCCAGAGGTTGGCTCATCTAAAATCAATACTTCGGGGTCGTGAATAAAGGCTTGTGCTAGCCCTACTCGCTGCTTATATCCTTTAGAAAGAGCGCCAATCTTTTTATGTTGTTCTAATTCCAATCCAACCATTTGAATCATTTCATTCACTCGGGTTTTCAAGTCTTTTATTTTATAAATAGACCCCACAAAGTGAAGGTATTCTTTGACGTACATGTCAAGGTATAAGGGATTATTCTCTGGGAGATACCCAATGATTTTTCGCGTTTCAAGGTCGTCAACATCTACTGTTATGCCGTTCACTTTTATGGAACCTGAACTGGCAGGGATATACCCTGTAATCATCTTCATTGTCGTGGATTTACCTGCGCCATTTGGACCTAGAAAGGCTACGATTTCCCCTTTACCGATTTCGAACGAAATGTCGTTTACTGCGGCTTGTTCTCCAAAAAACTTAGTTAAGTGCTTAACTTCAATTGACATACCTGCGAAATTAGTAATTTTTAGTGGTCCACGCGGTTCTTGCGTGTTGTCCGCATAAAATCGCAATAAAAAAACCAACAAATGATGCTCCAGCTTGAGTTTCTAGACTATCCTCTAAACACATGGTAGTTAATACAATTACACTAAATGCAAGGAGCACGAGGTCATGTTCTTTAAATCCAATCCATCCGAAATACCCGATACCCAATAACATGAGCAATACCCCGATGACCCCAACACCCATCCAAGTGGTTAAATACATGTTGTGACTGCGGTGTCGATTTTCGGGTTTAAGCGTCGAGCCTGTTTCGTTATATTTTTTTTCCATTTCACGATTTATGTCTCCAATGCCCACACCACGCCAAGGATGGTCTTTTATAACAGCCCAAGCAGTTTTCCAATATGCGATGCGTTGCAGCAGCGAATGTCCATTTGGGTCTGTAGCTTCATGCAATTCAAATTTTAATTCTTCAATGCGACTCCAAATCCCTCCGTTAGCGGAATGCTCGCTTGTAAAGCCATTTTCAATATTTATAACGTCTTTTCGGCTTAGCTTTTGGATAGATGTTGCAGTAAGTGATACTTCCTTAGCGCATAAATACCGTTCTGCTGTACGTGTTAGTATCTGACCTTTTCGGTCTAAACTATCTAAGGGAAAATCAGAGCGTAAAGCCCATGCCTTAATTGCCTCCTCGTCGGATTCAAAGGTTCCACACGTAGGATTCGGGGTAGCAATAAGTTTAATTGCGAAGGCTCCTGCTACACCTACAACAAGTACGAAACCGATACCGATATTACGTGAAAAACGCGTCAACCGTAATAAATCATACCCAATGATAAGCATCACAATGGAAGCACTAAGGATAGCACTAAAGGTTTGACTGTATATGGTGTAAGATAGAATTAGAAGGAAGTATGTGAATACTATTATTGTAGATATCACCTGCTTTTTCCAGAGATTAAAAGCAAGAGCCCCCGAGAATGCCACTAATATCCCAAATCGTATGTGTGACCCAAACCAACTGAGTTGACGAATATCCAAGGCCAAATTATTCTGAATCAACACACCATAATGCACCACATTTAAACCAATAACAACAACGATGGCAAGCATAAGGACCTTTGTATATGTTATAATTCGTTGTCGATTGAAGGAAAGCGTTCCAATATATAATAAGGGTAACGAAACAAGGGAAATTCGCACCCGAAGCCCATCCCAACCTTCTTGAAGTTCGGTGCTCCAAGTTAGGCTCAATGCATGCAAACACCAAAAAGCTAAGAGAATAAGAAGCCATTTGTTTGAAATAAGTCGCTGCCAAAATTCTTTGTAATTGCCGGCGACTATAAACAAGAAGGCATGTAAAATAAGCGAGACCGACATTAAAAACTTGCTGCAGGTCAACCCCACTAAGAAGCTAAGACTTAAATAGAAGTAAATTGAATCTAAGTGTTTCTTTAAAAACCGCAATGCCCTAGTTATTTGATATGTAAGGTTGATTTGTAAAGCGCATCATTGCTTAAAATCTCAACACTTTTCGTTACTACTTCATCGGATTTAAACGCATAGATGTTTTGTCCTTTTTGAAAATAATATCGTCCAATGATTTCATGTTCTAATAAGCCCTTGATTTCAGATTTATTAAAATCAAAGTACATACTGGTGGCATTAGTTAATTTGTCGTTTAATGCACTGAATTCGGAGGAGACCGATTGGAATTGTTGTTTTTTTTCTAATTCCACTTTAATTCGCTCGAGTGCTCTTAATTCCGGTGATGTGTAAACAAATCCTTTGGTTTTAAGGTAGGTTCGAAATTCCTCTATTTCGTTCGATGACAATTCAAACGATTCAGCAGAAGCGATCGATGGATGAGCATTGTGAAAAATGGTGGCATAGTGAAAAATAAAATGTTTATTCATTAAGGTTCGGGTATAATCACTATACACGGAATCTTCTATTTTAATATCCGGCTCTATCCCTCTTCCATCAATAACTTCACGGCCATTTTTGGTGCTGAATTTTTGCAAAAGGCTATCTGCAATTTCCATAGGTTTTCCACCATTGGCATCATCATAATATTCTAATCGTTGAACACAACGACCAGAAGGCGTATAGTACTTTGCGATGGTAAGTTTCATTTTCGATCCGTATTTAAGGTCGAAGGTGCGTTGAACCAATCCCTTACCATAACTTGTGTTTCCAACCACAACCGCACGATCTAAATCTTGCAATGCACCCGCTACAATTTCACTGGCTGAGGCGCTGCCTTCGTCAATTAATATAACTAGAGGTAATTTTTCTGCAATCGGGGCTTCTAAGGTTTTGTATACCATATTTTCTTGCTTTGAACGCCCTTTGGTTGTAACTACGACTTGCCCTTTTGGAACAAAAAAACCAACGATTTTCACCGCTTCCATCAATAGACCCCCGCCATTTCCTCTAAGGTCTAATATCATGTTAGTCATACCTTTCGATTGAAGCTCTTGGATATTCTTTTTAACCTCTTCCCCAGCAGTTTGTGTAAAGCTGCTTAAAGATACATAGCCTGTTTTTTCAGAGAGCATCCCAGCGTAGGGTATGTCTGGGATTTTTATTTCATCGCGCATGACATCAACAATCATTATTTTTCCATTACGCTCAAGCTCCAAGCTTACGTTGGTTCCTTTGGGTCCTTTTAAAGCATTAGAAGCTTCTTCTACCGTTTTACCAGTAAACGACTTTTTATCGATGCGTAAAATTTTATCTCCAGCTTGCAATCCCGCTTTTTGTGCCGGATTTCCTTCATACGGGTCTGTAATGTAAATCTCATTATCTATAGTTCCAATTAACGCCCCGATTCCTCCATATTGACCTGTAGTCATTAATCGATAGTCTTCAATATTCGCTTCATGATAATATACGGTATACGGATCTAATTCTTTGAGCATGGCATCGATTGCCGTTTTCGATAATTTTCCATGGGCAACTTCATCTACAAAATACATATCAAGATGCTCATAGATTTGGTCCATTAATTCCAAACTTTTGAGTTCTTCAAAAGATTCGGATTGTGCATAGTTATCGAAGGATAAAAGAAGTAGAAAGATGAGTATGTTACGATTTAGGAAAGTTCGCATATACGTGATATTAATTTTTTAATTTTTTGGTCGATGAGGTCATCTACAGGGATTTCTTCCCAAAGATAAACGATACTGAATAGAATTTTATGATTTTTACTTGCTGCAAACGCTAGTAATGGAGCTTTTTGTTTTCGTATGCTTTCACGGATTAATCGTTTGATTCGATTTCGATCGTGCGCCTTTTTAATTCTCTTTTTAGGCACTGTGATTAGTACGGCAAAACTTGGTTTATCCGACGGTTCTGAAGAAATATGAGATAAAAAAGGAAAAACATGCACTTTTTCTTTCATGGTAAAGACATGGTCAATTTCCTTTTTCAAAAAAATCCGATGCTCCTTACCAAAGGTTTCGTCCATAATGCAAAGGTAGGTAAATCCTAGGTTGATTTTACTTCTGCTTCAGCAGTTCCATCACTCAGTTCAATTTGCATCATGGATCCTGGGTGTAATTCAGTTTTACTAAGTATGGCTTTTCCGTTACTTCGAGCGATTGCAAATCCTCTTGCTAAAACAGCCGAAGGGCTCATTAGATGAATTTGCTTCTCCAGAGATTCAATAATAGCCGCATTTTTATCAACCATTCGATTCATGGTAAAGGTAAGTTGTTGCTGTAGCATTGTTCTTCGATGATGTTCAATTTGGTGTGATTTTTTTACAAGTGTTTGAATGGCTATTGGACTAGAAGAAATGTATTGTTTATGAAATAATAAGAGGTGTTTGGTTTCTTGAATACTTCGTTGTTCTATTGCATTCAACTGATTATTAATGCGTTCAAAACGCCACTTGGTAACCCCGTTAATTTTAGAAACGGCTTGGTTAAATGTGCTTTTTGTGTTTGTAATCAGGTTGGATTGAACATGGTTTAATTTGGCACATATAGCATGAAGTTCGAGAAGTTTTAGTTCAAATTCTTGTAATAAGTCAGAAGCCAATACGGACGGTGTAATGGCATGGGAATATGCTACCATTTCTGCCACCGTTAGGTTGGTTGAATGACCAATACCGCATAAAACAGGCAATGGAAATTCAGCGATTCGTTTACACAGGTTGAAATCATCGTAGCATGACATCCCAACTTCCGCGCCTCCACCCCTAACAATCACCACTGCATCAAAATGTTGCCGAACCAGCTCTATTTTATTAAAAGCCTTTAAGATGGATTCTATCGCTTGATCTCCTTGAACAGTCGTATTAAAAAGAAAGGTAGCTATGCCAAATGATGATCCCGACAATACTTGCATAAAGTCCGAAAGCCCTTTGCTTGATTCGGCAGAGATAACCGCAATTCGTTTCGGCAAGGATAAACGAAGTGATTGATTTTTTTGAAGAATGCCTAGTTTATTGAGCGCATCAATCGTTTCAAGTTTTAACTTATGCAGCGCCCCAAGGGAGTAACTCGGATCAATATCCGTTACATGAAGGCTTAGTCCATACACTTCACTAAACGTGATTTTCACTAACATTAACACCTCTTTCCCCTCACTAAATGGTTCTTTTACGGTGGCTTCGAATTGTTTTGATATCCGACCATAATTGGTTTTCCAAATAACCCCACTCAGGTTAGCCACGATTTTACCATCCGTCCGCTGAACGAGCTCAGGAAACGCATGTCCACTCGGGAATAGGTTCATTTTGTAGATTTCAGCCTTTACCCAATACGCACGTTCATACCTTGATTCAAGCGTTTTTCGAATAGATTGAGCAACTTGTTTAAGCGTGAAAACTTCTTTGGACATGGGTTAAAAATAAACAAATTGAAGCAGGTAAGTATTTTGTTCAACCGATTAATTGTCTTAACTTTGCCTCCCTCAAACATACGTATTATGGGAGTAAAAATTTTTGCAGGAAGAGCCACACAGACCTTAGGTGCGAATATAGCCGCATGTTATGGTGCTAAATTAGGGGATGTAAAAGTCACCACATTTAGCGATGGTGAATTCCAGCCAAGTTTTGAAGAAACAGTTCGAGGACAGGATGTTTTCATCATACAATCAACCGTTCCGCCACAAGATAATCTGTTTGAGTTGCTGTTATTAATGGACGCAGCTCGTCGTGCCTCTGCACGAAAAATCATTGCGGTAATTCCCTATTTTGGATTTGCTAGACAAGACCGAAAAGATCAGCCAAGGGTTGCTATTGGTGCTAAATTAGTAGCCAACATGCTAATGGCTGCTGGGGCAGACCGAATTATGACCATGGATTTACATGCGGATCAAATTCAAGGATTTTTTGAAGTGCCCGTTGATCACTTGTTTGGTTCAACCATATTTATTCCTGAAATTCAGAAATTGAATTTGGATAATTTAGTTGTCGCAGCGCCTGATGCAGGTGGCGCAAAGCGTGCGAATTCCTATGCTAAGATGCTGAATTGCGGGCTGGCACTATGTCATAAAAACCGAAAGAAAGCAAATGAAATTGCTGAAATGACAGTGATTGGTGAGGTGGAAGGAAAGGATGTTATTATCATTGATGACATGTGTGATACGGCAGGAACACTCACTACCGCAGCGGACTTATTAATTGAACGCGGAGCTAAAACAGTACGTGCATTTTGTACCCATGCTGTTTTGTCTGGACCAGCCTATGAGCGCATAGAAAAATCGCATTTAACCGAACTTATTGTAACGGATACCGTTCCATTGCGTCAAGCATCGGGAAAAATAAAAGTAGTTTCAGTTGACCATTTATTTGCTGATGTAATCAAGCGAATGGTTAATAATGAATCAATTAGTTCACATTTTGTAATACCTTAAATAAATAATAAATGAAAACAGCACAGTTGAGCGGTTCGCTTCGAGCGAACGTAGGGAAAAAGGATGCTAAAGCGCTTCGAAATGAAGGATTAGTTCCTTGCGTGCTTTATGGCCAAGGCGAACAAACGCATTTTGCAGTAAAGCGAGTACCACTTGAGAAATTAGTTTTTTCTCCAGATGTATACCAAATAGAATTGGATGTCAATGGGAAAAAAACAAAAGCAATTATTCGTGAATTACAACAGCATCCTACGAAGGATACGGTTCAGCACGTGGATTTCTTAGAGTTAAGCGATACTAAAGAAGTTCGTGTAAAATTACCAGTTCGCTTAACGGGTTCTTCTCGCGGTGTAATGGCTGGAGGTAAATTAATGCAAGTATTCCGTCACATGCGTTGTCAAGGCTTACCATCTGCATTACCTGAAGAAATCAAAATCGATATTTCTCCAATGCGAATTGGTCATTCATACCGAGTTTCAAACATTGAAATCCCTGGTGTTAAAATTTTAGATCCTGCGAATGCAGTTGTTGTTGCTGTGAAAATGGCGAGAGGAGCTGTTAAAGGTTCTGATGCTGACCCAGATGAGGATGAAGAAGCATAGTAACTTAATTAAACCGCTTCGGCGGTTTTTTTTTGCTTTGTGATTTAGGTTGATTACTTATCTAAACTACTCCGTTATCTTTGTAAAAAATATATTCATGCAAATTCACGAAATTTTAGCCCAATTTGAAATAAAAGCGACCAACCTTGGTGGGTACATAGGTTTAGAATCCCTTGGCTCTGATGCGCAAACAATTGTTTCTGTATCTCCAGTTGATGGTGCAACCATCGCTTCCGTAACTCCTGTAACTCCAGCTGAATATGATCGCATTATTCAAAAATCTCAAGAAGCTTTTACCTCTTGGCGTTTGGTACCTGCCCCTAAACGAGGAGAAATTGTTCGTCAATTAGGAGATCAATTACGCGTTCACAAGGAAGCCTTAGGTATTTTGGTTTCATATGAAATGGGGAAGTCCTTACAAGAAGGACTTGGTGAAGTTCAAGAAATGATTGACATCTGTGATTTCGCTGTTGGATTATCTCGCCAGTTATACGGGCTTACCATGCATTCTGAGCGTCCAGGTCATCGGATGTATGAGCAATATCATCCCTTAGGCGTTGTAGGAATAATTTCTGCATTTAATTTTCCAGTAGCCGTTTGGAGTTGGAATGCTGCCTTAGCTTGGGTTTGCGGTGACGTTTGTGTATGGAAACCATCTGAGAAAACACCAATTACTGCCCTAGCATGTCAATACATCACCAATCAAGTGTTCAAAGCGAATAACGTTCCGGATGGGGTTTCTTCTTTGGTGATTGGAGGTCCAGAAATTGGCAAGTTGATGGCTGAGGATGTCCGTGTTCCATTAGTCTCAGCTACAGGTTCTACACGCATGGGTAAATCTGTGGGTGCAGCTGTGGGCGCTAGGCTAGGACGTTCTTTATTGGAGTTAGGAGGAAACAATGCAATTATCATTACACCAACTGCGGATTTGAAAATGGTGGTTCCAGGTGCTGTGTTTGGTGCGGTAGGTACCGCTGGTCAGCGCTGTACTTCTACTCGAAGGCTGATTATTCATGAATCTGTATATGATAAAGTAAAAGAAGCGTTACGAAATGCTTATGGTCAATTGAAGATTGGTAATCCATTAGATCAATCTAACCATGTTGGACCTTTAATTGATACAGCAGCAGCTGCCGCATATGAAGCGGCTATTTCAAAAGCAATTCAAGAAGGTGGAAAGGTATTGGTTGAAGGTGGTGTGCTTTCTGGTGCCGGATATGAAACGGGTTGCTATGTAAAGCCTTGTATCATTGAAGCCGAAAATCATTATGAGATTGTTCAGCATGAGACCTTTGCTCCGATCTTATACTTAATGAAATATAGCGGAGATGTACACCAAGCAATTGCGATTCAAAACGGTGTTCCTCAAGGATTATCTTCTGCGATTATGTCGAATGATTTAAAAGAAGCAGAAGCCTTTTTATCACAAGCGGGATCAGATTGCGGCATTGCTAACGTAAACATTGGAACTTCTGGCGCTGAGATTGGAGGAGCGTTTGGTGGTGAAAAAGAAACAGGCGGTGGAAGAGAGTCTGGCTCAGATTCATGGAAAATATACATGCGCCGTCAAACAAATACAATCAATTATTCTGATAGTTTACCCTTAGCACAAGGGATTAAATTTGATTTATAATTTAAGCGAATCCTTTTCCCATTACCACTTTGCTTTCCTATCTTTGTAAAAAGATTTGTATGCAATTATTAACAGTGGGAAGTGTGGCGTTTGATGCCATTGAAACTCCGTTTGGAAAATCGGACAAAATTGTAGGGGGAGCAGGGACATATATATCCCTTGCCGCTTCATTTTTTAATAGAAATCAAGCGTTAGTTTCTGTAGTGGGAGAAGATTTTCCTACCGATGTTCTTGACGGAATGGTCAATAGGGGAATTGATATTCGTGGGATTCAAATACCTGAGGGTGGAAAAACATTTTTCTGGGCGGGTAAATACCACAACGACATGAATAGTCGGGACACCTTGGTGACCGAATTAAATGTACTTGGTACCTTTGATCCTGTTGTTCCTATGGAATACAGAAATGCACCCTTTTTAATGTTGGGGAATTTAAGTCCGGACGTACAGCGAAAGGTGGTTGAACAAATGGCTGTTCGGCCTAAATTAATCGCTATGGATACCATGAATTTCTGGATGGATATCGCATTAGACGAACTTCACAAAACCCTTAAATTGGTGGATCTTCTGATTGTAAACGATGAAGAAGCACGTCAATTAACCGGGGAATATGCACTTAAAACGGCGGCCAAACGCATCATGGACTTAGGTCCTCGCTTAGTAATCATTAAAAAAGGAGAACACGGGGCCTTGCTCTTTAGTGCGGATGAAGTGTTTTATGCGCCGGCGTTGCCTTTAGAGGAAGTATTTGATCCAACTGGAGCAGGAGACACCTTTGCTGGCGGCTTGATGGGATACCTTTCTACACAAGAGGATGTTACCTTTGATTCGTTGAAAAAAGCAGTAATCGCTGGTTCCGCTTTAGCTTCTTTTTGTGTTGAGAAGTTTGGTACACAGCGCTTGGAAGAATTAACGAAGAATGAACTTGATGAACGCATCAAAGAATTTTATACCCTTTCTCAATTTGAATTAGCGTAAGCATGGAACAACTACGTCTTTTACTGGAACAATTAATTGCCTTTGAATCTCAAGACGATTTAATCGCGATAGGTAGAGAAATTAACGAGGTGAAGATTAATTTCGAAGATCACTTAATTGAAGCGGAGCGGGTTCAGCAAATCGCCATGCTCGATGCTGCAGAAAAAGGAGAATCGATTGACGCCATTGACTTTACCGAAATCAAAAATGAATTCATCACACGTTATAAAGCCATTCAAGAGAAGCGTAAACAGCAAATCTCTTTGAAAGACACCTTAGAACGTGAAAATCTAAAATTAAAAAAAGGACTATTAGATGAATTGAAGCGCATTATCGAGTCGGAAGAGCACATAGCTTCGGCCTTTCAATCGTATAAGAACATCCATGAAACATGGAAAAAAATTGGAGATATTCCGAGAGATCAACGGGATGGAATTCAAAAAGAATATGCACGTTTACTAGAGATTTTCTTTTATACCATGCGAATTTATCGCGAAATAAAAGACCATGATTATAAACGGAATTTACAATTAAAACAAAAGGTTCTTCACAAGCTGCAACAACTCCGTAACGAGGAAGAAGACATCAAATCAGTGGAGCAACAGTTGCGCGTGTTGCAGGATGAATGGGAAGACATTGGCCCAGTTCAAAATGAAGAATGGGAATTAATTAAACCAAAATATTGGGAAACTGTTCGTCAGATTTATGAGAAAATCAATGTACACTATGAGGCGCAACGCCAGGTATATGTACAGAATATCGCAGCAAAACGTGCCTTGGTAGAAGAAATTCTTGGTTTACATACTTCGGCAGGTGAAGCTAAGTCCAACAAGGACTGGGACAAACTTGTGGAACAACTGAAGGCGGTACAGGAGTCGTATAAAAAAATAGGCCCAGGATCAAGAAAAGAAAACGACGAGGTATGGAAAGCGTTTCGGGCAGCATGTGACGGCTTTTTCGAATTGAAGAAATCATACAGTAAAGCACAGCACGAGGCTTATTCAGGGCTTATTGAAAAGAAAAAAGCATTAATTGATGCGGTGAATGCACTGAAAGACTCTACCGATTGGAAGACCAGCTCTCACAAAATCATAGGTTATCAAAAAGATTGGAAAGCTATCGGAAATACTGGAAAGGCTGAAAACCGCTTATGGGCAGAATTTAGAGCGGCATGTGATGCCTTTTTTAATTCCCGTGATGAAGCCAATCAGTCCGCGGAAAAGGATCGAGAAAATAATCTTACTTTAAAATTAGAATTAGTCCAAAGAATTCAGGAGTTAGATACTGCTGACCGTTCGGAAGCCTTAAATTCTTTACGAAGTCTGGCCGCTGAGTTTTCAGAAATAGGTCAAGTGCCTCATGCTAAGAAGGATGAAGTGTATGCTGCATATAAAGGAGCACTTGATCTGAAATACGGATCCTTAGCCGTAAGTGCAAAGGAAAAAGAGGAAATGGCTTTTACAGCAAAATTGGACAGCATTCAAGCATCACCTGAACGTTCGAAATTGCTACAAAAGGAACGGTTTGACATCCGCAAGCAGATTGAGCGCTTAGAACAAGAAGCCAATCGAATGGAAACGAACTTATCATTTTTTGCTCGCTCTAAAGGGGCAGACTCCTTGCGCGCTGAGGTTGACAAAAAAGTCAAGGATATTCAGCAACAAGTGTCGAAATTAAAAACGAGGTTGAAACAATTGCCAAATGAATAGACTCACCAATTCATTTTTATTGGTTTTATTTTTTCCTGCCTTGGCTTTAGCCATTTTTGTTGGATTCGATTTCCCCCTTGAATTTATTCGAACTTCTGGCGCAAATTTACCCTACAAAGATTATATGTTTGGAGGCTTGGCCTTGTTGATGGCTATTCTTTCGGCTAATCGCAGCATTCGCAGGTGGGTTGCGCTCTTTACCATCCGACAAACCGACCGCTTTGTATTTCATGCTAAGGTAAGTAATGAACGTAGAAAACGGGTTATCGTCTACACCTTATTAGAGGCAGGAATATTAACCGCAGTGGGTATTGCGCTGTATGTCCTTTCAAAAGATGCCATCCTTTGTTCGGTAGTCTTCTTAGCCTCAGCAATTGACAATCTACTCTTCTTGATCATAGGCCTGCCTCGTTTTGGTGTAGGCTTGAGTAAAAAAGCCATTATTGTTGCTGATAGGGAAGTGATTGTATTATATTTTTCGGGATTGCGAAAAGTTAGTTTATCCCAACAAACCTTATTTTTTGATTACATTCAGTCGCTTCAACTGACCTTCCCCGTGGATTGTATTCCTGAGGAAGATCGCAACGAATTTCTTCATAACTTAGAAGCAGTTACGGATAAAGATCGCGTCTTTATTCAGAATTTAGGGGAATGGAAAATGTAAATATTTTAATCGTAGAAGATGATCTTTCTTTTGCGAGCCTGCTTCAAGAACGCTTAGTTCTTTTGGGTTATAGTTCGTATGATATCGTGTCAATTGATGCCATAGCCGATGCTATGGAGGTCAAAGAAGAGTTTACCCCGGATGTTATTCTCTTGGATTTGAACATTCGTGATTCTTCCGGTATTGCCACGTATGATCGTATTCAAGCAATTTTTGATGAGGCAACGATTATCGTGCTATCTGGTATGGATAACCGCGCACTTTCCTTAGAAATTGTAGCAAAAGGAGCACAAGATTATTTGCTTAAAAATGAAATTAATGCGGGAGTTCTAGATAAGACCATTAAATACGGAATCCTTCGTCGAACCTTTCAAGTTCAACTTACCGAATCAGAAAAAAAATATAAAGACCTCTTTTATAATTCGCCCCTGCCGATGTTGAAATTATCGGTGAGCACGTATGAAATTTTATTTTGTAATCAAGCGGCGCTTACCTTATTTGATGCATCAACTGCCAATGAAATCGTAGGTAAATCCTTGAATGAGTTCATTATTTCGGAACAGAATTTATCGGCTGAAGATAATAGTCCACGATGGATAGGGTATTACAAGCAACGTACTTTAACCGAGCAAGAGATATCTACTCAAATCATTTTGAATCAGTTAACCGAGGACAAGGAAGCGTATATTGCCTTGGTGGTTGACAAAACGGATGAGTTACTTTTTGAACAGCGTAAATATGAAATCATTGCGCAAGCAGAAGAAGGAGAGAAAAAGAAAATTGCACGAGAACTTCATGACGGAATAGGTCAACAGTTAGTGTTGTTAAACTTATTGCTTCAGAATATAACTCCAACCCCCTCAGAAGCGGGCGCCTTGGACCAAATTAAGCAGTTATTGCAAGGGTCGATTCAAGAATTGCGTGAGATGGCCTATAATTTATTGCCTCCAGCGCTGGAAAAAGGATTTTTAAATGCCTTAGAACGTTTTGCTCACCGAATCAATGCTACGGGTAAAATGACGCTTACCTTAAGTATTGATGACCAAATTAATGAAGAGAGCTTCGTAAATGTAGATCGATTCAATTTGTATCGGATAGTTCAGGAAGTATTAAACAATGCATTAAAGCATTCAAAAGCATCTGAAATCACCATAGAAATCCATCCAATAAAGGGTTCGAAAATAAATTTAAAGGTGGTAGATAATGGAATTGGCTTTGATACGGATAGAATGAGTGAAGGCTTAGGAATGCAAAACATGAAACACCGCATGGATATGGCCGGAATTAAGGGGAGTATATCCAGTGAAAAAGGACGTGGAGTTATTGTTGAATTGATGTTTAAAGGGTGAAGATATTAGTTATACGGTTTAGTGCTATCGGAGATATTTTACTGACATTCCCAGTAGTAGAGGCCTTGCAGCATAAATATCCAGCGGCTGAAATTCATTTCTTAACCAAACCCAGTAATAAACCCGCACTGGAGTTATTATCCAGCAAGGTCCATCCTCGTTTTTTGCAAGAATCGCTTCTTGAAACAGCCAATCAATTAAGAGGAGAACGTTATGATCTAGTCATTGATTTACACAATAATTTAAGGACCTTTTTACTTCAAGTACTTATGTTGAAAGGTTCATGGAATCGGTTTCGTAAATTGAATTTCCAAAAGTGGTTATTAACTTCCTTGAAATGGAATACCTTACCCAAGGTTCATGTAGTGGAACGTTATGCTCAAGCTGCCAAAGTCAATCCTGCGTCAGTTACCTTGGCTCTAAACAACGCAAGCCATGTGGTTGAGTCATTACCCTCAAATTATGTGGCTTGGGTACTGGGTGCCACTTTCTCGACCAAACAATACCCATTAAGAAAGTTAATCGAAACCATCGAACGCCTTGATATGCCTATTATACTTTTGGGCGGCGACAAGGAAAATACATTGGCCAGCTCACTGCAAGCGCATTTCCCTTCGCTCATTTCACTGGTTGGAAAAACGAGCCTTGCTGAAGCCGCATTGGTTTTATCGATGGCTAAGGTTGTCGTAACGAATGATACGGGTTTGATGCATTTGGCGGCTTTTTATGAAAAACCCATGGTGTGTATTTGGGGGAATACCGTTCCGGATTTCGGCATGTACCCTTACCAATCAACGCCGGTTTTTCATGCACAAGTGAGCGATTTATCTTGTCGGCCGTGCTCCAAGATTGGACATAACACCTGTCCTAAAGGTCATTTTGATTGTATGCTCAAACAACAGACGGTAGAGATTTCCGAACAAATTACTGCGTTATTTTATCAAGAAAAGTAAGAATTTCTTGAATTGCTGTGCTATCAAAGGTAATTTCATTTGACCCATATTCGTTAGGATTTCCTGTGGCGGAAGGTTGGAACATGTGATTTAATCCGTCAAGTGCTTTGATTTCTTTGATTTTCCCTGCACTCGGATTGCAATAGGTGGCAATCGCTTCTAAATTCATTTTAGATGGAACTTGTAAGTCGGTGGTTCCATTTAGGGCTAAATAATGGCAATCTATTTGCTTGAGGTCGCTCATTGGGTTATAATTCAAGAAATAGATCATCCATGGATTTACAAAGGCGTCAAGATTTTGTTTTATCCATTCTTCTTGCTCTTTCTTACTACTTTTCTTTAGCTCTTTATTTTTTCCTTCTTTGACAAAATGTTTAAGAAAATCAGTTGCATTTTTTCTTACTTGATCAATCGAATCCATGGTAAGTAGTGGGAAGAATTCCAAAGAAAATGAATTTATTTCTTTAAGTTCTTTATCCGTGGCACCAATCGATTTTGCAATTAATACTTGCTGTTCTTTTAAAAGAGTTGAACCTAATACCCCAGGGCCGGCGAGAGAAATTACCCCATAAACTTCAGGGTGTTTTGCTGCCACCATATTAGCAATCATCCCTCCTTCACTATGTCCCATTAAGATTATTTTTTGGGTATCGATATAGGTTAAGGTCTTGACAAACGCGATGGCAGATTCGATGTCTGTTACAAAGTCTTTGGATGTAGCGCCATTAAACACCCCCTCAGATTTTCCAGTTCCACGGTCATCCATGCGTAAAACACCATATCCTGAACGTGTTAATTGATCGGCTAATACCAAGAACGGGCGATGACCAAGAATCTCTTCGTTACGGTCCTGTGGACCACTTCCTGTGATTAAGATCACACAGGGAGTCTTGATCAACTTGTCTTGTTCAGGATGAGTTAGTGTACCACTTAAATTGAAATCTCCTGTAGGGTTATATATAGTTACTTCATCTTGTATATAGGGGATTGGCTCCCTAGGGTCTTGAAGTTTTTTTGTTTCTTGCTGTGGGATTTCTTGTTGATTAAAATCGAGTGTAGCCTTGAACGCACCTTGCTTGAAATTTCCCGCAATTACTAAGGCGTCTGATAATGTTCCTTGATAAGAGGCATGTAGTTTATCGATAGTAAACGCCAATTTTTTTCCGTTAACTTCGATGGAACTCATCGGAATCCCAAGGGCATTTTGTTTGGGGCTGTCCAGAGTGCCTTTCCAAATTCCCGCACTATCTCTAAGGTGTAAAACGAGTGGTAGTTTTTGACCCATTACATCTAAGGTGCCATACCAATTTCCGGATAGGGATTGGCCAAAAAGTACAGCACTGCAAATTCCAAAAAGAACCAATAACTTATAACGCATCATCTAAAAAGAGCTTTTTAATTTCAACTGCTTCCGAAGGCTTCATTTTACCTGCAAGAATTAAATTCAATTCCCTTCGTCGCATGGCCCCATGATATCGTTCAATTTCTTCTTCCGTTTCTGGATTAAGTTCAGGAACTTGAATTGGACCGCCGTTTTGATCTACCGCTACAAAGGTGTAAATGGCTTGATTGCATTTCTCTCTTACACCAGTCACCTGATCTTCAACAAAGACATCCACAAAAACCTCCATGCTGCTGCTAAACGCACGTGATACTTTTGCTTCAAGCGTGACAATAGAAGATTGAGGAATAGGTTTCTTGAAAGAAACATTATTAACAGACGCGGTTACTACAACGCGTTTGCAATGACGGTGTGCGGAAACACTTGCAATCACATCCATCCAGGCTAATAACTGCCCGCCAAATAAATTACCCAAGGGGTTTGTGTCGTTCGGAAGCACAACATAGGTTGTTATGGAGATAGATTCTTTAGCAGTTTTTGATTTCATAAGGTAAAGATAGTTAATTGAACTTTAATCCTTCTTGAACGTTTGATTCGGTAGAATAAAATCGTATTTTAGCACGGAAAAATTAGAAACATGAAGCATATTTACACCTTATTTCTGGCATTCTTTGTACTAAGCATAAATGCTCAACTGAAAACAAAAAACACTTTTGATCCAAGTAATGCAAGAGAGGGTGAAGCGGTAGAATATTGCCATCAACACAAGAAAATGGCAGCATTAATGCAGAATCCAGATTACCGATACCACCGAGTGTTGGACTCTTTGGAGGAGATTCAGCTTGCAAAAAAGCCAATTCAAAAAGCTACGGTGTATAAAATTCCTGTCGTGTTTCACGTATTGCACAACGGAGGGGTAGAAAACATTTCGGATGAACAAATTTACGATTGTTTGGATATAATGAATCGTGATTATCGCTTGTTAAATCAAGACGCGAACAATGTTCATGCAGAATTTCAAGGAATGCCAGCAGATATTGAGGTGGAATTTTTGTTAGCTACAAAGGCTCCTAATGGGCAATGTTTTAAGGGAATTACTCGAACACTATCCCCCATGAGTTATCAAGGTCAAGATGGTGGGGATCAAGTAGCGGCTATTGTTGCAGGAAACGATGTGTTTAATGGTACTTGGCCAGGGAATAAATATCTGAATGTGTTTATTTGTGGAGATATTGGTGGTGCCGCTGGGTATACAACAAAACCTTCCGGTTGGTCTGCAACGCAAATGACAAATGGTATTTGGGTGCTTCATGATTATGTGGGTTCAATTGGTACAAGTTCGATTGGTTCAAGTCGCACCATGACGCACGAAGTAGGCCATTGGTTAAATTTAGACCATACCTGGGGACCCAATAACAATCCAGGCAACGCTTCAAGTTGTTCAACAGATGATAATGTACAAGACACACCAAATTGTATTGGGGTACAGGCGTGTATTATGAGTTCAAATACATGTAATTCGGATAACGCGTATTGGGGATTTGATATCCGTGATAACGTAGAGAATTACATGGATTATTCCTATTGTTCTAAAATGTTTACTCAAGGACAAAAAACACGCATGAGAACGGCATTACAAAGCAATAATACAGGAAGAGCCAATGTAGTTTCTGCTGCGAATCTAACTGCCGTTGGAGCGGGAACTGCTCCATATTTGTGTAAAGCAGATTTTTCTTCAACACGAACTACTATTTGTGTTGGCGACACGCTTCAGTTTACTGATGAATCATACAATCTAGTTAACGGCTGGAATTGGGCGTTTACCGGAGGCACACCGGCTACTTCAACGTCACAAAATCCAATAGTTGTCTACAACTCACCGGGCGTTTATAACGTTTCGCTAACTGCTACAGACGGTGGAACTAATGATTCCGAGACTAAAAACAACTTCATTCGCGTATTGCCTGCTCCAGCTACTATTCCATTTTGGGAAGGATTTGAATCGTATGCTTCCTTGAATAACCTAATCAATTGGGAAGTGATTAATCAAGAGAATAATAATGCATACACCATTGAAAATACTACGGGATATTCAGGAAACCAATGTGCGAAATTGGTTAATTTCGGTCAAGCACCTTCGAATATCGATGAACTAATTAGCTCGCCGATTGATTTGTCAGTAGTACCAGCGAATGGTACGGTGACCTTAAGTTTCCGTTATTCTTACAGAAAAAAACTAGCTACGGATTACGAATACCTCAAAGTATTTATCACAGGAGACTGCGGAGAGAATTGGGTACAGCGAAAAACCTTAGGTGGTTCGCAACTTAGTTCTATAGCTTTAGCAACTTCATGGAAACCAAGCAGTCAAGCGGACTGGGCTACGGTACACATGACCAATGTAACCAGTAATTATTTCGAGCAAAACTTCCGTGTGAAATTTCGCTTTGAAGGGGAGGGTGGAAACAACTTTTATTTAGACGATATCAATTTATATGGCGGCTCTCCTTCAAATACCATTGTATTGGGTATAAATGAAGATCAAAACTTAAACAACGTCACTTTGTACCCTAATCCGGTTCAAGATGAATTGTCTGTAGAGTATACTGCCACATCGGCTTCTGAATTAACCGTGAGTATCGTGGATATGGCAGGTAAACTGATTCAAGCGCATCGCATTCAGTCTAATACCGGTCAAAATATAATCATGATGGACACGAAAGAACTGGCTGCCGGGAAATATACCTTATTGTTGCAAGGAAATAGCGGAAAGACAACCCTTCCATTCATTAAGCACTAATCCTTTAGGTAGGACCTTAGTTTGTTTGCTAAGGTTTTTCCAAGTTTATTGTCTTGTTCTTCGGGGCTAGCCTTTTTAAATTGTTTCAAGCTTGCGAAATTTGCTTGTATTTTTTGTCGAGATTTATCTCCAATTCCAGGAATTTGATTGAACTCAGACGTTAAAAAAGTGTTGCTTCGTTTATTGCGGTGATGTGTAATTCCGAATCGATGTGCTTCATTTCGAATGTGTTGCAGCAATAATAACCCAGGATTGTTTCGATCTAAAAGTATGGGGTATGTATCCCCCGGGAAAAAGACCTCTTCAAGTTTCTTTGCTAAGCCAATTACGGGAACTTTACCTCTGAGATTTAATATTTCAAGGGCCTCTAATGCGGCCGAAAGCTGTCCTTTACCGCCGTCAATAACAATCAGGTTGGGTAAGCTTCGGTTTTCATCTAACACGCGTTTATATCGCCGATGTACGATTTCTTTCATAGAAGCGAAATCATCCGGTCCGATAACTGTTTTGATGTTAAAATGACGATATTCTGAACTAGAGGGCAGCCCATTTTTAAAAACTACGCAAGCAGCCACAGCATTTGTCCCTTGAAAGTTGGAATTATCGAAACATTCAATGTGCTTTGGCGCAACAGTTAAGCGCAGGCCTTTTTGCAAGTGTGCGATTCGATCCGTTACGTTAACAATATTTTTCGGTGCTTCCGTTTGATTGGTGCGATGTTTTATGTTTTTAAGTGAGAAGGTAATAAGATCCGCTTTTTCCCCCCTTAACGGTTTACTAAAATGAAATCCGGGAAGGTCATTGGTGATATCTATATTGCTTATAATTTCGTGTTCTTGGCTATTGAACCCCATGTGTAGCTGATGCCAAATAATCTTCGCTAGGTCATCTAATGATTCATTAATTGGTAAATTGACATGGTCGGAAACAGAAAAATCAACACGTCCTTCCCGAACCCATAGGTAATTATATAAAACCACGTGATTTTCTTGAGATAGGGTTAATACATCACAGTTGATTTTGGGATTATTTACCATAACTGATTTAGCATGGTACCCTTCAAGCGCTTCAAGTTTGGATTTCACCAAATGAGCTTGTTCAAACTCTAGGTTGCTTACATGTTCATTCATTTGCCGTTTAAGCGCTTGGATTAATGTAAAGGTCTTCCCCTTAAGGAGTAAGCGGATTTCTGCGATATATTCCTCATATAGTTCATTAAGCGAAGCGTTAATGCATGGACCATCACAGCGTTTTAAATGATATTCTAAGCATACTTTATACTGCTTTCGCTCAATGGCTTGCGGAGATAAATCCAACGAACATGTGCGAATCGGATATAGTTCATGTATAATATCTAAGAGTTGCCTGTGAATTTTTCCTTTAGGGTAGGGGCCAAAATATTCGTCTTTGTTGGCATACCTAGTTCGGGTTATAAAGACGCGTGGGAAGGGCTCCTTTTTTAGGCAAATCCATGGATAGGTTTTGTCATCTTTTAATAGAATGTTATACCGGGGTTTATTTTCTTTGATGAGGTTGTTTTCTAGCAACAGTGCATCCATTTCCGAGTCAACTAGAATTAATTCAATCGAATGAATTTGCCTTACAAGAATTCTTGTTTTGGCATCCTCGTGTGTTTTGTTGAAATAACTAGAAACCCTTTTTTTTAAGTGTTTGGCTTTGCCAACATATAGTAATTTCCCTTTCGCATCATAGTATTTATAGACCCCTGGGGAATCGGGTAGGAGCGTAAGAAATCCGGGATGAGTAACTTCGATCCTCATAACGCGAAAGTACAAAAAAAAAGCCCCGGATTCCGGGGCTTTAACTACTTGAAGCGCTTACTTATTGTTTAATTACTTGTTTCGTAATCGTTCCTTGATTGGTTGAAATTACCACGTGGTAAATTCCTTTTGCTAGGTTGCTTAGTTCTAATTCAGCAACAGATCCATTAAGTTGAGAAAGCTGACGGACAATTTTACCTGTGATATCAAGTACATCAATTTGATTTGTTTCTTTAGCTAACTCACCTAAGGCAATCGTTACTTTATTTTCGGTTGGATTTGGATAAATAGAAACCAAGTTAGCGTCTAGTCCATCTATACCGGCAGGACCAGTTAAGGTAACTGTGTAATCTTCGGTTTCACCATAAGTCGCCACAGCGCACGGATCAATAGCTCCATCTGGAGAATAAGAAATACGAACACGCATGTTTAAGGCACCGGTAGAGGCAGACATTGGAACGGTAAAATTAAATACGTTACTCCATCCTGTAGCAACCAATACGTATCCAACTTGCTCACCAACATCATTGAAATCCATATCGTTATTGTAATCAATCCAAATAGCAATTTCGTCATCTGTATACGCGCCAGGATTTGCTTGACCAGTGATTCCAGGGGTAATTGTTGCAGAATACGCAGTTCCTTTTGCTAAGGTAGTAGACATGTTGCTATAGTCTGCGTATCCACCTGCTGTACATGAACTGGTATTGTTTAAGGTATTTAATTGCACGCCTCCGATAAATTCATCACAAGCATTTGAAATAGATGGTGTACAAGGTCCTGTTTGCTGCACAACATTGATATAGTTGGTTTTAATTTCGGAATCATTCCCCATTGCATTCGTAGCGACAAGCGTTACGGTATATTGACCTACCGTATTAAAGGTAACAACAGGATTCTGTGAGGTTGCACTCGTGCCACTTGTGTAAACCCATCCACTGCCTGATATGGTCCAAGCCCATGAAGTAGGAACCCCAGTTGATTGATCTGTAAAAGTAACATTGCTTCCAACATTTACAGTAGTTGGTGTTCCAATAAAATTAGCTACTGGAACTGATGGAGATGAGCAAGGATCCGCTGAACCATTTTGAGTTAATGCACCCGTATTTGCTGGATCTAAGAATGGCTTCAGGCGTCGGTTGTTTGTTGTACCGTTGGAAATCCAATGGTATGACACCTTACCGTAAAAATCAGGTTGGTTGGTTGCATTACAAAAAGAACCACCGCCGGTAAGTGTACCAATAATTCTTCCTGAGGAATTATTAAATATGGGCGAACCCGAAGAACCACCTTCCGTTACACCATGTCCGTTTGTATTTGCTGTCCAAACCAATCTCCAGTGAGTATTTGGCGTGCTTCCCCACGTGCTTGAAACTGTATTCCCACTGAACGTAGAAATCTTTTTAATGTCACCTGCTGGGTGATGAATGCCTGTTCCACCGGTAGTTGCTGTATTGTTAGCATCCCATCCGTTCCAATAGGCATTAAAATTGGCTGATTTAAGCGTAGTAATCGTAGTTGCTTGATTTGCTGCTGTACCTAATTGCACCAATAAAAAGTCAGAACCAGTCGTTCCTCCGCCATCACCAGAATCTGAAAGTTTAACACATCCATTGATGAAATAGTCATCTAAGGTTCCAGCGGTATTTGGATTGGTACAGTTCGGAGATTCGTAGCGGAAATAAAATTTCCATTGATTAAAGTCCGCTGCAGTGCAATTAACCCCGCAATGCAATGCAGTTAAAAACAACGGCTTACAGTCATTCGCTAAATTGTTTATCAACGAACCTGTACACCACCCGGCCTGGTTCCCTTCAACCACATAGATTCGAGCAACACCCCGTTTTTCATCTTGCCAGTTATCACCAACCGGAGTACAGTTTACATTTACTTCACAGGCCTCAGATTCATTGATTTTTTCTTCAGTACCGGTTCCTGTAGATCGATAGTTGTAAATTATACGGTCAACGAATAATTCGGATGGAGTTACATGCGCGGGTTCGGTCAAAATAAGTACCATTTCATCTCCAGAACATAATGCGGCATTGTACATAAAGTGTTCCTCAACATCCTTCGCCGTTAATACTTGGTGTAGTAAAGCCCCTTGATTATTTTTAATTTCTAGGGTCGAATTACCGTATAGTTTAAAGGTTTGAAATAAGAAGCTTAATGCTTCAGCCCCTTCCGAGCTAACACGCAATTTCCATTGACGGGCTCCATTTGCAAGGGTAGTCCAAATACCTGAATTTTGTGGTGAAAGATTAACTGTTCGAGCCACACCAATTCGATAAAGAAGTCCTTGTTTATCACGTAAAATATCTTCTTGTTGTAATTGCACCAAATTAGGCGCAGCAACTTGTGCTGTTGGCACTTCCTTACCAAACATTTGTTTTGAAAACACATGAACCTGTGCTTGAATTGAGATGCTCAGTGCAAAAGCGCTAATGAATCCGAGTAAAAGTTTTTTCATAGAGAAAGGATTTTGTTTAATTTCACTCACAAATATACAATTTTTAACGTTCAAAAAATGGTAAGAATTTGCGTTGTTGAGGACGACCCAATCTTAATGGAGTTTATTTTATTTAACCTAGTTAAAGAAGGATATAGCACCCAAAAATACACCCATGGCGACCATGTTATGGCAAACTTACAGCACGTGATTTCTTGTGATTTAGTTATGCTTGACAACATGCTCCCAGGGCACTCTGGAATAGAATTATGTAAAGCAATTCGGTCCCTTAGCAATGTGCCTATCTTATTTTTATCCGCAAAAGGAAACACCTCAGACCGCATTGAGGGGTTGAAAGCCGGGGCCAATGATTATCTGGCCAAGCCATTTAACTTAGAAGAATTAATGCTTAGAATTCAAGTATTAATTCCAAGACAAACACTTTCCTATAAACTTGGATTATTTGAACTCGATTTTGAGTCCATGGAGGTATCGAATACAACTACTCAAGAAATCCACACCTTGTCCAAAAAAGAAATGACCCTACTTAAGCTTTTTGTAGAAAATGAAAACCGGGTGTTATCTCGAGATGAGATTTTAGATAAAGTTTGGGGAGAGGATGTATACCCTACAACCCGAACAATTGATAACTTTGTATTGGCTTTTCGTAAGATGTTTGAAGGAGATCAAAAACACCCAAAATATTTCCATTCGATTCGCGGGGTTGGGTATAAATTTATAAATCAAAACAATTAAATCATGTTTACAGGGATTGTTGAGGAAATGGCACGGGTGGTTCAACTTGAAAAGCACCAAAACAACATAACACTTACCTTAACCACCGCCTTAGCGCCTTCGTTTAATGTGGATCAAAGTGTTTCTCATAATGGCTGTTGTTTGACCGTGGTGCATGTCAACCCATCTACCGCCGAATATCAGGTTACTGCAATTCATGAGACCATTGTGAAAACAAATCTGGCCAACTGGAAGCTAGGAGATTTAGTCAATTTGGAGCGAAGTATGCAGCACAACGGCAGGCTTGATGGGCATATTGTTCAAGGTCATGTTGATACGGTTGGGATTTGTAGTGCTATTGAAGACCAAGAAGGGAGTTGGAAATTTACCTTTACCTATGACGGGGATCAATTGACTGTAGAAAAAGGTTCCATTACGGTGAACGGCGTTAGCCTAACGGTAGTCGATGCCCGACCGAATCAATTCAGTGTTTGCATTATCCCATACACGTATGAGCATACAACCTTTCATCAACTTGCCTTGGGTGACCGCGTTAATTTAGAGTTTGATATTATTGGAAAATATGTGCAACAATACATGAAAGCGTATGAAAATAGATGAAGCACAAGCCTTAGTTGATCAATGGATTAAGGAGAACGGTGTTCGCTATTTTGATCCCTTAACGAACATGGCAATGCTCACAGAAGAAGTAGGTGAGGTCGCGCGAATTATGGCTCGAAGATATGGCGAACAAAGTGAAAAAGAATCAGACAAAAACAAGGACTTAGCTGATGAATTGGCGGATGTAATGTTTGTTTTAATTTGCATTGCAAATCAAACAGGGATCGATCTAACTCATGCCATGATAAAAAATCTAGATAAGAAAACGCAACGGGATGCCGAGCGGCATTTGAAGAATCCTAAATTAAACCCCTAGTGTTTATTCATCCGAGGATGCGCATGCCGATAGATTTGATTTAATTGCGCAAAGGAGTTGTGGGTGTATACTTGCGTTGCAGCGAGCGAAGCATGTCCAAGTAAGGCCTTTAGTGTTTCAAGTCCAGCGCCGTTATTTAGCATGTGTGTAGCAAAGGTGTGTCGTAACACGTGCGGACTTCGTTTATCTAAGGTAGTCAGCGTACCGAGCATTTGATGAATTTTTCGATATACGAACGCTGGATAAAGTGGCTTACCGTTTTCTAGAATCAACAAGCGATTACATTTGGTGTATGCTGTTCGAGCTGCGATATAGCGGTTAAGTATATGGTGTAAGGAGGAACTAATAGGAATGATGCGCTCTTTATTTCGTTTTCCCAATACCTTGATGCTATTAGATTGAATATCTTGCAGGGTTAACCCAATAAGTTCGCTTAAACGAATGCCTGTTTGGTAAAATAATTCCAGCATTAATTCATCGCGTAAGCCATTAAAGTCGTCATGAAACAGGTGTTTCGTTCGGTCTGAACCTAGTTCTTGTTCTCTAGCAAAGGAGGGGAGTCGTTTTTCAACTTTTGGTCCGCGAATTCTCGACATCGGATTTTCAACACTAATACCTTCTTTCCTTAGCCATTTGAACAAGGTGCGCAGTGATGCCAATTTGCGATTTACACTTTTATTAGAGTAGCCTTTTTCCATGAGTTGTACAATCCATCCACGAATAAATACTGATTTCAATTGAGTGATGTCTTGCAGGGTAGTTACCTCAGAAAATACGATGAATTGCTCCAAGTCCGTCGTATACGCGACGACGGTATGTTCAGAAAAACGCTTTTCAAAGCGCAAGTATTCGTAGAATTTTTGGAGCATAAAAAAGGGGCCTAAGCCCCTTAACGAAATATGAGTTGTAATGTTACAATTGTTGTGATTGCATGCGTTGCTTATATGCGGCACGAATAATTTCTTGACGTCGAGAAATAGATGGTTTTTCGAATTCTTTACGCGCTCGAAGTTGTTTCATTACGTTTGTTTTTTCAAACTTTTTCTTGTACTTCTTTAGTGCACGTTCGATGTTTTCACCTTCTTTAATCGGAATAATAAGCATATGTTCTAACTTTTAGGATTGCAAAGATACGGTAAACCGCTAATAATCCAAATTTATTTTATTAAATCTCTTGAGATAACTAATTTTTGAATTTCTGAGGTTCCCTCACCAATGGTAAGAAGCTTGGAATCTCTTAAGAATTTCTCTGCTGGATACTCTCTGGTATAGCCATAACCCCCCATGATCTGAACGGCTTCGTTGCCACATTTTACAGCTACTTCAGATGAGAAGTATTTAGCAAAGGCACCTTCTTTCGTAACACTTAATTTATTGTTTTTTCTGTATGCCGCTTGAAAGGTTAAAAGTTCGGAAGCTTCAATTTCTGTGGCCATATCCGCGAGTTTAAATGCAATGGCTTGGAATCCTGCAATTGGTTGTCCGAACTGTTCCCGTTCTTTTGCATACTTAACCGATGCCTCGAACGCTCCTCTAGCAATTCCACATCCGAGCGCTGCGATGGAGATCCTTCCTCCATCTAACACTTGCATGGCTTGTTTAAATCCTTGACCAACTTCACCAAGTACGTTTTCTTGTGGTACGCGGACATTATCGAAAATTAATTCAGCGGTTTCACTTGCGCGTACACCAAATTTATCTTTGATTTTTACAGCTGAAAATCCAGGCATTCCTTTTTCGATAATAAAAGCTGTAATCCCATTGCTATCGAGTAGTTCACCCGTTCTAACAAGCACTACGGCTACATCTCCGGAAAGTCCGTGAGTAATCCAATTCTTTGCTCCATTAATAATCCAATCATTTCCATCTTTTACAGCGGTAGTTTTCATACGCATGGCATCAGACCCAGTATTAGGTTCAGTTAAGCCCCATGCGCCAATAAATTCTCCACTGGCCAACTTGGGTAGAAAACGTCTTTTTTGTTCTTCGTTTCCGTGATAATAAATATGTCCGGTACACAAGGAATTATGAGCTGCTACACTGAGGCCAATTCCTCCGCAAACTCTTCCAAGCTCCATAAGTGCTGTAGCGTATTCAAAATAAGTAAAGCCTGATCCACCATACGTTTCAGGAACGAATATGCCGAGTAATCCCAATTCTCCCATTCGTTTCATGGTTTCCACTGGAAAATACTCGTCGCGATCCCAATCCATCATTTGAGGTCTAATTTCTTTTTCTGCAAAATCGCGCACCATTTGTGCAATCATTTGCTGGTTTTCATTTTTCTCAAAGTTCATGTTGATTGTTTTGTTGATGTTAATACTGGACGAGATTTGATATGTTCTTAGAGTAGGTTTTTAGTTTTTCACGCCCTTCTAAAAATTGCAATTCAACCATAAAATTGAATCCTGCAACAACCCCTTGGCATTTCTGAATTAGTTCGGCTGCTGCGGCTGCAGAACCTCCTGTGGCTAAAAGGTCATCATGGATTAAAATTCGGTCCCCGGGTGAAAAAGCATCAGAATGCATTTCAATAACTGCTGAACCATATTCCAATTCATACGCATGGGAAATTTTTTTGTATGGCAATTTCCCTTTTTTTCGAATCATTATAAAGGGGATACCTAGCGCCATGGCTAAAGGAAACCCAAATAAAAATCCCCTGCTTTCAATTCCTGCAATGCCCTGAAGATTTTCTGACCTAAATTGTTCTACTAATGCCTCAACAATTTCATTGCTCAGCCCTGCATCCATCATGATTGGCGTTATGTCTTTGAAAACAATTCCTTCTTTTGGGAAATCATGCACATCTCGAATGGCTAATTGGATTTTATTTGATAGTTCCATGTTACAAAGATACGTATGGTTCTAACTTCTCAAAATCTTCTGCGTTAATTAAATGTGATTTCCGAAGTTCGTTTAGTGATTGGAATCCCCCCAATTGAATTCTCATCTTTACGATTGAGTTAGCTTGCCATCGATTCAAGTATGGATGGCGATCGAGTTCTTCGGCATTCGCCTTGTTTATGGAAATTTTCCGAATTAATGTTTCTGAAAAATCAAGTTTATTACAAAGTATCTCATAAGTCTCAGCATTCATTTTAAATACTTCAAGCAGCTGCTCTTTTTTATGAAAACCACCTAGGGCCCGCTCGTATCGCATGATCATTTTTGCATAGAACGGTCCAATTCCTCTAATAGAAACTAATTTGGCGCTATCAATCGCACCAATTGTGATTCGCTTTGGTTGTTTTTCCAGTTGAAGGGTTGCTGCGCTTGTGGGGATGTGGTTCGGTGCTTTGCTAGGATATATGGTGGAGTCTTTAATTCGTTGATACAGGGCTTCAGGGATCACAAAAATTCGTTTTAAATCCTCATTTGATTTAAGGGGATATTTACAGAATTTGAGCACCACATTGGCTTGTTTTTCGGTTAACCCGAGTGCCATCCATTGGCTTAAGGAATAGTCATTTGGGTTGAATTTCGACGGCGGTGTGTGATATCTATTCCGTCTGTAATTCCATTGTTCCTTTCGCTCAGCCTTTCTGAATCGCTTGATTTTTTTTAGTGTTTTTATCTCGATTTTAATAGGTTCTCCTGGAAAGCAAGTTCTAATAATTCGGGGGGTAAGTACAATTCCTAGGGCTAGGATGCTCCAAACGATTAGACCTGATTTTGTTCGCTGCGTTAGTTTAGGTTGTTGACTCATAGCCTACCCAAACGTATTTTTTAAGCGTCCTATTGTTTTTTAGCGGTAAGAAAGTAAACAGGAATACCTATAGCCACAATGAAGAGTCCAATTAAGGTGTTTACAGGGCTATAAATTAAAAGAATTAAACAAATGCTACTTGTAATTGCAATATAGAGTATGGGGAGGAGTGGGTAGCCAAATGCTCGGTATGGACGCGGTGTATCAGGTTCTGTTTTACGCAAACGAAAAATACCGGCGATCGTCAAAATGTAAAACAATAAACTGGCAAAGGTACTGTAGGTGAGAAGGTCTTCGTATTTCCCTGATAAACACAAGACAGATGCCCATAGGCATTGAATCCATAAGGCAGCGCTTGGAATCCCATGTGTATTCAGTTCATTTGCTTTTTTGAAAAACAAGCCATCTTTCGCCATCGCATGATATAAACGGGAACCCGCAAGGATTAGTCCGTTGTTGCATCCGAAGGTTGAAATCATAATTAAGCCGGCCATTATTAATACACCAGGTTCACCAAAAATTACATGAGCCGCCGCTGCACCTACCCGGTTGCTTGGGGCATTCATAATCTCTTGGTTTGGCAAAAGCATAAGATAAGCTACATTCGCTAACACATAAATTACGGTAACGATCAGTGTGCCTAAGAACAAACTTCGGGGTATATTTTTTTTAGGATCTCTTATTTCCCCTGCAATAAACGTTACATTGTTCCAAGCATCAGCGGAGAACAGCGAATTTATGATTGTTGCTCCGAGTGCTCCCGCCAATGCCCAACCCACTAGTGGCGTTGTACTTATTGCGCCAGCCTCATTACTTGTTGTCTTAAATGCCTTCCATGCATCCGCCATGTTTAAGGCAAATACATTTGTTTTGAAACCCAAGTAAATGCCTAAAATGATGAGGGCAAATAGGGCAAACAACTTCGCGGATGTAAAAACAAATTGAATGATTTTACCATTCTTTAATCCTTGAGCGTTTGAATAGGTCAGGACCACCACAGACCCAATGGCTACTACATGCCCATAGGTAAGTTTAAGGAATGAGATATCTAACATCACATCGTTTAAAGAAGGGAAAAATACGGCGGTATATTTTGCAAAGGCAACGGCCACCGCGGCAATTACACCGGTTTGAATAACCGTAAATACAGTCCATCCATATAGAAACGATAGCAACCTTCCAAAGGCCCGCTGAATGTAGACGTATTGTCCACCGGCATTTGGCATCATTCCCGCCAATTCACCATAACTTAGGGCTGCTAAAATTGTAATGATACCGGTTAACACCCACAAGATAAGCATCCATGCGGGAGAGCCGATGTCATTCATCATAATCGAGGATACTATGAATATCCCTGATCCTATCATAGACCCGGCAACAAGCAGGGTAGCGTCAAGGAGACCTAAAGATTTCTGCGGGACATTACCCATAGATAGCGGTAAATTAAAGGGTTCCTATTTATGCAAATGAGAGTTCTTTCTGCTGTATGCAAAATAGATAATTAACCCCAGAGCCATCCATGCGCCGGCAACTTTAAGGGTTTGAATATCCAAAGAAACAATCATTGCCGTACATACAAGGATTCCCAAAATTGGAACCAAAGGAACTAAGGGTGTTTTAAATGGACGAACAAATTCTGGGTTTTTTACACGCATAATCCAAACTCCTGCGCTCACTAAAATAAACGCAAAGAGGGTACCGAACGATGTGAGGTCTCCGGCTACACTTCCTGGTACGAACGCTGCGAATAATCCAACAAATACAAACAAGATCCAATTGGCTTTAAATGGTGTTTGGAACTTTGGATGCAATTCGCCAAAAGCTTTCGGCAATAATCCGTCGTTACTCATGGAGTAAAACACACGGCTTTGCCCCATAAGCATCACTAATATTACGCTCGAAAATCCGGCTAATATAGCCACATTAACACCGGTTGCCAACCACTCATATCCTTTCATATACGTGCTAATCGTATAGGTAACGGATGCTTCTTTTCCTAGTGCTGGATCACCGAAATCAGACCAAGGAGCAACACCGGTTAATACATGCCCGAAGAGGATATATAACAAGGTACATACAACCAATGACCCAAGGATTCCTATAGGCATATCGCGTTTTGGATTCTTAGCCTCTTGGGCTGCTGTAGATACGGCATCAAACCCAATAAAGGCAAAGAAAACAATTCCGGCACCGCCAAGGACGCCACCCCATCCCCAATCAAAAAATCCTTCGTGTCCTTTAATTCCTTCAGGGATTAAGTACGGAGAATAATGCTCAGGGTTGATAAATTGCCATCCAATAACGATAAATACCAATACGATAGCCACTTTGAGAAATACAATAATCGCGTTAACAAACGCAGATTCTTTGGTTCCACGAATTAAAAGTGCCGTCAACATAAAGAGAATAATCAATGCGGGTGCATTAATAATCCCAGAAGCACTATGTACCGCGTTTGCCAACTCAGGCATCTTGTTTAATTGTGCTGTGGATAATACTAATTTCCCGTGGTGAATCGATTTAGCAAATTCGGGAAACAACACGGTTGCCTTGTGCATGGCATCACCTGTAAGGTATTTAATGCTTTCAAAGGGTGAATGGCACCATTCATAAGGTATGGCACCGCCAAAGAGATTGTTGAGATATTCGCTCCATGCGATGGATACGGTAGCTGCTCCGAGGGCATACTCCATAACTAAGGCCCAACCAATGATCCATGCGACTAATTCACCCATGGTAACAAAAGAATAGGCGTAAGCACTTCCAGAAATTGGAATCATGGCAGCGAATTCCGCATAACATAGCCCAGCAAATGCACATCCAATCGCTGCGACAACAAAGGATAGGGTAACACCGTTTCCAGAAGCTTCTGCGGCAGCAGCAGCCGTTCTTACAAATAATCCGGCGCCAATAATCGCACCAACACCAAGCGCAACCAATTGGAATGCACCAAGTGACCGCTTTAATGATTTTTCTCCTCCTTCCGCATCAGCAAGCATTGCGGCTAAATCCTTTTTTCTCCAAATAGACATCGTATCGTTTTTTAGGTTAACAAATATATTATTTTAACCCGAATATTAACCGATTATCAATTTATTCTGTAAGAACTCAAGGGTTTGTTCTATCGTATGTGGTGTATAGCCAAGTTCTGTTTTGGCTTTGTTTAGGTTGAATCCCGTGTGAGGTGGCCTTGGGGCCGGTTGATTTAGTGTGTTAGAGTCGATGGCTTTGACTAATATTTCAGGTACGCCCAAATGCCTCGCAACACGAATACCAATATCAAAGACGGAAAGGGTTTCCGGACCACATAGATGATAAATACCTGTATGGTCATTTTTAGCTATTGTCATGCAACCGGCAGCTAAATCCTCTGCCCATGTAGGTGCCCTGAAGTGATCGGTAATCAAGGAAACCTCTTTTCCCTGAGTCAATTCGTTCATTAACCAAGAAAAAATATTGGATTTGTTTAGGCTGTAGCCGACACCGTACACAATTATCGTTCTTGCGATCGCCCAATGGGTATAATCTGAGTTTATTAGCACTTGTTCAGCCAACCATTTGGAATTCCCATAAACACTGAGTGGATTTGGAAGGTCTGTTTCAAGGTAATTCCCTGTTTTACCGTCGAAAACAAAGTCCGTAGATAGCAGGGTAAAATGAAGTTTTTTTTCTTTTGCAATTTCAAATAAATGTTGGCTAGCAAGGTGATTTACCTGGTAGCATTCATCTGGATTCAACTCACAGGCATCGACATTGGTCATGGCTGCGGTATGCATAATGTGCGTGCATGAACTTAGGTCCAAAAAACGGTTTACTTCGCTGAAATCAGTAATATCAATTGAGGTGTAGTGGGTGTTTGGACACTCAGGGTTTCGGTTTTCACCGGATGAAATGGCAAGAAAATCGATGCGTTGCGATAAGCAATCGGCTACTAATTTCTGTCCGAGTAAGCCATTGGAACCAGTGATCAGTAGTTTCATAGCTCCCAAATGGTTTTTTTAGGTTTAGATTGCAATTTAAAATAGTGTTGGTGTTCTAAAATCCATGCCATGATAAGATATAACAAGATAGGCGAACCTAGACCAATAAAGGAGAAATAAATAAATCCTAAGCGGACCTTGTATGGATTAATACCCAGTTTTCGTGCCCACCACAAACATACACCGTAGGAATGTAATTCAAAAAAAAAGATTAATTTTTGTAATTGACGTTTCATGAGCTTAATATCTTCCTTCCAACTTCACACGTTAAACATTTATTCGTACTACAAAGTTGGCGATTTATTTCGAGAAGCGCTTGTGTTTCGTATGCATTTTTAGCTGTTGGTAGGATGTGTTTGAACTGACTGATAATTCTGTTCTTTTCGGGCGGAATTGTTTTGGAAAAGGCGTATAGCTCAGCCTCATTTTGTGGATGCCAAAGGTATGGAATAACCCCATTGATTAGTATTGATTGTGATTCAAATGCTGTAAGTTGCGCCATAAATTCATCTTTTAGGGTTTTAAGTTCTGACAACAAAGGGTTCTGTCTTTGAAAGGTTGTGGAATTTCTGAGTCGTGTTAATGCAGCTTCAAAGGTGATTACCTGTCTTTGGCGTGCATTTCTTTTGTGCACATACAAGGAGGAATTTTGCTTCAGGATGTATGCAGCAATTTCTTTTTCATTGGAATATTCATGGTGTTTGCGATTCATCCGTTTTCGCCAAAAGCTATACATGAAATCTGTTGAGAAGGTATGTTGACCAAACCTACAAGGTAGTAGGTATTCATCTTTTTTATTCCAATAGGTAAGATTTGAAATCACCTGTGATTCCACAACGAGGGTTGGGATACGTTCATCGTTAAATTCAAGAGGTTGATCATTTTCTGCGACCACATGCAGAATGACGTTACGGTATTTTGGATCCATTTGATGTTTATGCTTGAACCAATCAGAGGATTTAACATGGATTTCAACATCTCCATACCACGTTATCTCACCCATGCGAATGCAAGCATCACGAAAATCGGGTCCTGGCGCAAAGCGATTCCAAGTGCCTGTATGGATGACGAGAATTGGATGCTTTGAGTATGCATCAACCCCTGATATTAATCCCTTACTCCATGCCCATTGCAATCCATCTTCCCGCACACTTAAAGATACAAAAAAAGCCGGCATTTGCCGGCTTTTAAGTATCAATCCAAGTAATTATCTCGGTAATGGATCTGTGTATTTGAAATAATTTGCATCAGGAGTACAAGGTGCGTTGTAATCGAAAATCACAGGATTTTGTGTTCCTGGTTCCATTACAATTTTAACCGTAGTTCTACGATTCAACTGATGTAAGGCTTCAAATTTCACCTTATCCGCTTTAAATTGGTTAATGTAATCATCGGTCAAGGTTTGTTCTACGCCCTTGTCATCTGTGTATTTTGCTGGTTCGCTTTCACCTTTACCGAAAGGTTTAATTCTACACGCATTCTTAGGGTCAATTCCAACTAAGTAATTAAACACGGCTTTCGCACGGTTTTCAGAAAGCGCTTGGTTGTGGATTTCGGTGTCACGACTATCTGTGTGTGAATACAATTCAATTACGATGTCTGGATTATCTTTCAATAAATCTACAAGGAATTGTAAAGAGTCGTTTGATTTAATAGTGTTGTCGTTAACAAAAGTCCATTTATCTAAGTGATAACGAATCTCTGGCGTTCTAAGTTCAATTGGAATTAGAGGGATCTCAACCACAAAACTTTGAGAATTTTCTAACACGCCTTGTCCTCCTTCACCTTTGGTAGAAATTACTGTAGCTCGGGACATTGGGAAATATCGCTCTTTGGATGCCTTAATTTGATAATCAAATCCTCCATTAATATATCTTGGATTTGCCTTGTCTCCTTTTCGGTCTGCCCACTTGACGGTCTTTCCATACTTATTGGTTAAACCATCCCAGTTTTGACCTGATACTTCATTCACGGTTACTCGAGCATCAATTAATTTCTTTGATTTGTTTCCTAATTCGTAAACAATTACCGTTAAATCATAAGTAACTGGTGGGGTGGTGAATGAATAAATATCAGGAGTATAAGTTCTGTTTTTAGCCGTTGAACGCTCTGAAGTGAAATAACCACTTTTCAGATCTTTTCTAATGGTTAGCGCGTAATCATTAGCAGATGAGTTTATTGGCTTCAACATGTTTTGAGCAGCACCCCATTTTTTTAAAGGTTCCGTTGTTGCGGTTTTAATCGCAGCTTTGAAGATGTCTAAACCACCAACACCTGGGTGACCGTCACTTGCGAAAAATAATAAGCTATCATTTGGCGAAAGCGAAGGAAATAATTCATTACCTGCAGTGTTAATTCCAGCGCCCATGTTGAACACTTTAGTAGTATCCCAACTTTTTGCTTTTTTATCGAAGGTGATATACCAAAGGTCTTTACCGCCCAAGCCACCGGGCATGTTTGAAGCAAAAATTAGCATTTGACCATCCGCCGTTAAGCATGGGTGACCAATTGAGATTTCTGATGATTTACTGAATGTGGAATCTTTTGATTTGGATATCTGTGCATTTAACGCAGCCTCAAGGTTGATTTCACGAACATTCTCCCACTCTTCACCGTTTTTATCAGCCATCCAGATTTCACAACCGAGGTTTTGCTTCGGCATGGAAGGACAACGCGTGAAATATAAGGTTTTCCCTTTCCTGTCCATAATAGCTGTTCCTTCGTTGTCTTTTGTGTTTATTTGGTTCGTGTTGTCAATACTTTTAGCACTAACAAAGTCCCCTTTTTCATTGAATTCAGCCATCCAAATATCCATGAATTTCTCACCTGTAATTGGATCACGAGCCGGATTCACTACCTCTTCACGTTGTGTTCCAAAAAATACTTGAGACTCTTTTTTATCAGAAAGGAACGGAGCCATGTCAAATTCTTTACGATTTAATTTGTCCTCCGCTTTTACCACATATTTGGACTCTTCATCATGCACAAGGGCTGACTCTTTGCAAGATTCGATAAGTAAATCAATGTCGATTGATGTATCCTTACCTCGCTTATTTTTATAGCTGGTGTAGCTTTCGCTTGCTTTTTTCAAATCACCATTCATGCGAAGCATTTCTCCATGAAAATAGTATACTTTCGGATCGATTTCATAGTATTTTAACTCGATACTCGACCCATACCACTGAGCTGCCTTATCGAATTGTTCCATGCGACGATAGCAATCTGCTAACTTGTATGCCATTCCACCTTTTTCAGAGATTGACTTTCCTTTGTTTGTCATTTTATTGTAGGCAGCCTCTAACTTCGGCATTGCTTCAAAATATTTCCCTGAGTCATATGCTTTTAACGCTTCAGTAATGTATTTTGGTTGATTAGTTTGACCAAATACAGGGGCCAACATAAACATTGAAAGCGTAAGAATAAGTGCGTTTTTCATAGTTAGTCTTTGGTTTGTAACTTGCAGTTTGCTAACAAAATTAGGAAAATAATATTAATTTCCAAAGGGACATTCTTTCCAATGAAGAAGCAACTGTTCCAGTCCTTGATTTACCTCTTTTTCAAAATGTAAGATTTCTCCGGTTTCCGGGTGAATGAACCCTAAGGTTTTAGCCTGTAATGCTTGTCCAGGTAACATTTCAAAGCCCTTTTCCACGAAGGATTTAAAAGCTCCCGTATTCGGTCCTGTGCGTATTTTATCTCCACCGTATTCGAAATCATTAAACAAGGGATGCCCAATGGATTGCATATGCACCCGGATTTGATGGGTTCTTCCCGTTTCAAGTTGACATTCAACTAAGGTTACCCATCCAAAACGAGTTAGCGGTTTGTAATGCGTTACCGCATGTTTTCCTTGATCTTCCCCGTCAAAAGTGGTCATTACTTTTCTGTTTTTCGGGGAACGGCCTACATGTTTATTTACAGTGCCTGGCTCCGACACATCTCCCCATACCAAGGCCCAATAAATACGCTTAGTTGTTTTTTCGTAAAATTGTTTAGCTAGGTGCGTTAAGGCATGTTCTGTTTTAGCAACGACTAGTAAACCCGCAGTATTTTTATCGATGCGGTGCACTAAACCAGGACGACCGTAATAATTATTTGGAAGGGATGGCAAGTGATTAAAATGATAAACCAAGGCATTCACTAAGGTCCCGGAGTAATTACCATATCCTGGATGAACTACTAATCCAACCGGTTTATTAACTACCAACAGCTCGTTATCTTCATATACAATATCTAAGGGAATGTTCTGCGGAATCAACTCGATTTCACGAACAGGGTAGGGCATTACAATGGAAATATCATCCAATGGTTTTATTCGATAATTCGGTTTTACCGCCTTTTTGTTTACGAGGACATTCCCATTTCTGGCGGCAACCTGAATACGATTCCGAGATGTTTTTGGCATCCGGTCGATCAGGAACTTATCAATTCTAACGATGCTTTGTCCAGGGTCTACCTGAAAGCGATGGTGTTCATATAATTCCTCCTCATCCTGCTCGGAATCCTGCAATTCAATATCCTCATTCACACCGTAGAATTTTCATTACTTGATCTGGGTGTTGTATAGATCGGATGAAGTAATACCCTGAATTCAGGCCACTTAAATCCATCATGTTGTCTTGATTTTCACTGATGAAACGACCTTGTATATCGTACAATTCAAACCCCTTTTCATCGCTGTATGGGCTAATAATATGAATGACTGACTGCGTTGGATTCGGATATACGGCATATTTAAGCGTTTGTATCTGCTCCAAACCAAGTTCTCCATCAAGTGCTGTGGAAACGATGGGACGCAGCATGGCAGAACCTGGGAACGGAGGGTTTTCCCACGTGGCACCAAAATCTACGCTGTATAAAATGTCTTGTGAGTGATCAATGTTTCGGTCTAAGCCAAGATTATATCGAACAGCATCCACTTGCCTCCAACCAATAAAAAATGAGCTGCCAACGGCTATTTTCTGACCATTTGGAAAGTAATATGCATTGAAGTTATTTAATCCATTGGCATAGGTGGGTTGTCTTGGTGAAAATGCATCGTCTTCAAACAACACGGATCCCGGTTCCCCATTCAAATCTTCCCAAACAGTCAGGTAGAACAACTTGGTTGAAACATCCGTTACTGACGGCACAAAATGTAGATAAACTCCTAATAAAGAATCGGCTTCATAGGCATTGAAATGAACAGCGAGCATGGATTGAACCCCAGTTGGACCAAAAGCGGCCTCTGCTGTTCCGTCGTCGTAACTGTAATAATTATAAAACCCTTGAAGAAATTCGCAAGTATCATTACTGATTAAATTTGGAAATTGTGCAGAAACAGACGCATTCACCGTAAATACCTGTTGATTTCCAGGTAAGGTTCTGTCAAATTCATATCCGGCAGATAAATCATGGTAAGAAGTAAATAGGGTGTTTGGATTGTAATTAATATTCCCTTCGGCTAACAAAAATCCAGGTAAACTAAAATTCCCAACTTGTGAACCGTTATGTTCGACGATAACTTGACCATTTTGATAGTTCTCTGCGGAATTACTTCCGTTAAATACTTTCACTTCTAATCCATTGGTCATCATACCAGCTGAGGTATTTTTATAATGGTCCCATGGAACGCTTGTGTAGTCTTGCAATAAGGTGTTAAGCGGATAACACAAGGCAAAATCTTTAAACAAGGTATCTGTGTAATCTGATAATGCCCGCAAATGCACATAATCAATATGGAAATGATCTAATGAACCGCTTAAGGCACCATAGTTTTTAAATCGAATCTTAAATCCGTCTCGAAAAAACTGATCATCAAGCACGGGAATATGCACCGGTTTAAAGGGATGAACTCCTGTTCCGGATACGCTCCAAATGTGCTTCCATTGGTCAAGGTCTTCCGCATAAAACTCAAGGATTAAAGAATCACCGGCTTCGGGTACATCTCCCAAACCTTCAGGTTGATATAAAAAACTAAAATATAAGGAGTCTCCTGCATTATAGTTCGAGAGATTGATGCATTTAGAGGTTAAACGGTCTCCATAATTCGTTACCGCACTTCCAAACTGATAGGGATATCCATCCTCATCTAATCCGTCAAAGGTTGCTACACCCAGGGAACGAGGATTGAATCCATAGCGCATATTGTGGTAGGCCATTCGATCTATCCAAATCTTGGTGGAATCCTCGATGGTTTGAAAAAACACCGTAGCGGAATCTTGGGTGTATGCGGGATTGCTTATCCAAATCGTGTCGCTTTGGTCTTGCACCCCAACCGTATCATAAATATAATATGGAGGATATAGAGAAATTGGATTGCCTACAGGGGGATAGGTCGTTAAATTATTTTCAGTAACATTCAATGCAGGGAAGGTCACATCGGTTGTAGTTTCTGTTGCAATGTCATAAGTTCTTCGAAAGGTTGCTTGGTTTGTATAACTTAATCCGTTTGCCAAGGGCAGGTTTGTTGATGGGTTCACCAAGCGATAGTACGTTTGTTGTGTATTGCCGGGGGCATTGTAAACCCCTTGAAATACCTGAAACTTGCTAGTGGAAAAATCATCGAATAGGGGAAGGGACAAGGTATCCGAAGCAAAAATAAAGCTACTGTCAATGCTTATTGATTTTTCTGTGGAATTCGGTTTTTTTATTCCATAAATTGGTTCAAAACCAATGTTTTTTCCGGTGTGATATTCCAGTTCTTGACCAAAACTATGGATAAGGCACAAGAGTGCTAAGATTAAAAAGTTACTGCGCATTATTGTTCTTCGTTTTCAATGTAACCGTTGAAATCTTTGCGAAGGTGAATGGTAAATGGGGTAGATTTCGGTACGGTTTCTCCTTCAATGTATTCAGGACTCTGAATAATTACCCGCGATGCAAGGGTGTCCTCTCTGGTAATGCAATCATTACAAATATAATTTACTGAAACCCCAAGGGTATCAATAATGTATTTCGCATCGCCATAGGTTAAGCCAAAGAAGTCAGGAATGCTGATGGGTTCACCTTCATCGTTTTCTCCAACAATTAATATAATGGTTGCTCCAACCGGAATACGAGCACCTTCTTTGATTCGATTTCCTTTGTAAAGTTGTTCTAGTACGGAGCCATTCGCATCGTTCGTAGGCTTGTATCGAATAATCCATTTTAAGCCCCTGCTTTGCAGCGTGTTTTCAGCAAATTTTAGTTGCCTGTGTATAAGGCTTGGCATTTCTACCATGTCTGTTTTCTTGGTCACGCGAAGTGCTATAGTACGACCTGATTTCACAAAAAGCAAGGAAAAAGCCGTTGATTTTGGATTTTGCGAAACAATAGTTCCAGCTGGTTTTGATGGGTCGTAAATAGAGTCTAAGATTTGATATTCTAAGCCTAAATCCTCTAAAATCACCTTTGCCTCCTCTGCGTTTTTACCGACCAAGTTAGGTACTTCAATGCGCTCGCCATGGTTGGTAGAAAATCGCAAAAATACCATCATAATAAAGACCACCGAAAGGTAGAATAAGATAACTAAACCAAGTTGCTTTAAAAAGTACTTGGATAATACAAAAGCCTTTATCTGAGCAAAAAGCGAATTCATCTAAACAAATATACTGATTAAAAATTAGGACTTAACGGATGATCCTCAAAGAAGCGTTCAATATAAGATACCGCGGAGTCCACATCGTCAACTACTTTAAATAATTCTAAATCGCTTGCAGATATATTTTGTTCTTTCATTAACATGGTACTTTCAACCCATTGTAACATTCCATTCCAATATTCAGATCCGAATAATACAATTGGTCGTCGCCTGATTTTCTTTGTTTGAATGAGGGTCATTGCTTCAAAAAACTCATCCAAGGTGCCAAAGCCTCCGGGCATAATTACAAAGGCTTGGGAGTATTTAATAAAAACCACTTTGCGTACAAAGAAATAATTAAATTCTAAGTTGTGTTCTTGGTCTATATATGGATTGTGATTCTGTTCAAAAGGTAAATCAATGTTAAGACCCACGGAAGGTCCATTGCCCTGTTGTGCGCCTTTATTTGCAGCTTCCATAATGCCGGGACCTCCACCGGAGATAATTCCAAATCCCTTGGATGCAAGACGTTCCGCAAGTTGTTCTGAAAGTTGATAGTATGGATTGTCTGGTTTGGTTCGCGCTGACCCAAAAATAGAAACGCAAGGTCCAATTTTCGCCATCCGGTCATAGGCCTCTACAAATTCAGACATGATTTTAAATATCGACCAGCTATCGTTGCTTTTGATTTCGTTCCAATCCTTTCTACTATGATCCATGGGAGTTTTTTTACAAAAGTAAAATTTGCATCGGATATGCATGGCTTTATTTTGTTAATTCCTACTTTCGTTTAATGCGTAGAATCTTCATAACCGTATCCTTCTTTTTGGCTTTTTGTGTGAATGCGCATGGTATGGATAGTTTATATGTACGAAAAAGGATTACGCATGCGGTTTTATGTTCCTCGGCTGCAGGTTCACTGCTTGCCTTGAATCAGGTGTGGTATGCCCCTTACACGACAGAAAAATTTCATTTTTTTAATGATGCGAATCAATGGATGCAAATGGACAAATTCGGACATGTATTCACTGGATATTTGCTAACCAATGAAGTTAATCGGGTTCATTATTGGGCTGCAGGGAAGCGTCAACCTTGGGTAGGAGCTGTATATGCGCTTTCATTTTTAAGCGCTTTAGAACTAATGGATGGCTTTAGTACGGGTTGGGGGTTTTCAGGGAGTGATATGTTGGCGAATGGGGTAGGGGTTGGATTAGCTTTTTCGCAAGATCATTTTTTTAATCGGAAATTGATCATACCTAAGTTTTCATTTTCTCGATCTGCTTATGCAGTATTCCGACCTGAAATATTGGGAAATACTTATGCAGAACAACTTCTGAAAGATTACAACGGACAAACCTATTGGTTTTCTGCACCTATCGCAACGTTCCTCAATCTGCCCAAAGGGTTCAAGTGGATTTGCATCAGCTTAGGATATGGATGCGATGCGAAATTGGTAGGGTCTCAGAATGCATGGAATGGGTTCAATGCACGCCGCCAAATATATCTATCTTTAGATATTGATTGTTCTTCATTGGCACCAAGACATCCAAAACTTAATAAGGTTCTGTCCCATTTGAATTGGATTAAAATTCCCTTTCCTTCACTTGAATTTTCTTCTGATAGAACGCGATTCCATTGGATTTCCTTTTAACGAAAAAAGGCTCCCTAAGGAGCCTTTTATTAGTTATTCATTTGATTAGTGTTTAACCACTTTCTCAATGTGTGTTAAGTTGTTCAATGTAACACGGAAGGTATAAACTCCAGTTGTTAATTTGCTTAGGTCGAATTGTTCTCCATTCTTAGCATTCGCTACAGTAAGAATCAATTTACCTTGTGCATCATAAACAAACGCAGTAGCTCCTTCTTGTGCAGGGATTTCTAATGTTACCATACCGTTGGTAGGGTTTGGATACAATCCAATTACTGCTGATTCTGGGAAGTAGATACCTACTTGATCAACAATCATACAATCCGAAGTATCCGAACATCCGTTAGCATTGGTAACAATCACTGCGTAGCTTCCGTTAGCCGAGGCAACTAAGGTATCGTTTGTTGCATCAGCGATGATCTGACCTGAAGCACAATCAATCCATTGATACGTAGCACCAGCAGGTGTAGCAACTAAAGTTACTGGATCTGCTGCAATAGCCACGGCATTAGGTAATGCATTCACAGTAACTGTTACGTTGTCTGTGTTATCACAACCATTTGCTCCAGTACCTGTTACGGTAAATGTAGTTGTTGCAGCTGGTGCGAAAGGAACGCCATCGATTATGTTGTTGCTCCAAGCATAAGTTACTGCGCCACTTGCATTCAATGTAACAAAGTCACCTGAACAAATCGATTGATCAGCACCAGCATTTACTTGTGGTAGAGCAAGACCTGTGATTGATACCGTATCTGTATTTGTACATCCGTTAACACCTGTTGCAGTGGCAATATAATTGGTAGTTCCACCAACCGCAGGGAAGGCAACACCATTAAGAATACCATTATTCCAAACTACTGTTCCTGTAGATGTAGCCGTTAATGTAGCATTTGTACCTGTACACAACGATGCATCATTACCACCATTTACTGTTGGTAATCCGAGGATGCTGATGATAGTTGTGTCATTAGAAGCACCACATTGATTAAATGCTACGTAAACAAAGGTTACAGTTGCAGGATCGTTACCATTAGCGTTGTATACAACGTTTGCATTGGATACGTTTGGTGCAAAAGTACCTCCACCGTTGGTACTAGACCAGAATCCACCAAATGCTCCGGTTGTAGTGGCGTTCAATGCTACGTTACCGTTGGCACAAGCAGCTCCACCGTTGGTTAATGAAATACTTGGCGTGGTATTTACTGTTACTACAACTGAATCTTGAGCCGAACAACCATTTGCACCTGTACCAATTACAGTATATGTAGTGGTTGTGTTCGGGAAGAACGTTACTCCGTTGTTCACGTTGTTGTTCCATTGGTAAGTAATCGCACCTGTTCCCGTTAATGTAGCACCAAGTCCAACACAGATTGCGTAGTCTTGTCCAGCATTCACGTTAGGTAATGGTAGGACAGTCACCGTAGCGGTATCTGTATTCACACATCCATTAACATCTGTACCTGTTACGATATAGTTGTTTGTGGTAGTTGGAGTAAATGGTGTGTTATTTGTAACATTGTTATTCCAAACATATGTTGTAGCTCCTGTACCACTTAATACTACTGGTGTGTTCAAACATACGGTTTGATTTGCACCGGCAGAAACTATCGGTAATGGGTTAACAACAATAGTTACAGTATCTTGATTAACGCATCCATTTCCATCTACACCGGTTACGATATACGAGTTTGTCGCGTTTGGTGCAAAGGCAACACCATTTGAGATACCATTGTTCCATGAATAAGTATTAGCACCCGTCGCCGTCAATGTAGTGGATTGTCCAATACAAAGTGCTGAGTTATTTCCTCCATTCACGTTAGGTAATGCATGCACAGTTACTGTAACCAACGTTCTGGTAGCTGAATTACAACCGCCATCCTCACCTTGTGCATAGAAGTTATAAACTCCTGGAGTCAAGGTGTTTGGTAATACGGTAGTTCCAACGGTTTGTAAATTAAATCCACTGCCCACTTGATTACCACCAGTTGCTGCATTCCACCAAGTAATGTTTGATGCATTTGCAGGAATAGTATATGTTACTATTAAGTCAATCGTACCAAAGAATCCTGTTCCTGGAGCCCAAGTATTAGTTAGGTTAACAGTAACATTACCACCATTATTATTTAATAATGTTGGATTTTGATTATATGGACCAGCGTTAGTAACTTGACCAATTACATTCGCGAGGACAGTGGAAGCTAAGGTAGAAGCACCTGAAAGAGATATGTTAAAATCATTTGGCCATCCACCCGTAGCTGTAGTAACGTTATTCACGCTTAGGACAGTTCCAGTTACAGTAGCACCAGCAGGTAAAGCAATATTTTGTGTAAAGGTTTGAGTACCTCCAACACCTTGCGCAAAGAACACATTACTTGCTAACGTGTAGGTATTAGTTACCGTTTGTGTTTGACCATTTACTACAGCTGAAGCATTTACAATTTCTGATAAATCATTTACACAAGCTGATCCGTTTGGTCCTACAGTCGGCGCATTAATAAACCAAGCTGGTTGAGTAACAGTGATGTTATAAACGGACGATAATAAATTGTTCGCATCGCGAATTACTACAGTATGATTTCCTGCAGGTAGGTTATTCGGAATAGCGCCGAAAGGACCATTGTTTACAGAAAACACAAATGGAGCTGTACCACAAGTAAAGTTAGTTGCGGTGAATGATCCATTCGCTACCCCGTTACATGTTGCATTTACTGCAGTGATCGTACCAGCTACATCCGCAACGTTAACCGTTACAGGAACAGTAGTAGCACTGTTACATGCTCCTAGTGATAATCCAGCATAGAACATGTAAGTTCCATTATTGGCAACTGGCATAACGCTTGTTCCAACAGTTTCAAATGGTGAACCAGAACCAACGTTGTTACCGTTGACACTCGCATTATACCAATTAATAACATAGTTCGGTTGAACCGGAGTAGGTACAATATGTGCAGGGTTCAAGTTTGGTGGTCCTTGGAAACTTGCTGGTGTTCCAGAGAAAATAATAACTCCCGCGGCATTTGTAATCGTATATGTACATTCTCCGATGAACGCACCTCCACCATTCCATTGCGTAGTTACAGCATTTCCACCACTTACAGTAAAGGTTTGAGAACTAGTGAATCCATTGTTGAAAGTAGCATTTACTAATACAGGTGTACCGTTAACCAATACATTCATAGTATTACCGTTCCATCCATCACCCCAAGAGTCAATCATATTTAATGTGTAAGTCTGGGTACCTTGGTTTATTGGTGCATTCGCAAGAACCGGAATACTATTCGATCCTGAACAAGCGCTGTATAATGCTTGCGGTGCAATTGGTGCTGGAGGTATTGTACTATCAACCCCAACGTTAATGTTGTAAGTAGCAGACAATAACAAGTTCGCATCACGAATAACTACTGTATGTGGACCAGCAGCTAAATTCGTAGGGATAGCCCCAAACGGACCGTTGTTTACGGAGTATGTGTATGGTGCAGTACCACAAACGAAGTTACTAGCATTAAACGTTCCATTGGTTTGGCCAATACATGTATTGCTAGCTGTAACAGTTGCAACTACATCAGCAACGTTTACAGTTAATGGAATAGTAATACTGTTACAAGCTCCCAATGATAATCCTGCATAGAACATATAGGTACCGTTAGTTGAGGCAGGCATTACACTTGTTCCTACAGCTTGTAGCGGTGAACCTGTTCCAATGTTTGTACCATTTAAGCTGGCATTATACCAATTTACTATGTAATTAGGTTGAGGAACCCCCGGTACAATGTAAGGAGTAGTCATATTCGGTGGACCGAATGCGCTAGCAGGTACCCCGTTGAAAATAATAGTATTACTGTTATTAACGATATTGAACGTACACTCACCAATAAATGCACCCCCACCATTAAATTGAGCGGTAATTAAGTTACCTGCGGCAACTTGGAAAGTTAATGCAGAATTGAATCCGTTATTGAACGTCACGTTATTTAATACAGGGTTTCCGTTCACAAATACCGACATCGTGTTGCCATTCCATCCATCACCCCATGAGTCAATCATATTAAGTGTATATGTAAAGGTATTCACTACTACCGGGCTCGAAGCGTTAAGGTTTAAGCTGTTCGTACCTGAACAAATATTGAATAAGTTTTGCGGTACAGTTGGTACAGGAGGAATAACTTGATCCACAGAAATAGATAAGGTATCTTGGTTACTACAGTTAGGAGCACCTGATTGTGATGCTGCCAAGGTGTACGTAGTTGATACTGCTGGATTAAAGGTCCAACCAGTGATTTCATTTCCTGTAACACCGGCTGCTGGTGTCCAACTGTATGTATTGTATACTGCTGCACCAGCGGATAAGCCGATAGCAGTGGATGATCCACCAACGCAAATCGTATCTCCTAGCGCAGCTAATGTAAGCGCAGGACCTGGTGTAACAGTTACGGTTACTGGTGTACTTGACGTTTCACATCCTGTTAAAGTATCTTCAACTGCAACATAAAGCGTTGTAGTGTTTCCAATAAATGCAGCGTATGTGTTAGCAGATGTGCCTTGAAGCGGGTTAGCATTTACTGCCGTCGCATACCAGTTATAGTTTGGACCAACAAATCCGTTAACATCATTAGCTGATGCCGTAGGAATTTGCACACCACAATGTGCACTGTTTATTACCGTAGGAGGTAATATAGCAGGGTAAACGGTAATGTTATTTGTAGTATCACTATTAATACAACCAGAGGTAGGGTCTACAGCAGTAACAATATAATTAACTGTGATGTTAGATCCTGTTCCATTGGTAGCAATTGTTGTAGTAGATGAACCGGTGGCAACTGGAATTGTATTCCAAGTATACGTATAGGCTGCTGGAGGAGGTGTTTGAATGTTAACCTGATAGTCTTCTGTTTCACCAGATCCCATTGAAGTACACGCATTAGCGGCACCGTTCGTGTTAAATGCAAGTCTACTTCTGATACGCATTCCCGTTAAACCCGGTTGAGCATTTGCAGGAATAGTTACGTTAATTGTTTGCGTAGTATTTGCGGCGATATTAACACCTACTTGTTGCCATTCTGAAGCTGCATATACTCCGTCACGGTTGTAGTCAATCCATACAGATACAATAGCTGCAGAACCAGGAGCAATTGTAACAGATAGCGGATAGGTTTGACCGGTATTTACAGTTGTTACTAAGTTCGTATTGGTGTAATATGGTAGCGCAACAGGGTTGGTTGCTGCGGTATTATTGGAAATTGTATTAAATACAACATTGTTAATCATACCACCACCGAAGTTATTCGTAGCACAATAACCTGGAGGAAGTACTTGGGGACCTCCAATGAAACTTGTAGCATTTAAGTTCACTGTTCCATTGTTACAAACGTTAGCTGGATTTGCAGTTGCCGAAGAAATAATCGGTAAAGCATTCACTAGTAAGTTAACCGTTGAGGTTGCAGTACATACACCATTGGTTCCGGTAATCGTATAAACGTAGTTTCCTGGAGCAGTTGGTGTAATTGTCTGACTAGCACCTGGCAATGGATTATTAACTCCAGAACCAACGTAATTATTCGCATCCCAAGAATAGGTATATGCTGGATTGGCGATAGAAGAACCACCTATAGTGATATTCTGACCAATACAGATATTAGCATTTGCTCCTGGAGACACAACGATAGGGTCTGGATTGATAACCGTAGCCGTAACCGCGGTAACAGGGCTGTAACATCCGTTCGTACCTTGTTCTGTTACATAATAGGTTGTCGTCGTGTTAATTGGACTTTGAACTGTAGTGTAACCCGGAGTATTATTTGCGTATTGAATAATAAGGTTATCTATAGTCGCAAGCATGCTGGTTCCTCCAGTTCTACCTGAAATAACGTGGGACCAAGTTGCTTTGTTGGCAGCAAGATAAGCTGGTGGTAGTTGAACATTATTAAATATTACTGTTGCTCCAACAGCCATACTCAAGCGTCCAACATTATCAATACTAATGGTTACGTGGTTCGTATCATTAATCCATGAAGTATTATTTGAATAACCAAGGACTCCAGGGCTAGTATTGTTGAAAGAACCTGCTGTATTATTATATAATAGATAAATACCTTGAGCATTTGGTTGTGTAGCACCGAAAGCATCAAAACTAATTTTAAGTTTACTACCAGAACCCATCTCTTGTGATGGTGTAGTAGCAGAAGCATTCACGTCATTACCAAAGCTGTAAGATACTCCGTCAGCACCGGTTGAAGTAATTAAATCAAAATCAACGATGTATGCGTTGGCATTTACTCCAGCCGCAACGGTGATACCGCCAATTTGATTGGTGAAGTTATTAAATAATTGTAGTTCACCTGGATTGTTTAGAAGGTTCGCACTTCCTGATAGGGTAGCACCAACGGCTACGTTCGGACCAGTAAAGTTATCAGTAAAGAAAGTTGTGTAAGCTCCTACTGGTGGAGATTGAATGGCATTTCCATTTACTGCAGCGCTATACCAGAAGTATTGACCCGTACCAGCAGCTCCAGCCGTGGAAGTAACACTCGCTGTTGGTGTTCCTAAACCACACTGAGTACTGTTCGTTGCGATAGGCCCAGTAGGTGAAGCATTAACAGTTACAGGTGTTTGATATACTTGTGAACAGTTTGTAATAGGGTCTTGAATATATACCTGATATGGCGTAGTAGCATAGGTCATTTGATTCGTCGAGGCAGTATTAACAGTAACACCATTTAATTGACCTCCGGAAGGAGTACCTATACCGTTAACAGTCCAATTGATCGTATAATTAACCGGTGGATTAAATCTCCATGCTTGCGGGTTTGCAGCAGGAATAGTTGCTGTTTGTGCTTGCCAGAAGTTAGCTGTATTTGGTACTACGTTACAGTTTGGAGCAGCTGCTCCAATCGTACCGGTTGGGTTGTTAACTCCAATAGTTTTTCCTGTAGGTGATGAAACTGTGGTTGCAATAATTTCTACTTGTCCTGTAGTTTCTTTTAATACAATTTGGAAGTTTACATTATTAGTAGGGTTTCCAAATTGAAACACTTGGTAGTCAATTACGAATTTTCTATTAGGAGCTATTCCAGCCGTCCAATAACGTACTGTAGCCCCGGCATATCCGCAATGTAAATCATGGGCACATCCAAAAATAGCATTTGTTGGATCTAATGCATTCGGAAGAGCTCCAATGGTGAAGTCCCCAAGAGCTAATCCATTGTATGCTCCAAATTGTAGTACACCGTTAGTACCAGCGTTTATTGTAGTATAGTTATTTCCAAAATAGTTAAATGTAAATCCGATTGGAATATTTCCCCAACCACCATCATCTAAGCTACCAGAGTTTAATGGAACACTAGCTACACCATTCGCTACAAGGTTTACTGCGTTAGGCGCTGCCACTTGAGGCGTAGGTGTAATACATACTGCGGTAAAGTTTCCTGGAGTTATTCCTGAGGCTAATGCAACCATACCACTATCACATAGAACATTTGGTGTAGCCGTTGGTACGATATTAGGGAATCCATATACCCCGATAGAAATAGGTTGTGCGTTATAAGCACAGCCGTTTGAATTAACAACTAGGAAAAAGTCAGATGTTTCAGTTATAGCCGCGGTGGTAACAGCTGTGGTTCCTGGTGCAATTACCGCAGATACCTGGTTTGATGTCCAGTTGTATGTAAATGAAGGGTCATTTGGTGTAGCAGTAAGGGTTATATTCCCACCATTACCACACAAATTAGGTGCAGAAGAACTAAAGGTAATCGGTGTTACAGTAACAGTTACTTGGGTTCTAGGACCTTCACAGGTTCCGTTACCTTCAGATACGTAGTAAGATCCTGTAGCACATGAAGCAGGAGTGGTAAAAGATGACCCAGTAGCAAGAGCTACTCCACCGAACGCAGTGTTATACCAGTTGAATGTACCTCCGGTACCAGTTGCAGTGAATGTAGCGGTACTTCCGAGAGATACCGTAACATTAGCAGGAGATACACTTGGTGCAGCAGGGGATGCATTCAAGGTAATTACTTGTACACTTGAAAAAGAAGTATTGTTTTTAATTATCGTAACTACACCGGAGGTACCATTACCAGCAACCGCATCAATTTGAGTGGATGATACGATGGTAAAAGAGGCAACTGGTGTACCACCAATCTGAACTGCTGTAATTCCATTTAAGTTAGTACCTGTTATAGTAAATTGTCCAGAGTTCGCGCAGATATTTAACGGTGAAACATTGGTAATGGTTGGAGCACTTGTGGCCCAAGCGAAGTAATCATCACCATCTAATAAGATTGGACCTGGAGCAACGGTTGGAGTTGTTAATAAACCAGTAGCAGGAAGAGCACCTGCAACTCCGTATGCCGCACTAACTAAGTTCCATTGACCGCTATTTGTTGCTGCTTGAGCCACAAACGTTTGATCTTGTGTTGAAGTTAAGCCGTCTTGGCTATTGTATCGTAAGGTTATCGTAGGATTGATTCCCGAAATACCTGGTAGTGCTTGGGTTGAAAAGGCATTAAGTCTAAATGATCGGTTACCAAATGCAATGGCACTACCACCACCTGTACTATTGGTAGGGGCAGCATTATCACTTACTACAATTCTTGTCATATCTGATCCACCAGTAACTCCCGTAGAACCATTTCCGATAAATGTAGTGAACGTTGCGCTAAAAGGAAAATTATAGGTTAACCCTAATGCACCACCACCTCGACCATAAATTGCCATAGATCCATTTTGGATATAGGCATTGGATGCACCAAAAGTACTTGTTGTACCTAGATATTGATTCCAAGTACAAGTAACGGTATTTCCGTTCATGTTTAAGACGTTTCCTGGAGCTGATAAACTAGCTGTGAAGGATAATGGGAAGGTACCATAAAGTGTTAAATTGTTAGCTAAATTCAACCCGGCACCGTTACCTGCTAATGAAAGGTTATTAAGCTTTCTGTTTGCAGGAATAACAACCGCGTCGTTTTGAACTACGGCAGAAGCCGCAGGAGTAAAGAAATTTAACGTAAGATTGTATAATGCAACCCGGCTAGTAAGTCCAGTTGCAGCAGTTGTAAATACACCACCCGCAGCATTACCTGAAATTGTTCCAACACCAACAGTAGGTGCAGCTACATATCCGTATCCTGGATTTGTGATTGTAAAGCTTAACAACTGACCATTTGAGCCAATGTTTGCAGTTGCAGCAGGCCAACAGTTTGCAGGCCATGCAATCGTTGCCGTCCCTGCCGATAATGAAATTGTTGGAGGAACTGAATACGTGGCAGTTGTAGCACTATTTAAATAAACAGAAACCACCTTACCTTGGTTAACTGTAACCGTAAAGTTAGCAGAGGTTAATGCGGTTCCGGAGATTAAGGTACCACCAGTTACCACAACAGTTGGTGATGACGTGTAACCTGAACCAACATTCGTTACAAGATTTAATGCGGGAGGACCAGCAAAACCAACAGTTGGTGCAACCGTATAGTTTAACCCTCCATTAGTAGCATAAATATTTCCAACTCCGGAGGATGCCTGTGGATCGGCACTGCTCACGCTGGCACCTTGGTCTGAATTAATGATTAACCCACCCGTAAACGTAGAAACTCCAGATTTTTGAACAAGGCTGTTCAACGGTCCTTGCAAGTTATATAGTACAACCGGTGTTGCTGCTGCACCAGATCCTGTCGCACCTACCGCACCTGCGCTAAATGCTAAAGAAGGCGCAGTTGAGTTATTCCAACCACTCCCCGGGTTTGTAATCGTTAAACTTCTTACTGTAGAAGTTAAAGCATCAAAGTTGACACTAACTTTTGCGGCAGGACCTAAATATCTAAAATTACCAACAGTTCCTGAAACGTGGGTTGGCATTGTCGTCGTGGCAGTAGCTACAACAGCCTGATACCAATTGTCCCCATAAAAATAAGGGGTTGTAAGGCTCAACGCCCCATTGTAAGGAACATTGGTCCCTAAGGTTCCAAGTGTTCCTATGTATAATAGTGTAGGACCACTCGTTGAAAACAAGGCATTTAATGTGTTTGAAGTTGGTGGAGTTGCGTTAAACGTACCTCCAGCTGTACACAAGTACACATTATTACCGAAAAAATATCGAGTACCAACTGCTCCTAATGCACCGTTTGCATAAGGAACAACTGCTACACCACAAACCACTGGTGCAGTACTGTACAAGGACCCCATGTTAGTCACATGAACACTAGCTACCTGGGTGTTAATTGCTTGACCGTAACATTGCGCCGTATTATCTACAGCTAACTTACCGTTGGTATTTAATGAACCTGCGGTGTGCGCAAGGTTGGTTGTAATTAAATCTTGAGTTGTATTTATTGTTGAGTTTCCTGTAGTTGAAAATGACAAGGCACGAATGATACCTTTCACACCGTTCCCTTCAAAGATACCTGTACCCCCTAAAGTTTGGTTTAAACTACCTCCAATTTGTTGACTTCCGTTAAATGTTAAAAATCCTGCGGTTGAAGTACCCGCAGCGAAGTTACAGTATCCGTTATTTGTGAAATCACCACCTAAGGTAATACCTACAGATGTAGTTCCACCAGCTGCTGTCGTATATGGTAAAAATTTACCACCGTTATTTACTATAATGTTACCTAACACATTCATTGCGTTATTCGTAGCATTCCATTGTAAGGTCCCACTTACGTCTAATGCAACAATATTGGTTACTTGATCAACAGTAACAATGCTACCCGCAGGAATAATTACCGTACTCGCTGAATTCGGTACAACACCAGAAACCCAAGTGGCTGGACTTGACCAAAGACCACCATTAATTGTTGCTGTTGCGGTATTTGGAAGAATTTGTGATAGAGAGAACGTTCCTGGACATGGGCTATTTGGAGTAGGCCATGTATCAAACATTATGAAATAAGTTACGCCGGCAGTTAGTGTCACGGAAACATTTTTCAAAGCAGTAGAGTTTGCAACCCCTCCAATACATGTTGATCCTCCAGTGGTTGGACAGCCTTGAAAAACAAATAAACTAGACCATGATTGACCACTGTAGCTTACATCATATAAACCCGATGCAGCAGGTGTAAAACTATATAATGCTTCTTGACCACCATAGTAGTTAACATTATTACACCCCCCCGTAAGGATGGATGCTGCGATAGACGCCGAATTAATGTCATCGGTTCCACCGCAAACTAATGCTTGCCCAACAATCGGTAATGATGCGGGTGAAATGATCGTGGCATTAGGACAAGTAGTCGCCCATGACTTTGCCGACATCAAAAGGATACAAGCCACAATACTTAAGCGGGCTAATACAGGTAGTATCTTTTTCATAATTAGAACTTTAGATAAAAAATAAAAATTTGGTGCCCAAAGATAATAAAAAAATAATCCAATCAAAGTGTAGAATTAACATTAAGCATAACAGGATGAGTATCAACCCGCATGAATGTAAAGTACATCAAGAAAAAAGGGGCATAGCGCCCCTTTAATTTTTTTTATTTTTTTTTCAATTTACTGTTTCAGTAACTTGAAGATTTTGGTTTGCTTGTTCGTTTGTATATAGAGCAAATAGCTTCCCGTAGCATATCCATTTAGATTCAATGAGATATCTTGGGAATCATATGATTGATGCTGTAATAATTCTCCGTTTAGACTATATAATGCAAGGTGTTCAATAAGCGCATCCTTGGCGCTTATGGTAAATATACCGTTACTTGGATTGGGGTAAATTGAAATTATCACATTGCTATTTTCATTCATCCCCTGTACTTCTATCGGTTCACACGTTGAAGTGTCTGATCCACAGGCATTACTTACAATTGCAGCGTAGCTTCCACTGATTGTTGGGGTAAAGGTAGCGTTTGTTTCACCTGGGATTAAGGTATTGGTAGCGCAGTCCATCCATGCAAAATTAGATGCGTTCTGTGCCGTCACCGTGAATGTACCCTGATTTAAACTTACTTGCGCATTGCTAGGCGCTTGATCAATGGTTAGCACCAAGGTAGCACTGGAGTCGCAGCCGTTCGCGGTCGTTCCATTGTACGTGTAAGTTCCACTTTGAGTGTATGTTTGTCCATTCCAAGTATATGGACCACAGGCATTTTGTTGTGTAGTGGGTCCCGTGATGCTATTGGTTATCGTTAAATTCAAAGTAATTATAGAATCGCAACCGACTACGGTTTGTAAGGTATCTGAGTATGTACCACTTTGCGAGTAAGTTTGTCCATTCCACAGATACGAAAGGCACGCGGTAACTTGCTGCGGTAACGCATTTATAGGACCCTGCACGGAAACGGTCGTGGTTGCCGAACACCCATTTAAATTTGTGTAAGTCAATACACTGGTTCCTGGGGAAAGTGCGATAAATAACCCATTGTTGGACACTGACCCTGTAGCTGCTGTTCCTGAAACCCAAGGCGTGTTTACAGCTGGTGTACCGCTACCGCTTAATTGCAGGGTGCTTCCAACGCACACGCTTCCTCCTCCGGTAATGCTCGGGTTAGGATTCACCGTTACGGTTTGTTGCGCGGTAGTAGCACACTGACCAGCAGACGGTGTAAAGGTATACGTGGTGGTTTGGGTGTTGTTCACCGCTGGCGACCAGGCGCCTTGAACGTTATTGGTTGATGCAGCCGGTAAGGTAATACTTCCACCAGCGCAAACAGCCGAGATCGGGTTAAAGGTTGGCGCTATGGGGTTGGTTACATTTATAGTTGTTGTTGCGGTACAGCCGTTATTGTTGGTAAAGGTAATCGTGCTGGTGCCAAAACTAACTGCCGTTACGAGTCCGGTATTTGAGATCGTTGCTATTGCTGGATTGCTTGAAGTCCATGCGTTAGAAGCGGCAGGGTTAGCATTCGCCGCTAATTGCGAGGTCGTATTCGGACAGATAACCGTATTTCCAGATAAGGTTGGGTTTGGAGAAACAGTTACGGTTACTTGATCAGTATTCGCACAACCATTGGCGTCGGTTCCGGTTACCGTGTATGTAGTGGTAGTATTTGGAACAAAGGTCACGCCGTTGCTCACTCCGTTATTCCAACTGTAAGAACTTCCTCCCGTTCCGCTTAGCGTTACGTTTGCTCCTTGACATACCGTTTGGTCTTGTCCGGCATTAATTGTTGGCAACGGATTAACATTAACGGTAAGTGTCGCGTTAGTTGCACATTGCCCTGCCGACGGTGTAAAGGTATACGTGGTTGTTTGTGTATTGTTCACTGCAGGAGTCCAAGTCCCCTGAATGTTATTCGTAGATGCCCCAGGTAAAATAATTGCGCCACCAGCACATACAGCCGCAATCGGATTAAAGGTAGGCGTTGTTGGGTTAGTCACATTTACCGTGGCAGTTGCCGAACATCCAGTGGAAGCGGTGTACGTTATGGTTGTCGTTCCAAAGCTTACTGCAGTTACTAATCCAGTATTAGAAACCGTAGCGATTCCAGCATTACTTGAAGACCACGCGTTGTTACCCGCAGGAACTCCTGAACCAGTTAGTTGTGAGGTAGTATTGGGACAAATCACGGTGTTCCCGGTTACGGTTGGATTAGCATTGATGGTAATCGTTTGCGTTGCAGTACATCCATTTGCATTGGTGTAGGTGATGGTGGTGTTTCCCGCATTAACACCCGTTACCAATCCTGTATTAGATACCGTTCCATTTGCTGGTGTTCCGGAAACCCATGCATTATTAGCCGCAGCCGTTCCACTGCCGGTAAGTTGAAGGGTCGCTCCAACACATAGTGGATTGTTTCCAGTGATGCTTGGGTTTGGATTTACTGTATAGGTATACGTTTGTGGTGTTCCAGTACATCCTGCCTGTGTTGGAGTAACTGTAATCGTTCCAGTAATTGGGTTCGCCGTTGCGTTAATGGCAGTAAATACCGCAATGTTACCTGTGCCACTTCCAGCAAGTCCTATGCTTGGATTTGAATTAACCCATGAATAGGTGGCTCCTGCCGTTCCTGAGAAAGTCACTGCGGAAGCACTTGCTCCAGCACATAGGGTTTGATTATTAAGCGCATTTAACGTTGGCGCTGCATTTACGGTAACTGTAACTTGGTCTGTGTTTGTACAACCATTGGCATCTGTTCCTGTTACCGTATACGTAGTAGTTGCGTTGGCTACAAAGGCAACACCATTGCTGATGCCATTATCCCAAGTGTATGATGCACCACCCGTTCCATTCAAGGTAACCGTTGCTCCTGCACATACCGTTTGATCTTGTCCGCCATTGATAGTTGGCACAGGGTTTACGGTTACTGTCCCCGAACCACTCGCTGTACCATTATTAGAATAGGTAACAGAATAATTTGTCGTTGCATTCGGCGTTACGGTAATGGTTGGGGTAGTTGCCCCGTTACTCCATAAATACGTTCCACCTGCGGTAGATGGTGTAGCAGTTAAGGTCACTGATTGTCCTGCGCATATACTCGTGCTGTTAACACTCACTGTTGGCGGTGGAGGTGTAGTTAAACACGCAGTAAACGTTCCCGGCGTATCATAAGACGCATTCGTAAACATACGCATGCGGTACGTGGTGTTTGGCGTAAGGCCAGTTATCACCGTTGGATTCGGCGCGTTGGTATTGAAGTCGCAGTTTCCGGGTGTGCCCCCAAGACTTAGTCCCGTAGCTAAGGTTCCACAGGCACTATAAAATTCCACCCCAATGAGTGCCGCTGTTCCAAGATTTACAGTAAGGTTTAAACTTGTGTAGACTCCTGAATTAAAGCTATACCAAACATCGTTATATACACCCGGCATGTCACATGATGGATCTGGATACGGGTCTTCAGAAGCACCTATTGTTGTTCCACTCGTTAGGTTACAATTAGCTGCAGGCGTTAACGTAGTGGCATTTGCACACAGGTTATTTGCAGGTACTGTTACCGCTCCCGCAACATATCTGTACCTAATGCTGGATGGCGTAGAGTTGGTATAGCACCCCGCTCCTAAATAATATTCTGTTAAATGGATTTGTACCGTTCCGGTGTAAGTAGCGACCCAACTCACAAACGATTGCGTACCACAAAAGTCATCATTGTATGCGAGTAGTTGTTGGGCATTCGTTAATAAAGTGAGCTCGGAATCGTAGGTTACATTGGACCCATTTGCAGCGCAGGTGGAAAATTCATAGGTGTTCCCCGCGGTTACATTCACGACTGCATAATCACCGGCATACATTAAGGTATTAATGGTAGACCATACAGTGGTTGGGGTCATGTTTCCCAAAGGGTATTGGCTTGTGCATACACATTGAGCAAGACTAATGCTACAAAATGAGATAGCAAAAAGCGCGGACAGTAGTAGTTTTTTCATAAAACAGTTGTTAGTTAAGGTGTATCAAAGATAAAATTATTTGCTTCATTTCAAAATATAATTCCATTTGATTTTCATAGTTTATACCTTTGTTCTATGAAAGAAGGGAAAACGGCCATAGTTTGTGGCAGTACACAAGGCATTGGAAAGTCAATCGCATTGCAATTAGCATCAGAAGGAGTTCGTGTTGTATTGGTTGGAAGGAATCAAGAACGCCTACAAGAAATACATACTAACCTCGAGAAAGCTTTTGGTACTCAACCTCAACCCATTCAAGCCGATTTTAGTCAGCCTTCGGAAGTCAAATCAGCAATCGCAGCATGGGTTGCCCAAGGGAATGTGGCACACATTCTCATTAATAACTCGGGTGGACCAAAATCTGGTCCTATCGTGGATGCTGCTCCGGAAGAATTTCTTGCCGCATTCAATCAGCATTTGATTTGTAATCACATTATGACCCAAGCCTTAATCCCAGGAATGAAAGCTGCGGGGTTTGGGCGCATTATTAATATTATTTCTACTTCGGTAAAACAGCCTTTAGCAAACCTAGGGGTATCCAATACCATTCGAGGGGCCGTTGCCAATTGGAGTAAGACTATGGCAAATGAATTGGGGCAATTTGGGATCACGGTAAACAACGTGCTACCAGGTGCTACCCACACGGGAAGGCTTGAAGAAATCGCAGGGGTTCGTGCGCAAAAAACAGGAGAAACAATCGAAGAGATTTTTACGGATATGGGTAAAGAGTCTCCAATGAAACGAATCGCTCAGCCAGAGGAAGTTGCAGCAGCAGCGGCTTTTTTAGCCTCGGATAAAGCCGGCTACATCAATGGGATTAATTTACCGGTAGACGGAGGTCGCACAAAATCGCTTTAATTTATTGTTTTTTGCTTCATGTAAATCCGGTAAGCAATAAGCCCAGGCAATAGGAAAATGTAACAGAAGGCCAAGGCCCAACCCCACGGAGTGAGTTTAAATGATTTTATCCCCTCTAAATCTCCGGGATTTAGTCCCATGCCAACAAAATAGCTTAGACTGAGGTTGTGGTCTTTTACGGTAATGGTAGATAATCCACGTTCCATTACAATTTCTCCAGGAAATAAATTGATCGGTAAGGAAAACAAAATAATGGAAATGATCAGCGATAATCCAATAAATACAAACCAGGGGGAGATTGTTTTTTTCATGTGGGTGATTTCAGGTACAAATTTAGTTTATTTGCACTGAATGAAAATAGCCTACGTTTGTTCTTCGTTGAGTTTGGGAGGGTTAGAATTGAATCATCTTCGAAATGCCTTATGGATGCAAGCCCGTGGACATGACGTCGCAATCTATGCCGTACCTCAAGGTCCCATGTTCCAAAAAGCGATTGAGTACAAATTGCCTTGTTTTCCAATCAAACATCAACGGAAATATTATGCCTGGGGCGCTTCGTTTTCTTTGGCCCGGCAATTAAAAAAAGATCAAGTTACCCATGTATTTATTCGTGACAATCGAGACATGAGCATGATTGCTACGGTAAAAGCACGTTTGGGCAACTCCATTGTTACAGCCTATTTTATGGAAATGCAATTGGGGGTAAAGAAAACAGGGCTATTTCATTCCATTCGATTTAATTATTTAGATTTTTGGTTTTGTCCCTTGCTTTTTTTAGAAAAACAGGTATTTGAATGGACAAACATGAGTCCATCAAAAGTTCATTTAGTTCCTTCGGGCATCGATCGGTCAGAGATAAAACGCATAACCAAGGAAGCTGCTCGGACACAATTAGATTTACCGCTGTACGGATTTACCTTTGGTTTGATTGGAAGATTCGATCTTCAGAAAGGTCAACTCTTAGTGCTCGATGCATTGCAGCGTTGTACCAATACGTCTATTAATTTAGTCTTTTTGGGAGAACCTACCCGAAATGAAACCAATCATGTAATGGAAAAAATGGAAACATTTATCGAGGAACATGACTTAACAGATCGGGTGTTTATCCGTCCGTTCATGCAAGAAGTTGGGGTCTTTTATTCGGCGTTGGATGCTTTAATTATGGCGACTCGGGCAGAAACCTTCGGGATGGTAACCTTAGAGGCCATCGCATATGGCATTCCTGTAGTAGGAAGTAATGCGGGCGGAACCCCAGATTTACTTCACCATGAAGCCTTTGGACGCTTGTTTGAACCCCTGAATGCATCAGATCTCGCGATACGGATGAATGAAATGGTCTCAAACCCGATTTATTTTGATCAAGCCTTGTGGGAACAACATGTTGCGCGCTTTGATCATCACCAGGTTTGTAAATCAATTGAACAGGTCGTATCTTCGAACACATGAAGGCTGTGAAATCTGATATGTACTCGAGCAAGCAGCGCTGGAAAGTATTCTTGTTAATGCTTGCACTGATTATTGTTGGGGGCTCTTTGGTGCTTTCTAATTATATGGTATCTAAAATAGCCGATAAAGAAACGGCTAAAGCAAAACAATGGGCCCAGGCCATTCAAAAAAAGGCCGAGTTGGTTCGTTTTTCGCAACGCACCTTTGTTTCATTGCGTGCCAAAGAACGAGAACGCATGCAACTCATTGTGGCAGCACAAAAAACCTTGTTGAATCCGAGTAATTTAGGGGTAAATCAAGATGTGGCATTTGCCCTTTCAATTATTAATGGAAATAAGGACATTCCAGTGATTTTATTAGACGATCGAGGCGAGGTTTCACAGTATAAAAATATTTGGAGCGATTCTACCAAAGATTACATGGTTGAACCGAGTAAAATGGATGGACTTCTTAAGGGAATGGCATCGCAATGGAAAAAGGCTAATCGATATTTTACCTTAGAAGTATTCGAGGGATTCAACATGACCTATACCTATGATGAGTCAGCCACCTTAAAAGCATTGGAAAAACAAAGTGATTCCTTGATTCAAGCCTTTAACAAGGATTTGATTAGCGACTCGCGTTTGATGCCCGTGATTTTAGTAGATTCTACCAAAAAGCACGTCTTGGCTTCCAATATATCGGATTCCAATGCTAGGGTAATCAAAGAATTAAAGGCGTATGGGCAACGAAATGAACCCATTAAAATCGATTTAGGTAATCAAATCCAATGGTTGTTTTATGATCAAAGCCCGGAAGTAAAACAGTTGCGTTGGTTTCCATATATTCAGTTTGGGTTAATTGCCTTAGTGGTTTTGATTGGCTATTTGGTTTTTTCTACGTTTCGACGGGCAGAACAGAATCAAGTTTGGGCAGGTATGGCCAAAGAAACAGCCCATCAGTTGGGAACGCCGTTATCCTCACTCTCTGCATGGGTTGATTTATTGGAAGCCCAAGCAGTGGATAAAGAACCCTTGGATGAAATGCGTAAAGATTTGATTCGCCTCGAAAAAGTTACAGATCGGTTTTCTAAAATTGGCTCTGAGACGAAGTTAGAAACTGCGGATGTCGTTCTTACCGTTACGCAGGTACTCGATTATTTAAAGGTGCGCTTATCCAATAAGATTGATATTCGCTTGGAGCAACCTACCGTGTCTTACACTGTTCCCCATAATATAGCACTTATGGAATGGGTGATTGAGAATATTACAAAGAATGCCGTGGATGCCATGGAGGGTATAGGTACCTTAACTGTACGGTTTGAAAAAGAAGGGGCTTGGATTCACATTGAGCTAGAAGATACAGGAAAAGGGCTCTTACCAAATCAATTCAAAACGATTTTCCAACCGGGGTATAGCACTAAAAAAAGAGGGTGGGGGCTTGGACTTTCCTTAGCGAAACGAATTATTGAAAGCTACCATAAGGGCAAAATTTATGTGCTCCGAAGTGAACTTGGAAAAGGCACTACCTTTCGAATTAGCTTGCCTTTATAAATTCTCTAAATCTGGAATTCGCATCGCGACAAAGGATTTCAGTACCACTTCGCCTACGCCCGGAACATCCACATGAATTAAGTAAACGCCTCCGGAAACCGGAATGTTTGCCTCATTACATAGGTTCCAATCTTGGTAAGTAATCGGACTGTCTTTCTTGAATTGCCGTAAGCGTTTGCCTTGGGCATTATATATAGTTATGGTGCAACGTTCAGGTAAGTTTGTGATTTTTACCTTGGTGTCTAATTTCGTGCGTTCATAATCAGAGTAAGCAAAGTACGGGTTTGGTACCACATTAATTAGCTTCAATCCTTCCTTTAAGGCATCATGCGAACCAACTTCGGTTGCAATTTCATCCATCGACCAACCATACATGGGCTTACCACCGTTTGCTCCGGTTGCCGTGAAGTTCTTATATTCTTTGTTGATGCGTAACTTAATGGTTACATCAGTTGACAATAACGATTGTCCTGGTGCCAAAATTGGATAAGAAATCCACGTTAAGCTGCCGTACAAGTCACGTTTCGCTTGCGTATTGTTTGCTTCTACCTCAAGATACTTCTGGTAAGCTACATTGTTTGCATTTACATCTGATACACCCGGAGTATATGCTGGGAAATCAAAACTTGAATTGTACCCGTTGATTGACTTTTGGTTGTAACTAAACACATAAATAGGATGCATTCCACCCATTAATGGGGTTCCAACGTTACTCACAAAATTCGAAGTTGGATTCCAAACCATGTCAGCTCCGTTTTCACCGCCAAGGAAAGAATTCTCTCCAAAGGCCATGTACAAGCGCGCACCGGATTCTAAGTCTACCGCATAGCCTGGGAACCAGCCCATCCCGGTACCTGTACCGTCAGCATTTCCGTTCTTATCTACGCTTGGACTTTTTCTTAATGCGCCAGGATTTGCACCACCAACGTTCAATCCAGCCGTACGACCAAGTTCTACCACCGGGCAACGCGTCCACTTGCTCTTGTCACTCGTTATGACAATATTTACACTTGGTAAGAACGAAATCGAAGCATTTTGACGAGACGAACCGTTAAAGGTACCACAATACGCCAACGGCATATAATCGGCCTCATATCCTGTTAATCGGTGCGGTGCAATCATTCCTTCTAAGATACCTTCGTAGCTTTGAGTTGGATCGACTCCGCTTTCATCTGGGTAATTACATGGATTCAGATATGGAGGAACATTGGGATTACAATCGTAAGCGGTATTGTTTATATCGGTCACAGGAATATATTCTCCCGATCGAATCCAGTTTGTAGGGAAATAGGCGTCGTTATCAGAAATTCCCATCAACCAACGCTTCGAGGAGTCACTAAAGGTAATAGAAGACTCGATCATGTTCGTACTTTTCGCTGTAATGTTGCCAGATCCTGAAGGGAAATAATATTTCTCTTGATGGATTTGTACCGAAATTCCCCATGCTGGAATGATTTGTTCATTGTCACCTGCAATCGTAACATCGGAACTTACAGAATCTTGAATGGTTCCACCTTTGGTATCGTAGCGATAAATCACCCAACTGGCGGTATCTGCCGCATTGCCCGGTGAGGTTGGTGTATAATTGCGGAAACGACACTCAAAATATCCGCTTTTTAGATTTAATGGGTCAACAACTTTGATATTCACCGGCCCTTGGCCATAGTCATACTCTGGATCTTCCATGAATCCTGTATTCAAAATGGTATTTAAGGTAGCCTCTGTAAATTCCAGAGATCGGTTGCCGTTTCCATAACCATCCAAGCGCGTAATTCTGGGTGTAGATCCATAACTTATTTGTTGGTAGGTGCCATCAGCCTCAGGTATTGGATTATGGGGTACCCCTTCCATTACCTTCACTTCACCCATGGCACTTTTTCGACTGGCGATATAAGGCATTTTTTGCCCATTCAGGCTTAAAGGGTCATTCGGATTATAGGTTTCATAGTTGTTGTAGGCATAAGAAATTGCCATGTAGTAGTATTTCTTGAAATTCACCAATTTTGATTGCCCTTGTGCGAATAAATCGTTCGTAACTTTAAAGCTGTGGCGAATCCCTTTGTTTTCTCCATTAACCCGTTCTTTTGGTACACTAAATCCGAGTTCTTCATCAAATTCGAAGTTGATAATGCGCGAAACATTGTCCTTGATATCGCATTGAGCCACCAGCCTTGATTTGAGTGGATTACTCAAGTCGGAGAGGGCAACCTGATTATTAACTAACTGAAAAATTTGATATCCTTGGAATCGAAATGTTTTATCAGCATTTGGATTATTTGACACAATGAAGGGGTCGTTCTCCTCATATTTTTCTTGATAATTATTCGAGTTAATAGGGTTGGATAAGTAAAGGATGAGTTCATTATTCAATTCTTGGATTTCTAAGTTGGGTGCATGCGGAGCATCCATCACCTTGAAACAATTTTCGAATAGCGCCTGGGCCTTATCGTCGGCACGACGCAAAGATTCCACGGAGGTAAATGGGTCTCCACCGTTTGAGCGCGCCCAAACAACCCCCACGGTGATGTTGTTCACGGCTCCGGGCTTAAGCACAAAAGGTCCCGCACTTTCTACAAATCGGCGATCATTCGGTGTATTATTGGCTGTTTGTTCGGTCCAGTTTGGTTTAATGATGCCGCCCGTTCCCCATCCCATGAAATCGGAAGTTCCCGGAAACATAAAGTCACACGGGGTGTTTGGATCGGCCTCAGGATCTGAAATATGCCCGCTTCCACCATACACAAACTTGGTTCCATCCTTCCAATATCCCCTTAGGTAATTGTAATAATCTGAGGCCGCGATTGGGTCGGTTTGGTTAATGTTTGCCCCGTTTGTTGTATTTGAATAATACAAGAATCTACGCATTCCAAAGCGTTCGTTATCGATGATACCGTCTCCATATCCAATCCCATTTAATGCTTCATTGAGCCCAATCCCATAAGCATTATCAATTCCGTCATCGTCTTGATAAGGTCCTTCAAAAAAGTCTACACCCACGGCGGGAGGGGAATATCCATAGCCTTTATACCCCGAGTTGTCCCCGTCAAAGTTGTCCCCATTGTAATAGTAGCCCAAGCCACGCATGACATCACAACCCACATAGTCATCATACGGATCTCCTAAGGCTCCATCCGTGAAGAAACCAAAGTATGTATTATATAGGGTTTGTGTTCCTCGGTTAATCAGCACGTAGTTGTAAAAGGTCATGTTATTTACCTCGTCATTCGAAGCAAATGCAAATGCTTGAGCCCGGATTTCCATTCCAATAGGATCCGCACCCGTTTCGGTGTGGATATTCCCCTTATCGTTCATAACCCACCAAAAGTTTTTATCCCCATAAAGAGATACATCTCGATCCACGTTACATTGCTTATCTTGCTTTATATCGTACCACGGATAATCGCCATCACGCCAGTCGTAATGACCATCGTCGTTAAAATCATAAAAGGGCGCCAAGTAATAGTCTTGACCTAAGGAGACATTCCCATGGGCGGGCCATGTTTTAATAATTTCAGGCACTTGATAATTAGGAAACAACGTAGCCTGGGTGTTTGTGCCATATTGCTGATCGGCTAATCCCGCTTCGAACCATGCATTAAATTCCCGGATTTCGTCTTTTGAACTTATAAAATGTCGGTCGTACTTATCGCATTCCTCATAACTAGTTTCTGCTAAAACTTGGGATAGGGGCCCAGTCCAATAATCTTGACCATTTCGATAGCGCAAAGCGGCGAGCTTAAGCTGATTATTTACATCCGTTCCTCCAAGCCATAAGGCAGCAGTAAACAATGCCATGATTCCTGAGTTCTTAGGGACTTCGTATTGTGAAAAGTTTTGCCCCGGAATTTGCCATAAATTCCCTGCCGTATGCACCATGGCCCGCACGTTGTTCAATTCTAAAAATGAAGTCGTGGTTGGCGGAGCACAGCCTGCTGCTTTAGCCGGTTTAGTATGTACCTTTTGATTACCCTGATAGGATTGACCATATGAGGTAAACGCTAAAATCAGATAAATAAAGGCTATGAATAGATTTCGTTTCACTCGCTGAAATTACCAAAAAATATGCATTTTCTACTTGGGTTCGAGTAATTTTTCAATATCTAGGATGAGTTGATCTACCTCTTCCGCATTCGTCCCATCATAATACCCTCTTATATGCCGGTCTCGATCAACCAATACAAAATTGTTGGTATGAATAAAGTCGCTTCCAGCATCCCCAAGATTCTCTGCTTCAGCAGGTTTTAGTACAAAAAACGAGGTTCTTGCTAAGGAATAAAGGGCTTTTTTGTCTCCTGTAATAAAGTGCCATTGACCAGGTTGATATCCGTGCGCTTTGGCATAGGCTAACATTTGTTCCGGACCGTCATTTTCTGGGTCAACAGTAAAACTTAAGATTTCAAAGGTTGTATTTCCTTTGAATGCAGCTTGGACCCGTTGCATTTGTTTATTCATGATAGGGCAGATGCTACCACAGGTTGTAAAGAAATACTCTGCAACAAAAACTTTTCCTTCGATTACTTCGTCCGTTATCGTTTTGTTTTGCTCATTAATCAGATTAAACGCTCCAATTTTATGATTTCGGCCAATGTGTTGAACGCTGGAATCCACCATTTCAGATTGCACATCGGTAGGGTTTATAAAAGGTAAATTAGGCGTGTTGGCTTGGTTAACCATGAAGTATGCGATTGGAATCGCAACGACTAAAATTAAGGCAATAAAGACTAAGCGTTTCATTCGACAAAGGTACCGAATCAACGAGTAATTAGACTCAAAATCCGCGATTTTCTTTCTTCCAATGAACCCTCTAGTATATGATAGGGCACTTGTCGATTTTTTAAATCTTGAATATACAATTCAAAGAGCTCATTCCGTGCTTCAGGGTGTTCTCTCAAGGGGTCTTCTTCCCAGGGAAAATCGGGTTTACACAAGAACAAGATGGTGTAAGTTTCAGACAAGCTTAAGTCTGCTATAAGCGTTGAGATTTCTCCGTATTTCACCTGATCCCAAATGCGCATAACAGTCATTTCTGTGTCACAAATACATCGCTCATGTTCATGATTTTGGGAAAATTGACCCGCAGCAATGGCATATAAATCCTCGCGCGTATAGCTCGGATTTTCGGCCAAATAGGAACGTGCGAATTCAGGAACATAGAAAATGTTAAGCTCCGTTGAAAGCCATTTTGATAGCGTGGATTTCCCACTGCATTCTGGCCCAGTAAAGGCGATTCGGAAGGTGGGTTCAGTTATTTTTTCCATTGAAACATTCCGTAGAGTGATATACCAAAATAAACAACGGATAAACCTGCATAGAAATACAGTTCGTTCGAGAAGGCGGTTATTGCCGTGATACCATTCACTACAAGCCATAGCATCCAATTTTGCTGAATCATTCGAACAGTTAGTATGGTAGCAATCAAGGAATAAACTAAAGCGATTTGATCTAAACGAGCCGACCAATCTAACCAAGGGAAACAGACCATAGTAACAACATAACATACAGGTAAAGCACTCCAAAAAATAAAACTCAATTTCGGAATGGATTTCACCGGAATCACCTGGTTGTGCCATTGCGCCCAACCCCAAATTCCCATCACTACATTAACCAGTTGAATAATGCCTTGACTCATTAAGTTCGATTCAATGCATAAAACGGCGAAAATTGCACACGAAATAATCCCAGCAGGCCAGCCAAGGGCGTTTTTTTTGGCGATTAGGATAATATAAACGACTCCTAACAAGGAAGCAAGAAGTTCTAAGAGGAATAAAATCATTGGCATTATGTGTCAAAGTTAAACACATTGACAAAGGAATTAAAGAATGAGTGTTAAAAACTCGAAGGCTTCTTCGGATTTCACATCGAGGAAAACTTGATTTTTGTGAAAACTCATTATATGAAAAAGTCTGTTTTGTTTTTTGTTTTGTTGGCCCTTGCCTCGGCATGTGTTTCTTCAAAAAAGTTTAAAGCCTTAGAAGCACAGCAAAAGATTTGCGCGGAAGAACTGGAGAAAATGAAACAAAGCAATCAAGATTATGAAGCCAAAGTGAAGGAGCTTCAATCCAATGTGGATGCGTTGAAAAAGGAAGCCAGTACCTTAAAATCAGATACTACAAAATTAGGAACAACCCTACGAACCTTATCCAGAGAATTGAGTAAGTCTATGAAAGAATTGGATGAACTTACAAAAACATTCGAGAAATATAAGTCAACCGGCGCAAAAGAAGCTTCCGTTCTTCAAAAACAACTCGAGCAGAAGAACATCGAACTTCAGAAAAAGTCGGAGGAGCTTGTCAGTCTTGAGGCTGAATTGAAAACAAAACAGAAGTTACTTGAAGAGCGTGAGCAGCGTGTAAATGAACTTGAGGAGCTATTGAAACGACAAGAAGATGCGCTCAAGGCCTTGAAGAAAAAAGTAACCGATGCGCTTATAGGATTTGAAAATCAAGGCCTAAAAGTAGAGCAGAAAAATGGAAAGATTTACGTGAGTATGGAAGCGAAACTTTTGTTTAAATCTGGAAGTATTGTGGTTGAAGCAGAGGGAAAAAATGCCTTATTACAAATTGGTAAAGCCCTAGAAAACGAGTCTGATTTGGAAATTGTCGTTGAAGGTCATACCGATTCTGATAAACTTTCAAGTACGGCTTTCCCACGCAACAATTGGGAGTTATCCGTCTTGCGCGCAACATCAGTGGTTGAAATTTTACTGGCTAATTCAAAGATGAACCCAACGCGAATTGTAGCCGCAGGTCGAAGCGAATTTCAGCCGGTAGATCCTGCTGATAAGGCGAAAAACCGACGAATTGAGATTATAATTTCTCCAGATTTAGACGAATTGTTTGATATTATTTCAAACGACTAAGTTGTAACCTTTTATTCAATCCGTCCGTACTTGCATACCTTGGCGAAAAAAGCTACTTTTGCCGTCGAAAATTTTTGAAAATTAATTTAATTAAAGAAATGGAGTCAATGATGATTTATGTACCAATAGTTTTAGCACTTATTGGATTACTTTTTATGGCGATGAAACGCGCATGGGTATTGAAACAAGATGCGGGTGATGGTAAAATGAAAGAAATTTCAGATTATATCTACGAAGGAGCGCTTGCGTTTTTAAAAGCAGAGTACCGTTTACTCGCTGTATTCGTTATATTATCAAGTGTTGTACTTGCAGGAATTACCTTTATTCCTGGGGTTAAAACACATTTATTAATAATTGTTGCATTCATTTTCGGAGCTATTTTCTCGGCATTAGCGGGAAACATGGGGATGAAAATCGCGACCAAAACAAACGTTCGAACTACCCAAGCGGCTCGTACTTCATTGCCCCAAGCATTGAAAGTTTCTTTTGGTGGTGGTACCGTGATGGGTCTGGGTGTTGCTGGTTTAGCGGTATTAGGATTAACAGGGTTTTTCATCATTTTCTTTCAGATTTTCATGCAAGGAAAATGGACGAATGCAGAAGACATGACCATCGTATTGGAAACCTTAGCAGGATTCTCCCTAGGAGCTGAGTCAATTGCATTATTTGCGCGTGTTGGTGGAGGTATCTACACGAAAGCAGCCGATGTAGGTGCGGATTTAGTGGGTAAAGTTGAAGCCGGTATACCTGAAGATGACCCGCGTAACCCCGCAACTATTGCCGATAACGTTGGAGATAACGTAGGAGATGTAGCCGGAATGGGAGCTGATTTATTTGGTTCATATGTGGCTACAGTACTAGCGGCTATGGTTCTTGGTAATTATGTGATTCAAGACATGGGTGGTAGTATTAAAGATGCCTTCGGTGGTATCGGTCCGATCTTATTACCCATGGCAATCGCTGGTTTTGGAATCATTTTCTCAATTATTGGAACAATGTTAGTGCGCATTAAAAGCAACGACGATAAAGAAAAGCAAGTTCAAGGAGCACTTAATTTAGGAAACTGGGTTTCTATTGTCTTGACAGCAATTGCATGTTATGCCTTAGTTATTTGGATGCTTCCTGCAACAATGAAGATGAACTTCTTTGGAGAAGGCATAAAAGACATCTCTTCGATGCGCGTATTTTTTGCCGCCATTGTTGGATTAGTTGTTGGAGGAGTAATTTCTTCAGTTACAGAATACTATACTGGACTAGGTACTAAGCCGGTATTAAAAATTGTGCAAAAATCTGCTACAGGTGCAGGAACAAACGTTATTGCTGGATTAGCAACAGGTATGATTTCTACCTTCCCAACGGTATTGTTATTTGCAGGTGCCATTTGGGGCTCATACGCATTAGCTGGATTCTACGGTGTGGCCTTAGCCGCATCTGCGATGATGGCCACTACGGCAATGCAATTAGCAATTGACGCATTCGGTCCAATCTCTGATAACGCAGGTGGAATTGCTGAAATGAGCGAGTTGCCTAAAGAAGTACGTCAACGTACGGATATTTTAGATTCAGTTGGAAATACGACTGCGGCAACAGGAAAAGGATTTGCGATTGCCTCTGCTGCATTAACTTCCTTAGCCTTGTTTGCTGCCTATGTAACATTTACTGGTATTGATGGAATTAACATCTTCAAAGCGCCGGTATTAGCCATGTTATTTATCGGTGGAATGATTCCAGTAGTTTTCTCGGCTTTAGCTATGAATTCAGTGGGTAAAGCAGCAATGGACATGGTGTACGAGGTTCGTCGTCAGTTCAAAGAAATTCCAGGAATCATGGAAGGAACAGGTAAACCAGAATACGGGAAATGTGTTGAGATTTCTACGAAAGCGGCGTTACGAGAAATGATGTTGCCAGGATTATTGACTATTGGATTTCCAATCGTAATTGCGACACTTCCAATGTTGCTTGGCTATGACAACCAGCTAATCGCAGAGATGCTTGGCGGGTACATGGCGGGTGTTACGGTATCTGGTGTACTTTGGGCAGTATTCCAAAATAACGCTGGTGGTGCATGGGATAATGCAAAAAAATCCTTTGAAGCAGGTGTTGAAATCAACGGTGAAATGACCTTTAAAGGATCTGATGCGCATAAAGCAGCAGTAACTGGTGATACCGTTGGAGATCCATTCAAAGATACTTCAGGTCCTTCCATGAACATATTAATTAAGTTGACATGTTTGGTAGGCTTGGTAATTGCGCCAATTCTTGGAAATGGCTCTGCTTCTTCAACAGAGAAAGATCATTGCGATAAAATGCGCACTGAATGCCATGGAAAGAAAATGGAATGTCATGGTGAAGCTAACGCGCACTGTAAAGGTATGTCTGAAGGAGAAATGTGTAAGTCTGGGATGCAATCCGGGAAGTGTGATGGAACGTGTAAAGAAGGTGCTCAAATGATTGGAAAATGCGACATGAATGAATGTGCTAAAATGACCAAAGAAGAGTGTGCTAAGATGTGTGATGAGAAAGGATGTACTCCTGCAGAGAAAAAGGCTTGTTTAGCTCATTTTGATGAAAACGGAAAATGGATTGGTGGCAAAATGAAAAAAGATTGCTGTAAAAAGTAAACCAATTAAATGATATATTGAAGCCGCCCAGTGCGGCTTTTTTTATGATTTTTAGAATGACAAAGAACAAGGATTTCTTTCAGGCTGTTTATGACATTGTGCGATTAATTCCAGTAGGAAAAGTTACTACATACGGCGCTATTGCAGAAGCCTTAGGGACTAAAGGTTCCGCTCGCATGGTCGGTTGGGCAATGAATGCAAGTCATAGCTTGCTAGATGTGCCGGCGCATCGAGTTGTGAATCGAAAAGGCTTATTAACTGGAAAAATGCACTTTGCTGATCCAAGTGAAATGCAGCGAAAATTGATGGCTGAAGGCATACCTGTTGTTGATGACCAAATCCAAGCGTTTGATTCCTTTTTTTGGGATCCAAAAGAACTCGGCTAGATTCAATCCCTTTTGTTAATTTTGGACAAAATTTATTCCATGAAATTCGCAACGAAAGCCATTCACGAAGGGGTAGCACCGGATCCAGCCACAGGTGCCATCATGACACCAATTTATCAAACATCAACCTACGTGCAAGATGGCGTTGGAAACCACAAAGGGTACGAGTATTCGCGTACCTTGAATCCAACGCGACATGCCTTAGAAAAGAATATTGCAGCCATTGAAAACGGCACCCATGGCGCATGTTTCGGTTCGGGCTTAGCGGCTATTGATTGTGTCATTAAAATGCTCAATCCCGGGGATGAGGTGATTTCAACAAATGATTTATATGGCGGATCCTATCGAATTTTTAAAACGATTTTCGAAAAATACGGCCTTGTCTTTCATTTTGTTGACATGACAGACGTGTCAAATATTGAATCCAAAGTCAACGAAAACACCAAATTGATTTGGGTGGAAACACCAACAAATCCAATGATGAATATTATCGACATTGAAGCGGCTTCTACCATTGCGAAAAAAGCGGGTGCCATGTTGTGTGTGGATAATACCTTTGCAACGCCATATCTACAAAACCCATTGGATCTTGGAGCTGATATTGTAATGCATTCGGTAACCAAGTACCTCGGCGGACACTCTGATGTGATCATGGGCGCCTTGGTGACCAAGGATGAAACCATCGCGAATGAAATGTATCGGATACAAAACTCATCGGGTGCAGTAACGGGTCCAATGGATTCATTTCTTGTACTTCGAGGGATCAAAACCTTGCACTTACGCATGGAGCGTCATTGCGAAAATGGGGAAAAAATTGCTCATTTCTTGGCGAGTCATCCAAAAATCGACAAGGTATTTTGGCCTGGATTCTCACACCATCCAAACCACCATGTAGCTGTAAAACAGATGCGCGGTTTTGGGGGAATGATTTCTTTTACCTTGAAAGGCAACAACTTGGAAGATGCCCTATCGGTAGTAAGTAAAGTTGAAATATTCTCCTTAGCCGAGTCCCTAGGTGGGGTTGAATCCTTAATCGGGCATCCAGCTACAATGACTCATGCATCGATTCCTAAAGCGGAACGTGAGCAAAGTGGTGTAGTGGATAGTTTAATCCGTTTAAGTGTAGGAATCGAGGATGTAGAGGACTTAATTCACGACTTAACTCAAGCGCTGTCCTAAAGCTTTTCTAACATACTGAAAAACTGATCCTTCTTAGCAGGGGATAGGGGTACAGCAGACCCATCCCTCATAATGACAGAACCACCTTCATGCTTGTCATAACGCTCAATGTACTCTAAGTTAATTAAGTGGGATTGTTGAACCCGGAAAAATCCGTGATTTGAAAGTAAGGTCTCAAAATCCTTGAGCGTTCGAGAAACAAGAATTTTTTTACCGTTATTCAAATAGAAAAAGGTATAGTTTTTATCGGCCTCACAACGTATGATTTCACTCAGGTCTACCACGTGTACACTTTCTTGGGTCTTAAGGACTAACTTTCGCTTTTGGTTGGTTTGAAGGTTGTGGGTGAGCGCCTCAAATTGAGAATCCTCTTTTTTGAAATCTACGGTGTCTATGGCATTTTGTAGGGCCGTTTTTAATTCCTCTTCATCAATAGGTTTGAGAATATAATCAAGGGCACTAAACTTAATCGCCATAATGGCATATTCCTGAAAGGCAGTAATAAATATTAATTCAAATTTTTTATCCTTTACACGGTTTAATAAGTCAAATCCAGTTCCGTCTGGCATTTGAATGTCTAAAAACACGATGTCCGGTTGAATCCGATGAATCGATTCAATGCCTGTTTCTACGTTCTCTCCGTCTGTAAATACTTCAACGTCAAGATTAAACGAATCGATCATGCGTTTTACGAAATCCCGGATGCGTTTTTCATCATCAATTATCAGTACTTTTTTCATATGAACCAAATTTAGTGTTTTCGTAAATGATTGGCAAACAAATTATTACACGTGTCCCGGTTTTTTGCTTAACATCCAAATCCTCAATGGTTAAGCTTCCTTTTCCTTTATACTTCTTATTCATAATTTCAATGCGTTCACGGGTAATTTCCAGTGCCATACTCTTATGAGATTTGTTCTTTTTGATTTTTCCGGCTTTGGTTCTTCCAACGCCATTGTCAGTAATCACAACCTCCAACATACCAAAGCGTTCCTTCATGGTAATTTCTATCAATCCGTGTTCGATGGTATGTAATTGCCCATGTTCAATGGAGTTTTCGATAAACGGTTGGGTAATCATTGGGGGTATAACTGCTCGCCTAAAGAGTAACTCTTCATCAATCTCTATGCTAAAATTAAAGCGATCTTCAAATCTTAATTTTTGAGTAGTTAAATACTTTGAGAGGATTTCTTTTTCAATATCTATGGTGATAAACTCTTTCGGCGAATTCTCTAAAATTAAGCGAATCAATCGAGAAAAGTTTACAAGAAACTTCGACGTTTTTTCAGGGGTGTTTTCATATATATAACTTTGAATCACCGCCAAGGCATTAAAAATAAAGTGGGGATTCATTTGGGAACGCAACAAGGTTTGTGACATTTCGGATTCTCGTTGCTCTTGTAAAGTCGTCCGCTGACGAACAATAAAAAATACAGAAACGGCCGATAAGAAGAAGATAGCAATTACAATACTTATTCCCAGCAATTGGCGGTCACTTTGGAGCTGCAAGATTTCTTTTTCCTTTAATTCTTTTTGAAGTTTTTCTTCTTGTGTTTCGATTAAACGCTCACGCTCTTCCCTTGAATTGGTTTGTGTGAGGTCTTCAATTTTTTTACTATCAATTGAAAAGGAGTTTCGTCGTAAAAAGTCGGTGTGCCGTTTCAGGTAATCGTATGCTTTCTGTTTTTGACCTTGTTCGGCATACACATTGGCTAAGGCAAAGTAACTTTCGTAAATTCGATTGCGCTCCTTGATGTTGTTACGAATCACAATGGATTTTAATATATTTTTCTCTGCATTTAATAAATCTTTTTTCGATAAATAAACCAATCCAATTTGATGATAAACACTCGCCATTTTTTCTGGATGTCTTGACTGTTCGAAATAAGTGAGTGAAGTATTGAATGCCTCCAATGATTTATTAATTTGCTTTGCTGCGTTGTAGGTTTCCCCTAACACCATCCAAGCTTCTCCGAGCGATAAGTAATCTTTTAAGGTTTCCAACCCTTTGACACTGGCAGGGAGAAACACCAAAACCTCGTTCGGAAAACCTTTTCTGATTTCGATTCGAGCCCGAAGGATATCATTCTCTAATTTTAACCGTTTACTTGAAATTCTCCCACTTTTTAGTTGACTTTTTCTAAGGTAATTTTCAGCTTCTCTCAGGTTTCCCGCATCCAAGGATAATTCTGCAATAAATCGATTGAATATACACTCGTAATACGTGTTGTTAAGTTTTTCTACCACCTGAAGGGCCAATAATTCTTGCGTAACTGCCTCTTGTATGTTGGAGAATTGCGCATGATTTAGTGCGGATTGATGCAAGCACAAGGCCAATTCCAGTTCATTCGTTGAACGTTTTGCAAATTCAATGGCTCGATTAATAAATAAATCTGCTGAATCTTTCTTGTTCTCATACAGGTATACTTTCGAGTATAGCCTGTAAGCTTGAGATACCCATTGGTTTTCACGTTTTGTTCTAGCAAAACTAACGGCCCGTTCCAACCCTTTTTTAGCCGCATTAAATTCACCTTTTAGCAAAAAATATTCACAGACCTCAAGTTGCTTAAGATGACGAATGAATGGATTATTAATCGACCGATTTTTTATTGAATTCATTCGTGCTGCATCATGAATAAATCCTTTGTAATTCCCATTCAAGGATTTTTCATATACTTTTAAAATGCGTATGGTTGGCGTATTGGCCTTCTTACCCTTTAATTTCTTACTAAAATCAATGGGGTTAAACCGATTTTCTTGACAAAAACGAATAAGTTCAGTTTCTTGCGCAAAGGAATGCTTAAACAAAAGCAAACAGAGCATGCTGATGATCAGAAAGGGATTGATTGAAAATGAACGGGTAGAATTCACCAAACAAAGATAACTTTTCAGTGTTAACCTCCAATTACTTTTCTACCTTTGTTTTATGTTAAACGACCTGATTCATGCGTGGTTATCTGAAGATATAGGGGAGGGGGATCACTCCACCTTAGCAGCGATTAATCCCGAGGCAAGAAGTACTGCCCGCTTATTGATAAAAGAATCTGGAATTATTGCGGGCTTAGCAGTGGCCAAACGAATATACGAACTAACAGATGTTAGCTCAAACATTCAATGGCTAAAGCATGACGGGGATGCTATTGAAGTGGGTGAAGTTGCATTTATAATTGAAGGAAATGCACAGAACATTCTAAGCACGGAGCGGTTAATTTTGAATTGCATGCAGCGCATGTCAGGTATTGCAACTAAAACTCATGCCTTAAGTCAACAAATTGCACATACCTCAGCCAAGTTACTCGATACACGAAAAACAACGCCTGGTTTTCGACTCCTAGAAAAAGAGGCAGTGCTAATCGGAGGAGGGTATAATCATCGATTTGGATTATATGACATGATTATGCTAAAGGACAACCACATTGATTTTTGTGGCGGAATTCAAAAAGCAGTCGATGCGGTTAATGCGTACAAAAAAGCCAAAAATTTGACGATTCCTGTTGAAGTAGAGGTTAGAAACGAAGCGGAACTTATGCAAGTGATTCAAACACAAGGGGTGAATCGAATATTATTAGATAATTTCTCGCCAGAACAAATTAAGTCCTGTATTTCTGTGATTCCATCTAATTTTGAGATCGAAGCGTCTGGTGGAATAACGGAGGATAATATCGTGGGATTTGCTGAGGCAGGGGTTCATTTTATTTCTGTGGGTGCCTTGACGCATCACGTGAAAAGCTTAGATCTTAGTTTAAAGGCGATAATTCATTAATGAGTTTCGACTTCTATCCCATGCGATCGATACCGTATCAATTCTTCAATGAGTAAGGAGTCTTCCTCCAGTTTATTGCCGATAACAACAAGATTCGCTCCCGCATCATGTGCTTTTTGAATGGAAGCAATCGTTCGTAATCCCCCACCAATAATTAAAGGCCTCCCGAGCGCACTCAATTCATGTATTATTTCTTCTGAAACCGGGGTGTTCGCCCCGCTTCCCGCATCAACATACAAACAATCCATGCCTATGAGAATCCCAGCTTTTGCCGTAGAATTGATTTGTGCTACATCGTTTTGCGGAATTGGTGCAGTACCCGAAACCCGCTCAACAGCCGATTGAAAGCCCCCATCTACTAAAATGTATCCAGTACTAATTATTTCAATGTTCGATTGAAATAACAGCTCAGCGGCCTCGACCTGTTGCCCGATTAAGTACCTTGGGTTGCGACCCGATATTAATGAAAGAAAAAGCAGTCCATCCGCGCTCGTATTTAGTTGCGAAGTACCTCCTGGAAAGATAATCAACGGGATCGATGTGGTCGCTTTAATTATTTCAATCGTTTGACTCATTTGATCCGCATTCACAGTGCTCCCGCCTATAAAAATAAATTCCGGGGAAATCGCGCATATTGCATCCAGTTGCCTTGCAAATTGCACCTCATTCATTGCCTTTTCGGGGTCAATTAAAATGGCGATGCCTCGATTTAGAGCAGTTAATTTATCTAAGAGTGGTTTATGTTTACGCATAGGTAGCAATAGAAAGTATGACGTTCTTAACAAGAACACTATCACAGTTAACGATGAAATCTTCGGTACCTGTTTCTACTGCAAAAGTAAACTTCGTCCCGGAAATTGCGATGCAACGCATTTGATTTTTCCAATGGATTCCTTTGATATTAATAAGTTTATAGAGTGCTTCCTTACAGCTCCACAGTTGCGTTAGTTGCATAACACCAACTTCACCAGCGAATAATTCAAGTTCATCGCTGCTACAAAACCGATCGGATATTGGTTTAATTCGATCTGAAATTTCCTCAATATCGCATCCAAAGGGTATCCTTGAGTACGCGAACAAGGCCCAATGTGCAGAGTGACTTATTCCAATGGTTCTGTCCGATTTATTCAATTTAGGTTTACCGTTTTCCCCGTATATAATTAATTCTTCACCAAATATCTGGTGTTTAAGGTGGCGCACTGCGTTGAATTCTTTTTTGCGTTGTGCATTTCCAAATGAATTCAATTGGTTCATTTCCTCTAGGCTCAAGGTGGATTCGTAGGAATTAAGCGCATCGATCTCACCAAGAATCCAATCAACCAAAGCGATATTTCCCTGCATTTTATCCATAAGCCATTAGATTTTAGCCATTTGAGCAATAGTCAAGCACAAAACTCGACATTTTTTTCTTTTTATTTTTTTAACATTTTGGCCATCCAAGTTAATATTTCTATATTTAGCAACTTAAATTTAATGTGTTCTTAGCAAAAATATACGAAAGAATATGCTGAAAAAATTACAGTTATTAGTGCTAAGCGTTTTGTTTTCAAGCGCTTACATGTTTGCTCAAACAGGATTAGGAACCCTTAAAGGGATCGTAAAAGACCAAAAATCAGGCGAGGTAATCCCCGGCGCCAAGGTTTACTTGATGTCAGGAACTTCGATGAAAGGGAATGCCATAACAGATGACAAAGGTGAATTTCAAATTAATGCCATTTTACCGGGAACCTACGACGTAAAGGTGACTAATAAAATTGAGGGTTATCAGGATGCACTTGAACAAGGTGTTGTTATTTCTTCGGATAAAATTATATTCTTGGAAAAACTCACCTTGGGGAAACCAGAGAATGAGCTCCAAAAAGACGAAGTTAAGGTAACCCGATATAAAGTGCCCTTAATCGACAAGGATGGTGGTGCATCGGGTGCGGTACTTGGAAGAGAAGACATCTCAAGAATGCCTGTGCGTTCTGCTGCCGGTGTTGCGCAATCTGTTGGAGGAGTAAACACCAATGAAGGAAGTGGTGAAATATCAGTAAGAGGTTCTCGTTCCGATGCTACGTACTTCTTTATTGATGGTATTAAAGTTCGTGGTTCTGCTAACTTACCGAAAGCAGCCCTTGAAGAAGTTTCGGTAATTACAGGGGGAGTTCCAGCAAATTACGGTGACGTAACAGGAGGTATTATCTCGGTTACTACAAGAGGTCCATCGGCTATTTATTTTGGTAGTATTGAGGCAGTAACTTCTGGTGCTTACTTTAAAGGAGCAGATCCGAATGGGTATGACGGAAAGGTAATTGGACTTGACAAGTTTGGATATAACTTGATTGAAGGAATGTTGTCCGGACCACTTTGGATGCAAAAAGATTCTGCGGGCAATAAAACTCGCCCATTATTAGGTTTCCTTGTTTCTGGTAACCTTACTGATGAATTAGATAACCGTCCATTGGCAGGCGGTGGATGGCGTGTCACTAAAGAAACAAGAGATGAGTTGCTTTCTAATCCACTTCGTCCAACATCAACTGGTTTCGGAACCTTTCACAATGCTTTGTTTTTACAAAATCCATTGGATGCAGATGGTAATCCAACTGCGGATTCAGATTTTGAAAAAGTTCCATGGAGAATGAATGCAAGAAATACAACAATTTCTGGACAAGGTAAGATTGACGTAAATACCGGACCATCGGTAAACTTACAATTTGGAGGTTCTATGAATTACTTCAGGGCTTCTAATTACTCGTATGCTGCATCCCTTTTGAATTTTACTAATTTCGGTGAATCAAAAGGGTTAGATTATCGGGTTTATGGTAAAATCTCACAGCGTTTTACTAATGATAATAAAAACAGTAAAATTAAATCTGCGAATTATACCTTAATGGTTGATTACAGCAAAACCCTTCGTGATTCATACGACCCAAAGCATCAATATAATATGTTCAACTACGGTCACGTTGGTAAATTTACTACCCGTCGTGCTCCATCTTATGAGTTTAACGAAAATTTACAACGTTGGGAACATAACGGATTCAAAGATTTAGAGGTTGCGTTCTCTCCTTCTGAAACCAATGCTGCATTAGCTGCAATTACAACACAATACTATAACATCTATCAAGATGATGCGATTGGTCACTACGAAAACTTGTTCCAAATCCAACAAGGGAATGCCTTAAGAAACGGGGATGCTCCACAAAGTGTGTATGGCATTTGGTCGAATATTGGTTCTCCGTCTAATGGTTTCGGTAAATTCGAAAACGATCAATTCCGTGTAACAGGTGCAGGTTCCTTAGTGATTGGAAATCATAGCATTTCACTTGGATTTGAATACGAACAACGAATCGACCGAGGGTGGTCTGATGGGGATCAAGGGCCTGTGGCCATTTGGTCAATTGCTCGTCAGTTGATGAACTTCCATATTGAAGAGCTTGATTACTCCTCAGGTGTGATTACAGATTCAGGTTCTTTTAAAGCAATCACTTACGATCGCTTAAATGCTGGATATGCGAGTCAATCAGGAACAGGATTATATGGTGGTCAGTTGAACAACGATAACCAGTCATTCTTCGATTATAGTGTAAGAAAAGCCTTAGGGTTAAACATCGCAGGAGACGATTTTGTAGATATTGATATGTATGACCCAAGCATGTTCCAGTTTGATATGTTCTCGCCGGATGAATTAATGAATGGAGGTAATTCATTTGTTTCTTATTACGGATTTGATCATACAGGAAAGAAAGTTAAAGGTACTACCGATATTAATAAATACTTCAATGAGTTCGATGAGAATGGAAATTACAAGCGATTTATCGGTGCATTCCAACCTACCTACATGGCCGGCTACATCATGGATAAATTTGCATTCAAGGACATCGTATTTAATGTCGGGTTACGTGTTGATGTATTTGATGCAAACCAACCAGTTCTTAAGGACCCATACTTGTTCTTCAATGCACGTACAGTTAAAGAAGCAAAAGAACTAAAGGCTAATGATCCAGGTCAGTACAATTGGGTGGTTATTCCTGAAAGTATGGGCGATGACTACATCGTTTATGTGAATGATATTTCAAACCCAACTGGTATCAATGGATTTAGAACTGGAGACCAATGGTACAACGCTGTAGGTACAACGGTTGAAGACCCTAAAACAATTCAAGGTGCTGGTGGTATTGCTCCGTGGGTATTAAATCCCGGACAAACCGCTCCCGATGCGTCTGCGTTTGAAGACTACAAAGCTCAAATTAATGTGATGCCTCGAATCGCTTTTTCGTTCCCAATTTCTGAAAAAGCTTCGTTTTTTGCGCATTATGACATCTTAACTAAGCGTCCTACCTCAGGTTTCCGTTTTGATCCATATGAGTATCAATACATCCAAACACGAAGTGCAGTGATTTCAAACGCGAATCTTAAACCTGAAACTACTGTGGATTACGAATTAGGTTTCCAACAAGTGTTGTCGCCAACGTCTTCATTGAAAATCTCAGCATTCTACCGCGAACAACGTAATAATGTGCAGTTAATCAATGTGTTTATGGCCTACCCGGCGTCTTATAAAACGTTTGGTAACCGTGACTTCGGTACGGTTAAAGGGATGACGATTGCATACGATTTACGTCAAACAGGAAATATCCGTATGACTGCAAACTATACCTTACAGTTCGCTGATGGTACAGGGTCTGATGCGACCTCTATGGCAGCATTTATTAACGCAGGTATTCCTAACCTTCGAAATATCTTCCCGTACAGCTATGATCAACGTCATGCATTCGCTATTACGTTCGACTATCGTTACGGTGAAGGTAAAGACTATAACGGTCCTAAAATTGGTGGATTCAATGTCTTAGAAAATACTGGATTGAACATCTTTACTAACATCAACTCAGGATACCCGTATTCGGCACAAACATTCATTACGGATGAAGGTATTGGTAACTTGAATGCAGGTATTAGCGGAACAGTGAATGGTTCACGTATGCCTTGGACTTACCGTTTAGATATGCAGTTGGATCGAAACATTACTATTACACACAAATCTAAAGATGCAAAAAGCAAGGATAAAGAAAAAGTATCCAATTTGAATATTTACATCCGTGCTACGAACTTGTTTAATCAATTCAATATATTATCAATTTACCGTGCTACAGGTAATGCCGATGATGATGGTTATTTAGCCGCAGCAGCTAGTCAATCGTCAATCCAAAATCAAACAGATGAACAAGCGTTTCGTGATTACTACTCCATGAAGGTGAATAATCCGTTTAACATTAGTGTACCTCGTACCATTCGTCTTGGAATAAAATATGATTTCTAAAATAAATAGCATAAAGGTTATGAAAAAGCAATTATTTGCCGCACTTATCGCAATCGTATTCATTGGTTCAAATGCCTTGGCATATTATGGACCAAACGATAAAAGTAAAAAGCCAACAGGAAAACCAAAAGCAAACTGTAGTCCAGCTACCGCCAAATACATCATGGAATTTAATGATGTGCGCGCCTTAATTGAACAAGGTGGATCCATGTTTCAAAACCGTCAAAACGGTGTAGCTGCATATGAGGTTCCAAAAGGTAGTAATCGCTTTGCGATTTTTGCCGGTGCACTTTGGATGGGTGGTACTGATGTGAACGGACAGCTAAAGCTTGCCGCCTTGCGTTTTCGACAAGGAAATGACTTTTGGCCTGGTCCTTTATCAGTTACCCCCGGTACAGGAAATTATAATCCATTGTTTCCTGTAGGGGATGGGGCAATTCGGGATTTTGGTGAAGCGAACATCGACCCAGATCAGTGTATTGCTTATGACCAATTCTATACGATTCGTAAAGCAGAAGTAATCCGTTTTAATATTTGGTGGGAATGCCAAGCAGGAATTACAACTGAATGTGATGATGTGGAAGCACCTTCAAATGAAGAGTTGAACAGAATCTATAATTGGCCAGCGCATGGTGATGTTTCTAAAGGACAAGACTATTTCTTGGCTCCTTATTATGATAGAGATCAAGATGGGAATTATAATCCAGATAACGGAGACCACCCGTGGTACGATGATATCTTGGGTCGTGATGACATTCAGTGTGGGTTTGACCGACGAATTTCTTTATTTGGTGATGAGACGCATTGGTGGGTTTTCAATGATAAAGGAAATATTCACACCGAGACGAATGGAGATCCAATAGGCATGGAGATTCGAGCACAAGCGTTCTCTTTCGCAACAAATGATGAGGTGAATAAAATGACGTTCTACAACTATGAATTAATAAACCGTGGAACTCAGACACTTTATGATACATATTTTGCTCAGTACTTGGATGCAGATGTTGGTAATTATGCAGATGATTATGCAGGGTGTGATGTATCTCGTGGATTGGGTTACATGTATAATGGAGACCTAAACGATGAAAACGATGGGGGAAGATTAGGCTATGGCGTTAATCCTCCAGCGATCGGATGTGACTTCTTTGAAGGTCCGTATCAAGATGCGGATGGAATCGATAACCCAGGTCCATATTTTGATAATGCAACGCAAACATTAGTTGTTCCCACGGTGGTTGATGCCTTAGCAAATAATGGAATCGTCTATAAAGGTATAGGTATTGGATATTCTGATGGTATTATTGATAACGAACGTTTTGGTATGCGTCGATTTACCTATTATACTGCAACGTCAGCATATCCATATAATGATCCAGGTCCAGCAGCGGAATTTTATAACTTCATGGAAGGCCAATGGGCAAATGGCTCTGAGATGTATTATGGTGGTTTAGGAACTGCTCCTGGAACACTCTCAGATTACATGTTCCCAGGAACTTCAGATCCATTGTCTTGGTCTACTGGAGGTGTTGATATGACCGGTGCATATCCAAATGGATGGGACGAATCAACAAACAATAACCCAGCGGGTGACCGTCGTTTTGTACAATCAGCTGGTCCATTCACCTTGAAGCCAGGTGCCGTTAATAACATTACTGTTGGTATTGTTTACGGTCGTAGTACAGAAGGTACCTTAATGGCATCTGTAGATGCGATGAAACGAGCAGATACTAAAGCGCAAGCTTTGTTTGATGCATGTTTCAAAATCTTATCTCCGCCAGATGCTCCGAAATTGACAATTCAGGAATTAGATAAGGAATTAATCCTAATGATTGAAAACCCAATCTCTTCAAACAATTATCAAGAGGCCTACGAAGAAATCGATGAAATTAACATCCCAGATCCAACGGTAGATAGAAAATACCGTTTTGAAGGGTATCAAATTTTCCAGTTAAAGAATCAAGATGTTTCGATTTCGGATATTGCGGACCCAACTAAAGCACGATTAGTTGCTCAATGCGATGTCAAAAACACGGTATCTCGATTAATTAATTTTGAATTCGATGAAGCATTAGGATTTTCAGTTCCGGTTGAGAAAGTTGATGGTGAAAACAAAGGAATTCGTCACTCTTTTCAAATAACGGATGATGCATTTGCTCAAGGTGAACGACGTTTAGTTAACCACAAAACGTATTACTATGTAGCGGTTGCTTATGCGCACAATCAGTTCAAGAAGTATGACCCGAATGATCCCTTATTATTGGATGGTCAGAAGATGCCTTATATCTCTTCTCGTTTGAATTTTGATGGTACTGCGATTAGCTCAACACCAGCAGTTCCGCACAATCCAATGCCGGAGGCTGATGGAACCTATCAATTAGTGAGTTACGGTTCTACGCCAAAAATTACGCGTTTAGATGGATACGGTAATGGTAATCGCTCGTTAGAGTTTACAGACGAGTCTTTAAATACCATCTTAAATTCAGGTTATATGGAAGACCCTGAATATGCTGCCGGCCAAGGTCCAGTTAATATTAAAGTAGTGGATCCGTTGAACTTAAAAGGTGGGTATTTTGAGTGTCGTTTTAGAAACTACACACCAACTACTCCAGGGAATGCTGCAGATACAGCAAGTTGGGTGATATATCGCTACGATACGAAAGGTGGAACCATTCAAGATTCTGTAAGTTCTGATGTTACAATAGCAGGAGACAATGAACAAATCATTCCGGGTTGGGGAATCTCGGTACAAATCCATCAAGAAAACTACTATTTCCCCTCAGGTTCGGGTAACATCACGGCGAAAACAACAGATATGATTGAATCTTCCATGACCTACGGAGATTCTTCTAAACGTTGGTTAATGGGCGTTCCTGATAACGATGCCTATTTCCCAACCAATTGGATTCGTTCGGGAGATTATGCGCCAGAATGCGACGAAACAGATCCTGCATTTGAGGGTTTACCTAATGGTCCAACCTATTTGAATCCGTGCAACTATCCGGATGAGGCAGGAGTAGACCCAAATCAAAGCTACGAAGGTATATTGGAAGGAACGATTGCTCCGCACCGATTAACAGGTTACCAGGCAGATTATATGCCGTTAGCGTATTGCGGTACCTTTAACGGTTCTTCTCGTCAAAATGCTTCGATTTCGTTCTTGCCAAGTGTGAACATCGTTATTACTAGCGATAAGAGTAAGTGGACCCGTTGTCCGGTGGTAGAACTTGGTCGCACGGCTGGGTTAAATGTTGGTGGTGCAAATCCTGGTGCATTAAGAAAAAGTCCAAGCGTCGATAAGAACGGAAATTCGGATGGTACAGGTACCGGGATGGGTTGGTTCCCTGGCTATGCGGTAGACTTAGAATCTGGTGCGCGCTTGTACATGGCCTTTGGAGAGAATTCCTTCCTTGGCGGTGAAAACGGAGCTGACATGGTGTGGAATCCAACTTCGAATTTCGTAAGTAATGTTGGAACCCCATTAATGGGTGGAATGCATCCTATTTTTGTGTTTAGTTACAACCAGAAGTCAATCAACGGGTACAACTCCAGTTTTGATTTCCCAGCATATACGCCGGGTGTATCTGATGTAAATGCAACCAATGAAGCGTATCAGAAGTACCTACAGGTGGAATTAAACAATACGCAAGCGAAACGTGACTTGTACGGCAGCTTAACATGGATTTCTTATCCATTGTTGGCACCAGGACAATCTTTATTGTCAACTGATGTTACAATCCGTTTACGCATTAACAAAGAATACAAGAATTTCACCGCAACTGGTGCTAACGGCGGTAAGCCAATGTACGGTTGGTCAATGGATGAAATCGCCACAGAGGTTGGTTCGCATGATGCGTTGAAAGATGCCTTGAAAATGATTAATGTGGTTCCGAATCCATACTATGCATACTCTGATTATGAGCGTACGCGAATTGAGACTAAGGTTAAAATCACGAATCTTCCAGAAAAATGTACAGTTAAGATTTATTCAGTGAATGGTAAATTGATTCGCACCTTCAAAAAGGATAGTCCAGTAACCTCATTGGATTGGGATTTAACGAATCATAAAGCAATTCCAGTGGCTGGTGGTGTTTATCTCATTCACGTGGAAGTTCCTGAAATTGGAGAGGTGGTATTGAAGTTCTTTGGCGGTATGAGAACACCGGATTATCAAGGAATCTAATCATTAATTATAGATAGCATGAAATCGATTAGTAAGTTTAGTTTAATTTTTGCAGCAGCGTGTTCTTTGACGGCATTTGCTGGGAATGAAGATCGTGTAGGATCTGCAGGTGCTTCCCATTTATTGGTGAATCCATGGGCTCGTGGTTCTGCGATTGGTGACGCTGGTGTAGCTACTATTAATGGCTTAGAAGCTCAGTATAATAACATCGCAGGCTTAGCATTTTTGGATAAGACTCAAATCAAATTCAATTATTCCAATTGGATGGGGAACGCGGGGATTAGTCTGAATTCTGCTGGATTTGCTCAACGCGTTGGAGAATCTAATGTCATTGCGGTAAGTATTCAATCCATGAATTATGGCGACGTTCCGATTACTACGGTTGCAAATCCTGAAGGCAATATCGGATATTTCTCTCCGAGAGCAAACATATTCAATGTTGGGTTTGCGAAGAAGTTTTCTTCATCTATTTATGGAGGGATTAACTTTAAAGTGGTAACTGAAAGTATTTACAACTTAAGATCAAATGGAATTGCCCTAGATGCAGGAATTCGTTATGTAACGGGCGAGCAGAATCAAATCAAATTTGGTATTGCATTGAAGAATGTAGGTCCGGTGATGAAGTTTAAAGGAGATGGTTTAGCCAATCAAGTAGAGTACGTTTCAAGTGGTTTTATTGCTTCGTTAGAGCAACGATCTGCTACGTATGAATTACCTTCTTTGTTGACTATCGGTGGATCTTATGATTTTATCTTTAGTGATGCTAGTAAATTAAATGTAGCCCTAGCTTTTCAAGCGAATTCATTTTCAAAAGATCAATATAGAATTGGCTTAGACTATGGCATGTCAACGGAGAAAGTTGCATTCAATCTTCGTGGAGGTTTTGTATATGAAAATGGAATCTTCGACGCAGAGAATCGTTCTAATGCCCTTACAGGTCCAACTGCTGGGTTCTCTGTAGATGCGCTTGTTGGTAAGAATAAAAGTGCATTAGGTGTTGAGTACTGCTCGCGTTTTGCAGGTGTATTTGGTATCATTCACACGCTCGGGGTAACGATTAGTTTAAAATAAGAATTTATATTATTTTTGTTGAACAAGAGGGCTTCGGCTCTCTTGTTTGCGTTTAATCCCTTTTAAGATGTCACAAATTAATTACTATTCGGCTGAAGGCCTACAAAAATTAAAAGATGAATTGCATGACTTAACTCATGTTCAACGTCCATCTATTTCTAATCAAATCGCTGAAGCACGTGATAAGGGTGATTTGTCTGAGAACGCAGAATATGATGCTGCCAAAGAGGCTCAAGGTATCCTTGAAATGCGTATTTCTAAATTGGAGGCTGTTATAGCAAATGCACGGTTAATTGACGATGCAAATATTGACAAATCTCGCGCCTTTATTCTTTCTACCGTTAAGATTCGAAACATTGCCAACAAAATGGAAATCGAGTATACACTTGTTGCTGAAAGTGAAGCCGATATAAAGCTCAGGAAAATTTCTGTGGATTCACCAATAGGCAAAGGCATATTAGGTAAAAAAGTTGGTGAAGTAGCGGATATCCAAACACCAGGCGGCTTAATGCAATTTGAAATCCTCTCAATAACACGGTAATGGCCAGTATTTTTTCGCGGATTGTTAGCGGTGAGCTGCCAGCATATATTCTTGCGGAAGATGATTTACATATGGCAATCTTGGATATAAATCCGCTCGTACAGGGCCATGTATTGGTTTTTCCGAAACAAGAAGTAGATTATTTGTTTGATTTAGACCAAGTATCCTATAGTGCACTCATGGATTTCACAAAACGCATCGCAATTCGTTTGCGAGAACTTGTACCATGCATGCGAATTGGTGTTTCTGTAATAGGATTGGAGGTTCCACATGTCCACATTCATTTAATTCCAATAAATATAGTAAATGACATGAATTTTTCACGTGAGAAAACACGACTTGATGAAGAATTGGCAAGGAAATTGGTCTCAGCTTTTCAGTTAATTTAGTATGTTGAAATTCAAAAGTTTATTTTGGTTTTGTCTAGGCTGCACCTTCTTGGCTTCGGCATCTGATACCACACGAATTTTGTTTATTGGAAATTCCTTTACTGGAAACAATGATATGCCTGGGATTTTTCAGAAAATATGTAGAGCGAAACAAAAGATTGTCCATGTAGAAAAATGTTGGAAAGGGGGAGCTTCCTTGAAAGATCAAACCATGCGACCTGAGTTGTTTGATGCAATTAAAAAAGGTAAATGGAATGTTGTTGTCGTTCAAGGATGGTCCAAGGAATTTGTTCAAGATAAAGCATATATAGATACATCAACACTTCCCTATGCCGCCAAAATTTTAGATACGATTAAAGCACATAATCCGTGCGCGCAGATTCTTTTTTATGAAACTTGGGGCTATCGTGACGGTTGTGAAAAAGATTCTATAAAATTATCATTTGAGCAAATGAGTGATACGATTATCAAGGGGTACGCATACATGAATTCCTTGTTTAATCACCCCGTAGTGCCCGTTGGAAGGACGTGGTTATCGTTTAGAAAAAAATACCCCGAGATTAATTTGTATGACACGGATTTATATCACCCAAGTAAATCGGGTTCCTATTTGGCCGCATCTACCTTTTTTACGAGTATTTTCCATGAATCTCCGGTAGGAGCAATAACGAAAACGATTAGTTATTCAGAGGCTAAACTCATACAGCAGCATTGTGAACAAACGGTATTGCCCACACTAGAATCAAATGGTTTTACTAAAGATTACTATTTGGTTTCAGCGACTACGGATGAAAAGGGCCGCTATCGCTTAAAAGCAGAAGCCAATTATGGGCCAGATGCTAATGTAACCTGGTATCTCGCTAAGGATAAAGTAATCAAAGGGTCTAGTTTAGAATATTTTTATTCCGCTCCTGGCACCTATAACGTGCGGTTAAAAGTGGAATTACCATGCGGTACGCGATGGGTTACTCAAAAAATCACGTTTAAAGCGAAGCAGAAAATAAAAAGATAACCCAACAGTTTAATGGGTTGAGCTTGGTTTTTTCCTGATTTTAAGTAGGATAAGTATACGATTATAGAATTGTTCTAAAGGCTCAATATACTGAGTCATTATAAAGAAAAAGAAAACCGCCATGACGGAAATGCCCGCACTAGAAAGAGGGTCTAAATTCCTGTTAAACGCATAAGGTACAAGACCAAATCCGAAGATGCCGCCATATAAAATTATTACATGAACTACATAAATAGGAAAAGTATTTTGTCCCATTTTAAGAAACCTAGGGAAATTAATATTAACCCTACTATCCATAAACATTAAACTCCCGAGTACAATTAATACTTGCCCAAATCTAACAAAATGAGTGGTATCTAATTCTAGTACACTGTGTTGAGTCATTCCAAGAGATTCAATTAAACCATCAACGCCATGTAAAACACCTTGGGTAAAGAAGTTAAAACAAAGCCCGAGAATTATAAATATTAAACTAAACCAAGCCTTCTTCGAATGGTGCTCATAGGTTCTGACCAGACTTCCAATTACTCCACCTAGAAGTACATAACTGGAATACCGCAGAATACCGAAGTCAGAGAAGGGACCATAAAACATGTTCTGAATAAATTTAGGAAACCCATGGGGCCAGTAATGTGCATGTTTTCCTTTGCTAATTAGTATTTCATCCGTTTGAATATAATCCTTTAAATAGGCATAAGCAATCAAAATTGCCAATGCGCTAATTAGATAGTACCAATGCATTGCACCTACTTTGATTATCTTTTTAAGTCCAAATAATACCAGGAGGAAGAAAATCCCAATACCTATGGATTGCAACACATGGAATGCGTAAAGCCAATCTAGGTGCCATTCTGATTCGTAATAAATATCCTTTCCAATCGTATAAAAAGATAGTTGAATAGCATAGCCCCAAAACAATAATTCCAATACACGTTTGAATCCTTTGCGAACGCGTTCATTTTCAAAGTATGAAAGATCAGACTTTGCGCCAGTTAGTAAATACACGAAGATCAATCCACTGGTCGTAAAGAATAAGGGCGATGTTAAGCCATGTAGGTTATGCCAAAGCGCATAGAGCCAATGTTCACCATCTCGATACTGGTTTGCTAAGGCTGCTCCAGTAAAATGGCCTTCTAACATCATGATTATGGCTATAGACCGCGCAAAATCAATGAAATATAACCTGGGCTTAGTGGATTTTTTTTCAGTCGTCATGCGGGCAAAGTTAGCAGAATCTATGCAGTTACTTATTTTTTAAGAAAGGTAAAATATACTCGGAGCGGTTCTTTTATGTCCTCAAAATAAAGATCAGCATAACAACTCGCGTGTTTTCCTGTGAATATGGGGGTAAACATGAATAATATTTCAGATTCATTTTCAGCTATGGATTTCATTTCATATTGCAAGCCTTCTTGACTAAATCGAACTTCACTCAATTGAAGTTCGCTCGCGTCATGATTAATCGTTATGCGTTTCGTTACCTCCACACCTTCTTTGATTTCATCCTGTTGAACTAAGGGTTCTGCACTAATTCGTTGAAGGTTTTGATGCTGAATTCGGGTCATATATAGAATTTCCACTTTACGTTCAATACTCGCAGCGACCGAGTATACGGAAGATGCTTTATCTTGAAGATTATCCGATGTATTTTGATTTGCCGCAAATTCACCTAAAGGAACCTCTACAATTTCAAGTGAAATGGATTTGTTTTTATCCAAAATTTCTTTCAATGCGCCGTTTTGATATTCCATAAAGAATTTTTGAACCGAAGAAATTCTTCGTTGTGTAAGGTTTACATTGTATTGTGTTACATTTAATGGACTTGCATAACCCCTTGCAAATAATTGTACGGAGTTTCCCCTGGCTAATTCATTCCGAACGGAGTCATATAATTTCAATAAGATGTAATAACCCCGGTCAACTTTACTTGTAAAGAACGTTGCCAAACTGTTTCTGTCCAATACACTATCCAAATACCCTTTCCGGGCTTTTACATAATCAGTATAAAGCAGGTCATAAGGTAGGTTACTTTTTTTAGCATACGATTTAGGATTAGGGTAGTCGTTCCTGAAATATAAGGCCACTGGAAATTCAATGCGATTACTGTCAGGCGGGATGCTGCTTGGAGGTGGGGTAATATTTACTGGTCGATCAATGGTCGTAAAATAGATGTCACTACAACAAGTTGGGTTTTTTTTCGATTTACTTCCCAAGCGATTCGAGGATACAAATACACTGTCAGCCTGCCTGAAATAATATAAATCATTAGCCGGACTGTTTACAGGCTTTCCCAAATTTTTGGGTTTGGAAAATTGCATTTTATCCAAAAGGTTGGACTCAAATACATCATATCCACCATATCCATAATGCCATGGCGACGAAAAGTACAGTCGGTTTGAATCCACATCCATCCATGGGGTGATTTCATGTTCAATGCTGTTAATAGAAGTAATGTTTTTTGGTGTATCAAAGGTCCCATTTGCTTTAATCCCTGCAAGCCAAATATCCATTCCGCCCTTGCCTCCCTCGCGGTCGGATGAAAAGAACAGGTAGCTTTTCCCATTCTTAAGCTTAACCCAACACGGATTGGTAGTATTGGACCCTTCCATGTTAATAATGCTGGGTAAGGTATCAATTTGATTTACCCCATTTTCCCTCTTGAAGCGAGCGATTTTACATTGATAATTATATCCTTTATCGTTACAAATACTATAATAATACCACCCTTGATCATCAAAACTCCCATTTCCGGTACTGCGTTCTGGTGCTGATAATTGTTCCCACTGGGTTGGCGACGAATAGCTTTGTTTTAACGAATCAAAGCTTGAGGTATACGTTCTAGTTCGATAATACTTGGTATACACTTCTTCGTTGGTATTGATAGAATCTGCCTTTAACGAAGAAAAGTAAAAGACACCATTCTTGAATAAATGTCCAAATTCCGCATCGTAGGAGTTTATGCTATCCGGCATGGATAATAATGGACTATTCACTGATTTGACCGTTGATTTAATAGCGAATTCCGTCGATTTTATTTCTTGCTTTGCTCGAATGTAGGCAAACCCTTCTTGATAGGGAGCAGCTTCCTTATATGCTTTTTTAAATAGCGCCAAGGCTGTGCTATAATCTCCTGTTTGCTTCACCATGAGGGCATAATATATGAGCGCATTAGGATATACCAATTCTGGATCTGCGGCATACACTTTTGCATACCATTTAGCGGCCTCAGCATAGTTTTTATAGGCACGTTGTGTTTCTGCTTGTTTCCAGTGCAAATCAACGGATATGGAATCCATTTGAATGGCTTGTTCGTAAATTTTTGTCGCGTAATAGTAATCCCCTTTCTGAAATTGCTCATCTCCAAAAGATATTAAATCCTTCAGTTTTACTTGCCCTTCAACACAGACGAACAGTAACGATGCAATAAGGGTTAAATAAAGTCTGGGCATACGCGATGATCGATTCGCTTTGGTTTAAAACGATACATGATATAACGAACGGCAATTTCAAAGCCTCCGCGCGCCTTGCTTGCAGGAACTAACTTTGAGGTGTTTATGTCATAACTCAAGCCAACAAACCAATCCTTGTATTCACAGCCAACCGATAAAATTTGTGCATCTCGGGCGCGCGACCACACGCCTGCTAAAAGTGCTTTGTGTATATAATTTCGGTCACTTCCTGGTAAGTAGTAACGCACAGAACTCCCGAGCATGAACTCGTCATATGTACCTTGTTTTGAATATTGCAGGGAAGGCAAGATATCCCAGCGTGCATTGAGTGCTTGGCTATATTTAACTTGCCAAACCCAACGCAGGTCTCGTTTGATGACATCTTGATAAAATCCTTGATTCGGTTGATTTAAATTAAATGCGCTTAATCCAATTTTAAGGTAATGTCGAGAAGAAAGATTCCAACCATATTGTGCGCCTAATCCAATATTAGCATTGGTTTTACGATCCGTTTGAAAGGTTTCATTGGTAGGCAATAGGGGATTAAAGATGTACCCATTGTATTGTGAATCAAAATAGAATGCATCTGTATTTACTTGCCTATGATTAATTCCTAGGTTTATTCCACCCGTGAGAATATGAAGAGAGTCGGAGGTTAATTTGAAGGTTTTTGATAAGGTAACCATGGCTTCAATGGTTTTGAGCTTGCCATCGCCTGCTTGATCATGAAACATTAATAACCCGTAATTGAAATGCTTTGATTTTCGATCAACACAAACATTAAACGTTTGAAATGGAACAGAAACACTACGCCACTGATCCCTGAAATTTCCAATAAATCGGGTATCCCCATTAAACTCACCTGTATTTGCTGGATTTTGAAAGATAGGATTGTCGTTGAATTGAGACCAATGTATGTCCTGTCCATACCCAATGAAATTAGCCATTAACACAATAAGTACAACGATTCGATTCACCATGTAAATGTATCAAAAATGCCAATTAAATCAAAGACATTAAGCGCTTAGGGTGTGCTCGACGATACAGGAAGGATTTTCCCATTAAATATAAAGCCGCTTCGCAGCGTGAATTCTGCAATGTACGCACCCATTTCTTCTGCGCTAACAGGGGCAACATATCCAGGAAAAGCATCTCGTAACATTTCTGTATTGACCGCTCCTAGGCATAAACAGTTCATTCGAATTCCAGAATCTTTTTGTTCTTCAGCAAAAACTTCCGTGAAATTAGTGATCGCTGCTTTAGACGCCGCATACGCAGAAAGCCCGGGAAATTTAACACTTCCTTGAAATGCGCCCATGGTACTAATATTCACCACATGAGCTTTACCTGCTTTGAGTAGCGGAAATAGCCATTGAATTAAAGCCACTGGACCGAAAAAATTAGTTTGCATGCACCGATGGTAGGCTTCAATGGAGAGTGTTTCTGCTGCGCCCTGTTCCAAATATCCAGCGTTATTAATCAATCCGTGAACTTCTGTAATTCCCGTAAAGTGCTGTTTTAACTGAGCATCAACCGCTAAAGACAAGTCAAAAGGAAGTACGGTAACTTGTTGGTTGCCTTTGTAAATTTCAGCTAATTCCGTAACGTTTCTACTGAGTGCAACGACGTGCAGCTGAGGGTCGTTGGATAAATAGGAAAGAATTGCTTTTCCGATACCTCTTGAAGTCCCGCAAACTACAATACACTTACTCATCAAACGTAATGCTTACAGTTTCAGAACATGGATCGGATTGGCAGGTTAGTATGTATCCTTCAGCAACTTCTTTGTCCGTTAAGGTATAATTTTGGCGCATACTCACCTTGCCCGAAGTAACTTTTGCTCTACAGGAGCTGCAGACACCCCCTCGGCAAGAATATGGAGGATCTAAACGTTGTTCTTCTAATCCTTCCAACAAGGTTTTCTTTCCGGCATGAAAAGTGAATTCATGAGTTTGACCATCCAAGGTTGCGGTAATAGCTACCGGACCATTGATTTTATTCGCGTTTTCTTTGGTGGGTTCTTTTTTCGGAGGCGTGAAATACTCTCGTTTAATCTTTGTTTCAGGTACCCCAAAAAACAATAACCCGCGTTCAATTTCTTGCATGAATTCAACGGGTCCACACAATAAATAAACATCAGATTGCAGCAGCGTTAAATCGGACTTTAATTCTTCCATTAAGGCGTTGTAATCTAATCGCCCATGCTTATATCCATCTTGGGATTCACGACTTAAATATACCGTGGATTTAACCGTATCAAGAAGGGGTTTAAACACGATGTCGCTCTCACGTCGAACACCAAAAAATACCCTGAAACTTTTTCCCGGGTTAAATGCCTCAATCATTGATGCAACAGGTGTTATTCCGCTTCCTGCAACAAAGGCACAAATGTTTTGCTCGCCGTTCAAAACAAAACCGCCCTCAGGGATATGCACTTTAATCGTACTCCCTTTAATTGTTTGGTCATGTAAAAAAGGCGACATCTGACCACCTTCAATTCGTTTTACGCCAATTTTGAATCCATTTTCGGATTTCCCGCAAATGGAATAAGATCTTCGTATTTGAACCCCTTTAATGTCAATTTCTAAGGTAACATACTGCCCGGGTGTGAACTGCGTATTGAAAGAATCTTTACTGTTTTTCTCTAGGGTTAAGACTACAAAATCAGGAGAAAGATGTTCTTTTTCCGTAATGGTTAATGTAGCCCATTGCAAGGATTTACTCCCGGTTAAAAATGAAAATATTCCCATGTTATTCGTCAAATGAGATGGTTATTTTATTACTAGTTGGTATGGCTTGACAGGTCAATACATACCCCCTTTCCACCTCCTCAGGCTCTAGGGCATAATTTACTAACATTTCGGCTTCGCCTTCTAATATCTTAGCTTTGCAAGTACAACATACACCGCCTTTGCATGCGAAGGGTACGTCGGCTCCTGCACGTTGCGCTGCGTCCAATAAATTTTTATCCGACTCCTCCATTTGAAAAGAAATTAAGTCGTCGTCAATGATTAGTTCTACTTCACATGTGCTGATCTTTCTTACTTCATCATTGGCATTCGTCTTCGTTGAATTCCCAGCATGGAATAATTCAAAATGGATTTGACCAGCAGCCAATCCCTTTTCTTCAAAAAAGTTTTTCACGCTTAGAATCATCTCTTCTGGACCACACACATACACACCGTCTATGGTATCGTGAGCTAAAAATGCACGATGCAATGCCATCAATCGTTCATGGTCAATGCGACCTTTTTGAATCGGAATGCCTTGACTTTCTTGACTAAATACATGAAAAAGACGGAAGCGCGTCAGGTAATTGTTTTTAAGCTGTTCCAGTTCTTCTGCGAACATCACTTTCGAAAAACCTTTATTACCAAAGAATAAAGTCACCGAAGAATTGGGTTCTTCGTGTAAAATAGCTTTTGCAATCGAAAGAATTGGAGTGATACCACTTCCCGCAGCAAACAACACAATATTGTTTTTCGCCGATGGATTTGTCTGATATTTGAAATTTCCTGCTGGAGGCATGACCTCGATTGAATCCCCAACAGCTAGTTTATCAAGCGCAAAGTTTGAAAAAATACCGTGATTAACGCGTTTGATCCCCACTTGGTAAACACCCTCATACGGAGCACTACATAACGAATATGAGCGTCTGATTTCCTCCCCATTAATTTGTTTCTTGAAGGTGAGGTACTGTCCGGCATAAAAGCTAAATGAAGCATTAATTTCAGCAGGAATTTGCAGGGAAATTTCCGCAGAATCTTCCGTTAATGAACGGATTGATGCAATTTGTACGGTATGAAATTTAAATGACATGCGGCTTGTTGTGTGGGCAAAATTAAACAATTCAAATCGAACTCTTGTTCATATAAAAAATAAGATTCCGAAGAGTCGGACTTTTACCCATTTTTTTAGGATTTGATTTGAGTATATTTGTATAATAATTGGAAGATATGGAAACACTAACGCAAGACAAATTAGCAGAAAAATTTCAAGCAAAAATTGATGCGGATATTAAGATTGAACCCAATGATTGGATGCCAGACACTTATCGTAAAACTTTAATTCGTCAGATTTCACAGCATGCGCACAGTGAAATCGTTGGTATGTTACCCGAAGGAAATTGGATAACCCGAGCACCTTCTCTAAGAAGAAAGGCGGTCTTGTTGGCTAAAGTGCAAGACGAGGCAGGTCATGGTTTATACTTGTATTCTGCAACCGAAACCTTGGGTGTGAGTAGAGAGGATACTATAGACGACTTGCATTCAGGAAAAGTTAAGTACTCTTCGATTTTTAATTACCCAACCTTAACATGGGCAGATATTGGTGCGATAGGCTGGTTAGTCGATGGTGCAGCCATTATGAATCAAGTCGCCTTGTGCCGAACTTCGTATGGTCCGTATGCCCGTGCGATGGTAAAAATTTGTAAAGAAGAGTCGTTTCACCAACGACAAGGGTATGAAATTATGACCACCCTAATGAATGGAACGGAAGCACAGCGTGAAATGGCTCAAGATGCGATGAATCGCTTTTGGTGGCCTGCGTTAATGATGTTTGGCCCGAGCGATGCAGAATCCAAGCATACAGAACAATCCATGAGGTGGCGAATTAAACGTCACACCAACGATGAGCTTCGACAATCCTTTGTAGACGCCTCCGTACCGCAAGCAGAGTTAATCGGGTTGAAAATTCCAGATCCAAACTTGGTTTGGAATGAAGCACGTGGCCACTATGATTTTGGAGCAATTGATTGGGAAGAATTTTGGCAAGTAGTTGGAGGGAATGGCCCTTGTAATAAAGAACGCATCGAAGCCCGAGTGAAAGCGAAAGAAGAGGGGGAGTGGGTTAGGGAAGCCGCCATGGCCTATGCAAAAAAACATAAATCTTAATACAATCTAAATTTCATACCATGTCAACGAACGAATGGCCGCTATGGGAAGTTTTTATACGTAGCAAACAAGGACTTAATCACAAACATGTTGGAAGCCTACGAGCTGCAGATGCTGAAATGGCCTTACAAAATGCACGCGATGTGTATACCAGAAGATCCGAAGGGATTTCAATTTGGGTCGTACAATCGGCACTAATTACTGCCTCTGACCCTTCAGATTCTGAGGCGTATTTTGAGCCTTCTGATTCAAAAGTATATCGGCACCCCACATTTTATGACTTGCCAGATGGCATTGAACACATGTAATTATGGAACATACTTATAAGTTTTTATTGCGAATTGGAGATGATAGTTTGATTTTAGGTCAGCGCTTGGCTGAATTGTGCGGTCATGGCCCAATTCTGGAAGAAGACATCGCGCTAACGAATATTTCATTGGATTTAATTGGTCAAGCAACCAACATTTATACCTATGCGGCGCAACTAGAAGGCAAAGGAAGAGACGCGGATGCTTTGGCATTTCTTCGCCTAGAACATCAATATTTGAATACGATTTTAGTAGAACAGCCCAATGGAAACTTTGCAGACACCTTGGTTCGTCAATTTTTCTTTGATGTGTATCGCAAATTATTATTTGAACATTTATTGACATCAACTGATGAGCAAATAGCCGCGATCGCTGAAAAATCACTCAAAGAAACACGCTATCATTTAAAACATTCCTCCGAATGGGTTATTCGTTTGGGAGATGGAACAGAACTTTCTAAGGAGCGTGCGCAGTTCGCAATTTTGGATTTGTGGCGATACACCGATGAGTTGTTTTATATGGATGAAACAGAAACTCAACTGGCAAGTGCAGGGGTTATTCCTAATTTAAAAGATTTGAAACCGCTTTGGATGGAACACGTCCTTTCGATATTAAACATCGCAACGCTCAAGTTACCTGAGAATCAAGGGTTTTTTGGTGCAGGTAGGCAAGGACGTCATTCAGAATATATGGGCTTCCTGTTAGCCCAACTTCAATATATGCAGCGGGTTTATCCCAATATGCAATGGTAAGCAAGGAAGAACTCCTCACCCTATTAGACGCAGTTAAAGACCCTGAAATTCCAGTATTATCAATAAGGGATTTAGGGATTTTACGAGCAGTTACATTATCTACTGATGGGTGGATAATCGATATTACTCCGACCTATAGTGGGTGTCCTGCTATGATTACTATAGAAGAAGAAATCGCAAAGGTTTTGAACGCGAATGGAATCACTCAATTCACCATAAATTCTTCACTTTCCCCGGCATGGACTACCGATTGGATTACGGAAGAAGGCAAACGAAAGCTTGAGGCGTACGGTATTGCTCCACCGGTCGATGAAGTTGATAAAAGTGTATTGTTTAGTAAACCGCCCGTTGTGCCTTGTCCGAAATGCAAAGAAACGAATACGAAGCTGATAAGTCAATTTGGCAGCACAGCATGCAAGGCGCATTATCAATGCCAAGTTTGCCTAGAGCCTTTTGATTATTTTAAGTGTTTGCGGTAGTATAAATCACTTCCCATGATTGCTTTGCGGCTTGATCCCAACTGAATTCATTGACTCTCTTTATGCTGTTTTCACTCAATTGTATCCGCAGGGTATCGTTTTCAATTAACTGTACTAAGCCATTTTGAATCTCTTCAACATTAAACGGGTCGCAATAAATTGCAGCATTTCCTGCGATTTCCGGTAAACAGGTGGTGTTTGCTGCCATGATTGGAATACCACATCGCATGGCTTCTACCAAGGGAATCCCGAACCCTTCAAAATACGGAACGTAGGTTAACGCTAAAGCGGAACCCATTACCTCTGCTAGTTCTTTTTGCGCCAAATACCCGAGAAAATGAATCCGGTCTGCACCGTTTGGGTCAACTGAAATTTGATGATCTCGCCACATGGCACTTCCAACAATCACCAGATCAACCGATGGATTGTTTATGCGTTGATAAGCCGCAATTAAGCGCTGTACATTTTTCCTTGGGTGCAACGACCCAACAAATAAAAAATAGGGGCGATTGTTGCTAATTCGTTTCCTTGTAGTGATAATTACGTCCTCCGATAAGGGTTGATATATTTCATTTGCACCATTATATACCGTAGAGATTTTTTCGCTCGCACACCTGTAGCATTTGGTGATGTCTTGCTTAGAATATGCTGATACCGTGAGCAAACGAGTTGCTTTTTCAACAAATTTCGGAACGAATTTTCGGAGGTACCATCCAAGAACCGTAGGTAAGTCTTTTGGGTTGTGCTCAAAGTTTAAATCATGCACGGTAATGACACTCGGTATGTTACTTCGTAACGAATTATATCCGTCAGGCGAAAAGAAGAGGGTAGCCTTGTTTTGTTTTAATATCCTAGGGATGGACCATTCAAACCAGATCCAATACAATAGAGGGTGTCTAGTTGGTGGACCAATAACTACCTTTTTTACATTGGGTAATTCCGGGATTATAACCGCGGGTTCGCGATCAAAAATCAGTACGAAGTTTACCTCTTTATGTTCTTTAATCCAACGAGTTACAAGCTCATAGGTATAGGTTCCAAATCCTTCGAGTTTGTTGGGTGTTAAGTGGCGGCAATTAATTGCGATTACCATTAAAATTGAAGAATGTAATTGGTTTCTTTTTCTACGCCAATCGTTGTGGTTGGGCCATGGCCACAATATACAAGTGTATCATTCGGCAATTGAAACATAACCTCATGTATGCTTCGCTTTAAGGTTTCCATATCACCACCGGGAAGGTCTGTTCGGCCAAAACTCCCTTTAAATAACACATCGCCGTTGATTACAATACCTTCTTTTTCTATGTAGAATACCACATGTCCTGGCGCATGTCCAGGAGTAAATAACACGGTGAGTTCGATGGATCCAAACTGAATTTTTTGCTTATGTTCCAACCAGTAACTTGGAGCAGGTGAGGGCACGTATCCTTCAAAACCGTATACATGCGCATAGTCGGCTACGCGATTTAAGGTTTCTAAATCTAAGGAGTGAATCCCCAATGGAACTTGGTAGGTTTCTGATATAAACTGATTTCCTAAGACGTGGTCAATATGACAATGTGTATTCAATAATCCCTCAACCCGTAGATTCGATGTATCAATATAATGAAGCAGTTCCTGCCGCTCATGGGCTTCGTAACATCCCGGGTCAATGATCACCGCATGTCCTTGCTCATCCGAGAGCACCACGGTATTTTCCTGAAATCCATTGAACGTGAATGAGTGTACCTGCACATGCATACCACAAAGGTAATAATTCCCACGGTTATCTTAAGAGTACGACATGCCCTTCAAGTCCGTATTTACGTTCTTGCTTGTCAGTATACGTCAATTTCCAAGTGTACACACCATCCGGACAACGCTGTCCATCATAGGTTCCATCCCACTGATCGGATAGGCTACTCAAGGTTTTAATTAACTCACCCCACCGATTAAAAATGAGCATTTCCATGGTTTTGATGTTGCCGCCGTACACACCAAAGAGGTCGTTTCTGCCATTTCCATCAGGTATAAACGTATTTGGAACATAGATTACCGCTTCATAACTAATGGATACCATCGCATCTGCAGTGCATCCGTTCAAATCAGTGAACGTTACAACGTAAGTGTAGTCTATATCTGGATTTGCAATAGGGTCAGGACAATTAATACACGATAAAAATTCAGGCGGGCTCCACACATAGATACCCGGGCTATTTCCAATGGCATTTAGTTCTACTAAGTCACCGTAAAATGCCTGAATCTCAGGAGAGATGGTTATCGTAGGCAGCGGGTGTAAAACGACTTCCACATAGGCTGTATCCTTGCATCCATTGATATCCGTTCCCACTACTTGAAAATTCGTTGAGGTGTTTGGACTTACCCAAACTTGGTTCCCAGTTTGTTCAATGATTGCATACGCAGGAGACCATTGATAATATAAACCACCAGTAGCCCATAAATTTGCCGTTTCTTTCGGACAAATAATAGTATCGTTTCCGGCGGTTATCGATGCCGTAAGAATATCAATATAGACACTGTCTGTAACCGTCCCACAGGCATTAGTGAAATCACAGAAATAGTACATTTCTTGTGTTGGCCAGAGGGTCACTGATGCTTGATTTACCGCAGATATATTTTGGTTGGGAGACCATAAATAGGTACTTGCTCCTGATGCGGTAATGAATGTTGATGTTCCCTGGCACAAAACTAAGGTGTCGGGGAGGTTCGCGCTTGGTGGGTCATAGTAGACGTTTATGCGAATACTGTCAGTAATAGAACATCCTTCGGGTGTGGTGAGTGTTGCAATATAGGTAATGCTAGAATCAGGACTTGCTAGTACATTGGCTCCACTATTGTTATTTAAGAATTGATTTGGTGACCATGTTATCGCGCCTAAGCCACTTGCCGTTAAGGGAACTTGCCCACCAATACAAATGGAAGTATCATTGGATAGGCTGAGGTTCAAGGGTACCACATTGAGAGGTACTTGCAGTGTATCTGAACCGCAACTGTCACTTATTATTACCGTGAATATGGTATTTGAAGAAATAGTTGCCACGGGGTTTGGAATGGATGGATTGCTTAATAAGTTGCCTGGAGCCCACGCATAGGTAGATCCTCCAAATGCATCAAGTTGAAATGGAGCTCCCGGACATACTGCTTGGGAAGGAATTGTGACTCCTCCTTGAAAATCACCAATATTCACTTGAATTATAGCGGTATCAGGTTCATAACAATTGGCAGAATCAGATACAATTAAGGTGACAGTATACACGCCAGCGGCATTGTATTGATGGCTTGGCTGATATTGGGTCGAGGTAGAATTGTCTCCAAAATCCCAAGAATAGGTATTCCCATTAACACTGTTGTTGTTGAACACTACGGGCTGCGGGATGCATATAAGTGGAGAAGGTTGAGCTAATACCGCATCCAGCGTGCTTAAATCAAATTTAAATACCGCCATATTACAATTAGGACTTGGGTTTTGGGGCGACCAACTTCCTGGGGTAGAGGTGAATCCAAAATTATTGCCACCGCACGCGCCGCAAACCGCATGATAAATCCGCCCTTTTTTATCAAAACGACTTGTTCCACCATCCACATGGTTCGAGCTGCTGGTTAGACCACCCATATACGTACCATAATTTATTGCAGAAGCATCAGGGGCAAACACAGCCAAATAGAAATTGGAGCCATTGGTGGTGTTTTGATAGGCATTAGGGGTAATAAGAAATCCATTTGTTGTTGAATAAACTGCTTGAGAAACTGCGCTGTTAGCATTCAATTGTCCTCCCCAACCGGAAACATAGATTTCATAACAATCTGAAACTAGAAAAGCAGTTGGTGAAATTTCAACATGACCAGAACCTGCGCCGAATACCGTAGACCACTGAATCGCTCCTAATCCGGTATCATATTTTCGAAGAAACTGTCCGGAATTTGGTGTACCAATGCATCCCGGAGAAATTTGCCAGTTCGATTCAGTTTGTCCATAAACATAGACTTGATTTGAGGGGTCACAGCGCACGAAATAGGTTTGGTCGTATTCATTGGCGCCCATAAACGTAGCAGAAACCACACTTCCATTTCCTGGATTAAATCGCGCCACATAGCCATCGGAAAGCCCACCGTTGTTCGATAGGTCATTCCCAGACGATACGCCGGGAAAGTTAGGAGAAGTAGATCCACCAGCTAAATACACACTTCCGTTTGGGCTGATTTCAATGGAGTTACCACTGTCTTCTCCTATTCCACCAAAGTAAGAACTCCAAAGTAAGGCGTTAAGGGTATTAGGTAGTTTACAAACCACAGCATCTTGAAGTCCGTTAAGCACAGTCGAAAATGCGCCACCTGTGGTCGGGAAATTATTAGATGCGGTTGTACTTGAAATATAAACATTGCTGCTGGCATCAAGAATTATTTCTCCGCGGAATTGATCACCGTAGTTATAGTGTAAGTTGTTAAGGTTTAACCCATCCGAGTTACTCCCTCCAAGGTAGGTGGAGGCGATTAAATTGGCACCGTTAGTACTGAACCTTGAAATAAAAATATCACTACCGTCAAAGGTGAGCGAGTTTTCTGTTACGGATGGACCCCCATTGTACGTGGCGTCATATGCCCCTGGGGTCGTTGGGAAATTTGAAGAACACGTCACACCGTATACATAGAGTTCACCGGTCGGACCGCTAACGATGCTATGAGGAGTTTCATTTCCTGCCCCGCCAAAATAGATGGAGTAGAGTAGGTTCGTACCCGAAGGGTTAAATTTTGTGATTCCGATATCAAAAGGCATTACTCCTGCTCCGTTGTTATACGTAATGTCATACGCTCCGGGTGTTGTTGGATAGCCGTATCCGAATACAATGCCCGCTCCATAAAGATTACCCGCGGCATCTGGGGTGGCTGTAAATCCCCAATTATCCGTGCTTGAACCCGAAAAAGATGAAAAGGTAAGGCTAGGGTCTATTAGCAAGGAATCATAGGAAGAATTTAGGCTGGCGATTTCAAAACCGCATACATTCCCATCAAGCTTAAATGAAATGGCTATTGGTTTTTTGACTCCGTTCAAAAAGGTCCACGCTTTAGGTGCACTTTCAATGATTTCGCCAAAGCGGTGTTCAATTACCAGTTCATTCTTTTTGTTTATTGAAACGTGGGCTGCCCCTTCAATTACGAATTGAATATCTGCGGGATTGGCATCTGCTTGAAGTTTAAAACCATATTCAAGTTGATCGCTTTGCGTAGAATAAAACAGGTCTATCCCTTCGTAAAATGATGTGTATTTGGCTTGATTTACATCGTGAATTTCACTTACCCATTTAGATTGATCTGAACCGATAAAATAATTTGAATAATGAGCGGATTGCTTCCCTGAATAATGAAGGTCATGATGTTTAACGCCAAGGAATCGTTGATGAATCGAATGTGTTTTTAGTAATGGATTCGTTTGATGCTCTTCGTGAGATGGGAGTTCATACATGTAAAAGTTCATGCCTTCTTGACCCACATGAATACGCCCTTGATTTACTGGTACGGTAAAATCAATAGTATCCACCCATTGCCCCTTATTTGGAGTCATCCAAATGGCTTGCCCAAGGAAGGAAAACACAAAACAATGAATACCAAGAAGCACTAAAAATTTCATTGGGGCTAAATTACGCAAGCGCGGTTAAATTATAATACTCCAAAGGCTGTTTTATGGTTGCTTTTAAGACTTTTTAATAATCGGGATAAATTGTATTTTTACCACTAAATTTTCCAAATGAAAAAGTTATTAGGACTTCTATTGGCCTCACTCTTAATATTCAGTAATGGATTTTCGCAACAGTTGGGTACCTATTCCAGGGTTAAAATAAATACTGACGACCAAGGCTTACAATTCCTTTCCGGTCAGGGAGTAACCATTGATCACGGGGTTCATAAAGAAGGATTATATTTTATTTCTGATTTTTCCCATGCGGAAATAGAAATCATGCAAGCGAATAATTTCAATATTGAAATTTTAATTCCGGATGTTGTTTCGTATTACGAGCAGATATTGGCAGAACCTGCTACAAGCACTAGCAATCACAATGCAAGCTGTGCGGGTGCGGGTGCCACTGGAACGAATCCTCATATTAATCCCGTAACGCCAAGTCATTTTAACCTTGGTACGATGGGAGGGTATTTAAAGTATAGTGAAATGTTGGCTGAATTAGATGAAATGGCTGCTACTTATCCGTCGTTAATTTCAGTCAAAGCGCCAATTTCCAATTTTTTAACTCACCAAAATAGACCCTTGTACTATGTTCGAATTTCAGATAATCCAACCGTAGATGAAGGTGAACCAAAAGTACTTTATACGGCAATTCACCATGCCCGTGAACCGATGGCGTTAATGGAAACAATTTTTTATATGTGGTATTTATTGGAGAATTACGGAACGAATGATGAGGTAACTTACCTGGTAAATAACTTACAGCTATATTTTGTTCCGTGCATTAATCCTGATGGATATGTGTACAATGAAACCACCAATCCAAACGGTGGTGGCATGTGGCGGAAAAATCGTCGAAATAATGGCGGTGGGGTATATGGAGTCGACCTCAATCGTAATTATTCCTATGGATGGGGAACTACAGGTACGAGCAACAATACCAACAATGACACCTATTGTGGACCCTCTGCCTTTTCAGAACCTGAAACACAAGCCATGCGTTGGTTGGTCCAAAACAATCATTTTATAACTGCATTTAATGCGCATACCTATGCTGAAGACATTCTCTTTCCGATTGGAACTACTACGGCAGAGTTTGCCCCGCACCATAACTGGTTTCAAGATGAAGGAAATCATCAAGTACAATATAACGGGTATACCGCTATGAAAAGTAGTGCATTGTATCCAGCTTCTGGGGATTCTGATGATTATATGTACAAAGTGGATATTGGTGTTGGACAAAAAGACACCATGTTTGTACACACACCAGAGGTGGGCACCGCATTTTGGCAACCATCCAACCAAATTATACCTACCAGTGCGGAAATGCTATTCCCAAATTTGGTGTTAGCTCATTTGGCGCGTGTTTATGCCGTAACAAGCGATACCGATCCAAATATGATTGCGAATCTTAATGGAAACTTTAATCACAGCATTAAACGCTTAGGTAGAGAATCAGGACCTGTTACGGTGTCTATTTCACCGATTCAGAACATCGTGAATGTTGGGGTTTCTGTCACTTACACCCTTGCGCAGCTGCAGACTTCAACGGGAGCAATCAGTTATTCGTTAAATCCAAACATTCAATTTGGTGATCAAATAATTTATGTGTTGGAAACTAATAATGGCCTCTGGATAAAAAGAGATACCATCTATAAAACCTTTGGGGCCTTAACCTCTCAAGTGGTTGAAAACGCTACTTCCACAGCCAATTGGACAGGAAATTGGAGCACCACAACATCTACCTTTGTATCCCCAACTCGATCATTTACTGATTCTCCTACTGGTAATTACGGGAATAATACCAATCGAACATATACCTATGTTCCAGCAGTGGATTTAACCAATGCGTCCAGTGCGATGGTGCGGTTTTATGCCAAGTGGAACCTTGAAGCGGATTATGATTACGTGCAATTTCTCGTGTCAACAGACAATGGTACTACATGGATTCCTCAATGCGGTAATTATACCGTAACTGGAACCAGTGCTAACGGAAGTGTTCAACCGAATAATCAACCGGTTTACGAAGGCGTGCAAAGCGCATGGATATTGGAAGAAATTAACCTGAGTGATTATTTAGGTCAAGTGGTTAAATTCAGGTTTAAACTGGGTTCAGATGGCGGAACCGTAGCGGATGGGTATTATTTCGACGATTTCGAAATCCTATATAATTTAAATGCCCCACCTGTTGTGCCAGTTGCATCATTTAGTACTTCAGCAAACGCTACATGTACTGGTGAAACTGTAGCATTTACAGATGCCTCTTCCAACAACCCTTCAGCTTGGGCATGGGATTTTGGTGATGGTTCAACCGCAACGATAGAAAATCCAACGCATGCCTATGTGAATGCCGGAACGTACATTATTTCTCTTACCGCATCGAATGCGGCAGGATCGGCTTCCTTTACGGATACAATTGTTGTTTTGACAACTCCTTCGGTATCGCTTAGTGCTACTGACAACGTAGTTTGTTTAACGGATGGTGTAGTCGATTTCATCGTTAATCCCGCGAATGCTCAACTGTCAGGAACTGGAATAAGTAATGGGGTATTTGATCCAACAGTTGCGGGCGTTGGTAGCTTTGTCGTTACCGCTTCAATTACAGATCCAAACGGATGTGTTGGTGAAGATACGCTAACAATTATAGTACAACAATGTGCTGGTATTTCCACCAATGAGCATGCTTCTTTTACTGTTGTTCCTAATCCTTTCAGTGAATCGTTCTCGTTGCTGGGATTAGTCGAAGGTGATTTCGTTTCGGTTGTAGATTTAAGTGGAAACGTGGTGGTGTCTCCAACAAATTCATCTATTATTGACACACACGATTTAGCGAAGGGTAGTTATTTTATTGTGGTAAATCGACTTCATACTAAGGAGATTAAATTAGTAGTAAAGATTTAATTGGTGCTGACATTAATCGTCAGCATTCAATGGAGTATTGTTTATTGGCTCCGTAGTTCAATGGATAGAACGAGCGTTTCCTAAACGCTAAATATGGGTTCGATTCCCGTCGGAGCTACTTTTTTTTATTGATAAAGCATCTTTTTGTTTTATTTCTCGTTTATCGTTACATTTGATACCAAAATTTACACCATGAGAATTTTTTCAATTTCACTTGCTTTAGTTGGTTTTTTAATCGGAGTTAGCTCATGTATTGAGCATGAAGTGGTCCCACCACCAACCAATACGGTTAATTTGGACGCTAACTTTACAGGATATGTAAGTGGTACACAAGTAGAGTTTACGCAAAATGTAAATAGTTATTTGGGATATACTTCCTCTGAAACTTTTGTTCAGCCTTCTCCATTGCCTTCTCGAAGAGTATACATGTTTGAAATGACTTCTCCAGCGAATCCAGTAAGCATTCGTATCAAATTGGGGGCATTAAACTGGGATTTAGCGGCTAATTCAGAGCCAAGTTTAACGATGTTTAATGATTTTACGATGAATGCTTCTACGGCAGCGCCTTCGTATTCCAACGCTGCAATTGCTGGTTTTGAAGTTACTTACACAGACAACACTTCCCGTGTTTGGTTATCAAAAGAAAATAATCCAGTTCCGCAATCGGTAACGTTTACAAACATTAAGCATGAGTCCGATGGATCAGGAGATTATTCCTTTTTTGATTGTAATTTTTCATGTTACGTATACAGCTTGAATCCTCAAACCAATTTAGTTGACTCGCTCCCGATACAAAATGGAAAGTATCACGGGTGGTTTAAACGCTAACTGAATGCCGCACTTGCGGCATTTTTTTTGACTGTATGGATCGGCTTAAAATAGCAATTATCGGTGATTATAATTTTACATTTAATGCACACCATGCAACAAACCTTGCATTAGATCACGCTTCAATTTTTTTAGATCTAGAAATGAGCTACTATTGGATAAGAATTCAAGAAGTAGCTCAGCAAAAGGTTGCATTTTTTGACACCTATGATGCGTTTTGGATTGCACCAGGACCTTACCTTAATCCCTTTTTTCTTCACGGTATTTTTTCTCGATTGACGCAATTAAATAAACCCGTTTTAGTGACCGGTGAAGCATATAAGTTGTTTTTAGAGTTCTTGATTACCAAACAAGGAATGAATGCAGCGGGTGAGAAGTTGATTTCTGATAATCTAGTTACTGGTTCCTATTTTGAGTCAATTAGTATTGTTCCAAAATCAAAAGGGTTTAGGAAGTTATATGAGCATTTTACTACCAACGAATTGTCTGCGGTACGATATAGTCTATATCCAAATCTTATATTGGATTTAGTGTCAAATAACATCGAAATTGAGGCGGTTAATCAATTCGATGACCCTGAAGCCTTAAGTATTAAAACCCACTTCTTTTTCTTAGTAATGTCTTATTATCCACAGGTTTCCTCTACTAGAGACTTGCCTCATCCTGTAGTTTATACCTTTATAAAAGCTGCGTTGAGTCATCAAGAAGACACCCATTCTCCGGATTGAGTATAGTATAAATAACCATGTATCGGAAGGTTATACATTTGTGACAAGGTTAATTTGTATGCGTCGAGCTGTTGGCGATGTTTGGGTTGAGCTTGTCCTGTTTTAAAATCAATAACAATAACCTGATCAACCAACACAATTATTTTATCTGGTCGCACCAAGGCGCCATCAGGTGTCATAATCCACGCTTCATTCTGAATGTTGGTCGCATTTTTAATCCATGTAGCATAGGTAGCGTCTTTAAAAACACGTTCCGCCATGTGAAGAATACGTTCACTTGCGTCAGGTAAAACCTCGGATTGATCTTCAAGTACTTTAATGTGCTTAGGTACCTCATCCAGTGTTTCACATGTTGCCATAATACTATGGAACGCTTTTCCAAGTAAAGTTTGGTCACTGTCAAAGCCTTGCCTTACCACCAATTCAGGGTACCACAAGCGATCACCGAATTCCATTGGATGGTAAAAGGCATCTGTTGCCACCTGCCCTGTTGCCGCTTCCTCTTGGCCCAATGAAAGAGCTATCACACCGTCTGTGAGATGTTCAGGATAACAATCCACTAATAAGTCATGCAGGGGTTTACCCATTTTATTGCTTTCAAATAAATTGAAAACATACAGCCGATGTACAGGCCTAGTCATTGCAACATACAATAAATTCAGTTTGTCCATAAAGAATTGATTTGATTCTTTTTCGGAAAATGCTCGAATTTCACTGAGGGGACTATTTTTACTTAGTTTTCGATAATACACTTGGTCTGCTCCTGGAATCAAATAATAGGACATTGTATCGCTAATGTTAAAATTCACATTGGGTAGAATTACTACCGGAAATTGCAAGCCTTTTGATTTGTGAATGGTCATGATTTGAACCGCATCGTTGGTTTTAGGGAATTGTATCGCCAACTTATGTTGGTTCTTCTCATAATATTCAATAAAGCTGTTCAAGTCAACTTTTCGTCCAATTTGAAAGTTAAAGCTTAAATCCGCAAAATGATGCAGGTACACATCTTGAGTTTCTTGCCAACCCATGAGGTCATAAAACTTTTGAATTAGGTCATATAAGTTGGTATAATTGATAAAAAACGATTCTTCTTGATGAAAATACGTGGTAATAAATCTTAGTACATTAAATTCACGCCGCCCATTAGGGTTTACATCAAATAATGCCAAGTACGCCAATTCCGGGTCTTCGTTTGTAAATCGCAGATATAAATCAGCGAATTTCATGAATTCCTTGTCATTTGATGTTTTATTTCGAATTTTTAAATATGATACAATGAGTCGAATTCTTGCATCCGAATGGATCAGTAATGAGTCAGCTGAAACTACCTTGTATTTATTTTCAGTTAAATACTGCGCGATTTTATTCCCTTGGTCGTTCTTTTCACTTAGAATACAAATATCTCCGGGCTTAAATCCATCTGCAATGCATCGTTCGATTATTTGAATGATTTCCGGAAAAACATCGATGCTGGAGTTTTTAGCTTCCAAACTTTTTATTTCTACATAGCCATCAAAGGTCTTTATTGCATTTTGATGCACTGATTTATAGAAATCCTTGGCTTCTTTGGGTATTAAAGAGCGGCTTGCTTCAAACAGTTTATTGTTGAATTCAACAATCGATTTTCCAGACCGGTGATTATCCGCTAACTCTTCTAGCATTCCCATCTGATGAAAATATTCGGATTGCCTTGCCACCTTCGGATTGTTTTCTGGATTGTAAATACTCGGTAAAGCAACAAATTGCTCAGCAAGGCCATTGTTAAAACGGTAAATCGACTGTTTAGCATCTCCAACAATGAGATTTTTGTGGTTTTTTGAAATCGATTCCTCGATTAGTGGAATCATATTCAACCATTGCATCCTTGAGGTGTCTTGAAATTCATCCAATAAAAAATGATGCAATTTATTCCCCAATCGTTCATAAATGTACGGCGCGTGCTGATGTTGTACTAGTCCACTGATTAAGCGATTAAACTCAGAAATTCGAATAAAATGTTCGTTTTCTCGAATCACATCCATTTCCTTGGCTACATATTGAAGCAATGCAAGATTATAAAATGTTTCCCGGTAGAATTTTAGCTTAACATAGGGCTCGTTCTGTTCGTTATAAAAGTCTATCAAGTCGCTAAGTGCGCTTGTTAATTCCGTTGAAAAAACACCTTCATATTTACCTTCATTCAATAATTTTATGACTGTATCCGTAAGTAAGCCCTTCTCTGGCCATTGAACCAAAGCGCCTAAGCGACGGATCGGATTAGATGTTTTACTTTTTTGTGGTAATTGTGCGTCTTCAAGTCCAGATTCTTCAAATAATCTACTGACGTTTGCTCCTTGTCGAATCAAATCAGCTAAGAGGGCATCTTGACGCTGCGCAGCCTCTTTTAATTCTGTTTCATGGTAGTCTTGCTCAAGTAAGGATTCTACCAACTCTATATACCGTTCTTTGGAAAGTATTCCGCAAAAATCAATTAATTGACTTCTAAAATTCCAGTTTGTCTCTTCGTCTAAGTTTTTTTTCGTGTAATTTTCAACCAATTGCGTTAACGCTTGATTTTCTGTTGTGCCTACCTTGGCAAGGATTGAATCAATTACTTTTTCTAAAATGTCAGACTCATTTAGAATAACCTCAAATTCTTGCGGTAAATTCAAATCACGATTAAAAGATCGGATTAACCGAAGATTAAATTTATCAATCGTAGAGATCAAAAAATCTTCATACCCGTGAAGAATCTCAGATAATATTTCACTGGCTTTTGTAGGGAAAGAATGAACAGGCATTCCTGTCGATTCTGAGATTTTTTCCATCAAGCGTAAGGTGCCTTCATTTCCCTCTTGATACGTTGAGATGTCATGAAGTGCATCCAAGATTCGCTCTTTCATTTCATACGCCGCCTTGTTTGTAAAGGTCATCGCAACTAAATGACGGTATTTTCCAGCACCGCCCTGTGCGTCAAAAAGTAAGCTTAAATATTCTAGCACTAGGCGATAGGTTTTACCGCTTCCTGCGGATGCATTTAAAACAAGTAAAGGGCGGGTATTTTGACTAGAAATTTCCAATGGTAAAAATTTAATTGAATTCGATAAAATTAAGGTCTAATGACGTAAATTTGTTACGTGGTACGAAACTTTTTTTATTTCATAATATTCGGTGTGCTTTTTTCTTGTAAGCCTGATGAAGTCACGCCCCCTCCTGTGCCTGCAGAAACGGCTAGGATTATTGTAAACCCAAGCTTTGGTGCTTCACCTCTTATGTTGGACTCCATATATCAAGGCCCCAATGGAATTCGTATCAAAGTTTCCGACATCAAGTTCTTCACTACGTTAATGTCCAACCAAAATAACACTTTCGCTGAAGTGGCATATTTCGACTATCGGGAGAAAGGAGCACTATTAATTGAACAAACCCTTGATTATACGAAATTCTCATCCCTTGATTTTGTTTTGGGTGTGGATACCTCATTTAATCACGATGATCCCTCTGCGTTTCCAAATAATAGTCCTTTAAATATTATGAATGCAGGATCTATGCATTGGGGCTGGAATACCGGATATATATTTATTAGTGTGGAAGGAAAGGCTGATACCTTAGCCGATGGAATCGACAACTTTGATTTAAGTTACAGCTATCACATCGGAACTGACCTCTACCAGCAAGCCATGAGCTTTTCCAATTTAACCTGGGTAAAAACGGCGGCACACCAACATACCTTGGCGTTTAATCTCGATATGGAATCGTTCTTTTTCAATCCATCCCAACCGATTAATATTCCATCGGAACCTTTTACACACTCCGGTGCTGGACTAAGTGCCCTAACACAAAAAGTTGCCCTTAACTTTAAGAATGCTCTTCAAGCGCAATGATTCGGCTGTTATTCATTTTACTTGGACTAAGTGTTGTAAGCTCCTGCGGAAAGGATAAGGTAGGGTATAAACCCACGCCATATCAGCTAAATATCCCGTCGCACTTCCCGGATATGAATATTCCTGCAGATAATCCAATGACCGTTGAAGGCGTGGAGCTGGGAAGGTATTTGTTCTATGAAAAACGGCTGAGTGGAAATGATCAAATGAGTTGTGGTACCTGCCATACACCGTATACTTCGTTTTCAGATTCTGCGAAATACTCTACGGGTATAGATGGCATTAAAGGAAATCGAAATGCCATGGCCTTGATAAATTTAGGGTGGGATTCTTTTTTCTTTTGGGATGGAAGAGCAACATCCTTAGAGCAACAAATTTTGGAACCTGTTCCTAATCCAATTGAAATGCACTTGTCGTGGAAAGAAGCTATTTCAAAACTTAAAAAGGATACCTACTACCGCAATCAATTCTATAAAGCATTCGGCATAGAAGATTTTGATTCTACCCACGCCGCTAAAGCAATGGCTCAGTTTATTCGCACCATGATTTCTGGCAGCAGTAAGTTTGATGTCATGTATAAAATTGAAAACAATAAACCCCTGAGTACTTCGGAACAAAACGTGATTATCGATCCAGAAGAATGGGCCGGGTACGATTTATTTAAAAGCCTTAATGGCGCGGATTGTTTTCATTGCCATAACGGTCCGTTGATGCGGGTAGCTAAGTTTAGTAACAATGGACTGGATGGAATTTTTTCCGACCTTGGACGAGGCGCCGTTACGAACAATCCAAACGACCACGGAAAATTTAAAGTGCCCACCCTAAGGAACATTGCACTTTCTGCACCCTATATGCATGATGGACGGTTTAAGAACTTAGATGAGGTGATTGAACACTATTCCTCAGGGATTCATACCTCTCCAACCATAGATCCGCTCATTGAATTCTCTAGTCAAGGAGGAGTCCAATTGGATGCCCAAGAAAAGTATTTATTGAAAAGGTTCTTAATGACCTTAACGGATAACACATTTATAAATAACCCAGCCTTTCAAGACCCAAATTAATGATTGATAAACTTACCACGGAAGACAAAGCACTTAAGATCAATTTAACGAAAGACATCTATGGGTGTTTTGCTGAGATCGGTGCCGGACAGGAAGTTGCGGCGAATTTCTTTACAGCAGGTGGAAGCTCAGGTACTATTGCCTTTACGCATTCTGCTTATGACATGAAGGTATCAGACGCGATGTATGGGGTGGCCAAACGCTATGTGTGTGAAGAACGCTTGCTTACCATGCTTGGCGCGGAGTGCGACCAGCTCATGAAAATACTGCCGCAAAAGAATAAAGAATCTCGCTTCTTTGCCTTTTGTAATACTGTGGAATCTTTGAATTATCATAAAACTAACCAAGGACAAGGATGGGTTGGTATTCGCTTTCAAACGACTATAGGTGGACCTTTCAATGAGATCATTCTTCACGTAAAGATGCATGATATCTCGAATAAAGCGCAGCAAGAAGCGCTGGGGATTTTAGGAGTCAACTTAATTTACGGTGCATTTTTTCAAGCCAACGATCACGAGGAATTTGTGAATTCCTTGGTTTCTCGTTTGCCGCGTGAACGCATGGAAATTGACATGCTTCGATTTACGGGACCAGATTTCGAAGACATCGATAACCGCATGATTGCCTTAAGTTTGGTACGCAAAGGAATTACCGATGCGACCATGTTCGATTTAGCAAAAAATGTACTACAGCCCGCCACGGCTTTATACAAGAAAAACATTCTGTTGATGCGCGGACGTTTTCGTCCGGTGACCAATGTGCATGTGGATATGATTGAGAATGGTAAAGTTTGTTTTCTTGAGGATCCGCGGGTAAAACACACCAACGTTGAAGTCATCTTTGAATTAACCTTAAAAGACCTTACGGCAGACGGTAAAATTTCGGACAAAGATTTCCTTGATCGGGCCGAATTATTGAGCTCCTTGGGATATACCGTAATGATTTCGAATTACTTGAAGCATTACAAAATGGTGGAATACCTGTCTGCCATCGCGAAGGGACAATTCATGGGGGTGATTCTTGGGGTATATAATTTGAGTACGATTTTCGATGAACGATATTATGATAACCTGCCTGGGGGCTTAATTGAAGCCTTCGGAAGAGGTTTTGGTCATAATGTGAAATTGTATGTTTATCCCGCAATTGATGTAGAATCTGGTGCATTATTAGACATGTATAACATGGAACTGCCGGCGCATTTGAAGGGCTTGATGGATTACATGGTACAAAACGATAAAATCGCACCGATTAAACATTTTAACGACAAGAACTTGCGCATCATGTCGGATGATGTCTTAAGTAAAATCAAAGGGGGAGCCAAAAATTGGGAAGATGACGTTCCTTATGAGGCCGCACAAGCCATTAAGTTCTTCGAATTATTTGGGTATAGTAAAGCGTAGCAATGCCGCACATTAAAAACGCGCTTATCAGATATCGCATCATCGACCGAATGATTCGAAATCCCTATAAGACTTACCCGAGTAAAAGCGATTTAAGAGAGGCCTGCGAGGAATCCTTGTTCGGTTCTACGTATGGTAATCACATTTGTGATTCAACCATTGAAAAAGACTTGTTTGCGATGCGCATGGAACACGACGCTCCGATCAAATATAGCCGCAAACATGAAGGGTATTTTTATGAAGACCCAGACTATACCATCAATGATATTCCGCTTTCAGAGGACGAGTTAGAATCGATTCGCTTTGCGGTTCAAACCCTTCAACAGTTTCAAGAAGTCCCTTATTTCAAAGAATTTGGAAGTGCGATTGATAAAATTGCGACCCGCGTTGCCGTGGCAGGAACAGAAGGAAATGAAACTTCAGCATTCATTGGCTTTGAAACGGCGTATTCCTCGATTGGGAATCAATGGTTACCCTTGCTGCTCACCGCCATTCAAGAAAAGAAAACGTGCCACTTCACCTATGCCTCGTTTAAAACCGGGATTGCAAAAGAACGGAACGTGCTCCCTGTATACCTAAAGGAATATAGAAACCGTTGGTATCTTATTTCGTTCGACCTCGAAAAATCAGATTGGATCACCTATGCCCTAGAGCGCATGGATGGCTTAGTGGTTAACGAGGCACAACACCTACTCAAGGAAGCATTTAATCCCAGTTCCTTTTTTGCAGAAACCATTGGAATCACCACCGAAAAGAAAGCCGCTGAACGCATAGCGCTGCGGGTAAATGACATCGCATCGAAATATATTGAATCCCAACCCCTGCATTCCTCGCAAGAAAAAATCGGAACAAACCAGTTTGTATTAACTGTGCAAATCAACGAGGAATTGATTCGTACTTTGCTCGGATTCATGGGGGAGTTACAAATTATCAGTCCAGCGCATTTAGTTCAAACATGGAACGAACGCATTCAAAAACAATTAAGCATAGAAACACATGGAAATATCCTTTGAAATTAACCAAGGCATCGCTTGGATCAAGTTAAACCGACCGGAAGTATATAACGCATTTAATCGAAGCATGGCGTTGCAAATGCAAGCGGCCTTGGATGAAGCTGCACAAGATGAAGCGGTGCGTGTTGTGGTAATAACCGGCAATGGAAAGGCGTTTAGTGCGGGTCAAGACCTTGGCGAAGCGGTTGCGCCCGACGGCCCCGGCTTAGAACGAATTCTTTCTGAACATTATAATCCCATCATTAAAAAAATCAGTGCGCTTGCTAAACCGGTAATCGCCCTAGTTAATGGCGTTGCTGCAGGGGCAGGGGCAAACATTGCCTTGGCGTGTGATATTGTTTTGGCACATGAACAGGCCAGTTTCATTCAAGCCTTTTCGAAAATTGGATTAATACCAGACTCTGGGGGGACGTATTTGCTCCCACGCTTAATCGGTTCACAAAAAGCCTTAGCCTTAATGATGACTGGCGATAAAGTGAGTGCTGCAGAAGCGGAACGCATGAATATGATTTATAAGGCCGTACCGGCCGCGGATTATGATCAGGTAACCAATGCATTCATCTCCAACCTGGCAAGCATGCCCACAAAGGCCTTGGCCTTAACCAAGCAGGCGGTTCAGTTGAGTTGGTTTCAATCCATGGATGAACAATTAGAGACTGAATTAAAGTTACAGGTTGAGGCTGGAAATACGGCTGATTTTAAGGAAGGGGTTCATGCCTTCTTAGAGAAACGAAAACCAAATTTTACAGGAAAATAATGGCAAAACGAATTTTTGTAGTAGGTGCAGGCACCATGGGTGCAGGTATTGCCCAGTTAGCCGCGCAAAAAGGATTTGAAACGTGGTTATACGATTTATCGGAGGACCAACTGAGTAAAGCGCAGGCAGGAATCAATAAATCCTTAGCTACCTTGGTGGAAAAAGGTAAAATTGATGAATCCACACATCAGAGCATCAACGCGCGCTTACATTTTGTTCAATCGCTTGATGAGGCACGTTTTGCAGATTTAGTGATTGAAGCCATCGTTGAAAATTTAGGTATTAAACATCAAGTGTTCCAATCCCTCGAACAGGTGGTTTCTTCGCACTGTATCTTGGCTTCCAACACCTCCTCCTTATCGATTGCTTCAATTTCGAGCGCTTTAACTTCGCCTGCACGGTTTTTAGGGATTCACTTTTTTAATCCCGCAACCCTCATGCCCTTGGTAGAGGTGATTCCAAGCGTGCTTACTTCCCCTGAAGTGGTGCTCCTAGCAGAGGAAATTATTGCTGCTATGGGAAAAACGGTGGCGGTTTGTAAGGATACCCCAGGATTTATCGTGAACCGAGTGGCTCGACCGTTTTATGGAGAAGCCCTACGAATGTATGAGGAAGGAATCGCTGATTTTGCTACCATTGATTACGCAATGACGTCCCTTGGTGGCTTTAAGATGGGCCCCTTTGAATTGATGGATTACATCGGAAATGATGTAAACTATACGGTCACTGAAACCGTCTTTGAAGCGTTCTATTTCGATCCACGGTTTAAACCTTCGTTTACCCAAAAACGATTAAAAGAAGCAGGCTTGTTCGGTAGAAAAACAGGCCGAGGATTTTATGATTATTCCAAGGATCGCCCCGAACCTAAGAGGGATGAAGCCTTACTTCAACAAATTTTTAATCGCATTATTGCCATGCTCATTAATGAAGCCTATGATGCCGTATTGATGCAGGTAGCTTCACCAAACGACATTGACCTGGCGATGATGAAGGGCGTAAATTATCCAAAAGGACTCTTGGCTTGGGCAGAAGAAATTAGTCCTTCCGCGGTCTTATCTCAATTAAATGCACTGCATGAGCGCTACGGGGAAGACCGATATCGGCCGAATGCGCTCCTGAAGGATCGCGTAACTGCAGGTAAACCGCTTTGGTAAGCCCTTATAAATTCGATGAAATTCCCTATTTTTGCATAAAAAAATACTTAAATGGCATATTTATTTACTTCAGAGTCGGTGTCAGAAGGGCACCCAGATAAAGTAGCAGATCAAATTTCTGATGCATTAATCGATCATTTTATGGCCTTTGACCCCACGTCGAAAGTAGCCTGTGAAACCCTAGTGACCACCGGTCAGGTAGTATTGGCTGGAGAGGTTAAAACCACGGTATATTTAGATGTTCAGAAAATTGCACGTGAAACCATTCAAAAGATTGGATATACCAAATCGGAGTATATGTTTGACGCGAATTCGTGTGGTATTTTCTCAGCGATTCACGAGCAATCCTCTGATATTAATCAAGGGGTAGAGCGTAAAAATCCAGAAGATCAAGGGGCGGGTGACCAAGGAATGATGTTTGGGTATGCCACCAAAGAAACGGACAATTACATGCCGTTGGCCTTAGATATTGCTCATAAAATTTTACAGGAATTGTCTTGGATTCGCAACAATGAACCGCAGTTAATTTCATATTTACGCCCGGATGCGAAATCTCAAGTAACCATTGAGTATTCGGATGATAACGTGCCGCAACGCATCGATACCATCGTAGTTTCAACGCAACATGATGATTTTGATGAGGAAACTACCATGTTAGCGAAGATTAAAAAAGACATCATAGAAATAGTGATTCCAAGAGTAAAGGCTAAGCTTAAACCGAGCTTACAAGCCCTATTCAACGATCAAATCACGTATCACATTAACCCTACTGGTAAGTTTGTAATCGGTGGTCCACACGGAGATACCGGGTTAACAGGAAGAAAAATCATTGTAGATACCTACGGAGGAAAAGGAGCTCACGGAGGTGGAGCGTTCTCTGGTAAAGATCCATCAAAAGTAGACCGTTCAGCAGCCTATGCTACCCGTCACATTGCGAAGAATATGGTGGCTGCAGGCTTGTGTGATGAGGTATTAGTTCAGGTTTCATACGCGATTGGCGTGGCTAAGCCATGTGGCTTATTTGTGGAAACCTATGGTACATCCAAGGTAGACATGACCGACGGTGAAATCGCTAAGAAAATTGAAGAGATTTTTGACATGCGTCCGTACTTCATTGAACAACGTTTGAAATTAAGAAATCCGATCTATTCAGAAACTGCGTCGTATGGTCACATGGGGCGTGATTATGAAAAGAAAACGAAAATCTTTACTGCACCTAACGGGGAAAAGAAACCAATAGAGGTGGAATTGTTCACATGGGAGAAATTAGATTACGTTGATCGCATCAAAGCGGCATTCAATCTCTAAGCTTGTCCAGTCCATTTAGAACGATTTGGCCCACCGAAGACCGTTTTGTTGAGGTCATAGATCAGCGATTTTTACCGCACGAATGGGTGGTAGTGAAGTTGCATACCTATCAAGAAGCGGAAGCCGCCATTAAGGATATGGTGGTTCGTGGGGCACCCTTGATTGGAGCCACAGCAGCCTATGGAATTTATTTGGCCGCCAAAACCTGCGTTGAGGAAAACCGCAATCAAGACGTTATGGATCAGGCCTTTGAGGCGCTGGCGAATTCACGACCAACGGCAGTTAACCTGTTCTGGGCCTTGAATCGAATGAAAGCGCGCTTAGAAGGAGCCGAGGATTTAGTCCGAACCGCTTGGGAAGAAGCTCAAGCCATTGTGGAGCAAGACGTAGAAACCTGCCGTTTAATTGGTGTGCACGGTCTTCCGATTTTAGAAGAAATTGCGGCTAAAAAACCGGGTCAGCGCATTAACATCTTAACGCATTGCAATGCGGGCATGTTGGGTTGTATTGAATGGGGTACGGTAACCTCGCCCATTTATCAAGCCAAACAGAAGGGTTTTGACGTACATGTTTATGTAGACGAAACGCGACCGCGCAATCAAGGAGCGAACCTTACGGCCTATGAGCTTACACGCCACGGCATACCGCATACCTTAATTGTGGACAACGCCGGAGGGCATTTGATGCAGCACGGCATGGTGGACATGGTCATTGTTGGTACCGACCGTACTACACGCCATGGGGATGTAGCCAACAAAATTGGGACTTACCTGAAGGCCTTGGCAGCATTCGACAACAAGATTCCATTTTACGTAGCACTCCCTTCAACCACCTTGGATTTATCGGTGCGGGATGGACTTAAAGAAATACCCATTGAGGAACGAAACCAAGACGAGGTGCGTTATGTGATTGGAAAAAGTGCCGCGGGAGCAATTGAACCTGTATTGATTTGCCCGGAAACCACGCAAGCGGTGAATCACGGCTTTGATGTAACCCCAGCGCGCTTAGTGACTGGATTAATTACCGAACGCGGAATCTGCGCACCCAATGAAGCGGCGATATTGGCCATGTTTGCGGATTTAGCGAAATAGGTTCGAATACTTAGATTAATTTCGCTTTACATTTACACCCTAGTTCTATTGTTTTCTTCCTCCCTTGTTTATCCGTCGTGACGGAAGGGAGGATAAAGCCTGACGACTCTGACGAGTATCAGACTCCGTCAGAGGAGGGTGACTAAAATACATCACGATGTTTTTATATGTTACTACTTTTATTTCGCACCCTTCGATACGTCTCCGCTAGCTTGAGGAAGGGAGGAAATGGTTTCCCTCCTCGAGGAGGGATTAAGGGAGGTGACTCTAACGAGTATCAGACTCCGTCAGAGGAGGGTGACTAAAATAAATCACGATGTTTTTATATTTCTCTACTTTTTTTCCTCGCCCTAAAACTACCACTCTCCCCCATGACATGCGTTTAGGTTGTCGTAATCCCTAAACATGAACAATATGCAAAGTGGTGAATCACGGCTTAGATGAAACATCTTTAGGGATTATTTTTATTTTTGATTTGAATAGCCAAGTTCATTATTGCAAAGAAGTATATGGGCTAAAAACATTTTCATTTGATTGTTTCGGTATGTTACAAGGGATTTATTTAGTTGAATATAGAACAGAGAATTTCAAAATTGTTAAGAAATGGATAAAGCTTTAATCGTATTTTTACTCTTCATATCATCGTTGAAAAATATAAATGCCCAATCTTGGCAAGAGGTGAATATGGGACAAAATTCTGTGTTCTTATCCATCAATCCATTTGACTCAAGCTTCTGGCTAAAAACAAGTTACCCTATACATTTTGATGATGGGGTATTTACCCATTATACCCCTGCCGTGGTACCATTATTCAATTTTGTTGATTTCTCGTGGACGTATAGAAGACCTGTTTTTACCAGCTCGGCTATGTACTCGTATAACGATGGGGCGCCATTCTTTTACAAATTCGATGGCAACACCTTTCAAACGATTGATTTACCTGGTGAGCATCAAATGCACAGCTTTGGAAATATGGTTGTTCGCAATGATACGTTGTATATGGGCACCTGGGATCCAAATAATACATATACCCTTGTTTACTTTCAAGATCAGCTTATCAACACCTATCCAGAATCACATAGTAATTTATTAGTTGGTGAAAATGCAAGTTATTCCTTTTATTGGGGCTCTGTTTCTCATGTCGATCTGCCAGCCGGTGCTAGTCCCGCGATTGACAACACCATGCCTAGCAATCACAAGATTTTAGATGCCAAGCTATTACCTGGTACAGACACCCTGTTTTATACCAAAATAGATCACATTGGCTTGGCGCACGGCACATTTGAAATTGATAGTATTTCTACTTCTAATTCTTTACAAATGCCAGATGGCCATCCAAGAAAACTTTGTTTTGATTTGGACGGCAACCTGTGGGTCCTTTTTGGAAATACAGATTGTTTTAATTCGCTTCATACACCCAAATACATTTCTAAATATAACCGAAGCACTCAGACTTGGGAACAAACCACCAACCTCGTTGATTTACTTGCAACTTACGCTAGCTGTGCGAACAGCACCTTAAATGTAGAACTTGAAGTTGACCCCTATAACAACATTTGGCTCATGTTCATCTGTGATGCTGTTTCCAGGTATTTTATGTTTCAACAAGGGGTGAATCCTCCATGGCTCGGGGCACCGGAAATTGATCCTACCTTTAATGTATCTTGCTATCCTAATCCTTTTGAACATAATCTATTGATGCAGCGCACAGACGATGTGCCAATATCTACTCAGTTATTTACACTAGATGGAAAAGAGATAGATTCACATAAACTTGAATTTGGGGAAGAAGTATTGAATTACGATGTTATACCACAAGGTTTGTATTTTTTAAATTGGCAAACAGAATTCCAAACGGATACAATGATGGTTAGAAAAAATTGATCAATTCTAGTATTATGTTTTAAACATGCACCAAAGGCAAAAAATTATTTGGCACTTGGATGCTCCGGTTTCCAAGCCGAACTGGGGGTCGTTGTTTTGGAGGAAGCTGAAAGATCACCGACAAAACAGAGGCTTAGGAGGTGCGGAAATGGTTAAACCAAGGAAGCATCCCGTGCCTTGATCTTTTGTTTCTTTTGTATCAAGACAAAAGAAAAATACTTAAACAAAGATTTTCCCCCTACTTTTTTTCCGCACCCTTCGATACGCCTCCGCCGCGAGGCGGAGAACTACTCAGGGTACGCTTTAGCAGAATATAATTAGGACAGGTGCGGTCCCTGAGCCTGTCCGACGTAGCAAGGCGGAGGTGGATCGAAGGGCCGCTTTCCATGCACCAAAGGCAAATAGTTCTTCCGACAAGCTTCGGCGGTAATTCTTGAATGCTTCGGTTTCTAATTTCAATAAGCGACTGTTTTACTACAAAGTCATGCCAATACTTAAATGTACAGCATAACCGCCGGGGTTAATTTTTGGGCCATTGTTAAGTTTTGCATTATCCATACTCCATTTTGTGGTAGTTAGCGGTAAATAGTATGCTGCTCGTGCTCCTAAAATAAGCTGTGTTGTAGATTTCTTAAAAGAAATGTAATAATTGATGTGGGTAGTTCCATTTAAGTTGTAGTTAAATGTGTTCATTTCATGTTGATTGGCAGTTCCTGATAAATAGGAAGCCACGGAATTATCGTTTGTTAGATTTTCAAACACTTTTACTCGCGAATTATTAAAAATAAGTCCGACTGTTGAAAACATTTTTAATTTTTTACGATCCATGTATCGGTACCCAAATAATGAGAAGCCATAACTTATATTTCTCATATTGGATGTTAATGAATCACTTTTTGACTGTAAATTGTAATAGAATAGTTCTTGCTCTGTAACGATATCCTTTTTACTGAATTGCACATAAGAGAATCCGGCCGAATAACTGGTGGTTTTTAGCATTGGAAATCCTGCGGCGACAATGAGGTCATTGAGCGGTTGAATGTAGGGTGAATGCGCCCCAATGTTCCAATAAATCTCGCTTCCGGATTCTTTTGGCACATCAGTTTGAGCTAGAACATTAAAGCCTGCAATCAATGAAAAGTAGATTAATATTTTTTTCATTTTTTATGTATTAGATGGTTATACAACCAAATATAGAGATTATTCTCCAAAAATCTTTGAAGCAAAACCTCCCAAGGCTATGCCTGTTGATACTGCTGTTAGTGGACCCGCTGCACTTCCAACTCCTGCCCCGACAACAAAACCAATCAAATCTGCCCATTTTATTTTATATAAATTCCCAGTGGCATTTAGATCAAAGGCAATTTGATGGTAAGGATCATCACTATTGTTCAAAGCAAAATCCCAAAAATAGTTTGAATAAAGTCCAACATTTGCTGCGCCAAGAACAGATATTTTATCATTTTGTGTAAGGAATGGATTTAGACTATGTTTATTTATGAATGAGTTTAATCTGAACGAAACATCAATTGAATTTTCAAAATTTTTGATAATGAATAATATGGTATCAACTAATTCATAGATTGTAGGTGAAATTATTCCTTGACTTTGTAAATCTTTCAGATATAAGTTCAGCGAAGATTTAATGTTCACACCATATGAATTTGCATCTGAAAACGAAATAAAATTCGCGCCCGGAAGATTGACTGTATTTAACTCCTTTGTTGTTTCAGTAGTCATAAATTGCCAAATTTGTTCATGGGTTCCGATCAAATCGGGAAATGTTTCGCCATAAAGAGTTAGCAGATTGTTATGGATAGCACCAAAACTCTGAGTGTAATTCAAGATATTTGATGTGGAAGTGGGTTGTTGCATCGTATCAGAACAATGACAAGCTACACAAGTTACAGATGGCAAAAGATTATTCATATTATCACTAAATTTTGATTCGGCGCTAAATTAATGAATGAGGTCAAAGAAATATTTCATTGTAAAATGGCTGAACGATACTGAATCAAGTTAATATCAAATGTTTACTGAAGTTTGGCTCGACAATGCCATTAATAAAATAGTATATATACCAAAATCTTTAGTACATGTACTAAAAATGAAAAACGAGATTAGTGCTGCAAAGTACTCCAAGAAACGAAGCTATTCATCACCTCCGCCAAGCTTCGGCGGTAAATCTTGGATGTTTCGGTTACAGCAATTCATCCGATTTTATTTTATCACCCGAAACCTTGCGCTCAATTTCAAGAAGGGTTTTTCGAAAAATTCATAACTCAGGATGGGAACAAGGATGGATAAAAACAGTACAATCCCCATGAAAATCCAAAGATTAGTTATACCAAATTTTAGCAAGATTTTTTTAATTACAACCAGTAGAAGGACATTTCCAAACATATAAATGCCATAAGAGACCTTACCAAGGTAATGGACGAAGCTTGTTGGCTTTAACACGTGTTTAAACGACGGATTAAATAAAAAATCAAGCAGAAGTATGGCAGTTAGCGCCACGTAGATATATTTTTTAAAGCCAACCATTATCAAAGTATCCCATTGGGTTATGGGTTCCAAGCACAATACGCTGATTAACAAACCGAAAATCAGGTAGCGCTGCATGCGGGATAAATGGATCTGAATGGGAGAAATGGAATGGTAATAGCCCCCGATGGCACCTATAACCAAAACATCCATTCGGCTCAAGGTATGGGTAAAAACATAGTACCATCCGTGGTCGAAATTAGACCAAGCATACATTCTAAAACCTATGCTAAAAATTATAATTCCAATGAAAACGGACATTAAACGTTTGGTGGGAACCCAAGCAATGATGAAAGGCCAAACCAAATAAAAATGCTCCTCAATACAAATAGACCATAAATGGGCAAAGGGGTACAGCCATTTTTCGGTAAAAATTACATCGAAGTTTCCAATGAAAAGTAGATTCCAAGTGTAATTTGGTGAGGGTTCTTGCAGCCACGAAACCAAGACAGGACCGATCGCGATGATTAAAAAATACAAGGGCCAAATTCGCAAGGAACGCCGTACCATAAATTTCCAAATGGAAATCTTGCCGATTGCTTTCTTTTCTTCTAATAATAAATACGTGATTAAAAATCCACTGATCAAGAAAAACACATCGACACCATGGCCTAAGTTCCGAATGAATTGGTCTATCCAAGTTCCCGAGTAGGAAAGTGTTTTAAATGTGCTATTACTCAATAAACCCACCTGTCCGAACCAACCCACCCATGCTTCATAGGCATGAAGGAAAATAATCATCAGGGCAGCAACAAACCGGATGAGGTCAAGGTTGACAATTCTAGAAACTTGTGGATTTTTCATAACGTTTTAGCAATGACGACCCTGGATTGATAAACTTGATTCCCAGCCCTTGCCCTAATAAAATATACAGCACTTTCCAATTCTATCAAATTCAATGGGCACCCATTTTTCAGAAGTACATTTTTATCTTGTTTTACGATTCTACCATTGAGATCAAGGACATCAATGTCAAATAAGTCATCAGAATTTAACCAAATTTCAAAGAGGCCATCGTTTGGATTGGGGAAAACGGACAAATTTAGTTCTGAGAATGAGATTGGAGTAACTGTGTGTGCGTAATGATGGGAAATGGTATCATTGCAAGCCACCGTAGTAGATGTTACATCATACATACCAGGAATGGTATATTGATGTTCGATGTATTGAATTTCATTTGCGTACAAGGTATCAATATCACCATCTCCCCAAGAAATGGTAGTATATTCAAAATAGGAAGCATTGTTTGTTGCTGTTAAAACAGATCCGCTTGCGTTCAAAACCAGAGAATCTTTAGGGTGCTCAAAATAGCCTAAACAATTGGTGCGCATGAGCCAGCCGTCTTGGGTGTTGTTTGGAGAATCAGGAAAAACGAATCCGGATATTAAGAGGTCACCGTTTTCTAATTCCTTGATATCTGTGAGATAATTGTCATTATTCCTAAGTTTTAATATCCTTGTCCAAAGACTATCACCATTTTGATTCATTTTAAAAATCCTTGCGATAGGGTAATCTACAGGAGAATCATTCTCATAAGTAGTGCCCCCCATTACTATTGACCCATCCGATAGCTCAATGGAGTGCGATAAATCACTTTGAGCATGGGGAGTGACCAAGCGAAATAGTGATTTTTCCCAAATCAACTCCCCAACGCTATTTAATCGCATTATAAAAGATTCGTATTTGTTGGAAGCATACTCTCTACAACCGCTTACATGTATTTCATTATTCGAAATGGAAATTGCATTGCCACCATCGTAATAAGGTCCACCGAAGGTTTTTTCCCAAACAATATTTCCATCGTGGTCAACACAAATTAACCATAGATCAATCTCATTAAATAAATGATCTTTATTACCAGCTGAAATTAAAAAGTTATCGAGATGAGGCACAATTTTAATCGCTCCGTCATAAGTAGAATAATTAAAAGTTTTTTCCCAGAGTATATTTCCGTTTTGATCTATTTTTACCAACAAACCATCTCGATTCCCAAGGGTCGTTATTTTACTTCCAGTAATTAAAAAATTACCATCATTCGTGGGCAAAATACATTCGAATTCTGACCAATACAATTGCTCAAAATATACAGAGTCGAGGAGTATATTTCCATCTAACGTGAACTTCAAAAAATTGGAATATGCCTTATTGTTCTTATAATATGCTCCACATGAAAAAAGCATATTATTAATGATGTGAATATTATTAGCGATTCCACCATAAATATCAATGGTATCTCTGCCGTATCTAAAACTTCGAATTGTGTCACCATTTTGATTATTGATAAAAGTGTAAGTGTTAGACCGTTTACCATTTGCATCACGTAAAAATCCGGTAAGTATTGACGTATCTTGATTTAAAATAAAGAGGTCTTCATTTGCATTAATTGAATTTTCAATATCAATGGTTTTATTATAATAATTTGACTGTGCTTGTGAAAAAGCACTAACCCAGATATAGAGCAGTAATATACAATTTTTAAGCATTTATTTTGAAACTATTATTCGTTCGGTCAATCTAATCTCAGTTTCATCAATAAGGGTTTTAATCTTCAAAAGGTAAATCCCATGATCCAAATCAGACAAATCAATAGTTACTGAGCTGGTTGCTGATTGACTTTCGTAGAGTAATCGTCCCTCCAAATTGAAAACCAAAATTGAATTAATTACTGCTGTACTTTCGGAGATAATTAAATCAAATACCCCTGTAGAAGGATTGGGATAAACACTCATAGAAACGGATTCTTCCGGCAAAGGAACCCATTTCTCTTGTTGAATTGGCTGCGTAATTATTTTTGTCCCATCGAAATCGTAGGCATCAACATAGGGATGATTTTTATTTATAAAGTTTATAATGGAGGAAGCATAACCGGACATGGAATTTCGTTGATCAACTGTGTTTTTTATTTCCTGAAGTTCAGAGGGTGTCAGGCTAAAAAAACCACCGGCACTGTTTGAAATCGGTAATAGCAATGAATAAAAATCATAAAATGCCTGAAGTTCATTTGCTTCCTCGAGCTTACTTGCTTGAATGGTTGAAATATAAGTTAAAATTTCTGACAAGTAATTCTGAGCGGAACTTTGATCCATTTGAATTAGAATAGGAACCATTAATTTCTTCTCTTCTATACTTAAACGCTCTGTAAGGGCGAATGAAACACTATCTAGATAATTTGAATCCAGATATACTTTTAATAAATCATTCGATGCCAAACGCAATTCATTTTCGTAGTGATGAATCAATTTGTCTAATCGATCTAAAGGACTTTCTCCGCAGGCAATGGCCATCAATTGGTTCTTAACAGCATTTGACATAGTTGAATTGACAATTCCATTGCAGACCTCAGGTTTAAAAGCAGCATTATCCTCTAGAATTTGTTTTTTAATGACACTGGGCATATTTTTATTGATAACGGCTAACTGATTTTGTTGACTTAAATAGGGTTCGATGCTGTCAAGTTGTGATTTTAAATTATTAGCGTCTATGCTATTAGCGATTAATTGTTGAATCTCAAGGGAGTTGCCACCATCTACCTTATTTTGGAGAAAGGTTATTTGACTTTTATCTTCCTCGATTTTAACTAGTTTATCAACACTGCTTCCAATGGTTGTAATTGTCGATGGACATGCTTCACCTCTAATATATATAGGGGTGTTCTCGCAAGGAACGCCAAGAATAATTCCATTAATACAACTTGTATCAAACCCAACATCTGCTTGTGGATAAGAGTTATATTCGAAAGAAGTAGAACTTGTATTACGCAACTGATTAAAAGATGTATTGTTACAAATCCCATAAAATTCATTTGCTTGAGGTAATGTTGCTGGAACATATTGAAGACCAATACCACAATCTCCTTGCACCGCCAACACCCCATTTGCCATATGAATATCAGCAAAACTTACTGAGGTTTGTTTATAAAAACGGTTACAATCAATCTCCAAAGTTGTATTGGATCCTGCCACTTGGGTTCCAATGGATAAGTTTAAATAATCATTACGATAATTTGACACTCCACCACCACCGACATCGCTATTATTCATGAAAACGCCAATACTACGGCCTGTTGTGTTGTATAAGCCATAAAAAACATTGCCCTCAATTTTAATTGCAGAAGCGGCGGTGGCATAAATTCCAAAACCATATTTTGTTTCACCTGGAATGGCTGAAAATGGCACATTAAAGGTTGATCTTATTATTTCCCCAAATTGTGCTCCTTCAATTCTAATCCCGTATAAATTATTCGTAAAAAGTGCATTATCTACTGTGAATGAAGCGCCATTTACTCCCGATGTCGATATGCCAGTGTACAAGTTATGAAATTCATTTTTTATTTGATTGACCAAAAGACATCCAGAAGCAGATATAATTGGGGTATTACAACCGGGATTTATTGTGAAAGCAGCATCTATGGCGACGATTCCTATACCTCTGTCTATTTCAGATACATTAAGTCTTAAGTTTTCAAATTTATTTCCGAGAATACTAATATTTCTGGTATTCCACATGGTGATTTGCGCATATGGGTTAATAAAACTTCCTCCATCGCCGAAATTATTATCGGTAGTAAACGTACAATTGGAAATACCTCCTAAATCGTTTGTCGGATTTCCTTGAATATTTACGGGTAGGTATTTCATAAACTCAAAGGACCTGTAGTTATTAGTAAATTGACAATTCATTGCTCTAACAATTCCGCCTCCAGTTCTGCTCCAATTTATCGATAAATCAGCGTTTCTCCCAACAGTTGAAACGGGATACAAACAGGCGCTAGGCGGCTAACACGAATGTACGTTTGCCGCTTGCGCTTGTTTGTGGTTATGAACAGTAATAATCAATTATTGCTTCACAATTCTTGAGATAAAAACTTCTTCTCCAACTGTAAACTTAATAATATAGAAACCATTTTGAAGTTTTGAAGAGTTTATTTCCAAATCTCGATTTAATTCAAGATAAGTGTAATTATTTAGTATTATTCCTTTGCCATTCAAATCAGTAATTTCAACCAACACTCTTTCTGTATTTTCATATTCATTTAGAGTCTCAATCGAAATACTGAATAAATCGGTAAATGGATTCGGATAAATTTTAAATATTGATTCTGAAAGTGAAGATTGAATATCCGATTGAAGCGATGTTTCAAATTCCTCTTTTGAAATATCAACTCGGAAACCTTCATTTTCATAATATTCAACAACTGATTCTACGGCTTTTGCTTGTGTTTCTCCAGCCTTGCAAATGTTTTCTATAATTAACAATGCCCTACATCCTTCTATTGCATCGAAACCAGGAAGAACAATTATCTCATCTTCTGCCCTGAATGCTCCTTTTCCCGGTGATTGAATATTAACATCCTGAAGAGTCAATGTGCCTTTTGCCTCTTGGACAATATCGTTAATCGTTATTCCGAGAAAAATGTTAAATGGGATATTCTGAAAAGCGATTGTCCTATCAAACGGTACCAAACGCTGTTGAAGATCAGAAGTTTGATCTATAACTCCATACATCCTTTCTTTTTGACCATCCGTAAAAGTTGTTCTACAATTCAAGTTTTCAGCATACATCATGAAATTATTTTCCAATACGGACACGTTATAACTCACACTACATGGATATTGACACGCTGTTGTTAAATATTTACAAGAATAAGTTGCAGCTGGAGTGTCTTCTACAAGATCTCCACAAGTTGAAGAATTTGAGCCATCAGGATTTTCAATACAAATAGATTCTTCAAATGCATGATATAAGCCCATAATATGTCCCATTTCATGGGGAAATGTAGACTGTTGGAACTTTACATTCTGAATGATAATCCCATTTCCGGGTATAGTATTCACCCTTCCGTTAAAAGCGTATTGTGAGGTAGATTCATGAATGATATACACATCAATCCCGTCGGAATGAGCATTAATTTGAAACAATTCTGAAGATTCTTGATCAGCAGCTGCTACACTGAAAAAGTCAAAATTATAAAAATCATTGTCATCAATATAATCAGTACCAGACCACACAAAACAAATATTACTCGAAATAAAAGAAGAATTCAAAAAATTGTGTGCATTTGCAATTGATGTATAATCAGTTGATGGCTTTTTACCATTATTTTTTCGAATGATATGATAATACACCTTAAAAGTGTAACTCGTAAAAGTTGTTTTTTGATTGTTTACAAAAATGGGAGGACTAGGAAATAAGACATCGCATTCTTTTTGCGAAAATGCATTTGTGTTTACGAAAATCACAAATAGCATAAGTTTTAAGATTTTTTTCATAGTTAAAAGTTGAATTTAAATGAAATTGAAAAATATGAACTCTTATTTATCTGACTTGGATATGGACTAAATGGTTTAGGTATATGCATTAACGTCGGTGCTATATATTTCAAATAAGTATTTGCGTTAATTCCTAATTCATATTTGCTAAAAAAAACATATGAAATACCTAATCTACCGTAAATATTAAACTTGGTTTCGTATTCCATTCGACTTGGATTCTTCCAAAATGAATTATGCTGCAATGTTTGTTGATCTATTTCCCCATAAAATGAATTTTTGCCTCCTATCAAAAAAGTTGGAGCTATGTCTATATTCACGTTTATGTTTTTAACAGGGCAAAAATCCACGAAACGATAGGATAGTATAACTTGCAAATAATACAAATGAAGATTATCACGTCTTGCCACTTCATCAGTAGGTCCGATGGGTTCCAAGCCTTGTTTTACCAACTGAATGCGATTGATTCCCAAACCAATACCAAAATTTTTAAAGAATCTATTGTAACTCAAATCAGTAGAGCCCAAATCAAAATAGATTCTACTATCCCCGAAATTGAATAAACTTTGGTTAAATTGTATGCTGTTTTTCAACGATTTAGTTGATTGAGCAACAATATTAAAACACATGCAAATCAAAAATAATATAAAAGTAATATTCTTCATAAATGACGTATTAACCTATGGGTTCAATTACTTTTATTGTTCTTTGATCAATTCAATTTCTGCTTGCATTTTCTCGATTAATTTTTGCTGCTCAATTAGATATAAAGTTAATTCCTCAACTTTCTCCATCATGATTCTATTCGTCTCACCCAAATCAATTCCTTCGGTTTGAACTTCGGATGCAATAGGAACATTTGGTAAGTGCCCATTTTGAAGGATATAGGCTTCCAATTGATTCAATGGTAATAACTGATAAGTTGGTTTGAATACATAATCTGGCCATGCAGCATCAAGATTAACGCGAATTTGGCGGGCATAAATGTTTCCATTGTTGTTTATCTGGAATAACTTTCTATTTTGGTTTTCAATAAGGAATGCAACAGAAGAGTTTGTATTTGGAAGATTTGTTTTTAAGTGGAAAAAACCTACTTGATTTGCCGTATTTGGGTCTACATTGATCCCAATTTTCTGTGTTTGCAGATTCAATGATTGTAGATAGTTTGTATTTAATAAACCAGAAGAATTAAGATTGAATAAATTATTTGTCCCTGATAAAATAGACATCAATGAATAAGCAGTTGCTGGTGAAGAGTTGATTTTCAGACTTAAATAATCAGTTGCTGTTATTGGATTGGAAAATCCTAGTGCAAGTCTTGTCGAATAAGTCGTTCCAGAAACATCCAAAGCAACTCTTGGATTCCATCTATTGATTCCTACTTTTGCATCATAGCAATGCCCCGTATAAATACTATGGTTAGGATTGTCATATGTCCAATATGTTCCAGTGTAAACAGGGTTTCCTGACATATCTACTAAACATGGTGGAATTTCTAACGGGCTAGCAGTAGGCAAACTTTTGGGAGTTGAAACCACTGTTCCGTCAGACTTTATCATTAAAGTACTAAAAATATCATTCGGACCTGTTTCTGATATATTTGGTAAAATCAAATTACCGTCGACTTTTAAATCATTACCTAATCTCGTGTTTCCAATAACACTTACAGAATCAACAGTAAGTGTTGAGTCAATCCTAGCTGTACCGTTTACCTGTAATTTATCGGTTGGAGTTGTAGTTCCAATTCCTACATTACCGTTTGTCGGTAATACATTTGATTGAGCATTTACATTAGTTAATTGTAAAAATGCTCCGATAAATAAAATTTTTTTAATCATGTTTTCTTAAGTTATAAATAGTTTAACGATTTAGTTCTGGTTGAAGTTAATGTTTTTTTAGGTGTTCAGCCTCATCATTGTCTCTTGAACGAAATATCATAAAAGGGTCAAATAATTCTCCACCAAATCTACCCAGACAATTAAAGCCACTTTTTCAGTCCGTTTACTTAATTTATTTTGAATAGCTATAAATGTGACACTTGAAACCAAATGAAAAAAGCATTTTGATGTTTTTGTGAGTGTTTTATTCACTTTCATTTTTAGCATTTCTACTGAAAATAAATAGTATAAATACTATTTTTTAAGGTGGTATTTAAAACGCAGTAACTAGATTTCGTATGCGTTAGCGTTTGCGCAACCCCATGCAACTAAATTTATGCATGATCCAGATTCTTACATTTGACAAACTTTTAAATTTTGAACGATGGCATTTAATGGAGATGAGGGGTCCGTAGTTACCCTCGCAGAAGCTTCCGGTTGGACAGCAAACTACAGAAGAACCATTCCCACAGGTGAGATCATTTCTCAGTTCGTTGGGAGAAACAAGCTAATGGAAATCTTGAATCAAGACGAGTGCATAGGCGTAAGAATTTACTACGGCGTGGGTGATGACGGGAAAAAGAACTTAATTTTAGTGGGTGCTAAAGCCGATGAAAATGACATGGAACAGGGCGTTATTGTTGAAAGGGTTATTCCATGTCCACCAAAATGCCCTAGAAAAAACCCGTTAAACAGTTGATGATAGATTTAATCATTGAATTATTCACTTATGCGTCAATTTTAAGTTATCTGTTACCGGTAATTGCCGCTACAAAGTACAGGAGTGGGCTTGTTAAAGTAAGCAGGCCCATTTTTGTGTTGGTTTTTTCAGATTTTCTTTTTGTCCTTCTTGAAATTGTGTTTGCTTTTTGGATAAGTAATTCAAATCCAATTCAACACGTTTCTGTTTTTATTTCAACAATTATTATATTTAGTTATTACTATTCTATAAAATTCCATAGAACTGTTCTCCTAATTCTATTTACTTTGGCATGCTTCTTTTTTGTTTATGAAACATTTATTTCCAATCGGATAATGTATAATAACACATTAATGTCTGTCTTTTCCAATGTGTCGATCAGTTTAATTTCTTTTATTCATCTTTTCCAATTATTCAGGTATGATGATAAGAATGTTTTGGAGTTTAAATTTCTATTTTACGTATCAACCGCCTTTTTCATTTTTAATTCATCCTCATTTTATATAAATTTATTTGATTCGCACATTAGAACCGACGTGGGATATTTACTTGCGATTATTTATCCTGTTTTCTCTATTCTACTTGTTGTACAAAATGTTTTTATATCCAAAGCAATATGGACATTAAAGAGAGTTTGATCCTAATTTTATCGGGGATTTTCTTTACGTTCACCCTCTCAGTTGGGATTGTATTTATTTTGATATTTTTTAAGAAAAAGACAACCTATTTGCAGTCAATTTATGAAATTGAACTCAAAAACAAGGAGTTGGAAATGATGAACGCAGTTGTGCAGGCCCAAGAAACTGAACGCACGAACATTGCGAGAAATTTACACGATGAGGTAGGGGCAATTTTGGCCATGGCGCAAAGAAATTTATGTGCATCGCTGGATAGCATGACAGGAGATAACGTGTTGCGCGAAGACATTGAATTCACCTTGGATGTCCTTGATCAATCCGTGGATAAAATACGCGCGATTTCTCACGGCATGTTACCACACTTTTTGCTAAAATTCGGGCTTTTAAAAGCGCTTCAACGCATGATAGATCAAACGGCAAAATCCCTCGGGAATCCCTGTTCGTTTAGCGCTACGGTTTCAGCCGATATATTGTTGGAACAGCGCCAAGAAATTCATTTTTATTGCATTACAACGGAACTCATGAACAACCTGATGAAACATGCGCGCCCGCAATTCATCAACCTTAAACTAGACACCAAGGAAAACTGCTTGAATTTGTATATTCACCACGATGGGGTGGCAATTAATCAGGCGGATTACGAATATTTATTGCATCACGGCAATGGGATGGGATTGGAATCCATTGCACACCGCTTACGCATCATCAGCGGAAAACTGAAATACCAACGCCAAACAAAGGGCGGAAGCATCGAAATCTCCATGCCCTTGAAAATGAACGAAGCAACTAACATAAATGAAGAAATCAGCATTCCGCTTACCTAACCATTCGGTTCGCGTTGCCGTAGTGGAAGACCACACCGTCGTGCGGCAGGCACTCGTTTTTATGCTTAAAAAGGAACCTCAAGTAATTGTCGCTTTTCAAGCTGAGAACGTAAGAGAATTCTTGGATCAACTGCCCAATCACGAAGTAGATGTCGTATTGCTGGATTTGGATTTACCCGTAATGGACGGTCGTGAAACCTTGAAGCTCCTGCAGATGGATTTTCCTCACGTGAAAGCCATCATGCTAAGCATGCACGAAGACCCGTGGATTGTATCAGAACTCATCCATGAAGGAGCAAAGAGCTTTTTGAAAAAGAATTGTTCATTCGATGCGTTGATGGATGCTTTATTCGATGTAAAATTCAAGGGAAGTCATATCACAGAATTGGTCGAACAGGCTATGTTTTCAAAGAACGATGAACGCATCCGTGGTGAATCTAATTTGTTGAGATACGAATTCACTTCTCGGGAACAATTGGTTTTGAAACAAATCTGCGATGGAAAAACCAGTGAGCAAATCGCCGAGCGCATGCATTTGTCCAAAAAGTCGATTGACGCCATTCGCTCGGCTTTACTCAAACGGATTGGGGCGAAGAACTCGACCGAATTAGCCCGAAAAAGTATGTTGCTTGGCTTGTACAAAGCCAGAACCGATGAACAAATTATCGAGGAAGAAGAGAACGAGGCCATGGCGCGGGAACAGCGTAGACGTAACCGATTGAAAGGTTGAGGTCTTTTATTTCGTTAGAAAGCATTATTGATCTTGGGAACTTGAACTGGTTAATTCACTGAGGATTTTCCCAAACCAATTCAATCAATTTTGCAGTTTTTATTTTTCGCATTTATACTAAAAAATTCAGTATAAATACCATCGCTTCGGTTGAATAAATAACCGGCCAACATTCTCCTATCCTTTGTAAAGTAAGCCTTTTAGGAATTTCTAGGATTGTTTTCATTCGAATCGAATGTCTCCTATAAATTTATCAGGTTTGCGTTCGATGTAATTTTGTTTTGCAAATGAAGCTTTTCTCTAAAACAACCATGGAAATAAGAAAAAGAATATCGATGTAGAAAAGTTAAAGAATTGTAAGTTTCAAAAGCAGAGGCAAAATGCTTGGTTAGTTGCCAAAAAAAAATAAATGTTTAAAACAAAGTACTATGAAAAAGTTAACTTATGGCGCTCTATTCCTAGCGATTTTAGGGGTCGGGATTGTTGGGTGTAAGAAAGAACAACTTACCCTCGATTCATCAGTGAATAATAAAGTATCCAACGAATTAATGCTGAAAAGTATAGGGTCAGAAATCCCACTAATTTCTAATCCTAGAGATGTTTCAGATTATTTTACAAATGAAAATGACGCCGATGACACAGAAATGGCTCGAAAGCTGCATGAAATTGCAGTAATAGCAAGGCCATTATTTATCAATGGTACGTTTAACCAATACGTAATAGAAAACGCCAAATTGCGAGATAATAGTTGTGTAGACTTAAATGTATTTACGAATTCGGCAACTTTACGAAGTCAGGCCTACGATCAATCCGTTTTTGATGCCTTAAAACTAAAGGTAAATTCGACAATCCTTACTCATCGTCCTATTAATACTGAGTCGAATGGAGAACTTGAAACATATTTGCCTGCAATATTTGTTGCCAATATAGATAAAGCTGATCCAACAAAAAAGCCAATTTTTTCAGCTGGAACATATGTTAACAATGAGCTTTCAGGCGTTGAGTCTTATCAAGATTATATAGTTGCTTGGTTTTCCAACGATAATGGTGGTTTCACAGAGATTTTGATAAATGAAGAAACGGCGATGTCAACAACACATCCAATTTTCATTCTTGATAATGCAGAAGTAGCAATTACACAGAGAGCAAAATCAACTATAAAATATAAAGTTCCTGTCGAAGCAAAAAACATGGAAACGGCCTGGTATTCTGCACATGAATTCAAAATAAATCATAGATATGATAACACTACAAAATCTGAGTTTTGTATAACAGGCGCTCACATAAATAATAACGGAGAAGCGTCGTTAATTTGTAAAAAAAGCAACGGAACATTTGATACATGGAAAAAAATCAAGGAGATACACAAAAATAGCATTGGTCAAATGCAATTCCAATGGGAACAATTTTGTAATAACGATGTCACCCCATTTGCTTCTAATTATGTTTTTTGGAACACATATGAAAGAGATTGGGCTAAATCTGAAAAAGACTTAGGTAGCGCAACTAAAAATGGCATTACAATATATTTAATAGGTCGAAGACAATATACAAGTGAATGGTATGCGTACGACCCGGGTCAAGTAAACAATAACATGGCTGACTTATCTTATATTTATTTGAATTGGGCGAAATGGCACGACAATTCTAAAGGACAGTTTAGAATTTGGAGAATACAGCCTTGATTATTAATTTTAAGGGGTGGTCATACAACCCCTTTTCCATTTTTTTATCATGGTTAAAAATAATTTAGGGATTTTTATCCTATGTATTGCATTCTGTGCAAAATCCCAAACAAATTTTCAATTAAATTATAATTCAACTTTTTCAGGTAGAAATATTCTTTTTTCATCAAGTAAAGATATAAATACAAAATACGAAATTGGTGCAGGTTTAAGGATTAATCTACATAATATAAACGGTAAACTTGCTCATCCTGATGACCAATTCAATACATATAAAAAAAGACTATTTATGACCCAACCAATAAATTATTTTGGTATTTCAGGATTTGTGAATAGACAGATTTTTTCAAATTCGAAAACGATAAAACCTTATATTTTTTATGATCTTCAAGCCTCGTATTCTGGAACGAGAAATAGATTTTTTTTACCTTACGATGTTGCCATAGATGGCACTATCTTGTACAAAGAACATATACAGTTTTGGGGACCATTCACTTGGGTTGAACAAAATATTGGTTTTGGTTTTAAGGCAAATTTATTTGATAACCTTTATCTTAATCAGAGAATGGGCCTTGGGTCAGCTTTCATTTTGGGATATGAAAAACAGCTTTTGGACAAATATTTTAATTGGTTTGCATGGAATTTTAGCACATTGTTTACTATAGGATTGGAATACCGGTTGGGAAGTAAAACAGAATAAAACAGTTTTTAACAAACCCTTAGCTCGCGATATATACATCATCAGGAAGAAGAGAACGAGGCCATGGCGCGGGAACAGCGTAGACGTAACCGATTGAAAGGTTGAGGATTGGATTATGACTACACATAGAGCAAATCAAACTACAACATTCAATTGTAAAGCTGTTGCTCACGTCTTTGACGTAACCCCAGCACGCTTAGTGACTGGATTAATTACCGAACGTGGAATTTGTCTTCCTCCCTCGAGGGAGGATAAAGCCTGACGACTCTGACGAGTATCAGACTCCGTCAGAGGAGGGTGACTAAAATACATCACGATGTTTTTATCTTTCTCTACTTTTTACCGTACCCTTCGATACGCCTCCGCCATGGCGGAGAACTACTCAGGGTTCGGCTAGTAAGCAAAAAGCTCGGTGGGCGCACCAAGGCGGAATAGTTACTATTTTATTTTTCACTACGGGGCTGATTTGCAAGAAAACATAGAAAACAAATGCGATTGACCTTATACATCAATGTACAATTTTTGAGATTTTATTCTCTACAATTGGTAGCCTTTCATCAATCATTATAGGATGAATATGCGCCATTAACACCTCTTTTAACAAGCCTTTTTGAATGATTATTTTGATTTGTTCTACAATGAATAAGGAAACTCGCTCATCGTCTTTTGCAATGTCTTCTACTATGTTTAGTCGATTATCTAAGATATAGATGATGTCTTCAATGTCATGACTTGTTCGATAATCACTTCCTCTATTATTAAAGGCTTCAAACTTTGTAGCTAAATAGCATGGAGCGGAAAGTATTTTGATTTCTTGTTCTTTGGCTTTTACAGTCCATAGGTTTTCAAAGCCTAACTTATACCATCTGTTTGCAGGACCGAGCGGGCCATCTTCTGCAGCCATTACATCTACTGGAATATCATTGTATTTATAGCTGCAAATTGAATGTCCATATGGGTCAGGATGAAATCCAAGCGATGCAAGTTTTTCATTTATTTGTTGCCAATGGTGCAGATTAACTATTTCTAGTGTTATATCAACGTCTTTCGTTGGGCGAATTTCATCTGCTGCAGGATCATCGGTGTATAAACTCACCACCGCACCCCCAACAAATACGATGTCATTTTTAATTTCTCCGAGAGCCTCTGCGATTTCAGCAACAACATTAATATTTATAACTTTATTTTCCAAGTTCGAATCGTTTATTGAGTTCAAATATTGCTATTTCTCGTTCTCTCGCTCTTCCAACTCTCAAAGCATCTGTTAATGCTAACAATTCATGTAATTTAGTGTCTCTCAATGCTGCCTCTGGAACGGAAGAATATAACGGCAGAATACTAAACCCCTTTACAGTACCTTTTCCGTATGGCCAAACGTAAACCTCATTGCTCTGAATTTCTTCTTTTAAAGGTGAAGCTGAGTGTGATGTAGGAACTCCGCGAACAAATGCACCTGGTTTTTGAGGGAATACATAGCGCAAACCAAATTTCAAGAATTCTAAAAGAGCGTGCTTCATTACTGATTTACCATCTGTAGCTAAAAGACCGGAATATTTACAGCGTGAAACTGCCTCACTAACTTCTGATTGACTTAATCCCAATTCTCCTGCAAGTTTTTTTTGATTCCATGCTGGATTATTATCACTTACTATTTTAAGGAGAATGACAACGTCCTGAGCTTTTAGATGTTGATTTTGAGTTTTCATTTTATTATATTGCGTATCGCGATATGCAATAATACAAATTAACCCCCAGTAAAAGAAACATTTAACAAATATTATCGAATATCGCGATATGCGATAATTAGTGCTGGTTTATTAATTCTAATATACCTTTTAAAATCAAACATGCACCAAAGACAAAAAGTTCTTGTAAGCACCAACGCCAAGCTTTGGCGGTAAATCTTGGATGTTTCGATTAAAACATTGAGCCTTATTCAACAATAACAACTTTTTCAGTACCCCCATCATTATAAAATCGAATCAAAATCGTATTCGGTACATCCTTACTTTCTCTACCGGATAGGTCTATTTGTTTAACTATTTCACGCTTTTTGCTCACGATTATTTCATCAAGTTCAACCGTCAAACCTAATACAAGATGATTCGAGTCTTGGTAATCGCAATTTGGATTTAATGCACCTGAGGAATATGCTGTAAAAGCAACAACGTAGCTACCGTCATTGTGTATTCCAATAAACGTGGTGTCGAATACGTAAATTGGCGCATATAAAGGGCTTTCTCGATAACAACTTCGAACATATATTGTATCGTTATTCATTTCAACTAACGATGCTAATAAATATCCCTGAGTGTTTAACCCCACGGTTGTAACTAAGAAGATACTGTCGATATTAGTCGGGTTTGTTGGGTATAACTCAGCATGCATGATACTTGGGTATTGAGAATATGCTTTTGTAATGGAAAGTAGTGAAAGAATTAGGCAGAGTCGGATTTTCATTTCCTTTATGCAAAGAACTGGCAGGTTCAAAGGTTTCATAACAAATGATTAAGGTTGTTAGAGATTACTCTTTTTGCAAGCATTGGGTTTGTTCTCCAACACGGATTAGGTACATTCCAGGCGCTAAGTCAGTAACATCCAGTTTTTGAGCCTTGGGCTCATGGATGGGAATACGTTCTACCAGCTTTCCGCATAGGGTATAGATTTCAATGCAAGAAGCGTCATTGGATGTCCATTCTATGGTGAGCTGTTGACTGGTCGGGTTTGGGTATAGGTGTAATGGTTCGAGTGCTTGATCTGATTCTGTTAGGCTATTAAATGCCTCAGATAGACAGGGGAAAACTTGATCTTGCGCATACCACGTCAGTAAGGCCCCTGCCGTATAGATGTTCTGTTGCACATTCTGTAGACGGTCACCTGATCGGTCATATACAAAGGCATAATCGGAACACACGGTGGAGTTTTGTGGAAACAAGGCTTCCGAAATACAGAGCATTCCCCTACGGTCTCCTGGGGAGTTATTACTAGATACTTCACTCCACGTGTTGGGCAGGTTGGGATTGCCATCGTAAAGAAATTGAGTGGCTGTATTCGTTAATGGGTTCATCCAATAACTGCTGTCGCTGTTTTGTCCGTTCATAAGCAACCACGCTGTGGTATCAAAGCTGGTGTTCATGCCGGCATCCATAGATCCAGTTAATCTTCCGGCGCTTTCCAAGGGATGCGAAAGGCACAATACACCTTGGCAGGGCGGATTTGCACCGTATCCAATTTGTCCTCCGTCCGATTCGTCAATGTCATCGCCATTGTACGCATACAAGAGCCTGTTGGAAGGATCACAACCTATGTAATCGTCTGAATAATTACCAAGATCAAAATCCAAAAATAGCGCCTGACGGTAATTATAATACTCCTTATTGCTGCGATTGATGGCCCTCAAATTAAGAAAGGTGGTATTATTCAGGTAGTTCCCTGTGCTGTATTGATAAAACATGGCGTGCAATTCAATTCCGAGTTGATTGCCATCGGGTTGGTATGAATTATCATTCATGATAATGTACACCGCCTCGTCTCCCCGAATATCCGGATAATCTCCGAGTGCGGGATCATATAAGCCGTTGTGATTTACATCAATAAACGGCGCAAGAATGGGCGCTATTCCTAGGTTCGCTTGTCCATTTCCAGGCCAAGATGCTATAGACGTTGGAACAAGATAACCCGGCGACTGAAAATTGGCCTGGTGCGTTAAAATTTCTTGTTTACTGACTTTCCAAATGGCATCGCCGTAAGCATTCGCATAGGCCATGGTTCCATAAGCAGAGGCATCGGCTATCGGTCCGCCATGAAACGCACTCCAGTTACCTCCCGCACTATATTTCGCGGCTGACATGTACAAGTTGCCATTTACATCCTGAGCGCCAATCCAATAGGACCCAGCAAAAATGGTTTTAAGTCCACTGTTTTTCGGGATTTCATAACCCGCTAAACCGGATTGCAAGTTGTTAAAAAATCCCCCTTCGTCGTCGAGTAAACACGATACATTATTGTGATCTAAGGGCATGTAGGTAGGTTGTTGCGCCGTGGACATGAAAGCCTGGATGGTGATAAAAGCGAATAGAAATTTCTTCATGTTGTATGGTTTAGTGAAGGTAAGTTTCGGGCTTGGCGCTTGGTGCCCTCCCGACATTTTAAATAAATTATCGTTAAGGAGTTGTATTATTTTCTAACATAAATAGTGGTTTTAAAACACCGCTTGACCTAACTAAAGCAGCGATTAAACTGTTTTTGAGTTCTGCTATTATGGCTCGTTTTTCTTGTTATAGTCGCTTTGTCAAGCTTAAGCCAAGTCCCATGTTACTGTTCTGTGTTGGAAAACTATATATGTTCCAGGACAATGATTTCTCTTTTGGTTTTATGTTGGTTATTAAATTCCAACTGCTTAATATCATGGTGGCTGTTCCAAGTCCAATGTTAATTAATGTAAGATTCCTTTGTCCAGGATTTACATAGGTTCCGCCCCAAGTTATTTGCTCTTTTGGATAGTTTAATGTACCAAGCGTAATTTGACCTGCACCTGTAATTAGGCCTAAAATTGGAATTATCTTGCTGTTCGCTCCTTTAGAAATTTGAATTCCATTGATTGTATTTAGCGACAAATTTAGTCCGCAAATTAAAGATGATGAAATGCTATAAGTTGGTGAAATTATGTCTGTCGGAGTAGATCCGTAAGTTGGTTGAACCATGGCACACTCTTCTTTTGTTAGTCCGCTTGATTGAATCCAACGGTCAACGGTTTGGTCGTTCATAGCAAGTAAATACTCGTATTTAAACTTTGAGTTAATTTCTTCTGCAGTTTGTCGACCAGCAGTTTGTTCAATTAAATAACCAACTGCACAAATATTTCCGTCCTTGTCAATAAAGCAGGGCATTCGTTGGTCTGGGTAATCATAATTTTTTGGAAACACACCTGCCGTCCAATACTCGTGGAGTAAGTCAAGCATTTTAAGTCTATTTTCTTTTTGCTCATTTGTCAGTGATGAGATGTCCTTTCTTCTCAATAGTTTCTCTACATACTTTAAATGCGTCTGAAGTCTTTTGTTTTCATCTGTTTCATTGGTAGGTTGTTGACCAAATGTTTCCATGAAACTAATGTCGCCAATTACAGCATTAACTGTTTGTTCAATTTCGTTAGATTTTCTGTTGCAACTCGTAAAAATTGTCAACACGAAAATTGTCAGGATAAATCTTGAGATCATCATATTTCTTTTTTTAATGGTTTCTGTATCGTTTAAATGCGTCATAACATTCTACTAAACGCAACTCATCGAGTAAAAGGGGGGATTCATTTTCTTTTATGCTCCAAAAGATAAATAAACCCGATTTGGCATCCAATCGCTTGGTAGCTATTTTTTGTAACCGCGGATTTTACTGGGGAACCAATGGAGCTCCGAATGCCAGGAGTAACATGAAAAATGAATGGATTTAGGTCATACGCCAATTCGATTTGTGCGGTAGCAGAAGTAGCAAACCTTTGGGCTTCAACGATGTCAACCCCGCCATCAGGCATTAGGTAATACCCTTTGCCGTTTAGTTTAACTCCAGCAGAAAGTCCAAGCATTGGACTTAAACTTACCTTGTTTTTGGTCCATTGATAGCCTACACCGATCGGGATGTTCAGGTAACGGTAGCGGTTGGTTCCATCCAATGAATTGAACGGATACACAATTTGTTCCCCCCATTCATTATACGCTATGCCGATTTGATAAATCCATCGCCTTGCTTGTTGCCGGTAAAACACCGAAAGATCCAAGGAACTCGTAGCGCGCTCGGCTGCTTTTCTTGCTTGGGCATAGCTTTTATAGTCTGGGAAACTTGTGTTGGCAAAGGTTGTGGGAGTGATATCCATTGGGGTAAACGACGAAATGATGCCGCTAACACCTGAAGAAAAACCAAGCATGTGCTGTCTTTTTGCTCCGGTTTTTGGGGTGTTCAGTGCTCCAAGATTCGGCCAAGGCAATTGGTTAATTCGCCCGACGGATAACAAGGGAACCATAGCGTTTGTGGCTTGACTTGCCACTTCAGGTGCTATGTTTTCGGACACTACCGCCGGTATTTCATTCACCATTCGTTGATTTGGAAGTTCAGAAACCATCTCGGAATGTGGCGGTATATCGGTTTTCAGATGGCTGATGTCGTGCGTATGTTTCGATTGTTTTTCGCGCTTGGGCTGTTTTACTAAGTCGGGGATGTTTGCCTGCGGGTTTTTTGATTTTTTATACTCAGGGTCTTGGGTGTTGGAAGGCTTGAGTTTGGGAGCGATGGATGCGTGGTGTGATTGGTTCGTTGCTGGCCTATCCTGCGCGGGTTTTTTTGAACCTTGCGCCCGGACTTCATGGGATTCATATAAGCCAAGGCAGATTCCTGCAATCACTATCCCCGGAAACCAAATCCATAACAATCGTCGTCGCTTGCGTTTTTTTTCCAAGGCGTCGAGTCGTTGGTTGATATCGGCTAGGTAATGCGCCGGTATATTGTCAAACGGGTTGTTTTTTTCAGTTGTTTCCATGGTGGTCTTTTTGAAGCTGGGGGTTCGCAAGAATATCTTTTAATTTTTTTCGGGCCATTTTAGTATGCCATTTCGAGGTTTCCACGGTGATGCCCAAGGATTGGCTAATTTCTTTGTGTGAAAATCCTTCAATCGCAAACAAGTTAAATACAATTCTACAGGGGGCACTCAGGTGAAGCAGTAAGGTTTCCAAGTATTCTTTTTCAATCTCTGTTTCAATCGAGGGCGCATCGGATGTTTCAAAAAATCCTTCAGCAGGTGACACAAGAAAGGTCTGCTTGTATCGCTTGTGTTTGCGCAGGTAATCAATGGATTCATTGGTACAAATGCGTTTAATCCAGGCATTGAAGTTTACGTGTTCGTAGCGATGAAGGTTTTCAATGATTTTAATGAAAGCCCCGTTGATTACATGCATTAAGTCTTCGTCTGCACTAAAGAATTTGCGTGCCGATCGCTGAAGAATAGGAAAACAATAGTTGTATAAAGCCAATTGACTTTTACGGTCGAATTGTTTCGACCCAATAATCCATGCTTCATTTGGTGTTTCCAATAACTACAACATTACCTTATTGAAGGTAACGAAATTTGTTGGGTAAAGGGGTGGTGGCCTTTAAATATGCTAAGAGGTAACGTAATTTCAATTATAAATTAATCACGTCACCCTCAGGTTCTAGATGGAGGCTATCTGTTGAACCAAGAAAGAGCGTAGCGTTGATTCGTTGATTATTTACAATAAACACTACGTGATGGGTTCCCTCGGGAAGCGCGGGTAATGCTATGTTAGCCTCAGCGGGAGCAAGAACCGTGAACCCAGCATCTGGAGCTTGCACATGATTGAATTGAATATGAAGTTGTTTATTTTTTTTTCGAATAATTGAACTGATTTGATACCCCGTACTTCCATATAAATCGAGCGTTTGTGCGTATATAAGTGTTCCGTTTCCGTGTAATGCAACGCCAATTTTTCCTTCAATTGGAATGCGTGTTTGTTTCTTCGTGCATGAAAAAAAGACGCTAAGTAAACCAATAACTATAATTCGGTAAGTAAATGTGCTCATCACTTAAGAAAACGTTGTTCAAGCAATAGAAGTGGGGTGTGATTAAGTTAAAAAATCTGATATTAAACAACAAAACCCCGAGTTTCGGGGTTTTTACGAAGAAATTCATCTTATTGTTTATTCGTTGACTTTAATGATGTTTATGTACTTCATAGGCACACTAAATTCTGCCCCTTCTTCTTTAACCATGCATTTTTCGGAATCCGTGAGTCCTGTGATTACTCCTTTCTTGTATCCAGTTACATCCTTCCATTGAACTACATCTGCTAATTTAAATCCTCGGTAGCTGATATTATCGTTTAGACCCCAAACATCCCCTTCTACGTAAAGATATAGTTTGTCTTTTTTCTTAATTCCATAGACTTTGACATTTTTAAGGAATTCGCCCCCGGCTACATTTTTAACCGTTTCATCTACGGCTTGATCAAGTGAGCTCGCTTTAGTTTTTTTGAGGGCTTTTTTAATTTCTTTGATATCACCACCGGCATAATTTTTTAGCAGAACATAATCTGCCTTACTTTCAATGTTACGGTTGGAAATCATGTTTAACTTTCCAAGTTGAATTACCTTAAAACAACTGCTTAGGAAGAAAATAGAGCACAGAAATGTGCCATAGAGCATTACTTTTTTCATAAATAAATTTTTCACAAATGTAAAATAAAATATTACAAATTATATATAAATGTAAAATATAAATATACAAAATGTAAAGTAAATATTGAGGCAGTGTATTCACCTTTGTTGCATGGAAAAAATCCATATTGGAAACGAAATAAAAAAGGCGGTTGAATCTAGTAATTTAACTGTATCAACTTTTGCAGAAAAAATTAATAAAACACGGGTAAATGTGTATTCTATTTTTAAGCGTGAAAGTATTGATACCGATTTGCTGATGAAAATTTGTGAGGTCTTACAACTTGATTTATTTAAACTTTATAGCTCTGATTATCAGCGATTATCAAAGGCACTTGAAGATCTTCAAAAGGAGAACTTTTTGTTCGATAAAATAAATCGTGCCTTGGTTGAGAAATACGAATCACCAAAAAATAAGTAATAGTTTTTTCTCCTCCACTTCATTCTCTTTAAAGGCGAAAACTCACAGAAATTATCAATACCTAGGCGTAGTAGCGCATAAAACCCGTCGCGTAGATTTTTTACTTTTCCACGGACATTGAGTCCGCCTCGGTGGATCGAAGGGCATTGATATGAAAAGTTTTAACGACTTCAGGTTCGAAATTAGAACGCATAGGCGATTCATCGGATGGGTTATTGCCAACGGAGAGTGAATAATTAATTTAATCTTAAAATCATTATTCCTTAATTAGCTTTTGTTGCACCAAATTGTCTTTATCGAATTTGACTTGAACAAAATACATTCCGGCATCTAAATTTTCTAATGAAATATTTTCTAAAGAAGTTAAACTCATTACAACTTTGCCGTTGATGTCACGTATTTCAATTAATTCGACGTTCAACCCATTGTTTTGAATATGTAATTCATTTTTTGTTGGGTTTGGATATATTACAATTGAGGAATTATCGTTAGCCAATTCAGAAGTTCCTAACCAAGCAGGTTCAATTCCGGTTGTGAAAACATGGAGCAATTGTTTATTGACCACCCATAAATTCCCCAATGTGTCTAATTCTATCCCAGCACCTTCAGTAAAAATAATGGGTGTATTCTGCTCATCGTAAATTGTCCAGGTATGAAGCGCGCGATCCAAATATCCTAGTTTTTTGGTCGGACTTAGTATGCCAGCTTCTCCAAAAAGCGCCCAAATATTATGGTTGTGGTCAATTTCAAACTCTTTTATAATGAGGTTTGTGGGCATATTAATCGTGTTATTGGGTGTTATAGTATCAACAAACGAGTTTCCCACCGCTAATGCAATCCCTATGTCCCCGGATTTATAGAGGGTATCTGAAAATCTTGAAAATTTAAACAGGTACGTCTGATTTTCAAGCATAAATGGAATGGTATCTGCATTGTACATTAATGGTGTTCCATTTTGAAAATAGGACAATCCACCTTGAGAAATGCTTGTTGATGCCCAATGATCTCCATTTTTTGATTCGATTCTTCTCAAGTCACTAGAATTACCCAATTGAACACCTTGTGGTTGAATGACTGAGTAGTTTTCATTGATTCTTGCACACCAAATGGTATCTAAATCCGAAGATAACTGAATGCCATTTACACCATTTGGAATAGTACTCCAGCTATTGCCATCGTAATTGATTAAGCCAAAATATTGATCAACTAAAACAGTTCGAGAGGGGGTAAACGCAATATCTTCAAAAGCGTAGTATCCCTGTAACATAGGTTCATTGCTCGCATTGAAATCAGTAAATTGACCATCACTTGACAAGCGGAAAATTTTCGTTTGACTTGCAAACCAGATGGAGTTGTCATGGGGGTTGACCTTGAATTTTTGGTACGGAAACCCGTATGAATTCCAAACAACGTAAGGATGGAATTGACTGGAATGAAAGGTATGCCAACTTTGTGCAACCAATGTTGATTTTACAATTAAGAAAAGCAAAAAAAATAAAATCCGTTTATTCATTTTCAATACATAAAGGTTTCTTGATGAAATTAACGAATATTGTACTACGTCAGGGTAGTAAATCCTTGAAAAAACGAAAGATTTCTTTAATCGGACGTTTCAATATTGAAGTGAGCTTCCATCATTAAGTGTTCTCAAATGAGCGACTTTTTTACTTTTCCACGGACACTGAGTCCGCCTCGGTGGAGGGAAATGTTTTTTCTGAAAATTTGTAGTTGACGTAATTCTTGATTTTCTAAGGGTGCGGTCCCTGAGCCTGTCGAAGGGCGCACCTGTCCTAATTATATTCAGCTAAAGCGGTCCCTGAGCCTGTCCGCCGTAGCAAGGCGGAGGCGGATCGAAGGGCCGCTTTCCATGCACCAAAGGCAAAAAGTTAGTTGACCATTACTTTTTCTCCTCTACTTCATTCTCTTTAAAGGCTGACGGGAGCAAGTCTGGAATCAGTTTGAGCACCAAGGGTAACCATAAGGCCCCGCCCGGAATAAGATATATTCCAATGCTTGGTACACTTTTCATGAGGTCCATGGATTGCGTTTTAACTTTTTCCTTCTCCTCAGGAGTTAATTCCCTCACGGTAGATTGCCTAACCAAATACACTAATTCTTTACTTTCTTTTAACTCCTGAACTAATCTGTCTTTGTTCCTGCCTAAAATTCGATAGTATTTTCTGCTCAGGTGGGTTGTGAGTATTTTTGATTCAGATTCCGTAACTAAATGATAGAATTCAGAAGAATGTTCACTCATTGATTTTCTACATTCCCAAAATACTTCCGTTGTTTGTTCTTCACTCAGTCCGATAAGTTTACCGAATTTATGCAAGAACGAGTCATCGGTGAAGAGTTCCGATGGATATTCATGATACAGAAACACTAAAAAGTGAAAGGTATACACGGCCAACATGGGTTCACTCATGATAATTTCAATCGCTTTGCGCTGATTCTTATCCTGCTCGGCTCCAATTTTTATTTTATTTATGGATTCGTTAGGAAGCTCTGCTGATAACGTGAGGTTCTTAAACATGGTTTGGTCGAAAAATTTTCCAGCCTCAGGATGAATATAATTGATCGAAGTAATTAAGGTTAAGATGGCTTCAACCCATTCGTTGTATTGTTCTTGATCTTTTGGTTTTCCCTTTTCACCAGATCGATAAAATTGAATTAAATCCAAGTATAAAAACCCATTGGTCAAGTGATTAAACCAAAAGTTCTTCATGCTGTAAGAGCTGTGAACTTTAATGCGATCCGATAAAAAAGATTCTAAATGGTTTGTCTCTTCCATCTTACTAAGGAGATGATGCCATTTTTTATCAAAACCGTGCGCTTTAATTTGATAAAAATCTATGACTCGAGCGATAAATTGTTCCTCATTAAATGACCCTTTTTGTTGAAGTCGATCGATGAAAAGTAAGGACTCAAACAAGAGCACTTGAAGCTTTTCGTTTCGAGTAGCTGAGCCAACATAGGTTTCAGTATACAACTGCTTATTTGGAACACCGTAAAGGATACCTGTGTGTTCACAAAGTTCTCGAAGTAATTCCTCGTGATTATTTTCAGTTTGATGAAAACTTGCTGTTAGATTGATTTCTTCTTGCTGTACCAGCGAAAAGAATTTTTTGATCCAATTTTTTTTCCCAGGTGAAAACATCTTACAAATTGCCTGCTAAGGTTACGGCCTTTCTTCCAGAAAAGATTAATCCACCATCTAAAGAAAAGGCTTCGAATACCACCACATAGATCCCGATAGAAGCCTTCGTTTGATCGTCTTTGACCCCATTCCAAGAAAAGGTTCCCGTGGTTCCCATTAATTGATTTTTAAACAAGGTCCGAATCAGGCGTCCACGCTCATCGTAGATGCTTACCGTACCCAAGCAATTCGCTTGCGCCAATTGAAAGCTTGCTTGCATGACGTCTAAATACCCGTCCATGTCCGGAGAAAACAATTCGCCTTCCAAGCTAAATGAACCATTCACGGTTACCGGCAAATATTGCGAATTTTTTAGGCCAGGAGTCCCAAATTGAACGGCTTCTGCGGCACTATGCCAATTCATTCCGTTACTTGATTCCCCATTCGGGTCAAGACGCTCTAGCGAAACGCCGTCTACGTCATCCAATAATGGAAATTGCCATTCATTGGAGTATTTCACCAAGTCGAGTAGGGTTTGATTTTCATTGTATAGATAGACACTTCCTGAATCGTTGTTGTAGCTTGGTAAATCCGCATACACAAAGGTCCCGACACCATGGAACGGATAATACTGCTTCACGAAGGTTGAGTCTTTTCCCACGACGGCATATCCCCCGGGTTTCAATAAATGATTTTCATTAATCACCTTGAAATTGCTAATGGTATCGTTGTCGAAATTCGCAAACTGAAGATTTTTTAAGTTAAAGATCTTGTTTGAATTATTGTATAATTCGATCCAATCTTGACCGCCATTGTACGGATTTTGTAATATTTCATTAACAATTAATTCCCCGGTCAACGGTGTTTCTGTCAAGGCGAATTGCCCAACAAGGGACTGAGAATTTGTCCAGCAATCGGTGGCGTTTTCTAAGGTTAAGGTATATACTTGTGAGGGAGTCAACGCTTGGCTGAATTGTAAGATCACGGTATTTGTATATGTTCCATTTGCATACACTAAACTTGGGCTGAGTGCCGGTGAAAATTGATACAGGGCGTTTACCAAACTGCTGGAATCCATGCCTTCATCAAACCACAGTTGTAAATAATTAGGAGCTGACGCCACCAATAAACTCAAGTTTGGTGCTTGGGTATCCGGAGTAAGGTCATTTACTGAATTCACTTGTCCTGGAGTTCCACCGGTTACATCGGTAGAAGCAATCCAGTTGTTTTCATCCGAACACGGATCGTTGGGATTAATAAGCTCTAAGCTGTAGCCGCCGTCTTGTTTTATTGCATCCTTATACCAATCATCGGTGTAAACTACCAAATCTAAGGGGATATCATTTGGGTTTTTAAGCATGACGGTATCTCCTGCATTGTTCAAGGATGGAAAACTCGTAACTCCTAAAGCTGTCGTTGTAGTAAACAGCGGAATATTTGCGGTAGCTGTTAAGACTTTGTATTCTCCGGGTAAAATCCATCCACTGGTAATTAGCCCGTTAGCCGGACCATCCGTAATGTGGTAACCGGTTAAATCAAAAATCTTTCCTGCACTGGCATTGTAAATTTCTACATATTCAACTCCAGGTAGTCCAATCACTGGACTTGGATCAGGGAAGAATTCGGTAATGAGTAAGTCGCCCTTAACCGCACTATCCGAAACTAAATATTGAAAATTAACGGAAGTAGCTCCCGAGGTATTTCCACTTAAATCAACAATGCCATTCGCGGTGGCGGTGTAGCTTGTTCCGTTTACCAATGGAGTTGACAATACCCCATGAACCAAGGCTGTATTGTTGGCATCTTGCGATAAATTACTCAAGGATAAACTCGGATTAAACGAGTAGTTGATCATGTTTTGAGCACTGGCCAAGGTAACCGATTCGTTAAACAATAGCTCAAGCTGTGTGGAAGAGATCGGTGTAACGTTGGCCAACACCGGGGGGGTTACGTCTAAAATTTCCGGTCCGATATAAACGTTGTCGTAATAAAACTTGGTGGCATTACTGATGGTGTAGGTACAAAGTACTCCGAAATGGGTACCTAACAGGTTGGAGGCATCGGTTCCCGATGACAGTAGGGTGTAATTTGTTCCTCCGCTTAGGTCGGCGAAAAGAGACCACAAGCCTGCTGCATCGCGTTTTACCTTTACACTGGCGTTACAGCTTGCGGAAATTTGACCGTTAGTTCCCGCACAAATCTGGGTAGCCGTTCCATTTGTTAAGTTAAAAAGGCGAATGGCATCCGTAGATCCGGTTTCTCCGAACAGTAGATAATACCCATTTTGCACTAAATTCATATCAGCGTTATCCGCCGTTAAAAAGACTTTTCCGAAATTACTAGAAGACGGTGAAAAGGTTTGTCTAACCTTGATCTGCCATTCCTTATTTGTTAGGTTACTCAACAAATGGGGCGTACTTAAGTAAGAAGCTCCCGCAAGCACACTGTTTAGTTGCAATTCTCCCGAGCCGTTTACTATAAAATCTCCGGTAGATCCTTGCCAAACTGGATTTTGTGTAAAATCCCCGTCGGAATAATTATCGCTTAGTTGGGCGTTAAATGAAAGCGTTAGCGCAAGAAAAAAATGAAAGAGTAATATGCGTAGGTTCATCCGTGGTCTCTATGATACTTCAAATGTATAACTTTACACGCAGAAAAACCCATTCGTTTAATTATAATAACGTTAAGAACATGCGAATTGCTTTAGTTGGAGCCACTGGAATGGTGGGAAATGTTATGATGAAGGTATTGGAAGAACAAGCGTTCCCAATTACTGAGTTTTATCCCGTTGCATCCGAGAATTCGGTCGGAAAAGAAGTTGTGTTTAACGGCAAATCCTATCCAGTCATTGGGATGCAAACTGCCGTAGACCTTAACTTGGATTTGGCTATTTTTTCCGCAGGGGGAGAAACGTCTTTAGCATGGGCTCCAAAATTTGCAGCCGTGGGTACCGTTGTGATCGATAATTCTTCGGCATGGCGCATGGACCCATCTAAAAAACTGATTGTTCCAGAAATCAATGGAAATCAATTGACTTCATCTGATTTAATTATTGCCAATCCTAATTGTAGTACCATTCAATTAGTCATGGCCTTGGCGCCGCTGCATGCGCGGTATGGAATTAATCGGGTGATTGTTTCCACCTATCAGAGCATTACGGGTACGGGGGTAAAAGCCATGCAACAAATGGAGAATGAACGGGCAGGAATTTCAGGAGAAATGGCCTATCATTATCCTATCGACAAGAATTGCATTCCGCAATGTGATAGTTTTTTAGACAATGGCTACACCAAGGAAGAAATGAAATTAACCAATGAAACCAAGAAGATATTGGATCCACGCATTGATGTGGTCGCCACCGCGGTGCGCGTTCCGGTGGTTGGTGGGCATTCCGAAGCAGTGAATATCGAATTCGACACGGAATTTGATTTGGATGAGGTGCGTAAACTCTTGGAACAGACCCCAGGCATTGTTGTACAAGATAACTTGGAGACCTTTGAATACCCTATGCCCAAATTTGCAGAAGGGAAGGATGCCGTTTTTGTTGGAAGAATCCGAAGAGACTTTACGCGAGCTAACACCTTGAATTTATGGATTGTAGCCGATAATTTACGTAAAGGGGCGGCTACCAATGCGGTACAAATTGCTAAACTTTTGTTGAGGTAAGTTGTTTTTCACTTAATTTTGTCTCGTTCTCTAAGGGGTGCCGAAAGGCTGAGATTACACCCATTGTACCGGATCAGGGTAATTCCTGCGACGGGAGGAGGTTTTTAATCACGTACAAGTTTGCCCCTTGACTTGTCATAATGTAATATATTATGAAAGTTAAGTTTGTTAGTTTAATGCTGCTCAACGCGCTAATCAGTATGGCGCAATCCAATGTTACTGGAAAGGTAACCGATGCTAAATATCAGCCATTAGTTGGTGTACGCGTTCAATCGGCCGACGGTAGAACGGTAAGTACGAATGCCATTGGCGTATTTAAATTAAATGACGTCAATCCAAATGAAATACTCACTATTGATCAACCCGGTTACGGGACCATCCAAGTTACAGTTCCTGAGCGGCGAGGAAAATTGGATATGCCCAAAGCATTCGACACCCTGCGGGTTGTGCTTCCGCTATCCAGTAAAAAGTTGGATGAAGTAGCCTGCATTACGATTCGTTTAGCTCCGGAGGCCACCAACGTGACTAAACTCGATAAACAAGGGTTAAATGCAAAAAATTATGGTCAAGACATTCCTTTTTTACTCGACCAAATGCCTTCCGTGGTGACGACTTCTGATGCGGGTAATGGAATTGGATACAGTGGAATCCGAGTTCGGGGCATCGATGCCTCTCGATTAAATGTTACCATTAATGGAATCCCGGTAAATGACCCGGAATCCCATGACGTGTATTGGGTTAATATGCCCGATTTAGTCTCTTCAACCCAATCCATAGATTTTCAACGGGGTGTAAGTGCTTCAACCAACGGAGCCGCCGCTTTTGGCGCCTCGTTAAATTTGAAAACAAATGACATTGTGGACCAAGCCTCTGCTAAACTGGATGCGAGCTATGGTTCGTTCAACTCTTTTAAAACTTCGATACAAGCGAATACTGGCTTGATAAAAGGAAAATATTTTGTAGAAACTCGCTTGTCGAGAATTGGTTCAGACGGCTACATCGACCGGGCCACTTCGAACTTAAGGTCATGGTATTTGAGTGCGGGATGGGTTGGCAAACAAACCGTGTTGAAAGGCCTCGCGTTTAGTGGAAAGGAAATTACCTATCAATCGTGGTATGGTACACCTGAAAGTGTGGTATTTGGCAACGCGGCGGACAGAAATGCCTATGCCGATCGCAATGGATTAACGGATGCCGAGCGACAGAATCTATTGAACGCGGGAAGAACCTATAACTACTATACTTATCAAAATCAGGTAGACCACTATCAGCAAGACAATTATCAAGTGCATCTTACCCATCGCTTTAAAAATTCCAAGTGGATTGCAAATGCGGCCGGTCACTACACCTATGGAAGAGGGTATTATGAAGAATACCGCGCAGGAGAAGACTTAGCGTCCTACCAAATAAGTCCGGTTATTTTGGGTGGCGACACGGTCACAAGCACTAATTTGATTCGAAGAAGGTGGTTAGATAACCATTTCATTGGTGCCGTATACGGGCTGTCTTATCAAGGAAATAGGTTTCAAATGACTACAGGCGGCGCAGTAAACAATTATCGCGGCGCGCATTTCGGTGAGGTGATTTGGGCGCAGTTTGCTTCGGATGCTGACCTAGGGGATCGGTATTACGATGAAATGGGAAATAAATTCGAATTCAGCCAGTATGCCAAGGTTCAAAACACCTACAATAAATTCAAATGGGTTGCAGACCTTCAGTATCGTTATGTAAACTATGAATTTTTGGGATTGGACATGGTTTCTGGGGAACTAAAAGATGTTACCCAGACGGTGGATTTTCATTTTATAAATCCGAAGGCTTCACTTTTTTATCAACTGAAATCAAATCACCAATTTTACCTTTCTATCGGGCGCAGCAATAGAGAACCGGTGCGCAGAGATTTTAGGGAATCTACGCCAAGCAGTCGTCCAAAATCAGAAGCCTTAACCGATTATGAATTGGGCTATACGTGGCAAGGTCGAGGGCTTGTGCTAAAAGCGAACCTTTACCACATGGATTTTGACAATCAACTCGCATTAACGGGGCAAATTAATGATGTCGGTGGATATACGCGCACCAACATAAAAGACAGCTATCGGCAAGGAATTGAAATCGAGGCGAAATACAAGCGAATTAAAAACTTAGAGATCAATGGGAATGTAACCTTGAGTCGAAATAAGGCGATGAATTACGTGGATTATTTAGATGTCTATTTGGATTCGCTTCCCTACTATACCCAACAAACCACAACCTACACCCAAACTACCTTGTCTTTTTCGCCCAGCGTGATCGCAGGACTCGGGCTGACCTATACCATTCCTAATTGGAACCTTAGTTTGGATTGGACCTCAAAATTTGTCGGTAAACAGTATATGGACAATATTGAAACCAGTGAATTACCGGCCTTTAATTATTCCTCATTTGGGCTAAGAAAAACGTTCAAAACGAAAGAAAATACAGTAATCCAGCTTTCAGGAATTGTAAATAATGTCTTTAATCAAATGTACTCGAACAATGGGTATGCCTTTGCCTACCAATATGCAGGGGTAAAAACTACGGAACGGTTCTTTTATCCGCAAGCTGGGAGAAATTTCATGCTGCGGGTGAGTCTTGGATTTTAATGCGTATATTTGATAAAACGGATGATTATGAAAAATATAGTTGCGATTTCCCTCTTGAGTTTTATCGGTGTTTCTGCTTGGGCCCAAGATACAGAATCAGTTATTAGTACTACGATAGCGGAGGAATGCGCTACGTATCCAACGGGGTATGAAGGATTGATGAAGTTCATACAAAATGAGGTTACTTATCCTCAAGATTGCGTGGATCAAGGGATTTCCGGGAAGGTATATGTCCGATTCATGGTGAATCGTTCTGGAAATGTCTCTAAAGCAACGGTAGCCAAATCAGCACATCCGTCCTTGGACAAAGAAGCCTTGAGAGTAACAAATTTACTTCATTGGAATTGGAATCCTGCGTGTAAAGATTCAGCGATTTATATGTCACTACCTATTAATTTTGAAGTGGGGGATGAGATAGAACTCGTCGAAGAGGAAGACGATAAATTAAGTCCACATTACGCTGGGTTTGATATTGGTTTCGGCAATCTTATGATGGATAACCCAACGGACTATCCGTATTGGAATACCTCCGACCTCAATGTATTTACCTTAGGCTTTAACCTATTTGAGTACAAGGTGCCAATTTTTAAGCAATACCTGGGACTAACCACGGGATTAGGATTTAATATGTCCTCTATTAGTCTTGGTCAATACGATGTGGTTCATACGTCGACCGTTCCGGGCGGTGATGTGGATACCTTGTTTGCCATTGAAGGCTTGAATAATTTACCATACAAAGCGAATAACTTGACTTACAGTTCAATTAATGTGCCTTTGTTATTTGAAATATGCAGCAAGGCAAAGACTAAAAATTCTTTTTATTTAAATGTGGGTGCGGTCGGGTATTGGACCGTTGGCGGATCTTGGTCAACCCGAGGTAAATACAGCAACGGTGATCGCTTTCAAAATACCGTAAACTCACGGTTTCAGCTTGCTCCTTTCGGAGCCTATGCAACTACTCGATTGGGATTTGATCACTATGGCTTGTTTGTGAATTATAACCTAACACCTTTATTTAAAAAATCGGCTACTGCGGTGATGTATCCCTTTACCTTTGGCCTAACCCTTAATTTGGATTATTAAGATTAAGGGTTTCCGTTAGATTTTCTACTTGTATTAGCACGGCTTCATGTCCGTTATTTGATATTATCGCGTTTGCTAACGGAGTTTTCTGTTCATCACTCCATTGACTTTTGATTCGCGCTTCTGCTTGTTCATGCGTACAGCGATCCCGTTGCATAATGCGTTCGATGCGCGTTTCAAGGGGGGCAATAACTAATACCGTAGCATCAAACTGTCGATATGCCCCCGTTTCAAACAGAATCGCAGCTTCATTGAAAACAAGGGAAGAATGCTTTTGGGCACACCACACATCGAAATCAGCACGAACTATTGGGTGAATTAAATTATTAACAAACAGTCGATCCGCCTCGGAGTCAAAGATTAAGGAGGCCAACGCTTTTCGATTCAATACACCATCTTCATAAATTGATGTGCCAAAGCGCTTTATTAATTCCGATTTAATATGGGGATGGGTATCCGTAAGTGCTTTTGCTCGAGCATCAGCGTAGTACACGGGAAACCCCATTTTTTCAAGAATTTCAGCCACATAACTTTTTCCTGAACCAATTCCGCCGCTTAGCCCTATACGTTTCACACTGCTAAGATAAGGCAATGTTGCATTGCTTCCACAGGCTTTTACCTATCTTTGTCGAATGACAGATACGCCTTGGTTCGCTTCTTGGTTTGATACTTCGTATTATCACCAGCTTTATAATCACCGAAGTGAGGAAGAGGCACAAGCATTTATTGAGCGTTTAGTCGCTTTCTTAGCCCTTGAACCTAAGTCCAAGGTCTTGGATTTAGCCTGTGGTAAAGGTCGACATGCTCGAACCCTGCATGCCCTCGGATTAAATGTGCTTGGCACTGACTTGTCTCCAGAAAGCATCTCCTTTGCCAATGAATCTGCTGTGGATGGATTACAGTTTAAGGTTCAAGACATGCGTGAACCACTTCCTAACAAATCCTTTGATGCGGTGTTCAATTTGTTTACCAGCTTCGGGTATTTTGATTCAACTGTAGAAAATCAACATGTTATCGATGCCGTAAACAGCATGTTAAAACCAGGCGGGATGTTCGTGATTGATTTTTTTAATGCACAGCGTGTAATAAACACCCTAGTGTCTTCAGAGGAATTGCAGCGCGATGCACTTACCTTTAAGATTCGGAGGGAAATAACAGCAGGTAAAGTAATTAAGCACATCGAGTTTACGGATAAAGGAAAAGATTTCCATTACACTGAACAAGTTCAATTGCTTGGTCTAGCTGATTTTCAAGAACTGTTAAACGAGCACTTTCATATTCTACATACCTTTGGCAACTATGAGTTGGATGCATTTGATCCGTCACCATCCCCTCGTTTAATTTTAATTGCGCAGAAAAAATGAGCCCTTTAATAATGGTTGTGGTCTTAATTGCTGTAGTTGCTGCAGGTGGAGGCTTTGTTCATTTTTTACAAGCAAATAATAAGTCCCAATTTATAAAATTAGCCTTAGCTTTTAGTGGTGGATTTCTTCTTGCGATCGTATTTGAACACTTACTTCCCGAACTCTACGCCGGCGAAACCGCCAACATTGGGATTTACATTCTTATTGGATTTTTAATTCAGCTCATCATGGAGTATTTCTCCGGTGGAATCGAGCACGGACACATCCATGTGCACAAAGGACAATCCATGCCTTGGGCACTCTTTATTTCGCTTTCTATTCACTCCATTATTGAAGGAATTCCCTTGGGAAATGATGTGGATCATTTACACCACTTGCATAATCACGACCACAAACTCTCGTTGTTTTGGGGAATTGTTTTTCATCAGATTCCCGTAGCAATTGCACTTATGACCTTGCTGTTGAGCACTTCGTTGAAACGAGGAATGGCGTGGTTGGTTTTAATGCTTTTCGGAATCATGACGCCTCTTGGCTTACTTATTGGATTAAAAGTTCCTATGGAACAGACAGGAATAAGTGTACCGGTGGTGTTGGGTGTCGTAATTGGAATGTTCTTACACATTTCAACCACCATCATTTTTGAAACTTCAGAAAATCACAAGTTTAATCTCTTGAAACTTTCTAGCGTAATTGCAGGGATTGCCGGGGCCTTGTTAATGTACTAACGCAGGTTAAATAAGTCGTTTACCCCAAGCGTTCGATTAACAGTAAACCCTTCTGCATATTTAGCCCCTATTGGACGACCAAATTGCAGCATTCTACCCTTCATAAATTCGAAAAAGTGTGCATTCGAAATGGGGGTTTCCGGTTCCGTAGAATTCGGATCGAAGAACTGTGAAGAGAAACATTGTACCAACTTTATTTTATCTTCCGCATAAGCACTAACATCTAATGCAATATCTGGTTCAATATACATGTCCTGAATATAGTGCATTAGCATTGGCGCTCGGAAAGCCTCTTGATTTGCTCCGTTTCGTTTAGATTTAATTTTTGGAAGGCCAGATAGGAATGCAGCTCGCGCAACCAAAGCAGCTGCACGCCCATGATCGGGGTGACGATCGGTAATCGAATTCGCAAGGATAAGCTGCGGCCTAAAGTGACGGATTTCTTGAATAATCAACGATAGATTCTTCTCATTTTCTTCGAAAAAACCATCGGCCATTCCTAGATTTATACGTTCAACAAGACCTAACATCTGTGATGCAGCCTTGCATTCTTCCATGCGTATGGCTCCACTTCCCCGTGTACCTAACTCTCCTTGTGTAAGGTCAACGATAGCAACCTGCTTTCCTTCGTTCGCATAGCGCAATAAGGTTCCACCGCAGGAAATTTCTACGTCATCAGGGTGCGCGCCAAAGGCGAGTATATCAATATTCATTAAGCGGTCATGTAGGATTCTATGCTCGGACAAGCACATACTAAATTCCGATCACCATAGGCATTATCTACGCGACGAACTGGTACCCAATACTTATTTTTCATTAAATAGGGAAGTGGATAAGCCGCTTCCGCTGGTGTATAAGGATATTCCCAGGCACGATTAATAATGCAATCCGCTGTGTGTGGTGCATTTTTGAGTAGGTTATTATCTTTTGGATATTTACCCGCTTCAATGTCTGCAATTTCTTGTCTGATTTTAATCATGGCCTCAATGAAGCGATCCAGTTCTGCTTTATCTTCAGATTCTGTAGGCTCAATCATTAAGGTTCCAGCTACCGGGAATGAAACGGTAGGGGCATGAAAATTAAAGTCAATTAGACGCTTGGCCATATCGGCAACTTCTACATCTGCATTCTTTTTGAATTCTCTACAGTCAAGAATTAACTCGTGAGCAACTGTGCCGTGGGCTCCAGTATACAAGATTGGATAATGTTCTTTTAAACACGCAGCGATGTAGTTGGCATTAACAATGGCCATTTCTGTCGATTCACGCAGACCTTTGTATCCTAACATTTTGATATATCCGTAAGAAATCAAAAGGATTAAGGCGCTTCCATATGGGGCAGAAGATATAGCGTGAATCGCCTGATCGCCACCCGTGGAATGCAATGGATTACTTGGTAAGAACGGCACTAAATGAGCTGCAACGCCAATCGGACCCATACCTGGGCCACCACCTCCATGAGGAATAGCAAAGGTTTTGTGCAAGTTTAAGTGGCAAACATCTGCTCCAATATTTCCAGGGTTAGTTAACCCAACTTGCGCATTCATATTGGCTCCGTCCATGTACACTTGACCTCCTTGTGCATGAATGATTGAAGTGATTTCTCGAATGCCCTCTTCATACACACCGTGCGTTGACGGATAGGTAACCATGATTCCTGCTAAATCGTCTCCGAGTTGGTCAGCTACAGTTTTTAATTCCGTAATATCAATGTTCCCATGCTCATCACATCCGGTTACCACTACTTCAAAACCAGCCATTACTGCAGAGGCAGGATTCGTTCCATGCGCACTTGAAGGAATAATGATTTTTTTACGTTGGAAGTCACCATTCGCTTCATGGAAGGCTTTAATGACCATAAGACCTGCATATTCACCTTGAGCACCAGAATTTGGTTGTAATGAGACTCCGGCAAATCCAGTACATTCACACAAATCTTTGGCTAATTCTGCCATAAATTCGTGATACCCTGCGGCCTGATCTTTCGGTGCAAACGGGTGCATGTTCGCGAAATTCGGGTTAGTGATTGGAATTAGTTCACTTGCCGCATTCAATTTCATGGTGCAAGAACCTAAAGGAATCATACTATGCACTAACGATAAATCTTTATTCTCCAGTGATTTTAAGTAGCGCATCATTTTTGACTCAGAATGATGTGCGCTGAACACAGGATGTGTTAATATTTCACCTTCTCGTACCAATGCACTTGGAATACCGACTTCTGCTGAGATGCCGCTTCCTTTCGTTTCAAACATGGCTAAGATTGCATCAACATCCGCGGATGTATGTGGTTCTCCAAATGTAATTTGAACGGTGTTCGCATCAGGGGCGAAAAAATTCATTCCTTTATTCACAGCAGCTTTCAAAATACTTGAACTATCTACATTTGTAATACATACCGTGTCAAAAAGTTGTGTCGAATGCAGCGTGTGTCCTTTCGCCAATAAGCTTGAGGCTGTTTTACAGGCTAATTCATGAATATGCGTTGCAATGCGTTTGATTCCCTGAGGCCCGTGATAAACAGCATACATTCCTGCCATGACAGCCAACAAGGCTTGGGCTGTACAAATATTAGAAGTTGCTTTATCTCGTTTGATGTGTTGTTCGCGGGTCTGTAAAGCCATTCTCAAGGCCGTATTTTCATCAGCATCTTTAGATACACCGATTATACGACCAGGTAATGTTCGTTTGTACGATTCTTTGGATGCAAAAAATGCGGCGTGAGGACCACCATAACCCATGGGAACCCCAAAACGTTGCGAGTTTCCTAATACCACATCGGCACCCATTGACCCTGGAGATTTTAATAGTGCTAATGCCATTAAATCACTACAAACGGCCACTTGGATAGACGCTCCATTCAATTGAGCAATGGCAGATTCAATTGCTGAAACATGTCCGCGAGCATCTGGATATTGTAAAAGGGCACCAAAACAACCATCTAATGAAACGTCATCAACGGAATTAAATGTTTGGAGATTAATACCCAGGTTAATCGCTCTTCCCGTAACGACATCCAAGGTTTGTGGATAGATGGATTCATGAACCAAGAATGTATTTTTTCCTAGTTTAACATCCTCTCTTGAGCGTGAATTATAAAACATAATCATGGCCTCTGCTGCAGCCGTTCCTTCATCAAGCAACGATGCATTAGCAACTTCCATTCCTGTAAGATCCAATACCATGGTTTGGAAATTTAACAAGGCTTCTAACCTTCCTTGTGCAATTTCTGCTTGGTATGGAGTGTATGCGGTATACCATCCTGGATTTTCTAATACATTTCGCAGGATTACTGAAGGCACTAAGGTTTCATGATAACCCAAACCAATGAAGGATTTAAGCACTTGGTTTTTCTGACCAATTGCACTGATTTTTTGTAGGTACTCTGCTTCAGTTATTCCAGCATCGACCTGTAACTCACGATTTAAGCGAATTGCTGTTGGAATGGTCTTTCCAACGAGTTCTTCAATCGAAGAAACTCCAATTTTGGTAAGCATTTCAGAGGTCTCCTTTCCTTCAGGACCTATGTGGCGGGCAATGAAATCAGTCATATTAGAATTTTATGGTGCAAATATACAATGTAATGCAACAATGAATTCTAAAAAATGTTAGTCGACGTGGCTAAGTTTTAGCATATTTGATCCGCCAAGGTCTTCCAAGGGGATAGATGCGATGTTTATTACTAAATCGCCAACGTTCAAATACCCTTCAGATTTCATGATATACTTGATGTCTGCAATCGTGTGATCTGTACTTATGTGTTTGTCGTAATAAAAAGCTTTTACACCCCATAACAAGTTTAATTGTGAAAGGATTGTGCGATTGCTAGTAAATACATAAATGGCGGTATTTGGTCGTTGCGAAGAAACTTTATAGGCGGTATAACCAGAAAACGACATTGTGATAATAGCTTTTGCGTGGACACGTTGTGATAATCTACACGCATTAAAACAAATGGAATCAGTAATGAAGCGATCGCTATTAATGTCTGGCAGCTCTTCCTTGTTATACAATTCTGGAGTTTTCTCTACCTCTTCAATGATATTAGACATGGTTTTAATCACCTCAATCGGATATTTTCCCACAGAGGTTTCTCCAGATAACATGACAGCGTCTGTTCCGTCTAACACGGCGTTGGCTACATCATTTACTTCAGCACGGGTAGGGGACATGCTGTTAATCATCGATTCCATCATTTGTGTGGCTACAATAACGGGTTTCGCGTTTGAAATACATTTCTCAATAAGCATTTTTTGAATGATCGGAACGCGTTGATATGGTACTTCAACTCCTAAATCCCCGCGGGCAACCATTACCCCGTCTGTAACCTGAATGATATCATCTATACATTCTAAAGCTTCAGGTTTTTCAATTTTCGCAATAACTCGGGCCTTTCCATTTTGATTCGCAATCAAGTGCTTTAATTCAATAATATCTCGCGCATTTCGCACGAAAGATAATCCCACCCAATCAACTTCTTGCTCAAGCGCAAACATGAGGTCCATACGGTCTTTTTCGGTTAAAGACGGCATTGAAATTTTTGTGTTTGGAAAATTCACCCCTTTTTTAGAAGATAAGATTCCACCCTGAATAACCTTACAATTAATGATGGATTTTTTGTCACTCGAAAGGACTTCAAGAATTAATTTCCCATCGTCCAATAAAATTTGTTCGCCTTGGCTAACATCCTTTGGTAAATTGGTATAATTAATTGAAAACCGTTCAGCGGTTCCAAGTATATTTTCAGTAATAATTTGGCATAAGGCTCCTACTTCGAGCATGACGCCGTTGTTTTCCATTTCACCAGTTCTAATTTTTGGACCTTGTAAATCCGCTAAAACAGCCACATTGGCACCAAGTTCTTCGTTTAATTCTCTGACGGTACGGATTACTTCAGCATGTTGTTCATAGGATCCATGAGAAAAATTTACACGGCATACATTTAAACCAGCAATAAACATTTCCTTTAAAACCTCACGCGGGCTTGAACTAGGCCCCATCGTTGCAACTATTTTTGTTTTATTCATACGGTTCTTCAAATTGTAAATATTCTGAAATACTAAAGGCGGAGCTTTCATATCGATAAGCCGCAATGATTTGTTGATGCTGTCGTAACAAGCCTAAAAGCTCATCGATATCTAAGACTAAATTATTTTTAATTACGAGCACATAATCTAATTGTGGAAGGTCTTCTAGCAGTGGTTTACTAAGTTGTTTGTTTTTGATCAGGAATAAATCCGTGAGATCCTCATAACCCAAATGCTGGTAATAAGCGTATTCAATGGGTTCACTAGACTTTTTTTGCGGAATTTTCAATGTGTGATCACTGTGTGCTAATTGCCAAGCAAAAGATTTATTGAGATTCCAAGCTAATCGATAATCACTAAGTCCAGAGCAAATGCCAATGATTTCAAACGATTCTTGATCATCATCTAAGAGTAACAATTTAGTTCCTTTCTTCACACTACAAAGGTATTGAATTTGCCATAAGGCAATGTAACTATTTGCGATTTCAATGTTTCCATTGAGTTAATTAACAATTTATTGAACATAAATTAGGTTCGCAGCAAATACTCGACTGATTATTGTTTTTAATTTTACGCGATAATTACTTAACTAACATCCGATGAAGGTCTTTTTAACCATTGTATTATTAATCCCATGTTTTATTTATTCGCAGGGCTATAAAACCTTTCAAAATGCAAATCCATACAAAATGATGTTTGGATTGGGTTGGAGTATTTGGGATGATGATGGGGCAGCAGGGGATTTATTTAAGGTTGAATCAATGCAGGCGGAGGTGTTTCCGAGTCGATTAATGTTTGATTATTATTTTTATAAAGGGTGGAGTACAGAAGCCTCTGTAGCTTTCACACGATTTAAGGGAACCAAACTTGTAAATAACCAAGCAGGGATTAAAGGGTTCGGTCTCTCAGCAGATGCAAACCTTAAATATTCCTTTTATTCACTGCTCGGAAAAGGTATGATTGACCCATATCTGCTTATGGGGGTAGGGGCTACGGTTCATCCCGCAAGTGATACACTTTCCCAATCTTTTTACCCAACCTTAAATGTTGGGGGTGGAATTAACTTCTGGTTTAACAATGCGATTGGAATTCAATTGCAGTCTGTTGGTAAAATAGGCCTGACCTCTGATTTCTTTGGAAAGTCAGATTATATGCAACATAGCATCGGCTTGGTTGTTCGTTTAGAATCCGTTGGTGGTGGTACGGAAGGAGAATTCAAGAAGGAAAAGCTTCACCTCGATACGAAAAAACGAAAAATTAAAACGCCGAGAAAAGGAAGAAAAGACAAAAAGCAAGGGGATGCTTAATTCTTGATTTCAATACGTTTACTGATTTCTTGATTTGCCGTTTTAAGCACATAAAGGTATTCGTCGTTGGGCACCGAAGTGCTGTCAAAGCGACAAATGTGCCCTCCTTCATCAAATAATTGATCTGCAACCTCAAATTGATTACCTGCTGAATTTTTTAAAAATAAGCGTACGTCACGTTGAATGGATGTAGTAAAATAAAATGAAATTTCACCCTTGGCAACCGGGAACTCAACGTCATACAAAACGCAATAATCTTGAGGTTTTAATACCTTACGGCTCAGGAATCTAATCAATATTCGATACAGAATAATCAGGATTAAAATACCTAAGGTGATCCCTAAAAAATCAATTAGTAACTCTTGATTAAAAATTTTATTCATACGATTATAAAGAGATTACGCCAGGAATTGCCGCGGCACGTTCGTATAATTCAATGATTGAATCAACATCCATCATGACCGTTTTTGCACTAATACTGGTATATTTTCCTGTTTTTGATGGGTGCATGGTTATTTCAGCATTCGTATCAAAGAACCCTGTCACAAGCGCTAATTTTTCAGAATCACTTGGAACAATGAATTTGAAAAAATACACATTAGGCCACTCCTGCAGCATGAGTTGTTCTTTTAGCTTATCGAAAATTTCCACCTTACAAAGGTACGCCCTTTTCGTTAAAAATACGTGTGGTTGCATTTTACTTTTTACCTTTGCCGCGACATGAAACGCTGCGTACTTGCCATCTTCTTATTTCCCCTTTATTTTTGGACGCAACAGCATTTTTCTGCGCTGCGAACGAATACCAAAATCACCGTTGACGCAAAAATGAATGAAGAGGCTTGGAGTAAGTCAGACTCAACAGCTACTGACTTTATTACGATCCGACCTATTCCCGCATTAAAAAGTCAGCACAAAACATCCGTACGTTTAGTTTACGATGATTTTGCCTTGTATTTTTTTGTTACTTGCTATGATGTAAAAGATTCCATTTCTAATGTTTTCACTGTACGTGATGACTATAATGCGAATGCTGATATTTTTTCCATTTTTATAGATACGTATAATGACCATCAAAATGGATTTTACTTTGGAATCACAAGCACCGGTGTTCAGTTAGATGGTAAAATTCTTGCCGGTGACGTTAACGATCAGTTGAATTTGGTTTGGGAAAGTCAGGTGCGACTGAGTGATAACGCTTGGCTAGCCGAGTTGAAAATCCCGTATTCTGCGCTGCGGTTTTCCAAAAAAGAAATTCAATCATGGAACATAAATTTTGGTCGCCAAATTGCCCGTTCCCGGGAAGAATCATCTTGGGTGACAGTAAATCCAGATTTTGAAAACTATTTGGTGAACAGTGGAAAACTAGAAGGAATTCATCACATTGACCCACCGCTTCGCCTTAGCCTTATTCCCTATTTATCTGGCTATGCTAATAAAGAGGAAAATGGTTACGGTCGTTCATTTTTCGGGGGAATGGATGTCAAGTACGGCATCAATGAGGCGTTTACATTGGATGTCACCTTGGTTCCAGATTTTGGCCAAGTGATTTTTGATAATCAAGTATTAAACACCTCGCCCTTTGAAATTCAATTCAATGAAAATCGTCAGTTTTTCACGGAGGGTATGGAGCTATTCAATAAATCTGGGATTTTTTATTCTCGACGAATTGGTGTCCAAGCGCCTTGGGAGGTTTTAACTACAAATTTATTAGAGAATGAAGTGATTGGTGGAATTCAAGGCATGCCCCAATTGTACAATGCGAGTAAACTATCCGGGAGGACCAAACAGGGCTTAGGTATCGGTGTTTTCAACGCACTTTCAGCACCCACTGTTGGTACAGCTTTTAATACTATCACGAATGAATACCGTGAATTTTTGGCGGCACCGCTAACGAATTATAACACCCTAGTGTTGGACCAAAATTTAAAAAATAACAGTTCCGTAACGCTAACAAATACCAATGTCTTGAGAGAAGGAAATTTTTACGATGCGAATGTCACGGCTTTTAATTCAAACCTTAATTCTAAGAACAATACCTTCTTTATTAATGGAAAAACTACAATATCTCAAAAATATGCAGCCCTTGGAAATGAGTTTGGTTATAACTTGGGGCTTAATGCAGGAAAACAACGGGGTAATTTAATTTATTCCTTGAATTATTTTGAGGAAGATGATACATATGACCCGAATGATCTGGGGTTTAATTCAGTGAACAACCGTCGTTTTGGAAGCGCGTTTATTGGATATCGGTATTTTAAACCGTGGTGGAAATTTGTTCGGATGACAACGAATTTATCCGTAAGCTATAACCGCTTATACCGTCCAAATGTATATACGGAATCAAGTTTAGATTGGTCTGCTTTTGCAATGACAAAACACTTCGATGCATATGGTGTCAGCGCTTATACCTCCTTTACAGAAAAGTATGATTATTTTGAACCCCGTGTATGGGGCAGCTATTTTGTCGCGCCGCGTTGGTATGGAGCAGGGGGGTGGATTTCTACAAACTACCAGAAACCGCTTGCCTTGGATGTAAACTTTTACTACGTGGGGTTTGCCGATAATCCAAGCTGGAAATACTTAAACTATATGTTCTCTCCGCGTATTCGGGCTTCTAACAAGATATTGATTACCCTTAATTGGTCCCTAGAAGATCAACGAAATGACCGAGGCTATGCCATACAATTCGGGACGCCCGTAGACACGATTCCGGGGATTTTATTCGGCGAACGAAACCGCATGAATTTAACCCAGTTCCTTGAGTTTAATTACACCTTAACCAATCGAATGAATATCGCTTTACGAACCAGGCATTATTGGTCCGTGTTAACCTACAACCAATTTTTTACCTTGAATGAAGACGGTACCTTAAGTCCTAATTCAACGCAAGGGCTGGCATCCGATGGAACTTCTGCCTATGATCTGAATTACAATGCCTTAACCGTTGATTGCGCCTACCGATGGGTTTTTAAACAAGGTAGCGAATTGAGTTTTGTTTGGAAGAGTTCGATTTTTACTTCAGTAAAGGATATAAACCCAGGGTATTTTCAAAATATGAATGACCTCTTTAATGCAGGGTTAAGTAGCAATAGTTTCTCCATCAAACTACTATATTGGTTAGATGTAGCAGAACTGAGAAAACTTAAAACGCGTCAAGATAAGCCTTAATCCGTTCCTTGCAGTTTAACTCAATATCCTTCCAGAAAAGGTTCACGTCTCCAATGTGTAGGTTTTTATATTTTTTAATAGCCAGTTGAAATGGCGCGCGGAAATTACGAACACAGACGGCGCCATCAATTAATTCGGTTTCAAATACTTGCGTATAGCATTTCTGATTGGTGTAATAGAATCCTTTGTGAAGGCTTCTCTGGGTTGTCTTGGTTAAATCCCATGTAATTGGGTTAATGCATGCTTTTCCTTTATACCACAACGGATACAAATCATTGTCTGGTTGGTCATTCATGGTGTTCCAAGTGACGAATCCCCCAACTTGCTTAGGTGTTGTCATAAAGGGAATAGAATGAAATTCATTGCTATTCAAACCTATTCCTGGCATATATGCAGCAATCAATTGCTTAGCCAAGGGTTTATCATCAATAAATTCTTTGATTAATAAAGTGAGCTGCGTACATCCCTGACTATGACCTGCGAGTATAAATGGTCTTCCTTCATTGTATTTTTCCAAGTATTTCATAAAAGATGCGCGGATATCATCATAGGCAAATAATAGGGCCTCTCTTCCTCTGCCTTGAATCGAATCATAGGCTTTGAGATGCGCTTGGCGATAATAAGGAGCGAACATCCTGCCGCATTCCACCCAAGCACTCGCCTGATAGCGAATTGCAGTTTCTAGTGCTTCTTCCTTCCACTTAATATCGGTCATTTCTGCATTCCATCGCGAATCGGAATAATCGACAAGTAAGGTTGGGAAAATATAAAACACATCCACCGAACGTATGTATGTGGAATCAATCGTACTTTCCTTAAAGAATTTAGGCGATTTTTCAGGCAATACCAACCAATTTTCAGGGCTGCTAAAATCTAAGGGTTGACTGAAGAAAAACAGTGAATTTATACAAGTAATGAAGAATAGAAAAGAACGCACCTTACTCTTGGACTTCTTTGGTGAACTGAAAAAGCCAATCATACAACTCATCCGTTCTGAACATTTTTTCTAAGTCGCCATGATCGGCTCCTTTTAACGCGGTATATTTTAAATTTTCCCCGCCGTTACAATTCTTAATTGCCCGAACAATTTTTTCAGACTCCGAGATCGGAACTGCTTCATCTAAGGTGCCGTGTTGGATCCACAGAGGAACTGTCGCTAAATTACAGCCGTCCTTGATGTTCCCTCCGCCGCACAAAGCCACCGCTGCTGCTACTTGTTCAGGATACTTGCCCGCAAAGTTTAAGGTTCCGTAACCTCCCATGCTCATACCAACTACATATACCCGATTCGTATCTACATCGAAGTTCTTTTTTACAAAGGATAAGACACTCATGACTTTAATTGGATCCCAACCGTTGCTGGTTTGCGGTGCAACCACTACTGCTGGAATCTTCCGGCCTTTTTCAATTTCAGAAATCACTCCGTAGCGTTTAACACGCGCTAAGTCTGTGCCTGACAAGCTTTTGCCGTGAAGAAAAATCAATACAGGTGGTTTTGCTTTCAGGATACTGTCCGCAGGTAAATGCAACCAGAAGGCATAATCCGCTTGGCTGTATATCGGCTTTAGTTGTGCCTTTACCGTGGAAATCATTCCAAAACAACACAAGAAGAATATTACGCTTAATTTTTTCATCCGAGCAAAAATAGGCCATTAGGTTCTAACCTTCAAGGATTTAAAGGAGATTAACACTTTTTTAAGAAAACCAAACATCTGTAATTAGGATGCTTCCCGCATAACCATTCATACGATCGATGATGATTTGTTTACCCTTGGCTAGCTCCTCACGAGCAACGGAGGAATCAATCTGAACGTGGAGTATGCTTCCTTTGAGGAAAATATTTTTGGTTCGATGCGCTACCGCAGGACCCATTAGCTCTGGCCATGCGTTAATCAAATCTACCTCCTTTAACTTGGATTCCAAATTATAGACTTTGAACAGGCGATCCATTACCTCTTTCAAGGGTTGATTGTCTGAGGTTCGCTTAAATTCTTCAATCTTTGATTTCATGAGGTTGTAGTTAGGGGTAACTCAAATATACGAAAATCAGAAACACGATTTACTAGGAGTTCTTCGAGCCTTGTTTTTTCGGTATCCGTAATGATCACTTGTCCAAAAACCTCGTTACTCACTAGATCAATAATTTTTTGTACCCTACTGTGGTCGAGCTTATCAAAAATATCATCGAGTAATAGTACCGGTTTTTTCCCCGAATGAGAATGAAGGTAATGATATTGTGCTAACCGAAGCGCCAAGATGAATGATTTTTGCTGCCCTTGCGACCCGTATTTTTTCACAGGATTACCATTTAAATTAAATAGTAAATCGTCCTTGTGGGCTCCAACGGTTGTATACTGAAATATGAGATCCCGTCGTTCGTTCTGCTCAAGTAAGGCTATAAAATCACCTTTTTGAAAATCTGATTTATATTGAATTTCAATTCCTTCATTTTCCGTCCCTATTTCCTTGTAGTTTCGATCAAAAATTGGCGTAAATTCTTCAATAAATGTTTGCCTTCGCTCGTGTATTCGTTTCCCGTATTGTGCAAGTGAATGATTCCATACCTCCAGGCTATCGGTGGTTCCATTTCCCGAGGCGAGTTGTTTTAATAATGCGTTTCGTTGCTCCAGTACCCGTTGATAAGCGATCAGATCTTCTAAGTATCCTTTGTCGATTTGTGAAATAATTCCATCCATCCATTTTCGCCGCGTTTCACTTCCGTCTGCAATTAAATCCCCATCATAAGGCGAAATAAAAACTACTGGAAATAAACCAATATGGTCGGACAGTTTTTCATAGCTTACCTTATTCTTTTTTATCACTTTTTTTGCACCCGATTTTACGGCACATACCACACTGCTTTCTTGTCCATCAAGCATCCATTGTCCGTGAATACTAAAAAACGCCTGATCAAACTTGATGTTTTGACGGTCCATACTGTTCAAGTAGGATTTACACATGCTTAAGTAGTAAATTGCATCAAGAATATTGGTTTTACCCATGCCGTTCTTTCCTACGATAGCATTTACATTACTGCTCAGTTCTAGATCCAAGGATTCGTGATTCTTGAAATTTAATAACTGTATACGAGACAAGTAAAGCATGCTGCAAAGGTAGCTTTTATTTATTTCCTATGTGATTCAATTTAATTCTCACTTCAGGTAATTTCCGTTGCTTAACGCTTAGCATTTTTGTTTTACCTTTGTTAAAAACAGAACCATGTCAAACGCTTTTTTTAATGTACCCAAAGCCGTAAATGAACCGGTAAAATCATATGCTAAAGGATCTGCGGAACGCGCCGCCTTATTGAAAGAGTATGAGCGAATGTATCATCAACATCCAATCGATGTTCCAATGTATATTGGGTCAGAAGAAATTCGAACAGATGATAAAAAGCGCATGGCTCCACCGCATGAGCATGCCAAAACTATCGGACATTTTAACTACGGCGACTCATCACATGTTCACGCGGCCATTGATGCGGCCCTCGAAGCGCGAAAGGCATGGGCTAATTTGCCTTGGCATGACCGGGCAGCTGTTTTTTTAAGAGCAGCAGACCTGTTGGCAGGACCGTTTAGAGAACGAATAAATGCTTCTACGATGTTGGCGCAATCCAAAAATGTATTTCAAGCAGAAATTGATGCAGCATGCGAATTGATTGACTTCTTTAGATTTAATGTGCAATACATGACACAGATTTATCAAGAACAACCGGAGTCATTACCTGGTATGTGGAATCGCCTGGAATACCGTCCATTGGAAGGTTTTGTGTTTGCCGTTACACCGTTTAATTTCACGTCAATTGCGGCAAATTTATGTGCAGCGCCAGCCATGATGGGCAATGTCGTGGTTTGGAAACCGGCTGAAACGCAAGTGTATTCTGCACAAGTTATTATGGAATTATTTAAGGAGGCAGGTCTTCCAGATGGTGTTATTAATATGATAACAGTAGATGGACCAACGGCTGGTGACATCATATTTAGCCACAGAGAGTTTGCGGGATTACATTTTACAGGTTCCACCGCAGTGTTTCGATCCCTTTGGAAAACGATTGGATCAAACCTGGAAAAATATAGAAGTTATCCGCGTATTGTGGGTGAAACAGGAGGTAAGGATTTTGTGGTAGCCCATGGCTCTGCAAATCCACTCGAAGTGGCTACTGCCTTAGCCCGTGGTGCGTTTGAATTCCAAGGACAAAAATGTTCTGCAGCTTCTCGTGCATACATTGCATCTTCCATTTGGCCTGCGGTTAAGCAATCCTTAGTAGAACAAGTTAATTCCTTTAATATTGGAACTCCTGGCAATACTGCCAATTTTGTAAATGCAGTAATTGATGAACGTGCGTTCGATAAAATTGCAGGATATATTGATTATTGTAAGGAGCAGTCCGATGCAGAAATTATTGCAGGTGGAACCTATGATAAAAGCACTGGTTATTTTATTAATCCAACCGTTGTGCTTACTACCAACCCTACGTTTAGAACCATGGTGGAAGAAATTTTCGGGCCTGTATTAACCATTTTTGTATACGAGGACAATCAGTTTGAGGAAACGTTAAAAGTGGTTGACGGTACCTCGGAGTATGCGCTTACAGGATCAATCATGGCTAAAGATCGTTATGCGATAGATCTAGCAACTAAGCTATTAGAAAATGCCGCAGGTAACTTTTATATTAACGATAAGCCTACTGGAGCGGTGGTCGGACAACAACCCTTTGGTGGAGCTCGGGGATCAGGCACCAATGATAAAGCCGGTGCAGCGATGAATTTACTGCGTTGGGTTTCTGCGCGTACCATTAAGGAAACTTTTGTTACTCCAACGGATTATCGCTACCCCTTTTTAGAACAATAACGTAACCAAAAAAGCTTCTCGAATTATTCTCCCATGTTTCGATTCATTCTCCTCTTTTCATTAACCTTACTCACTGTATCAGTTCAGTGGCAGACGTATATTGGTGATGAAAGCTGGAAACACGTATTCATTCGAATGCGTCCTGAATTCGTTCCCGAAGAAGTGAAAGAGGTAACGAAGGATCCCTTCTTTTCTATACCGCTCGATTTACAAGAAAAGGTACCAGAGGTGGGTACGGTAATTCTCGTAGATTTTCGAATCCCATCAAATCATAAACGCTTGTGGGTAGTAAGAAACAATAAAGTACTAGTGCATTGCAGGGTAGCTCACGGTAAAAATTCAGGTGAAATTGTAACTGAAAACTTTAGTAACCAACCTGAAACAAACATGAGTTGCATGGGTGAATTTAAAACCGGAAAAATTTATCAAGGAGACAAAGGACTTGCCATGCGCTTGCATGGATTGGATCCAGGTGTGAATGATAATGCGTATGACCGAGGAATTGTGTTTCATGGCGGTGCCTATGTTTCTAACTCGTTTTTAATGAAGCACGGGAGAATCGGACGAAGCCATGGATGTTTCGTTACGGAGCCAAGCATTAATGGTAGAATTATACGCTTATGTCGCTATGGTGCTTCCGTGTATGTGTCGGGTCATCAACCTGTGAAATTTTAATTTATTTCAAACGATACGCAATACAAAATTTTGTACTTTTAGGGAATGCTAACCAAACTTTCCGACGGAACTCCAATCCATTGTATTCGCAAGCCAGAGGCTAGAATGCTCGATCATCATGTGGAAGGATACCTTCAACATGGAATTCAAATTAATCCAGGTGATGTGGTATTTGACGTGGGCGCCAATGTCGGTGTATTTGGAGTCAGAGTCCTTCAAAAAGCTCCTGATGTAAAGGTCTTTTGCTTTGAACCCATCCCCGATATTGCGGATGCGCTACGAGCCAATGCAAGCCTTCACGGAGACGGACGAATGGTGGTCATACAAGAAGGGGTTTCAGCGGCGCTTGGTGAAGCAACCTTTACCTATTTTCCGAATACACCTGCGCTATCCACCGCTCATCCTGAGCAGTGGGATGAGAATCCCGGGGCGTTTAGAGAAGCAGTAAAAAGTACCATGAAAAATCCACCAGAAAGCATGCGCTGGATGCGTTGGATACCTACTATGTTTTCGGGGCTGATTGCGAATTATTTGGTCAAAGGTCGACATACCGTTACATGCAAATTAACCACCATTGCGGAAGTAATTAAAAAACACAACCTTGATCGAATTGATTTAATGAAGATTGACTGTGAAGGGGCAGAATGGGACACATTAATGGGGATCGGTGACGAACATTGGAGTAAAATTAAATCCTTGGTGATTGAAGTACATGACGAACATGGAAGACTCGAACAAGTTAAGCAGTTACTAAATAAACAGGGGTTTACACGCCAAGTGGTTGAACAAGAGGAAGGACTCGAGAATTCAAAAATGTATAACTTGTTTGCGCTCCGATGAATGCATTAAACTTTAGCTTGTTAATCCTGGGATTGTTGTTAGTAAACAACCTGTTTGGATTGGTATATTCCTTAATTATTATCTATACGGATTGGTTTAAAAGATACAGGATTCAAGAGAAAAAGTATCAGAAGGGAATTTTCATGAAACGCATGCCACTTTACTTACTCAATTTCTCACTCTTACTGATTTTAGCTGGCCTAGGGTCCTTTGTAATTTTTCCTTGGCTGGAAACCAGTTGGTCATCCTGGTGGGTTTTAGCACTACAAGTACTGGGGATTTTCTTGGTAGAAGATGTATACTTTTATTTTTATCATCGCTTATTGCACGTCAATAAATTCCTTTTAGGTAAAATCCACTCCATTCATCACCGTGCCAGTCCCCCGTTTCCACTTGAATATTTATATAACCACCCGCTTGAATGGATGCTCGGATTTATTGGTCCGGTACTCGGGTTTTTAGTGATTGGTTTGATTTCACCCATCTCTATTTTCACCGTACTTTTCTTTGGGGCTATTCGCAATTTGCGTGAAATACATTTGCACTCTGATTTGAATCTACCAATATTGAGTAACATTCCGCTGATTTCTAAAACCAAGCATCACGACGATCATCATTCCCTCTTGGACGGTAACTATTCTTCTATTTTTGTTTGGTGGGATAAAATATTTAAAACTGAATTACCTGATTGATATGCGTTTTTTAGGGTTTTTATTGTTGGCTTTTTTGTTTTTGTCGATTAGCCCTTTTGAAAAAAAAAGAAAAGAATTCAACCTAACGGTAAAGGTTACCGGAATTGTCGGAACAAAAGGAACTATTGAATTTGGCTTATTTGACGACCCATCGAAATATGCTTCCGTAGGAGGTACGTGCCGCAAAATCCGCAAGAAAACTACAGGGAATGAAGTGAGCTGCACCTTCTATAATTTACCAGAAAAGAAATATGGAGTTTGTATTTATCATGACGAAAACAACAACGATAAATGCGATAAAAATTTCTTTGGTATACCAACCGAAGGATATGGCTTCTCAAACAATAAAAAACCGGTGTTATCTATTCCCTCTTTTGAGGAATGTTCGATAAATCTCACTTCGGATAAATCCATTTCAATAAAAGTATTGTACTAGTAACTTTTTACTTGCTTTGTCGTCAATTAAGTAATGAGTCGCGTGTTGTATAATGAATGGGTAGACAGTTTCGCCGATGTAATCTACCGGTTTGCATTGAAAAACACACGGGATTCCGAACAGGCTAAAGACCTTGTTCAGGATGCATTTGAAAAACTTTGGATAAAGAAAGATCAAATTGACGCAAGTAAAGCCAAAGCTTATTTGTTTCAAATTGTTAGTAATGCACTCATAGACCGTGCCCGAAGGGCCAAATTAAGCGCCACCTTTCGCGAGCAACTCTCAACGAACGATTCGCTGGTTTTTAACGAAGCCGTTGATTTAAAGAAGACGCTTGAAGACGCGGTTGCAAAATTGCCCGATATTCAACGCCATGTCGTTCTCTTAAGAGATTATGAAGGATATAGCTACGAAGAAATAGGGGCGATTACCTCTCTTTCTGAGCAACAGGTGAAAGTATATATTTTTCGAGCTCGGCAAAAGTTGCGCAGCATCTTAGTTAACCCAGAATTAATCCTATGACCTTTCAAAATATTCCAATAGAAGTATGGTTCATAGAGTGGTTCGATGGAACCTTGTCTGAAGAGGCAAAACAGGAGTTTTTAGCATTTTGCCTTGTTAACAACATCGAGGTTCCTTATGATCTAACTACGCTTATTCCTAGCGAGTCTGTTCTTCCTACAAAAGATTTTTTGAGATTTCCTGCTCATGAGTCGATTTTAAATGATCCAAAACAAGATTTACTGCTTTCTTACACGGAAGGATTGTTGGATGATTCAGGTGCGCAATGGATTGAACAACAAATCGAATCTAACAGCACATGGAAAACCATGCATACCGAAATTTCGGCTACCTACCTTGTGCCTGAAGCGTGCGAGTTTCTTGAAAAAAATGTATTGTATAAGTCGCAACCAACACGTTGGTGGCTTACCGCCTCAATAGCTGCAGCTGCCATATTTATTGGCATGATTCTATTTTTATTTCCATTTAAATCCGATGAAATTGGGTCAAGTAAACCTACAAGTAAGGTTAAAGAAAAAGCAAAAACAAGCCGCCAAGCACAAACGGCTCTACCGGATATTTCCTCAACGACTAAAACGCCAGATGGTACTGATGAATTATCGGTCCCACAGCCAATCAAAGGAATTGTGATTTCTTCAAGCAGGGACTGCATCTTGCACCCAGAAACCTATACTGATCAAGAGACCAAACCCATGCTCAGTCAAACGGAGTTAGTAAGTGACTCACTGGATTCGCCACCCAATGAAATTACTGAGATAGTAAGCCCAGTCAGTAAAAACAAGAACCTACGTTTTTGGATAAAAGAACGTTTAATTGAACGTGTTTTCGATCGAGAGGACAATGCCTTGGTATTAGAGCGCGAAACAAAATGGTTCAATCAATCAATTTGGATTAAATATAAACGACACGAGGACCGCTCTATCTCACAAGTTAAATTAGGGCCATTTATCTTCGAATGGAATAAAAAAAATAAAAACAGTAACTTTTTATCCATGCAGCCGTCAAACCAATAAATCAATACGTATGAATCGCATCTTACTTTTATTCTTAAGCATCTCTTCACTTGCTTTTGGTCAAATTCGTGAATCACGAAAAATCATCATTATCAATAATACCGATACAACCATTCTCTCTACCGATACAGAATCCATGGATTCTCTTATTGAGATTAACATGAAATCAATCTATGGGATAGGTTCCGAAATTAGAAGTGGGCAGAAGGATATGCGCGTTGAAGTATTCATCGATTCAGTTTTTAATGGTATGGACCCCTCGGTACTTCTTATGGAAGAACCTGCTGATACCATGCGCGTTAAAATGGGGAATAAACGCATTGTAGTGATAGAAAAAGAGATAAGCGGCGGGAAAGACAACCGAAAAATAATTATTGATGAAGACGTAACTGATCGAGAAAGACAAAACGATGACGATTGGGGTGATAATAACATGAACGGGGATTCAGATGGGGTTATTTATGGCGGAGAACATGCGTCTTGGGCAGGATTTGGTATCGGATTGAATAGTTTTATGAATTCCAACGATCAGTTTGCCTCCGAATCTGATGCACCTTTTTTGGTTCTCGACTACGCTAAAAGCTTGAATTTTCAATTTAATGTGTGGGAGAAAAGATTTCCGATATACAAAGAATACGTTGGTGTTACTACTGGCCTCGGATTTCAATGGAATCGCTATGGCCTAGAAAAGAATGTAGACATTGCTTCGAATGCCGATTCAATTTATGCAGTAAACAATATCACAGTAAATTATAACAAAAATGTACTGCGCTCAACCTATTTGCAGATTCCATTGCTTCTTGAATTTAATACAAATAAAGATGAGTCAAAGAATTGGCATCTAAGCCTAGGTGTAGTTGGTGGCGTTCGAATCGCATCCAGTTGGAAAACCAAATGGGAGGAGGATGGAAAACCTCTTAAAGCAAAAACAAAAGATGATTTCAATTTTAATTCGCTGTCCGCGAATGCTTATGCTCAAATAGGGTATGGAAATGTGGGCTTGTTTGTCCAATACGGATTAACGGATGTATTTAGACCTGGAAAAGGTCCAGAATTAAGCCCAGTTTCAGGGGGTATAATGTTTAACTTCTAGGTTAATCTTCTTCCGAACGGATGTATTTTCTAAAGCTGAAAATTGTCATATAGCCAAATACGCCTAATCCTACCCAACTGTAATACCCATTAAAAAATGCCTTAGGTAAGAAAATTAGATATGTAATCACTAACAATAGTAAGCATAGAAAAAACAAGAATGTAAAGAGTTTACCTTTTTTCCCCGGCTGCGCCATAGCCATCCCGACAGGAAATAGTAAAAAGAAAAGTGATAAAATACTTAATAGCAGAGATAATATTGCCATTACAGCAATTTCCCATCCATTGGGGTCTAGCTTAAGTGTAAAGTACCAAGATAAAGAGGTGAGACTTACCGAGACAATGGCTGACGCAACAATAAATAATTTCCATTTCATTAATTAACGTTTAAGCTGAGGAACAGATAATTAATTCCTTTCGATATTACTTATATTTCTTTGACCAAGTTAATTATTTTTATTTATAACTTATTAATTGTGGTAATTGCGCAAAACAAAGGTTTTGTTATTTTTGAAAACAACTCCTATGAAGCGTAGATCTTTTCTTAAATCCACTTTAGCCCTGTCTGCCTTATCAGTTTTGCCAAATAATTTGAGGGCAGATAAGGAAATAAACCCATCAAAAGCTGAACCACTTACACCGCTGCGCCCCGCGCGATTGGTAAAAGGAGATACCATTGCGATTATGGGAATGGCTGGCGCCATGCGAGACCCAAAAATACTTAGCGGTTTTATCCAAATTATGGAACAACAAGGGTTTAAGGTAAGCGTAGGGCAGACAGTAAATAAAACCTATGGATATCTTTCGGGTTCAGATGAAGATCGGGCCAATGAGTTTAATGGCTTTGTGTCAAACCCCCTAATTAAAGCCATATTTTTTGTTAAAGGGGGTTGGGGCTGTGGCAGAGTACTAGACAAAATTGACTATCAACAGCTCAAAACTAACCCAAAAATAATTCTTGGTTTCAGCGACATGACCAGCCTATTGAATGCAATTTATCAAAAGACGGGCTTAGTTACATTTCATGGTCCCGTAGGGAATTCAAGTTGGGAAAAATTCTCTTTAAATTCCTTTCAAGACATTGTATGTCGTGGTGGAGATTCGTTCCAAAAACCTGAAGTACCTCAACTTCAATCCTTTAGTGTTTGGCAGAACGGTGAAGCTTCCGGTGAGCTTATAGGTGGCAATCTTACTGTTTTTTGTTCCTTGTTAGGAACGCCTTATTGGCCTTCATGTGTCGGAAAAATTTTATTCTTGGAAGAAACGCATGAAGAACCGTATCGCATCGATCGCATGCTGAATTCGCTCCGCTTAGCGGGTGTATTTGATGAGATTTCGGGCATCATTTTCGGACAATTCAATGATTGCAATGCGGAGAAACCACAGGAATCCTTCACCTTGGAAGAAGTTGTTCACCATCAACTAAAAGGGTATTCCTTTCCGGTAATTTGGGGAGCTCCCATCGGTCATGTCAAGGATAAATGGACCTTGCCAATTGGGATGCAAGTTACAATGAAGGCGGAGGATCTTTCGCTTAAACTTATGCGCTCAGCGGTTAGCTGACTTCATTAATCCGTTGTATATTTGCGTAGATTTAGTTTATGAACAAAAACATACTTTTAAAGGCCTTTTCTGTCATGTGTGACGCAAAACACATCTCAGAAATATTAGAAGCAAATAAGGAAATAACAGCCAAGTATGTGCATGCAACTTCGCGTGGCCATGAAGCCGTTCAAATCGCGTTAGGGTTACAATTAGAACCAAGAGATTGGGTTTCACCTTATTATCGTGATGATAGTATTTTGTTGAGTATTGGAATGTCTCCGGAATCTCTTTTTTTACAAGTACTCGCGAAAAAAACAGATCCCTTTTCAGGAGGAAGGACCTATTATTCGCACCCATCGCTCAAGGACAGCGATAAACCGAAAATAATTCATCAATCTTCCGCTACAGGAATGCAAGCGATTCCTACAACAGGAATTGCCTTAGGCTTGCAATACAAGGAAAAAATGAATTTGCTGACTGAATCGGATGCGGGTGGTGTGGTTGTGTGTTCGCTCGGCGATGCATCATGCACAGAAGGAGAAGTTTCAGAGGCCTTACAAATGGCAACCCTGAAACAGCTTCCAATCATCTTTTTTGTACAAGACAATGGATGGGATATCTCCGCCAATGCAGCGGAAACAAGGGCGCAAAATATTGCAGAATATTGCAAAGGATTGAATGGATTAGAAATCGTTTCAGTGGATGGTTCAGATTTTGAAACGTGTTACGCTGAATTAAATCGGATCATTGACACCATACGAACGGAACGCAGACCCTTTGTTTTTCATGCTAAGGTACCTTTGCTGGGCCATCACACCTCGGGAGTGAGAAAAGAATGGTATCGCGATGATTTAGAAGAGGCCGCCTTGCAAGATCCGTTCCCCAAACTTAAAAAGGCCTGCGAAGCAGCAGGACTTGGCTTGGCGGATCTTATATTAGCGGAAACTAATTCGCGGAAAAAAGTAGAACAGGCCTATGCGGAGGCCTTAGCAGCGGAAGATCCAGACCCGAGTTCTATTCAAGACTTCATTTTTGCTCCGACTCCGATAACAGAGGAACAAGGAATTCGTGAACCCCAAGGAAAGAAGAAAACAGTAATGGTTGATTCTGCCTTGTTTGCGGTCCGTGAAATTATGCAGGCTAATCCTGAGGCCTTGTTGTATGGTCAAGATGTAGGTCGTCGATTGGGTGGCGTATTTCGTGAAGCAGCCACGCTCGCCGAACAATTTGGTGACCACCGCGTGTTTAATACGCCGATTCAAGAGGCCTTTATTATTGGTTCAACGGTAGGAATGTCTGCCGTAGGCCTCAAGCCAATGGTGGAAGTTCAGTTTGCAGATTACATCTGGCCAGGCTTAAATCAGTTGTTTACCGAAGTCTCTCGCAGCTATTATTTATCCAATGGAAAGTGGCCGGTAAGCGCCGTGATTCGTGTGCCTATTGGTGCATATGGCTCAGGCGGACCCTACCATTCTTCCAGTGTTGAATCGGTATTGGTGAATATCCGTGGGATAAAAGTAATTTACCCATCGACGGGTGCTGATTTAAAGGGCCTAATGAAAGCTGCATATTATGACCCCAACCCGGTAGTAATATTAGAACATAAAGGATTGTATTGGTCAAAAATCCCCGGAACGGAAGGAGCAATGTCCATTGAGCCGGATGAGAATTATGTTATTCCAATTGGTAAGGCTCGTGTCGTGCAAGAAGCAAGTACTGATATGATTAATAGCGGTGAATCTGTGGGCGTGATTACATATGGAAGAGGGGTGTATTGGACACTCGAAGCCTGTAAAGAATATTCCCAACAGGTTGAAATCCTAGACCTTCGTTCCTTGAACCCGATCGATGAGGAAGCCATGTATTCCTTGGCCAATCGCCATGGGAAAATTATGATTGTCACAGAGGAATCAATGGAGTGTACCTTTGGATTGAGTTTGTTAGGGAGAATTCAACAACATTGTTTTCAAGCCCTCGATGCACCGATTGCCCTTGTGGGTTCGGTGGATACTCCCGCCATCCCATTGAATTCAGACCTAGAAGCAGCCATTTTACCGAATGCGCAAAAGGTGGATGTGGCTTTGCGTCAATTATTAAATAACTAATCATGGAATTTAAAGAGATAATAGAGCACGTAGCTACCTTTCATACATCGTTTGGCATAGAGAATAATCAATCGCCAACCTTGTTGGATGAAGCGGGTTCGCGCTTGAGGTTTGAGTTGATGAAAGAAGAAAACGAAGAGTACTTAGAAGCAACTAAACATGGCGACATGGTTGAAATTGCCGATGCGTTGGGGGATCAGTTATATATCCTTTGCGGCACCTTGTTGCGACACGGGCTTCAACATAAGATTGAAGAAGTCTTTCTTGAAATTCAACGCTCGAACATGAGTAAACTTGATGCGGATGGGAATCCAATCTATCGTGAAGATGGAAAAGTGTTAAAATCGGAGTTGTATTTTAAACCAGATATTCGTTCTGTATTAAATTCTTGAGTTATTCACGTTTGTCTATGGATTAAAATTCTAGGTCATCTGTTCATCCCCTTGGAATGAAGATACCTTTGTTTCTTTTTTACCATGTTGGACCTTACGCTATTTTTTCAACCCCCTGCTTCAGTGAATACGACAGAGGGATCCTTATATCATAACATTCATTTTTTTCCTGAATCAATATCAGAGATCGAACGGAATTCCATCTGTATCTTTCATGTAAATGAATACCGAGGTAGAGGCGAGGAAAATCAACCCATGTTAGATTTTCGTTCTGCATGTTATTCCTTATTTCCAGGACAAGATTGGAATATGAAAATTTATGACCTCGGAGACATGAGTCCGGGAGCAAGTTTGACAGACACTTACTTTGCTGTTCAAACGGTGGTAGCAGAGTTAGTAAAGAATAGTTGTATTCCAGTATTAGTGGGAGGTTCTATGGACCTGTTGCACGCCGTATCTGTAGGGTATGAAGTAACCGAACAATTAATAAACATTTGCGCGATAGATGAACGAATATCGCTGGGTAAACCCGATGAAGAGATCACAAGCGATGGATATTTAAGCAGCTTGTTACTCAGAAGGCCGTGTTACTTGTTTAACCATGCAACGATTGGGCTCCAACCGAATAGAAACAATCCAATGAACCTTGATTTATACGATAAACTCTATTTTGATGTTTGTCGCTTAGGGGCATTCAATTCGGACTTTAAATTAGCCGAGCCTATTTTAAGGAATTCTGATATCATCGGAATGAATTTAGAGGCATTAAAAGCCTCTGAGCGCATGGTAGAGGATGGTAATCCGAATGGTTTTACCGTGGAACAATTTTGTCAAATCGCAAAATATAGCGGGATATCCGATAAGCTTTCGTGCTTTGGAATTTTTAACCCCGTGCATGTACATGGACAAGATTCGTCTATTGTTGCCCATACCCTTTGGTATTTAATTGACGGTATTGAGTCGCGGAAAGGAGATTTTCCAATTGGAAGCAAGAAAGAGTACATGCGCTTTACTGTTATAATGGACAATGAGTTTCAAGAATTAGTCTTTTACAAGAGCAATAAGTCCGAACGCTGGTGGATGGAAGTGCCTTATCCACCCTCTGAACAGGTTAAATTTGAACGGCACCACTTGGTTCCTTGTGATCAACAAGACTATGAAAATGCCATGAAAAATGAATTGCCCGATTTATGGTGGCGGACCTACCAAAAATTAGGATAGTAGTTGTGAAATTTTCACATTTTTTTTGATTTTCAATTTTTTCGTTAACTTAGCATGCATTTTAGGCTCTAGTCGAAGGGCTTATTATGCTTAACCTAATGCAAGTTTAAATAGTATGTTATTGAGAATCAACATTTTATCTCTATTGATTTGTTTAGCATCCGGCGTATTGTTCGGTCAGCAAGACAAGTTGCTTACGCATTTTATGTATGACCGTATGTCTATCAATCCAGGAGAAACTGGGTTGGATGATGGTATATGTGCAACGAGCATTTATCGCAATCAGTGGGATAAAGTAAACGGAGCGCCTAATTCAGCGGTCTTGAATGTCGCTGCTAACATGAACCGCTTTTTTCCAGGTGGCTTAGGCTTGAGTTTTTATCATGACGCTATCGGTTTTTCTCGCCAGAATAATTTATTACTGAACTATTCATATCCGATAAACTTAGGAAATATTGGAGTTCTTGGTGCTGGAATTGGCGTGGGTGTGATGTCGTATGCAATGAACCCAGCATGGATACCACCTCAAACATTAAATGATCCATCGCTGCCTGGTAATGATTTTAGCGCAATTAATTTGGATTTGAATTTTGGCTTGTATTTGAAAGGAAGAAATTACTATGCAGGACTTTCCTCTACCCACTTAAGTGAAGCAGAAATGCTTGGAAGTGCAACGGGAATTGGTGTTGCAGGTTATTCAACTGCTCGTCACTATTACCTCATGGGTGGTTATAAAATGTCAAATGTTGGTCAAGGAGCGCTTGATTTCAATTTGATGATGCGTACGGATTTAGTGAAATATTCTGTAGACATTAATTCTCGATACTTCTTAAAGAAAGATAGTAAAGAATTTGGTTATGTAGGATTAACTTATCGTACATCTGACGCGATTGGTATCATGTTAGGGTACAACGCATTCAAAAACTTTACCTGTGGGTATTCATACGATATCACGGTAAATAAGCTTTCAAGCATCTCACGAGGTTCTCATGAGTTCTTTGTAAGATATTGTTTTTATTTAAAAAATCCACCGAAGACGTACTCAACACATCCTCGTTGGTTAGGTAATTAAGTTATAGATGTAACCATTTTTATTGTTCAAACGTTATACCCGAACTCAAATAACCTGTAGCAAGTTTTGTTTGGAAATGACTAGAACCAAAAAAAGGATAAAATGAAAAGAATTTTTGTTTTTGCGTTAGCAGGTTTGTTCTTCGCGTCGTGTGACCCGGTAGATGGAAATCTTGTAGGGGTTAAAGGGCGAGACACCTTCTATCCGGACATTTTAGGTCCAGGAAAAGTGCCTTATGGAATGGTATATATTCCCTCAGGTGCCTATCAGGCGGGCCAGAATGATAAGGATATCATGGGATTGCATACTACCCGAAACCGAACGGTATCGGTTCAGGCGTTCTACATGGATGCATCCGAAATTTCAAACAACGAATACCGTCAGTTTGTACATTGGGTAAAAGACTCAATTGCGCGTGAGAAGTTGTATCGTCGCATGTCTGCGGATGATGCGGAGCAATGGGTGAATGTTCCAGATGACTTCTTCAAAGAGCCCTATAGAACAGTAATAAATATGGGTTCAGATGTTCAAGGTGGAAACAATCCCTTTGATCCGTTTTTAAATACAGAATCTTCTGAAGATTTAGATCGTGCGTATTTAATGTTAATGGGGTACTCCCAAGCTGGAAAAAAAGGCTTGGCTCAAGGATTCTTCAAGTTTAAAGACGAAAAAGGTATTCCTAAAGATCGAGAAAACTTAGATATAACCCTAAACCCGGATGAGGTTTCTGCTATTTTTAGCACGTACTCTAGTGTTGACAAGAAAGGAAAGGTTGACGATAAAGGAAACAAGGATGCCGCAGAATATAAAAAGGTTACAGATGTTCAAGGTGGTCGTGTGGAAAACCGCAAGTATTTCCAATTAAATTGGGAAACACCGGTAGATTATACCGATCCTGAGACTTTATTTTTACTCTCTGACATGTATGTGTCGAAAGACGAGCAATTCTTCAATAATAAGCAAATTGATACGCGCTTATTATATTACGATTACGTTTGGATAGACTATAAAGAAGCAGCGAAACGGGGAAAAGTGAAAACCGCTCGTAATGCGTATGACGGAACCATTAACGATCCAAATTTGCCTTCAGTTAACAGAAGAGATCCACTTTCGAAAGACGATAAATCAAATGGCTTACACCGATCTACTTTAACGGATGATGGTACAGAATTGAAATATGATGGAACAGTTTCTCCATTTATCGATCAAGCCACTGGAGAATATGTTGTTGATACTGCTGGAAGATCAATTCCTAAGGATGATAAGGGAAATGTATTGGTAGACCAAGACTTTTTAATCAATCCAGGACAAGATTTGGATTTAGGTTACACTAACAGCAAGGGACAGCATAACGCTATCCGCGGGCATTCTGACCGTAGTCGTTACATTATCAAAGAGCGTATTAATGTGTATCCTGATACCTTATGTTGGGTTAGAGATTATACCTATTCTTACCATGACCCAATGGCTGAAAATTATTTCTGGCATACGGCGTACGATAACTATCCAGTGGTAGGTGTCACGTGGTGTCAAGCTAAAGCGTTTTCAGTATGGAGAACTCAGTTATACCATAGCTGGTTACTTGCAAACGGTGATTTGTATGTTAATGATTTCCGTTTACCATCTGAGGTTGAATGGGAGCGAGCTGCACGTGGTGATCTGGAATTATCTCAGTATCCATGGGGTGGGCCGTATATCCGAAATGCAAACGGGTGTTTCTTGGCAAACTTTAAACCGATGCGTGGACGTTATTTTGAAGACGGTGGTTTCCATACAGTTAAAGTATACTCATACAATCCGAATGCCTTTGGTTTGTATTGTATGGCTGGCAACGTTGCAGAATGGTGTAATACCGCATTTGATGAGTCTGCGTACGAATTCACGCATGACATGAACTCTGAGTATGTGTATGACGCAAAAGATGCCGATCATCCGGTGAAAAAACGAAAAGTGATTCGCGGGGGATCTTGGAAAGATATAGGTTATTATTTACAAAATTCGACAAGAACATTTGAGTATCAAGATACTGCTAAATGTTATATCGGATTCCGTAATGTAATGACGCATTTAGGTCGAGGTGGAAAAGACTTAGACGCGGAAAATGGTGAAGAAATCCAAATGGATATTCAATTAAAGTAAAATCTGTAACAATTAAATAAATCAAAGTTTAACAATTAAATTCAATTATTATGAGTGGTAAAAAAGGTGGTTTTTTTGCATCCAAGGGGTACAAAAATTTAATGAAGTATGTATATGGTTACGGTGCAGCAATCGTAATTATTGGAGCCCTATTTAAGATTCAGCACTGGCCAGGAGCAGACATCATGTTGATCGCGGGTCTATCAACAGAGGCTATTATCTTTGGTTTATCAGCCATGGAACCGCTTCATGCCGAACCAAATTGGGCAGTATATTACCCATACTTATTACCAGAAGATGAGCGTCCAGAAGGGCAGGATGTTAGTGCATTTCCAAAACCACACGAAATCGGTGGAGGTAAAGGATCTTCAGGTGGAGGTACAACTGAAATGGTAGCTGAAATGATGGAGAAAGCGAAAATTGATCAAGCGTTATTAGACCGTCTTGGAAATGCCATGCGTGATTTGAGCCACAATGCAGAACAATTAAAAAGCGTATCTTCTGCTGCCTCAGCTACAGATTCTTATGTTTCTTCATTGGAGGAGGCATCTAAGAAAATGTCAAGTCTTTCTGAAGCATACGAAAGAGCATCATCTTCTATCGCTGGATTAACTTCTAACACAGCAGACGGTGCATCATTTGGTGAGCAAATGCAAAAAGTTTCTACGAATTTAGCGGCACTTAACAATGTGTATGAATTGCAACTTCAAGGTTCATCAGCACATTTAGAGGCTACTCAAGGATTCCAAAAACAAGTAGCGGACATGATGCAAAATCTTTCTGCTTCAGTGGATGACACAAAATTGTACCGTGAGAACATGGCTATGTTGGCTCAAAATCTTACTGATTTGAACAACGTATATGGTAACATGTTGAAGGCAATGAAATCATAACACAACCTATCATTTAGATAATTCTAGTATTAATTAATTAACATTATATAAAATGGCAGGTGGTAAGGAAACGCCAAGGCAGAAAATGATCGGGATGATGTACCTGGTATTGACTGCACTTTTGGCCTTGAACGTAGCAAAAACAATTCTTGATGCCTTTGTGGCGATCGAGGAGAATATTCAAATTGCGAATATCAATGAATATGCTCGTGGCTCGGAGAAGTATGATCTTATTAAAGAAAAAGCTACCGGAAACGAATCCAGCGAGAAAGCAAAGGAGGTATTAAAAACTGTTCAGAAAATCGATGAATTAGCGGCTAAAAATGTTCAAATGATAGACAAGATTAAGTTACTTGTTTTGATGGAATGTAAAGAGGATGTTAAAATCGGAACAGAGAAAGATGAGGCGATTGTTTTAAAGGATAAAGGAAGAGAAGGGATGACCTTGAATTTAGACCCTAAAAATCCTGGGGTTAAAAATAACCCTTACCCTTTATTACCTATCCGAATGAGTTTACATCATGTGGAAGGTAAAGACAAGTATGACGAAGGAATGCGCGTAATGGGTATCGCTAGTTCTGAAGCTTTAGTTAAACCGGATCCTAAAGCACATGGTATGGAGATTTGGAATGCAATGCTTGATTATAGAAACCAAATCTGTCAATTAATCTGTGAATCAGGAAATACGATAGCCAAAATCGATTCACTGAAAGATTCTAAAGGTAAAAGCGTAAAATTTACATTTAGCGATCCGAAAATAAATAAATTCAAAGATAAGGATGATTTACTTGCTCAATTGGAGCCGGCATTGAAATCCTTGGCGGTGGATAATAAGCCTACAGGTGAAATGGACATAATTCGTGAAGTTTATTTAAGCCTAACGAAGAATGAAATGGTACCGGAAGGTGAGAAAATGTTACACTGGATTGGTAAAACCTTTGACCATGCGCCATCGGTAGCGGTATTAGCTTCTTTATCTAGTATTCAAAAGGAAATCCTGACAGCAAGAGCAACAGCTGTTGCGTATTTACAAGAGAAAGTTGGGGCTGGTGAGTACTCATTTAATAAAGTTATGGCCTTAGCATATCCTGATCAAGCTGTCGTAAACGGTGGAGAAGAATTCACTATGTCAGTTTTGATGGCGGCTTTTGATACAGAGAGACAACCAATGGTTAAACCTGATCAAGGAACTGCTGCTCCGGCCAGACAAGGTGTGGGTGTAGTAAAACTAAGAGCCCCGAATTCAGGTGAAATGAAATTAACCGGTACAGTTACTATCAGAAAGAAAAATGGTTCAGAAAAAACGGAACGTTATGAAACTAAAGTGGTAGTGGTTCCACCGATGGGTACGGTTACCTTACCAGAGTTTAGTATTATGTATCGTGGTTATGCCAACAAGGTAACGGCAGTTGCTGGAGGTTCTAAAGGTGAAACTTCAATATCAACAACTGGAACGAGTTCTTGTGTTTCAAGCACGTTCAATGTCAATGGACAAAACTATAAAGGATGGTTGGTTAAACCGGGAGCAGGAAACACTGTAACTGTAACTGTTAACGGTAAAGACTCACAAGGTAATTCAAAGGCTTTTGGAAAGTTCACCTATAAAGTTAAACCGTTCCCTAAACCTCAAGTTTCAACAACGAAAATTTCAAAATCAGCGGGTGCTAGATTGGTCGTATCATTGGGTCCAGATTGTCCAATTGGAAATGTGAATTTTGTTATCAAAGGCGGTGAGGTTCAATCCGGAGACGGAGTTCCATTCTCTGGTGCTGTAATTCCAGGGTCTGCAGTAGCGAAAATTAAACCAGGAAAACGCGTTGGTGTCACTGTAAGTGTTGTTAATTCTGTAACTGGTGTTACTGAATTGATTTCAGGTACATTAACTGTAGGTCCATAATTTAAATAAGATGAATAAGTTATTTTCTTTTTTACTGGTAAGTCTAGTTAGCGCAAGCGCGATAGCTCAACCTGGAAATGATGTATTAAGAGGTCCTCAAAATACATTGCCGGATGGTGTAATTGATGGGGTAGTCGTAGAAGACGAGGTTCCGGTAAGGAGTCGTGTAGAATACGAATACGTGCGCTTGGCAGATTATGCACAGTCTTGGAGGGTATATTCTAGGATTGATGCCAGAGAGAAAGTAAATACCAAGTTATTCTATCCATATGATTATTTTACTGATAACTATCAGTTTCCTAAAACCAGAAGCGAAATATCAAATCAGGGTTGGGTAAGAAATCAAGAACGTTGGTCATTGTGGACAATAATTGCAAATCATATTATTTTAGGTGATTTAACCGTTTTCAAGGTGAGTAGTGATGAAAATCCGTTAATTGAAGATGGTTACCAGTTAAAATATCCGATAGTTCAAAAAACTAAAGATGACTTTTTTACAAACGCTAAATATCGAAGTGCAATTTCAAAGACGCTTAGCTATGGTGCTAAAGGCAAGGATATGACGATTTCACGTCCAGTTAGTGAGGATGAATGGATTGTACAAAAATCCGGATCTTCTTACAGCGCGTGGTTAGATTCTTTATTGAATGATCCAAATGTATTGAGAACGGATGATGGTCTTTCAGACTATGAAGCCTTAGAACGACGTCATTTAAGCGATTCGGCCTATCTAAAACAAGCATGGGAATCTGCTGCAGATGGTATGGCGTTAAAGGAGCCAGATGTCGTGAAGTTTGTAAATTCTCAGGCAATTACGGCATATAATATTAAAGAAGATTGGTTCTTTGATAAAGAACGATCTATGCTTGATAAGCGCATAATATGTATCGCGCCAGTTGCCAGATTTAAGTATGATTCAGAAAAGAATCGTTCCGGAGTTGAAGAGCAAGAGGAAATTGTTCGTTATTCCAACTTTATTGGTGTTTCTTCTACTGGAGCTTTGGAAGTACTTGAGGATGGTCAACCGTCTGAGTTTACTGAAGAGTTTGTAGAATTAGAAATGTTCTGGCTATACTTCCCTCAGTTGCGCCACGTATTGGTTAATTATTATGTCTACAATGAACAAAATGATGCATACCGAATGTCTTATGATGATTTATTCTGGAAACGCATGTTTTCTGCTCGCATGTACAAGAAGACAGATCAGTATGATCGCAGCGTGGAAGACTACCGCTATGGTGTAGATGCTTTATACGAGGCAGAAAAGTTCAAAGAAACCATGAGAACTTGGGAAACTGACCTTTGGAATTATTAATTCGTTGATAATACGTTTTAAACCCCGGCAATCGTCGGGGTTTTTTGTTGTTCAATAACTCGGTTTTATTTATCTTTATAAAAAACCTACATCATGAGAATTTTTATCCTTTTTTGCATTATTTCGGCCTTTAGTTTATCTGGTTTAGCGCAGTCCTTTCTGCCAGGTGTTTTGATGTTTCAATTGAAAGGCGATATTCAGCCCAATCGCTTGAATCTAAAACAAACAGATCCCAATAAATTTTCCCTCGCGGAAGAATTGAATAATTATCCATTCCTTACGACAATTTTTCAAGATGCAGGAGTTACAGCCTTGGAGCGTCCGTCTTATTTTACCTTGAAACCTTCGTTGATGAACATTTATCGCATCTATTTTACGGATGATGCGCACATCAATTCCTACCTGAATCAGTTGCAAAAAGTAGCAGACGTGCTTTATGCAGAAAAAGAACCTATTTATTCAACGGGTTTTGTTCCAAATGATCCAAGTCATACGGGAACGAATAAATGGTATCATACCTTAGTAGGTTCTGAAAATGCATGGAACATTACACAAGGGCGCACCCAAGTGAAAGTAGCCATTGTAGATAATGCCGTATATTCAACCCATTCAGACTTGACCGCGTTTAAACAATATGATGTGGCCGATAATGATAACAATGCAGCCCCTCCTTTGAATTACACCCAAGACCAGGGCTGGTCTCATGGTACACATTGCGCGGGCTTAGCAACGGCGGATATTAACAATGGCGTAGGTATAGCAGGGTTAGGAGGTAATGTCGAATTAATTGGTGTGAAGTGTACACCAAATAGTGCAACGTCTTCAGGTTCCGTGTGGTATGGCTATGCCGGTGTTCAGTGGGCTTGTGAGAATGGGGCACACGTGGTTAGTATGTCTTTTGGAGGAACAAGTCCTTCACAAGCATTTCAAAACCTTATTAACGCATACCCAAATGTTGTATTTCTTGCAGCAGCAGGTAATAGCAACGTAACTACCTTACATTACCCTGGGGCCTACAACAATGTAATATGTGTAGGTTCAGTAGATGCCAATGACCAACGTTCAAGCTTTTCAAATTATAATGGAGCAACACCCTATGTGGATATTGCAGCGCCCGGAGGTTACTCCAATGGAGGCTTATTGAGCACCGTGTATTCCGCTTCCGGAAATTCGTATGCTAAAATGGGAGGAACCTCTATGGCAACCCCATTTGCAGCAGGCTTAGTAGGTTTAATGTTAAGTGTTAATCCAACCTTAACCCCAGCGCAAGTACTTAGCTGCCTACTTAGCAGTGGTGTAAATATTAATCAAAACATGGGTCCTCGAATTGATGCGCTCGCTGCGGTACAATGTGCAGGCCAAGGGTTAGCTCCAGGTGCACCAACAGCAAATTTCTTTGCTATACCAACTACCCTGTTTGAAGGGGATTCCGTTTTATTCTATGAAAACTGTGCAAATGGAGGGAATAACATTACCTCTTACCAGTGGAGTTTCCCAGGCGGTTCTCCGGCCAGCTATAGCGGGATGACACCCCCTTACATCACATACGCAACAGCAGGGACGTATAATGTTTCACTAACTGTTACCAATTCAGTTACTTCAGATACCGAAACAAAAAATGCATACATTACCGTGAATGTTCCTCCTTATGGAAACTGGATTGTACAAAATTCCGGATTCTCAGCTGCGAATCGCGGCGTACATTGGATTTCTATTGTTGATCAAAATGTAGTTTGGGGAACGGCATACGATGGAAGTGGCGCTAATGCCAACGTTCAACAATTTACTAAAACAACTGACGGTGGAAACACTTGGACTCCGGGGAATATAAATGTTGGGAATGCAGGTTTAGGTATTTCAATGGTTCATGGAATTTCTTCTTCTACCGCTTGGTTAGCCGCTTATCCCAACGCTGCAGGTCAACTTGGCGGTATATGGAAAACAACAAATGGTGGCTCAACATGGACCAAGCAAACCACTGCAACCTTTAGTAACGCAGCGTCCTTTACAAACGTTGTTCATTTTTGGGACGCCAATGAAGGCTTTTGTATGGGAGATCCAATCAATGGAGAATTTGAAATTTATCGCACAACCAATGGTGGTACAAATTGGACCTTGGTTTCAGGAGCTAATATTCCCAATCCGTTAAGCGGAGAATATGGTTATACGCGCCAGTTGGATGTAGTAGGAAACAGTGTGTGGTTTTCTACGAATAAAGGCAGAATATTTCACTCAACGGATAAAGGAGCTACATGGGCAGTGTATACCTCACCAATTTTGGATTTTGCAGGGGCTAACATCAGTGCAAATTTTTCTTTTGCCTCTGCCTCAACAGGTTACATCGTAACCAATGGAGGAGCCGTGTATAAAACAACTAACGCAGGATCTACATGGATTCAATTGGCAACAACTGGTCCTATTTTCTCCAATGGGCTATGTGCTATCGTTAATACAAATACCATTTTCACCACAGGGGCTGCTACCGGCGGTTCTGGGTCATCCTATTCGCTAGATGGCGGATTAACTTGGTCATTAATTGATAATCAACAGCATTTGTATTGTGAGTTTTTAACGCCTTCCATTGGTTGGTCAGGTTGGTTTAATACCAATGCCACAACTAATGGCATGTGGAAATGGAATAATTTATCCAGCCCGCTTACAGTTCAATTTAACGGCAATCCTTCAACTGTTTGTGTAAATACCCCTGTTCAATTTACAGATCAAACAACCGGTGGGGTTATTAATTCATGGAACTGGAGTTTTCCCGGAGGTTCACCCAGTACCGCATCAATTGCTAATCCCGTGGTAACCTATGCACAGCCTGGAACTTATGCCGTTTCCTTAACCGTTAGTGATGGCACAAACCTAAGTAGTTTTCAAGATACAGCATACATTACTGTAGAAACCCTTCCCGCAACACCGGGGGCCATTCAAGGAAATGCCGCTCCATGTCCGAACGCTGTGGAAACGTATTCAGTTGCCAATGACCCTTCTGCATATTACAGTTGGACATTTCCTGCAACCTGGCTAGGCATGAGTACAACCAATTCCATTTCACTAACCTTGGATAATACACCGGGTACTCTTTCTGTAACGGCAGGTAATTCCTGTGGCTCAAGTCCAGCGGCTACCTTGAATATTAATCTCGGAGCACAACCTACTGCTGGATTTACATTTACGCTAAATGGTGGACAATTAACCTTAACGAATACCTCTCAGAATGCGAACGGATTTGATTGGGATTTTGGCGACGGAACTACCTCAACTCAAACGCAACCAACCCATGTATTTACTACGCCGGGTACTTATTTCGTAACCCTTACCGCCACAAACGCATGTGGTCAGTCGGATACCTTAATTCAAGAACTAACGGTATTGGGATTAGAAGATTTAAGTACCTTGGGAATTATGGCCTATCCTAATCCTACCTCAGGACTAGTGACGCTATCAGGATTAGCAAATTATATTTCCGAAGAGTTGAGTATTATTGATTTACAAGGGCGTATTGTGGAAAGAGTCCGAATCGAATCAGATGTTCAAGTAATTGCTTTTACCAATGCAGTTAACGGACTATATTTGATCCGAATTCAAAACGGAGTATTACCTTTGCGACTTCAACGATAATGAATGACAGAGATTAGTGACCGCATAAGTTTCATAGATCACGCATCCAAAACAACGATTGTAATTCTTCCGAAAAAGCAGCCTTGGGTAATTGCACTCATGGGAGCCTGGTTAGGCATGTGGATTACAATAGGCTTAATAACATGGTGGGCATTGTTTGCAATGAAGGTAAACCAGCAGGAGCAAATCATACTATGGGTTTTCTTGAGTTTTTGGGCCTATTATACCATTCGCGTTGGGCGATCATTTCTTTGGTTGTTGTGGGGACAAGAACTGCTTAAAATTGATGAAATCGGGTTACACATTAAAAGATCAATTCGCACCTATGGTAAAAGTGTTCCATATTATTTCGAAAACATCAAAGATCTTTCCTATGATGTGCCTGAAGAAAAATCGTTTCAAACCGTTTGGGAATCCTCTCCATGGGTTAGCGGTGGCGAGCGGTTCTTTTTCGGTTACTATGGTAAAATGATTAAATTCGGAAAGAAGTTAACCAAAAAAGAAGCACAACTGCTATCCCAAGTATTAGAAAAACGCCTGCGTAAATATTCAAAAAAATAAACATGTACGGAAAAATTCAACAGCATTTATCTACAGAGCTAACAAGCATCGAAGAAAACGGATTACTCAAGAAGGAACGTATTATTACGACGCCTCAAGGCCCCAATGTTCATGTGAGCACAGGCGAAGATGTCGTGATCATGTGTGCAAATAATTACCTCGGACTTTCCTCGCACCCAGAAGTAATTCAAGCGGCGAAAGACGCCCTTGATACCCATGGATTTGGAATGTCATCTGTAAGATTTATCTGCGGTACTCAAGACATTCATAAGACCCTTGAGCGTAAAATCGCCGAATTTTATGGCACTGAAGATACCATTTTGTATGCGGCAGCCTTTGATGCAAATGGCGGAGTTTTTGAACCTTTGTTTTCTGAGGAGGATGCGATTATTAGCGATGAGTTGAATCATGCTTCTATTATAGATGGGGTAAGATTGTGTAAAGCGCAGCGATACCGGTATCGACATTCTAACATGGAAGACCTGGAAGAGCAGTTGAAAAAAGCTCAAGCCCAACGGTTTCGAATTATCGTAACAGATGGCGTATTCTCTATGGATGGTGATTTAGCTAAAATGGATGAAATCTGTGCATTAGCTGAAAAATATGATGCGTTGGTGATGACCGATGAATGCCATTCAGCTGGATTTATTGGTAAAACTGGGCGTGGTGTTCCAGAACATTTTGGAGTTCAACACAAGGTGGATATCGTTACAGGCACCTTGGGTAAAGCCCTAGGTGGCGCTATGGGGGGATATACTACCGGTAAGAAGGAAATCATTGAAATGTTGCGTCAGCGTTCCAGGCCATATTTATTTTCAAATTCACTCGCGCCTTCGATAGTTGGAGCAAGCATTAAGGTATTTGATTTATTAAGCAGTACAACAAGTCTGCGTGATAGGCTAGAAGAGAATACCTTGTATTTTAAAGAACACATTAAAGCAGCTGGATTCGATATTAAACCAGGTGATTCACCGATTGTTCCAATCATGTTGTATGACGCTGCATTGTCTCAGCAATTTGCAAACGAATTGTTGAATGAAGGGGTCTATGCAATCGGGTTCTTTTATCCCGTTGTGGCAAAAGGTCAAGCGCGCATAAGAACTCAAATATCTGCTGCCCATACACGTGCAGATTTGGATAAGGCAATTGCGGCGTTTATTAAGGTTGGAAAAAAACTTAATGTAATTTAATTCACTTGAAGATTCATGACCTCTTAATTTGGTGTTTTTTGTTTGCCTTTATTGGGCAGCTCATTGTTCCATTTTGTTTCGATAAGAAAATCACCCTTGAATGTAGTGATGCCGATGATGATTCCAGTGATTCAGAGGATTTTGAAGAAGAACTAGCCATAGAGGCCTCCGTTTTGAATCTAATCTATGAATACAGGTTTATCAATGAAGATATTCATGGTTTCAGATGTTCGCATAATGCCAATGTGAAGTATAAAGAGATGTTATTTTCGATTGACTATCCCCCAGACATGAGCTACGTTACTTATTAACTTGTTTAATCATCGAATTTAATTAATTTCTTGTGAAAAACCTTTTTACATCATGGAGAGCGGATCTCCCTTCGAGTATCGTCGTATTTTTTGTTGCACTCCCCTTATGTTTGGGGATTGGGTTAGCTTCAACTTCGGTTGAAGGCTTTACTCCAATACCTATTTCTGGTTTGATTGCCGGCATTATTGGGGGATTGGTTGTTGGTTTATTAAGTAATTCCCGACTTGGCGTTTCCGGGCCAGCTGCCGGCTTAATAACAGTTGTTATTTCTTCAATTTCTTCCTTGGGATCTTTCAATGCGTTTTTATTGGCTTTGATATTAGCAGGTATCTTTCAAGTGATTTTCGCACTCCTTAGGGCTGGAATTATTGCGAATTATTTACCCACCGGGGTAATTAAAGGAATGCTCGCCGCTATTGGAATTACTTTAATTTTAAAAGAAATACCTCACCTCATTGGGTACGATAAAGATTATGTCGGTGATGAAGCCTTTTTCCAACAAGATGGCCATAATACCCTAACAGAATTATTATATGCCGTAAAAGCTCTAGACCCTGGAATTGCTATGATAGGTATGGTTTCTCTGGGTTTAATTGTATTATTCGAACAACCGAGATTTAAGAATTTTATTGCCTTTAAGTACATTCCATCCATGCTCTGGGTAATCATCATTGGAACATTAATCAATGTGATATTAACTGCAAGTGGACATGATTTGCATATTGCTAAAGAACATTTGGTTCAGATTCCTCAATTGACATCCTGGAAATCCATAGAAATGCAAATGCATTTTCCAGATTTTTCATTTATCTATAATCCGAAGGTTTATATTGTGGCTATAACAATAGCAGCCATTGCAAGTTTAGAAACGCTATTAAGTGTAGAAGCAATCGACCGCTTAGATCCGGAAAAGGCAATTACAAATCCAAACCGAGAGTTGATGGCTCAAGGAGTTGGAAATGCCATTGCTGGATTACTCGGTGGAATACCGGTTACCCAAGTAATCGTTCGATCAACGGCTAATTTAAATGGTGGGGCACGATCTAAAATGTCGGCTGTCTATCACGGACTGTGGTTGGTTGTGGCTATTCTGTTTATTGCCCCAGTATTAAATCTAATTCCCTTAGCTACCCTTGCCGCTATTTTAATTTCTGTAGGTTATAAGCTGACAAATTTTAAATTAATTAAAGCTCAATTTGTTAAAGGATGGGATCAATTTATACCATTTATAGCCACCATCCTAGCCATTTTATTTACAGATTTACTTAAAGGAATTGGCATTGGATTAGTTATAGCAATTTTCTACATTATAAAACGTAATTTTAAAGGTAATCACGAGGTAATTACTACGGAAAATGGATTGGAAATCGTCCTTGGTGAAAATGTGAATTTTCTTAATATTGCGAGTATAAAAAATACCTTAATGAACATTCCTAATGGCACACACGTGATTATAAACTCTACGCGAAGTAAATCGCTGGATTATGATATTCAGGAACTGTTAAATGACTTTATTTCAGTCACCTCCAAAACAAAAAACATTACGGTGCTGTATCAAGGGCAGCATTTAATTTAAACGAATTAACTATGGAAACATATTACAATAGCCTTTTAGAAAACAACAAAAAATGGGTTGCTGATAAATTAAAGGAAGACCCCGATTTTTTTAATAAACTTGCTCATGGACAGAAACCTCCCGTCTTGTGGATTGGGTGTTCTGATTCTCGAGTGCCTGCTAATGAGATTATTGGAGCTCCTCCCGGAGAGGTTTTTGTGCATAGAAACATTGCCAACATGGTTGTTCACTCTGATATGAATCTTTTGTCTGTATTGGATTATGCTGTAAATGTGTTAGAAGTTAAGCACATTATTGTTTGTGGCCATTACGGTTGCGGTGGGGTTCAAACCGCCATGACCAATGCCCATGTGGGATTAATTGATAATTGGATTCGTCACATTAAAGATGTGTATCGCATGAATTATGAAGAATTGCATGTAATTAAAGAACCAAAGGCTCGCGTAAATAGATTTGTGGAGCTCAATGTTTTTGAACAGGTGTGTAATTTAGCGAAAACATCCATTGTCCAAGCGGCGTGGGAACGCAGAGAAGATTTACATTTACATGGATGGGTATATGATGTGGCAGATGGCCTAATTAAGGATTTAGACGTTACCTTGATCAATAACTCTACCCTTCAAAACGTGTATAAACTAGATATTTAGTGTGATATCTCCCCGATTTCATTCGGATCGTGTTTGTGTTTAAACAACACAGCAAATAAAATAGCCACTATCAAGGCGTAGGCTGCAAAGGAAAGCCAAATTGGCTCCCACTGTTGTATCGTAATGGCCTTGGTAAGCGTTCCATCTGCTTTGATGGGATTTCCTTTAAGCAGTTCTTTTAACATGGGGTGTTCCATATTAACCTCGTAGTAGCTTGCAACCTGACTAACTTTTGTTAAGGGTTTTGTAAAAAATGCATCAATCATTCTACCACTGATTGAACTACCCAAAATGGCTCCGAAGCCATTAGTCATCATCATAAATAAACCCTGAGCAGAAGAGCGCTTATCTTCAGATACTGAAGAGTTTACGAAGAGTGAACCGGAGATGTTGAAGAAGTCGAACGCCATCCCATAAACTACACAGGATAATAATATCATCCATAGTAAATCGCCAGGATTACCGTAAGCAAATAAACCGAATCGTAAGACCCAAGCAATCATACTCATCAACATCACTTGCTTAATGCCAAATCGACGTAAAAAGAAGGGTATTGCAAGGATAAACAAGGTTTCTGAAACTTGCGAAATTGACATAATTACGGTTGAGTGCTTTACCGCAAATGTTTCCGCATATTTTGGAAATGCTTCAAAGGTACTTAAATAGGTATCCCCATACATGTTTGTTAATTGAAGTGCACCTCCTAACATCAAAGAGAACAAGAAGAAGATAAACATCTTATAATTGAGCATCAATTTAAAGGCATCTAAGCCCAAGATTTGTATCAAATTTTTACCCTCGTTTGATCCTCCCTTAGGTGCACATTTGGGAAGTATAAATGAAAAGATAGCTAGTCCAAACGATGCAATGGCACTGATATAAAATTGATTGGCTGAGGCACTATTTCCCGTTAGATCTGTTACCCACATCGCTATGATAAACCCAACCGTTCCAAATACACGAATGGGGGGAAAGGTCTTCATCGGGTCCAGGTTGAATTGTCCAAGAATGCTATACGATACAGCATTCGATAACGCGATGGTAGGCATATAGAAAATCATAGCAATTAAGGTAATCCAAAAAAACATGCCAGGGTCTTGCACCATAGGAAGGCTCGCGACTGCGATACCACTCAATAAATGTAGGATACCAAGTAAACGCTCTGCATTGATCCATTTATCAGCAACAATACCCATAAGGCTGGGCATAAAAATTGAAGAGATGCCCATGGTAGTGAAAATGGCACCGAATTCTGTGAAGGACCATTTCATGGTAATGGTACAGTATTTTCCTACCGTAATTAACCATGCACCCCAAACGAAATATTGGAGAAAGCTAAGGACAGTTAATTGGAGTTTAATTGAATTGTTTTGCGAAGGTAAGCCAAGTGTATCCATGGCTTGAAGATACTATTTTTTTCGCTTATTGATTTCGTCGCGAATTTTTGATGCTAATTCGTAGTCTTCATTTTCTAATGCTTCTACTAATTGTTGTTCCAGTTCATCCACACTCACTTCTTCCAAGGGTTCATCCAAATCCGTTTCATGCAGTTGATTTTTGATTTCATCATCTTCCGTTGAGCTTGAATAGCCCTCACTGATGTTATTCACCTCATTAATAACCTGTTTGGTAGTGTAAATGGGTACTTTAAACCGAACTGCAATGGCAACGGCATCTGATGACCGTGAGTCTATATCTGTAGGAATACCATCTTCACCAACCAAGATTATTTTGGCAATAAATAACCCTTCACGGAATTGATGAATGATAACTTCCTGAACAGTAACATTAAAGGCACTAAAAATCGGTTTAAACAAATCATGCGTCATGGGACGGTTTGGAACCATGCTTTCTAATTCAACTGCAATTGCTTGGGCTTCAAAACTGCCAATCACAATTGGCATGTGGCGATTTCCATGGATTTCTTTTAGGTGCAGCACATAGGAGCCCGAATGCGTTTGGCTATATTCAATCCCTGTAATTTCTAACTGAACTTTCTCCATGGTTTTACGCTAATTAATTAGCCGCTTGGAATTTTTTGATAGCTTCTGTAAGTTTTGGAATAACCTCGAATGCATCTCCAACCACACCATAATCTGCTGCTTTAAAAAATGGTGCTTCTGCATCAGTATTAACCACCACGATTACCTTTGAACCATTCACTCCGGCTAAATGCTGGATAGCACCTGAAATACCAACTGCAATATAGAGGTTTGGACGAATAGCAACTCCAGTTTGTCCAACGTGTTCGTGGTGTGGCCTCCAACCAATATCAGCTACGGGTCGCGAGCACGCGGTTGCCGCTCCAAGAGTACTTGCTAAGGACTCAATCATCCCCCAATGTTCTGGGCCTTTTAATCCGCGACCCGCAGAAACAACGAGTTCCGCCTCAGGCAGTGGAATGGCACCTTCCGGTTTTTTAACAGAAAGCACTCGAACCGTAGAGGTTCCCATATCTTCTGTGATTTCATTTACTGGACAAGTACTACCTGACTCTTCCGGAGCAATACTGTTTGGTAGCAATGAAATGATGCGTTGTGTTGTGTGCGCTTTGACAAATCCAAATGCTTTACCAGAAAAGACATTTACTTTTACCGATCCATCGACTTCAGGAAGAGCAACTGCTCCTGAGATTAAACCTGCTTTTAAACGCACGGAAAGACGCGGAGCGATGGCTTTTCCATTGAAATCATTGCTGAATATGATGTTATCAGCTCCTGCTGCCTTTGACGCAATCCAAGCTGCAATTTGTTGATCATCGTTACTCGTAATTCCACGATTAACCACAACCTCATTTGCGCCATAGGACCCAAGCTTAGCCAATAAATCAGCCGACATATTACCCGTTGCTAAAACGGTAACAGTACCACCTAATTTTTTAGCATAGGTAACTACTTCAAAAGCCGCTTTTCCTAAGTGGCTATTCCCATTGATGTATACTAAATTTCTCATGGTTTAAATAACTTTTGCTTCGTTATGTAACAAGGATACAAGTTCATCCATGTTGTTTGGATCGATAAGTTTAACACTAGATTTTGCTTGAGGACTAGCGAAGGTAACATAGCTCGTTAACGTTTCGGTAACTGTTGGAGCCAATACCTGTAAAGGTTTTGTGCGAGCCGCCATGATTCCACGCATGTTTGGAATTCGCTGTTCAGCCATTCCTTTGGCACAAGAAACAACTACTGGGAGTGAAACTTCAACTACTTCTACACCCCCGGTGATTTCACGCTCAAGGGTAAGTACAGCACCATTTACATCTAATTTGGAGGCAATAGAAATGTAAGGGGTGTTAAGGCCTTCCGCTATCATTCCACCAAGTTGCGCGCCATTAAAGTTTATTGTTTCCTTGCCGGTCAGTACTAAGTCGAACCCCTGAGCTTTTGCGTAATTCGCAATTTCCGCAGCCACTACAAATGCATCCATAGGTTCAGCATCAATTCGAACAGCTTCATCGGCACCAATAGCCAATGCTTTTCTCATAATCGCCTCATCTGTCGCAGTGCCAACTGTAATAATGGTAACATCTGCACCCGAAGTTTCTTTAATTTCTAATGCTCTTACTAAGGCATACCATTCGTCATACGGATTAACAATATATTGTACCCCATTTTCATCAAATGCACTGTTGTTGTTAGTGAATGCAATTTTTGATGTGGTATCCGGAGCCTTACTAATACAAACTAGGATTTTCATACGTGTAAATTTTGCACGACAAAGTTAAGGAATTATTACAGATTCAAGGGAACTTTTATTAATAATTGCTATACCTAAAGGTAGCTAAGTGCATAATATAAAATAGAAGCAAAAAAGGTACTTAGGGCCACCTTTTTTAGTTCGGGGTCAAAGGCTTTTGCTTCGTAGATTGTTATTACCTTGGTTATATGCTTTGCAAATAATATTAAGGGTATTCCAGCGATGAATAAGAGATAATTTTGGGTTTCAATCGTGCCTAGGTAAAGTAGAATAATCCATGCACAACTACCTAAAAAGGCAAGCCCATAATGATATCGTTTAGCGTTTTTTGAACCAAGGAGTACCACCATTGTCCGCTTTCCCGAAGCGGCATCATTTTCAATATCTCGCATGTTGTTTAGATTTAACACCATGGTGCTCCATGCACCAATTGCTATGGCACCTAACAGTTCGTTCAATGTAAATTGTTCATCAAACAGATGCTTGGTCCCACTGACGGCTACGACCCCAAAAAACAGGAATACCATAAGATCACCCAGTCCGTGATACCCATAGGCTTTTTTACCAACCGTATAGGTTATCGCAGCAAATACGCACAACAAGGCAAGTACAGTATAAAAAATAATACCATTGCCAGATTGGATTGCCGGTGCCGAATATATGACAACTCCGGCCGCTAGCACACTGAGTATTCCAAGTACTATGACACCTATTTTCATTTGCTGTATCGAAATTTCACCTGATTGTACCGCTCTCATTGGACCGATACGCGCCGCATTATCGGTACCTTTCATTCCATCTCCAAGGTCGTTGGCAAAATTTGAAAGTACTTGAAAGCAAATCGTTGTTACTATGCAACCAATAACAGCCATTGGAGCCATATTTCCGTGTTCAACAGTAAGGGCTAATCCCATAATGATTCCGGAAAGGGAAAGGGGAAGGGTTCGTGGTCTTGCGGCTTTAATCCATGCGCCAAATATACTCATGAGACAAATGTACAAATTCCCCTTAGGACTCTTAAATTAGGTTGATTCATTTCATTCCCCTATCTTTGATTAATGATTAGATGCCTAAAACGCACTTTGGTCATAGGTCAACTCCTCGGATTTTCGTTTGTCTTTGGGCAACAAAAGCCGGTGTATTTCGATGATTATCGGGCCTTGGCAGATAGCCTTTCATTGGTTTATCAAATTCCCTCTTGCGTCATGTTAGCAGTTGCATATCACGAATCCGGTGGAGGAGTGAGTGTGGTTGCAAAAAAACTAAATAATCACTTTGGTATAGTAGGAGATTGCCGTTATGACATTACCAAACATAAGAGTAAATACAGGTACTATCCCACCATAGTAGACTCTTACATCGGGTTTTGTAACCTCGTTGCTTCAAAGAAATTCTATGAATCTATGAAAGGGAACACGGATGAGAAATTATGGCTGAAGAAACTTGGCGCTACAGGCTATGCTTCCGATCCAAATTGGACCACTACCGTATATAAGATAGTGCTTAATAAGTGTCACTAGTAACTTATTTTCTGCCCAAGTTTTAATGAATTTGGATTGGTAATTCCATTAAGTTTACACAAGGCATCAACACTTGTTCCTAGTTTTTTTGCGATTGCAGAAAGAGAATCACCTTCCTTTACGATATAGGTTCTACTTACAGTTTCTGAGACATCGGATGGAATAGTTGCTGGAATTGCAAGTTGTTTTGGGTAGGCTATTGTGATCTGTTGTTCTAAGAGGGATTGTTGAGTAAACCCAATATCACAGGTCTTTAATAGTGCATGACAGAACATCTGCCCCATCAATGTTGCACCCTTTTTATTAAAATGTAATTGGTCTTTTAGAAACAAATCATTCGCCTGCCACCGGGCATGTGAACCCCATCCACCCATCACTTGATTAACATCGTAGTATGCCGTTTCTGTTTTTTTTGAAATGCCATGTAAGCACCGATTCACTAGAAGTTCACTTTTGGGTGTTTTACCTGCGCTTCGCGTGTCAGGCGCATTGGTGATTATAATCCCAACTTCAGGTAATTTTTCTTTTAACAATAAGATAAAGGATGCGATTTGTTTTTCATATGCAATACTATCCAACGCACCATAGGATTCATTCGTACCGTAGGAAAACACCACTAAATTTGGTTTTTGCCATTCCAGCATGGATAATATGTCTTCTTTATATGGCAATAAGTGTGTGAATTGAGCACCAACTACGCCGCATTGTTGATATACTAAACCGCTTTCCTGAATGAACTCCAATCCCCAGAGTGAACATTCTTTTAAGACCCTAAATTGTATTTTTGAAGGGACTTCTGGACATTCAAAGGTATATAGTGTGCGTTGATCACCTATAGACTCATGTGATTTTAATACGCCGGGTATTGCTAATTCGATCGCCACAGTATCCATTTTTCCATGGATTAGTATGCTAAATTCCTTACTGCGCTTTCCCCTGAATTGCTCATTAAATTCCATCGTAAATACTGCCCCTGGGGTTAAGGTGATTTCATATCCTAAAGAACCAATTCGTCGCTTTGTTGGGTTTTTTAATATCGAAGAATAGGTATATGTTCCCGTGATGTTACTGTTTGTTCCAGTGGGACCTACGCTTTTACATAGCGAATACGGGAAAAACATACCGCTTCCTCCATTTCCGCCAAGTGCTTGTAAGTTGTTTCTTACTTCTCCTGATATGCGATCTCCTTGAATGTGGCTGTCACCAAAATGAATTACTTTATATGCATTGGTCAGTTTAGTGGCATTTAACACTGGTTGTAAAGCCTCAGCACGTTCAATAGGAACATAAACAAATTCAGAACGTTCTTGTGCTCGTCCAACGAAAGAACTAAGTAGTATGACTAAAACTGAAAGTAAATGAACGGTTCTATGCTGTTGTCGCGAATTTGAAGAATAAGTTGCAAGGCAACCAAGAGTATAACTGGCCATATATATAAAGGTAATGAAAGAACTCGGTTTATTATGTTTTGTTTCATTTTCCACGGGGTAAATACAATTCCTGAAGCAATAACCACGAGTGAAATGACTTCGGGACGGGTATAACAGAATCCAATAAGATCCATTGGATTTGTTTTTGTGAAGATAACCTGTATGCTTTCAAAGGCGGTTTCGAATGAGGTGGCACGGAAGAAAATCCAAAGAAAACCAACCAAATGGAAGGTCAAAATGATTCCAAGTACCTTTGTCCAATTGTTGGTGTTTTCACTGGGCTTAAAGAAGAGTTTATGAAGTATGAGTAATACACCGTGTGCACAACCCCAAAAAATAAATTTCCAATCGGCACCGTGCCAAATCCCACCTACAAGCATGGTTAGAAAAAGGAAAATATACATATTGACAATACCTTTACGGTTTCCACCTAACGGAATATAGATATAATCACGAAGCCATAAACTAAGTGAAATGTGCCATTTACGCCAAAAAACAGTAATATTCTCTGCGGTGTATGGATTAAAGAAATTTTCCTTCATTCGATAGCCTAAGATCAAGGCAATCCCAATGGCGATATCAGAATACCCAGAAAAATCAAAATATATTTGAAAGCTGTAAGCATACATGGCTAAGGCATGTTCTAAACCACTGAACCCGCTCGGTGCATCATGAATTAGATCCACATATTTCCCTAAAAAATCCGCAATCAAAAGTTTTTTAACCAAGCCAGTAGTGATTCTGAGTAAGGACTCCTTGAGCAAGGTTTGATCAAAAATTAAGGGATTCTTTATTTGAGGTAAAAAATCTTTTGCTCGTACAATGGGGCCGGCTACTAAATGAGGAAAGAAGGTCATATAAAACCCATAATCTAGTATTTTCTTTGAGGGTTCAATTTCTTTTCGGTACACATCAATAAGGTAGCTTAAGGATTGAAAGGTGTAAAAGGAAATCCCAATTGGTAAAAAGAGCGTTTTTGTTGTGAACTTCGTATCCAATAGCTCATTCAGGTTGGTGATTACGAAGTTTGAGTATTTAAAATAAAGTAAGAATGATAAGCCATACGCGATGCTGAAGAACAAAAGCGCTTTTCGTTTTGACCCTTCCAAGGTACTAAGCCATTGAGCTAGAAAATAATCACAAAGGATAACCCCAATAAAAAGCATTAAAAAAGGACCGCTTGATTTATAATAGAAAAACAAACTAAAGGCAATTAAATACCCTAATTTCCACTGACTCTTAGGCGTGAAAAATGCATAACCTAACAAGAATACGGCTAAGGTTAATAAGAATCCATACTCAGTAAAGAACCAAGGCTGTTTAAGCGAGTAGTAAAAGAAATAATGAAAATCCTGTAGTAATTGATTCATCGCTTAATACCCTTTATCTTTTGCTGCGTTCGCTAAAATCACCCTACCTTGGAGTTTGAAGTTTGTTCGTTCTGGTGGTAGAAAATTAAAGGGATAGGCATGATTACTCTGGATATAACTGGCAATGTAATCCATCCAGATTTTATACCCCTCAACGTTCGGGTGTCTATGGTCACCACCCCTTGGAATGTCTAGGTCTTTTGATAAAACAAAACAGCCCGGATCGGCAGTTTGCTCAAATACCTTATTTATTCCATGATCTGTAGTAAAGTTCGCTGGACCAACCCATAAATAAGGGGTATCACCTAGTTTTTTAAGAAATAACTTAGCGGCTTCTGACCTTCGGTCCATGTCGGTCACATACATTTCATTTAAGCCCACCACAAAAATCACGAAGGTTGGCTTGTATTTTTCCATCAGTTCATCCACCTTATTTGAATATCCAAAATTTAAAATGGATGCGGAGAACCATGTATAAACCGCTTCAAGTTTGTGTCCATTAGCTACGCAATAATCATTCAAGGGATAAATTAATCCCCCAGTTTCTGAATCACCAATTAAAAGGATTCGCTGCGAAATGTGCTCCTCTTTCTCTGCACTAAGGGGCATGTTCGGACGGGCTGTAGCAGCTTTTTTACTGGTATCTGAAGGAAGAGTGTAATCCTCTCGAAGCACAGCGCGAATTATTTCCTCTTTCTCCGAGCTACTGAGTCCCTTTTCTAGGTTAGTAGTCGTGTCTGCATTTACAGGGAGCTCAAGTATTGCATTGGGGTCTACTTTTTTTAATATTCGCTCCCCAAAATTCAAGGTCATTGACGAATAATTATAAATAAAAAGTATAAGTACCGGAATGCCGATAATAGCTGCTGCGAGGAGAATGGAGCGACGAGAGGAATTCAAGTACTGGTGTTTAACGCCGCGCGAAAGTATGAAAGAAAACCTGCTTCACAAAATTTATCAAAGACCATTAACGATAAGGGTTATTTTTTTGTTTGCAATTGATTGTGATAAAACTTGACATAGACCTCTTGCATCTTCAGTTTCCTTGGCCGATTCTGCCGCAAGTAAACGTACAGAAATCCTCCACGCTTCCAACAATTCAGTGCCGCAGGACTGAACTCTAAACTGAATATAACCCGGTTTACATGGTTCGGTTTAAATTTCCCTTCAATCCGACCGCGAATGTTTCGGAAAATAGACCATTCTTCAGATAAAAACCTGTTTTTTTTCGAATGGATATATAAGGAGATGTCCTTTTTCAATTGATTTCGATTGGCAAGGAAAAGCGAGCTACTTACCTCAATCCGAATGGTTTTATTTTTTTTGTAGATTTTTTGTGCTCCCAATAAGGTCATTAAGGTGTTCGTCTTGACTTGAGGGTAATAAATTTTTCTGTCCAATTGAAAAACTGATTGATTGCCCATCCAATGGACAAAAGCCGCTGAGTCAAGTAGGTTATTTTGTACAATGGTATATTGAGAAAATGCTTGGTAGGTGCGAAGTTGTTTTTTTACCCAATTCACACGGTTCAATGCGTTTATTTTGTGGAGTCCAAAGGTCGAGTCAAGCGTGTAAAGGGAACCAGCCACCCACGCCAAATTATTGAGTAAAAGATCGCTGGTTTTTAATTTGTTGGTGGTAAAAACTAAACTGCGTGCGGGCTTGAATTTTCTTTCAATACAAAGCTCTTTTCCTACAAAGGCTAAGGTGTCTGGGGTAGGTAATTTGTAGGCTGTTTTTAAATAATTCACCAAGGTAGGGGCGATGTCATTGTGTGATACAATGGCTTGTGATTGGGTCGGACGCTTGAGTAATGGCGAATAAATAACTATCGGAATGTTGTATTTACTGAGTGGATTTCGGGTGTATAATTCCGTTCCATGATCTCCAGTGATGAGGTATATGGTGTTTTTATAGGTCGGATTTTTTGCTTCAGATGCAAAATATGCCTTCAAGGTCGAGTCCACGTAGCTGAACGATCCAAAGGAAGCCGCTTGCCGAGTTACGAGGGCCTTAAGTTTAGGGTCTTCAATGAACTTTGCTTTTGATTTTACTACGCGTTCCCAGTACTGTTTATTCGGGTAAATAAACGGATCGTGTGAACTAATGGTAAGGAATACGCTCATGAATGATTTATCAAGATGCTTGAATCGAGTGCTGTCGTCGTATTGTGCTTGTTGGAATAGGTCTTCGTCGGGATAACCCCACGCATTGCCTACGATTCCTTTATGTGCTGTACATGCAGGTAGCCATTTATTCACATGATAGTCCGTTTGATAGTGACTCATTAGCCCAATCATATTCAGATAGGCTAAAGGAACTCCGCAGTAAAATTGTGTGAAATAGTTGTTTTGATAGAGGTTGAATAAGGAATAGTGCCTCGGAAAGGGAAGTTGTTGAAACACATTTCCATCGATGGTATTAGGTACAGAAGCTAAAACCGCTGGAAGCACATTGTGCGTGCGTTGATACGTAGAAAACCCATTAGGAAAGTACAAGGATTGTTTCGCCAGCGAATCCATGAATGGCATAAGATTTCCTGTATTCTTTCCTCGTTGTCCGAATAAATCAGACGACATGCTCTCCACAATGATGATTTTAATATGGGGTGGTTTTTTGTTCGTTGTTGACTTTAGGTAATGCGCCAGTATGGAAGGTATTTTGTGTTGGTGCTCCAATGGAAACCTCGGGTCTAACTTCTCGTGACCACCATAAAATGAAGGATCCAAGGCTTCAAATGCACGAATGTTTACCGCGTGTTGGGTCGTCGGAGCAATAAGATGTTGGACGCTGTTTCTAACAAAATAAGAAAATCGATTTTCAGCCAAACGGTTTATCGAAGAGTCAATAGGAATGATGCGGATGAGGCACGCAATGAGGAATCCTCCAAGGACCCAATACGCTGAAAGGTTTCGGTTACGAAAGATTCGAAACAAGGAGAACGGTAGCGTTAATAGTACGAGCAGTCCGAATACCATGGGCCACGTCAACCGATGCCTCGGGTCAGCAATCATCCATATTTCATTCCAATCAAACAAGAAAAAAGCAGCGTCTAACCGTTCATGGGTAATCATTACATATTGATCACAGATTAAGGTTCCGATTAGTCCCAAATACAATAATCCAAAGAGTATGTTTCGCAGTGTACCGTGCCATGCCGGCGGACTCAGATGCAACAAGGTAGCGCTACCGACTGCAATAGTACCTAAACCAAATAGTAGGTAAGCCAAAGAAATAAAAATCGTTAATAACCAGGCATTTGGCGAAAATTGAAAAAGAAAGGTGAGTTGCAGAACAAAAAAGCACGCGAGAAAGCTCGATAATAAAGGGACTAAGGATTGAAAACTTGTTAGCCAGCGTTGCATGGTCAAAGTTAATCAATCATTAAGGAATCTTAATTAAATTGATTAATTCAATACGGAAATGATGTGTTCACTCAGCTCAAATTCAAAGGAAGTTCCAAGGATCAACTCGCCATCAGTTTCTCCACTCAGTGTGCCAGTGGTTGCACGAATGGTTAATGAGGTAGTTTCGTGGTAATGAATTTCTGGATGCACAATTCGTTTTCCTCGTATTAATTTGGGTAGGTGCCATAGGTAATCCCAAAGTGAAACGCGGCCAAGTAACACGGCTTGAAAGTGCGCACTCTTTGGGTGTTTACCCGGTGCAATGGTAAGTCCATTGCCAAATACCGCTCCGTTACAAAGCGCAATCATAAAAAAGGGTTGGGTTTGCGTTTTTCCATTGAAGCTGAGTTCAAGTTCCTGCGCCTTATATTGGGTGAATGTTTTCAGAATGGCTAAAAAGTAGGAGGCGCTTGGTCCAAATCGTTGTCGGTATGCATTGAGTGAAGCTACTACTGCGCTGCCAAACCCAATGTCGGCAATGTTGATAAAGAAACGAAGCGCACCTTCTGTTTTAAGGTAAGGAATGGTTACTGGTGTCCCTGGTCGGCCAAACACTTCCAGGGGCTGACTTAAATCGATTGGTGCGAAATTTCTACAGAAATCATTGCCGGTGCCACCCGGAAGGATAAGCAGTTTGGGGTGTTTCCCTGGTATGGAACACAGTCCGTTGATTACTTCATTCAGTAAGCCATCTCCGCCATGAACTACTATTACATCGGCACTGCCTTTCGCTTCCTTGGCCAACTCGCTTGCATGACCTGCTGATGCTGTATGGGTTATAGTACACACGAAACCGGGTTTCTTTTGGCAACTGGAAATAAACTCGCGATGGATCCGCTTAAGTTTTCGTTGACCGTGGAGTATGAAACTGATTTTCATAGGCTAAAGGTAATTGAATCGTTGGAATCATTACTTAATCACATAGCTGCACATGTGACAGGTAATTTGATAGAATTCAGGAAATATATATTTTTGCGAAACACGGGATGTAGCGCAGTCCGGTAGCGTACACGTCTGGGGGGCGTGTGGTCGCAGGTTCAAATCCTGTCATCCCGACCAAACCCACCTTACCCTCTGCTTTGCAGGGGGTTTTATTTTGAAACGCGACGTTAAAAGCGCGCTTTTAAAAGGTGCGGTGTAAAAGAAAACCGAAGGCTGAGGCCTGGGTAAGGTGGGTTTGAAGTCTCCCCCCTAAGGTTCTCTCCGACGGAGGAGGAGAAATCCTTTAATTTGACGTTCGGATGTTTAGACATTAGGACTTGTTAGACGAGAAATCCTGCGAAAGCGAGCTTTTAAAAGGTGCGGTGCAAAAGAAAACCGAAGGCTGAGGCCTGGGTAAGGTGGGTTTGAAGTCTACCCCCTAAGGTTCTCTCCGACGTAGGAGTGGAAATCCTTTAATTTGACGTTCGGATGTTTAGACATTAGGACTTGTTAGACGAGAAATCCTGCGAAAGCGCGCTTTTAAAAGGTGCGGTGCAAAAGAAAACCGAAGGCTGAGGCCTGGGTAAGGTGGGTTTGAAGTCTCCCCCAAAAGGTTCTCTCCGACGTAGGAGTGGAAATCCTTTAATTTGACGTTCGGATGTTTAGACATTAGGACTATTAGACGAGAAATCCTGCGAAAGCGCGCTTTTAAAAGGTGCGGTGTAAAAGAAAACCGAAGGCTGAGGCCTGGGTATGGTGGGTTTGAAGTCTCCCCCCTAAGGTTCTCTCCGACGGAGGAGGAGAAATCCTTTAATTTGACGTTCGGATGTTTAGACATTAGGACTGTTAGAGGAGAAATCCTGCGCTAAATCAAACAAAAACGCTTAGCTGTATGATTTAGAATAAGGATGCATACTTAATATATCTCAGGGATACCTTCTTTATCTGTAATCATTTTACCTTTTTCGTCGATCCCGACCTGAAAGGATTTGAAAGAAGAGTGCTTTACCCAATGCATCAGTTTTATTAGTACATAATATGTATAATTTTCCGCTTAATAAAAATTACTTTTTTCATGGTTTAATCCATTAATGAAGAAACCAGAATTAATCTGGTTAAATCAAACCAGTAAAATCAAATTAGGCGGAGTTAAATAACTCAATCACATGGAAGGTTCCCCCTCCCCATTGTAACAAACCCTAAGCCTTTCATTCTACGGGTATGAAACCCTTATTCTTTTTTCTGTGTGCAGTATCCTTAACTACCTATGCACAACGCGATTTTATACAAATTGACACCTTATCCTGGTCGATAAAAAATCTGGATGTTACCACCTTTCGGAACGGTGATGAAATTTTTAACGCCAAAACCCGTGAAGAATGGATTGAATGCCTCACCAATGGGACTCCGGCGTATTGCGATTATCGAAATGACACCACGCTGGGAAGAAAGTATGGACATATATATAATTGGTTTGCCATTGCCGATCCCAGAGGCTTGGCACCGAAAGGCGCACGGGTGGCTAATAACCGGGATTGGAGTTCTCTTTATATCTATACAAATGAGGGCGTATATAATTGGGCCAATATGGGTTTGGTTGGTCAGCGCTTACGCAGCAAGGAAGGGTGGAAGAATTCGTCAACTGGTGAGAACTATTTTGAATTCAATTTACTGCCCGGCGGCTACCGCAATGAAAACGGTGAATTTGTTGGCTTGGGGTCAGAAACCGCACTTTGGGTTAGAGATACCATGTCCTACGGGTTGGTCTCTAAGGGGAATGCGCTCACGTCGCCGTTCGCCATTGTGAATGGAACCAAACCCGATGTGTTGTTTACTAACGACGGTAAGAAATCAGGGTGCTATGTCAGGCTCGTTATTGGTAATGAGTTTGGGTTGAGTTCAAAACTTCCTCCACGAAATGATGAGGATTTTATCAATGGCTTTGATCCGGATGCAGTAGAAGAAGTTGAATCGGAGATTCCTTCGTCACCGAAAAAAAGAAGGAGGAAACATTAGATGTACTTTTTTTGATATACCTTTGGTTAAACAACCTTACACGATGCGAACCATTACCCTTTTGACCTTATTTTTCCTTGCTTTAACCGCCTGTACAAACGACAATACCACTGCGACTGAACCTAAAAAACCAGCAGAGCTCAAGGCGGATACTACGGAAGTAGCTCAACCAACGGTTGTTCCCAGTGGCTTGCGCTTAAAACCCTTTAAATTTTCCGATGAAAACTGTGAGTTGGCTTCAACTGAAGATTTCGAGCTTGATGAAGGATGGTGCAATCGGAGAGAGGTTTCCGGATTAAGTGTTTCATTGAACAATAGTTCGGTTGCTCAAAAGATTAATGCCTTAATCTGTAAAGAAATAACAGGAAAAGTAGGCAACATGCAAACCATCAAGCGATTCGTATCGGATATCAAAACCTTAAGTAATACGGATGGCGAAATGGAATATATTCAAGATGAATATAGCTGTGCGCTTATCGATTCTTCAAACACGTATATGAGTATGGGGGTGTCCTTGTATTTTTATGCGATGGGCGCAGCCCATGGACAACCCGCCTTTCAAGTTCTTAATGTGGATTTGATTACGGGGAATAAAATCTCCTTGGCTGATTTGTTTGTTAATAATTACCGTCCAAGCCTCAAAGCCCTTGCAAAACGAAAGTTCTTAGAACAAAATGGCAATGGCGATTGGTGGTTTGTAACCGGAGAACAAGTGTTTGATCTTCCTGAAACCTTCGCGATTTCAAGAAAAGGAATCACCTTCACGTATCAACCGTATGAGGTAGGTCCATATGCTGCTGGGGCACCTGAGGTATTTCTTAGTAAAAAGGAATTGGCGAAGTGGCTTAAAGAAAATCCCTATCTGATTCCTTAATAACTGCTCGTTGCGCCTCCAATACTTTCAATAGGGTGCCATGTAGTTTTTACTTCTTGTAAATCTGTAATGCGCTGAAGCCCTTGATCTGTGCTGTTGCTATACGTAATATGGCGTTTTAAATTCTCTACACAAGCCAAAGCCAGTGGTTTATTAAGTTCCCCTAAGCATTCAGTTACTAAGGCATTTACATCCATGTGCGCTGCCAAGGCCGGTGCTAATTCGGCAACCTTACCCGTAAGTATATTTACAACCCCACCTGGAACATCTGATGAATGAATTACTTCTGCAAACGTTACCGCACACAAAGGGAGTGTTTCAGACGCTGCAACAATCACCGTATTTCCACCGCAAATGATAGGAGCTATAACCTTAACTAGGCCAATCAGTGAGGTTTGTTGAGGAGCAATAATTCCTACTACACCCATGGGTTCAAGGGCGGAAAAATTAAAATGGGACGAACTCACTGGATTAACGCTGCTGCCAATCTGCTGGTATTTATCGGCCCAACCGGCATAATACACCAAACAATCTACGGCCTGCTCCACCTCTTTCTCCGCATTTGCTTTGCTTGCGCCCTGCTTAATAAGTTCCTCAATAAATTGTGCCTTTCTGCCATCTAACATCTCAGCAATTCGGTATAAAATCTGTCCTCGATTAAAGGCTGTTTTTTCAGCCCAACCACCAAACGCTTTGCGTGCTGCAACCACTGCGTTTCTCACATCCTTTCTTGATGATAAACACACATTAGCCAAGATATTGCCTTTTTTGTCTTGAATTGGATAATATCTACCAGATTCTGTCCTAGGAAAGGAACCTCCAATATAGATTTTATATGTTTTCAAAATTTCCATGTCTTTTAAAATTTATTCAATTGGAAACCAGCGGAATCCATTCCTTGTTAACGTGTTATTTTAAGTAGGCACTCAGTCCGTGTAACCCACCTTCTCTTCCAAATCCACTTTCCTTATATCCTCCAAATGGAGAAACCGGATCAAACTTGTTGTATGTATTTGCCCACACTACGCCTGCACGTAATTTGGTGGTGAGATTAAAGATTCTCGAACCTTTATCTGTCCATACACCGGCTGCCAAGCCATACGGTGTATTATTCGCTTTTTGAATTACTTCGTCAATTGTTCTGAAGGTTTGAATGGTTAATACCGGTCCAAATATTTCTTCTTGGGTAATTACATGAGACTGTGAAACGCCTGTAAATAAGGTGGGTTTACAAAAGAATCCTTTGCTTGGAATGGAACAATCACTTTGAAAAATTTCTGCTCCTTCAGCTTTACCGATTGCAATGTATTTATTAATGGTTTCCAATTGTTTTTTGGAATTTATCGCACCAATATCTGTGTTTTTATCCAGTGGATCTCCTACGTACAGGCTTTCCATTCGAGTTTTTAGTTTTCTAATAACAATATCCGCGACATTTTCTTGCACAAATAACCGTGATCCGGCACAGCAAACATGCCCTTGATTAAAAAAGATCCCATTAATAATGCCTTCAACGGCTTGGTCAATTGGAGCATCATCGAAGATGATATTAGCAGATTTACCACCCAATTCAAGGGTTGTTTTTTTATGTGTACCTGCTACCGCTCGTTGAATCATTTTCCCCACGTTAGTGGATCCAGTAAACGCTATTTTATCGATGTCTGGGTGATTCACAATGGCCGCGCCCGTATCTCCATATCCCGTAACAATGTTTACAACCCCTGCAGGAAGCCCTGAATCTTTAATAATTTCCGCTAATTTAAGCGCTGTTAGCGAGGTGGTTTCTGCAGGTTTTAATACTACGGTATTCCCTGCTGCCAATGCCGGTGCAATTTTCCAAGCCGCCATAAGCAACGGAAAGTTCCAAGGGATAATTTGACCAGCTACACCAAGGGCTTCTGGTTTTTTATGTGGCACGGCATATTCCAATTTATCGGCCCATCCGGCGTAGTAGAAAAAGTGATTGCATGCCAAGGGCACATCAACATCACGCGATTCACGGATTGGTTTACCGCTGTCTAAGGATTCAATCACAGCAAACTCGCGAGCCCGTTCTTGCATCATTCGCGCAATGCGGTAGATATATTTTCCGCGTTCCGCCCCGGACATCTTGGACCAAACGTCAGTATATGCTTTCCTAGCTGCTTTAACCGCTTTATCAACGTCCGCGTCGTTTGCCCAAGCAATTTCTGCCAATACATCTTCCGTTGCCGGGTTGACTGTGGGAAAATATTTTTTTGAAGAGGGGGTTACCCATTCGTTATTGATGAATAACTGGTATTTTTTTTCTAATCGGATATGCGATGTGCTCTCTGGAGACGCTGCATAATTCCACTCGGTTGAAGGAGTAGCGGTATTTTTTTTAGCCATAAGTTAGTCGATTGAAAAATAATCTGGGGATTGGTACAATCCACTTTCTGTTTTCATAAGTTGCATAAGTACGTCGTTTGCAAGGCTACTAGCCCCAAACCTGAACCATTCATTCGTAAGCCATTGATTTCCTAACACTTCTTTCACCATTACTAAATTGTGCAACGCGAGTTTAGCAGTAGAAATTCCTCCTGCTGGTTTCATTCCAATCATGATGCCGGTTTGATCATAATAGTCCTTTATTGCCATTAACATGGTATAGGTTACCTGCATTGTAGCGGCGGGTTGGATTTTACCAGTGGATGTTTTAATGAAATCTGCTCCCGCATGAATGGCAATGTCACTGGCCATCCGAACATGATCAAGCGTGCACAATTCTCCGGTTTCTAATATAACCTTAAGTCTTGCCTTGCCACAGGCCTCCTTAATTGCCGCAATTTCATCAAATACAAAATTGTATTCTCCCTCGAGAAACTTGCCTCGAGAAATAACCATATCGATTTCATCTGCCCCCTGATCTACCGCGAATTTGGTATCGGCCAATTTAATCTCACGTGTTGATTGTCCGGAAGGGAATGCAGTGGATACTGAAGCGATTTTTACCGAAGAATTTCCGAGTGCTTTTCTAGCTATTGCAACCATAGAAGGATATACACAGACCGCTGCTACAGTAGGAAGGCCAGGAAGGGAATCATGTAAATGTTGTGCCTTGTAACACATTTGTTGCACTTTTCCAGGCGTATCTTTTCCTTCAAGGGTAGTTAAATCAATCATGTTGAGCACCATGTGAAGCCCTTGTCGCTTCGCTTCGTTTTTTATGCTCCTAGCTTGAAATCGAGCAACACGCTCTTCTACGCCAACTTTGTCAACGCGTGTATTGGAGAGCACTATAGATGGATTGTAGGTTTTTTTCACTGCGCAATTTTGTGATTCATTCAAAGTTACGCAAACAAATTGAAAAAGTTCGGTTTACTATGCCTCGTCGTCGTCGTCTCCGCCGTCGTCATCTGGCTTGTCATAATCATCGTCTGCATCATCGTCGCCGTCCACGTCGTCATCGTCGTTGATGTCTGGAACTTTATCGAAGTCGTCATCGAAATCATCATCATCATCATCAGTTACCGGCTTAGCCTTTGGTGCAACCTTATTGATTTTAACAAGATAAATGACCTCATCCGTTTCCCAAATGAGCGCATCGAGAATCTCGCCAGTTGGAGTTTTAAGCGATGACAAATGATTAATGTACCCGTCAGGGAAATCTTTTAAGATTTGCTTTTTTTGATCAAGCGTCAGTTTATCGTAACTAATGATGGACCTTCTTTTGGACATAGTATTTGCGTTATTCAACGGGCAAAATTAATTTTTTTGATATACCGCGAAACATTTTTTAGCACTTTATAAAAAAAAAAATTTCAAAGGCACCGAAATATACCCATTTATCGCATTTCCATTACATTTGTCTAATGGCCAAAACTAAATCCGCTTTTTTTTGTCAATCCTGTGGTTACGAGGCTCCTAAATGGTTAGGGAAGTGCCCTTCTTGTAATGAATGGAATACTTTTGTTGAAGAAAGGGTTTTGGTTTCAAAAAATAATCCGCAACCGTTCTCGCGTCAAAAAAGTGAACACAATCCGATACGTTTACAAGATATTGAGCAAACGGATACCACACGCACCGCATTAAAGGACCTTGAGTTGAACCGTGTTTTAGGTGGAGGATTGGTTAAAGGAGAAATTATTTTAATAGGTGGCGACCCTGGAATTGGGAAGTCAACCCTCTTGCTTCAAATGGCGGTTAAGGAACAGCTGACTGTTTTATATGTTTCTGGTGAAGAAAGTGAACAGCAAATAAAAATGCGGGCAGAACGTATCGGAATCGAAAATCCGAATTGCCACTTATTGATTGAAACAGACGTGAGTCAAATAATTTCTCATGCTGAAAAATCACTTCCTGAAATTTTAATTATAGATTCGATTCAAACCCTGTTCACTCCCCACATTGAAAGTGCTCCAGGTAGTGTGAGTCAAGTACGAGAATGTACCGCCCTACTATTGCGTTTCGCTAAAGAAATGGATGTTCCAGTATTTTTAATTGGTCACATCACTAAAGAAGGTACGATTGCGGGTCCTAAAGTTTTGGAACATATGGTGGATGCCGTGTTGCAATTTGAAGGGGATAGAAATCACTTTTATCGCTTACTTCGGACGGTAAAAAACCGCTTTGGGTCAACCAATGAATTAGGAATCTATGAAATGCAGGGAAGCGGACTGCGAATGGTTGAAAACCCTTCAGAAATTTTAATCACCAATACGGACGGTAGTCTAAGCGGTTCGTGTATTTCAACCACCATTGAAGGCCTACGTCCCTTGCAGGTTGAGGTTCAGGCGCTTGTAAGCACTGCCGCGTATGGAACGCCACAGCGTTCATCTAATGGGTATGATGCTAAGCGTTTAAATATGCTGTTAGCAGTTTTAGAAAAGCGTTGTTCGTTCCGTTTGGCGTCAAAGGATGTATTTTTAAATATTGCAGGTGGGATTAAAGTAGATGACCCCGCTGTGGATTTAGCGGTGATCATTGCGGTATTATCTTCAAATGCAGATATTCCGGTTTCTCGCTCTTATACGTTTGCAGCTGAGGTTGGTTTGTCTGGTGAAATTCGTCCAGTAAATCGTATTGAAACGCGAATTTCAGAAGCCCAAAAATTAGGATATACACATATTTTTATTTCATCCTACAATAAAGGTGTGAAGCCTAAAGATTATCAAATTGAGGTGATTCAAGCGAAGAAAATTGAGGACATTGTTAAATCCGTGTTTGGCTAATGGATAAGGTAGAGTTTATTTCAGCACAACACGTTAAGATCGAGTTCGAAATGGCATCGGTCTTACAACGCGGCTTAGCTTATGTGCTCGATACAGCCATTGGATATGTTTATCTGATTATTGTGATGCTTTCATTGATTGATAGTGTTCGGGTTGCTTATTCTGACATGGATGTATTGGTTGGTTTATTTATTCTTCTTGTAAACCTGCCTATTGTACTCTACAAACCCGTGATGGAATATTTTTTTAACGGGCAAACCCTTGGTAAAATGGCTATGGGAATTCGAATGGTTCGCGTGAATGGCGATCGAATGACCATTCGTGATATTTTTGTTCGATGGGTAATGCGGGGAGAGTTCTTTTGGATTTCTTTAGTTTCGAATCCAGCATTTATAGGATTAATTCCTTTTATCTCGGCAATCGATTTATTGGTAGCTTCCATGACGCCCTTAAGACAACGCGTTGGCGATATGATGGTCTCCGTTATTGCCATTCGCACCAAGCCCAATCGAACGTTTACGCTTAAGGAAGTCCTCAGTAGACAAACGGAAGTGGAATATGTTCCTACCTATGAAAAGTGCATTACCTTTACGGATGAGGATATGATGTACTTGAAGAAGGTTATTGAACAGTATAAAAAATTCAAAGAACCTGAAGTAAAGGAATTACTTGATCAGGTTACCTTGAAAACTCAACAACGCCTTGAAATCGAGGAACCGATTACGGATCAAATTAAATTTCTAGAGACAGTACTCAAAGATTATGTACAATTAACCCGATGAATCCTTCACAACTTTGTATTGTTCCAACACCGATTGGAAATTTGGAAGACATTACGCTTCGAGCCATTCGTGTGTTAAAAGAGTGCGATCTAATCATTGCAGAAGACACCCGTGTTACACGAAATTTATTGAATCACCTGGGCATTCAAAAGAAAGTAATTTCATTTCACACAAATAATGAGCATGCACAGTTAAATGAAATGATTCGGATTATTCAACAGTCAACGCTTGTAGCGTTGGTTTCAGATGCCGGTACGCCTGGAATTTCTGATCCGGGATTTCTTTTAATCCGAGCCTGTGTGGAACAGGGAATTCCTTTGGAATGTCTTCCCGGACCAACCGCGTTTGTTCCGGCTTTAGTGTCTTCTGGCTTACCCTGTGATCGCTTTTATTTCGAAGGATTTTTACCCCATAAAAAAGGACGTCAAACGCGTTTAGAATACATTGCATCCATGGATTGTACGGTGGTTTTGTACGAATCACCTTATCGCTTAATTAAAACGCTAGAACAGTTAGCCGCTCATGTTGGAGGGGATCGTAAGATTTGTGTCTCTAAAGAAATTTCGAAAATGTTTGAATTCCACTTTCGGGGCACAGTGAATCAAGCCCTTGAATATTTTAATTCAGTAGCAATTAAAGGGGAGTTTGTATTGATCATCTCAAAAGATTCACACGCAGTAAATGCCACAGATAATGCTTAATTTTACCTATGTTTTTTAAGGATATTGTCGGGCAAAAAGAACGAATTGCTGATTTATTAGGAGAGGCTAAATCTGGTAAGGTTGCACATGGACAGTTATTTATCGGAAATGAGGGTTATGGAACCCTTCCTTTGGCACTTGCATTCAGTCGGTATTTGCTTTGTGAAAATCCGAACGATCAGGACGCCTGCGGTCAATGCAGTTCCTGTCTTCAAGTAAATGAATTACAGCATCCCGATTTACATTTTGTTTTTCCCGTAGTGCAATCTCTTACTAAAACCTCCGATAACTTATACCCTAAATGGCGGGAATTTGTGTTGTCATCTCCCTATTTCTCATTATTTGATTGGGTGAAATATATGGATGACAAAGAACGTCAGCCAATTATTGGCAGTGAGGAGAGTAAAGAAATTGTTAGGAAAATTAGTTTAAAATCGTTTCAGGGTGGGTATAAAATAATGATCATATTTGCTGCGGATGAAATGAATATTCAAGCTTCAAATAAAATCTTGAAAATTCTGGAAGAACCACCCCTTCAAACTGTATTTATTTTGCTTTCAAGTAAGCCTCAAGCGATCTTACCGACGATTCGCTCAAGAACCCAAGCGATGCAAGTTACTCGACTGAATTCTTTTGAGATATCAACGTATTTACAAAAGGAACGTCAGATGGAGGCAACGATTGCCGATGGCTTAGCTTCCTTTGCCGATGGGGATTTATGTGCCGCATTCGAATTATTGAACGAGGGTGAAACTACGGCCATGTATCGAGATTTATTCATAAAAATGATGCGTAGCAGCTACAAAAAGGATGTGATACAAATGATGGATTGGGCCGATGAGGTTTCTTCCCTCACCAAAGAACGTCAAAAAGTATTTATTCTTTACGCTTTACATATGCTCCGTCAAAGTTTAATGCTTAATTACCTGGGTCCAGACCATGTTAGATTAACGGCTGAAGAATTTAATTTTATTGATAAATTCTCGCCCTACATCACCGGAAACAATATCCGCTTGTTTATCGATGACCTTGACGCAGCGCATTATCATATAGAACGCAACGCCAATACGAAAATCCTTTTTACTCAAATGAGTTTTCAGTCGATGAGGTTCATTCATCGCGCTTAATTGTTTATTTTTACCAAAAAAAAGAAATGGGCTGCGCATCATGTGGATCAGGAGGAACCCCTAACGGGTGTAAGAATAACGGGCTGTGTAGCAGTGGTGGTTGTGATAAATTAGAAGTATACGACTGGCTTAGCAATGTTGCTCTTCCTGAAAATCAAAAACCTTATGAAATTGTAGAGGTACGTTTTAAGAACGCGCGTAAAGGATTTTATAGAAACGTAAATGGCTTGGGACTTCAGGCCGGGGACGTTGTGGTTGTTGAGGCTTCTTCTGGTTACGACATCGGAGTTATTTCGGTGGTTGGAGAATTAGCACGTATACAAGTTAAGCGAAAAGCCCCAACGTTTAAACACGTGGAAGCTCGAAAAATCATGCATGTGGCTACTCAAGCTGAAATTGACCTTTGGATCAAAGGACGTTCGCTAGAGAAAGACATCATGCACAAATCCCGGACGCTTGCTATGAATTTGAAATTAGAAATGAAAATTTCAGATGTTGAGTACCAAGCCGATTTATCGAAAGCGACATTCTATTATACCGCAGAAGGTCGTGTTGATTTCCGACAACTTATCAAAGATATGGCCGATGCATTCAAGGTAAGAATTGAAATGCGTCAAATTGGTTCTCGTCAAGAATCTGCCAGATTGGGTGGTATTGGTTCATGCGGTAGAGAATTGTGCTGCTCGACATGGTTGTCTGATTTTAGATCCGTTTCAACGGCCGCTGCACGGTACCAACAATTGTCATTGAATCCACAGAAATTGGCAGGACAGTGCGGTAAATTAAAGTGTTGCTTGAATTATGAGTTAGACATGTATACTGAGGCAATGAAAGCATTACCCAGAGCTGACATTAAGTTAAAAACTGAGAAAGGGGATGCCTATCATGTTAAAACCGATGTGTTTAAACACTTGATGTGGTATGCCTATCCGGGAGAGGGTGCGCTGGTGGTGTTAACCCCCGAACAAGTCCGTAAAGTTCAACAAATGAATAAAAACGGAAATACACCAAGAGATTTGAAGGAATTTGCGTTTGAAGTAGAGAAGGAAGTAGAGATTGGATTTGATAACGTAGTGGGTCAGGATAGCCTCAATCGTTTTGAGAATAAGCAGAAGTCCCGAAAGAAAAAGAAGAAAAAACCTAGAAATCCGAATCAACCTGTACCCAATGCATAGGAGCTTATTTAGATTGATTGCTGTTTTTTTTAGTGCAGTTTTTTTACTGCTTTCATGCGGCTCTGATGCCGTTTTCAATCAATCAATTCCGATTTCAGGACACGCTTGGAAAGAGCAGTTCCACCCAACCTTTAAGGTTGAAATCACAGACACAGTGAGTACGCATGATTTCGTACTTACCGTAAGGACTACGGTTGACTATCCCTATTCAAATTTGTGGTTATACTTAACAATAAATGGCCCTATGGGAAAGTCGCAAAGATTCCCTTTAGAAATTGTTACGGCGGATGCTACGGGTAAATGGACTGGAGATAAAAGCGGCTCGTTAGTTTCATTCTCTAAATTATTCATGCACGATAGATTCCCTAAAAAAGGCACCTACACCCTGAGCTTTGAACAAGCAACAACCCAGAAAACATTGCCTGAAGTGGTGGATGTGACCTTGGATGTTTATACCGCTGAAAATAAACAATAATGCACTATCCGTGTTTATCCTTGGCGCAATTGGAGGCACTTGAAACGGACTTTGTGGCTTTTTTAATTGTGAATGGCGTCGAGGGAGAAACTTGGAAAACAATTAACGAAACGAATCCTTCAAAAGCCCAGGAGTTAGCTACTTTGTTTAGTCAAGTAGTTTGGGAAAAGGTGCTTAAAGAGACGAAATATGTTAAACGAGTCAGCGAAACCGAACGTATTTTTGGCTATTTAGGTGAAGAACAAGGGGTCTTACTCATTGGTCAACAAAAAACAAGCGGGTGGGGGTTCCACAAGGCAAAGAAACAATGGGAGGGCAACCGAGAATCTGAAGTGTTCACCCTGCTTCAACAAGGGTTTGAGCGCGCAACTGAACAGGAATTTACGGAAGTAAGTCAATTAATTAAAACAACATAAAAAGATGAAAAAAATACTTTTTTTAAGCATGTTAAGCATCGGATTGTCAGGTGTATTTGCACAAATTAACGCACCAAAGGCAAGTCCTGCCTGTAAGCTTGAACAACGAGTAGGCCTAACCGATATCACCATTAGTTATTCGCGTCCCGCAGTAAATGGTCGAACAATTTTCGGTGATTTAATTCCTTTTGATGCATATTGGAGGCTTGGGGCAAATGAGAACACTAAATTCACAACTTCCGATGCCTTGTTTTTTGGTAAAGACACATTGCCGGCAGGTACTTATGCACTCTTCGCAATGCCCGGAAAAACTTCCTGGAAGTTGGCCTTTTATACTGAGTTCGGGAACTGGGGATTGCCGCCTGTTTGGGAACAAACAAAGGTTGCAATGGAACTTACTGCACCTGTTAGTTCGCGTGCTGACCTTACTGAAAATTTAACCATCGGTTTAGATCAATTGGAAAACAGTGGTGCGGAATTATTTATCACTTGGGACCATGTGTCGGTTAAATTTCCGTTCACCATGAATACAAAAGATAAAGTAATGGCATCGATTCAAAAAACCATGAACGGACCAAGTGCTAATGATTATCATACGGCTGCTAAATTCTATTTAGAAGAAAAAATCAATAACAAACAAGCCTTAGAATGGGTTGATAAAGCAATTGTGCTAAGACCAGAAGCATACTGGATGTTACGTACAAAATCTTTGATTCAAGCGGAACTCGGTCTGTATGCAGAGGCAATAAAAACCGCAGAACAATGCATTAAATTAGCAGAAGCGGACGGTGACACATCCTATGTGAATCAAAGCAAAAACTCCATTACAGCTTGGAAAAAGATTAAGTAATACATGCCTCGACTCAAGGAGTTTCTTTTATTGCATGGCATTGTTTTTCTCTGGGGATTTACAGGCATAATTGGTAAATTATTACATCAAGAATCCTTCATTATTGTATGGTATCGGGTATTAATTGCATCCCTTGGTTTACTGGCGTATTTGTGGATTACTAAAACGAGTTTTAGTGTAAAACGAACCCATATCTTACCTGTGGTTCTAGTTGGTATTGTGGTAGCACTTCATTGGATTACTTTTTACTATGCAATTCAAATCTCCACGGCCTCTTTAGGTATTTTGTGTCTTGCAACTACTACGGTACATGTAGTTTGGTTGGAGCCGCTTATCATGAAAACAGCCTTTCAGTGGAAAAAATTGTTTTTTAGTTTAATGGTAGTCGCGGGTGTAGCTTTTATTGCGCGGGATTTTAAAGGCGATGTGTTATTAGCTACAGGAATCGGTTTATTAAGTGCCTTACTCGCGGGCATTTTTTCAGTTTCAAATGCAAAGTTATCTCAAACCATTCCAGCTCCCATTCTATCTTTTTATGAATTAACCACAGGTTGGGTTGGTATTTCCTTGTATTTATTGTTCACTCATGCCCCTAAGGCCTTATTTTACCTCTCACTGAACGATCTCTTATGGTTGTTATTCCTCGGTTTGGTATGTACCTCCTTTGCCTTTATTGTCGCCATTAATCTAGTCAAAAAATTAGGCGCATACACGGTTTCCTTAACCATTAATTTGGAGCCAATTTACACGATGATTCTTGCCGTTGTATTGCTTAGTGAACATAAAATATTGTCGATCGAGTTCTATGTGAGTGCGTTTTTAATTGTTGGAGCCTTATTGTTAAATGCATGGCTTAGTAGAACTCTTAAAGAAATAATTAGTTAATTTTGTCATGTGTTGAATAGACTAATTTTAAGGTGTTTAGCCGCAGTTGTTTTTTTAGTAACTGTTGGTATCCCCGTTTTTCAACACTCCTGTAAAGAAACGAATTCACACGATACGACTTGGTTTTCATATGCTGAATCACATTGTGAAGATGAGCCAAAATCTCCGTGCTGTAAAATAGATCAAACCGATTGTTGTTCAGTAAATAGCACGATCATAGCACTTAAAGTAGATCAGGAAAATTCAACCTTCCTTCCCAAATTATCGATTGCTCTGGATTACTTAACACTTCCCGTATACACCCATTCTAGTGAGTTTTTATACGCTATAAGTCAACCGATAGTTAACCTAACATTTCCTCCGCCAATAACCCTTTCAGGATTCGACTTATTGAAAGTTATTCAACGTTTTAGATTATAGGATTCGACATATATAGTGTTGAACGTTTAATCTAAAATCTTATGAAAATTAAATACATCTTATTTTTTCTTTTTGGTGTCGTCCATTTGACTCCATCATTTGCACAGCTGCGCGGCTTTGTTCGCGGGGTGAATTTGTCTGATACCCTGGCATTGAATGGCGCAAAAATCAAATTGTTACAGGCAAAAAAGGCTACGTTTAGTGATTCGGATGGCAAGTTCGAATTATATCTAGGAAAACGATTTCCAGATACCTTGGTAATACTCAGTGCGGGGTATCGGCCCGACACCATCTTGCTTTCTGAAAAAGACCGATTCGGAGCAATCTCAATTGTTTTGTTTAGTGATCAATTGCAGCCAGAAGTATTGGTGGAACGAAAGGCAGGAAACGGTACCCTAAAAATTAGCATTGCTCAAGTAGAACGCATTAGTAATGGTGAGTTACGGCGAGCCGCATGTTGTAATTTATCTGAATCGTTTGAAACCAATGCGTCGGTTGATGTTAACCTAACGGATGCAGTATCTGGGGCACGGAAAATACAGTTGCTCGGACTTGATGGGGTGTACACCCAATTTCAATTGGAAAATGTCCCTTTTCTACGGGGCTTAGAAACAGCATTCGGTATGCAGTCTTTCTCAGGTATTTGGCTTGATGGCATACAGATTTCTAAAGGAACGGGTTCGGTAGTAAATGGGCATGAATCTATGGCGGGCCTCATCAATTTGAGTGTAAAAAATCCGTTCGAATCGGATCGTTTGTTAGTAAATGTGTACGGAAATCGCTTCGGTAGGGGAGAGTTGAATGCTATTTTGAGTCATAAAATCAACCAACGCTGGGCCTCTTCATTACTCTTGAATGGTGCAATTAATCAAACCGTTATTGATGAAAACCGTGACGGATTTCTTGATTTACCACAATTTAAAAATGTTTCTGCGCTCAATAAATGGCAGTTTAATGGAGAAAGAATGGAGGCCCAGTTTTCAGTATACGGGTATTACGATGACCGCTTTGCTGGACAATCTCCTTTTTCACCCGCTTTATTTCCATTTCATATGGCACTCACCAACCAACACCTAGAAGCCACTGCGAAAACAGGGTTTTTTGGATCCCATCCTGGGGAATCGCTTGGAATAATTAATCATGTTAAAGTGCATCGAACCGGTGGATATTTTGGAGGAAATGCCATTGGGGGTCAGCGCATATCAAGCGGTGAAGAAAAACGGTATTATGTTTCGATTAATTATGACCGATCAAGCACCGATGGCAAACATACCCTAAAAAGTGGCGTGTCAACTACCTTATTGGATATTACACAACAGGCCGGTATAAGCATACTCCAACGAAATGAGCTTACTGCGGGACCCTTTGCTGAATACTCCCTGTTGCTTAATCGCCTCTCCGTTCAATCGGGTGTCAGGTTAGATTATCATTCCTTGTTTGGCTGGTTCTTCGTGCCTCGAATTCATGCAAAATACGCCCTGACGCCTAAAACCGATCTGCGCATTACCGGAGGAAAGGGGTGGAGGGTTCCGAATTTTCTAATAGAGAATAATTCCCTCATGGCAAGTAATAAGTTTTGGGTCTTGCCTGTGGAAGGAGTGCTTCCTGAAATCTCATGGAATGTTGGTGGATCTATTGCTTCGGAATTCCAATTATTCAATCGAAAGGCGACGCTTACTTTGGATGGGTACTACACATGGTTTGAACGACAATTAAATATAGACCGGGATATTTCTCAAGCGGCAATTGTCTTTTCATATATCGAAAATCAATCCACTGCGCTCGCCTGCCAAGCGGAACTTGATTGGGTGCTTTCGAAACAGTTTAGTCTAAGAGGGGCGTACAAATTTTTAAGTGTGCAATCCATCTATGATGGGACCATGCAGCAGCAGACGATGATTCCAATGCATCGCTTGCTATTTACCACCTCGTGGACATCAAAAAATAAGCGCTTACAAGCGGATCTAACGGCGAACATTGTTGGCCCAATGCGCATGCCGCATAACCATTCCTCCGCTGGAATGGCATTTTCTCCATGGTATCCCTATTTGTTTGGACAAGTGTCATATCAATGGAAGCAAATTAAAGCGTATATTGGAATTGAAAATATACTTAATATAAAACAAGCAAATCCAATCATATCAGCCCAAGATCCGCAAGACCCAAGCTTTGATGCTACCATGGTCTGGGGTCCAATAACCGGAATCAATGTTTATGGTGGAATAACGTATAGTTTAAAACAAAAAAAATCATGAAAAAAGTCATTTTAATTGCCTCGTTATTTATTTCTTTTATCACGCTGGGCCAAAAAAAACAGAAGAGCGATACCGTGTATATAAGAACTTCCGCCTTGTGTGGTGATTGTAAAGAACGGATTGAAAGCGCCTTGAATTTTCAAAAAGGGGTCAAGTATGCCGAGTTGAATTTAGAAACAAAAATCGCGACCTGCGTCTATAAACCGTCTAAAGTAAGCCTGAGTGAACTTCGCATTGCACTGGTGCAGGTTGGGTATGATGCAGATGATATGAAAGCGGATCCTGAAGCGGTTAAATTATTGCCGAAGTGTTGCCAGCCGGGTGGACATTAAGTTATAAACGTTTACCCAAATTAATTAACAATTCGGTTGAAATCGCTTAGACATTGAGTAATTTCGCAGCGCGATGAGCGATGCAATACAACACGAATGCGGGATCGCCCTCCTGCGCCTGAAAAAGGACCTATCTTTTTACCTTGAAAAGTATGGGACAGCATTTTATGGATTAAATAAAATGCAACTATTAATGGAAAAACAGCACAACCGCGGGCAGGACGGCGCTGGTATTGCAAACATCAAATTAGATATGCAACCCGGTGAACGTTATATCAGCCGTGCACGTTCTATTGATACAAATCCAATTCAAGATTTATTCGGACAAATCGGTTCCAGATTTAACCAACTTGCATCAGAGGCTCCAGAAAAATTAAAAGATGTTGCTTATCTAAAGAAACATGCTGGATTCACCGGTGAATTGTTTCTGGGCCACCTTCGATATGGTACCTTTGGTCGAAATTCGATTGAAAGTTGTCATCCTTTTCTCCGTCAAAACAATTGGATGACTAGGAATTTAGTGCTTGCTGGTAATTTCAATTTAACGAATGTCGATGAATTATTCGATTCATTACTGGCGATAGGCCAACATCCAAAAGAGAAGTCAGATACGGTAACCGTTTTAGAAAAAATCGGTCATTTTCTAGATGTAGAGAATGACCGACTCTATGCTAAATTTAAGTCTGAAGGGTTTTCAAAACCTGAGATCTCATCAAAAATTAGCGAGCACTTAGATTTAGTTTCTGTACTTCAAAAGTCGGCTAATAAATGGGACGGAGGTTATGTTATGGCTGGATTAATCGGTCATGGTGACGCCTTTGTACTAAGAGATCCAGCGGGTATTCGTCCGGCATTTTATTATGAGGATGAGGAGGTTGTTGTGGTGGCGTCTGAGCGACCGGTTATACAAACCGTATTTAATTTAAAAGAACATCAGGTAAAGGAATTAGAACCTGGCAGCGCCTTACTAATTCCAAAGCAGGGTCAGGTTTCTGAGAAAGAAATTTTACCACAACTCACCATTAAGAAATGTTCTTTTGAGCGCATTTATTTTTCGAGAGGATCAGATGCAGATATCTATAAAGAGCGTAAAAACTTGGGTAGAAATATCGTACCACAAGTAATGGATGCCATACAGGGTGATATTGAGCATACGGTGTTTTCGTTTATTCCAAATACGGCAGAAGTGTCATTTTATGGAATGATGAAAGGGGTAGAAGATTACCACAACCTTGAAAAAGCTAATGCTATTTTAGCCTTAGGGCCAAGTCCAAGTTCAGAATCAATTACCCAAATTATTGAAGGCAGAGCTCGGATTGAGAAAATCGCAATCAAAGATGCGAAATTGAGAACCTTCATTACCCAAGATGATTCTCGCGATGATTTGGTCACACATGTCTATGACATTACGTATGGTTGCATTGTTCCACATCGAGATAATATAGTGGTTATTGACGACAGCATTGTTCGTGGTACTACCCTGAAAAAGAGTATTTTACGTATGTTGAATCGCTTGGAACCTAAACGCATTGTAATTGTCTCTTCAGCACCACAAATTCGTTTTCCGGATTGTTACGGGATTGATATGGCGAAAATGGGTGATTTCATTGCCTTTGAGGCAGCAATTTCTTTATTGAAAGAACGCAACAAGGATCATATCATTGAAGAGGTGTATCAAGCCTGTTTGAATCAATTATCCGTACCTAAGGAAGAAGTTAAAAATGAGGTTAAACGCATTTATGAGCCGTTTACCGATCAGGAAATCTCCGATAGAATTGCTTTGTTATTACGTCCTGCAGAAGTTAAATCAGAGGTTACTATTGTATTTCAAACCGTAGATAACCTGCATAAGGCTTGTCCAGGTCATACCGGCGACTGGTATTTTACTGGGGATTACCCAACGCCCGGGGGAAATAAAGTAGTGAACAAATCTTTTATTAATTGGAAGGAAAATCGGAATGAGCGAGCGTACTAAATAAGTGGCTGCTTATGCGTTTTGTGGCACCTGATTTTTCTTGAACAAATCCAATGATTTTCGATTTCGTCACTTCATGATTTCGCATGAATAATTGAATTTTATCGAGTAAATCTTGTGACGTACTTACTTCACTGGCAAGTCCTTTAGCAATGAATTCCTCCGCTTCAGGGAACTTATGATGTGTCGGTCCAAAAACTACAGGAATCCCATAGGCCGCAGGTTCCAAAATGTTGTGTAATTTTCCTGTATATCCCCCGCCAATAAAGGCAATATTCGCTAATTGATACAGTTGATGCAATATGCCAATGCAATCAATAAGAATAACAGTTTCACTGGTAAGCCCATTAATCTCACTCAAGCGAATGCATTCATCGCCAAACATGGCTTCAATTTCGTACAGGTGTTTCTCGGATATGTCATGGGGGGCAATAATGGTAAGGTCAAGCGGAATCCGTTGGTGAATGGCGTGCACCATCTCTTCCTCAACCAGCCAACTGCTCCCAAGAATAAATACGGATTTCCCTTCACAGTATTTTTGTAATTGAGCTAGTTCGGGATTATTAGCTTGGTTTTCCATTGCATTGCGCTGTTGATTTAATACATGGTCATAGCGGGTATCACCACTAACCGTAACCTCTTGAATTCCAATATCGGATAAGAGCTCCTTTGTTTGTACGGTTTGCGCGTAAAAATGTGTGAATCGTTTTAACGCATTTCTAAAAAGTCCACCTAAGGGGTTGAATATAAACTGATTTTTTCTAAGCAGGGTCGAGATGCTAAAGAGCGGTATGTTCCGTTTTGAAATCCCAAAAATAAAATTCAACCAAAACTCATACTTAACAAAAACTACAGTTTTCGGCTTAACGTGGTTAAGAAAATCGCGTACGTTTTTTCTGCGATCTAAAGGGATAAGGCAGGCTTGGTCTACACAATGTGCTCGTTTGTGATAGTGATTTAATCCCGAAGGAGAGAAGAAGGTAACCAGGATTTTGGCCTCAGGATATTTAGATTTAAATTCCCAAAGAATGGGGAGTCCTTGGTCGAATTCTCCCAATGAAGCACAGTGCATCCAAAGATCATAAGGCCCCGAGGGCAAGGTGGTTTTCCAAGCGTCACCGGTTTTAATGCGTTGTTTGGCTTTCTTATTGAAAAAACTGGCTACATAGATGCCAAGTCCAAGCAACATGATTGAAATGTCATACAATCCCCGCATTAATATTCAATATAATAGTCTTTTTGGGTCGAATAAAATGGAATGTACCACCCAAATTTTAGTCCAACAATAACATCTAAACGGGTCTTTGATGATACAGGTACATCGGGTTGATCAAAAAAGATGGTTCTACGGTTTTTTGTAAATCCTTCCATGGCATAAATTCCGCCATAGAAATTATAAAACCCATTTCTAGGCATGAAAGAATATCCTAAAAACTGCATGGCACTAAACCCTGTAGTTAGCCGGTCATACCCTTTTTTATAATCTAATTCGATTAATGGAACTACCTGTGTTTGCGTTTCAATTTTTATTCGGTGATTTAGGTAGCCAGCGCCCAAATGCACCATTATGCCGGAATTTTGATTGCGTTTATTCAATGGAAAGATTTTTCCAATTTGTGCTGTGGCGCCAACCCCTCTCGCGAGTACACTGACCGTAGCGGGATCGCCATTTACGTCTGTAATGTTTCCAAAAGAGTCTTTCAGTAGATCAAGTAAGGAGGGAATTTTAACCTCACTTCCAAATATAAAATTTGCATCACCGAGTATGAACCAATTATTTCGAAACTTATAGCCCGCACTAAATCCCACAAGGTTCAAGTACCCGTAACGGTTTACTAAGTCTCCTCCCGTCCATCCGGTAGCATAGTGAATACTCACCATTACACGTGCATCTGCTGCTGTATCGATGGGCGTAACCTGACCGTTTGTAAAAAATGAAATGAATAATACAGGGAGTAAAGCTTTCCACATAAAGCAAAGATACGTAATAATCTGTGTTTTTACTATGGAATCATGTCGTTCTAACAGGGAATAAACGGATGATTTTACCTACTTTTGTAGCTCAAAACAAAGTGCATGAATAAAATTCAAATGGTTGATTTGATGGCTCAATATGAGCGAATTAAACCTTCGGTAGATGCAGCGATTCAATCTGTTATTACTAATGCTCAATTTATCAATGGACCTGAAGTAGGCCATTTTCAAGCTGAATTATCTGAATACTTAGGAGTAAAGCACGTGATTCCTTGTGCAAATGGTACGGATGCGCTTCAGATTGCAATGATGGGACTTGGATTAAAGCCTGGAGATGAGGTTATTACCCCGTCATTCACCTACATTGCAACCACGGAGGTCATTGCATTATTGGGGTTAACGCCAGTATTTGTTGAGGTAGATTCAGAAACATTCTGCATGGATCCATCAGCGCTGGAACTGGCAATTACTTCTAAAACTAAAGCGATTGTACCCGTTCACTTATACGGTCAAGCTGCAAACATGGAGGAGATTTTGCGCATCGCTAAAGCACATAACCTTTTTGTAATTGAAGATAACGCACAAGCCATTGGTTGTGATTATTATTTTTCAACGGGTGAGGTGGCAAAAACAGGAACGATGGGTGATATCGGATGTACTTCATTTTTTCCCAGTAAAAATCTTGGGTGTTTTGGAGACGGTGGAGCCATGATGACCAATGATGATGAACTTGCGTCGAGGCTTCGTATGATTGCTAATCATGGTCAAAGTAAGCGGTATTATCACGATCAAGTGGGATGTAATTCAAGGTTAGATTCCGTGCAAGCCGCTGTATTACGAATTAAACTACAGCACCTGGATTCTTACAATGATGCACGTCAAAACCTAGCGGCATTTTATGACCACGCGTTTCAATCGATACCAAATGTTCAGGTTCCGGTTAGAAAAGCCTATTCAACACACGTTTATCACCAGTATACGCTTCAGGTATTGCCTGAACTTCGTGACCGATTACATGATTATTTATCAGAACGGGACATCCCGAGTATGATTTATTATCCGATTCCCGCACATCGTCAGCTCATGTTTAGCGCGTTTGGTTGTGAATCCTTGGACTTGCCGGTTACCGACTATCTTACGGAACGTGTAATTAGTTTACCAATGCATACAGAAATGAAACAAGATCAACGCGATTACATTGTTTCCACTGTTCAATCCTTTTTTAAGCAATTATGAGAATAGCCGTTATTGGAACAGGATATGTAGGTCTTGTTACAGGTACATGTTTGGCTGAAACAGGAAATACGGTTACCTGCGTAGACATCGATGAAGCTAAAATTGCAGCCTTAAAACAAGGAATTACACCCATTTATGAACCGAATCTATCGGTTTTAATCGAACGAAACCTCGGTGATGGAAGGCTACATTTCACCTCAACGCTAACCGAGGGAATTGATGGAGCGGAGCTGATCTTTTTAGCCTTGCCTACACCGCCCGGAGCTGACGGTCAAGCCGACTTAAAGTATATTTTGAATGTTGCTGATGAGCTCGGACCTTTATTGAATCAATACGTAGTGATTGTTGATAAAAGTACAGTTCCTGTTGGTACGGCTGATTTAGTAAGAGAACGTATTGCAAAGCACGCAACGGTTGAGTTTAGCGTGGTTTCAAACCCTGAATTTTTACGAGAAGGTTTTGCGGTAACAGATTTTATGAAACCGGATCGAATCGTTATCGGAGCTTCTGATCAACGTGCCGTAAAGGTTATGGAGTCCTTGTATAAACCTTTTGTTCGTCAGGGAAATCCTATCCTGGTAATGGATGAGAAATCCGCTGAACTTACGAAGTATGCATCAAATGCTTTCTTAGCCACCAAAATCACGTTCATGAATGAGATTGCAAATTTTTGTGAGCGCGTAGGGGCTAATGTAGATGCAGTTCGCTTAGGGATGGGGGCCGATGAACGCATTGGAAAACGGTTTCTTTTTCCAGGAATGGGTTATGGAGGATCATGCTTTCCTAAAGATGTTCAAGCCTTGTATCACAGTGGAGCCATGGAAGGCTTTCAATTTCAACTGTTAGATGCTGTAATGCGCGTGAATGACGAGCAAAAGACCATCTTACTTCCGAAAATTAAAACGTATTTTCAACAAGATCTTACCAAGAAAAAGCTTGCGATATGGGGTTTAAGTTTTAAGCCAGATACGGATGACATTCGAGAGGCTCCTGCCTTATATTTGATACAAGCGCTTTTGGATGCCGGTGCATCCGTAACCGTGTATGATCCTGAAGCAATGGATAACGTGGCTACTCAATTCGGCGATCGCCTACAGTATGCACAGAATCCTTATCAAGCCTTGGAAACAATGGATGGGTTAATCATTTGTACAGAATGGTCGGTATTTAGAAGTCCTGACTTTTCCATTATGCGCAAGCACATGAGTCAACATGTGATTTTTGATGGCCGCAACATCTTTGATCCAGAAGAATTAAAGGCGGAAGGATTTGATTATTTTAGTATTGGAAGATGAAAACTAAACAACGAATATTGATTACCGGTGCGGCTGGATTTTTAGGCTCGCATTTGTGTGATCGCTTCATGCGTGAAGGATTTCATGTGATTGGAATGGATAATTTAATCACAGGGAGAATGGCGAATATTGAACATTTGCTGCCCTTAGCAGACTTTGAATTCTATCGCCAAGATGTCTCTAAATTTATTCATATCCCGGGTGAATTACATTACATCCTACATTTTGCATCTCCAGCAAGCCCTATCGATTATTTAAAGATTCCAATTCAAACCTTAAAGGTTGGATCCCTAGGGGTTCACCATTGTTTGGGCTTGGCTAAAGAAAAAAATGCACGCATTCTAATCGCCTCCACCTCCGAAGTATATGGCGACCCCGAGGTTCATCCCCAAACTGAATCCTATTGGGGAAATGTAAATCCAGTTGGACCTAGGGGAGTATACGATGAAGCAAAGCGTTTTCAAGAAGCTATGACCATGGCCTATCATACCTTTCATGGCCTTGAGACCCGAATCGCTCGTATTTTCAATACCTATGGTCCAAGAATGAGATTAAATGACGGACGTGTTTTACCCGCATTCATTGGTCAAGCCTTGCGAGGTGAAGACCTAACCGTCTTTGGAGATGGATCCCAAACACGTTCTTTTTGCTATGTGGATGATTTGGTGGAGGGTATTTATCGCTTGTTAATGAGTGACTATGCCCAGCCTGTGAATCTTGGGAATCCGGATGAGATTACCATTTTAGATTTTGCAGAAGAAATTGTCCAACTTACGAAAACCGATCAAAAAATCGTTTTTGAACCCTTGCCTGTTGACGACCCTAAACAACGTCGACCTGATATTTCACTGGCTACTTCCTTACTGGGTTGGAAACCAAACGTAGGAAGGGCAGAAGGATTGGCATTAACTTATGAATATTTTAAAAGCTTGAGCTCTGAGGAACTTTATGCGATGGAGCACAAGAATTTTGACGATTACATTCAAAAATGATGGATTATTTTGTACACGATACTGCCGTAGTTGATGCCGGTTGCCACATTGGTAAAGGGGTTAAAATCTGGCATTTCTCGCATATTATGCCCGATTCACATCTTGGTGAGGGGTGTAATATTGGGCAAAATGTTGTGGTTTCTCCTGGCGTTGTGCTTGGGAAAAATGTTAAAGTTCAAAATAATGTGTCCATCTACACCGGTGTGATTTGCGAAGATGATGTGTTTCTGGGGCCTTCCATGGTATTCACCAATGTGATAAACCCACGAAGCCATGTGATTCGAAAAGATCAGTATGCACAAACGCTCGTAAGGAAGGGAGCGAGTATTGGAGCCAATGCCACGGTAGTGTGCGGTAATGAAATTGGCGCTTTTTCCTTAATCGGCGCAGGCACTGTGGTAACTAAAGCGGTTAAACCGTACGCCTTAATTATTGGCAATCCAGGTCGCCAAATTGGTTGGGTGAGCGAATATGGACATCGTTTACAGTTTGATGAAAACAACCGCGCTACCTGTCCAGAGACTAATCAGGTCTACGAGCTATTAAATGAACAAGTACAACGTATTTCATAATGAATAATAAAGAAAAAATAAAATTTGCCGTGGTCGGTGCTGGTCATATTGGAAAGCGCCATGCAGAAATGATCCAGCGTGATGCAGAAGCCGAATTGGTAGCCATGTGTGATGTTCGGTCGATGGAAGCATGCGATACCACAGCCTACGCTGTTCCACACCTTAATACCATAGAGGAATTATTAAATTCAGGGTTGGATTTTGATGTCGTAAATATTTGTACCCCGAACGGATTGCATGCAGAACAGGCAATTGCTGCGTTAAAGGCAGGCAAACACGTAGTGGTTGAAAAGCCCATGGGACTTACCAAGGAGAGTTGTGAACGAGTTATTTACACGGCCTTGCAAATGAATCGCCAGGTGTTTTGTGTGATGCAAAACAGGTATTCACCGCCATCTGAGTGGATTAAATCGGTCGTAGAAGATGGGATATTGGGAGATATCTTTATGGTGCAAGTAAATTGTTATTGGAATCGCGATGAACGCTATTACAAGCAAGGAGGTTGGAAAGGTACGAGCGATTTGGATGGAGGTACACTCTTTACCCAATTCTCACATTTTATAGACATTATGTATTGGCTCTTTGGAGATATCGAACAAATCCAAGGAAAGTTTGCCGATTTCAATCATAAGGATTCAACAGATTTTGAAGATTCGGGCTTTGTGAGTTTTAAGTTTTTAAATGGCGGTATGGGTTGCATAAATTATTCTACCGCAGTTGCTAATCAAAACCTAGAGAGTTCTTTAACGATTGTTGGTAGCAAAGGAAGTGTGAAAATCGGCGGACAATACATGAATGAAGTAGAAGTTTGTAATGTAAAGGATTACGAAATGCCCACCTTGAATGCTTCAAACCCCGCAAACGATTATGGGGCCTACAAAGGGTCCGCAGCGAATCATAATTATGTGATTGGTAACGTAATAGATACCTTGAAAGGTAGAACTTCTGCTACTACGAATGCCCTCGAAGGGTTAAAAGTGGTTGATATCATTGAACGAATTTATAAGGTTAGAGACGAACAGGCAATTATACAAGGAAATGACCATGAGTAATTTAAATATAGAACAGTTGCTAACCAAGAAAGATTCCCTTGCGGTAATTGGGTTAGGATATGTTGGCTTACCAATTGCCTTAGCCTTTGCGCGTAAACTAAAGGTTGTTGGATTCGATATCAATGCGGATCGTATTGCCTTAATGAATCGCGGCATCGACCCAAGCAATGAGTTGGATTCGGAAGCGTTTGAAGGGTGTGACATTAAGTTCACGAATCAGCTCTCGGACCTCGATTCGGTATCATTCTACATCGTTGCCGTACCCACACCCATTGACGATTCCAATCTTCCAGACCTTAAACCTTTGTTATCCGCTACAGAATCCGTTGCAAAGACCTTGAAAAAAGGAGATTGTGTAGTGTTCGAATCTACGGTTTACCCGGGCTGTACCGAAGAAGATTGCATTCCAATCTTAGAAAAGGTTTCAGGATTGAAATACAATGAAGATTTTTTTGTGGGGTACTCTCCAGAACGAATTAATCCAGGAGATAAAGTACATACCCTGCAAAACGTCGTTAAAGTGGTTTCAGGTTCTACACCGGAGGCTCTTGAAGCGGTTGCTCAAGTATATGAAATGGTCGTGGATGCGGGGGTTCACCGTGCGCCAACCATTAAAGTAGCTGAAGCGGCTAAAATTATTGAAAATACCCAGCGGGATGTAAATATTGCGCTTATCAATGAGTTATCGATCATTTTCAATAAGCTAAATATAAACACCTACGATGTGTTAGAAGCGGCGGGGACGAAGTGGAACTTCTTGAAATTTTCACCAGGCTTAGTAGGTGGACATTGCATCGGCGTAGATCCATATTACTTAACCCACCGCGCGCAACAAGCAGGATACCATTCGAAAGTGATTACCAGTGGACGTTACGTGAATGACTCCATGGGTTTTTACATCGCTAAACAAGCGGTAAAACGTGTCATTGCTCAAGGAAAAATTATTCAAGAGGCACGGGCCTTAATTATGGGTACTACCTTCAAAGAAGATGTATCGGATATTCGAAATTCTAAAGTAATTGACATCGTAAATGAATTAAAATCCTTTCAGATGTCGGTTGATTTGGTTGACCCACATGCGTCTTCAGAAGAAATGATGCATGAATATGGCGTTGGACTTATTGAACAACCCGGAACCCAATATGATGCGATTATCGTTGCGGTAAATCACCGCGAATATGCGGACTTAGATGAATCGTATTTCAAGGGCTTATTGAAGGACGGTCAAGGAGTATTCATTGATGTTAAAGGAATCTATAAAGGGACAATTAATTCCCTGGTTTATTGGAGTTTGTAATGGAGTTTCAAAAACGAATTTTAGTTACAGGAGGCGCTGGGTTCATTGGATCCCACGTAGTACGGAGGTTATTGACCACCTATCCCATGTATCAAGTGATCAACCTGGATAAGTTGACGTATGCCGGGAATTTGGAAAATCTAAGTGACGTAGCGGATTTACCAAATTATCAATTCGTAAAGGTTGATATTCAGGACTTAGACGAAGTTCGCTCGGTGTTTGAAACCTATCAAATTACAGATGTAATTCATTTAGCTGCAGAATCCCATGTGGATCGCTCCATTGAAGGACCTTTAGATTTTGTGAAAACAAATGTATTGGGAACAGTCAATGTGTTAGAAGCAGCACGTACCTTTTGGGGTGCAGATTTTTCAAATCACCTGTTCCATCATGTATCTACCGATGAGGTGTATGGAAGTTTAGGGGAAACGGGGTATTTTACCGAAGAAACTCCCTACGACCCACGCAGTCCGTATTCAGCTTCAAAGGCGGCGTCTGATCATTTTGTGATGGCTTATTTTCATACCTACGGTATGCCCATTAAAATGTCGAATTGTTCAAACAATTACGGCAGTCATCACTTTCCAGAGAAACTGATTCCGCTAATGATCAATAACATCGTTCATGGAAAAGAATTACCGGTGTATGGTGCAGGATCTAATGTCCGCGATTGGTTGTGGGTAGAAGACCATGCAGCAGCCATTGATGCAATTTTTCACAAAGGAAAACTTGGGGAATCTTATAACGTTGGCGGCCTCAACGAATGGACCAACCTGGATTTAGTGCATCGCTTGTGCGACTTAATGGATGTGAAACTTGACCGTACCGAAGGCAGTTCGCGCGGCTTGATTCGTTTTGTTAAAGACCGTGCCGGGCACGACATGCGTTACGCGATTGATGCGTCAAAATTGGAACAAGAAATCGGTTGGAAACCGTCGATTACGTTTGAAGAAGGCTTATCCAAAACCATAGATTGGTACTTGAATAATCCAGATTGGATTGCGCATGTGACTTCGGGCGCATACTTAGATTATTACAAGAAAATGTACGGCTAATGGGCTGGTTGTCGCGTATTTTTTCTAAGCCTGAGGCGCAGAATATACAAGCTCCCTTGAATTTATCATGGTTCAATACCGATATGCATAGCCATTTTTTACCTGGCGTGGATGATGGCGCCCGCACCTTGGAAGAATCGCTTGCTATGTTAAGAAAAATGCAGGAGTTTGGCTATCAAAAGTGCATTATTACACCACACATCAAAATGGATATGTATCCGAATACTGAAGCCGACCTTGAACTTCGATTTTTGGAGCTTAAACAAGCAATGGATGCAGCAGGCTTGATAATCCGTGTGGAGTTGGCAGCAGAATATTATTTGGATGATCAATTTCTTGAACGCTTAGAAAATACCCCGCTCTTATGTTTTGGCGCTCAGCGCTATGTCTTGGTTGAATTCAGTTTTGTGAATGCACCGGTATTTGAGATAGAAACCTTTCAACGAATCATAGACAAGGGGTATACCCCGATTTTAGCACATTTTGAACGCTATGTTTATTTTCATGGTTCTTTAACCTCCGCGGAAACATACCGTGCGATGGGGGTGAACATTCAACTCAACTTGAATTCCTTAACTGGACATTATGGTCCGGAGGTAAAAAAACAAGCAGAGCGCATGTTGGATCAATTTACTGTGGATTTCGTCGGAACGGATGCGCATCGGATGGATCATTTGGTCTTGTTGGAAAATCATTTGAATGTACCGCATTTGAAACTGCTCAATGAGCGCTTATTGAAAAATCAAAGCCTATGAGGTGGTATTTTTTAAGGCATGCAAAAACGGAGCGGCATGCATTGAGCGGTAAAGATAAAGATCGGCGCTTAGCAACGAAAGGTAACAACCAAGTGGCGGAACTTAAGGAATTAATGCAATCACTTCCTATCACTTCAATTCACTGTTCTACGGCGCAACGCACACGAGAAACAGCAAGGGCCTGTAATCCATTGATTTCGATTACCTATTTAGAGGAACTTTACTTGGCGACACTTGACCAATGGAAAATGATCCTTTCAAACGAGGCGCAAGATCACATGCTATTTATTGGGCACAATGACGGTATGTCAGAATTCTTGACTTGGTTAACAGGAGAACACATTCACTTGCAAACAGGGGCCTTGGTTACTATTAATTTTCTTGGTTCGGATCCGAGGGCGCTTGGTCTTGGGACAGCATGTTTGATTGCGTATGAACGTCCGGAGGTGTAGCTACGGGTTCTGCACGCTTAGGAATGTACTGATACGTAATGATCAGCGGGTCTGATTTTTCTTCTTGTTCTTGCATACGGCGCAACCATTCACCTTCTAAGTCTGGGGGATCAATACCTAAATCACGCTCCACTTCATATTGATATTTCGGACGAACTGGTCCCTGCTTGCGAAACACAACCGCGAGGATAATCCCACTCACAAAACCAGCGAGATGTCCTTCCCATGAAATGTGTTGGTCGATTGGAAAAATCCCCCAAATTAAACTGCCGTAAAGAAAGACCACCAAAAATGATAAGGCTTGAAGTGGAAAATAACGACGAATAATACCCGATACAAAAAGGAAAGAAAACAAGGAGTAAATCACGCCACTAATGCCGATGTGATAGGATCCGTGATTCTCGGCAAAACCCCATAAGAGGGCGCCGCAAGAAATCCAACTGATCAGTAATACGGGAAGAAAAACTTTTCGGTAGGAATAGGCGAGGAGGGTAGAAAGTAATAAAAACGCGACGGAGTTGTTAAACAGGTGGTTGATATCGAATTTGTCATGAATTAGCGGCATAAACAGGATCCCTTTCAAGCCTTCTACGGTTCTTGGTAAAATGCCGAATTTATAAAATGGCTGGGCGAATAAATGCTGCGCCCATTGAATTAACCAAAGAACGGCAAGGATAAAGGCACCCGGAAGGGCATAGGGCCAAATGCGATGATCAAAATGTTCATGTTTCACGGGGCGAATCTTACAAGGCTTGTGCCTTTTTAAATTGTATGACAGAATGGCTGAAACGTTTGAAGGCGTAGCAGGTTGTCGTTAGATAGAATCTAATAACTGCGCCAATTTCCGGTCTTTTTCGGTAACAATATTTCCTTCGTCGTGTGTACTTAACTCGACCGTTACGGTGTTGTACATGTTGGTCCATTTCGGGTGATGGTTCAATTGTTCAATGTGAACACTCGCCTTTACCATCCAGTCTATTGCTTCTTGGAACGTCGAAAATACAAACGTTTTGTGGAGCGCGTTGTTCCGCTCAGTCCAGTGGTTCATAATTGGTTTTTGGTTTGTTTTAATGGGAGTAACCGTTTGCAGATGCCGATTAGTCAACGAACGTTTCACGGATCACGCGTTTACATTCGCGTATTTCCTTTTCTGAAAGCGAGCCAAACTTTTTTACAACACGAATTTTGTCAATTGTTCTTATTTGATCAATTACGACCCAACCCTCTTGATTGTTGTGTTTAACTTTTACTCTGGTTGGATATTTTCTACTCGTAGAAGTCATGGGTGCGATTACAACTGTTCGCAGATTGTCGTTGATTTCATTTGGTGAAACAATAACACAAGGTCGGGTTTTTTGGATCTCACTACCCAGTGTTGGGTCAAGATTCACCAAAACTATTTGATATTGTTTTACTTCCATTCGTCAAAGTTTTCATCTTCAAAAACATCATTCATAAGAAGTTGGTCATCACCCTGTTCATGCATCTTTTGGAATGCTTTATCCCAACCTTTTCTGGGTTCGGATATTGGGCGTAATATAATTTGTCCTTTTTCAAGGATCAATTCAATTTTGTCCGTGATGTTATACCTTTCCAGAATTGTTTTGGTTAAACGAAACCCTTTCGAATTCCCTATTTTAATAATCGAAACTTCCATGACTTATTTTTTGTGTAATTACAAAGTTATTACAAATAATTCAATATATAAAGCTTGGTTACAGGTTTTGTGGGGGTTATTATAACGGTTCTGTGCTAGACGTTCGTGGGGCATTTCTTGGATATGCTTGTTGCCCCATGACGTTTAATCACATGTTAGCAAATCGTGCATTTAATTCAAAAATTAAATCCAACCCCTAACTTCATGGACACGTCATAACGACTAGGGTATTTTGAAATACCATAAAACTCTTTTAATCTGTTTCGTGCTGTTTTGTCGTTAATATATACCATGCCAAGTAAATCAATTTTTGTGAATAATGATAAAAAACGCAATGGGCGATATTCATAGCCTACAGAACCAATTAATCCAAAATCTCTTCTTCTACAAACCTCGACTAGAACTTCATTTATGCCAGGTGCAATTTCTCCATAAGCAACACCAATAGATTCCGCACCGTGTCTATATCCTATACCGCAACCGTAAGTAAAATAATTTTTTTTTGAAAAATTAATAAATCGTTCTGCGGTAAAATTGAAAGACAAGTAACCACGACTAATGGCTTGACCATAAATTTCTTCTATGATGGGCTTTCGATACCCTACATAGAAATAGTTTGTTTCTATAGATAATTGAAAATCTGAGTTTATATTATGAGAATATTGCAACCCAACTGAACTTAGAAAAATGCCATGGAGAGGCTTTATTTCTTTAGACGGATATTTAAAATTAATTAAAGGCGACCTATCAAAAAAACAATGCAACAATCCAGTTTGAATTGAAACTCTATTTTTCGATTGACAAAAAATAATACTTGGGGCGCATATCACCCCAAGAATAATCAGTTTAACCACTCTCATTTTTGAACAATAAATCTTTTGCTAACGGTTTGCAAGCAGGCGAACGGCCCACTTATCGCAAGATCGTTTTACGAAGATAAAACTTAATCTTTAAAAACTATTTATTGTTTCGAAGTATGATCTGGGCTGGCGCTTGCTTGCTGTTATAAGCAAATATTTATTCAACAATAAATACTTTTTCGGTCGTGCCATCATTATAAAATCGAACTAAAATCGTGTTGGGTACATCTTTACTTTCTCTTCCCGAAAGATCTAATTGTTTAATCAATTCTCGATCTTTACTTATGATGATTTCATCAATTTTAACAGTCAAACCCAAAATAACTTGATTCGTGTCCGTAAAATCACAATTTGGACTTAATGCACTTGAGGAATATGCTGTAAAAACAACAACATAATTGCCATCATTATGAATTCCGATATAGGTGGTGTCGAAGACATAAATTGGTGCGAACAGAGGGCTTTCTCTATAACAATTTTGAACATTTATTGTGTCACCGTTAATTTCAACTAGCGATTCTAAAAGATATCCTTGTGTGTTCAATGCAACTTTTGAAATAAGGAAGACACTGTCTGTATCTGCTGGGTTTGTTGGATATGACTCAGCATTAATTATATATGGATACTGACAGAAAGCTCTAGTGACTGGGAGAAGTGAAAGTAATATGATGAGTCCGATTTTCATGTCTTTATACAGAAAGTTACGATTTTTATTTTATTGAACTTTATTTTAATGGATAATTTGTTTCGATTTTATACATGTCTATTTCCCTATGGTTGCAATACTTACAGTGGTCTTCTATTGTTTATAACGTTTTGCTGCCTGGCGAACGGCCCGACTCATTAAATAAATCGTTGGTTCGAAGTTAAAATTATTTTCTTTCAAATTTATCGTAGTTTAGAAGTGAGATTGGAGGGTTTGCGCTAGACAGCTGTTATGGTATGTTCATTTCATTAACTAGACATCTCCATTAACCATGAAATCATAATATTTCTTTGCGTCGAGGTTAATTTTTAAATCAAAAAAGCAATTCCCACCGTCACTAACAATGTAAATATCAGTTTTCCAGCTATCGTCGAAGGTCGTGCAAAAACAATTTACCCAAACTTCTTTTTCACCATGTACATTTTTAACTGCGACATATTGACGTTGGTAATTCTTTAAATCAATGATGAAGTTTTTCTTTTTAAAGGGAAGATCAGGATATTTTGATTTCTTTTCATTGAATATAATTTCTTGATTTTTATTATGCTCATTGATACAAACGTTCAAAAGTCTATCAATTTCAATCATATCTTTTTGATTTAATGTGAACGTTGTACCCTGTTTAAAGATTTTATAATTAATTGAATCATTATTTAAAATCGCAATAACAGAACTGTTTTTTTGATTTATATCAATTTTATTTTCTGTTTTTTTAGAATCAGGATTGTTTTCTGAATTTGAATTATTGCAGCCTACAACTAATAGAGCCGTAAAAATTAATATTTGAAATATTTTATTCATCATTTTTGGACTAGTGTGTCCATGTACCATAACTTACTTATAAGCGCTACAAAACTTCTCCAATTCAACCCAAACAGCTGTATTTGCGCTAGTTTATTCCGTATACACGAATGTACGATTTATTTGTTTTTAAGGATTTAGGAAGTCTTACATTTTTTATGCATCGCTAGCTTCGAACAACATTGCGTATTTTTGTAGCATGGAACCCATTCGGAATAAAGTAAAAGAAAGCGGACTAATTCAATTGGATTTGGGAGATTTCTTACCCAACGAAGCTCCTATGAGCTTGGATTTAAGTGAACAACTTTGGCAAGGGTTTGTGCTGAAAGAAAAAGAATTTAGATCCTGGATTAAAGAAACGGATTGGTCCATCTATGCCAATAAACCGGTGCGCATCCATTGTTCTACCGATGCGATCATTCCAACCTGGGCTTACATGCTCGTTACAGCAGCCTTATCGGAACATACCACGGATGTAGTATCTGGAAATGAAGTAGCCATGGAGCACTATCTAATTCGCAAGGCACTAAATAATTTAGCGTTATCGGATTTTGTGGATCAACGCGTCATCGTAAAAGGCTGCGCTAAATTGCTGGACCAAGAACATGCCTTGACACAATTAGTATTGGCCTTAAAACCTTACGTAAAATCGATGATGTTTGGTGAGCCGTGTTCTACGGTTCCAATTTTTAAGCGTTAAGCTTCTTCTTCAACTGAGCCAGGTACCAAAATTCTTCCACAGTGCTCACACACTAAAATTTTCTTCTTGGTAACGATGTCTAATTGACGTTGAGGTGGGATTTTGTTAAAACATCCACCACAAGATCCACGCATCACTTGAACTACAGCAAGACCGTTTTTAGCGTTGTTACGTAGACGAGAGTAAGCAAAAATTAATCGTTCTTCGATGTTCTTCTTAGCCGCCTCAGACGCTTTCATTAATTTATCTTCATCCTTCTGCGTTTCGCTAACGATATCGTCAAGCTCTTTTTGTTTGATTGATAAATCGGATTTACGCATCTCTAAACGAGCTTGCGCTTCATCAAGAATTTCTTTCTTCCCTTCGATTTTTAACTTCGCTTCTTTGCTACGTTTTTCGTGCAATTTGATTTCTAACTCTTGGTATTCAATCTCCTTGCTTAATGATTCGAATTCACGGTTATTTCGAACATTGTTTTGACGCTCTTTATATTTCGTGATTGCGGTTTCAGATTCTTTAGACGCATTTTTACGCTCTGCAATCTCATTATCCAATTCCTTAATTTCATCTTGAATTTTTCCAACACGCGTTTCTAAGCCGCCGATTTCATCTTCTAAATCACGAACTTCAAGGGGTAATTCTCCACGGATTGTTCGAATTCGGTCAATTTCAGAGTCAATTTTTTGAAGCTCAAAAAGTGAATCAAGCTTCTCGGCAATGCTAACTTCTTTTTTACTTGCAGTGGCCATATTCAAAGGAAATTTATCGGATTTGTATTATTTACAGTTAAACGGACGGCAAAGGTAGGAAATTTTTCCCTAATTATTTCAACTAATAATGCAGAAGTATATTGCTCACTTTCATAATGTCCAATATCGGCTATGATGATCTTGTTTTCTGCACCAAAAAACTCATGGTATTTGAAGTCTCCACTAATAAAAATGTCAGCGTTTTGTTGGATTGCCTGAGGTAATAGAAAACTTCCTGCGCCCCCGCAAAGTGCAACGGTACGTATGGGTTTATTCTGCAAGGCTGTATATCGAATCACCCCACAATTAAAGGTTTCTTTTAGTTGGGATAAAAACTCGAGTGCACCCATGGGTTCTGGAAGTTCTCCAATCATTCCGCTGCCAACCTGTGCGTTACTGTTTTCAAGGGCAATTAAATCATAAGCCACCTCTTCGTACGGATGCGCTCGTTTCATGGCGGAAAGCACCGCACCAATGTTTTGCTTTTCAAGCAAATACTCCATTTTAGCTTCCTCTTGCCGAGTGGGGACATGCGCTTCACCGATGCTTGGATTCGCTTTTTCATTGGGAGTGAATTTTCCAATGCCGACCGTAGTATAGCCACAGTTATAGTAATTTCCAATGTTCCCAGCGCCGGCAGAACATATCGCTTCATGTACGCGTTCTTCGGAGTCTACAGGCGTGTAGACAACCAATTTGAAAAGGGTATGTGGTTTAGGCTGAAGAATACGGCATTGACGAAGACCAATTGTTGACGCAATTTTTGAATTTACCCCATCGATGTGATTGTCCAGATTCGTATGTATTGCATAGATGGCAATGTCCTGTTTAATGCATCGATGCAAGATGCGCTCGATCTCCGTTGAAACTCCAATCCGTTTTATGCCTTTAAATAGAATTGGATGATGCACCACAATTACATTACTGCCCGTTTGTATCGCTTCTTCTACAATAGCCTCTGTACAGTCCAACGCTACAAGGACGCTTGTGATGTCCATGTTTAGATCACCAAGTTGTAATCCTGAATTATCGTAATCTTCCTGAAGGTTCAGTGGAAATCGTTCTTCCAAATAAGCCGTGAGCTGAAATAATTTCATTAAAATGTTTTTGAGATACCGAGTGTGAATCCCATGGCATTTGCCTTGTGTATATAGGCATTGTACCTACCATAGGTATTAGAAAGTTGTTGTCTGTAAACGGCTTTCAATATCATTCCCCATCCTTTTTCTCCTGTATATTGGATTCCTCCTTGAAAATAAACTTGAAATACGGCCGACGAAAAATCATTATTCTTGATTTTAATGGTTTCCTTTTCGTTAGCACCCACCGCAGTCGACCAGTTTATTTGTTGGATGCTTCGGTTGAAAATCATTGGAGCAATTCCAGCGCCAACAAATACCCTAAATGAACTCCCGTATTGTATGTTAAGTGCCAAGGGCAATCCAAGGTATCGGTATCGATTCGAATAATTTAAGCTGCTGTCGCTGTTAGGGTCATTAAATGCATATTGCTCGCCTTGCTGTAACCATAACAATCCGGATTCAAAGCGCACCCATTTTCCCAAGCCAGTTTGAATCCCCAGGCCATAACTCCATAAGGTCGACGGGGTTTCATTGGCTCGTTCACCCAAGGGAGTATTTAGAAATTCGGCATTAGGTACCAAGGTACGAAACGACTGATTTCGCGTGAATTCCAAAGCTACTTGGGTTGTCATTTTCTCTTGTTTCCATCCGCTTTTCTTCTTGGCTTGCTGCGTAATTTCAAGTTGCCCAAAGCTTGCCTGACATGCAACAGTAAGGATAAGGCAGCACAAAAAGAGGTATCTAATCATGGAGTAAATTTACGAAAGAATGCTTAACCTATATCAACAGGATTTTCCTAATTCAGCTTTACCTTTGTATTCTAAAAATAAATAAGAATTATGACAACTTGGAAAATTGACACCATGCACAGTGAAGTAGGCTTCAAAGTGCGACACATGATGATTTCAAACGTATCTGGAAGTTTTGCTTCGTTTGATGCAACCTTGAATGCAGCGGATGAGAACTTAGCAGATGCATCCTTTGATTTTTCTGCAGCAATCGATAGTATTCAAACCGGCGTTGCGGATAGAGACGGTCACTTAAAGTCAGGAGATTTCTTTGATGCGGCTGCTTATCCAACTTTATCGTTTAAATCGACTGAAGTAATTCAACACGGTGGTGAATGGAAAATTAACGGGGATATGACCATTAAAGGAGTTACACATCAAGTTACTTTGACTGCAGAATTCGCAGGAATCGCTGTGGATCCTTACGGACAGACTAAAGCAGGATTAACCATTACAGGTAAAATCAAGCGATCTGACTTTGGATTGACATGGTCTGCAGTAACTGAAGCTGGTAATATTGTGGTTGGCGACGAGATCACCCTAACGAGTGAAGCACAGTTCGTAAAGCAAGCATAAGATAAAGCTTATCACATTCAAAGGGCCTTCGGGCCCTTTTTTTATGCCAATTCGGCCAATTCAATCCACCGATTCGTCTTGGTGTCAAGCTGTTCTACCACCACTCCGATGCGTTGCCCCAAACTCATGAGGTCCTCATTAGATAAATCACCTTTGGATAATGCAGCTGTTAGTTCTTCTTTTTCGGTTTCAAGTAAGGCAATGTCTTTTTCCAGTTGATTGAATTCAATTTGTTCCTTATAACTCATGCGTTTCTTCTCGGAACTTTGTTTGTTTTCTTTCGGTTTTTCTACGTGAACTTCAGCTGTTTTTGGTTTGCGTTGTTCCATCCGATAAGCGGAATAATTCCCTGTAATATCTACAATCTTACCCTCGCCTTCAAACACGAATAAATGATCCGTTATCTTATCCATGAAGTAGCGATCATGCGAAATCACCACTAAACTTCCTTCAAACAAGGATAAATAACTTTCCAGCGCCGCCATGGAGAAAATATCCAAGTCATTGGTCGGTTCATCCAGTACCAGAAAATTGGGGTTCGCCATCAACACGCGAAGTAACTTCAATCGACGTTTTTCACCACCGCTCAATTTTGAGACAAATTGATAATGCATGTCTCTTGGGAAGAGAAAGCGCTCAAGTAAATGTGCGGCCGACAATTGCCTCCCTTTTTCTAAGGGGATGAATTCCGCGACTTCTTTTACAATATCTATTACTTTGGCATCCGCCTTGAATTCAATAATGTCTTGTGTATAGTGACCAAAAAACAAGGTGTCGCCCACTACGATTTTCCCGCCTTCAGGCGCTATCTCACCCAGAAGTAATTTGATGAACGTGGTTTTTCCTGTTCCGTTATTTCCAACGATTCCAAGCCGTTCTCTTCGTTGAAAGTTATAAGAGAATCCATCCAGAATTTTCTTTGAACCATAGGATTTCTTCACGTTATGGAATTCTACGATTTTCGTTCCTAATCGCTCCATTTTAATTCCAAGCTGTAATTCTTCAGAACCAACTTTTCTCGAGGCTGCGTTCTTGACATCTAAAAAGGCGTCAATACGCGCTTTTTGTTTTGTCCCACGTGCTTTTGGTTGTCTTCTAATCCATTCTAATTCGGTTCGGAACGTATTTTTAGCCTTCTCTATGCTGGATGCGAGTTGCTCTTGACGCTCTGCTTTTTTATAGAGGTAATAGGAGAAATTCCCATTGTATTTATAGAGTGTCTTGTCTTCAAGTTCAAGAATCACATCACACACTGCCTCTAGAAAATATCGGTCGTGCGTAACCATGAACACCGTAGCTTTACTTGCCGATAGATAGGATTCAAGCCATTCAATCATGTCTAAATCTAAGTGATTGGTGGGCTCATCCAGTACCAAAAAGTCGGCCCCCGCAAGCAATACTTTCGCTAAAGAGATTCGTTTTTTTTGTCCACCGGAAAGGGTTTTAATTAGGGAATCAGCATCTAATTTTAAAATCCCCAGAATTCGTGAAATTTCTGCTTCTGTTCCCCAACCGTCAATGGCCGTTATTTCATTGCTGAGTCGTTCAACTTCATCATTGTCTTCTGCCGCTAAGGCTTTATTGTAGGCAGAAAGTAAGCCATGACTTTCGTTGTAATTATCTGAAACGATATCCCATACAGTCGACTCCGGGTTGTATTCATCCGTTTGATCCATCCATGCAATGCGTATTTCTTTTCGAAAAACTACCGTGCCGGAATCCGCCGATTCTTTGCCATACAAACAACGCAACAAGGTAGATTTTCCTGCTCCGTTTTTCGCAACAAGCGCCACCTTCTGACCTTGATCTATTCCAAAGGTAAGTTGTTCAAATAGGATACGTTCTCCAAACGATTTGGAGAGGTTTTCAACGGAGAGTACATTCATGGTGTTTGTGCTTAACGCAAGCGATCGATCGAGTCAATGATTAGTTTGTCTCTTAGGACTCCCTTGTATCCAAAATATGTAAAAGGTAGTGTACAGGATAATATGTAAAAACCAATCCGTACCGAATTGTTGCTGTCTGACGGTGCATCAACGAATAGATACGTACTCCAGATAACGAACAGCAATACAAGGAATGCGTTGAGCATAAGCGTCAGGCGAGCAAGGCTAAGTTGACGATTGATTTTCTTGTACGACATCAGCGTGATAAAGAGTAAGAAAATCATGCCTATGGCAAGTAAAAATAAGGGGATCATTTCACTTGAAACAAACTTCTCTTCGTTGTTAGTAATGTAATAAGATGATCGTCCAAACAAATCAACGGTGCTAACTTCTTGTCCACCTTTTGCTTCAAATTTCAAGAAATTTAATCCAGCGAATAGTGATCCAAACAGCGACATGGAAATCAAAAAGTGAATAGAATGAATGCGTCCTAACATAGCGTTATTTTCTACAAAGATAAGCGCTTATTTAATAAATAGGCATCAAGAATTACCAAGGCAGCCATAGCGTTCACAATTGGAACCGCTCGAGGCACAACACATACGTCGTGCCGACCACGAGGAGCAAGTGTTATTTGTTCACCTTCAGCGTTCATGGTTACTTGATCTTGCATAATGGTGGCAACCGGTTTAAAGGCCACCCTGTATAGGATGGGCATGCCATTAGACAGTCCACCCTGTATGCCTCCGGAGTAATTAGTTGCTGTATTAAATCCCTCCGTAAAGGCATCGTTATGCGCACTTCCCTTCATGTTAATCGCTTCAAATCCGCTTCCAAATTCAACTCCTTTTACTGCATTGATTGAAAGCATGGCTTTACCCAGTTCCGCATGCAATTTATCGAATACTGGTTCTCCTAATCCGGCAGGTACGCCCTGAATAATTCCTCGAATCGCTCCGCCCAAGGTATCTCCTTCTACTTTGGTTGCTTCGATTAAGGCAATCATTTCGTCAGAGGTTGTTTGATTCGGACAACGAACTAAAGATTGATCAATATGCGCTGTACTAAAAAAGTCTGTAGAATTAAACCGACAACTTCCAATTTGATCTACATAGGTTGAGAATGTTATTCCTACAAGCGCCAATAGTTGTTCTGCAATTGCCCCTGCTACCACTCGACATACTGTTTCTCTAGCGCTTGATCTTCCACCTCCGCGAGGATCCCGGTGTCCGTATTTTTGGTCATAGGTAAAATCAGCGTGGGATGGCCGATATGCGGTATTCAGCTGTTTGTAATCTTCCGGACGTTGGTCATGATTTCGAAGGATGAATCCAATCGGTGTACCGGTAGTTTTTCCTTGATATATTCCGGATAGAAATTCAACTTCATCGCGTTCATTTCGCGGTGATACAAGTGCCGATTGACCCGGCCTCCGTCGATTTAATACGGCTTGTATTTTTTCGAAATCCAAGGTAACGTTCGGTGGGCATCCCTGAATAATTCCGCCCAACGCAGCACCATGCGATTCACCAAAGGTGGTTAATTGAAATAGCTTTCCAAAGGTTGAGCCTGACATGGCTCAAAGTTACGGCTTTTCAATGGGTTTCAAAAAATTGATGTTTCGTTTCAACCCCTGAAACCCTGTGCGTTTGATTGCGCTGTTTTTAAAGAGGATTTCAAAATGATCGGAGGTCAAGGCCTGCCATTCGTTCGTGTTGAGATTTAATAACTCAAAGTCAGGATTGAATCGTTTTTCCTGGTGTGCTTTGGAAAAGCGATTCCACGGACAAACATCTTGACAAATGTCACAACCAAACATCCAATTTTCCATAGATTCATTGAACTGTTGAGGGATGAGTTGATCTTTTAATTCGATGGTCAAATAGGAAATGCATCGCGACGCATCGATTTGATAGGGGGTAGCTAAGGCGTTGGTTGGACAAGCATCTAAGCATTTCGTACACGTACCGCAATAGTCGCGCATGGGAGGATCTTGGGTGAAGGATAAATCTGAAATAATCTCCGCGATAAAAAAGAAACTCCCTTCTTTTGGATGAATCAAATTGGTGTTTTTTCCAATCCAACCCAAGCCTGCTTTTTTTGCCCAGGCCTTGTCCATCACAGGTGCTGAATCCACAAAGACTCTACCTTGGATATCACCGATTTCTTCTTTCATCGATTCAACAAGCAATTTTAATTTGTCTTTTATTACCAGATGATAATCTTCCCCATAGGCATATTTAGAGATTTTTGGGGCGTTTTCCGTTTGCGATTCGGAGGGATAATAATTCAGTAGCAAGGATATTACGCTATTCGATCCTTCTACTAACTTGGTGGGGTCTAAGCGCTTATCGAAATGATTTTCCATGTAGGACATCTTTCCATGCAGCCCTTCCGATAACCACCGTTCTAATTTTGGTGCTTCTTCTGCTAAGAAACCCGCCGTTGAAAAACCACAATAAAAAAATCCGAGCTCGTTTGCTTTTTGCTTAATGAACGATTTGTATCGATCGGCATTCATGCTTAGAATAATCCACCTTGAAAATACCCCATATCTCGTCCGAGGTGTTTGTATGTTTTTTCCGTAACTTTTCTACCGCGTGGAGTACGCATTAGGAATCCTTCTTGGATTAGAAAGGGTTCATATACCTCTTCCAAGGTTCCTGCGTTTTCACCAATTGCTGTTGCTATCGTTGATAATCCAACGGGACCTCCACTGAATTTATCCATGATGACTTTAAGTATCCGAATATCCATTTCATCGAGGCCGTTTTCGTCTACATTCAACGCTTTTAATGCAATTTCCGTAATGGCGTCGTCGATGGTTCCAGTTCCTTTAATTTGGGCGAAATCACGGACCCTACGCAACAAGGCATTTGCGATACGCGGGGTTCCACGACTTCTACTGGCGATCATATATGCTGCCGTTTCATCGATGGGAATATTCAATAAGCTCGATGAACGTTCTACAATGTGCGTAAGTGTTTGTGCGTCATAATATTCAAGCCGCGAATTAATGCCAAAGCGTGCACGCAAGGGAGAGGTAAGTAATCCTGAACGTGTGGTTGCCCCGATTAATGTAAAGGGGTTTAAGGTGATTTGAATGGTTCGCGCATTAGGCCCGGAATCCAATAAGATATCAATCACATAGTCCTCCATTGCAGAGTACAGGTATTCTTCCACAACTGGACTTAATCGATGTATTTCATCAATGAACAGAACATCTCCTTCGCTAAGATTGGTTAAAAGACCGGCTAAATCCCCAGGTTTATCTAATACAGGTCCGCTCGTCACTTTAAAGCCAACGCCCATTTCATTGGCAATGATGTTGGCTAGGGTGGTTTTACCTAAGCCCGGAGGACCGTGTAATAAGACGTGATCAAGGGGTTCGTTTCTAAGTTTAGCGGCTTTAACAAATACATGGAGATTCTCAACCACGGCGGGTTGTCCAGCAAAATCAGCAAGGGTTTTAGGCCGTAAGACCTTATCGTAATCTTGCTCTTGGTTTTCTGCTTGCTCTCTATAATCAAATGAATCTTCCAAAGGATATGCTTTATCTACAAAATTACCATTCCATTTGAATTGTAGGCCTAACTCTTTACACGAAAATCAGATAGAAAATCACCCATGTTATCAAAGTGATAATCCGCTACGATTAATTTAGGATTTGGGACATGAGTTTTTTCAGGAATACACACTACGCTCATCATTGCCGCCTTTCCAGAAATCACACCGTTCAAGGAGTCCTCGATTACAAGGCACTTGTTCGGCTTTACTGCAAGAGACTCAGCTGTTTTAAGGTATACATCCGGATGAGGTTTTCCATACCGTTCAAACTCTGCAGAATGCACGGCGTCAAAATAAGGAGCTATGTTTAGGTATTTGAGCACGGCATCAATTAAACGTTGGGGTGATGAAGTTGCTAATCCGATTTTTATATCCGTTTTGCTCAGGTAATTAAGGGTATCAATAACACCGGGTAAGGGATATGGGTTTTCTGAGATTAAAACTACCATTCGATCGATGATTTGATTTACCACTGAATGAATGTCATCAATCCCCCATTGGTCTTCATGATTCCAGTATTCAACCACTTGGTCAATTCGCAATCCTACGGTTCGTTGAAAATCATGCGCAGTTAAGGTGCTCCCTAAGGAGGCAAACACATCGAACATGGCGATTTTCCAAAGCGGTTCGGAATCAATAAGCACGCCGTCCATATCAAAAATGACCGCGTCAAAATGTACCTGATTAATACGCATTATCGAATAAATAAGCGTACTTTTTCGATTCTTCGTTCACTAACTTCCTCAATCACCAAGCGAATGTCGTTGTTGAGGTCCATGGTGGTGTCTTTTTCAGGAATTCGTTCGAGGCGATAGGTTATAAGACCACCGAGTGTGTCGTATTCTTCTGATTCAGGAAGGGTAATTGGGTAGTGCTCGTTGATGTAATCGATTTCTACACGAGCTGAAAATATGAATTCTGAATCTGAAATTTTTTCTTCTAACCAATCTTCTTTGTCGTGTTCATCTTCGATGTCACCGAAAATTTCTTCGATTACATCTTCTATAGTGATGATTCCTGCGGTTCCTCCGTATTCGTCAGTGACAACAGCAATATTTCCGGTTTGTTTTGAAAAGGTTTCTAATAATTCTTTTCCTGAGAGCACACCAGGGACAAATCCAATGGGTTTTAAAATTTGCGTTATCGATGTAGGATTGCTAAAGAAATCGAAAGAATGTACATATCCAATGATGTTGTCAATAGAGTTTCTGTAAATAACGATTTTGGATAAGCCTTTTTGTTGAAAAAGTGCAAGGGTAGATTCCATCGGTTCACTCACTTCAACTGCAATGATTTCAGTGCGAGGAATCATACAATCTCTGGCTTTCACGTGATTAAATTCTAAGGCATTTTGTAAAATGGTCATTTCATGCTTTAATTCTTGTTCCGGCGCAATGCGGGCATTCAGGTCCTCTACATAATGTTCTAAATCGACTTTCGAGAATACTTTTTCAGACGATTTCATTTTAGAACCCGTAGCTTTTAATAAGAGTAAACTTAAAAACAAGATGAATTGGGTTGGTAGGTAAAGAATAGTATAAACAATCAGTAAGGGGTAGGTTCCAATGTTTAAGAAGCGGTTTGGATTTATTGATGCAATGGCTTTTGGGAAAAATTCTGCACCAATCAATACAAGAAGGGTAGAAAGGATGGTTTGAATAATCAAGATTAATACCTCATTTTCTATACCCCAAATGTGGTTAGATTCTCCAATCAATAATTTGCCAAAGGTGATCCCGTATACTACCAAAGAAATATTGTTCCCGAGTAACATCATGGCAATCATGGTGGATTGATTGCGGTAAAATATAGCATTAACTCGTCCCCTAAGGCTTCCACGTGTTCGTTCTACTTCAATACGCAATCTATTTGAAGACAAATACGCTTGCTCCATGCCAGAAAAAAACGCGGAACCGATTAAGGATAAAATAAAGAGAATGATGTAAAGCTGTTCACCCATTAGATTACGTCTTTTCCAATATCACGTCGAAAATACGCATTTTCAAAAGATATTTTAGAGATTCCCGCATAGGACCGGTCTAATGCTTGTTCAAGGGTTTTTCCAAAAGAAGTAACGGCCAAAACCCTTCCTCCATTGGTGATTACTTGAGGACCGTCAGAGCTTGTTCCTGCATGAAATACCAAGGCGTCTGTAACCGAATTGAGCCCGTAAATTATTTTGCCCTTTTCATAGGCAGCAGGATACCCCCCAGAAACCATCATTACAGTGGATGCGCAATGCTCAGAAAATTGTACATCTCGTTCCGATAAGGTTTTGGTGGCTACGCCCTCTAATAAATCTAAGAGGTCTGATTTTACGCGAGGAATTACAACTTCTGTTTCAGGGTCACCCATGCGGCAATTATATTCAATCACGTAGGGATCTCCTTTCACATTGATTAATCCAAAAAATATAAATCCGCGATAATCAATCTGCTCTTTTTTAATTCCTTTAACCGTTGGTATAATAACTTGGTTAAGCACTTTATCCATAAAGCCAGCATCTGCAAATGGAACCGGAGAAACTGCCCCCATTCCGCCTGTGTTCTCCCCTTGGTCTTGCTCTCCAATGCGTTTGTAATCTTTGGCTTCCGGCAATAATTTAAAGGAGATTCCATCGGTAACCACAAAAACTGAAAGTTCAATGCCTTTTAAAAATTGTTCAATCACCACTTTTTGTCCCGCACTGCCGAATTTTTCATCCAATAGGATTTGCGTGAGTTCATCCTCCGCAGTTTTTAAGTCCTCAATTATTAACACACCTTTGCCTGCGGCTAACCCGTCTGCTTTCAAGACGTACGGTGCTTTCATGTTTCGTAGAAATTCTATGCCTTCCCGCAGGGTTTGAAGTGTAAATGAACCATATTTCGCGGTAGGTATTTTATGACGCTGCATAAACTCTTTAGCAAAGGTCTTACTGCCTTCCAAGGCAGCACCTGCTTGGGTAGGACCAATCAGCGCAACCGAAGACAGGGAGGGATCTTTCTTGAAAAAATCTGCAATTCCCATAACCAACGGCTCTTCAGGGCCAACGATAACCATTTCTATTTTATGGTCAATTACGAAGGTTTTTACCGCGTCAAAATCTAATACATTTAAATCTACGTTCTTCCCATATTGCTTGGTTCCCGCATTTCCCGGGGCAATAAAAAGCGACTCCAACATGGAGCTCTGAGCGATTTTCCATGACAAGGCAGATTCTCTACCTCCTGAACCAATTAATAATACCCTCATGCCCTGCAGTGCGTTAAAATGGATTCAAACAGCGCTAATCCATCACGGTTGTTTAATGTGGTGTCTGCAGCTCGTTCCGGGTGAGGCATCATTCCAAATACATTTTTTGATTTGTTTGTGATCCCGGCAATATTTAATAGCGATCCGTTGGGATTGTTCTCGGGGTCAATTTTACCATCTACCCGACAATATTGAAATAGGATTTGCTCATTGTCCTGCAATTGTGCAATCGTTTCATCGGAAGCATAAAAACGTCCTTCACCGTGTGCGATGGGAATTTTATAAACATCCTCCATGGACAGTCCAGCCGTGATTGGGGTCTTCGATGAGGCGGGTTTTATGTAGACATTCTTACAGATAAACTTTCGATCGGTATTGTGTAGTAAGGCTCCAGGCAACAATCCACTTTCGGTTAAGATTTGAAATCCATTACAGACACCAAGTACATAACCACCTTGGTTTGCGTGTTTAATTACCTCAGTCATAATGGGAGAGAATTTGGCAATGGCACCAGATCTTAAGTAATCTCCATAGGAAAATCCACCCGGAAGGACTACCATATCAACACCTTTTAAATCCGTGTCTTTATGCCAAAGAGAAACAACTTCTTGCTTCAATAAGTCACCTAGCACGTAAATCATATCTTGGTCGCAATTCGAACCGGGAAATGTGACTACACCAAACTTCATATCCTTAAATTAGGTTACAAAGGTATTAATTCTTACTGAAGCTGATTAAGAAAAGTAAACTTAAGCAGGCCAAAGAGCAAGAAAATATAAAAAAGCAAGGACGACGCGAACGTCAGACGTTTTGATAAGAGCGGATAGGTGAAAAGGATGCTCAAGGGAATAATAAAATACTCAATTTTTAGGGCGGGTTCAGCAAGGAAAATACAGAAAAATAAGGCGGAGAAGATTCCGATTCCGAGCGTATTGATGAGTTGAAGCTCCTTCTTGACTCGATTCCCGGCAGTAGATAATTTTCGTACTACGCCAAATAAACTAATCACGAAAACACAAATTATTATGGCTGTGTTAATGGCATGATTAAGTGTGAAATTTCGAATAAAATCATTCCAGTCGAACGAGTAATACGGGTAAGAAAAGCCAAATAAATAAGACTTGCTAATTAAGTATAAGAACGGAACCAAACACCCCAACATGTAAAAATAGAATTCACGAATAAGAAAGGGTCGAAATATTAAATAAAGTATAATACCAAATGGAATGAGTGTAGTTAAGGGTGGATATACCGTTGCGGCTATGCCAATAAAGAAACCTGCATTAAATATTCGTGCGGCGCCATCCTTGTTTTGGTTTAGTTGTAAAAATTGATAGAGCCCAAGAATAATCACGGTAGATGCCAAATGTAAGCCATTGAATTGATAAAAATTCATCGATATGGCAGATAGTACCACGAAATTTAGCGCGGGTAAATAGGTGTTTTTTTCATTTAATTCCGAAGAATTGAAGGTGAAGTTTAATAGAATGGAATTGAGTAAAACCCAACATCCAGAAAGGATTTCATATCCGAGGTTGGCATTTCCCTGCTTGACGGTAAGGTTACCCCACCACCCAAAATCAATATCTAGCGGTCCACTAGGTGCAACATTGAGGTGATAAGCAACATGAAACCCAAGCAAAACAAATGGGAGGAAAAATAGCACCAAGGGTCGATTATCCCCAAAAAATCGAATCATAAGACGAAATTAATCATTTCTTGTTGAACCTTTTATTTTAACTTTATAAGTTTCTCCCCATAGAAATTGAATAAAATTATATATTTGTTACCTTTCAAAATAAGCGCTATGTCAAACCTAAAAACAAGATATTCTGATGCAGAGCTCGACGAGTTTAAAGCATTAATTAATAAGAAATTAGAGGAAGCTCAAGTCGATTTTAATTTACTGAAAGGCTCGCTTTCTCACAACGATGACCATGGTACGGATGATACGGGTAGAACCTTTAATATGATGGAAGATGGTTCGGAGACTTTGTCAAGGGAAGAAGTTGCTCAATTGGCTGCTCGTCAAGAGAAATTCATTCAGAGTTTACAAGCTGCCTTGGTCCGAATTCAAAATAAAACCTATGGCATTTGCCGAGTTTCTGGGCAATTAATTCCAAAGGAGCGTTTACGCCTTGTTCCGCATGCTACCATGAGTATAGATGCTAAAAACGCACAAAAGAATTCGTGACTAGAAAATATTGGGCAGTTGTAGCAATTCTCGTGATCTTATTAGCAATAGATCAGTGGGTAAAGATTTATATTAAATCTAGTTTTTCCCCAAACGAAACACAGTATGTTTTTGGGAATTGGTTTGCCTTACATTATATCGAAAATCAAGGCATGGCCTTCGGTACAACACTTGGTGGTTCCATCTATGGTAAGCTCGCCTTGAGTGTTTTTAGAATCGTTGCGATTGCCGGAATTGCCTATTACATTTGGAGAGAAGTTAAGAAACACATTGCTTGGCCTCAGTTGATTGCTTTAACGATGATATTAGCGGGTGCCACTGGTAATTTAATTGATTCGATGTGCTACGATTTTATTTTCCCCTTTAATCCGTGCGATAGTTTTAATCAATTAGAAGGATCCGGAATTAAAATGAATTGTGATCAATACGGGATTTCATTCCCTGTAGAGGTTAGAAACAAGGGGTTTTTATTTGGAAATGTAGTAGATATGTTCCAGTTTGATGCCTATTGGCCCACGTGGATGCCATGGTTGGGTGATAAACCGGTTTTTCCCGCCATTTGGAATGTGGCTGATTCCTGCATTTCAATTGGAGTTGGTTTAATGATTGTATTCAATCGAAAAAGCTTATTTTCTTTTAAGAAATCCTCCCAACCGGAAGCCTAGAAATTCCACTTCATATTTCGATCATCTAACAAGGCAAAGGATACCTTGTAGTTGAAATTAAGCATTGTTTTGTTGCCATCCGATGCGCAACCGTAGATTCCTATACGCAGTCTTCTTCGGGACAGTTTAAAGCTTCGTTCTAATCCTGCGAGTAATTCGTAATGTTGGTACTTATGTTCTTGTACATACATGGCGCCACCACCAATTACTAAACCAATGCGCGTTTTCTTCATGAACGGGATTTTATTCAATAGGGCCCCATTGTCGTGATGCACAAAATGTGCTTCATGTACCCAGCTTTTTGTAGGAAGCGTTGTATCTAAGCCTTGAAATGAATACAAGGGATTGGAAAACCATATCGGATCGGATCTGCGCTGATACCTCAAATCCGGCTCTCGAACATCCTTCATGCTAAGAAATGTTCCCGTAAGGAGCCGATAACTGGTGTTGCCCAATAATCCTAATTTGAAATTCTGCTGAATGGCAAAACTTAGATAATCATAGTTGATATCGCTCCCAAAAAGTCCCGACACTCCTTTTTTGTAATAAATACTAAAGGTCGGCCACGCCGAACCAAGAACGACTTTTCTGTACGGTTCGCGCATATAACGTTGCTGCGGAATATAGGATAAATCAAAAGAAACGATAGAGGCTTGATACGGGTCAAAGACCATCGCACTGTCGTTTGGAATAAAATCGTCCGCAATTTCCAAGAATTTGAAATCTTTTAAACTCCGGCGCTCTGCGATGTTAATGTTTGCACCCGCATAGAGGCCATTCACCAATTCATAGTTTAAACCAATATTTAATTGTGTTGCCTCAATAAAATTATTCCTGCGATAAATTTGAGTAATTGCATCATAGCCTCGGATTACATCGAATTCATGACTGAGTGAAGCCGAAATATCACCTTGATGAAAGGGGTCGAAGCGATACTTATTCCAAATCACTCCTTTGGGATCTTGATTTAAAAAGCCGTATGAAAGCCTCGTGTAAAAATCGTATGTGCGTTGATTTTCCCATTTTTTGAAATAATAAAAACTGGGTGCAACACGCGGGCCACCAATACCGATCGGTTGTACCATGGTTGCTAAAGAACCGAACGATAATTGCTGACGCTTCACCCGATTTCGGTGATCCACGCCAAACCATAAAATTTTTAATGCAGTGATTTTATTAAATACGGCATCCACAGAATCTAAGTATTCCTTTTTACTGTGCGCTTCTTCAATGCTATCCTTTACATAGATAAAGCGTTTTTCTTCCTCACTTAATCCAACGGCACGAGTTTGCCCCCAAAATGTACTGTCTTTTTCATACGCCGTTTGTTCGGTAATTGCGACTTCGGTATTGAAAAACTTTGGTGAAAAATTCGGGTTAAAATTGTACTTGGAGAATAAAGCGACGGTACTTGCATTGGATGTTTCCGATTTATATTTGACCCCGTAGGTAAGGGTTTGTTTCGTTAGAACACAAAGGCTATCCCCTGGATGATCAAATTCTTGATCGACCTGAAACCGATCATAAATTAAAAGATTTCCCTTATTCATGGTGAGGGACAATTTTTGTACGAGCCATAGGCTGTCAATTACCCAAATGTATCCTTCAAGGGTTGTGGTTGCTGTATTTCTTGGAATAATCTTAATTCGAGAAATCATTCGCCCATTTTCTTCATATTTTTCTTCCAATCGATATTTGTAGGAAAGAATCCCCGGTATTGAAATCGGAGAACTGATCGGCGTTTGATGAAGGTCATCTAAATGAAGTAAATTTTCAAAAAAGTTGAAATTACTTTTCACCGTAGTGGTATAGTACAAGTTTTGGGCGTTGCCATACAAATCATAAGCATTTCGAATTTCTTTGACCTTGTTTGGTGGGGCATAAGAACGATTCATTTGAACTTCAACCAAGTTCATTCGGTTGCTTATGGTGTCTTTTGGCCCCTCAAAGGTTGGCTCTTCATTTTCCTCTTTTTCTTTTTCTTTCTGTTTTGGAAAATCCAGTTTTTCACTTGCCTTGATATAAACGTCCACCGTATGTGGATAGTTCCATGGATTAATGGAATCCCTTTTATTAACCACTTTCAACATGATCTCTCTTCCGGGATTTGACTTTTTTGCCGTAACAACTACATCTTCTACATCTTTAACATTTGGAGGGAAGAGTTTATAGGTTTTTATTACATCCGCATCGCGAAGTCCTAAATAATATTCTCGGTCTTCATATCCAGTTGCGGTAACCACCAGATAATATTCTCCGGGCATTAAGCCCATTTCAAAGTACCCCGCCACATCACATACGGTACGCAATGAAGGGTCATTTTTTACATAAAGTTTAGCGTAGGGTATAGGTTGCTGCTTTTCATCAACAACCGTCCCTTTCAAAAACCGTTGACTCAGGCCTGAAAAACTTAGGATTAAAACAAGAAAAAGGAGATGAATACGCACCATGTATATAGACAATCAACTAAGTGATTTGTTACAAATTATCTTGTTTCTTTTGTTGCTCATTTAAAAAGGCTTCATGCTTCGCCATACGAGCCATCATCCATTTCTTCATGAAATACATACCCACAGCAACCAAGGTAAAAACATAATATCCAACCCACCGGTCAAACCCTTGAGTGAATCCATTGTAAGTCACTACAATAAAGCTAATGGCAGCTACAGCTATCCAAAAATAGCCCATAATCAAATTATACGTTTTCATGCATTTGGTATTAAAGTTCTTCTTCTTTTTCGATCACCACATTTCCTTGTGGTTTTAATATTTCGTACCGACTAAAGTCTTGTTTCGTTTTTAATCCCTCGCCCATAAACTTACCTTTTGGTGAGAAAATATATACTCGTTTAGGTGTAAATATCATGCTGTCTTTTTGTTGCCAATAGAGCACCTCGGTTTTTAAGGTTTGCTTCTTTTTATAATTGTAAAGACGAACAGAATCCTTTACCATCAGTTGATTCTTAGAGTGGTTAATCTTCCCGTATTTTGCCGTTAGGGTAGAAATCATCTCTCCATTTTTTCCATAAAAATTAACGCGAAGGCTATCTCTAAGGTGCGTAATATGTTCAGGAGAACGATAGGTTTCTGCGAAGCCAGCACGAAGCGCTACTCGGGCAAACCCGGAGTCGCTATATACCATGTGAAAGTCTACAATAACTTCATCGGGGGATTTGGGATTAAAACTAACCCGTTGTACGTCATCCATATTGTTTTCACAGGAAATCAATAATAAGAGGATGTTTAAAAGTAAAAATATGCGGAACATTTAGTCCATTTTACGTTTTCTGAACCAACGTTCAAAACTTGCCGGTGATAGCGTGGCATTCAACTGAAACGCAACGAAGTTTTCTTGTAAACTATTCGTGGTGAATGTACCGCGCTGACCCAATGTACAGGAAAAGTTGATGGATGAGAATGATTGCTGCGCTAAGATTGGAATCCCTAATCCAAGTGTAATTCCTTGTTCCTTAAATGCATTGTAGCTTGCATCTCGATAAGGTAAATTGCCGTAATAGGCCCCTAACCGATACGTGAATTTGTTAAAAAAACCGAGCGTAGCGATATTCTCATATAAAAACCGTTCAGGTCTAAACTCTATACCCACAGCATAGCGTTGAGCGGGTATGGATTGCGAAGCCATCGAATCATAGCTGGTACCATCGAATGCATACGTATACGCCTCATTACGTTGATATTGCAGGGCAAGTGTAATTTCTGGGTGTAGCGTTTTTGTTTTTACTTTTCGGGGGTTAAGTCCAATGCGGTATGCCGCACCAAGCGCAATGGATTGTCCTTGGCGTACAGATCCTGTATATGAATTGGAGAATAAGGTGTCGTATCCGCTGGGTGTATTTAAGTTAGACGCACTGTAGAAGGAACGTTCTAATTCACTCTTTAGAGCGAGGCTGGGTTTGTACGTGATTCCCATCCGCACATCACCTTTTGAACCAATGCGTTGATAAAAGGCAGCTCCTAAGTCAATACTTAGTGCATTTACGGTAATTAATTCTTCGAAGATTCCGCCGGAAGCGTTGGTACCTTGGATTAATTGACTGATTCGTTGGTTTTTAACCGTACCAAAATTATACCCCATTTGGGTTCCAAAGGCAAGGTAGGTTCCTTTTCTTACGATGGGAGCATAAGTGCCACCGATAAAAACTTGATTGATGTAGCCGCCTCCTTGGTATGTATTTCGAATGGAATCTAATCCTGTAAAGACTTTTTCACTTAAATAGTATCCTTTTGCAGAAAGCGGTTTGAGACCAAAGGCCATTCCAAAATGCTTTTTAAGTCTAAAGCCGAGGGCAATATGGGTAAGATTACCGTTGGGCCTAATGTCTTTATCACCGGATTGATCATAAAAAGAAATGCGCTGACTAACACCAATAGAATACAAGGTATTTCCTTTGCTTAAGGACGCATAGGACGCCGGGTTTAAGTAATTTAACTGACCAGAGTCTAAGAACGGGGTAAAAATATTACCCATTCCTGAATAAATGCCGTGATCGTTTAACTGATGATCCCCAATACCGTAGGAGGTGAGTGGGTGAGAGGTTAATTGTTGACCAAAAGAAAATGCAGCGTTTAAACTAATGCAAATTATCAGAAGAATGTTGATGTAGATATAACGCATAAATCCCTTTTAGGGTTAGATTTTCGTCCACAAAGATGTCATTTTTTTGTCCCAAATCAAAATAATGCGCGTCGCCACCAGTGAGATAAATGATTAAATCCTCATAACGATTGTTAAATTCCTCAATTCTCCAGTTAATTTCCGCTTTTACACTGCCCATCACACCACTGTGTATGCTTCCTTCAGTATTCGTTCCAATTACATCCCAAGCGCTTGTGGGGTTTAACAAGGGGAGTTGTGAAGTATGATCATGTAAACTATGGTATCGTAAGGAAATGCCCGGTGATATGGATCCGCCATGATAGGTCCCCAAGGCGTCGATGAAATCGAATTTAATGCAAGTTCCGGCATCAATTACCAAGATATTTCGGGAGGGGTGCTGCTGATGCACAGCGGCTATATTGCACAAGCGATCAATTCCCAAGGTGTTTGGAGTTTTGTAGGCATTGGAGAAGGGAAGGGGATCCATGTTAGATACCGTATGAACTTGGCATCCAAGGGCAATTAAGTCCTGTTGAAGTAGAAGTTCACCTACATTCGCTATAACCACCATATCCTCAGGGCTAAGGTGTTTTCCTAGGGAAGCACGCTCTTGAAATCGATTGGTTTGCACCAGCTGATTGCCTACGAAAGCACCCAATTTAATGTGTGTGTTGCCACCATCTAGAACAAAAACCTTGGTTGATTGCATGAATCAAAGGTAGGAAAAAGCATAACAATTCTAGGGGGATCCCTTTTCAAACGCTTAAAATGAATTTGATGAAACAAAAAACCCTGACGCGCGGTCAGGGTTTAGATGTCTGCGAAAGGCCTGAAATATCGAACTTGTTGCAAATAGATTTCAGCCTATTTCACGCAATAAATACTGCACAAGATTGCAAAGAAAGTAAAGTTCCTTAACTTTGAATGTGGTGCAAAAGAAGTTATATATCATTGGCGGTTGCAATGGAGCAGGAAAGACAACTGCTTCATTTAATATTCTTCCGGATTTATTGAATTGTAAAGAGTTTGTAAACGCAGACGAAATTGCAAGAGGACTTTCTCCATTTCAACCAGAAAAGGTAGCATTTGAAGCAGGAAGATTAATGCTCGCCAGGATTGATGAATTGCTAAAATCCCAACAAGATTTTTCATTTGAAACAACATTATCTACAAGATCATTTGTTACTACGATTAATACAGCAAGTGAAAAAGGATATTACATTACGCTAATTTTCTTTTGGTTAGAATCAATTCAATTGGCCAAAGATCGCGTAAAAAAAAGAGTTACCGAAGGCGGACATAATATTGAAGCAGAAGTTATTGAAAGACGTTATACTTCCGGAATTAGAAACCTATTCAATCTGTATGCAAATAAGGTTGATTCTTTACTCATTTATGATAACTCGAATATAGAATCAGAACTAATTGCTGAGAAAGAACTAAACGGTGAGTTTATCATTCATCAACCCTCGAAATTCCATCAACTTAAATTGATCGCAAATGAGCAATAAAGAAAAAGACCTGCTAAAGGAAAAAATCAAGAAAGCCATCAAATTATCTTCTCAAAAATTGATTGAACAGAAAAAATCCCTTGGACAAAGCTTGGTCATTAGTAAAGATGGTGAGATTAAGGTAATTAATCCATAAAAGAATTTAACCTAAAAAGTCTTTCGAATCAGGCTTTTTTTTGAACATATTTACACGAAGAAAATTTCGCTTTGTGCCAACTTATCATAACCGTTGACATAAAAAACCCTGACGCTGCGGTCAGGGTTTAAATGTGGTACCTCCAGGAATCGAACCAGGGACACAAGGATTTTCAGTCCTTTGCTCTACCAACTGAGCTAAGGTACCAGCCCATATTTGGATTGCAAAGGTACACTATTTTTCATTTTTTCAAAATTTTGTTAGGATTTAAATGCATCTGCGTACCTGTTAAAAAGTTTAAAATTTTTGAAAATCATTTTTTTCTTCCCAAAAAAAATAACATATTTGAATATGTCATAACCCACAGCGGTTTTTCCAAAATAATTTTCAAGCATTTAATAGTAGGTTTTTAGCCTACCGGGCAAGCTGTGTTTTGTTTGTTCCGGAGTTAAAAAAGTTCTTTGACATCTTGGTTGGTCGTCAAGAGTTACGCTGCGCAGTGACTTTCCAACACGTTTTAGCCTCTTAATGAGGCTCTTATTTACTTATTAATCTTAATTATTTTTTCTTATGACACATTTAAAGCCAGTTTTTGGATCTGAAAAAAACGTAAAATTGATCCGTCGCCGCGTAGAAATTGGAGAAAATCCAAATTCAGTTTCCGGAAAGAAGTTTGAACTTCAATTAGACTATGACGCAATGTTTGAAGCGTTCAAAAAAATGACAGAACAAATCCCAGCAGCTCCTGGAATTTTGATGGTCTCAGGAATTACCCCTCAAGGTAAATTAGAGTTTGTTAAATTAATAAAAGGCGATTTTAGTTTGCAGACTTCGTTTAGAAATGGTTCGTTAAAACTACGCCTCAATGAGTTTTTGACCATAATGGAGCAAAAAAAATATCGACAAATACAGGTTCAACTTGCCATCGCAAGTTGAACCTTTTTTTTTGCCTTAGTTTTTTACTACAGTGCCTAAGCGTAATTTTACATTAGCCGCTTTTGCGATTTCAAATAAATCCACCAATTTTTGGGCTTGTGCATTCTTATCAAAGCGTACTACTACAATGTCATCATTCAATGCTTTTGTCCGTGATACCAATTGCGACATCAAGGCTTCGTCGTTGTCAATGATTTGATTTTCAAGATCTTTGTCAAAACAATAAATGTACTTATTATCCACATATTGAACGGACAACGTTAAGTGAGATTTATTGGTTTTAAGCGTCGTATTCGATTCGGGTAAAGGAACCTTAATAACGTTAGGATTAGCAAGGGTTGAAATAATCAAGAAGAACAAGAGCAAAAAGAACATGATATCACTCAAGGCTCCAGTGGCTACCTCAATGTGCCGGCGTCTATTTCTGTTTAATGCCATGATTATGGACGAGTTAGTTTCGTGAATTTAACGATTACCTGTTGCATGCGTAAGGTATTTGAATCAATCACTGAGTTCAAAATGTGATATCCTGCATAGGCGATTAATCCAACAATAAGACCCGCAGCAGAGGAGAACATTTTCTCATAAAGTCCTTCAGAGATGATTCCAATGGAAACATTTTCAGTTTTAGAAATATCGTAAAATACCGTAATTACACCGGATATCGTTCCGATAAATCCAATGGTAGGTGCAATACCTGCAATCAATCCCAAATGGCCTAAGTTTTTATCCATTTTACCGATTTCAATATTGGCGATTTTCTCCATGTTGGCTTCTACCTCATTTGGTTTTAAGCTACTTTCTATACTTTCTAATCCTTCCTTAACAATTGCAGCATACGCACCGTCTTGGGTTTTTACCATGCCCATGGCATCCGCAATGTTACCTTTCTCAAGGTGTGGCTGCATATTATCCACCAATTTGGCATCAAATTTTACCATTCTTCGGATGTATAAAATCCGTTCATAGATTACATACAAAGTATAAAACAAGAGAATCCCAAGAGGTATAATAAATTCCCATGGAATTGGGGGCATTCCACCTCCTTTACTGGTTGTTGCAGCGGCATCTTCTCCGCCACCAATGCTGTTATCTTGGGCCAGCATTGCAAGGTTGAAAACAAAAATTCCAAATAGGGTTAAAAACAATTTCGCGTTATTTCTCATGATCGTCAATATTTTGTCACGCTAAATTAACAAGCATTCCATGACCCAATTAGACCCGCGAGTTTAGATTTCCACATTGAAATGTTATTGGAGCACCGCCAAACAGTAAAGTCAACCGAAGTTGGCTTTACTGTTTGCGCGCATTGGAACTAAAAATATCGTACCGGACGAATGTGAAATAATTCGTCTTTACTTTTAACACAAATGGATGCGGTATTGAAGAATCGGGAGAAGGCACCGCTTGACGTTTCATCATCATAGGACGTAGATGCCCAATAATGAGAGGAATAATCTGATGAGAAATTCCCGATGCTGTGTCTTTTTTCAAATATTAAGTTGAGTTCATTGATACTGGGTAAGAACCAATCATCATAGTAATTTATTTTAACGTCATTACAAAATTTAGCGGCAGTCGCGCTATCTGGATAGGCATTAACTATTGCTTCAGTATTTGATTTCCCGTAACCAATATCAATGGAAGTTAATCCGCTTAAATTTACTTGGGTTAATCCAAAGGACTTCAACCCGTGAAGGTCCTTTTCTGCTACAATGATGCCATGTGTCTCTCCGATAACATATCCTTTTTCATTGGGGGTGAAAATATGCAAAACGATCCCTCCACCGTATTTTTCCCCTTCCATTGGTGTTTTGAATTTCGATTTTTGGCAAGCAGTATTTATAAGAATTAGAATTAAAAGAAATGCAACTTTATTTGCATACGAGAAAAGATAGCCAGCCTTTGCTAGCGTGTAGCTTGTGTTCTTCATGACAATAAAATTTAGGGTTTGTTTTATGCATAACGGACCCATTACTTATCGGTTGCCATTAGGTAAAAAAAGGCTTTCAAAAGCCTTTTTTATCCATAGTACCCATTTCAATATGAAAAAAGTTGAATATCTCTTCTAAGTTAGAAAAGAGATCACATACAAGATTATTTAATTAATTGGATTCTATTCGTTCCAATTACACGTTCATTTGATAAAAACTGAATCAAATAAACTCCAGTCGTTAAGTTTACTAAACTAATTGATTCGTTATTCAGCGAATTTTGATAAAGAATTTTACCATCCAAGCTTAGAATATTTACCTGATCAAAATCAATTTCTTTCGCATTAAAACGAACAATGTCACTTGTTGGATTTGGATATGGTTCAATGAATGAATCAGATAAGTTTAGTGTAGAAGACATCTCGTCGAAATGTACACGTATTGGAATGGATATACTTGTGTTTTCTGATGGATTTCCATTGTCAGATACGTTCAAATTAACATGATAAGTTCCTGGTTGTAAATTGTTTGCGTTAAATGTACAAGCCAGTTGAATATAATCTATGCCATTTCCTGTTTCGTTATATGTAAATGCACTTGGTGCATCGCAAGATAGAGAATAGCTAAGTGTTTGGTTTGGTTCAGGAGTGGCCATCGATAACGTGAATTCGGCTAAATTCATACTTTTATGTAAGGTATCTCCTGTGTAGACATCGATGGTATCACAAATCGAACTATTCATAAGTAGCGGCGGTATATTTGCTGCATTCATTGCCGCAACGTTAAAATACATTTCCTGGTTGTCCAGGAAATCAACATGATCGATTTGATTATACGGACCATCAAAGAATGTTCCAGTGCTATCGAATTGTCCAATTTGAAAAAAATCTATTCCATTTCCAATGTTCAATCCAACGGTTGCTGCGGTGCCACCAATTCCATTTACTCCACCTGAAGCATCACCCGTAGTCCATTGCATATCTCCATAACAAAAGGACACATTATTGTTGCCATGAATCAGGGTATCCGTCCCGTTTGAAATAATTAATTGGAAGGTATTAGTTAATGTATCATGCATATTAAAATAACCCACATGATCCCAAATAACTATTAATGCGTCAGGAGTAGTCTTATACCAAACATTTCCTCCGTTGGCAGAGCGTGTGTCTACGTCTCCCCAAAAAGGAGCGATCATATTATAGGTTGGATCCGGAAATGGATTAGCAGTAAAGTTTACGTATGCTGATGAAAAGGAAATATTTCCATTGTTATTAATCACGATGGAGTCATAAGAGGTACCATAAAAATTAAACGTAAAGGGTAATTGAATGTAGGGTGATGATGCATCATCATTGGGTGCCATCGCCAATGAAAAGGTATTGTCCAATTGAATTAAACAATTGCAGAGTGCATTTTTTTCAGGATTTAATGGATGAGTTTTTGGATTTGGGGTTAATAAATCAACAAATTGATATGGGGTGGTTGAATTTAGCAACCCATGGGTTTTTAAGTGCTGGTAATTCTCTACTGTAACTTGTGTTGAACCTTCTTGTCCAAATGCTAGAGCACTTATAAAAAGCACAATATATATTATCTTCTTCATTCACTAAAAATAATGTAAATCAGGCAACTAAAAAAAATTATAAAAAAAAAGCCCCGATTTCGGGGCTTTATAATCGTATGCTAACGCTTAGTGCTTTGATAAATAATCAGCTACTCCGTCGAAACTAGGTTTCATGGCTGCTTCTCCTTTAACCCAATTCGCTGGACAAACTTCACCATGCTCTTCGAAATATTGTAAGGCGTCTACCATTCGTAGTGCTTCATCAACGTTTCTTCCTAAAGGGAAAAAGTTAACTAATTGATGCATCACAGTACCAGATTTGTCAATTAAAAACAATCCACGGTATGCAATCATTGGTCCGCTCGCCGTTAAGGCACCTTCCATATCATACTCATATTCACCAGCTAATACACCAAATGCTTCTGAAATTGTTTTAGACGTATCCGCAACAATCGGGTAAGTTACTCCTTCGATTCCGCCTTTGTTTTTAGGTGTTTGTAACCACGCCCAATGTGATTCCTCGGTATCTGTTGAACACGCAACAACTTTTACTCCACGTGCCTCGAATTCTCCTAATGCACTTTGAAATGCATGTAATTCAGACGGACAAACAAAGGTGAAATCTTTTGGGTAAAAGAAGAACAACACATGGTTTTTACCTAAATACTGATCTAATGAGAAACCATTTATAATCTCTCCACCGTTTACCACTGCTCCTGCTTTGAATGATGGAGCCTTTTTTCCTACTAAAACTGACATTTTATTTTAATTTATTAAGTTACTGTATACAAAGGTAAAACAAACCGAATTAGGTTCTGTTCAACCAAATGAAAACTATGTTAATTCTCAACAAAGTTAAGTATCCTTTGTTATCAATTAAATCAAAATAAATTATATTCACATAAATTGTATCTATGATTTCCTTGCAGCAAATGCGATATTTAGTTATTCTCAGTGAAGAATTACAATTTTCACGAGCCAGTGAGCGCTGTTTTGTAACCCAACCCACCTTATCGATGCAGGTTAAAAAAGCAGAGGATCAATTGGGATATACTGTGTTTGACCGTGCATCAAGTCCGCTTTCGCTTACGCCATATGGAGCAGAGCTTATTCCTATTCTTCGTGAGATTTTATCAGAAAATGAGAACCTTAGGCTGCTTAATGATCGCATGGCAGGGAAAATTAAGGAAGAGATTAGGGTAGGTATAATTCCTACCGTTTCGGTATACATGTTAACTCGACTGTTTTCCTTGTTCTCAAGTGCCTTGCCCAATGTTCGCTTTTTATATGTTGAACACCCGACGGAAACGTTACTTTTAGAATTAGAAAAAGGTACAATTGATTTTGGGATTTTAGCAGGGCCTTATCAACAAGTAAAATATCGGACAGTTCCATTATACACAGAGGAAATTGAAGTGTATACAGCCTTGGGAAAGGAAGGTGGAATAGAGGTTTCGGCCTTAGATGGTCAACAGCCTTGGTTATTAAGTAAAGGGAATTGTCTACGAACCCAAGTAATCAATTTTTGTAATATTTCAGAAACGGCGGAAGCTCCTTCGTGGGATTATATCGGTGGAAATATGGACTTATTGGTTGAAATGGTCAATATAAATGGTGGGTATACTTTGCTTCCATCAGAATTCAAATCAACCAAGGAACAACCTGGATTTCGTAAAAGATTAGCTTCACCCTATGGGTATCCTGCGCGAGAAATCATTGGTGTTTTCGCACAGCGAAGTTATAAAACCCCACACATGGAGCGTATGGTGAAGGAAATTCAATTAGCCTTCCCGCAAGCGCGCAATGCACCTTTACATATCTTGGATTGGAAATAAGCGCTTAAGGCTTATTTTTTCATTTCAGCTAGAAAATCATCGTACGATAACGGCTTCATCTTCAAGCTCGCATTCGTTTTGAAGTATTGCGTTAGTTTCTCTTCAGCTAATTGATCATAAATGCTATTCGCTTGGTCCTTTTTTGTAAGTAACTCACGAGCAGATGCCTCCAATTCCGCATCCTCTGGAGCAGGAAGACCATATTGCGCATAATTGCTAATAATCAATCCTTTCGTGAATGCCAACACTTCTTCATATACCAGTTTCGTGTCCGAATCTTTGAAGATTTTTGTTTGAATCAATTGCCATTTCAAGGATTTTAAATAGGCTTCAAATTCTTTTTCAATGTCTTCATCTGCAATTGGGGATGTAGCACTTAATTTAATCCATCGCTTTAAGAATGCTTCTGGAAACGTAATTTGAACATCCGAAATTAAGGAGTCATAGACTTTACGTGTCATTAATCGATCCGCATCTCTTTCGAACATTTGTTCTAAATCCTTGGTAACTCGTGCTCTAAGTCCAGCCTCATCGGTAATCTCACCGTCTTGGAAAAGTTTACCAAACAATTCAGCATTCAATTCAGCCAATTCCATGCGCTTAATATCCGTGATTTTAAACTCAAAAGCGACCTCGTTTGAAGGAAGTGTTTCGGGTGTTAGTCCCAATAACGACGCTTTATCGGCGTCATCTTTAGAAACAACGCTTGGATCTAGAGGAAACACATCATCTTTCTTTTTACCAATCAATAAGTTCTTAGCCTCTGCTCGTTCAATAAACTCAATAGATAGTGTCGTGCTGTGAGAAATCCCACCTTCTTTAATCGTCCCGTCCCCTGATAATTCAGTGAATGTACCAACTACTAAATCTTTTTCACCGGCTTCGTCAGCGCTCATCATTTTTCCATAGCGACGCTGAATATCCTCAATTTGCTGACTCACTAATTTCTCATCCACACGAACGGTGTTGTACTCAATCCCCTTTTTCAATACAGATTGGTATTCAAAAGATGGAGCCATTCCAATTTCAAAAGTAAATTTAAAGGCATCAGGCTTTTCAAAAGACCCTTCCATTGCGTGAGTTTCTGATGGGATTGGATTCCCGAGAATATCTAGGTTGTTTTCACGAATAAAATTGTACACTCCCTCGTTGGCAAGTTTGTTCAATTCTTCAGCAAGTACTGCTTTCCCGTAGCGCTTTTCAATAATTCCTGCAGGGGTATGACCAGGACGAAACCCTGGGATATTTGCTGTTTTACGATGTTTTTCTAAGGTGTTTTTAACCTTTTGACTGTAGTCTGCCGCACTAATTTCTACGGTAAGTAAGCCATTCAACGCATCAAGTTCTTGACGAAGTACGTTCATATTGTGTGTCTTTATAGTTCAAAAAAAAAGGTCCCGAATTCACGAGACCTTGAGGTGCGGATGGAGGGACTCGAACCCGCACACCTCTCGGCACTAGATCCTAAGTCTAGCGTGTCTACCAATTTCACCACATCCGCTATACCAATTATACTGCTCCATTGAGCAAATTGGAGCACAAAGATACAAAAGAAATGAAAAGTAGCAAATCGAAGCATTAATATCCTTCAATATTAAATTCAGATCCTAGCTTAAAGAATTTCCAATACCCTATAGATTTCGTTCTTTAAGTGAACTGCGGATTTCCTTCATAAATTCTGAAGCAAAAACAAAGGCTTCGATTTCCGGATTGTCGGTAGTAATTATGGAATGACGGTCTCCTTCCCACCATTTTTTACCTTGATGAATAAAAATCACGTTATCACCAATTTCCATTACACTATTCATGTCGTGCGTAATTACAATGGTAGTTATGCCATATTCATAGGTGATGTCTTTGATTAAACTATCAATAACAATCGCGGTTTTTGGGTCTAATCCAGAATTGGGTTCATCGCAAAATAAATATTTTGGGTTCATGGCTATGGCTCTTGCGATCCCAACCCGCTTTTGCATCCCGCCGGAACATTCCGAAGGATACAAGGCATTTCTTCCTTGAAGGTTTACGCGCTCTAAACAAAAATCTACCCGATCCTGCATTTCTTTCTTGGTCATTTTAGTGAACATCGAAAGCGGGAATTTTACATTTTCTTCAACGGTCATCGAATCAAAAAGCGCACTGCCTTGAAACAACATCCCAATTTCTTGTCGGATTTCGGACCGGTCAGTTTTATCCATTGAGGTAAAGTCACGGCCATCAAACAATATTTGACCTGAATCCACTTCATGAAGTCCAACCATAGATTTTGCTAATACAGATTTCCCTTGTCCGGACTGTCCTATAATCAAATTGACCCGTCCGGATTGGAAGTCGGCACTTACATCAAAAAGGACTTGTTGCTTTCCAAAGGTTTTATTTATGTTTCTAACACTGATCATTACAACAACATGAGTTTAGTAATAATGAAATTCGCGATAAGAATCACCACGCTACTGACTACCACTGCCTTGGTAGAGGCTTTGCCCACATCAAGCGACCCGCCTCGTACGTAATAGCCATAGAACGATGAAACGGACACAATAATGAAGCCGAAGGCTACGGTTTTTGTTAAGGCGTAGGTAATGTTACTCACATCGAAAAAGGACCGCAGCCCTAAGATGTATGTTTCCGTGCTTTGTAAATCAGAGACAATTAAAGCAACAAAACCGCCTATCATTGCAAGGAACATGGAGAAAATAACGAGTACAGGAAAATAAACAACCGCAGCGAGGACTTTAGGCATTATAAGGTGGTTTAAGGAATTAACCCCCATAATTTCTAAGGCATCAATTTGTTCAGTAATCCGCATGGTACCAATTTCAGAGGCGATGTTTGATCCAACTTTTCCAGCGAGTATTAATGAAATTATCGTAGGTGAAAATTCGAGAATTACACTCGACTGGGTAATATAGCCTACGGTATAGTCGGGTAGGAGTGGGCTGTCCATGTTGGATGCAGTTTGTAAGGATATAACGGCACCGATGAAGGTGGACATCAAGGCCACGATTGGAATGGAATTAATTCCAATGTACTGAACCTCTTCCATAAACATTTTCCAAAAGATGGAAGTTTTGCGAGGTTTCCTCAATACCCAACCCATCATTAAAAAATAGGTACCTATGTTTCGTATATACTTCACGCCGATAAAGGTAATATTTATTTTGAGCCGTTTGGTGGAACGTATTCCTGTTTATCTTTGAATCGGTGGAAAAATTAACGAAATACCAACATACATTTTCAAAATTTGTACCTGAATGCTTTTCTTTTCTTCTTGCAGAATTACTTGTGGAGTCTGGAGTGCATTTTAAAATTGTAAAGGGAAGGAAAACAAAATGGGGTGATTTTCGTCCAAGAAATTTAAACGGGAAACCTCAAATTACGGTCAATGGGGATTTGAATCCATATGCTTTTCTAATTACTACCTTACATGAATTTGCGCACTTGCATACCTTCCAGCAAGTCGGATTGCGAGTCGCTCCGCATGGGACTGAATGGAAAAAGAATTTTCAAAAATTAATTGCTATCATTATGGATCACCCAGAACTTCCGCCTACCTTGCGCACGGCCTTGAATAAGTCGTTTAGTTCACTGAAGGCCTCTTCATGCACAGATATTGCGTTGAGTCGTGCCTTGGCATCTTTTGACCAAGAAGATCTCGCAGTGATTCCCTTAGAAAAGCTCCCAAAAAACAGTAAATTTGTACTAAATAATCGTACGTTTCAAAAGGGATTGAAGCGAAGAACGCGATTTGAATGCATAGAATTAAGTTCGAATCGAACCTATTTAGTGCATCTAATGGCAAAGGTTCAACACGTAAAAGATGAAGAATAACACATACAGTTTAATCATGGCAGGCGGTGTAGGGAGTCGCTTTTGGCCCATGTCTACACAGCATAAACCGAAACAGTTTCTTGATGTGTTAGGCATTGGAAAATCGTTGCTACGCCTAACCTTTGAGCGTTTATTGGGTGTTTCTGACCCCTCAAAAATTTACATCCTAACCAATGAACGCTATCGCGACTTGGTACTGAGTCAATTGCCTGAATTAACCTCCGACCAAGTAATTTGTGAGCCAGAACGAAAAAATACAGCTCCGTGTATTGCCTTCGCAGCCGCCAAGATTTTATCTTTAGATGCAAATGCAACCTTGGTAATTTCACCTTCAGATCATTTAATTATTAATACACCACGATTTGAAGGGTTAATCAATATCGCTATTGAAGAAGCGAATCAAGGAAAACTAGTTACCCTGGGCATTCAGCCTTCTCGACCAGATACTGGATATGGATATATTGAGGTTACCTCTGGTCAACTTGATGCGGGTTCAGTAAAACACGTTCAACGTTTTTGCGAAAAACCATCAGTAGAGGTCGCTCAGGCCTTCGTTGCATCAGGTAATTATTTTTGGAATTCAGGTATTTTTATTTGGCGGGCCGATGTTATTTTGGATGCCATGAAGCTACATTCTAATGCCTTATATCATATTTTTTGTGAATCGCTAGATTCCTACAATACGCCAATGGAAGATGGGTTCATGCGTAATGCCTTTGCTGCAGCTGAGGATATTTCTATTGATTTTGCCGTAATGGAGCACGCGACTAACGTTTCTGTAGTGATTTCTGATTTTGATTGGAGTGATTTAGGTACATGGGGTAGTTTGATCGACCACATGCAAACGGATGCCAATGGCAATGCCGTAGTAGGGGATAAGGTTCACCTTTTTGAAACGAATAATTGTCTTATCCATCTTCCAAAAGACAAGTTGGTACTGTTGGATGGTATTCAAGACACGATCATTGTGGAATCAGAAGGTATGTTAATGGTATTACGAAAAGATAAGGAACAAGATTTGAAAAACTACCTTCAAGTAATTCAACATACAAATCCTGAATTGTTTCTCTAATGGTTAAAATAAGAACCATTGAACTGGGTGATTTTCCACTCCTTTTGGCGCCTATGGAAGATGTAAGCGACCCGCCATTTCGCGCGTTGTGCAAGAAGCATGGTGCAGATATGATGTACACGGAATTTATTTCTTCGGAGGGGCTTATTCGTGATGCGGTTAAAAGCGTCCAAAAAATGGACATTTTTGAATATGAGCGACCAATTGGAGTTCAGATTTTTGGTTCTGATGAAGAGAGTATGGTACGTGCTGCGCAAATCATTGAACAAGTAAAACCGGATTTAATTGACATCAATTATGGATGCCCGGTAAAGAAGGTTGCATGCAAAGGCGCCGGAGCTGGGTTATTGCAAGATATTCCTAAAATGGTTCGCTTAACCAAGGCCGTTGTAAACGCGGTGAATGTTCCGGTTACCGTAAAAACAAGGCTCGGTTGGGATGACTCCACTAAAAATATTGTTGAAACAGCAGAACGCCTTCAAGATATTGGGATTGAGGCCTTAACGATACACGGCAGAACAAGAAAACAAATGTATAAAGGGGAAGCTGATTGGACCTTGATTGGGGATGTTAAAAATAATCAGCGAATGCGCATTCCGATTTTTGGAAATGGGGACATTGATTCACCAGAAAAAGCCTTGCAATATAAAAATATCTATGGGGTAGATGGGATTATGATTGGTAGAGCTTCCATTGGTTACCCATGGATTTTTAATGAAATTAAAGCCTTCTTAGCCAACGGAGAACATCTGAACCCACCCACCTTCAAGGAACGGATGGAGGCCATCGAAGAACATTTGAATTTTAGTATTCAATGGAAAGGTGAAAAGGTAGGAATCGCTGAAATGAAAAGACATTATGGCAATTATTTTAAAGGGATCCCTCATTTTAAGTCCTATAAATCAGCTCTTGTTATGGCGAATGAACTTGCAGAGGTTCAAGCGATTATGGCTGAAATCAAGGAGGAGTTTTTGACCGAATCCTTACATTAGTTAGCCTTTTTCTTTCGGTTTTTTGTCCGCTGTAAGTAGTTTATTAGGGGTTTTACAGGGAAATCAATTTGAAGTTCAATACTTTTTCTTTTAATGTTAGACAACCTTAGATTAACAGGTGTTCCTTCATATTCCCAAACAATATAATTCCCTGGGTTAGCAATTAACGTTGGAAAATGAGATGCTGACGTAAAAATATAGAAGGAATTTTCATGTTTCATGGAGAGTAGCGGGGAAAATAGAAAACGTAATTTTTGTTCTTCGCTTCGCAATAAGCCTTTTCCAAAAAGCGAATTAATAAAGACTTTTCCATTCGCATTGGTATTGAATGCCGCGGTATATCCGGGGACTTGAATGCGCTCGTTTTTAATCACTTCCCGAACATTAAAGTTTTCATCAAATTCGGAGGTAACGATGCGTTGCGTTGAGTTTACGACCCCTCCTTCTCGAAACGACAAATCTCCATCCCAATGATCAAAAAAAGTACGCGTTGGGAAGCTGATTTTTTTACCCAGTTCATGCAGTTTTCCTATCATTTTTTGTCCAGTTTTACTGTCTTTTATATTCCGTGAAATGTGTAATTCAATCGCTTTTGAATCTTGGGCCGTTTTGGGTAACCCCAATGCCTTTGATTTTTTGATAATTCCGTGGGGAACTTGGGTGTATAAGTAGCATTTAATATGAAGGCCGGTAGTATCGTTATCGTGCGCAAATAGACCATAATCAAATCCCCATGACTTTATGCCTTCGCTTTCAGAATAGACTACTAGATTTTCTGTTCGAAATTTCTTCCGCTTTAAGAATCGTTTCCACAAGGGTCGTACTTCGCCCGATTTCACATGTTGTACTTCTGTTAGGCGCTTAGAAAACAAGTTGCCTGAGTAAATAAAAAGGTAATTTTTTTCATAGGCAATTTTTATATTCAGCTCATGAAAATGAAAGATTCGGACTTCGTCCGTAGATGAGTCGGTTATGGCTGTGTTTTTTCTGAATCGGTCAATCCCATTAATTACCTTTGATGAGTCATTGAGTTGAACTAAGGCTCCCCATTCATCACGCGCTTCGTTAAAAAATAAATAAGCTGCAGTTTGAATATTAATGCCATGATGCTTTGCTTGGCCTAACATAAATTCTGGAGAGGCAAATTCACGAATCGGTAACTTATACTTGAAAAGAATGGGATTTATTTCCTTACTGAATTGAAGCGATTTAAGCCGTACTAAATAATCAGACTCTGGTAGCCGATCAATGAGCTGAGGGGTCGAATTAAATCGAAAAAAGTTACTTCGAGCAACTAGGATACCACCTAAAATGGCAATTAGTACAATAAAGAAAACCCCTTTATTTATTGACCTCACGGTTACTTAGTTATCAAATACAAGGTATTCAACATGTCCAATAAATGCTTCCCGGAATCCTCATTTGTTTCAAATGAATAAGATAGAGACAGTTCAGTTTTATTGACCGTGGTTTTTCCTGAACGCATCACCATGTTTCCTGATTTCCCTTTCAAAGATTCCATTAGAGGCTGTTGCTCAGGTAATAAAAAATCGATGGGAAATTGATTGGCAACCGACTTCAAATCTGCGTATCCGCATAACGAACCGGAATTTTTTATCGATTTTAATGTTTTACTATTCAGCCCTTCTTTACCATATCCTTCCGGATGATTTAGGGCTAAGTCTTCATCGTTTGTGAAAATAAATAAACCCTCTGTATTGATCATGTATACCGGGGCTGCATCAAAAATTGCTTGCTTATAAATCCAGTAATTTCCTTTTTTTTCAAACTTACTGGTTACATTACTTAGGTGATCCAAAATTAATTCCGGAACATCAGGGCGTGCTGTTGTAAATCCAAGCGTAAATATTGGCATATCTTCTTCAGCATCTGTTTCTCGCTCCCCATATTCAAAGGTATCCTCATTATAGAAAAATTCAATTTTACGTGTCTTAACCTTTTTGATTCCGTTGAATGTGCCAAACATTGTGCCTTTGTAGGTGTCAAATAAGGCATCTTTGTTAATGAATTCGTTAGCCAGCTTCAGTAACAACACGTTCATCGATAGTTCTACATTTTTTTCTTTTCCTAAGATAGGAAGTACAATTTCATATGCCTTTTCATAGGCTTTTTTCAGATTAATGTTGTAAGTAAAGAATGCGGACTGATCTTGTTTAATATATTTCGAAATTCGCTTATCGAATTTGGAATCATTCATTTCCATATAAATAGATCCTAAGGGCTCGCTATAGGCTGCAGAAATATTAAAATCTATAGCCTTGTCCTTTAAAACTAAGTCTCCCACAATTACATTTCCTTCGTAAAGTTCTTGTATATCCAAATAGAGCGTTGGCAATACAGATTTGAGGTACCAAAGGTTCTTAGCGCGGTCAAAATTTCGCTCGTTATCCATATAAAAAACTCCGGCTACCGGGTGAAGTAACACCTCTTGGAACTTGGGATACATAGAATAAAGTGATTCACCGTTTTTAAATAAACCATTGAGAACAGTATTTAAATATTGACTTTGAAGCACAAATTGAATGCTGTCTCTTAATTCATTATAGTTTTTTTCCCGAAGATCATATTCCAAATCTTGTTTCATGAGTTCATCATCACTAAGCTGAGCATCTATTTCAAACCCATTGTAATATGGCGACATGTTACCTCTTGAAAACCAAATGGAATCGGTTATTTCTAAAACACTCGATTCGATAGGCTCTACCCGTATAAGTAAGGCGTTATTCGATTTGATAACCAAATTATTAAAAAATGATCCATACGCTTTTGCACCGGGGATTTCTGTAGGAAGCGGGTCGAAATCATCAAAAACACTAAAGAGAGATTTTTCGTTTTTTATGCCAAACGTGAATCCGGATAATTCGAAATATTGATTCTTCCCATAAAAGATATTTAATCGCTGATCAAAGTCAATTCCGGCATCTTTTAAAGATTTATTGTCTGTAGAACCATCAAACAATTCTTGGTGGATTTCATCCATGAAGTCATACTTAATAAGCTCATCAACTCCGATTTTCTTAAGTACGTCTACATTGTTGATGCTAAAAACAGTTACAGCTTCTTTTGGAATTATAAATTCTGATTTCTGTGCGAAGACTGCATAAGTGATCAGAAGGAATAATACGGATATATACTGTTTCATACAAGTTATGGCGTTAGCGTAATGGCGTTTTCGATAAGCGAATTGTTCAGTTTCAAGTCATAGGTATTTACTTGAAGCATAGAAGCTGTTTTCGTTGGGTTTAATTTGCAGCTCGTATTGCTGGTTTTTAAAATTGGTTTATCGAACCTGGATATGCTGGTATATGTACCGTTCTTTAAAAGATCTACATCCGAATTCTCAAAGGATTTTGCTTTGTTCGCAAGCATGGTTGGTATGATTCGATTAAGGGTTTTACCATCCCAACTAATCCAGTCGCCCTCAAACGCCTCTTTGTCTTTCTCTTTGCTCATAACTTGTAGCACGGATTTCACCCCGTCTTGTAATTGTGAAACGGAGGAGAAATCAATTTGAATTTTTAAGATAAAGTCCGTAGAATTAAAATCTGTTTTAACTAAATTAATTCCTGGCTCTTTGGCTAAATTTGTTCGGAATTCAATAATTTTCGCTTCGATTTGAGATAATTCTGGAACTTTTCTACCATTCAAACTATCTAAGGCAAGTATTGAATTTACTTTTAGTTTACTGGAACTGAGGTTGATACTATATTTAAAAGTTCCCGACCCATCGGAATGAACTGTTAAATCATCGATAATTTCAATGCAGGAGCTAAATAGTAAGGGTAAAAGGAGTAAAAGGTATTTAATTTTCATGCCGCGTAATACACAAAATTAATACCATATCTTAAATGAATAGGGTTTGTTGGCCAATATTATCAACAATAGGGTGTTGCACAGCGGGGATATTGGGTGTTTGAGAAAGTAATATGTGTTTATCTATCTTATGGGCTTTCATCGCTTCATAGGGCTGACTCGAATATCCATTTATGTTTTCCTCACCGTGTAAGTATGGTTGAATTTGACTTTGGTCAAGGATTAATGGCATTCGTTTCTTGTGGTTATGAATTTCTTCCATTAATGGGTTCGCTATCGTAGTGATGATTGTAAAACTTTGTATTATTTCACCCGTTTCTCGGTTTAACCATTCATCATAAAGTCCGGCCATAGAAAACAAAGGTGTATCAATTGGATTAATAAAGTATGGTACTTTTTCTTTCCCCTTGTGTTGAAACTCAAAAAAACCAGAGGAAGGAACTATGCAACGATGCGTGCTGATTAGCCGTTTGAAACTGGCTTTTTCTGACAGCGTTTCTATACGGGCATTTAATGTTTTGCTGGCAATGTTCATTGGGCTTTCACCCCTAAACCAATTTGGTATTAATCCCCATTGCATACGTTTTATTTGGGGTTGAAGGGTGATGATTCTCCAGCTTGGAAAGGTAAAGCCATTGGCGTAAAAGGTTGGCTCAGCAGTGGGTAGTGTGACAATTTCACGCTGGTAAAATTTACCGAGTGTTTCATTGCTTGAGGTACTTGAATTGCTGTAGCACATAGTAGGTTATGACCAAGTTAAGTCCGAAAATAAAGATATTTTATTTAAAACACCTTGCTTTTGTTCTAGCTCAATTTGAACATTGATTACATGTTCTTCCTGAACGGAATTAAGTGTTGCGTTCCATCCGTGCTGTGTTGCAATACTTAGAAATCGCATTAACGAAGGGTAGGTCCCATGAACCTGAATCCTCAGGAATTCTACATGCGGCGTAGGTTCATTCGCGAGAATGGCGCCTAGGCAGGCGTTCTTATAGGCAGAAATTAATCCGGGTATACCTAATTTTGTTCCGCCGTAGTATCTAACCACAATACAACCTACATTAATGAGCTGATTTGATTTTAGCTGACCTAAGATTGGAAGCCCGGCACTACCTGATGGTTCACCGTCATCATTTGCCCGCGTACTTAACGGTTCACCGCATTGATATGCAAAACAAAAATGGCTCGCCTTGACATGTTCTTTTTTGATGACGTTAAGCTGTTTTTTGAATTCCGCTACATGTGCAATAGGAAACAAATAGGCAATAAACGTACACTTATTCGAACGTAGGGTATACGTGCTTTCTTTTGAAACAGTCAGTTTCTTATCGCTCAACGAGAATTAATGTATGGTTAACTTTTTTTCAAGTTCTTCCAGGTACAAACGGAATTGTTTATCTGTTTCAGAGAGATTTACTACCGTTCTACATGCATGTAATACGGTAGCATGGTCCTTACCTCCGCAATGCGCACCAATATTTGCAAGGGAAGACTTGGTCATTTTTTTAGAGAAATACATGCTAATCTGACGCGCTTGTACTACCTCGCGCTTTCTGGTTTTAGACTTTAGCATTTCAATGGGCAGATCAAAATAATCACAAACGATTTTTTGGATATACTCAATTGATACCTCTCGCGCTGTGTTTTTGACAAACTTGTCAACCATTTGCTTTGCCAATTCCAGGGAAATGGATTTTTTGTTAAGCGATGATTGCATCAGAAGGGTGTTCATTGCTCCTTCTATTTCTCGAATGTTTGTATTGATGGAGTAGGCTAGATATTCTACAACTTCTTTTGGAAGTTCAATGCCACTTGCATACATTTTCTTCTCAAGAATGGCAATGCGCGTCTCTAAATCTGGAACATTCAAATCTGCGGAAAGACCCCACTTGAAGCGCGACAATAAGCGTTGTTCCATGCCTTGCATTTCTACAGGAGCCTTGTCTGAGGTAAGTACTATTTGTTTACCATTTTGATGCAAGTGGTTGAAAATACTGAAGAATACATCTTGAGTACGTTCTTTACCTGCAAAAAACTGGACATCATCAATAATCAAAACATCCACCATTTGATAAAAATGGATGAAATCATTGGTGGTCTGATTTTTTATAGCATCAATAAACTGGTGTGCAAACTTCTCTGATTGCACATATAATACCGTTTTGTTCGGGTGCTGCTCTTTAATCGATAACCCGATTGCATGAGCTAAATGCGTTTTTCCTAAACCTACACCACCATAAATCAATAACGGGTTAAATGCAGTACCTCCTGGTTTGTTTGCTACAGCATATCCTGAAGCACGTGCTAACCTGTTACAATCGCCTTCAACAAAATTTTCAAAAGTAAAATTCGGGATAAGGTTCGATTCAATGGTAACTTTTTTCAAACCCGGAATAATGAATGGATTTCGGATTTGAGGTTCGGTAGCCCCGATGGGAATATTCTGCGGTGAGTTTTGTGAGTGTGTACTGTTTTGTGTAGGAAGTTTAACGGTGTACGGGGTGGAATTCCGGTGATTGCTCTCCATTACGATGCTGTACTCAAGGCTTCCTTCGGCACCAACTTCTTTTTTTATCACCTTACTTAATAGGCCAATGTAATGCTGCTCTAACCACTCATAGAAGAAATGAGAGGGAACCTGAATGGTAAGAATATTGTTTTCTAGTTTTAATGGAATAATAGGTTCAAACCACACCTTGTATGCTTGTAAAGAGATGTTATCTTTTATTACTCTTAAACAAGACTCCCAAGTCGCTGTGTGATCCTTTAACATAATTCTTTTTATAAAACCATTAATAAAATTACCAAACTGATAACCAGTGTATTACCTATGTTAAACACAAATTAAACACTGTTAAAAAGTTGTGAACAAAGATTCACAGAAAAAACTTAAAAAAAAAGTCTAAAACCACTTGACTTTTAATTTTTTTTTACTTGTGAAGACAATTTTTGTTCAACTGTGAAATAGGGAACGTGGAGTATTCAAATTTAGAATAATTTAGGCGTTTTAGCAAAAAAAAATCACGGTTTTACCATGAATTTAAATTATTCTCACATCCTAACGTTTAGGGTTCGGTACAGTGAAACAGATCGAATGGGGTATTGTTATCACGGTAATTATGCCACCTACTTCGAGTTGGGTCGCGTTGAAGCTTTGCGTTCACTCGGAGTTGTGTACAAAGTACTCGAAGATGAAGGTATTTTATTACCCGTTGTTTCTATGAGTACACAGTTCAAAGCGCCGGCATTATATGACGACTTATTGCGTTTGGAAACTAGGCTTGTACGGGCTGAGAATTGCACCCTTGAATTTTCTTATTCATTATTTAATGAAAACAAGCAGGTATTAACAACAGCAAGTACTGTGTTGGTATTTCAATCACTTCATAATCGAAAACCTATGCGCATTCCTGAAAATTTGCGAACTATCTTTGCTGCATATGAAATCAAATCATAACAATTTCGAATTACGGTCCAAAACACAGTTGTTGTCAGACCATATATTCATTGGAAGAGCTGGCGAAGAACGCATGGGAGATTTTCTCAAAGCAACTCATGAAGCACCCAGAGTTGTAATCCTAGGCATTAGCGAAGCTGTTGGACCTTTTGCAAATTATGGTCGCACGGGATCTGAATTTGCCTTCTCTGCATTTTTTAAACATTTTTTGAATTGGCCGCATCAGCATCAGTCCTTAGATATCATTGGGAATATTGCTTTTGTGGGAACCTTTCCTACCGATGTTCAATCAGCAAGCCTCTTGGTTCAAGAATTAGATGCCTTCGTTTTTGAAGTGTTGATGTCATATGTTTCATCAAGCCAAATTCCAATAGTAATTGGTGGAGGTCATAATAATGCGCTTCCATTGATGCGTTGGGCACATCAAGTAAAACGTTGTTCTACCGTACTGAATATTGATGCTCACACCGATTGTCGTGCAATTACAAGGAGGCATTCTGGAAATAGTTTTTCATATGCTTTGTCTGAAGGAATTCTGACCTCATATCATGTTTTTGGAGTGCATGCCTATGGGATCAATTCATTCATGCAGGATTTTATTAAAAAGCATCAAGTGGATGTCAAATTCTTTGAATCTTATTTGACAGGAGAGCAATCGCTTTCAGAGGACGTTCGGCGCGTGTTTTTAAATGCTATTGAGTCCGTTGGCTTTGAAATAGATTTGGATTGTATTGCTAACATGCCTTCATCGGCTTCTTCTCCATCCGGTTGGAGTTTAGATGATATAAGAAAAGTAGTGTTGTCGCTTAATGGAAATCAATATGCGTATGTACATTTAACCGAGGGCGCAATTTCCCAAGGTGATCATGAACGAACAATTGGACGTGCCTTGTCTTATTTATGCCTAGATGCAATCGCGTCTATGGAATCACGGTAATTTCATTCAATTGTATCACCGCATCAGCAGAACAGCCTTCAGGTGACATTGCTTTAGACACGGTGTAGGTAAATTGAACCTTTAATCCTTTCTTTTTCATTCCATCTTTTAAGTTTAATGGATATACCGTGTTGTAGGGTACGTTGATACCAGGATTTAAATTTTCAGGAATTTCAATATATATTGGGCATTGATTCTCGTTAACATGAATAATGCCAATGAGTTGATTGCTGGGTTCGTTCATTGCTTGGGCGCTTGTTTTTTTAGTCGATTTACAGGACATCAAGCTCAAAGCAACCAAAAGTGTGATAAATATTTTCATAGTCAAATGTAAAAAAAAAGGGGGACATGTCCCCCTCGATCTCAAATAACCTGTAGCATAGTTCATTTGAATTTGGTTAGGTATAACGGAGAACTTGGAATTAGGTTACATCGGTATTAACATTTTCAATTTGATAAACAAAGCAGTTCTTTTTTAAACAAGTAGGCTAGTCAGATATTTTTGTTCTGTGATAATGTCAGATAGAAAACGAAAAGCATTAGTTGCCTTATTGGAGGATCCCGATGAGCGTATTTACCTGGTAATTAAACAGGTAATTAAAGCAGAAGGTCAGGCAATTATTCCAATGCTAAACGCCGTAATTAACGAGGATTCTTCTGCTCAAATTCAGCGCTTCAGAGCCTTGGAAATAGTTCAAGCAATACATATCGATGAGGTTTCACAGGAACTAATGAACTGGAGGGATTCATCAGATAAAGACTTGTTAAAAGCAATCGTTTCTTTAAATAAATTAATGGATCCAAGCCTAGACGAATCTTTAATTCTTCAGCAAATGGAGGCTATACGTAAGGACGTGTGGTTAGAATTGAACGATTACCAAACGGCATTCGAGCAGGTTAAAATTTTAAATCATATGTTTTTCGAAGTGTATGGATTCGAATGTATGTCGGCATTTGAACGTAACCTTACACATCTGAACATTGGAACGGTGTTGGCTGATAAAAAAGGAAACCCCTTGATTATCGGTCTTATTTATTCCATAATCGCCACATGGTTAGAGGTTCCTATTTATGGGGTTGATTTCCCGAAAATTTTCATTCTCGCTAGAATGGATGAAAATAATACCTCCATGTTCAATGAATCAGAGAGTCAATATGGCGTTTTATTCTACATTAATCCGATCGGAAAAGGTATTGTCTTTGACGAACAAGAAATACGATCGTTTTTAAAGCAAATTGAAATCGAACCGGAGCGTAAATTTTTCGAACCTACATCGAACACCATTTTAATCCAACGATATCTTATGGCGTTTGAAGAAGCATGTCAATTTAAAGGGGACACCAGTTCCCTACACGCATTATCTCAGGTCAAAGAGATTTTGTAGCTTGGTTATTCTTGTTGGCTAATTGACCACATGCCGCATCAATATCTTTACCTCTGCTTCTGCGAACATTTACAATTAGGTTTCTTCGTTCTAAAAATTCGGTGAAGGCCTCTGTTCGTTCAGCGCTTGCTTTTGCAAATTTAGAATCTCCAATGCTATTGTATTCAATGATGTTAATTTTACAAGGTACACAACGCGCAAAATTTGCCAAGTTTGAAGCATCCTCCATGGAATCATTAAAGTCTCTGAAGAGAATATACTCAAAGGTTATTCTTGATCCCGTACGTTCATGAAAATATATCAAAGCATCTCGCAATGACTCTAAGTTGTTAGAGTCATTAATTTCCATTACTTCACTTCGTTTGATATCATCAGCGGCGTGAAGCGACAAAGCTAGATTAAATCGAACCTGCTCATCTCCAAGTTTCATGATCATTTTAGCGATTCCCGCTGTAGATAATGTTATACGTCTTGGGCTGATGTTAAACCGGTTTGGATCGGTTAGGATTTCTAAGGCTCTAATTACCTGTTTGTAATTAAGCAAGGGTTCGCCCATGCCCATTAATACGATATTTGACAAGGGAATACCATAATTACTTATCGCCAGTTCATTAAGAGAAACCACCTGATCTACAAGTTCTCCCGCACTCAGATTCTTCATGAGTTTCAATTTTCCTGTCGCGCAAAATGCGCAAGCTAAGCTGCAACCCGCCTGGGATGAAATACACGCAGTCATGCGCTTACTGGTAGGTATTAATACCCCTTCTATAATCTGACCATCTATAGTTTTATATCCGCACTTAATCGTTTTATCATTGCTTTTTTGCATGCTGTCAAGCACTAAGTGGTCAATATGGTAGTGTGCATTAAGATATTCGGATAGGGCTGTACCAATATTTTTCATCGCATCAAAGGATGCCGCATTCTGCTTCCAAAGCCAATCATAAACTTGAGAAGCGCGAAATTTAGGGAAGCCACCCGTTAAAATGGCATCAGTTAATTCAGGTAAGGAAAGGTTGCGAATGTTGGGTTTATCCGAAGGCATAAATTATCTGGAAAGCATCACAGGCATAACCAGCATAAGAATATGCTCTGATGGATTGCCACTTTCATGCGGCGTCAAAAGCCCCGCGCGGGATGGTTCACTCATTGATAATTGAACCGAATCGGTTTCTAAATTACCTAACATTTCAATTAGAAACCTTGAGTTAAAGCCGATTTCCATATCGTCGCCATCAAAATTGCATGTCAAACGCTCATTCGCTTCGTTTGAAAAATCAACGTCTTCAGCGGATAATTGAAGTTCCGCTCCAGCAATTTTTAATTTTACTTGATGTGTTGTTTTATTCGAAAATATAGCCACACGCTTCAATGAACTAAGGAAATGACCTCGTTCAATAGTTAACACATTTGGATTCTCTTTTGGAATCACCGCCTCATAATTCGGATATTTTCCGTCAATTAGGCGACATACTAAGGTTAAATCATTAAATGTAAACGTAGCATTCGACTCATTATATTCGAGTTTAACCGCTTCGTCTCCACGTAAGTTCGCCTTGAGTAGATTAAGTGGTTTTTTAGGTAAAATAAACGCTGAGCTAGACGTAGTGTTGATGTCTGTACGACGGTAACGAACTAATTTATGAGCATCTGTTGCAACAAACGTAATATCTTCTGGGGAAAAGTGACAATATACCCCCGTCATTACTGGTCGCATTTCATCGGTTCCAATAGCAAAGATGGTTTTGTTAATTGCGCTGGACAACAATTCACCAGTTACCTCAATGGAGCTGCTGTATTCTACGGTCGGTAATTTTGGGAATTCTTCTCCGTTGAATCCTACCATTTTCGACTTACCGTTATCATAGGTAATTTCAACGGCATAATTCTCTGGGTTCACACGAAACGTACACGGTTGGTCCGGTAAGCTTTTTAATACATCTAAAATAAGTTTTGCCGGAATTGCAATTTTACCATCTGCATCCGATTGCACTTCTAAATGCGTGATCATCGTTGTTTCAAGATCCGTGGCAGAAACGGTCAGTTTATTGCCTGCGATGGTAAATAGAAAATTATCTAAAATAGGCATTTTCGTGTTGGTGCTTAGGGCACCAGATATGCTTTGAAGATGACTTAATAAGGTATTGCTGGATGTAATAAAATTCATAGCTTAATTTTCAACAAACAAAGATAACAATACTTTGCGAAATCTCATAGATTTCCATTCAAGCACACATTATTTCGTTGGATTCAGGGCTGGAAAATAGATGTGTCCCATCAACAAGGCGTTAAACACAAAGTATTGGCACTTAACAAGCTCGCCATTCGGCAGTTCAGCCCAGAATAAATTCATATCCATATTAACCATTTCACCTATTTCGTTGCGTTGTGCAACCTCGCTTTTTATACGATGCAATTTTAGTATAGTTGATTTGTTCGTCTTTTCTGTTAGGATGAGTTTCGCAAAAAGTGGGCTTCGTTTAACTGAATCCACTTGTTTACTCGATAGTTCAACATTTGGAAAATTAAAATGCACCTTCTTGAATGCTTGCAAATAGCGATAAACGTTCGCGGTATCGATCTGCGATAGCTTTTTGCCTTTCGAAGTTACTTCAAAGGATCTTCCTAGATTTTTAACCTTAAAACTTAAGGCAGGAATTTCAAGGTTCTTTACTTCAACGGACCGGATTTCTTCTGGAGCTAATTCAAAAATTGATGTGCACATCCACCGTTTACGTTCTGCAAAAAAACGCGGACTAATAATCCCGTTAAGCCCCTTGATACGCATCATAACTGGATCCTTACTTTTACCGTCATTTGCGGTTTCTAAGAGCATAATCTGACCATAATGGTCTTGCGCAGGGGGACCAATGTACCAAGATTTTGTCCATTCACCATCCACATAATACGAGACTTTTATGTGCTGGGTAGCCATTAGCTCTGTGAATTTCGGCTTCGATTTATCGGGAAGATACCCTTTGAATTCGATCAGTTTAGCGGCCTCAAGAATAAAAGATACATTGGGTTTTGAAACACATTCACCTTTTTCATCATGCCAAACACCATCCTCTTGAATAAGCTCTATGTATTGACCATAGGTGTCTTCAATAATGATTTTAGTAATCTTCGTTGTATCTTCAATCGCAAAATTAATCCATTCCGTATCTGAATTCCCTCTGGATTTGATCAAGTTTACGGTAACTATTGAAAGGGTAAGAATCCCTATCAAGAGAATCGATATACCGATTAATTTTTTGTTTTTTTTCATCGGTTAATGTATTTGCGTTTTCTTGAGAACATCATTAAAGCGGCGATAAGTCCAACAAGCGTTATCGGTAGAAATAAATTCATGTAACGAATGCTGTTTCCTTCCGCTTGTAATTTCATTTTGTCCATCTCTTTAAATTCAATTTGACGACTTCGAATATCCAATACGCTGTTGTCGCCCATCATGTAATCCACCATGTTTTGAATAAACTCTTGGTTTCCGTAGATCAAGGGACGCCCATTCAAGTCGTTTACTTTACTGTATTTAAGTGCATTGAATGGAAAAGGAGGAGAGGAAACGTATTCATATTTCCCACCCCGGAATATTGAGTCATATTCATTCGCAATGAATGTACCATTCCCTACCACAAACACTTTAGTTTCTTCCTTACTTTTGAGTTGTTTTTTGCGGTAGTTAGTTGGAATATACGAGGCCAAGGTATCCACATTTATAATCACATCTCTATTTATAAAATGGGATGGTATAGTCCCTTCAATCATTGCGGCTAAGGTGATTTTGTTAATAGGATCTTCTGGATTCTCAACAAACGCAGGATTTTCTCCAAAAATCTGAAAATCCATCAAGCTAATTTGCGGGGCTAATCCAGAGCGGTTTGCATTGGAGGAACTGGTTAATACTTTGGTGAGTTTTACCCCTGGCGTTTCTATTAACTGAAGTTCGTTCGCGTATTCAAGGGAAACAGGATCTATGTTTCTTGTTATTGGATGTAAGGACGGAGAGGCCAAGACGTGGTAGGGCCAACTTAAACTGCTCGCATTGTCCATGCGCACTTTTCGATAACCGCAAATCCGGTCAAATACATAGTTTTCATGGATGTTCACGCCATAATCAAAGAGCATTTTATCCAAGGTTAAGTTTCTCCGTATGGTATGATCCATAAAGTTTTTTGCCAGTGAATCTTCCTGATGGGAAAGCGTGTTCATAAAGACCATTAATCGCCCACCATTCATTACAAATTGATCAATGAAATATAGATCCATCGAGCTGAACGGTTTTGTTGGGTTTGCGATAATCAAGCCGTCCAACTCGTTTAACTCGTTTAAGGACTCTTTACTATTGAAAGAAAGTGAAGTCAAGTAGAAATATGGACTCAAAACTGCCCGCGCATTCATCGTTTCATGTTCGTTCAATTCACCATGTCCTTGCAAGAATGCAAGGCGTTTTTTATCTTTTTGACTTATTTTACGTAACGCAGAAAGCATGTTGTATTCCAGATTATTCAGCGAATTTTCTAGAATTGGATTAATGCGATTTAAATCAATGGGCTCGCCATTTGGCGTACCAGGAAGAAATTGTATGTACGTTTCCTTGACCACACCATTGGAGGTATACGTGACTTCTGCCCCTGGCCATAAGATGAGTTGTGATTGGACCCCATTTTTAACATAAACAACCTTAGTTGGTAATATTCCTTTTTCAAAGATTCCCCGCAGAAAGAAATACTCCTCTTTCTTGTTGGCATGCCCTTCGTTTGGATTAATGAACTGATATTCAATACGTTTCCCTGCAATTGATTTGAAGTCTTTTAACTTATCTTCAATGGCATTCCGAAAACGTTGAATTTCGGCTGGAAGATCGCCTTCTAAATAGATTTTTAAACTAATTCGATTCTCGAAGTTTTTTTCATCTGCAAGGAAATTTTCTGTCCCTTTAGCCAAGGAATACCGGCTATCCTCGGTCATGTCCACTTTGACATTAACTAAGGCGCCAATAATGTTAATCAAAATCAACACTGCCAGGACTCCAAGAAAAAATCCCCAATTGAATATGCCTTTCCATTTAAATTTTTTCATGGCTATTTTTTGAGGGTTTTAATCACCGCAAGTGATGCACTTAAAAAGAACACAATGAACGAGAGGTTAAATATTAGGTCTCCTGCAACAACCACTCCTTTTTTAATGGAGTCGTAATGATGACTTAAGCTTAGGTATTGTATGATAATATCCAAGCTTCCGAATTGGGCAAACGATCCGAGTAAGGAAAGGCCATCATAAAATAAATAGCACAAAGCGGTTGCCAAAATAAAGGCTACAATTTGGCTTGAGGTGATGCAAGAAGCAAAAATACCGATCGCAACAAACGCGGCACCTAACAAGATTAACCCTAGATACGAAGTGAATGTTGCGCCTTCATCTACAATCCCTACCGGTTTTCCGAGGTAATAAATAGAAGCGTAGTACACGAGGGTTGGAAGAATTGAAATAAGTAGTAAGGTAACCCCTGCGAAATACTTAGCCAGTAAAATACCTAAATCACTGATTGGCCTCGTGAATAGGAGTTCTATGGTTCCGGTTCGACGTTCTTCAGCCATTGAACGCATCGTTATGGCGGGAATTAAAATTAAAAAGATGTAAGGGGCTGTATTAAAAAATGGAATAAGTTCTGCTTGAGCACTATCCAAAATGTTCATGTTTGAACTTAACATCCAATTAAATAGCCAACATGCAATTAAGAAAATCACAATAAAAACATAGCCCACAATAGAGCTTAAAAAACTTCTAACTTCTTTTAGATAGAGGGCATACATAGACGTCCTGAATTAGTGGAGTTCAAAATTAGGATTTTTAATGAAATAGTAGCTTTTCTTATTGTTTTTTGACGCTTTCGTTCCATCCTTCAAATCTTGTTTGAAGGGTCCAAGCCTCTGCCTTACTTGCAAACATTGGTTTAATGTTGCTCCAAAGTTGAATAAAGGTATCGGAACAACGGTAGTTTTCCAGTGCGGTTTCACTCAGCCAGATGCTGTGTGTAAAAAACTCACTTGGATTTGATTGATGCTGCAATAACTTCATAGATAAGCACCCTTCCGAATTTACAACTCGGGTTTTTACTTTTTCGAATTCAGTTAAAAATTCTGAGACAAGTTCGGGCTTAAAGCTCAATTTTACAATCCGTGTGATCATAACAAGGCATTAAGATTTCGCACAGAACCTTTCGGATAAAACGTGATTCGAACAGGTTCTCCCAGCCGCATACCAAACAAGCGGTCCGCTCCGCCATTTCCTCCGTTAGCCCCACGATTTATCGCGATTTCTAATCTTCCTGCATCGTTAAATATCGCCACTCGCTCACTGATGGTTACATCATTGTATGCGCGAGAAATAACGTCGATGTCGTAATTTCTTTTTTGATAACTGATAGTAAATGGAATATCAATACCAAATCGTTCAAAATCATGCTTGAATATATTCGTAATGATATTTCCAAAATGATCGATATGAATTACGTTTCCTTGAATCACGTTGTGCTCAATGATTGGATTCTGTGTAAAGGCTTTTTTATATGATTTTACCTCGGTAGTGAACTCTTTAAATGGTGTTTTCTTAGCGATTTTCCCTGCTAATTTAACAAAGCAGGTTTTCATCATAAAGGTCCAAGATTCAGGTTCATTTTCAATTTCTGTATAGCGGTAAAGCGCTTCAGGAACATCCTCTCCTAAAAATGTACCTATAAATCCGTTGTCATTCGTAATAAAATAGTGCCCGTCAAAACTAAGGATACTGGGGTATGCAAGTTGATTTTCTTGTGAGGGGTCAGTGATTTTGTATGGAAGATATGGTTCTGAATCTACCCCAATGATATGAATCGTTCCAGCGGGGAATGAAGAATAAGAACTCCGCACCTGATAAGCCGCTTCAGCAACTTCAAACGGTTTCACATGATGCGTAATATCAATCAGTTGAACTCCTGTGACTTCTTGTAAGAGTTGTCCTTTTACTGAAGCTACATAATAATCTCTTAATCCAATGTCCGATGTAAGGGTAATGATTTGCATTTTAAGAACGCAATGTTTGAGTTATTTTTTAATTTTACCAAAAGTATAGTTTTTCAACACATTTTTGCCTGATAAATTGATTTTAATTGGATTTAAGTAGTCGGAATATAGAACTTGGAGGGATAAATGCAGCAGCATTTTTTGGGGTAAACAATCAAAATCTAAAACATTTGAAAAGCTTTTTCCCAAAATTGTCGATTGTTGCGCGTGGACACAAAATAACGGTAAAAGGGGAAGAAGAAATAATTGATCAATTCGAACTTAAATTATCCCTACTTCTTAGGCATTTTGACCGATTTAATTCACTATCCGAAAATAATATCGATAATTTAATGCTGTCGGATGGAGAAAAAATGCTCCATACCGATAATGGATCGGAAACCTTGGTGCATGGAAACGGTGGGGTTAAGATAAAGGCTCGTACTGTAAATCAAAAGAAACTCGTCGATTCCATTCAAAAGAATGATATGGTCTTTGCCATCGGACCTGCAGGTACTGGAAAAACCTATACCGCCGTTGCCTTGGCTGTAAAAGCCTTAAAAGCAAAAGAGGTAAAGCGTATTGTATTAACCCGTCCGGCGGTTGAAGCCGGTGAGAATCTCGGGTTCCTTCCTGGCGACTTAAAGGAAAAATTAGATCCCTACCTCATGCCTCTGTATGATGCACTTCGAGATATGATACCTCCAGAACGCCTAGCGGAGATGATTCAATATGGCGTCATTGAAATTGCTCCTTTGGCATTCATGCGCGGAAGGACCTTAGATAAAGCCTTTGTTATTTTAGATGAAGCACAGAATACGACCATTATGCAAATGAAAATGTTTCTGACCCGTATGGGGATGACTGCCAAATTTGTAATTACTGGGGATATGTCGCAAGTAGATTTACCAGGAAAGCAACGCTCAGGACTTGCCTATGCTACCTCAATCTTACGTGATGTGGAGGGTATTGGGATTATTGAAATGGGACAAAGTGATATCATTCGACATAAATTGATTGCAAAAATTATAACTGCATTTGAACAACAAGAACAATTAGATAAACAAAAGAAATATGAAAGAGGCACTGAAAAACCATGAGTTTAACTTTAAGGGACAAACTTCTGTTTATCATGGAAAAGTAAGGGATGTTTATTCATTGAATGATGGGCGATTGATTATGGTTGCTTCCGATCGAATCAGCGCATTTGACCACATTCTACCTCGACCTATACCATTCAAGGGTCAAGTATTAAATCAGGTGGCCACCTATTTTTTGAAAGCCACAGCGGACATCGTTCCGAATTGGTTGTTAGCCACCCCTGATGCAAATGTTTCTGTGGGTGTGGAATGTGAGCCAATTCGAGTGGAAATGGTTATTCGTGGTTATCTTGCAGGACATGCAGCGCGAGAATACCATCTAGGAAAACGTATGTTGTGTGGGGTCGAAATGCCAGAGGGCATGAAGGAGAATGATGCCTTTCCAGTTCCAATTATTACGCCTGCAGTAAAGGCTGCGGAAGGACATGATGAAGACATCTCTCGTGAAAATATTTTAGCGCATGGTCATGTACCTGAAGCCATTTATTTGCAAATGGAAGCGTATACCCGAGCTTTGTTTGCACGGGGCACACAAATGGCTAAAGAACGCGGGTTAATTTTGGTTGATACCAAATATGAGTTTGGGTTAAAGGATGGACAAGTAATCTTAATTGATGAAATTCATACTCCTGATTCGTCCAGATATTTTTACGCAGATGGGTACGAGGAACGCCAGCGCAACGGCGAACCTCAAAAACAATTATCCAAAGAATTTGTACGTCAATGGCTTATTGAACAAGGTTTTCAAGGATTGGAAGGCCAACAAATGCCAGTTATGCCAGATGATTTTGTTGAATTAGTAAGTCAGCGTTATATAGAGCTCTATGAAAAAATAACCGGAGAGTCCTTTATTAAAGATACGCAAGAGGATATGATTGCGCGCATAAATGAACGCGTTTCTTCATATTTAATGTCCTAGGATTTCAATAATTGGTTTCCCTGTCATACTGCCATTGCGCTGAAGGTTTAACAAATGAACCAAGGTGGCTGAAATATCTGTTATCTCTATAGGTCTGAATATTTCTTGATGTTTCATTTTATTTCCATACCACAACAGGGGAACATGAGTGTCATAGTTAAACGCAGATCCATGGGATGTGCCTTTGTGTTCTGAGCCTGTATCAGAAGAAATGGCAAGATACCCCGGTTTAAGTATAAAAATAACATCGCCACTGCGCTCTTTAGAATAGCCGTTCAATATCATCTGCATCCAAGGATCGTGAATAATTCCTCGTTCCAAATCAGCACCTGTAACAGCAACTTTTACTTCGGGAAAGCTTCGGAGAATATCAGCAACCTCTTGCTGAATCTCACTTTTGCTGATTTTTAACGAATCAATTAGCGCACAATTAAGATAGATGTTTTGATTCTCTTCAGATTGAATAAGAGTCGTTCCATACTTTTTTTGAAGTTGGGTATTTACGCTCATTAAACATGTAGACATATCAAAATACCCTCCCGGAAGTTTCTCGTCTTTTAACTGCTGTGGAACTGGAACAACCGCATGATCTGCGGTTAAAAATATCACATAGTTGTTTTTCCCAACCTGCTTGTCCAACGCATTGAATAGTTTGGCAAGTTCGAGGTCTAAACGCACATAAATATCTTCTACCTCTAAGGAATATGGTCCAAAGGCATGCCCGGCAATATCTGGCGTTGAATAACTTACACAAAGCATGTCCGTTGCTTCATTTTTACCCAGGCGTTCTTGTTGTATTAATTCCAAGGCAAGGTCTGTTAATAAGGTATTTGCAAATGGAGTTATAGTAAATTGACTGTAGTTCCCTTTTGCGAAAGACGTGAACTCATACGGGAAGGTTGGAGTTTTTGCCCCCTTTAAAGTTACTTCATACGGAGAATTATCTATGTTTCTTGAATAACTGGAAGGTTCATTTAAAAGTTCCCAATCGGCTAAATAGGTATCCGCATTATGTGCTTGATTGAATGCCTGAACCCAAGGTGGTAATTCCTTGGTATAAAAAGTACTTGTAATAAATTTACCACTGCTGTAATCAAACCAATAGGACCCATCGCTTAAATGTCCACCAGGTAGCACAGCGCTTCGGTCTTTTATTGAAATGGAATACACGTTAGAAGCAGGATACGTGAATTTTAATTGATCGGTAACCGTCATGGTTTCTAAGTGGTGCGGAGAAACTTGTCCATATGAACTCGAAGAGTTTCCAACGGCTTGTACACTGGGATCGAATACACAATTGACACCTTTGGCTTTGGTTCGGTCATACCACTCATTCGCAACAATACCATGATTATATGGGGTTGTGCCGGTGTAAATGGAGGCATGTCCTGGACCGGTATAGGTTGGCACATAATTGTAGTTGGTATTTCTGCAATTTACGCCGCGATTCAGAAACCGATTAAATCCGTCTGATGAAAAATGATGTTGAAATCGGTATAGGTAATCATAACACATTTGGTCAACAACAACACCAACTACAATTTTTGGGGATTGTCCGAAGATTATTACCGGAATAAACAGCAAGATGAAACGAAGTTCTTTCATTAACCTTTTCCTTTTGATGGCACCGAAGCGGGTGGGTTTTTGGGAGCAGGGGATGCAGGTGGGGTTTTAATCGGTTTTGGCTCGCTGATTGGCTTCGAAACATTGGGTGTTTTAGGCTCGGGAGTCTTGAAATTAATCGTTGGTTTGACAGGTTCGAAGTCAGGCTTAGTTACAGGTTCATATTCAGTAGGCTTGGAGGTCGATTCAATAGGTTTGGTAGGCATAGGTTGCGCTTCATTCTCCGGAAATTTGGATGGAGCTATCGTGTTCGAATTTACCATCGGGTGCCTTAATTTATTTAGAACAACTCCTTCTGTTGCCGGAGGTGGGGTAGGAATTGGATTTGGAGTAAGGTCCAAATAGTATGCATCGAATATACAGCCGTTCATCTCAGCTTCTGTTACGCCCATTTGTTGACAGCGATTCCGAGCAGCATCACGGTTAGCATTCGGTATAGAATTAAAGGTTCTTATTACCCGGGGAAAAGAACGATCTGTATAAAAAGAGGTTGTTAATCCCGGTCGGTAATCGAACAGACTGCGTTCTTGCGATACGCGATGTAATTCTGCAAAATCTTTAATAATCTCATTTTGATACCGTTGTTCAACATCTTGAGATAATGAGGCAAATTCAGGACTGTTCATACCAATAAAACCAGTTAAATTGGTTGTATGATTGATTTGATTAACCTGAAACTCATCTTGTCGATTATTATTGGCATTTCCAAGTAAGCCACTTACTTGTTGAATGTTACATGATGGATAATTAACTGTAAGGTTTACAAACCCACGGTTAGCACTTCCACGGTTATCAATAATTACTTTCTCTCCAAGCGGTCCTGAAACAATGTAATTTCGACCGATGAGTCTAATGCTACCTCCACAAGGTAAATAATACGTTCTACCTTCCAATCGAATTGGGTTTCCGTTTAACCACAAGGGTGAATTCGATCCGTCGGGAACATCTTCAGCATAATAAGCGATCCGATCGCCATACAGGTTTATTGCTACCGCTGTATTTAATGAAAAATCATCCCGTTGTGGCTTCTGTCTCGCTTGTACTTCAAAATTGTCACCGACTTTTGTTAAAATAAATTCTCCAACCGTTTGGAATGAGTAGCTCGTATTGTCGTAGGTTGCGATGTGTGGATCTCCATAGCTTCGTCCTTGGTTAGCACTGCAATAAGTAGCATTTACTAACGTACTCATTAACTGAATAAACGCGTCGGATTGATTAATATCCAAAAGCGTGGTTTGCAATGACTCTCGATCCTCTTGCGGTGCAAGTGAGAATAGTTCAACAGGCGTTAAATCTTCCGGGAAGGTTCTGTCTGGTACAGGTTGTTTTAAATGAATGGCATGAATCGCTTCATAAATCCACCCGCCGCGAATGGAGTCCCATTGCATTAAGTTCTTTCTTACGGGTTCATAGGCAGGATTTCGCTGACCATAACTTACGCTTAAGATACACGTTAATGCAATAAAAAAAGTTGTTTTCATACTTAGAATTTTGGACAAAATTTATAACCTACACCTTTAATGGTTTGTATGTAAGAATCTCCGATTTTTTCTCTGATTTTTCTGATATGCACATCGATGGTACGATCACCAACAATTACGTCGGTACCCCACACATTCGTTAAAATATACTCACGTTTAAAAACAGTATTTGGTTTTGAGGCTAACAAGACCAACAAATCAAATTCTTTTCGTGGAAGTTGTAAGGTGACTCCTTGAACATGGACAAGATGAGTTTCTTTATCAATAATTAAATCTTCTATGGGTTGCTGCTCTTGCGGGGAACGCTGACCAGTGACACTCTTTCTGCGCAAAAGCGCATTTATTCTACTAACTAATACTTTTGTTTTAATAGGTTTAGCGATGTAGTCATCGCCACCCGCTTCCAAGCCTGCAATTTGACTGTAATCTTCTGCCCTTGCGGTTAAAAAACAAATCAAAATATCTTTGTTGGTCTGGTCTTCCTTAATTGTCTCACACGTTTGAATTCCGTCCATAACAGGCATCATTACATCCAATAACATTAAATCAGGTTTTCTGTCACTGATTCGGTCTAATGCAACAGCTCCATTTTCGGCAACATCTGTTGTGTGACCTTCCTTTTCGAGGTTATATTTGAGTAACTCTCGAATATCTGCTTCGTCATCAACAATTAGTATATGCCCCATTTGATTTCGAAGTTAAGCAGATTTCTGTTGCAAATGGTTATGAAAACAGCTATAAATGGAACATTAACATTTTTTTAAGAAAAAAATTCTTGCGATTCGTAACCAATCTCAAATTTCACATTACCTTTGCAGCAGTAGTAGGTTAGGTTGATTAGTCAAGGGCCCTGGGTAACCAAGGCTCTTGGCTTTTCATAATCAAGTTAATCATAATGTTGCCTACCATGAAAATCTCAATTTTACTTGCGGAAGACGATATAAATCTTGGATTTGTTATCGCAGATCAATTACGTGCTGAAGGCTATCATGTTTCGTTAACTACCGATGGCGTCGAGGCGTTAAAACGGTTTAATGAGCAGCCTTATCACTTGTGTATTTTTGATGTGATGATGCCCAAAAAAGATGGATTTACTTTAGCAAGAGATATCCGTCAAATCAATTCAGATGTTCCTATTTTATTTTTGACAGCCAAGTCAATGACGGAAGATAAAATTGAGGGGTTTAATGCCGGAGGAGATGATTATCTAACGAAGCCATTTTCAGTAGAAGAGTTAAATCTTCGAATTAAATCACTCTTGAAACGAGTTAATATTCGTACAGAAATCCCCGAAGAAAAGGTTTTCAACGTATCTACGTTTATTTTTGATACAGAAAATTTGACGCTTACCTTAAATGGAACGTCTCAATCCCTTACGAAGAAAGAAGCACAGATCTTAAAAATTCTCTATAAATTTAAAAATCAAGTATTGCCTAGAGAAGTTATTTTGAATACCGTTTGGGGACAGGATGATTATTTTGTTGGTAGAAGCCTGGATGTCTTCATTACAAAGCTTCGAAAATACTTAAAAGAGGATGAGCGAATTCAAATTTTGAACATTCATGGTGTAGGATTTAAGTTAGAAATCAAAGCATGATTCTTCATTTAGAAACGTCCACTAAAATTTGTTCTGTTGCCCTTTCAAAAAATGGGGAACTTTTCGATTTCATTGAGACTTCAAGTGACCAATTTGTACATGGCGAAGCACTAACGCTAATGATTGATCAGCTATTGAAGCGTAATTCGATTGATATTGAATCCTTGCTTGCAATTTCCTTTAGCTTGGGTCCTGGGTCATACACCGGTTTGCGAATTGGATTAGCCACAGCAAAAGGATTGTCCTTTGGTTTAGGCATTCCTTTCATTGGCGTTTCTTCTTTGGAGAGTTTGGTATCCTTAGCCCGTGCAAAACACCCAGATGCTACAATCGCTGCAGCTTTCGATGCAAGAAGAGACGAGGTTTTTCTTCGAATTCAACAGCAAAATAGGGTGCTATTGATGGATCAGCCCTTGGTAATAACGGAAGATTTTGATTCTCCATCCGACACCTTAGTATGGGTTGGTGATGCGAATGTTAAATTAAAAGAGATGCTAGGATCTAATCCGAAACACGCTTTTGATGACGAAATTCAACCTTCAGCAATCGGACAGATAACAATCGCATTTCATCGTTTTTCAATCGGGGATTTTGATAATATTGATCAAATTAAACCGAATTATACCAAAGCATTTTTCAGCACTTCGACAAAAGCATAATATTCACGTGTGTTTTTTGATAAAAAAATGCGCAATAATCGGTATATCTAACAATGTGTGTTAACTTTGTGGAAAGTTTGCACGGATGACGCCGAAAATTGATACACAGATCGCTCAGTTAAGAACCATTTTTCATCAATTAAAAGCAAAAATTGAGCAAGAACGGAAAACAGTTCAACAATTAAATGTTGAATTAGCAGATGCTAGAAAGGAAATAGAACACCTTACCCATGCGCACAAAACGTTCGAGCAAGAAATCACCCGATTAACTGCGTTAGCTCAAGCAAACAAAAAACAACAGGCGATGGAGCCCAATTTGTTTAGTGGTTATTCACGAAATGAGGCTGAAATCGATGCGTTGGTAAAAGAAATAGATTTTTGTATTGCCCAGTTAAAACATAACAATGGCTAAAGTATCCTTAAAGTTGGAAATTGCAGGAAGAACTTATCCGATTTCAGTCTTAGAATCTGAGAAGGATAAGGTGTTGAGTGCAGCGAACGCCTTGAATGCTTCCATTGAGTCTCTCAAAAAACACTATGCAGTGAACGATCAACAGGATTTATTGGCAATGGCTTCATTACAGTATTTAATGAAACCCTTGAGCAGCACCCCTGTAGATTACAGTGAGATTGAACAAAAGTTAGATGATTTAACAGCTGAGGCTACGGACTTGATCTAAGAAGTTACCAACCCTGAATTAATAATTTTAAAAAAAGGGTATGGATTTATTAGGAATAATTATCGGACTTGTTGTTGGTGGAGGCGGAGCCTTTGCTGTTCAACAATGGATTGTAGGTAACAAAGTTAAACAACGAATTTCTGAAGCGGAAAATGAAGCCGAACGTATCAAAAAAGAGCGGATGCTTCAAGCCAAGGAGAATTTTCTGAAACTTAAAGAAGAGCATGAAAATAACGTCAAAGAACGTGAGCGTCGCATGCAATCAAACGAGGACAGAATCCGTGGAAAAGAAAAATCTATTAATCAAAAACTAGAGGATTTAAATCGAAAAGAAAAGGAGTTAGAACGATCCCAAGGAGAACTAACCCAAAAAAGTTCAAGCCTAGACGGTAGAATACAGGAATTGGATAAAATTCAACAAAAACGTGTGGCTGAATTATCAAAAATTAGCAGCCTTCAACCCGAAGAGGCAAAGAAAATGTTAATGGATGCCTTGGTAGATGAAGCGCGAACTGCAGCGATGGCTCAAATTAAAGAGATTTCAGAAGAAGCCAAGTTAAACGCGAATCGCGAGGCTCGTAGAATCGTTATTCAAACCATACAACGTGTAGCTACTGAACAGGCGATAGAAAATGCCGTTACAGTGTTTAATATCGAATCGGATGAGGTTAAAGGTCGAATTATTGGTCGTGAAGGTCGAAACATTCGTGCCTTGGAAGCAGCAACCGGCGTAGAAATTATCGTAGATGATACACCGGAAGCAATTATCTTATCTTGTTTTGATCCGGTACGTAGAGAAATTGCCCGCTTGTCCTTACATCAATTAGTATCTGACGGACGAATCCATCCGGCTCGTATTGAAGAAGTTGTGGCTAAAACGAAAAAGAACCTTGATGAAGAAATCGCGGAAACAGGTCGACGGACATGTATCGATTTAGGTATTCATGGCCTACACCCTGAGTTAATGCGAATGGTTGGACGTATGAAGTATCGTTCATCTTACGGTCAGAACTTACTTCAACACTCCCGTGAAGTAGCTAACCTTTGTGCGATTATGGCCGCTGAACTGGGATTGAATGTTAAAGTGGCTAAACGCGCAGGTCTTTTACACGATATTGGTAAGGTTCCAGATGAAGAACCAGAATTACCACATGCAATCCTGGGAATGAAAATTGCAGAGAAATATGGTGAAAAACCTGATGTTTTGAATGCCATTGGAGCTCACCACGATGAAATCGAAATGAAAACATTGATTTCTCCGATTGTACAAGTCTGTGATGCGATTTCTGGGGCACGTCCAGGCGCTCGACGTGAAATAGTTGAAGCCTACATTAAACGAATTAAAGAGCTTGAGAATTTAGCACTTTCTTATGACGGAGTTGGTAGCGCGTATGCAATTCAAGCCGGAAGAGAGCTACGGGTATTGGTAGAAGCTGAAAAAGTAACAGACCAACGCGCAGAGGAGCTTTCATTTACGATTTCACAGCGTATTCAAACAGAAATGACCTATCCAGGTCAGGTAAAAGTGACCGTTATCCGAGAAAAAAGAGCAGTGAATTACGCAAAATAATGTATGCTTCCCGCTGATTTAAAACTCATCGCAGGTCCTTGTAGTGCAGAGTCTTATGAACAATTAAGAGCTGTTGCTCAAGCATTAGACGCAGTGAATTTATTTGCTTTTCGAGCCGGGATATGGAAACCTAGAACACAACCCGGTGCGTTTGAAGGGGCAGGAGATGAGGCCTTAGGTTGGATGCGTGATATTCGAGAGGAATTTGGTCTGAATGTTTTAACCGAGGTTGCTAATTCAACACATGTAGAAAAAGTCTTAGCCCACGGATTCAATATGATGTGGATTGGCGCAAGAACAACATCCAATCCTTTTTCTGTTCAAGAACTAGCTGATGCTCTTCAAGGAACAGAGGCAACAATCCTAATTAAAAATCCTACGAATCCTGATTTAAAACTTTGGGTAGGAGGCATCGAACGTTTGTATAAAGCCGGTATTAAAAAGGTAATTGCTATTCACAGGGGATTTTCAACGTATGATAAACTGAAATATAGAAACCTTCCGAATTGGCAAATTCCAATTGCATTGCGTGCCGAGTTCCCTGGGTTAGAAATTATCTGTGACCCATCCCATATTTCAGGAATTGCAAACAATGTATTTGAAGTCTCACAAAAGGCTATCGATTTGAAGTTTGATGGCTTGATGATTGAGGTTCATCCAAATCCTGCCGTAGCAAAAACAGATGCAAAACAACAATTAAACCCTAGAGAATATCTTGAACTGCTTGCAAGGTTGAATGTACGAAGCAGGGAGGCTATTGATCAAGAGGAGATTCTCGAATTGCGCGCCAACATTTCAATTTTAGACAATCAAGTGGTTGAGCTATTTGCTAAACGAATGGAATTAGTTGAACAGATTGGGCACTATAAGAAACGAAATAATATTGCTATTTTTCAACCGAATCAATGGGAAGAAGCCTTAGCTAAATTTCTCAGATTATCCGAAGATGCAGAATTATCCAAGGAGTTTGCTGCGGAAGTTTTTAAATTGATTCATCAAGAATCTATAGATATTCAATCAAAAATATTACGAAATTCTGATAAAGGTGATTCTAATCCCTAACATTGCATTTCCTACTGTTATTCAGGCTCCTGTCTCTAAAAGTCACATGCAGCGTGAGCTATTATTGTCGGTTGTGGCAAATTCACCTACGCGACTACATGGTAATTTCACCTCACTTCCAGATGATGTATTATCGGCCATTAAGTGTATTGAGTTATTTGGTGCTACTGTATTAATTTCTGAAAATAGGATAGAAGTTATTCCACCCATCAAACCTCTTATAGAAGAAGAACTGACTATGTATGTAGGGGAATCTGGTTTTTTAATTCGAAACCTTATTTCCATTGGATTTTTATTTGCACGGAAACTTTTAATTCATGCGAAAGGCACCTTGCTTTCGCGTGAACTTCATGTAAATGGCGAACTTTTGGATCAACTGGGTTTAGTTAAACGCTCAAATCAAGGAGAATGGCCTTTGATTTTAGAACAAATCAATCCATGTCATCAACACATTCAGCTTGATGCGTCTGCTACTTCTCAAATTGCATCGGGTGTCTTAATCCGCTTAGCTAAATCCACAGGGGAGCGTAGTTTGTGCTTAAAGAATCTTGTAAGTACACCGTACCTTGAAATGACGGTTAATAATTTAATGTATCGAGGGGTTAATCTTTCGAGGGTCGCTAACTGCATTTCTTTTGATGATAATTGCCAGATTCAAGGCCGAGATATCCAAATTGATGGCGATTGGAGTGGTGCTGCAAACTTGTTGTGTATAGGCGCTATTACCAATGAAATATGCATTAAAGGCTTACGCCTGGAAAGCAACCAAGCAGATGAGCATATACTTGATATATTAACCCAGTACGGTGCGCAAATTGAATGGAATGGAGATGTTATTACAGTAAAGTCTTCCGGAAATCGGTCGTTTAATTGCGATGTGACGAATAGTCCGGATTTGTTTCCGTTATTGTGTGTTTTAGCCGCATCAGCTAGCGGAACATCAATCATAAAAGGAACACAGCGCCTAATGTATAAAGAATCAGATCGATTAAAATCCTCTGTGACAATGCTAAGTGCTTTAGGTGTTGCTTTTGAAATAGGAACCAATGAAATTCAGATTACTGGCGGAATAAAAAACCATGCGCCCTACATTGACACCTATAATGACCATCGTTTAGTGTTAGCAGCTATCGTAGCATCAACAATATCCGATTTAAGTATATCACTGAGTGAAGTGGATTCCGTGGAAAAATCATTTCCAGAAATGAAACTTTATCTTTAAACCGAAAAAAAACTGACCCAAATTAATTTATTATGAAATAATCTATTTGTTAATCTTTGCTGTTAATGATCGTGGTTTGCTTCAAGCAGGACTTTCATTTAAGTTTTAAGTACAAATTATTGATACAAAAAAAAGGGAGTCGAGCCTCCCTTTTTTTATGCTGTAAACTTTGAATTAATTCTCCATCAGTTTAATTAAGTTCAATGCAGACCCTGCCTTAAACCATTCAATTTGCGACTGATTGTAGGTGTGATTTAATATAATATCATCGTGAGTTTCATTGTCATGACGAATTCTCAAGGTTAATGGTTTTTCTGGGGAAAAAGACTCAAGATCAGTAAAATCAAATGTATCATTTTCATGGATTTTATCATAATCCGCTTCATTAACAAACGTTAAGGCTAACATTCCTTGTTTCTTAAGATTAGTCTCATGAATCCGTGCAAAAGATTTAACAATGACTGCAGAAACCCCTAAATGTCTTGGTTCCATCGCTGCATGTTCTCTTGAACTTCCCTCACCGTAGTTGTGATCACCAACAACAATGGAAGCAATTCCTGCTGCCTTGTAGGCGCGTTGAACCGCAGGAACTTCACCATAACTTCCAGTTAATTGATTTTTTACTTCATTTGCTTTTCCATTAAAGGCATTTTCAGCACCAATTAGAAGGTTGTTTGAAATATTGTCTAAATGTCCACGATATTTCAACCAAGGACCAGCCATTGAAATATGATCTGTTGTGCATTTCCCCTTAACCTTGATTAAAAGCTTCGCATCGGTTATGTTTTTACCATTCCATGCAGGGAAGTTTTCTAGCAATTGAAGACGTTGAGAATCAGGAGCAACAATAATATTTACCGAACTTCCATCAGCTGCTGGTGCTTGATATCCATTGTCTTCAACAGCAAATCCTTTCATTGGTAATTCATCTCCAACAGGTGGAGTTAACTTGAAGGACTTACCTTCAGCATTCGTTAAGGTATCAGTCAATGGATTAAATCCTAAATCACCTGCAATGGCTAATGCTGCCACCATTTCAGGACTAGTTACAAAAGCATGAGTATTTGGGTTACCGTCTGCACGTTTTGAGAAGTTTCGGTTGAATGAATGTACAATCGTGTTTTTTTCTTGCTTTTCAGCACCTTCACGATCCCATTGTCCAATACATGGCCCACATGCATTGGTAAATACTTTAGTGCCCATTTTCTCGAAATCAGCGAGTATTCCATCGCGCTCAGCGGTAAATCTAACTTGCTCCGATCCTGGGTTGATTCCGAATTCTGCTTTTGGTGTAATTCCGTTGGCAACAGCTTGTTTAACCACAGAGGCTGCACGTGCCAAATCTTCGTAAGAAGAATTTGTACAAGAACCAATCAATCCCCATTTTACATCCATTGGCCACCCATTTTTTTCTGCTTCTGCACGCATTTTAGATACCGGTGTACCACGGTCTGGAGTAAACGGACCATTGATGTGTGGTTCTAATTCAGAAAGGTTGATTTCAATGATTTGATCAAAATAAGCTTTGGGATTTTCATATACTTCAGCATCTCCAGTCAAATGTTCAGCGATAACATCAGCTGCATCTACAACGTCTTGACGACCTGTAGCAATTAAATACCTGCGCATGGAATCATCATAACCAAAGGTTGATGTTGTGGCACCAATTTCAGCACCCATATTACAAATGGTCCCTTTTCCTGTACAAGATAAAGATTCTGCACCTTCTCCAAAATATTCAACAATACATCCAGTTCCACCTTTAACAGTTAAAATATCTGCAACCTTTAGAATAACATCTTTTGCGGATGTCCATCCATTTAATTTACCAGTTAATTTAATCCCAATTAATTTTGGAAACTTTAATTCCCATGCCATTCCGGCCATAACATCCACGGCATCTGCACCACCTACACCAATCGCTACCATTCCAAGTCCACCTGCATTTACAGTGTGGGAATCCGTTCCAATCATCATTCCCCCCGGAAACGCATAATTCTCTAAAACTACTTGGTGAATGATCCCTGCGCCTGGTTTCCAAAATCCGATTCCGTATTTATTTGAAATAGAGGACAAAAAGTTAAATACCTCATTGTTTTGATTCAATGAATCTTGTAAATCTTTACTCGCACCAACTCTAGCTTGTATTAGGTGATCCGCATGCACCGTAGAAGGAACCGCAACGCGTTTTTTACCAGCTTGCATGAATTGAAGTAATGCCATTTGAGCGGTAGCGTCTTGCATTGCAACCCGGTCTGGTGCAAAATCCACATATGATTTTCCTCGTTCAAACGCAACTGTTCCATTCCCATCCCATAAATGCGCGTACAGTATTTTTTCCGTTAAGGTTAACGGTTTATTTAGTACTTGTCTAGCTGCATTAATACGCTCAGGGTAACTTGCATATACCCGTTTAATCATGTCAATATCGAAAACCATAGTAAATATTTTATTGGCGCAAAGCTACTCAATTAAACATAAAATTGCTACCTATATGCCATGAAATCTTGTATTTTTTCAATAGATTTTTAATGTACTTTTGAGCAATGTTTGCTGATCTTGAAGTTTTTGATCTTTCTACAGTCTTGGCTGGCCCGTCGGTCGCAAGCTTCTTTGCTGAACTGGGAGCAAAGGTTACCAAAATTGAACATCCGATTCATGGAGACGTGACTCGTACGTGGCGAATTCCAGGAGAAAAACAAGAGGTTACAAGTTATTTTTCAAGCATAAATTTTCGCAAGGACTATATTGCGAAGGACCTTACCTTACCTTCGGATTATTCGTGGTTTTTAGATCAGATATCCAAGATTGATGTATTAATCATGAATTTTAAGTCCTCGGATTACTTGAAATTTAATCTTACAAAAGAAACGTTACATGCAATAAACCCACGCTTGATAATAGGTTCTATTTCAGGGTTTGGAGATAATTCAGACCGCGTGGCATATGATTTAATTCTGCAAGCTGAATCGGGAATCATGGCCATGAATGGTGAGCCTGATGGTTCTCCAACTAAAATGCCAATTGCACTAATTGATGTACTAGCCGCACATCAGTTGAAAGAGGCACTTTTGCTCGCAATACTTAAACGTGAAAAGACAAATTTAGGGAGTTGGGTTAGTGTTTCGCTTTATGATGCAGCGGTTTCTAGCTTGGCAAATCAAGCGTCTGCCTTTTTAATGAATGGTATAATTCCAACCCGCATGGGAAGTTTACATCCGAACATTGCTCCTTATGGCGAGGTTTTTATGACGAAAGATAAAAAATTAGTCACATTTGCGGTTGGTTCAGATCGGCAATTTAAAACACTATGTAAGGTACTTGGTTGTGAATTGATTTCGTCTAATTTAGATTACTCAACAAACGAAGACCGGGTTAAAAATCGCATGAAATTAAAGGAAGAAATGGCGCCTTATATTTTAATGTTTGAGGCTAAAGAATTGTCTGATTTGGCATTGGAAAATCTCATCCCCTTGGGCATTATCAAATCCTTGGATGAGGTTTTTGAAACCACAGAGGCTAAAGCGTTGATTCGAGAAGAGAAACAGGGTATTACAACTACTAAACGCATATCGCAACTTGCATTTAAATGGAAATAAGAAAACCAAAAAACAAGGAAGAATGGGATAAGTATTATCACCTCAGATGGAAGGTGCTTCGGCAACCTTGGAATCAACCCCTTGGTTCTGAACGAGATGATTATGAATACGAAACATGGCATTTTGCCGCATTCGAAGGCAACGAAATCATTGGCGTAGGTCGCTTGGATTATTTAGAACCCACCACACGACAAATTAGATTTATGGCGGTTGAGCCCGGTTTTCAATCCAAGGGTATAGGGGCAAACTTAATGAATGCTATGGAATTGGATGCCTGGAATTCGGGAGCGAATGAAATTATCTTACATGCGAGAGCGCAAGCGATCGGATTTTATGAGAAACTGAGCTATGTTTGTATTGAACCATCCCATTTACTTTTTGGTGAAATTCAACATTTTTTAATGAAAAAGAAAAAGGGATAGCCGTTGCCATCCCTTTTTCCAACCCTAAACCTAACTATTACAGTACAACGATTCGTTGTGTGCCTGCAATTCCTTCTTTATTAAATAAATTCACATAATAAGTTCCGGAACTCAATGAATTAATTTCAAATGAATTGAGTCCGTTAATATCTTTATTACAAACAACACGTCCGTTGTTATCAATTACCAAGAGTTGTACCATTTCTTCATTCCATTGAACCGTTGTATTTCCCATGCTAGGATTTGGAAATACCGTCATATTAATGGCTTGTTCTTCTGTTATACTGTTTGTTTGATTATTCAAAACAATTACCTCTAAAGTATTCATACAACCGTTCCCATCAACTACTGTTACATCATATGTTCCAGCGGTTAGATTCGTTTGGTCTTCGGTATTTACACCATTTGACCATAGCGTCGTGTAGGATGGGACCCCACCTGTAATTGTTAAATCAATCGTTCCGTCATTACCTTGTACTTCATCGGTTACTGTAGCATTTAATGTAATTTCTGCAGGCTGAGAAATGGTATAGCTGCTATACGAAATACATCCATTCGCATCAACTACGGTTAATCGGTAGGTTCCAGCATCAAGGTTAGTTAAATCTTGTGTTGTAGCTCCGTTATCCCAAGTGTAAGTGAAGGCAGGATTTCCTTGAAGTATACTCACATCGATTGCGCCATTGGCTTGACCGAAACACTGAATTTGTGTTACAACACCATTAACTTGAACTGCTACTGGGGCATTCACTGTAAACGTTGTATCTGAACTACATCCTATGGCATCCACCAAGGTTACGGTATACGTTCCAGTTTCTATTCCCGAATTTTGAAGTCCTACCATACCATTGGACCATGTAACCGATACATTACCCGTTACATTCGTTGGATTAAGGTTAACTGTTGAAGAGGTGCTAGCACAAGTTCCTTGAATGGTTACATTAAAAATCGCTTCGTGAACAAAGGTTTGAGCAAGCAAGACTGCTGCTGCTGCATTTAAACGTCCGCTTCCAATTTTTCCGGCATACAATGGATTCAATGCATCAATATTGGTAGATGTATTTTTAAGTATGGTTTCGAGATCAACATTGCCTAGGCAAGGATTTACAGCCAACATAAGGGCAACAGTACCTGTTACATATGGTGCGGCGTATGAGGTGCCCGAACTATTTAAATACCATCCGTCCATTGGAGCAATGGCAACATTGTATCCAGGAGCAGATAAATCAACCATTTGGTTGTGTTGATGCGTAGATGATGGATCTCCGTTTACTTGTTCGTGATTGTCTAATTCACCAATGCTGGTTACGGCAAATACATGAGCATATGCAGCTGGATAAACTAACGCATCTGGTGAGTTACATGTGTTCCCATTTCCAGCAGCAGCAATAATAAATGTACCATTATTGTATACTTCAGTCATTACATCTTGTTCGTATTGATTGTAAAAACATCCAGAAGTCCAGCTTAGGTTTAATACCCGAATTCCGCTGTATGTAGCAATAAGTAATTCATTATAGTTCATTTGGTAGAATGCTATTGATGAATTGAATCCAATTGAACTAAGTCCAATATTATTGTTTGTGTTTCCAGCAGCAATTGCACAAACGGCATTTCCGTGTGTTGGTGTAGCTGTATTACTTGGGTCATAGGATACGATTTTACCAGTCAATTCTTCGTGTAATGGATTTACGTTTTGATCACTAATTCCAATAATAAAACTTGCATTGCCATGTGTTATGTCCCAAGCTCCTTGTGCATTTATTAAATTCAGGGCATAATTATTTGCGAGACCTAAATTATAATCGTTTGGTGTATAAAGCACTTGGTAATTTGGTGCTAGCTCAATTCCTGTAAGTACAGGTATAGACTTAAGTGTATTCGTTAATACTTCTTCAGTGCAATTGCATTCGATTTCATAAACTTGCTGAAGCTTAGCTTGTTTTGATGATGCTAAGGCTTGTGTTACCTTAGTAATTCCGATAGAAGAAATCGCAGCATTGAATGTTTCATTGCTTGATACCAATTGTCCATCTGCTGAAACGGTTGGGATTGCTGAATGATCGGTAATCTGTACCCATACTTTAGAACCTTGACCTAAACTTACAGTGGTTAAACTTCCTAAGATTAAAACGAAAAGTAATGCTATTTTTTTCATATCCTTTGGTATTAGCGTTGTTTGTTAAACCAAAGGTGACTATATATAAAGTCTGATAGATTACGTTTTTCTTCCGGTACATACAAAATACACGTACATACCGATAAGAATCTATGTAGTTATTGGGAGGGTGCTACGTAGTTATACGTAGTTTGGATGGTTTTCTATCCTTTTAGGATGATTGTTTTCTGGATTGATTCTGAATGAATCTTTTTAGATTTTGTTTTCCTTGGTTTATTAACTTTTACTTTAAACCATGTTGATTTTGCATGGGAAGTATTTAGCTCAATTAGGACATATCCATGATGTCTCAGGTTTACAAAGTCCAATGCGGGATTAAGGGTATTATTTCGTAGTTTGCGCTCAACCGATTTTGTCTTGCATGACGAATACCGTTCATTGTAATTAGCAGATGTTACACTAGGGGCAACCCATTCAACCCCAAGTGGTTTATTTTTATGCTCAAGTTTTAAGGCTAATGAAGAATGAATGTCACCCGTAAGCACAATCAGGTTATTTGCTTGATATTTAGCAAGGCTGATTTTATGAAATTCATCGAATAATTGATTTCGTTCTTTTAAATACCCTTGCCAAGTATCCATGCTCTTTTTTATTCCCGCTACATTAGACGGAATTGTAATGCTAGAAAAGAGTACTTGATTACCAAGAATATTCCATGCGGCATCCGATTGCTTCATGGAGTTCACAAGCCATTCAAATTGTGTGCTTCCCAACATACTGCTGCTTTCTAAGTTTTCACCTTCTTGTGTTGGTTGTTTTGTCCTTCCTTTGAGGCGTTCATCAAGCATAAATAAATTGGCTAAGGAACCAAAGTTAAATTTCCTTTGTATTTCATATTGCGTATTATCTACGATGGGTAACCATTCAAAATATGCTTGTTGCGCGGCATGTTTTCGGTCATTCCAATTCCCTTCTTCTTCTTGGTGATTTTGAGCACCTTCGGTATATGTATCATTCGCTATTTCATGATCATCCCAAACGGAAACAAACGGGGTGTTTTGATGAACTTTTTGCAGTTGTTCATCCAATCGATATTGGGCATACCGAGATCGGTAATCTTGAATCGTTAGTAGTTCTTTGGCAGGCAGATGCGCACGATTTAAGGACTTATCGCCATAAACTCCCGGGCCGTATTCATAAATGTAATCGCCAAGATGAACTACAAAATCTAGATTAGGAATATTGGCTATGGATTCATAAGTGTTGAAATAACCCCATTCATAATTACTACAACTTACCACTGCGAATTTTAAGTGGTTTGGATTCGTTCCAATTGTTTTCGTTTTTCCGATAATAGAAGTATCCTCACCATAAATGAATCTGTAGAAATATTGTTTGTCTTGCGAAAGATTGGATGCATTCATTTTAACTGACAAGCCCCGCGAAATCTCCACTTCATATTGGTATGTTCTCGCGACCTCTTTAAAATTAGCTTGTTCACTCACTTGACAACGTACCATGCGAAAAGATTTTAGCTTGAATGGGTTTAACGCCGTCCATAAAACAACCCCATGTTCTGTTGGGTCTCCGGATGCAACGCCAAAAGGAAACACCCCTTTCGATTTCAATTGGTCATTAATTTCCGAACAATAAATTCGTTCGATCTGACCGTTTACGTTGAGACTAATTAATAAAAGTACAAATAAAGAATAGCGCATTTTTTTAGTTAAAATTAAGGGTATTAATTCTATACGTAGTGGTTAATTCTGAATTTCATTTAAATTTAAACTAAATTTTAACCCATGAAAAACTACCTACTCCTAATTTTCTTTATTCAGCAACTCAGTTTTTTTGCTCAAAACATTATATGGCAAGATGATTTTGAAAACCCAGGAAGTTGGACTTTAAACACCACTATCGGTGCTAATGGAATAGATGCAAATATCTGGGTGATTTCCGATGCGGAAGGTGGTGTAGCGGCGGGTAATTGTGGCGTAGCTGGAAATGGCAATAAAACCTTGCATGTGGGATGTCAAGGTGCATGGTGTGTTGGTACTGGGGCTACATATAACGCAGGTGATGGCGGCCTTGGATTTATTGATGCCACAACAAATAAACGCACATTTACAAGTGCCAATATTAATACAATGAATACGGGTGTTTTGAATTTGTCGTTTGATTACATCGGCGTAGGGCAGCCAGGAGCTGATTTTGGCAATGTAGTGTATAGTCTAGACGGTGGAAGCAATTGGTCTGTTCTGCAGGTAATAAATTCAGGTACAACCTGTGCCTCAGGACAAGGACTTTGGAGTAGTGTTGTTGCCTTATTGCCCGCTAGTTGTTCGAATATCTCCACCCTAAGAATTGGATTTGAATGGCATAACGATAATGACGGGACTGGTTCAGATCCTTCCTTGGCAATCAATAACGTGAAAATTACGTCCCCTGTTCAACCTTCGGTAACTGCTTCATACGTGCTTTCAAGTAACGCTCCTTGCATAGGCGATTGCATTTCGATTACAAATGAAAGCATCGGAGCAAATACGTTCGAGTGGGATTTTGGTAACGGTCAAACATCCACCTTGCAAAATCCCAATCCAGCGTGTTATTATTTTCCGGGAACCTACAACGTTCAATTAATTGCTTGTAATGGTATAACATGTGATACGAGCCTTATGGCAATAACAGTTCAACCACTTTTAACAGGAACATTGAATGTAACGAGCACAGGTCCATACACATGGCCTTTCAATGGCATGGTTTACACCACTTCGGGGACTTATGTAGACACAGTGGCAAATTTAAATGCATGTGACAGCTTGGTTACCTTAACACTAACCATTCTAACCGGCGGAATTACGGACTTAAATGTCTTGTCTTCGAAAAAAATAATCAGGATTACTGATTCGAGTGGCAGAGTAACTGTCAAGAGACCGGGCCAAATCCTTATACTATATTTTGAGGATGGAACAATAGAAAGGGTTTGTTTTGAGGAATAGTAAATACTTAAATATGAGAAAATTATTAGTAGGATTTTGTATTGCATTGATTTGTGTGATAACAAATCAGGTTAAGGCTACACATATCCTGGGCGGAGAAATTTATTACGATTCCTTAGCCAATGGTTTTTATAAAGTAACATTTGAGATTTATAGAGACTGTAACAGTGCAACGGCTTATGACAACCCGCTCGTTTATACGATATTCAATGAAGATGGAACCTATTACTCAGAAGAGATTGTTTCCTTATTTTCTAGTGCGATTTTACCCATTGTATATGATGACCCTTGCGTCACTCCTCCAAATAATATTTGCGTTGAAAAAGGTATTTATATTGATACTATTCAATTGCCATTCAATCCATCCGGGTATCATATATCTTATCAAAGGTGCTGTTGGGCTAATAATATAGATAATATAGTAGATCCCGGAAATAATGGGATCACGTTAACAACCTTTATTCCAGGGAGTGCATTAACCCCTGTCTATAATCAGGGAGCACGATTTACTAATTATCCACCTTTGGTGCTGTGCGCGCAAAATACCTTAAACTTTGACCATGTAGCTTTTGATCCGGATGGTGATTCCCTCACCTATGAGCTAGCAGATCCCTTGCTTGGGGGAAGCATAGCTAATGTAATTCCAAACCCTGAATCACCTCCTCCATATGCAGGTGTTTCATGGAATCCCGGGTTTTCCACCCTCGTTCCTTTTGGTGTGGGATCATCAATTACAATAAATCCCCAAACAGGTATGATGTCTTTCACGCCAAACAATATCGGGAATTTTGTTGCAGGGGTAAGGGTAAACGAATTTAGAAATGGGGTATTAATAAATTCAAAGATTCGAACCTTCGCGTTTAGAGTAGTCATTTGTCAGGTGGACATACCGATTGCTGTTAATATTACAGGCCCGCCTCAATTGGTGGAGGATTGTGGTTTTGCAGGATTTATAATTTCAAGAACAGATACTACATCAAACTTGATTGTGCAAATAGGCCTTGGTGGAACAGCTACAAATGGTTCTGATTATCCATTCATTCCCGCCTCATTAACCATTCCTACAGGTGTGTTTTCAGATACCATTGCCGTTGAAGCATTGATGGACACCTTAATTGAATCAACAGAAACAGTTTTCTTTAGTGTTATTGTTCCGAATCCCTGCGACGGTACCTTCGACACCACATCAATTACGCTTAACCTAGTTGATTATCAACCCTTACAACTTGTCGCGCTTGATTCTATAAATATTTGTGTTGCGGGAGGCGAAGTTCCTTGGCTTGGATGCTCCGCTAGTCTCGGGTTACCACCGTATCAATACAATTGGTCTCCGGGAGTTTTTCCAAATAACGACACGATAACCTTGTCAGGTAACTTGTTGGCGCCGAACCAAAACCTATTTTCTGTAGAGGTGCAAGATCAATGTGGTAAGACAGCCATTATTGATCCAATTACCGTATTTAACCAATGTCCTTTGGAGGCTCCCAATGTGTTAACATTAAATGGTGATCAAACAAACGAGGTTTTTATAATTAAACATTTAGAAGACTACAATGCCGTACAATTAAGAGTGTTTAATCGATGGGGTAATTTAGTTTATCAAAATGATGCATACCAAAATGATTGGTCCGGGATAGCCGACAACGGCAAAGAACTTTCTGATGGGGTATATTTTTATACGATATTACCCGAAAGTGAAAAGTACGCATACGACGACCAGGAACGAACTAAGTATTTACTTGCCGGCTTTTTGCATATTTTCCATTAGGACTTTTTTAAGGTTAATTCGAGATAAATTATCTATTTTCAGGTAATCAAACACAGTAAAAATCATAGCATGCTTGATTTTATGTGAAATATTTAAAAGTTTTTCGCTTTTCCTATTGTGTAATTAATTTAACCTTGTATCTTTGCACCCCTCAAAGAGCGTTTGAGGTAATTATATATTGTTAAATTAAGAGTATTTTTATGCCAACTATTCAACAGTTAGTTCGCAAAGGAAGAACGGCGGTAGTGAAGAAAAGTAAGTCTGCTGCACTTGATTCATGTCCTCAACGAAAGGGAGTATGTGTTCGTGTGTATACAACCACTCCAAAAAAGCCAAATTCTGCCATGCGTAAAGTGGCTCGTGTTCGATTAACTAACGGACGCGAGGTCAATGCTTATATCGGAGGTGAAGGTCACAACCTTCAGGAACACTCCTTAGTATTAGTTCGTGGTGGTCGTGTTAAAGATCTACCAGGAGTTCGTTATCATATTGTGCGCGGTGCTGAAGATACAGCGGGTGTTCAGGGGCGATCTCAACGACGTTCAAAATATGGTACTAAACGACCTAAGCAAAAATAATACAGTTGTCAATCAGCGATAATTTTTAAGCGATGAGAAGAAGAAAAGCGAAAAAAATTGCCATCCTCCCGGATCCGAAATTCAACGAACAGGTTGTTACCAAGTTTGTGAATAATTTAATGTATTCCGGAAAGAAGAGTTTGGCCTTTAAAATATTCTATGATGCGATAGAGCTCGTAGAAAAAAAGATTGAAGATACTCCAGGTCTTGAAGTATGGAGAAAAGCAATTGAAAATGTTACTCCGAGCGTTGAGGTTAGAAGCCGAAGAGTTGGTGGAGCTACGTTTCAAATTCCAACCCCAGTGCGTGAGGAACGAAAGTCATCTCTAGCAATGAAGTGGTTGATTGGATATGCTCGCAAGCGAAACGAGAAAACGATGTCACAAAAGTTAGCTGCAGAAATAATTGCGGCTTCTAAAGAAGAAGGTGCGGCTTTCAAGAAGAAAGAAGATACCATCAGAATGGCAGAAGCAAATAAAGCATTTTCACATTTTAGATTCTAAGAAATGGCAAGAGACCTTAAATACACCAGAAACATTGGAATTGCTGCACACATTGATGCAGGAAAAACTACAACTACAGAGCGAATTTTGTTCTATGGTGGAGTTAACCACAAAATCGGTGAAGTTCATGATGGAGCTGCAACCATGGACTGGATGGAGCAGGAGCAAGAGCGTGGTATTACCATTACTTCAGCTGCTACCACATTAACATGGAATTACAGAGGTACTCCTTACCATGTAAACATTATTGATACTCCGGGACACGTTGATTTTACGGTTGAAGTTAACCGTTCCCTTCGTGTACTTGACGGACTTGTGTTTTTGTTTTCTGCGGTAGATGGTGTTGAGCCACAATCTGAAACTAACTGGCGTTTGGCTAATAATTACAATGTACCACGTATTGGTTTTGTGAACAAAATGGACCGTCAAGGTGCAGACTTCCTTAAGGTGTGTAAGCAAGTTAAGGATATGCTTGGAAGCCATGCGTTGCCATTACAAATCAATATTGGTGAAGAAGACAATTTTAGAGGAGTAGTTGACTTAATTAATTTCCGTGGAATTGTTTGGAATGAGGATGATTATGGAATGACGTTCCAAGAAGTTGAGATTCCAGCAGATATTATTGATGAGGCTCGTGATTTACGTGGTAAATTGTTAGAAGCAGTAGCTGAATTTGACGAGACATTAATGGAAAAATATTTCGAAGACGAGAATTCGTTAACGGAGCGTGAAATTCTTGATGCGTTGCGTCAAGCTACAATTTCAGGAAAAGTTGTTCCTATGATGTGTGGTTCTTCTTTTAAAAATAAAGGAGTTCAGGCGATGTTGGATATGGTAATGGAAATTTTACCTTCACCGCTTGATGTTGAGGCGATTACAGGAATTAATCCAAAAACAGACGAAGAAGTAACAAGAAAGCCTTCTTATGATGAGCCGTTTGCTGCCTTAGCATTTAAGATTGCAACTGACCCGTTTGTAGGTAGATTGTGTTTTACTCGAGTATATTCAGGTAAATTAGACGCAGGATCATACGTATTAAACACACGATCTGAAAATAAAGAGCGAATTTCTCGAATCTTCCAAATGCACGCTAACAAACAAAATCAAGTTTCTGAATTGGGCGCTGGTGATATTGGTGCGGTTGTTGGATTTAAGGACATTAAGACAGGAGATACCTTGTGTGCTGAAAATGCACCAATTATCCTTGAGTCCATGGTATTCCCTGATCCAGTTATTGGATTGGCAATTGAGCCTAAAACTCAGGCAGATACAGATCGTTTATCTATAGGATTATCAAAATTGTCAGAAGAAGATCCAACATTCCGCGTGAATACAGATGAGGATACTGGACAAACGATCATTTCTGGAATGGGTGAGCTTCACTTGGAAATCATTGTTGATCGTTTAAAAAGAGAATTTAAAGTTGAAGTGAATCAAGGAGCCCCTCAGGTGGCATATCGTGAGGCTATTTCAGGATCAACTGAACATCGTGAAGTTTACAAAAAACAAACGGGTGGTCGTGGAAAATTTGCCGATATTTTAGTTAAAATTTCTCACCAGGATAACCCTGAGAAAAAAGGCTTAGAGTTCATTAACAGCATTAAAGGAGGTAACATTCCAAGAGAATTTATTCCTTCAGTTGAGAAAGGATTCAGAGATTCAATGAAAAACGGTGTTTTAGCAGGATTCCCACTTGAATCAATGAAAGTTGAATTAATTGATGGTTCGTTCCACGCAGTTGACTCCGATTCACTTTCATTCGAATTGTGTGCGAAAATGGCGTACCGTGCAGCATTGAAAGCTTGTTCTCCTATACTATTAGAACCTATCATGAAAATGGAAGTAGTAACACCAGAAGATTATTTTGGAGATGTTCAAGGAGATTTAAATAGACGACGTGGAATGCCTACAGGAATGGATGATCGCGCCGGAGCTAAGGTGCTTAAAGCAGACGTTCCATTATCAGAAATGTTTGGTTATGTTACCCAATTACGCACCATAACTTCTGGACGAGCAACGTCTTCCATGGAGTTTTCTCACTACGCTGCAGCACCTAAGAATGTAGCAGAGGATGTAATTTCAAAAGCGAAGTAATTTTTCAGCATAAAATTGAAAAGAAATGAGTCAGAAAATTAGAATAAAATTAAAGTCTTACGATCACAATCTAGTAGACAAGTCTGCTGAGAAAATTGTAAAGACTGTAAAAGCTACAGGTGCCGTTGTAAGTGGTCCTATTCCATTACCAACACACAAGCGTATTTACACCGTATTACGTTCACCACACGTTAATAAAAAGGCGCGTGAGCAGTTCGAATTGTGTGCATACAAGCGCTTGTTGGACATCTACAGCAGTTCATCAAAAACTGTGGATGCATTGATGAAATTGGAGTTGCCAAGTGGCGTTGATGTAGAAATTAAAGTATAATCTTAAGTTAAATTAGTTATGTCAGGAATTATTGGACGAAAAATCGGAATGACTAGCATCTATAGTGCCGAGGGCAAATCACAGCCATGCACGCTTGTTGAAGCTGGTCCCTGCGTAGTAACTCAAGTTAAAACAATCGACCGTGATGGGTACGATGCTGTTCAATTGGGTTTTGGAAATCGCAAAGAGAAGAATACCCCGAATGCGTTGAAAGGGCACTTCAAAAAAGCAAATACTACACCAAAATCAAAGTTGGTAGAGTTTAGAGGATTTGAAAGTTGCAATGCCGGAGATGAAATTAATGTGAGTATTTTCGAAGAGGGTGAATTTGTTGATGTGACCGGAACTTCAAAAGGTAAAGGATTCCAAGGGGTTGTTAGAAGACATAACTTCGGTGGTGTTGGACAATCAACTCATGGTCAGCACAACCGTTTACGTGCACCAGGTTCAATCGGAGCATGTTCATATCCAGCGCGTGTATTCAAAGGAATGCGCATGGCAGGACAAATGGGAAATAAGCAGCGTACACAATCAAATCTTGAGATTCTTAAGGTGTTGGTGGATCGCAATATATTAATCATTAAAGGATCTATTCCAGGAGCGAATAATTCTTATGTAACAATTTATAAGTAATGGAAGCGAAAGTATATAGCGTAAGCGGTAAGGCGTCTTCAGCGAAAGCAAATCTCTCTGATGAGGTGTTTGGTATAGAGCCAAATAACCATGCGATATATCTAGATGTTAAACAACATTTAGCAAATCGCAGACAAGGAACACACAAGACTAAAGAGCGAAATGAAATTGCGGGATCAACCAAGAAGCTTAAGAAGCAAAAAGGTACAGGTGGAGCAAGAGCAGGTAGCGCTAAATCGGGTACTCGTGTGGGTGGAGGTCGTATTTTTGGACCAAGACCAAGAAATTATTCGTTCAAATTGAATGTTAAACTAAAAAGACTAGCGAGAAAATCAGCTTTTTCATATCAAATGAAAAATGATGCTTTAATGGTTTTAGAAGATGTAAAGATGGATGCAATCAAAACAAAAGATTTTGTTTCTATGGTATCTGCACTTTCTTTAGAGAATCAAAAGGTATTATTGATTTTAGGTGATAAAAATGATGCTGTTTATTTAGCTGCTAGAAACTTGAAAAAAGTTAAGGTGGTTACTGTAGAATCTTTTAACACCTATGATGTGTTAAATGCACGCAAAGTTTTAGTAACCCAAACGGCGATTAGTCGTATTGAAGAAATTTTAAATTAATTGATCCAGGGTCATGCAAGGAATAATTAAAAAGCCGATTATTACAGAGAAAGCAACTTTTGCTTCTGAGGCTAGAAATGCGTTCACTTTTGAAGTGGATCGAAAAGCGAATAAGCTTGAAATAAAACATGCTGTCGAGAAAATGTACGGAGTACACGTCACAGAGGTGCGTACACAAAATTATGGCGGTGGAAAATCTTCTGTGAAATATACAAACAAAGGCATTGTTGAGCAACGAAGTAAACAATGGAAGAAGGCTGTAGTTTCAATCGCAGATGGTGAAACCATTGATTTGTTTAACAACTATTAATTGAGCAATGAGCGTTAGAAAGTTTAAACCAACAACCCCTGGTCAACGTCACAAAGTGGCTATCGACATGTCGGTAATTACCGCGTCGAAACCAGAGAAAAGCCTTGTTAAAGGTGGTACTAAATCTGGTGGCCGTAACAATGATGGACGTATGACTATGCGTTACATCGGGGGAGGGCACAAACAAAAGTATCGTATCGTAGATTTCAAACGAAATAAGTTTGATATCCCTGCAACCGTAAAGGCTATTGAATACGATCCAAACCGAACTGCAAATATTGCATTGCTATATTACGCGGATGGTGAGAAGCGTTATATTATTGCACCAAATGGATTGAAAGTAGGCGATACAGTTACTGCAGGTAGAACAGCTACTCCTAATGTTGGAAATGCAATGTATTTATCGGATGTTCCATTAGGTACCCTGATTCATAACATTGAATTAATGCCTGGTAAAGGTGGATCTATAGCTCGAGGTGCCGGTACTTATGGTCAATTAAATGCACGTGAAGGTAAATTCGCAGTTGTAAAAATGCCTTCTGGTGAAACACGTATGGTACTTGTAACTTGTTTAGCAACAGTTGGTGTAGTATCCAATGGGGAGCATAACCTGGAGCGTTCTGGTAAAGCAGGTCGTTCACGATGGTTAGGCCGTCGTCCACGAGTACGTGGTGTGGTAATGAATCCAGTGGATCACCCGATGGGCGGTGGTGAAGGAAGAAATTCTGGAGGCCATCCACGATCTAGAAATGGTATGCCAGCAAAAGGATACAAAACTAGATCCAAAACTAAGTATTCGAATAAGTTCATTATAGAAAGAAGAAAAAAATAACGTAGTATGAGTCGTTCATTAAAAAAGCCGCCTTTTGTTCACTACAAACTGATGAAACGAGTGGATGATGCCCAAGCTTCAAACAGCAAGGCAGTAATTAAAACATGGTCGCGTGCGTCCACAATCACTCCAGATTTCGTTGGTCTGACCTTCGCGGTACACAATGGTCACAAGTTTATTCCTGTATTTGCTACAGAGAATATGGTAGGTCACAAGTTAGGCGAATTTTCTCCAACGAGAAACTTCCGCGGACATGGTGGAAATAAAAAAGATAAAAAACGATAAGATAAATTTTAAGTCATGGGTGCTAGAAAAAGACTAAGGGCTGAGAAGTTAAAAGATGAGAAAAAACAAATTGCGATAGCGCAATTGAATGATTCGAAAATTTCTCCCCGTAAAATGAGAATGGTTGCCGATTTAATTCGCGGAGTTGAAGTGAATAAAGCGCTTAATATTTTAAGCCATAATTCAAAATTTGCTGCGGTTGGATTAGAAAAGTTACTACGTTCTGCAATCTCGAATTGGGAACAGAAAAACGAAGGCAAAGACCTGAGTGAGGAGAAAGTGTTTGTGAAATCAATCGAAGTTGCTGGAGGAGCAATGTTGAAACGAATTCAACCAGCACCACAAGGCCGTGCACACAGAATTAGAAAAAGATCAAATCATGTTACAATCATCGTTGATGGTGTAAATTCTTAAGAATATGGGACAAAAGACAAATCCAATTGGTAATCGTTTAGGCTACATCCACGGATGGGAATCTAACTGGTATGGTGGTAGAGATTACAAAGATAAAATTGTAGAAGATGATCAAATTCGTAAGTATTTGAACGCTCGTTTAGCTAAGGCGAGCATTGCAAAAATCATCATCGAACGCACACTTAAGTTGGTTACCGTAACAATTAATACCGCTCGTCCGGGTGTGATTATTGGTAAAGGTGGACAAGAAGTAGATAAGCTAAAAGAAGAGCTTAAAAAATTGACTAAGAAAGAGATTCAAATTAACATCTTCGAAGTTAAACGTCCTGAGCTTGACGCACGATTAGTTGCAGATGCTGTGGCTCGTCAACTTGAAGCGCGTATCTCTTTTCGTCGAGCAATTAAAATGGCTATCGCAGGAACGATGCGTTTAGGTGCCGAAGGAATAAAAATTAAAATATCTGGTCGTTTGAATGGTGCGGAAATGGCACGTTCTGAAATGTACAAAGATGGTCGTACACCATTACATACCTTCAGAGCAGATATAGATTATGCAGTTTCAGAAGCACATACAACCTATGGCCGTCTTGGAATCAAAGTTTGGATTTGCCGTGGAGAAGTATACGGGAAACGTGACCTTTCACCAAATGTAGGAATGTCATCAGGTTCGACGAATGCTGGCAACAGTGGTTCAGCTTCACCAAAAAGAAAGAAAAAGTAATACGCTTAAAAGAGTACTAAAATGTTACAACCAAAAAGAACGAAGTTCAGAAAAGTACAGAAGGGGAGAAACCGAGGTTTAGCACAACGTGGGTCTTCTATAGCTTTTGGATCATTTGGTCTAAAAACGTTAGAGCCAGGATGGATCACCTCTCGTCAAATTGAAGCTTCCCGTATCGCAGTTACGCGTTACATGAAAAGGGAAGGTAAAGTGTGGATCCGAATTTTCCCAGACAAACCAGTTACAGCAAAACCGGCTGAAGTTCGGATGGGTAAAGGTAAGGGTGCATTGAGCCATTGGGTTGCAGTGGTTAAACCGGGTCGAATTATGTTTGAAGCAGATGGTGTTTCTTATGAAATCGCTAAAGAAGCTATGCGTTTAGCAGCTCAAAAACTTCCTGTGAAATGCAAATTCGTAGTTCGTAATGACTTTGTTATACCTGCTTAATCTTAGAAAATGAAGACACAAGATATATCGAAATTATCGCTAGAAGATTTGAATCGTAAACTTACAGAGTTACAGGGTCAAATGATTTCTTTAACCCTTACTCATAAAACGGCTCCAATTGAGAACCCAATGAGAATTAAGAGTTTGAGAAAGACAATCGCGAGATTTAATACTGAATTAACCAAAAGAAACAGCGCAGCATAAGCGCAATAATTGAAGCTTAACATGGAAAAGCGAAATTTAAGAAAAGAAAGAATCGGGATCGTAACAAGTGACAAAATGGATAAGTCTGTTGTTGTGGCTGTAGAGCGTAAGAAGAAACACCCGAAGTATGGTAAGTTCGTTAAAACGACTACAAAATTTGTAGCGCATGACGAGAAGAATGATAGCCATATTGGCGATACAGTAAAAATTATGGAAACGCGTCCCTTAAGTAAAACTAAGAACTGGCGCCTAGTAGAAATTGTTGAAAGAGCGAAATAACCTGAGAAATGATACAAACAGAATCAAGATTATCAGTTGCTGATAATTCCGGCGCAAAAGAGGTACTCTGCATTAGAGTGTTAGGTGGTACTCGCAGAAGATATGCTTCTGTAGGTGACAAGATTGTTGTTGCTGTGAAAAGTGCAATGCCAACTGGTGCAGTGAAAAAAGGTTCAGTGGCTACTGCCGTTGTAGTGCGCACCAAAAAAGAAATTCGCAGACCAGATGGATCATACATCCGCTTCGATGATAATGCATGCGTTATTTTGAATCAAGCAGGTGAGATGCGAGGAACACGTATTTTCGGACCTGTAGCAAGAGAATTACGTGAGAATAATTATATGAAAATCGTTTCATTAGCACCTGAGGTGTTGTAATTTAAAGAGATATGCAAACGAAGTTAAAAATAAAAGTAGGAGACCTAGTTAAAGTCATCAGTGGTGACTCTAAAGGTCAAGAAGGTAAGATTACCTCAATTAGCCGTACGAAAATGCGTGCTACGGTTGAAGGCGTTAACCTTGTGAAACGTCACACTAAACCGAGTGCGTCTAATCCACAAGGTGGAATTGAGGAAAAAGAAGGAACAATTCATGTTTCTAATCTGATGCTGGTTGTTGCTGGTCAAGCAACGCGAGTAGGTAGAAAAGAAAATGATAAAGGTAAATTAGTACGTTTTTCAAAGAAATCAGGGGAGGTGATTAAATAATGAGTTATACACCACGACTTAAAGAAAAGTATCAAGCTGTAATCATTAAAGATTTAACGGAGCAGTTTGGATATAAATCAGCTATGCGTGTTCCTAAATTGACCAAAATTGTTTTGAGTCAAGGGATGGGCGACGCTGTAGCTGACAAAAAATTAATTGAAAATGCAGCAGCTGATTTGTCAAGAATCGCTGGTCAGAAAGCAATTACTACAAATTCCAAAAAGGACATTTCTAATTTTAAACTTAGAAAAGGTATGCCGATTGGAACTAAGGTAACCTTACGAGGAGATCGCATGTATGATTTCTTGGATCGTCTACTTTCAGTTTCTTTGCCGCGAACTCGAGATTTCCGTGGAATTAACCCGAAAGGATTTGACGGACGAGGTAACTTCAATTTAGGAATTAAAGAACACATTATTTTTCCAGAAATTGATATCGATAAAGTAAATAAAATTCTTGGTATGGACATTACGTTTGTTACCACAGCTGAGAGTGATGAAGAAGCGAAAGCATTGTTAGACGCATTTGGGTTTCCATTTGCAAAAAAATAATAAGAAATGGCAAAAGAATCAATGAAAGCGCGTGAGCGCAAAAGAGAACGGATGGTAGCACGATATGCTAAAAAACGTGAACAATTGACGAAGGTTTTGAAATCTACTTCAACTGACGAAGAAGTGGTAAATCAGAAATGGGATGCAATGATGGCGTTACAAAAGATTCCTGCGAATTCATCTAAAATCAGACTACACAACCGTTGTGGTTTAACAGGTCGTCCTCGTGGTTACATGCGTCATTTTGGAATTTCAAGGGTAACCTTCAGAGAAATGGCTTTGGCGGGAAAAATCCCAGGAGTTCGAAAAGCAAGTTGGTAATATTATAAAGTTTAAAAAGAAATGACTACAGATCCAATCGCAGATTTTTTAACCCGTATACGCAACGCAAGTGCTGCAGGGTTAAAAATGGTTGAAATTCCAAGTTCAAACACAAAACGTGCAATGACACAAATTTTGTTTGATCAAGGTTACATTCTTAACTACAAGTTTGAGGATGACAACAAACAGGGTATCATTAAAATTGCATTGAAATACAATATGTCTACGCGTATTCCTGCAATTACCAAATTACAACGAATCTCTAAGCCAGGGTTAAGAAAATATGCCGGTTCCGAAGAACTTCCGCGTGTATTGAACGGACTTGGTATCGCCATGATCTCCACATCCAAAGGTGTGATTACAGATAAAGAGGCACGCAAGTTGAATGTTGGTGGTGAAGTATTGTGTTACGTATATTAAAAATTGAAAGATGTCAAGAATTGGTAAATTGCCCATTACAATCCCTGCAGGTGTAGAATATGCACTGAATGGAAATGTAGTTTCCATCAAAGGAAAGAAAGGGACTTTAACACAAGATATAGATTTGTCAAGTGTTATATTGAGTTTGGAAGATAATATCCTTACGATTACTCGCGCTTCAGAAGCTCCGGATCACCGATCCAAGCATGGTTTATATCGTGCATTAATCCAAAACATGATTGTTGGGGTTACAGACGGATTCAAAAAAGAAATGGAAATCGTTGGTGTAGGTTATCGTGCAAATGCGAACGGACAGTTGTTAGAATTGGCGCTTGGGTTTTCGCATCAGATAATCTTTGAAATTCCTAAGGAAGTTGTTTGTACAACAGTAACTGAAAAAGGTAAAGCTCCTGTGGTAACATTAGAGTCTTATGACAAACAGTTGTTAGGTGCAGTTGCGGCGAAGATTCGTAGCTTCAGAAAACCTGAACCGTACAAAGGAAAAGGTATTAAGTTCGTAGGAGAAGAAATTAGAAGAAAAGCTGGTAAATCAGCAGGTAAAAAATAATAGGTAAAGTCATGGCACTAAACAAAGTTTTAAGAAGAGCGAAAATCAAACGCAGAATCAGAAAGAAAGTTTTTGGCACCTCTGCTATTCCAAGATTGTCTGTATTTAGAAGTAATAAGCAGATTTATGCTCAGATTATTGATGATACAACAGGTAAAACGCTTGCCTCTGCAGGTTCGTTGAAGAATGATGCAGCTCAAAAAGCAGCAAAGCTTGAACAAGCAGCAATGGTTGGAAAAATGATTGCAGAAAATGCTACGAAAGCTGGTATTCAAGCGGTAGTGTTTGATCGTAATGGTTATTTATATCACGGAAGAGTGAAATCACTTGCTGATTCGGCTCGAGAAAGTGGACTTAAATTTTAATAAGAATGAGTACGCAACAAAATTTAAACAGAGTAAAATCGGCAGATATCGAGTTAAAAGATAAACTCGTTGCCGTGAACCGTGTAACTAAAGTAACCAAAGGAGGAAGAACCTTCAGTTTTTCAGCAATCGTTGTGGTTGGAGATGAGAACGGTGTAGTTGGTCATGGACTTGGAAAAGCAAAAGAAGTAACAGAAGCCATTACCAAAGGAATTGATGATGCGAAAAAGAATTTGATTCGCGTTCCAATTCGTAAAGGAACTGTTCCGCACACGCAGAAAGGAAAATATGGTGGTGCTGAGGTTTTATTGAAACCAGCTACGGATGGTACCGGCGTAATTGCGGGTGGTGCGATGCGTGCCGTGCTAGAATCTGTTGGTATACACAATGTATTAGCAAAATCTCAAGGGTCCTCGAATCCACACAATGTGGTAAAAGCTACAATGGATGCGCTTTCAAAAATGCGTGATGCAGCAGCAGTTGCTCGTCAGCGTGGAATTGACCTTAATAAAGTATTTAACGGGTAATTTTTCAAACAATGAGTGTAATTAAAATCAAACAAGTAAGAAGCGCCATTAAACGTCCAGCTGATCAAAAAGCTACGATTAAAGCATTAGGATTTAAACGTCTAAATCATGTGGTTGAAAAAGAAGGAACTCCGCAGATTTTGGGTATGATAAATAAGGTAAAGCACCTTATTCAAATCGTTGATTAATAAGATAACAACTTAGAAATGGGTTTACATGATTTAACACCGGCCGCTGGATCGGTTAAAAGTGAAAAAAGAATAGGTAGAGGACAAGGATCAGGTCGCGGTGGAACATCAACGCGTGGTCACAAAGGAGCTAAGTCTCGTTCTGGTTATTCGAAGAAAATAGGTTTCGAAGGGGGGCAAATGCCTTTGCAAAGACGAGTGCCTAAGTTTGGTTTCAAAAACATTAACAGAGTTGAATACAAGGCTATAAATCTTGATTCTCTTCAAATGTTGGCCGAAACTAAAGGAATTTCCGAATTCAATTTAGATACTTTCTTGGATAATGGATTGATTTCCGGTACCAAGTTGGTTAAAATCTTAGGTCGCGGTGAATTGAAGGCGGCAGTTAAAGTAACTGCACATCATTTTTCTGCAACAGCAACAGCAGCAATCGAAGCAGCAGGGGGTAGTGTTACCAAAATCTGATAATAAATCGAAATGAAAAGATTCATAACCAATCTGAAAAACATTTGGAACGTAGTTGAACTTCGTCAACGAATCCTATTAACCTTAGGGTTGGTGCTTGCATACCGGATTGGCTCGTTTGTAATTCTTCCAGGAATCAACTACAGTGTATTAGAAAGTGCCTCTGCAGGTGGTTCTGAAACTCAAAAAGGAATTGAGAACTTATTGTCTCTTTTCTCTGGTGGTGGTTTTACAAATGCGTCTATTATGGCCTTAGGAATAATGCCTTACATTTCAGCAAGTATCATCATGCAGTTGCTAGGGATGGCTGTTCCGGCCGTACAAAAACTGCAAAACGAAGGAGAATCTGGACGTAAAGTAATTAATAATTATACCCGAATTCTTACCATAGTAATTTGTGCGCTTCAAGCACCATCTTACTTAAAAATGTATGTAGAACAGAAAGGTGCATTACCTGACGATCCATCTACATTTTGGTGGGCACAAACCATAATCATATTAGTTGCAGGGTCCATGTTCGCGGTGTGGTTAGGAGAACGTATTACAGAAAAAGGAATTGGCAATGGAATCTCATTGTTAATCGCTGTAGGTATTTTATCACGACTTCCAGGAGCTTTTATTGCAGAGGTTGGAAAATCTTTCGAAGGAGGAAACCTTATCAAGTTAGTATTAGAAGTTATCGTTTTAATGCTAATTATTTTAAGTGTTATTCTGATTGTTCAAGGAGTACGAAGAGTGCCACTTAACACAGCAAAAGGTGTTGTTGGAAATCGCGCAGTAGAAGCACAGCAAACAAGAAATTACCTTCCATTAAAGGTTAATGCGAGTGGTGTAATGCCGATTATTTTTGCTCAGGCAATACTTACGATTCCAATGACCATATTTTTGAGCGCGACTGATTCCAAAGGTGGAGGGGGTATCGTTCAACGTATATTGAGCGATCCGTATGGTTTGTGGTACAATGTAATCCTAGTAGTGATGATTGTAGTGTTTACTTATTTTTATACTGCAATTATGATTAATCCACGTAAGATTGCGGATGATTTGAAGCGAAGTGGTGGGTTTGTTCCTGGGGTAAGACCTGGCGATGACACTGCGCATCATATTGATGATTTAGTAACACGAATTACCTTTCCAGGATCCTTGTTTTTAGCAGCGATTGCTATTATCCCTGCAATTGCTAAAATAGCTGGTGTAAATGATTCGTTTGCAATGTTTTTTGGTGGAACGTCACTATTAATTATGGTAGGTGTGGTTCTGGATACCTTACAACAAATTGAAACGTATTTATTGAACCGCCACATGGATTCATTAATGGGTGACACGAAGGTGAGAGGAAGAAGAGGAGCTAACGAATTATCAGGATTTTAAGAAATGGCAAAACAATCATCCATAGAACAAGACGGTACTATTTTGGAAGCATTACCCAATGCGATGTTCCGTGTTGAACTTCAAAATGGACACGTGATTACTGCGCATATTTCTGGTAAAATGAGAATGTTTTACATTAAAATTCTCCCAGGAGATCGAGTTAAGGTAGAAATGTCACCATATGATTTAACAAAAGGTAGGATTTCATTTAGATATAAATAATTAATACATAGAAAATGAAGGTTAGAGCATCTGTTAAAAAGCGAACTGCGGATTGCAAAATTGTAAAGCGAAAAGGAAGGGTTTATGTGATCAACAAAAAGAACCCGAAGTTAAAACAACGTCAAGGATAAAATAAGATATATGGCACGTATTGCAGGTATAGATTTACCAAAAAACAAAAGAGGAGTTATCGGATTAACCTACATCTATGGGATTGGACGTAGTACTTCTAAAAAAATTCTAAACGATAACGGAATCGACGAAAACGTAAAAGTTCAAGATTGGAATGATGACCAGTTGTCGGCAATTCGTAATTCTGTGAACGAAGTTAAAACGGAAGGTCAGTTGCGTTCTGAAATCCAATTAAACATTAAGCGATTAATGGATATTGGTTGCTATCGTGGTATCCGTCACCGTTCAGGTTTACCCCTACGTGGTCAGCATACTAAGAATAATTCTAGAACAAGAAAAGGTAAGAGAAAAACTGTTGCCAACAAGAAAAAGGTAACTAAATAATAAGTAAGAACATGGCAAAATCCAATCAAAAGAAGAAGAAAAATGTCAAGGTTGAGGCTGCAGGGGAAGCACATATCCAAGCAAGTTTCAACAACATTATTGTTTCCTTGACAAACAACGCCGGACAAGTGATCTCTTGGTCATCTGCTGGTAAAATGGGCTTCAAAGGTTCTAAAAAGAACACCCCGTATGCCGCTCAGCTAGCCGCTGAAGACGCAGCGAAAGAAGCTCATGACTTCGGACTACGTAGAGTTCGTGTTTTTGTGAAAGGACCAGGAGCTGGGCGAGAGTCAGCGATCCGTTCACTTCACAATTCAGGAATTGAAGTAACTGAAATTATTGATGTGACACCACTACCGCACAACGGTTGTCGTCCACCAAAGAAAAGAAGAGTATAATTTTATTTAACCAGTCATCGAAGGAAAATGCCTTAATTCATGACTAAAAATTAATAACAATGGCAAGATATAGAGGTCCTAAATCAAAAATCGCTCGTCGATTCAGAGATCCAATTTTTGGTCCTGATAAAGCACTTGAGCGTAGAAGTTATGGTCCCGGACAACACGGGCCGTCTAAACGTAGAGGAGGAAAACAATCTGAATACGCAATTCAGTTAGGGGAGAAGCAAAAAGCTAAATATACCTATGGTATTTTAGAACGTCAATTCGCTAACATGTTTGAGAAAGCGTCTCGAATGAAAGGAATTACAGGTGAGAATTTACTCCAATTATGTGAATCACGTTTAGATAACATGGTGTTCCGTTTAGGAATTGCACCTTCTAGAAGAGCTGCTCGTCAGTTAGTGGGTCACCGTCACATAACCGTGAATGGAGAAATTGTAAACGTTCCTTCGTTTCACGTTCGTCCAGGGGATACTGTAAGTGTTCGTGAAAAATCTAAATCGCTTGAAGCTGTTGTTTCTTCATTGAACTCGATTAACAAAAGACTAGATTGGATTGATTGGGATGGAGCAACCATGACAGGTAAATTGATTAATATGCCTTCTCGTGATATGATCCCTGAAAACATCAAGGAACAACTAATCGTCGAATTGTATTCTAAATAATTTTTAATTTCAGCAATGGCAATACTTAATTTTCAAAAACCGGATAAAGTTGTAATGCTCCAATCGGATGCGTTTAATGGAGAATTTGAATTTCGCCCACTTGAACCAGGCTATGGCATTACAATCGGTAACTCGCTAAGAAGAATTCTTTTATCTTCTCTAGAAGGGTTTGCAATTTCCTCTATCCGTATAGAGGGCGTTGATCATGAGTTTAGCACCATGAAAGGAGTGGTTGAAGATGTGACAGAAATGATCCTTAATTTGAAACAAGTTCGATTTAAACAACAAATTGATTCTGTGGATAATGAAACGGTGATTGTTTCTATTACTGGACAAAATACTTTAACAGCAGGTGATATCGGTAAGTTTACAAATGGGTTTCAAGTGTTGAATCCAGACTTAGTGATTTGTAATATGGAACCTTCTGTGAAGTTAGAGATGGAACTTACAATCATTAAAGGACGTGGTTACTATCCATCAGAGGAGAATAAACTAGAAGACGCTCCATTTGGTACTATCTTTATTGATTCAATCTTTACTCCGATTAAAAACGTTCAATATACGATTGAAAATTATCGTGTTGAACAAAAAACGGATTTCGAGAAATTGGTACTTAATATTACCACAGATGGTTCAGTTCATCCGAAAGAAGCGTTGAAGGAAGCTGCTAAAATTTTAATTCAACATTTTATGTTATTCTCTGATGAGCGAATCACATTGGATAACGAAATGAAAACAGAAACTGAGGAGTTTGATGAAAGCTCGCTTCACATGCGTCAATTGCTTAAAACAAAATTGGTCGATATGGACTTGTCTGTTCGTGCCTTGAATTGTTTAAAGGCAGCTGAAGTTGATACCCTTGGTGATTTGGTTTCTTTCGCGAAATCAGATTTATTGAAATTCCGAAATTTCGGTAAGAAATCTCTTACGGAATTAGAAGACCTTGTAGATAATAAAGGACTTACTTTTGGAATGAATGTAGCAAAGTATAAATTAGACAAAGACTAGTCGCAAAGACCTGAGAGATGAGACACGGAAATAAATTAAACCATCTAGGAAGAAAATCAGCCCACAGAAAGGCAATGATTTCGAATATGGCTTGTTCATTGATTCAACATAAACGAATTAATACAACCCTTGCCAAAGCAAAGGCGCTGCGCGTTTTTGTTGAGCCAATTCTTACTAAATCAAAAACGGATTCTACGCATTCGCGTCGGGTAGTATTCTCTTATTTACAAAATAAGGAAGTTGTTACGGAATTATTTAGAGACATTGCACCTAAAATCGCTGAGCGTAATGGTGGATATACTCGAATCATTCGTACCGGATACCGCTTAGGTGATAATGCCGAAATGTGTATGATTGAATTAGTTGATTTTAATGAAATCTATAACACAGATCGTACGAAGAAAACCACACGCCGCTCACGTCGTGGTGGTTCAAGTGCAACTAAAGAAACTGTAGCTGTTGATTCAACACCAACAGATACTGCTGCTGAAGCTGTAGTTGAAGATGCGATAATAATCGATGAAGCACCAGTAGCAGAAGAGGCACCAGTAGCAGAAGAGGCACCAGTAGTTGATGAAGCACCAGTAGCAGAAGAGGCACCAGTAGCAGAAGAGGCACCAGTAGCTGAAGAAGCACCTGCAGCTGAAGAAGGATCAGATGCTACTGAACCAACATCGGATGATTCTTCAGAAGAAGACTCAAAAGAAGCATAAGCTATTCACACATGTTGATAAAAAAAGACGGCTTTTAGTCGTCTTTTTTGTTTTATACAGGTGTTGCTTCGTTTGAAGCGATTAATTTTGTCAAAATAATTCCATGACAAATTCACAACCTGCAATTTTAGTATTACAAGACGGTACCGTTTTTAAAGGTACGGCAATAGGTGCCAAAGGAACCGCAAGCGGAGAAATTGCATTTAATACGGGGATGACCGGTTACCAAGAAGTATTTACTGACCCATCATATTTTGGACAGCTTTTGGTAATGACTACCGCACACATTGGTAATTATGGCGTTCATAAAACTGAGGTTGAATCAGATCAAGTAATGATCTCAGGTCTTATAACAAAAAAGTTTTCTAATGGCTTTTCAAGACCCTCAGGATATGCGTCTTTGCAGGAGTTATTTGAGTCACAAAATAAAGTTGGCATTGCAGATGTTGATACACGAGCATTAGTTCGGCATATCCGAAGTAAAGGTGCTATGAATGCGATAATTTCTTCTGAAAATTTGAATGTTGAAGAACTTAAAGCCAAGTTAGCTACTATTCCAGAAATGAATGGACTCGAATTATCGTCGAAGGTTGCTACTACAGAAGCGTACGATGTGTTTCCTGAAAATACTGATGCTCGATTTAGAGTGGCCCTTTTGGATTTTGGTGTGAAAAAGAATATCATTCGTTGCCTAACAGATCGTGGATGTCATGTACGTGTTTTTCCATTATCAGCAACACTGGATGAAATAAATTCGTTTAATCCTGACGGTTATATGCTTTCTAATGGCCCTGGAGATCCATCAGCTATGCCGAATTCCATTTCCTTAGTTAAAGATATAGTAGCCTTGAATCGTCCTGTATTTGGTATATGTTTAGGTCATCAAATTTTGGGATTAAGTCAGGGCTTAAAAACTGAAAAAATGTTCAATGGACATCGAGGTATCAATCATCCGATAAAAAATCTGCTTACAGGGAAAGGAGAAATTACTTCTCAAAATCATGGGTTTGTGATAACTAAAGAAAGCATTGACGCTCAAACTGAAATTCAGATTACGCACGTTCACCTCAATGACCACACAATTGCTGGAATAGCCATGAAAAATAAACCGGTTTTTTCAGTACAATATCATCCGGAGGCATCGGCTGGACCACATGATTCAAGATATCTATTTGATCAATTTATAAATCAACTTAACTAATTCGTATCATGAGTTTTATAGCCAACGTTTTTGCGCGACAAATTTTAGATTCACGCGGTAATCCAACCATAGAAGTTGATGTTATTACCTCGTCTGGTGTGTTAGGAAGAGCAGCTGTCCCTTCAGGAGCTTCTACCGGAGTGCATGAGGCGGTTGAATTAAGAGATAACGACCCAAATGTGTATTTAGGTAAGGGCGTATTGAATGCAGTTTCACATGTAAATACGGTGATTAACGAGGCGCTTCAAGGAGTTGATATATTTAATCAGAAAGGCATAGATTCTCTTTTGATTAAATTGGATGGAACCTCAAATAAGGCAAAATTGGGGGCTAACGCGATTCTTGGAACTTCCTTAGCAGTAGCAAAGGCAGCAGCAATAGAGGCAGATTTGAGTTTATATCGCTATGTAGGTGGTGTAGGAGCCGTTACAATGCCGGTACCGATGATGAATATCTTAAATGGAGGTTCACATGCCGATAACAAAATAGACATTCAAGAATTCATGGTTATGCCCTTAGGGGCTTCCTCATTTTCTGAAGGACTTCGCTGGGGCACACAGGTTTTTCATCAATTAAAAGGTGTGTTAAAAAAACGTGGGATGTCCACCAACGTAGGCGATGAAGGTGGTTTTGCGCCAAATCTCGGTTCAAACGAAGAAGCCATTCAAGTGGTGATTGAAGCCGTAGAAAAAGCAGGTTTCAAGCCCGGTCACGATATGTACATCGCACTAGATGCCGCTTCCTCTGAATTTTATAACGCAACAACTGGCCTTTATGAGTTTGAATCTACAGGTGAGAAACGAACGTCGTCTGAAATGGTCGGGTATTGGAAAGATTGGTGCCAAAAATATCCGTTGATTTCTATTGAAGATGGTCTAGCTGAAGATGATTGGGCTGGATGGAAATTAGCTACGGATGAATTAGGTAAATCAACGCAATTAGTAGGAGATGATTTGTTCGTGACAAATACAGAACGCTTATCCAGAGGAATTTCCGAGGGAATTGCGAACTCAATTCTAGTGAAAGTAAATCAAATTGGTTCCTTAACGGAAACCATTCAAGCCGTTCAAATGGCAACTTCCAATGGTTATACGTCCGTTATGAGTCATCGTTCTGGTGAAACAGAAGATAGCACCATTGCCGATTTAGCCGTTGCGTTGAATACCGGCCAAATTAAAACGGGCTCAGCATCTCGAAGTGACCGTATGGCAAAATATAATCAGTTGCTTCGCATTGAGGAAGAATTAGGGGATGATGCCGTTTATCCAGGGACCTCGTTTAAGTATATTAAATAGTTGGTTACTCGATTCAATCTAAGGGTATATGGCATTGTAATTAATGATCAAGGCGAAGTCCTTCTATCCCATGAACGACGAAATGGATTTGAGTTTACTAAGTTTCCTGGCGGCGGATTAGAGCTGGGGGAAGGGATTTTAGATGCATTAAAAAGAGAGTTTCTAGAAGAATTAGGTGTTCCAGTTGAATCTGCGCGCTTGTTTTATGTGAATGAATTCTATCAATCTTCCGTATTTAAAACGGAAGACCAAATCATTTCATTTTATTATTTAGTAACATTAAATTCAAATAAGATTAATGTTATGTTAAAAAATAGCCCTATCGGTTCATTGGATTCAAGTGATTTTGAATGCGTAGAATGGCATGCATTGACGGACTTAATTCCGGATCAAATGACCTTCCCAATCGATAAGATAGTTGTTACTGAATTAAAGGTATCGTTACTAAAATAGTGCTTTTTGCTTTTTTATTTTTCTCCTTGGGTATCCATATGAATATTCTGTGTATTTTTGACTTTTACATGAACTAACTTAAACTTCAACAGCATATGGCAACGAATTCAGATAAAGACCTATTGATAAATGTTGGAAAGCAAATTAGATTAATTCGCAAAAAACAAGGAAAAGCGCTCAAGGATTTAGCTCAAGCGGTAGGAATGGAGCCTTCAAATTTATCCGTAATTGAAAATGGTAAATCGAATCCTCAATTATTGACTTATGTTAAAATTGCGTCAGCCTTGAATTGTACAATGGGGGACTTGTTCGATTTCCCTTTTGAATATGATAAGTTAGAGCAGTCTTATATGCCAAGAAAGCATAACCTGTAAAATACTATTTGTTAAAATTTTCTGCGACGATAAGTTCTTTGGTGCCATGGGTCCAAGTATAAAATCCTTCTCCAGATTTTACGCCTTTCTTACCAGCCATAACCATGTTTACCAACAAGGGACATGGCGCATATTTCGGATTACCGAATCCGTCGTGTAATACGCGTAAAATAGCAAGACAAACGTCTAACCCGATAAAATCTGCGAGTTGTAAGGGTCCCATCGGATGAGCCATTCCTAATTTCATTACCGTATCAATTTCCGCTACGCCGGCCACACCCTCATATAAGGTGTAAATTGCTTCATTTATCATTGGCATTAATATGCGGTTCGCTACAAACCCTGGATAGTCATTCACCTCAACAGGAACTTTATTCAGTTTTTTAGACATGTCCATAATCGTGTTAGTTACTTCATCTGAAGTAGAATACCCACGAATTATTTCAACCAATTTCATTACAGGAACTGGATTCATGAAATGCATGCCAATGACCTTTTCTGGTCGTCCAGTTACTGCAGCAATTTGAGTAATGGAAATGGAAGATGTGTTTGTAGCTAATATTACAGAAGGATCGGTAAGCGCATCCAATTCTTTAAAGATCTTAAGTTTCAAGTCAACATTCTCGGTCGCAGCTTCTACTACCAGCGAGACTCCTTCAACTCCTGACTTCATGTCGGTATGCGTAGTTAAATTAGCTAATGTTGCTTCCTTCTCTGCTTCGGTCAGCGCCCCTTTACTTACTTGTCGGTCTAGGTTTTTACTTATTGTTGCAATTGCTTTATCTAACGCGGTTTGCGATATATCAATAATCTTTACTTGGTGTCCAAATTGGGCAAATACGTGAGCAATCCCATTTCCCATGGTTCCTGCTCCAATAACCGCTATATGTTTCATACATTTCTGAATTAGTCCGACAAATATAATCATAGTATCTTTGTGTTGAATGCCATTACAAAGAATAAGACAGTTCACTAAGAGCGATGTATTTAAATCGTTCACCGTGCTTTTTTCGGGGACCTTAATGGCTCAGGTTATTGGGTATGCCATCGCACCGATTTTAACCCGGCTTTATTCCAACGCCGAAATGGGTGAAATGCTGTATTACATGCGTTTAATTGCCTTCATTTCTTCTATAGCCACTTTGCGATATGAAGCGGCTCTTCCCTTACCCAAACGCGATGAGCATTCCTATTTGATGTATCGGTTTGTGTATTTATTTTCTTTTTGGCTCTTGGTTTTTATTGCCTGTTTTTTATTAGTCTTTTCCCTGGTGTTTAATCTAATCAATCTTCAGCCTTGGTTTATACTTTGTGTAATACTCGGGGCGGCCGCAATGATCGTTATTAATGTGGGCACGAGTTGGGCCGTTCGTACTGGAACGTATGGTATAATTTCCCGACAAAAAATCACCAACTCCTTGGTTTCTAATGCACTTAAATGGGGTTTCTTTTTCTTGAATTGGAAATCCTTCGGACTTATTCTTGCTACCTTATTAGGATTTGTCATTTCTGCACTGGAATTTATTTGGGACTTTCGAAAAACACATCATCGGTTTCGAGCGTTGTTTTCCTCACGTAAAACCCGTGTAGTACTTAAAGAACATCAGGAATTTCCGCTATTGAATCTTCCGCATGTGTTCATTGACAACGGTAGGGATATGTTACTTGCAACCTTGATTTTGGCGTATTTCGGCGAAGCAGTTTATGGCTCTTATGGTCACGCGTATCAAATGCTACGTATTCCATTGATGTTGATAGGTGTATCCGTTGGACAACTCTTTTATAACCGTTCCTCTGAAGCAATGCACAAAAAAAAGGAACTTACACCGATTCTTACTAAAACCATTGGTGTGCTTACCTTGATTTCTATTGTTCCCTTCACTTTACTTTTTTTGTATGGCACCGAGATTTTCGGATTGGTTTTTGGAACAACGTGGGGAATAGCAGGCACCTATGCAGAAACGATGGCCTTTTGGTTAATGGTTAACTTTGTCCTTTCTCCGATCTCAGCACTTCCTTTGCTTTTAAACAAACAACGTTACGCTTTGATTATGGGCGTGGTGAGTTCCTTAATTCAAGTGATACCCTTTTGGATTTTCCCTTTGCTCTACGGTAAATCATCGGCCGTATTTATTTTAACCTTGCAAACGGTATCCTATGTTCAAGCCATTTGGTTGATCTTTACCTTGTACTTGTACTATCGATTTGCCTTGGCTTCAGACGCTAACATCCGGGAGTAAATTCCCTTAAAGAGTTCAGCATTAGCACTTTTTGTGGCCCGTTGATTAATGAGTTCACGGTTGTAATGTTGAACCTTTTCCGCATCCAATTCGAGCCCTCGTTTTATTGCCTTACTCAATGGTTCTGTTCGACCGATTATAATACCATTTTTCCCATCTTCAACCCATTCTCGATTCGCAGGGATATCGGATAACATTGGAATACAACCATATGCCATGGCTTCAAGTAACGAAATCGATGTGCCATCACTTTTAGGAATTGAAATAAAAAACTTACTCTTCAAATAGTTCGATTTATTCTGAGTTTTTGTAACAAAACCGGTGAAAGTAACCTGTTGAGTAAGCTGGTGTTGATTGGTATAAGCTTTAAGATTTTCTGTTAAACTTCCTTTGCCGGCAAGAATTAAGTGTCCGTTCATGTCTTTGCAAAATGCCTTAAATGCGATGAGGATGTCTTCGATTCGATAGATCGGTTCATGCATCCGATTTGAGTAAAGTATGATTTCACGGTCGGCATTCATTGCCTCAGGTATATCTAAATCCACTCCAAAGTTTGCATTTACTACATCTTTCCCCGGGCACAAACCATGTATTTCCTCAATCATTTGTTCGGAGTCTGCTGTTATAATGTCAGCCTTAGTTAAGGCCCGCTTTACTAACCACCGATGAATGATCGATCGTTTTGGTAAAAGGAGTATATCGCTTCCCCAAGCAGTGAGTACCAATGGAAAACTTTTATTATTGGCTTTTCCTGCAATAAACGCATAGCTGTTTGCTTGGTGCACATGTATAATGCTTGGGTTGTAATCGTGGATAATCTGTCTAAGTTTTTCAATGGAATTCCTAATTTTTAATGGATTCTTAAGTGAAAATGAAACCGATTTAGACGGGGCGTATTCTACAGGGTAATCACTTACAACCAATACTTCATCAAAGTATTCACGTACTAATTCCAAGTAGTTTTTTAAGTGCGCGTTTCCGGTATTACTACCAATGAGCAAGAGTTTTTTCATGTTCTTTTGATTTTGGTAATCCACTTGCAAGTATAAACACAAAGAGCACACTAATTGTACGTTCTGTTAGCGGGTTGTTAGTTAATGCAGCGATTAACATGACGCCAATCATAATCATCGCTTTTACCGAGTGTGCATCCAATTTTCGTCTAAATAGTTCCCAAAAAGGTAAAAGGAATATCCCTAAATAAAACAACAATCCAAAGATCCCATAACGCCACCAAATGAGTAAATATTCATTTTCTGCATATAATTGATGCGCGGTGAAATATGATTTATAAGGAGCAAAACCAAAGAGCGGCTTAGTTTTTATCATATTCCACAGGATAGACCATGATTCCCACCTGCTGCGCAATGACGTGGAATATAGAGCGGAACCATCCATTAAACTATTACTGTAGCTTGTATATTTAAAAAACGAAGTCGCAATCATGGTAGCTAATACGTAGAGCCCGATACTTGAAACAACCTTCCAAACGGCGGCCTTTACCCCGTCCTTTTTTGTAAGAATCAATAACGCCACAATCACTACACCTGCAGCAAGCAGGGAAGTTCTCGATTGACACAGAAACACCATGAATAATGCGGTATAACATAGCGACCAATGTGTTCGGTTTTTTTCTATGGGTAAAAAATACACGGTAAAAAACAAAAACAACAAGGCATTGGTATTGGGATTTCCCATGGTGCCTAACATCCGTTTTACCGCTGGATTTCCAAGAGAGTCCTTACCGAAAAGTTTAAAGTGAATGCTATCTCCATATGTGTAGGTTAAGAGTTCATTGATGTTAAATACGTTGAACATGTGCAGCACATTAATGAGCAATAACAACATAAAACTTCCCACAATTAAGGAGTATAGTTGTTTACTTTGGGTAAACCTAAATAATAAGAAAATCACCCCTAATTTTATAAACCTATACAGTTCGAAATAGTCGTTCCATTGCTTAATTCGACTATTAATCAAAATTGGAAGCAACATATAACCTGCAAATAATGCAATCCAAATAAACCACCATTCTTTTCTAACCTGGGTTAACTTGGGGTATAAAAGGAGTCCGATAATTGGAAGTAAGAAATCAGTTAATTGAAATGCCGGCAATTCGCTTGAAATCCGAATATCAGGTATAAAAAAGGCATCGAGTAGTACAAGGATTGCACACCCATAAGCAAGCCAATTAGTTCGTCCACTCATTATACATCGAATTCAATTCAGGATATTGGTCAAGCAACGTACGGTCTATTGTTCGGGTATCACCAAGGACCTTGGCTGGATTCCCACCGATGATCGAAAAATCCGGAAATTCTCCCTTGACGTAACTGTATGCATGAACTAAACTGCCTTTTCCGATGATTGTTCCAGGCATAACGGTACTGTGCGGACCAATAAAGGTATATTTCCCAACGCTTACACTCCCTTTGACATATCCAATCATTTCCTTTCCCGCATAGGATGATCCATACAACCGAATCGATTGATGGCTTGAATGCGTGGTGATTACGCAATGTGTAGTAACTTGGACTCCTTCCTCAATCGTTAATCCATGGCTGGCCTCTAACACATTAAAATGTCCAATATAAACACCTTGAGCCAGTGAAAGGGAGCTGGGATGGTCAATAAAGGTATGTGATGAAATTCGGGTTCCAGGTATGTTCTTACCATCCTTGTCCTTAATTCGCGTGATCATATATGGGCTAATCGTAGGAAAAATCCTTCGCAGAATTCGTTTCAATAAACTCGGTTTACCTAGCATATGGCCTCAAAGATACTAAAAGCGCTTTATTCAACATCTTATGGGGAAAACTCAATGGGTTTGCTGTATTTCGTCACTCCCTTTCTGATACTTTTGTTGCATGTCGATTTCGCCCTTGAAAATCATTCACCTGAGCAGTGCACATCCAGATCTTGATGTTCGGATATTTTTGAAGGAGTGTCGTTCCTTGGCTAAAAGGTTTCCAAATGCAGAAGTTCATTTGATTTTATCTGGTGTAACAGAACGCGTGGAAGAAGGCGTTCACATACATTCTGTTGCTCCTCGAACAGGCAGTCGATTAAAACGCATGTGGCAAACGGTGAATGAAGTCTACCAAAAGGGTATGGCCTTGGATGGTACCATATATCATCTGCACGATCCAGAACTCTTGCGTATCGCACTAAAGTTAAAGCGAAAAGGGAAACGGGTGATTTATGATGCTCATGAGGATTTGCCAAGACAATTATTAGGCAAGAGTTATTTACCCATGAGAGGAATGGTCTCAAGGATTTTTGAGTATTACGAGAATTATGTGGTTAAAAGATTGGATGCCGTAATCACTGCAACACCTTTTATTCGAGAGCGCTTTCAAAAAATTCATCCTCGAGTAATTGATATTAACAACTATCCTTTATTATCCGAATTAGCGTTTGATGAGTCAACGGAAGAACGTACGCATGTTTGCTACATTGGAGGGTTAACACCTATCCGTGGGATTTCACAACTTGTTGATGCCATGCAGTATACACAAACAACCTTGCAATTAGCAGGAGCCCTAGACGATGTTTTTAAAAGTAACTTATCAGAAAGTGCAGGTTGGAGCAAGGTGGTTTCATGTGGTCATGTGAACCGTAAAGAAGCCTTGGCCATTAAACAAAAATCGTTCGCAGGAATCGTCACTTTTCTTCCTTTTCCGAACCACGTCAATGCCCAGCCTAATAAAATATTTGAATATATGGCATCGGGAATTCCTGTGATTGGTTCTAATTTCCCGATGTGGAAACTGCTTATTGAAGCGCAGGACGTTGGACTCTGTGTAGATCCTGAAGATCCGAAGGCCATTGGTGAAGCGATTGAATACCTAAGAACCAATCGGGAAATCGCAAAAACGATGGGTGCACGGGGAAAAAAACTCGTTCAGGATACATTTAATTGGACGGTGGAAGAAGAAAAACTGGTGGGGTGTTATACTGAAATCTTGAACGAATGAAATTAACCTATCCAAGGGTGTATCAATGGGCGCTAATGCTGTTATTAGCCGGGTGGATGTTATTGCCTGGTCTTACCGGGCTATTTTGTTTATTATTCTTGGTGATCGTGATTACGGGTATTGTGAAGAAAGAACTCACCTTTAAATTCAATATAATTCTCCTAGGAGTAAGCTTATTTCTTCCTTATTATTTCTTGTATGCGATGAATGCCGTAGATCCACAAGAAGCCATGTTTGGAATTGAAAAAAAACTATCATTTGTTCTGTTTCCTCTCGTATTTTCTTTTGTTCCTACCTTTTATCTGAATAAACGTTTCTTGGAAAATGGGTTTTTAATTTCCTTATTCCTCATGCTTTTCGCATGTTATTTGGGCGGATTTTTCAATTATGAAGAGCACAATTATGATGCGGCCTACTTATTCTCCTCCCATTTTTCTGGATTGTTTCATCACCCCACCTATGTCTCCGTTTTCTGCGCCTTAGGGATATTTATGTTGTTTAGGCGTTGGGAAGCCCCGATGACCATGAGGGAACATCTCTTCTCGGCGGTCGGTATACTTTTTTTACTCTATACCCATGTGCATTTAGAAAGTTTATCTGGCTTATTATTCGCAGTCTTACTCATGGCTTGTTTAGTTGGATATTGGTTGTTTAAAAAACAAGGTTGGACCGTACTCATTGGAGTTTTTACCCTTGGTATGTTGGTTAGCTACCTGGGGATTTATTTCATACCTTCCTTACGAAGCAATGTATTAGATTCCGTTTCTTTTGTTTCTAATTATGTGAAGGACCCCTTTGCCTATACGCATCTTCCCCGTGGGGAAATTCGTGGCAACGATGCGCGATTGATTTTATGGACTGCCTCTGCAGAAATTTTGCACGAACACCCGAATGGAGTGGGGGTCGGTAATCTCTCAATAGCAATGGAGGCTAAACTGCTTGAATATGGTCAGGTTAATTTAGCTAAGGAGCACTTGAATCCACACAATCAATTTTTTCATACAGCGGTGGAAACCGGTTGGATTGGTTTGCTTTGGTTGCTGGGTATTTTAATCTCCATGCTTTGGTATGGGTGGAAGCATAAACAAGGGATATTAATCCTTGTTGTTTGTGCATTTGCTTTTAATTCCTTGTTTGAATCTATGTTGGAGCGACAATCAGGTATTGTGTTCTGGTTATTATGGAGTTGTTTGTTTATTGGTATTCATCCGGCATTTAAAAACCAACCCAATGAATCCTGAAATTTCCGTTGTTATTCCGTGCTATAATGAAGTGCGATACATAAGGGATTGCATTGTTTCGTTGCTGTCGAATGGCACAGACCCTTCACGCATGGAATTGTTGGTGATTGATGGAGGATCTACCGATGGCACCATAGCCTTATTGAATGAACTCTCACAAATTTATCCCCAGGTGAAGGTGCTGAACAATCCGGATCGAATTACACCGCGGGCTTTAAATATTGGAGTTCATGCCGCTCAAGGATCATATATATTAATCTCAAGTGCGCATGCAGCGTTTGAATTCGGATACATAAGTACCCTTATTTCAACAATGAACGATTTTTCTGATGCAATCGCGGTGGGTGGTGTGATGGAAACTAAGGTGAAAAACAGTACCGCGATGTCTGAGTCTATACGCACCGTGCTTATGCATCCAGTCGGCGTGGGGAATGCTAAATTTCGAACGGGGGTTTCAGATGTGATTGCTGTGGATACCGTCCCCTTTGGATTATACCGTGCTCAGGAACTAAAAGCTGTTGGAGGCTATGATGAACGACTAATTCGAAACCATGACATGGAATTATCGAAGCGATTACTACGAAATGGAGGAAAAATTTATCTTACACCGAAGGCAAGATGCACCTATTATGCACGGGAAACGTTTAGGGCCATGGCAAAGAATAACTTCAATAATGGCAAGTGGAATTTGAAAACGGTGTATATCACTCGAACATTTTCCTCCCTAAGTTTGCGTCATTTTATCCCCATGCTATTTCTTGGTTCATGGACACTTCCGCTGCTACTTTCCTTAATCACTTGGAATCCCCTTTGGTCATTGACTTCATTCGTGGTGCTTATCTGTTACATCGGAGTATTAACGGTCGTAGCATGGCAAGCACGCAATGGAAAAAACAAGGTTTTATTGGTTCTCATTGGTTTTAGTTTACTTCATTTATCATACGGATTTGGTTCCTTTTTGGGCTTGCTTAGTTTACCCTTTACCGCTAGAACGAAATGAATGTTGAATTGACATATCAAGCAAGGATAGCCGAGTATCTCCACATTGCTTCGGAGCAAGTTTCGCTGTATTGGAAAGGACGGGTGGCCTTATATACCGTGTTAAAGGCGATGGGTGTAGGTCCCGGTGATGAAGTTGTGCTCCCAGCGTTCACGTGTGTAGTTGTACCCAATGCCATTCTTTATTTGGGTGCAACACCCATTTATGTGGATATCAATCCTACGGTTTTATGCTGTAGCGCCGAGCAAATCGAACAGGTAATCACCCCAAAAACTAAAGTGATTTTAATTCAAAACATGCTTGGGTTGAGTTTTGAAGTGGAAGAAATCGTATCCTTAGCTAAAGCAAGAGGAATCTATACGATTGAAGATTGCACGCACGGGTTTGGAGGGAAACATCAGGACGTATTCAACGGCCTACGGAGCGATGCCTCATTTTTTTCGAGTCAATGGAACAAGCCCTTTTCTACCGGAATAGGGGGGATGTTGGTAGTAAATAATCGAGACTTACTTCAGCCGGTCAATCAGCTTAATTCGCATTTAATTAAACCCAGTGCCAAGGATCAGTTTATACTTTTTATACTTATTTGGGCGAGAACGTATTTGCTAAAAGGATTTACGTATTGGACCTTCCTTCGATTGTATCGATGGTTGAGTAAGAAAGGGGTGGTCGTAGGTTCTTCCAGTGCCTCCGAATTAGAAGGAATTAACATGCCGAAGGACTATTTTAAAGGGATGAGTTCGGTGCAATGCCGAGCAGGAATTAAGGCGTTAAGCACATTTGACCAAGTGATTTCACAGCGCAAAAATTCGGGTGTCTCAGTGCATCAATGGTTGACCAGTCAAGGCAAAACCACCGTCCCAGCAGAACACTTGGCCCAACACGCCTTTCTTAAGTATCCCATCCTTGTTAAAGACCGAACGTTGTTTTTGCAGCAAGCAGAAAAAGAAAAAGTACCACTTGGAGATTGGTTTATTTCTCCCTTGCATCCCGTATTGGATTCCTTGGAACCTTGGGGGCTGGAAGTTTCTAATTTTCCGAATGCAGTACATGTAAGTAAGCACATTGTTAATCTTCCCCTAGATATACCTGTGCATAGATTGATTAATTTTCTCGAACTTTACAAAAACGAAATTATCTAATATGTTACCTTTCTCTCCCCCACGAATAGATCAACGAATCATTGATGAAGTTACAGATACCTTACGCAGTGGTTGGATTTCTACGGGTCCAAAAACTAAGTTGTTTGAAAAGAAAATCACCGAATATGTGGGGTGTAAAACAACCGTAGCCGTTAGTGCGTGGACCACTGGAATGGAAATTGTATTGCGCTGGTGGGGTATAGGTCCGGGCGATGAGGTTATTATACCTGTCTATACGTATTGTGCGAGTGCCAATGTGGTGTTACATACCGGTGCTAAAGCGGTCATGGTAGATATCAATCCGGATGATTTTAATATTAGCATTGAAGCCATTCGAGCGGCCATAACACCAAATACTAAAGCGATTATGCCGGTTGATATTGCCGGTTTACCTTGCGATTTCGAGGCCATTAAACAACTCGTTGAAGAAGCTAAATCGATGTTTACTCCTTCGAATGAGCAACAACAGAATTTAGGACGAATCTTAATAGCCTCGGATGCAGCACATAGCTTTGGCGCCACGTATAAGGGCGTGCAAATGGGTGCGGTAGCTGATATTACGTGCTTTTCGTTTCATGCAGTAAAAAATTTAACCACGGCAGAAGGTGGGTCAATTTGTTTTAATCTGCCTGATTCATTTGACCACGAAGAACTATATAAATTGTTTTGTATTAAAATCCTTCACGGTCAATCCAAGGATGCCTTAGCTAAAATGCAAAAAGGGGCTTGGCGTTATGATGTGATTGAGCCTGGATATAAGTGTAATATGACCGACCTTCAAGCTTCTATAGGCTTAGTGGAATTGGAGCGCTATCAGGATACCTTAGACCGTAGAAACGAAATTTTTGATCAATACACCAGGGGGTTTGAGCAACATGATTGGGCCGTGACTCCAATACGTGAAGACCGATTTCGTGTTTCTTGTTGTCATTTATATCAATTGAATATTAAAGGGATTACCGAAGCGCAGCGAGATGCCATTATGCATGAGATTTTTGAGCAAGATATTGCGGTTAATGTCCATTTCCAACCCCTGCCTCTGTTTACAGCATATAAGGAGTTAGGGTATGATATTGCCAATTACCCCGTGGCCTATGATAAATATTCAAGAGAAATTTCCTTGCCGATTTATTACAACTTGACAAATGAGCAAGTTGATAGCGTAATTAAGGCGGTAACGATTGCATATCATAAGGTGATGGGATGAAGCGTTTAATGGACGTCACACTTTCGTCGCTTATTTTAATTGCGTTTTTACCAATAGGATTAATTATTTCATGTTGTATTGCGCTAGAATCAAGGGGAGGTATTTTTTATTTTCAAGAACGAATTGGATTAGGCGGTAAGCCCTTTATGTTGCTTAAGTTTCGATCCATGCGTCCAAATGCAGATCGACAAGGTAAACTTACCGTGGGTGAGCGCGACCCAAGAATTACGCGTGTAGGAGCTTTTGTTCGTAAATACAAACTAGATGAATTTCCTCAGTTTATCAATGTATTGAAGGGAGATATGAGTGTTGTTGGTCCTCGACCAGAAGTTAAGGAATATGTTCGTCACTACACGGATGCCCAACGTAAGGTGTTAGATTATAAGCCCGGAATTACCGATCTCGCTTCGATTAGTTATTTTGAAGAGAATAAAATATTGGCAAATAGTAAGGATCCTGAACGTACTTATATTGAAGTAATCATGCCGGAGAAAATTCGAATCAACTTGGAATATCAACTCAGCGCGTCTGTATGGCGTGATTTGGGTGTAGTCTGGAAAACTGGAATGAGAATGATTAAATAAATTTGTTGAATACATATATTTACAGCTCTATGGAATTTAAAAAAAGAAATTTAAGCTTGATTTTATTGGTAACTACTGCTTTGGCATGGGGTCAGAACCAAGTTAGTGACTCTGTGAATAGAAGGTTGGAAGTTAAAAATCAGCTCGGTGTTCAGTTTGGAGGACCAAGTTTTCTTTCTTGTAATTATGAGCATTTTTTCAATCATCATTGGAGTATTGAAGCGGGGGCAGGTTCTATTTTAGCAATTTCTGGGGTTCACGTTGGAGGGCGTTATTATTTTGGTTCAAAAGCAAAACCAACAAAATTTGCTCCCTACCTCGGTGCTGCTATCGGTGCAGCTTTCATAATTGGTGGAGGAAGTTCTGGAGGAATTGATGGCTATGGTGCTGCCGTTGGTTATGTTCCGCTTGGAATACAGTTAATGACGAAAAAGGGTTTTGCGGTTTCCTTGGAAGCTGCGGGGATGTATCTAGACAATGAGGTTTTACCTATGGGAGCACTTCGTTTGTATAGATCACTTAAAAAAGAAAAGAAAAAACGAACTTAATCTTTCAATAATCTAACAATCTGCGAAGATTGTGCTGTCCGTACTTCCAACATATATACTCCTTTGGGAAGTGATTTCACTGAAAATTGATTTTCCCCATCCATACGAACTTCTATTGCTATTTTTCCATCCATCCCATAACAGCGTAGGTATTCAATATGTGAGTTTGAATTTACGGTAACTAGGTCAGAACTTGGATTTGGCGCAATGGAAAGTGATAAATCTGATTCCGCGAGTTGCAGAGAGGGATTTAAGCGGGAAGGCTCAGCCCCATAACAATCTCCATCTATACGTGCCATGTCGAAATATGCACCACTGGGTGGGAGCATAACATTGGAAACAATAGAACCATCTATCAGGGATAAACCAACCAAATAGATTTGTGCGTTATTATCCATCGTTTCAAAATAATAGATGAGGTTAATTGGGTCGATCGTGGCCCCGCCGTTCATAATATAGTTGTTGAAGTTTAACGGAGTTGATAAGGCGGTAACTACTCCTGTTGTAGCGTTAATTTTGCCCAACGATTGAACTCCCACTCCGTGATTCACGATTAAACCATACATCGTCGTGTCAACACAGCTGTAGGCAAAATTATCAAAGCTATCTCCACCGCTTGGAATGCTAATCAATGGCTGAGAATATATTGAACCATTGTACAAATCAATTCCCATAAGTTTTCCTTCAGAAATAAAATAGTAAACCATCAGGTGAGGGTCTATGGACGAGCCAGCCATTACATAACTTGATGCAACGGATGCCGGTGATATGAGCGAAACTTGTCCTGTACTTAAATCACAGGTAGCTAAGCGCATGTCTCCTGAATATACGCCTGTAACTGGGTTGTATAGAACCTGTGAAAATAACCCATACATCGTGGTGTCGGATGTATTGAATTTGAAGTTATTAAAGTTTCCCGTGGCATTGGGTAAACTAACCATCACATCGTTGACCAATGTACCGTTCGATAAATCAACCGAAAGCCATGAATCTTGATCTTGATAGGTATAGGTGAAGTTGTATGGGTTAAGCGAGACCCCTGTTAAATTGATGGTATTCCCTAGGCTCTGCCCCAATACATTTATAAGTCCTGTTGCCGGATCAATCGTAGCCAATTGAACCGTAGATGGATTGTTATTTCTGTATAAACCATACATGGTATTGCCCAATTGTCCTAAGGAAAGAAATGGGATAAAAAGTAAGAGCAGTTGAAGTGTTCGCATACGTCAAAACTACGCATAAAAGTACGGTAATGCTAATGAAATTCAATACAATATTTGTGTGTTGAATGACTTCCTGACGCAAGCGACATTATACCTTCTTTCTCTTTTATGTTACCGCTTGAATCCAGTGCATCCGCCCATCCCCACCACGGTTCAATGCAGAAAAATGGAGCACCAGGTTTGGTCCATAAACCGACCGCAGTCCATGTGTCGCAATGCAATGAAAGTATTTTTGGCCCATTTATTTTACCAAATCCAATGGATTGAAAGGGTGGTTGTTTAATTACAATTGCATCGGAGGTAAATAAATCATCAGACAGTTCGAACTTCCGTGACAGTTGAATTTCTTTTGTTTTGCCGTTGTAGTAATTTCCTGTAATTAAGTATTGTTGTACCGCATAGTCCGATCCAAAATCGAGATAATACTCCGAGAGTTTTCCTTCGATATGAAATCCAGGATGCCCGCCAAGACTATAGAAGAGTTCCGTCGTATCAAGGTTAGTAACACGGTGTTCAATTTCTAGTGCATCTTGGAATAAGGTGTATTTCACCTGTAGCTCGAAGGCAAAAGGATATTGAACTCGGGTTTGTTCATTATCTGTTAGCCTCAAGGTGATGGAATCTTCTGAATGGTCAATTACATGAAAAACTTGATCCCTGGCGAAGCCATGTTGCCGCATACCATACGATTGATGATTCAGCGTGTACTGATCGTTAAGTAATCGTCCAACAATAGGAAATAGAATTGGGGCAAAGCGATTCCATAGTTGGTCGTTCTTTTGCCAAAGCAAGTTCCCATGAATTATATGAGTGAATTGTTGAAGTTCAGCACCCAAGGGATTAATTATAATTTCAACAGTAGTTGATTGAAGTTTAAACATGTATCTCCTTTATACAAAAATAAGGTATTCTATTCACGACTCTTTTAACGCCATTCGATACCAAGTTATCACCATTCAGAATAATCTCCCTCTTTAGTAATATATCCGTGTGCTCGTATTTCGGTTGATATCGAGTCAATTATGGGATAAATTCTTCTTCCTTGATAAAATACCGAACGATTTGAAGGTACGGTTATTCTAAATTTAATTTTTTGGTCCCTCAGTTTTGTAGATTTTGGAAAGGAAAAACACGGATTAATAGTAAATATTGAATCTTTTAAAAAGCTGATATTTCTTATTTGACGAGCATTGTAAATGGCCTTTTCATGAGAGCTTCCTTGTGCCGAATTTAATTGATAGATATGAAATGAAGAGTCGTTAGAGGCCTCATACATTACTTCAATTCCATGGAACAGGATGTTGTTCTTTTGAATTAGAAAACCTAAATCATCCCCGTTGCTTTTAATGGTATATCCTCCTGAAACTTTTGTGTCATTTAGTTTTGGTGAGATGGTGAGGTTTTCTCCTTGATAGATAGCTATTTCTTTTTCAATCTCCCCGTAAGATTCTATAGACTTAGCGAACTGAACGCCAGCAGTTGCTGCCATAGAGGTTCCGATTATAAATGAAAGCAACAGTACACCCATGCCGATATAAATTATTTTTGAGGATAAGGATTTAAAACATCGAATTCCAATTAAAAAACATAATCCGATGATTGAAAGGTTAATTAATCCAATTCCCCAAAAAGCGAGTGGAATCATAGTCGATTTATCAAAAATTAGTACCAATAGTTCACTTAATGAAACGTGTTGTCCATTGATTTCTGCTGGAATAAATTGTGGTTGAATAAATATAAAGATAAGCGTAGTAATTAGTAATACCGAGCCAACCAACATGGCTAAGACGCCAATAATAATTGAAACGAATCGAGCAATTCTGCGAAACAAATTAGCAATATCGGTTCGGTTATTTAGCGCTTTAGCTTCTTTTTTCAGGCGATTCGTAGCTGAACCTAGTTCTGTCTTCATGTTCTCTAGGTTAACCACTTGACCTTTCATTTGTAGTTTATCACTGCTGGTTTTGGCAGGCGGTATGATTATCCACAAGATGAAATATAATAATCCACCTACACCAAAAGTTAGAAAAGCAATGAGATAAATCGCACGAACAAAAACAACATCAATGTTAAAGTAAGCAGCAGCTCCTGAACAAACGCCGCCTAGCAATGCGTTATCTGTATCCCTAAAAAATCGTCGAGTTGCTTTGATTTTGGTTTCAGAGGTCGGTTCATCCATTCCTGGGGTTTCTGATCCAAAATCTTTGGGCTGGCCAATTTTAGCAATGATTTCTTCCACATGTTTATTTTCAACAACTTGTTTTCCTGCTGATAGTTGAGGTTGTAGTAATTCAACAATTCGTAGTTCAACGTCTTGAATAATTTCCTCTAACCCTTCTTCATGTTGCAATACATTTCTTAATGCGTTCAAGTAAGATTCTAAGGTTGCATAAGCTTGCTCCTCAAAAATAAAAGGAAAGCCTTGTAAATGAATGGATACTGTCTTATTCATAATCAGTGTTTTTAGAGGTAATTGTTGAAACAGCTTGTTGTAATTCAAGCCAAGTTCTTTCTAATTCCGATAGAAAAACGCGTCCTTCTTCGGTAATGCAATAGTATTTTCTTGGTGGACCGGAGGTAGATTCTGCCCAACGATAGTCCAGTAGTTGCATATTTTTTAAACGCGTAAGCAAGGGATAAATCGTTCCTTCAACAACACTTAATTGTGCGGATTCCAAGCGGTTAAGAATTTCGGATGGATAGGCCTCACCAGAGGATAGCATACTTAGGATGCAGTATTCTAAAATACCTTTTCTCATTTGTGCCTGCGTATTCTCTGAATTCATGACTTAATATTTAATGCAAAGATATATGTTAAAAATAGATATATGCAATACATAGTACTAAAAAAAATAAAAAAAAGGAATAACAAACGCTTATTCCTTAGGTTAAGATTAGTTCGATGCCTATGCCTCGATAACAATAGATACCTCACGGGTGTCGCCATCAATTGGAGGAGACAGCTTGTGGATTTCAACTCGAAGGCCCAAGATTCCTTGCAGTTCTTTTTTTATTCTTGAAACGATCCGTTGTCCTACGTGCTCAATCAATTTCGACCGAATGCCCATTTCTTCTTCTACTATTTTTTGAACGGCGCAATAATCTACTGTATCAATTAATTCATCGCTTGCTGCGGCTTTTGAAAAGTCGGTGTCAATCGTTACATCTACCGTATAATGTCCGCCAATACGCGCTTCTTCTTCCATGCAACCATGAAAAGAATAACAGCGAATACCCCGAACGTGAATTTTATGCTTCATTTAGAATGACGGCAATTTTAGGTAGGTTTTCTTTCATGCGGGTTAATACTTCCGCTTTCCCAAGAAATGCGCTCACATCAAACATTCCTGGACCAGCGCCAACACCTGTAACGGATAAACGATAAGGGAGCAATACAGCGCCAATACCCAAGCTTTTCTCTTCCAAGTATCCCTTGAAAGCAGTTTCGATATTCGCCGAACTAAACTCAGAAATCCCGTCCAATCGAATCATCCATTCATTTAAATATCCGGATGTTTCTGCTTTCCATTTTTTACGAATAGTTTCCGTATCAAATTCACTTGGATTAGCCAAGAAATAGGCTCCATCCGTTAAGATATCTTCTGCAAAGGTGGCACGTTCCTTCATCAACCCAACTAAGGTTTCCAAAGCGGAATCAGAAATAGTTAGGCTAGGGTTTGTTTCTTTTAATTCCTTGGCGATGTCTGCATCATCTTGCATTCGCAACCAACTTTGTTGAAACCACTTCGTTTTCTCTGGATCGAATTTTGCTCCGGATTTAGAAACTCTTTCTAAAGAAAAGGCTTCAACTAACTCATCTAAGGTGAAAATCTCCTGAGGCGTACCTGGATTCCAACCCAATAAAGCCAACATATTAATAAAGGCTTCAGGTAAGTACCCTTTTTCACGATATCCTGAATATAATTCCCCTTCTGCTGTGATCCAGTTGGTAGGAAATACTGGGAATCCTAGGCGGTCACCATCGCGTTTGGATAATTTCCCGTTTCCATCGGGTCTAAGTAATAACGGAAGGTGTGCAAATTCTGGAGCATCCCAACCGAAGGCTTGATAAAGCAATACATGCAGTGGCGCTGAAGGTAGCCACTCCTCGCCACGAATTACATGCGATATATTCATGGTGTAATCATCTACAATGTTCGCTAAGTGATAGGTTGGCATTCCATCGCTTTTGAATAATACCTTATCGTCTAAGTTATTCGTATTAACAACTACCCATCCTCGGATGAGGTCATGAAAACGTACGTCTTCATTCCGTGGCATTTTCATACGGATCACATACGGATCACCATTAGCCAGTCGTTGTTCTACTTCCGTATGCGGTAAGGTTAACGAGTTTTTCATACTTACCCGCGTTACACTGTTGTATTGCCAATTAGGCATCCCCATTTGTTTCGCCTGTTCCCGCATTTGCTCTAATTCTTCCGCGGTATCAAAGGCATAGTATGCTTTGTCGTTAGCTACAAGCTGCTCCGCATACGGACGATACATGGCTTTTCGTTCCGATTGCACATAGGGTCCGAAGTCTCCGCCTAGTCCAGGACCTTCGCTCGGCATGATACCACACCAAGAAAGCGCGTCCATTATGTACTCTTGCGCCCCGGGTACAAAACGTGTTTGATCTGTATCTTCGATTCGAATTAAGAAGGTTCCTTGGTGCTTTTTTGCAAATAGGTAATTATAAAGTGCAGTTCTTACACCTCCCATATGTAAAGGGCCAGTAGGAGAAGGGGCAAAGCGTACGCGAACGGGTTTCGACATGTGGTTATTTTTCTGCAAAGGTAATGAATAGGCGTAATAAGTGCATTCATTCTTTTAAGCTTTGTCCATCAGATGGTTTTACAACAGGATTTTACATTAATATCATTTTTTTAACTTTGACTTATGAAATCTTTAGCTCCTTTAATCATACTTTTATTTCTTTCATCGTGCGTCAGTGTAGACTATCTTCCACATATCATTAAGATCACACAAAAGCACCATGCCATTGCGGTGCTGCCACCAAGGACAACCATCGAACGAAAGATTTGGATGACGGACGACCGATTCAATGAGTTAACCCTTCAAAAACAGCGTCAATTACAAGAGCAGTTAATTCGATCCTTTGCACGCCGGATGAATGAAGGAAAATGTTTTGTGGAGGTGTTGGATATAAATTCAACAAATGATATTGTGTTACCGGCAGGATATAATGAAGGTGGAATTTCGCCGAAAGAACTTTGTAAATTACTAAAGGTTGATGCAGTCGTTGAAACAAACATTCAAATTCTTGAACCCGTTTCAGAGGCAACTGCCATCTTCTTTCAACAAGCTACAGGTACAACCTTAATTACAAATTCAATTACCCTTCGATCCTCTCTTATTGATACCTTGGGGAATGCACCAATTTGGAATTTGACTGCCATTAAGAATGGTACCTTAGGTTCATTTAAGCAAATAATGCTGAATAAAGTGATTCGTAGAACTACACGAAATACACCGTATAATATTAAAAAGAATCCTTACCGGAAACTTTATCAAAAGTATATTGAGAATGGAAGCTCTTAAGGAAAGATATTTGGTTTAATTAAATCAATTTCAATAGGTTCATAAATTGTACCTGTCTTTCGTATAGTTTATTTTTTTAATCATAAACTTGCTGCAAAAAACAACATTACCAACTGAGCCATAAAAATTAGGAATCCAAACAAAAGCCCTTTCCTACCTGATACCAAGAGTTCTTTAAGATTAACATTAACCCCGATTGCCGCCATGGCTACCGTAAGCGCAATTTTACCAAACCACTCATTCCACTCAATGAGTTCGATTGGAATTTCCAATATACTTACGAAGGCCGTTATGATTAAAAATCCATAGATATACCATGGTATCTTTACCTTAATTCGCTCAGAAGTTCTGTTTTCACTTCGATTCATAGCAACGATTACTAACAATGCTGGGGTTAGCAAGGCAACACGTGCCATTTTTATCGCCAAGGCTTTATTCCCGAGCGCATCACTAATACCATATGCAGCGCCCATAACGTTTCCAACAGAATGTAAACCTCCTCCTAAGATTAATCCGTGGTTGAATGAATTGAGAAAAGGAAGTTGAAAAATTAAGGGTAGCAGAATCATTCCAAGTGCTCCCCATAAATTAACTACAGCTAATGATATCCCAATATCCTCTTTGTTTTTTGAAACAAAAGGTGCTGCCGCTGCGATTGCTGATGATCCACAGATCGCCGTTCCAATGCCAATTAACCATCCCGCAGAAGCAGGACAGTTAAAGCGTTTTACAAGGATTTTCGTGACTATTAATACGACGGTGATGCTTGATAAAATACCAAGAATTGGAATCCAACCGATATTGACCAAAAATCGATAGTTGATTCCAAACGCAAGAAATAGTATTGAATATTCCAATGCTTTTGAGCCAATGGTCGCTGCCGGTTTTTTAACTTCTTCTCTAAATTTTACAAGCGTCCCAATGAGGATTCCAAATAGTAGCGCAAGTATAATACTATTCAGTGCACTCGGGGTATAGGGGGCAATAAACCATGCTACTGCACTGATGCCTCCAACCGAAATAACACCAGAGAGTCTGTCTTGATTCATTGTTTTTGCGACAAGGGTCCAGTCCAACCTGAAATGCCGTCTTGTAAATTATAGATATCTGTGAAACCGAGTTGTTGCATTGCGTTCGTTGCTTTTCCACTTCTATTACCAGAATGACAATAAACAATGTATGTTTTTGTTTTATCTAGTTTTTGAAGTTGATCTTGGAAGTTTCCATCTAAAAAATTAATAAATAAATCTGTTCCCGGAATAAAGCCATTGGCTACTTCTTCTGTGCTTCTTACATCGATAACGACCGTATTCGAATCTTTTTCTTTTGCGCTAAAATCACCAGCAACCAAGGTCTTGATTCCTCCGAATTGTGTGTTTTCAGTTTCAGTTGATTCTGAACCGGTTGACGTACACGAATAACTAGCAAAGGCCATTGACATAAAAGCAATAGAATAAAATGTGTTTTTCATAAAAAGTAGTTTTTACAAAAATCAGCTGTTTTTATTTCTTGCTTTGATACTTAAGTTACATTGTGTTGTTAATTCAAGCAGTGCTAAAGTTTTTTTGTAAAAATCTCAGTTAGAAACCTTCCTTTACCCGTTGGAAATCCAATATGTAACATTTTGGCAATCGTAACTGGAATGTCAATCATTTCTGCCTCCGTGGTTATTTCTTGATTCTTTGGTACATCTGGACCCAACACCAATAAAGATATATGCCGACACCCGTCACACCCATCGCCGTGGTTAACAAATCCGTTTTTATGTCCTTCCGTATGCCGACCGTGGTCGTTCGTGATAAATAGGGTGGTTTTATCTTTAAGCATAGGATTCGCTTGAATAGCATTCCAGATTTCAAGGGCATAGGCGTCCGTGTACTTAATGTTATCTAGATATTTTTTCCACTCGTTGCCGTGCCCATTTACATCCACGCCTAATAAATTAACTAGCATCAAATGGGGTGGGGCTGTGGAAGATAAAGTCTCTTTCACTTTAACCATCGTTTCTCGGTCAGGACCATAACTCAGCCCATTGCCGTTCGGTCCACAGTATGAATACGGACGAAATTTATTTTTCCATTTACGATCTTTTGTATTGGATAATACATTCAATTTTCCTTTACTGGCGATGATTTGAGCATCCGTAGTTAAAGCGTGACGTTCCTTGATGTAATATTGAAATAACGAGGGGTTTCTCGGTAAACCTGCACCCACGTTGGAAATACGTTGGTAAATTCCTGTCATTAACGCCGTGTGTCCAGGAACCGTAAAGGTTGGTCCATTATTGCGAAAGTTGGAAAAGAATGTGCCTTGAGGCATCAGGGTGTTACATAAATTGGGTATGTAGGTGCAACCGGTATCTCCATAGGTTTCCGTATATCTTGGGCCATCAATAACTAAAATCACAAAGTACTCGGATTTATATTGTATTTGTTTTTCTTGCGAATTCCCCAAGAAAACAATCCCCATAAACAGGAGAAATAAATAATTAGTTAATCGTGACATACTACAAAGGTAGCTAAACCATGAATTCTTGTGAAACACTTTTCCATATTGGTTGTTTTCATATAATGAAAGTAAATGTGCTTTGGTTCAAACGTGATTTACGACTTAGCGATCACTTACCGCTTAAGCGAGCCATAGAACAGAGGCTACCCCTTATTTTACTGTATGTTTTTGAACCTGAATTGATGGAAGCAGCGGATTCGGATGTCCGTCATTGGCGCTTTGTTTATGAGTCGATTACTGAATTAAAAAAGGTGCTAATTAACCATTCATTAACGATCGTGCATGCATCGGCTGATGAGGTCTTTGTTGAACTCAATAAACAATACGAAATCCATGCGGTATTTTCACATCAAGAAACCGGGAACTGGATTTCATACAATCGAGACATTCGAATTGCGGCCTTTCTTAAGTCAAAGCAAATTCCATGGCATCAATTCCAATCCAACGGTGTTATACGCGGATTAAAGCACCGCAAAACATGGGACAAAGAATGGCTTAAATTCATGCATACGCCGATAGACGACCCTAAGCTCGAGCAGTTGATTTCTGTCAATGTCTCATGGGATTTAGCGAACGAAACCTCCTTACCTGAAGCAATTAAAACCTCAAATAAAACGTTCCAGCCTGGGGGAGTACTCAATGCAAAACGCTATTTGGATACTTTTTTTGATTCCCGTCACAAAACCTATTCTTTACATATTTCCAAGCCTGAGGCAGCTAGAAAATCTTGCAGTCGCTTGTCTCCTTATTTAGCCTATGGGAATCTTTCCATTCGGCAAGTTTATCAAAGGGCGCTGAGCACAAAAAAGCAGGGCGGGAATGCGCGTTCACTTGCTAATTTCATTTCAAGATTGCATTGGCATTGCCATTTCATTCAAAAGTTTGAAACCGAATGTCGGATGGAATTCTTGCCCGTTAATTCGGCATTTGAAGGCCTAGGTAAGGTGAAAAATGACGTGTTCATTAGCGCCTGGCAAGAGGGTAAAACAGGGATTCCCTTAGTGGATGCGTGCATGCGCTGTGTGGTTGCTACAGGTTATTTGAATTTTCGAATGCGCGCCATGGTAGTTTCCTTTTTTGTCTACAATTTATGGCAAGATTGGAGAGACCTTCATTTCTTGGCGCGTCAGTTTCTGGATTATGAACCCGGTATACATTATCCCCAAATTCAAATGCAGGCGGGCTTAACCGGTGTAAATACCTTGAGAATTTATAATCCAATAAAAAACTCGGAAGCGCATGATCCGGAAGGAGAATTTATAAGAAAATGGATTCCAGCCTTGAAAGATGTTCCATCTTCCTTGATACATGAACCTTGGAAAATGAGCGAAATTGACCAAGTATTTTATGCATGTCAACTTGGTGTTGATTACCCCTTTCCGATTGTAGATATAGAAACTTCTCGAAAACATGCGTCTGATATCATGTATGGAATAAAAAAGTCGCCTAACGCAAGAACCCTAGGTAAAAAAGTATTGGCCAAGCATGTTTCACCAAATAGGGTTCAACATGAAAAACGTTAAGAAGGCGAATCTTCCACAGAAAATTTGTCCGGTGTGTAAACGGCCTTTTTCGTGGAGAAAAAAATGGGAGCGTGTATGGGAAGAAGTGATTTATTGCAGCGATCGCTGCAGAACAAATAAAACCAATGGAAATACGTGAACTACGACTTGTTTTAGGTGACCAACTCAACATGAATCACAGCTGGTTCAATGCCGTGGATTCGTCGGTTTGCTATGTGCTTATGGAGGTAAAATCCGAATCGGAATATGTTAACCATCACATTCAAAAAGTAGTCGCCGTTTTTGCCGCAATGAGAGCCTTTGCTGCACAGTTGAAAACGAATGGTCATCAAGTTGTTTATTTCAAAATCAACGATCCCAACAACCAACAAGATTTTATCAAGAATCTTTCGGTCCTAAAGGAAACTACAGGAGCAGAAACGATTTCTTACCAATGGCCTGATGAATACCGCCTGGATGCTTATTTCAAGCGGTCAAATATCCCATTATCACCTGTTGATTCAGAACATTTTTTAACGAAACGGGAGGATCTTTCAGATTTGTTTAAGGGAAAGAAAACGTTTCTCATGGAGACCTTCTATAGACACATGCGAAAGAAATTTCACGTATTAATGGAAAACGATCAGCCCCTTGGCGGACAATGGAATTTTGATCACGATAACCGTAAAAAACTTCCGCCTAATGAGGTGATTTTTCCAACGGAACTTCATACAACAGACCAAACGGAGGTATACGAAGATATCCAGCGCGCATCCATTCAAACCATTGGAGAAATTAATCCTACCTTATTTCACTGGACCATTACACGAACCGCTGCACTTGCCTTACTTCACGAATTTATTGAACAAGCACTTCCCTTGTTTGGGACCTATCAAGATGCAATGACAACGCAGCATTGGTATGTGTACCATTCGCGTATTTCTTTTGCGTTGAACGTTAAGTTGATTGGTCCCCTAGAAGTGATTCAATCAGTAGAGCAAGCCTACATGAATAATCCAACAGGCTACGCCTTAAATCAAGTAGAGGGATTTATTCGGCAAATTCTGGGGTGGCGCGAATATATGCGTGGAGTCTATTGGGCCAAAATGCCCGAATTCTCCGAATTAAATTATTTTGGAAATGATGCACCGTTGCCGACCTGGTTTTGGACAGGTGAAACCAAAATGAATTGCCTTCACCATTCCATTAAGCAAACCCTAGATCATGCCTATGCGCATCACATTCAGCGCTTAATGGTTACCGGTAATTTTGCCTCCCTACTTGGAGTACATCCCGATGAGGTAGATCGGTGGTATTTAGGTGTCTATATTGACGCTTTTGAATGGGTAGAGATAACCAATACACGGGGAATGAGCCAATTCGCTGATGGTGGAATTGTAGGTTCAAAACCTTATGTTTCCTCGGGTGCGTACATCCAAAAAATGAGTAATTATTGTGAGGGGTGTTTCTACAAAACAAAAGAAAAATTTGGAGAAAAGGCTTGTCCGTTTAATACTTTGTATTGGGATTTTTATTCCAGAAATAGGTCCTTACTTGAACGAAATCCGAGAATCGGTATGATGTATAAAGTTTGGGATAAAATGGAGGATGCACAAAAGAAATTAATCTTAGAAAAAGCGCAAGAAATTAAACAAAATATTGAACATTTATGAAACGTGGGTTAGTGTGGTTTACGGAAGATTTGAGGGTTGATGATAATGAAACCCTTTTGAAGGCAATCGAAGAGAATGAGGAAGTGTTGCCTATATATTTTTTACCGAATACCCGCCTCGAGCAATTTGATATTCCTCGAATTGGAAACACACGAATGAATTTTATCAAGGAATCTTTAATTAACCTAAAGGCTCAATTACAGCAAATTGGTGGAGATTTATTAGTTATTGAAGGAGCCGCCGAAACCCAAATCGCAAGCCTTTGTAAATTATATAATATTCGAAAGGTTTACACTAAAAAGCAAGTTGGTAGTGAGGAGAAAACAGCACAGCAATTCGTTAAACAGCAGTTGTTGGGACTAGGAATAGACTTTGAAACTTATTCGACAAGTACCCTTTTCCATCCGGATGATTTACCCTTTAGTGTTCGGGATATTCCCATGTTATTTACCAAATTCAGAAAGCTCGCTGAAAAGGAATCTGTTGTACGTGAACCCTTTGATGCCCCTCGTCAAATTTTAATACCGCCAATTGAGTCATCCCCTTTCACCAGTGAAACAAGTTCGCATGCCGTGTGGCTGCATGGAGGAGAAATAGAAGCACAAAAGCGAATGATGCATTTTATCTGGGAAGGCCAAGCGATTCGAACTTATAAAGAAACTCGCGATCAATTAGCTGGCCTGGACTTTTCTTCTAAGTTTTCTGCATGGTTAAGTCAAGGGTGTATTTCTCCTCGTAGGATTTATAGCGAAATAAAACGCTTTGAACAAGAAGTGTTAGCCAATGAATCAACCTACTGGGTTATCTTTGAATTGTTGTGGCGTGATTTTTTTCGATTTAGTTTCAAGAAATACCCTAACGCGTATTTTCAACTTCATGGGCTTGGTCAAGAAGCACGGTATACCGATTTTGACAAAACAAAATTTGAAGCATGGACCCAGGGAAAAACGAGCGAAGCATTAATCAACGCGGGCATGAATGAGCTTCGTGAAACGGGCTTTGTTTCTAACCGCATGCGGCAAATCTTAGCGAGCTATTGGGTGTTTGGGATGCAACAAGATTGGCGTTATGGCGCGGCGTGGTTCGAGTATTGTTTATTGGATTATGACGTAGCATCCAATTGGGGAAATTGGGCCTATATTGCCGGTGTAGGTAATGATAACCGAGGCGGTCGTGAATTTAATGTGGAGAAACAAGCCCTATTGTATGACAAGGATGGCAGTTATCGAAAAAAATGGGATTCAAATTTCAAGACCTAATATTGTAACCAAATTAAACGCATGGGTTGTAGGGTAAAATCTACCTCATGCGTTTTTTCATTGTATTCCTATCGTTGGCGATGCTTCATCAAACAACAGCGCAAGCCTACATGCGTAAAAAGCAAAATATTGGGTTCTACACCGGAGGAACCTTTAAAGATGCTCAGTTCAATAACGCGTCCATTGGATTAACCCGGTCCGTTCTTAATTACTTTGAACCAGAAATCGGATTAAGAGCTACGCTTCCTTTGGCTGCTCCCTCGGATAATAATCAAATGCATAATGTGTATTTGACTGCCGGACTTAATGTTCGAAAATCCTTATTCCCAATCAATCAACGGAAAAAGGGACGCTCTTGTCGCGGAGAAATTATCGAGATTTTTGCAGCTCCGGAGTATAATTACCTCATTAAAAGCAATACGGATCGTTATGATAAAGGACAGTTTTCGGTTCGCGCTGGACTTGGAATCTTTCATTATCAAACAGGATACGCTAAACGAAGTAAGGCGTGGAATGTGAAGGCCCAGTGCTATTTTCGCTATGTTCCTGGGCCTATTACTAATACGATGTCTATTAAAAATGAATTTGGCGTTCAGTTGAGAATTTTCAAATTCAAGACCTATGATTTTGTTAAGTAATTCGTGGGTTACTTGATCAATACAATATGACCATTAATTCGTTCTTTTTTTGCCGAATCTTTATATCCAAAGGTTATGTTGTAAATGTAGATTCCATCTTGAACATCAATTCCATTGGCTCCGTAAGAACCATCCCAACCAACGCTTGAATCATAGCTTTCCCAAATAATTTCTCCCCAACGGTTAACGATAGTAGCATGGTAATCCTGAGGATCAAGCCCTTCTGTAAATACTGGCTTCCAAATATTATTAAATTGATTGCCATCCGGAGTAAATGAATTGGGAACATAGAAGGCTAATTCTTCGCTTAATTGAATGATTTGATAACTCGTATCTGAACAGCCAAACTCATTGTATGCGATTAACATGACTTGATAGGATGCAGCCTGTTGGTCGGGGAAATTATGATAAGGTTGTTCTTCATTGCTTGGTTCACTTCCATCGCCAAAATCCCAAAGATATCCTCCTGCACCGGAACTTAAGTTGGTGAAGTTTCCGCCGTAATTCATGGTTGACAAAGATATTTGAGGAAGTGAAAACTGCGAGGTAGGTAAAGGGTTTGTGCAGATTACATTGGATTGCGTAGTTGAATAGTTACAACCAAGTGCCGTTGTAACTGTCTGTGTTAAATCGAAACATCCAACTTCTGTAAACAGGAGCTGTGTTGAATCACCAAATGCAACGGAGCCATTATTGCTCAACCATTGAACTTGGGTAAACAAATTTCCGGAGGATTGGTTTTGTATATTAATTTCAACCGGAATACATCCATGGTATGGCGCAATATCAAAGGCTAAATTCGGTATAGAGTCAATCCCAATGTGTATGCTGTCTATTGCTTGGCATCCATGTTCATTGATTCCTATTACCATTAACTCTTGGTTTGAATTAACGGAGATTGTGCTTCCATTGGTAACTTGGTTCGACCACTGGTATTGATTAGCCCCACTGGCTTGTAAGAGTATGGTTGAGCCTGAACAAATTGTGGTATCATAGCCAGCAACTACATTTGGTAAAGGATATATTTCAATGTGGGTTGTGTCACTTGATGCGCAGCCATTACCATCCAATCCATGAACTACAAACTGGTGAATTCCAACGGTCGCCGTGATCCATTCTTGGTTTGTAAAGCCATTTTCCCACCAAATTCCGGCAAATGCTAACGCCGAGAGTTGTACGCTATCGCCAACACACAGAAAACTTGGAGGCATAGCTTGAACCGAATCGATGAGGTGAATTTGAACCAGAAAACTGTCGCCTACAATGCAATGTAAGCTATCAATACCAATAACATTGAGATATTCTTGTTGGCTTGGTGTATAGGTTTGTCCCTGAGTTAGCCCGTGTTCCCAAGTTAGGCTGAGTCCTCCTAGAGCATTCATAATAATTCCATTCCCTGGACAGATTGCTGTATCATTTCCGGCATGCAAATAGGGAAGGGGTTGTATCGTTAAAGGCATAGTTACTGTATCTTGACATCCATTCAAGCCCATTCCGATAACTTCTATAGGATAATTGCCGGGTGTAGAATACAGATGTGTAGCAAACATACCTGAGTCAAGGGATGAGTTATCCCCAAAGTCCCAAGTAACTTGTTGTACATTAGGGTTTCCAAGTAAGGTAAAGCTTGTTTGTTGCTGAATACATGTCGCATTAACGCTTGGTGTTATATGAGGTGTTGGAAGGATATTGACTTGTTGTTGGATAGTATCACTGCAACCGTTTGAACTGCTTGTGATTAATTCCACGAGTTGATTTCCTGGATTATTGAAAAATGTATTCGGAGTATTTCCATAGGCCCCAACAGGATTTGCATTTCCAAAATTCCATTGATACGATAAGCTCACATTCGGCGTGTTCGTCGTAACGGTTGATGTAGCTTGAAATGTAATGGGTTCATTTTCACAACCTGCAGTATATACGAAGTTAGAATTTACATGAGTAGGAGTTGCTTGTACACTTAAATCCACTGCGCAAGTTCCTTGATTAGAATAAGTGGTCATGGTACAGGTATAGGTCTGATTCAATGTTGGATTGTTGATTGTAACTTGCTGTCCCACTAAATTTCCTGGTTGCCAAACATACGATTGAAACCCATTCGGAGCGGTGAGGATTAGTGGTTGATTTCCTCCACAGTAGTTGACATCAATGGATAAGGGTAAGCATTCAGCCGCTAAATAGGCATACCCGAAGTGCGCCCCTTGGGCACAATCCCATGTGGTGAATTCAATTTGAATAGTTTGTCCCATATAGGGCGTTAAATCAAGTCCAACGGTTGTCCAAGGAAGCCAAGTCCTACTGCCGCATTGTTGGAAATTTTGCCCAGGTTGACCCCCATAAACTGTATAGGTGCCACAACCTCCTCCAATCGGCATGCCTAAGGCATTTAGAATTTTTGTTTCAAATTTTGGCTGTTGTGTCGGGATATGACCAGGGTTTTCAAGGACAACGGCATATTTATAAATAAATAGGCTACTTTGTGGGGTAACCTGAATGGAATAAACCAATTGCTCCGCTTGGGCTCCGGTTCCCGGATTACCTAATTTTATTGATTTTGTATGCCCCGAAGGAATTAAAGGAAGCTGATTACAGGTGTTGGGATCCGTTCCTTGTTGAGTAATAATTGAATGTCGTCCGTTAACTATGCCAAAAGTTGTTCCTGGAGCATAATAGCTGCCAGTATATCCATCCCAGTTTGTGAAGTTTCCTTGAGATAGATCCACATTTGGACAAGAATTCTGTTGAGCGAAAAGTGAAGACATAGTAAAGAATGCCCCTAAGGTGTAGGCGACGCGTTTCAGCATATCTGTAGTAAGTTTTAGGTTGATTGTGCCAAAAACGAATACCACATGTACTTTGATGTATCTTGTTGAAAAAATATGTAATTGCTTACTTTTAGGGCTACAAAACAACGAAATGGCAACCCTTTTGATAAAAAAATCGTTGTGTGAACAAAAATTTATAAATTCGAACAATAATTAAACCCATGAAAAAATTAATCTTACTTTCCGTTTTCTCTTTGATGACTTGGATGAGCCTAGATGCTCAAGTTTACGCAGTTGCCGCTTCTAAGGCAGAATATGCAACTCAAAAATCTACCGGAATCATTACCTTTCGTTTTGGTTCTGATGTATTGCCTGAAACCATTTTAACGAATGGTGAGAACTTTACAGAATACTTTACAACATCTTTTGATGCAGCGACCTATGTTGGTACCTTTACGATGAAAGAAAATGTTGAAATGAATCGATTAATGCTTGGTCGTTTATTGATTGGTTGTGGTGTGGAAGTAATTGAATTTGATGGCGTACAGCTGCCCGTTTATCAGTTTTCCAACGAACAATTGAAATAATTAAATCTAATCCCGCGAGAGCGGGATTTTTTATGTCTTATACCTTTCCTAAAATAGAATTGCACCTGCACATTGATTGCTCCTTGAGCTTTCAATTTGTATCTAAGTATGTCCCAGGCATCAGCCTAGCCGAATATCAAGCGGTTTATAATACCCCTGTGAATTGTTGTTCACTTAACGATTATTTGGCGTGCGCCCAAGCAGCAATTTTATTAATGCAAACGAAAGAACAACTGGTTGATGCAACCTTAGATGTTATTCATCAATTGGAAGCTGATCACGTGATTTATGCGGAGTTACGGTTTGCACCCTTACAACATTTAACAAAAGGATTAACACCCGAGGAGGTTGTAGAAGCTACTTTGGAGGCACTACATTCCTATGCCGGACCGGTTAAAGTCAATCTTATCCTTTGTACTTTAAGACATTTTACAAAAGAACAAAGCGACTTCACGGCAGATTTAGTCATTAAGTATGCTGAAAAAGGAGTAGTTGGTTTGGATTTAGCCGCAGATGAGGCGGGTTTTGGATTAGAAAACCATCAAGCGGCTTTTAAGAAAGTTAATGCGCACGGCATCTCTTGTACAGCCCATGCTGGAGAAGCAAGAGGCGCTGAATCGGTGATTGAAACCTTGTCCTTGTTGCGTGCAAAGCGTATAGGACATGGAATACGTAGCGTAGAAGATGCCGGGTTACTTGAAAAGCTGAAACAAGATAATATTCACTTAGAAATTTGTCCAACAAGTAACCATATTACACGAGTTTACCCACCAGAATCAACCTACCCAGTAAATAATTTATTGTTGAATCGCCTGTCTTTTGGGATTAACACCGACGGTAGAGCAATTTCTAACGTGACTTTATCTGATGAATATCGATGGCTTAAAGAAACTAAAGGTTGGGATATTAATGACATGTTATATGTAAACGAGCAAGCACTTCTAGCAGCATTTATCTCTGATAAGGAAAAAGAAATCCTCCGTATTAAATTGCATGAAGGATTTGAGCCTTTTACCGGTTCTTTAAGTTGAAAATTAACGAAGCACTAAGCCTGTAATACGTGTCTTTTTGATTTAAATCTCCCCTGCGACTTCCTGGTAGGAACAGTTCCGGAGAAAGGCTTGGGTTAGATAGATAAACCGCGGCAGGGTCAGTTAATACGCTAGCTTCCGGATAAAAAGTAGATACATCATCCATATAGTCCGTAAAGGTTTTAAAACAAGTAGCTTCAAATCCAATGCGAATTTGTTTAGTTAATCCCAAGCGCATTCCGAAACCAAGCGGCATAATTAATGTTGCCTTACCGTAGGGCGTGGCTTGTCCCTCTGTTTTTAAGGGACGAAGTTCAATTAAGGTGCCATTATAATTTGCCTTGGGGTTGAATGTCGCAAACCCAAGACCGCTAAAGGTGTAAAGCTGAAAATTTGAGCCTTTATGTCTTGCTCTCGACGTAAGGTTATAGAATTTACCATTGAATTCCTGTGCTAGAAATATAAACTCAAGGCGTTGACTGAATTCGAAATTATAACTTTCAAAACTTAGATTCCTAGCCCTTCGTTTAGCATTTTCCGAAAACGCATCGCTTCCCTTTATTTGAAAATAACTAAACTCTGACTTTGTGGCAAAATATCGATTAAATCGAAACTTAAATGCCACTTGAGCACCTTTACCTATGGCCTCTTTATCCATATCTTTCATAGAATAGTCGATGCCCTGACCCGAACCTCCACCTAGATCTCCTGTAAATTGCGTGGCACAAAATCCCGCTTGAATTTCTAAGCGATTAGATCGCCAATTGGCCCGATTATTAAAGTTCTCCCATTTAATTCGTTGTGCATGGGAAACCACCGCAAAACAACTAAGCAGAACAAGTATGACCAGTTTCAACATATAACAAAGGTAAAGAAAGGATGGAGATTCTAAAAGTATAACCACCTAAGCACATTATACGCTCTTACCATGTAAGAACACGTACATCCTTTTTATTACGCTACGCTTAAAAGCAAGCTTTCATCGTTGCCGCAAAAAAAAAGTCTGAATTAACAGACTTTTGATGGGTGTTTGTGCTGACCGAGATACGAGCGTCAGTACCCACGACTGGATTATTCCATGAACCAAAAAGGTTTTTTTGCTATACCATCAAAAGTCTAGCTCCTTATGTCGCCACCATACTTTTTTATTTCCATCCTTATAAATGCGAGCATTTAACGGCACGAAACAAAAAAGTCTGGAATTCCCAGACTTTTGATTGGTGCCCACGACTGGATTCGAACCAGCACGCCTATTGGCACCACCCCCTCAAGATGGCATGTCTACCAATTTCACCACGTGGGCATTTCGAGCGTAAAGATACAAGAAGCGGGTTAATTTGTCAAATAAACTCTTCGTGGTAATTTAAATCTTTGGAAAAGGTTTCTTTTAAATGATAGATTCCCCAAAAAGCACTGGCTACACTCAATAGCCCTACGAATAATGCGGACATTCCAATACTTAAAAAGTTCGTGAATACCACAAAGAGTGAAACAATTAAAAACACACTTCCTCGTACGAAATTAGGGACCGTATTAGCAGCCGTAGATCGAATGTTTGTTCCAAACTGTTCCGCCGCTATAGTTACGAAAATTGCCCAATAACCGGTTGATGCGCCGAGTAAAAAACAATATAAGTAGTACGTTTCTTCACTGATGTTTTTTGAACCGAATAAAAAGCTACTGGTAACCAATATGGTCATGAGTAAAAAAATCATCACCACTTTCCTGCGACTTTTTAGCCACTGGCTAAGAAGTCCTGCTACTAAGTCTCCAACGGATAGTCCGATGTATGCGTACATGACTGCCAGTCCGTTATTGATGGTTTTTAGGCCAAGTAAAGGACCGAAATCATCCTTAGAATTCATGATTAGCAAACCAATAACAAACCAAATGGGAATTCCAACAGAAATGCATTGGATATATTTGATGAGATTTTTTCGATTACCGAATATTAATTTCAGATTTCCTCTGGTCACTCCTTCCTCATGCATTTCATGAAACATGGTTGATTCCAAACTCCCCATTCTAATAATGAGTAACAATAAGCCCAGCATTCCTCCAACCAAGTAGGCAATTTGCCAATTTAGAAATTCAACACCCGTGAACATGGTTAACATGCCGCCAACCGCTTCTCCTTTGGCTCCGATTAAGGTGGCAAATACGGCGCCAAGTGCTCCAAAGCAAACAATTATCATGGTCCCATATCCGCGTTTTTCTTTGGGCATTAGTTCAGAAACAAGGGTGATTCCTGCGCCTAGTTCACCGGCAAGCCCAATTCCTGCAATTATTCGGATAATGGAATAACTCGTTATATCCGTGACGAAGGCATTTGCAATATTTGCGATTGAATACAGAAGAATCGAACCAAATAGCACCTTAATTCTTCCTTTTTTATCCCCCAAAACCCCCCATAATAAGCCACCTATGAACATTCCAATCATCTGATAGTTAAACAGCATTTTTCCAGTGGCTGCTCGAATGTGATCGTTAGCATTTGGCATAATACTGAGTAAACTTTCTGCTTTTACAACTCCAAAAAGTACCAAATCGTAGATGTCTACAAAATAACCCAGTGATGCAACAATGATAAGGAGTAAGGATTTCAGATTAAAGGCTTGATTTTCCATGAGCCCAAGGTAATAATATTTTCATTGGCTATTATAACGCACTCAAATTGCGGACGCTATTACAGAAAGATTTGTTTCTTTGTAGGAATAATTCTACAACATGGAAATTAATGAATCGGACGTAGTTGCCGCAAAAAAACCCTGGTATCGCTTATTATATGTTCAGGTGATTTTTGCCATTGTAATAGGAATAATTATCGGGAAGTATTGGCCTGAACCTTCCATTGGCTTGAAAATATTAGGGGATGGGTTCATTGCATTGGTAAAAATGATCATTGCTCCTGTTATTTTTATAACGGTTTCTACGGGACTTGCTTCAATGAATAACCTGAGTACTGTAGGTCGAGTTACAGGAAAGGCGATGTTGTATTTTCTCACCTTTTCTACTTTAGCACTGGTCATCGGAATGGTAATTGCTAATTTGGTCCAACCGGGGCACGGAATGAACATCGATCCAAGTTCTTTGGATCCAAAGTCAATTCAAGATTATGTGGATGCATCAAAAGAACATTCTTTAACCTCATTCATACTCGGAATTATCCCAACTTCCTTGCTCAGTTCACTAACAGGGGAAAGCATTCTTCAAGTTTTGTTCGTTTCCATTATGTTCGGTATCGGGCTCTCGATGACGCAAGAAAAAAGTAAGCCGGTAATCGATTTTTTACACGGTTTAGCACATCCTATATTTAAAATTGTTGAGATTCTTATGAAATTAGCCCCAATTGGTGCTTTTGGTGCGATGGCTTTTACGGTTGGTAAATATGGATTAGCCGTATTATGGAACTTAATCGGTTTAGTAGCTACATTTTATGTTACCGCATTTCTTTTTATTGTAGTCATTCTTGGGTTAGTTGCATGGTATAATAAATTTTCAATTTTTAAATTATTAAGGTATATTAAGGATGAGCTTTTCTTAGTATTAGCAACCAGTTCTTCTGAATCAGCATTACCGAATTTGATGCGTAAACTAGAAAGGTTAGGCTGTACAAAACAGGTTGTTGGTTTGGTGGTTCCAACCGGATATTCTTTTAACCTGGATGGCACAAATATTTATATGACCTTAGCTGCGCTTTTTATTGCACAAGCTTGTAATTTTCCGCTTTCCTTCAACCAACAAATTCTCATTTTACTGATTGCTATGCTGAGCTCCAAAGGTTCAGCGGGTGTTACTGGCGCAGGATTTATTACCTTGGCAGCAACCTTAGCCGTAGTCAAAGGGTTTCCAGTGCAAGGAATTGCCTTGATTTTAGGCGTTGATAAATTTATGTCAGAATGCCGAGCATTGACTAATTTTATAGGGAATGCCGTAGCAACGATTGTCGTTGCACGTTGGGATAAACAATTGGATGAGGCAACACTAAAAAAAGAACTCGGATAGCAAATTTTAACAGACGTTTGCCTTTTAATTTGATACCTTCGTAAAAATTCAATCATGGTCCATAATTTATCAGATTCAGATTCTATCATTGGCAATTATTTAGCAGAATTACGCGACGTACAAATTCAGAAAGACCCGATGCGTTTTAGAGCCAATATGGAGCGTATTGCCGAAATTATGGCGTACGAAATTTCAAGAAATCTAAAATACAAAGCGGTTGATGTGGAAACACCTTTGGGTATAGCGCCTAGTAAAGTGTTAGAAGAGCAACCCGTTTTAATTACCATACTTCGTGCAGGGTTAGCCATGCATAGCGGCTTTCTTCGCTACTTTGATCGCGCAGAAAGTGCCTATGTTTCAGCATATCGCAAACATACCACGCCTGAGGAGTTTGAAATTTATGTGGAATACCTTGCTGCACCGGTATTAGATAATCGGATTTGGATTATTTCAGATCCGATGTTGGCTTCCGGAAATTCAATGAATACGGTCTTTGACGCATTAAAAGAACAGGGGATTCCTAAAAAAATATACATTGCAGCGGCCATTGCCACAAAAGAAGCCATTGAGCGTGTGAAAAAGCATTTTCCTGGAAACACTGAAATATTTGTAGCTGTAATAGATAAAGAATTAACCGCTCAATCATATATTGTTCCTGGACTAGGCGATGCGGGTGACCTCGCATTCGGAGAAAAAGTTTAACATGGATTGGCACATCCTCTGGAGCACCTTTGTGCTTGCAACATTTAAGTTTTTATTTTCAGGTATTCCAGGTGCTAAACTCGGGGCGCCAATTTGGGAGGTAACAATTGCCTCAGCCCTTGGAGGTTATTTCAGTGCGATTATTTTTTATTTTGCTAGTGAAAAGGTGATTGAGTTTCAAAACAAACGCAAAGCGCAAAAAGTGTTAAAAGGTACGTTCAAACCAAAGAAGAAATTTACCCGGACCAACAAGTGGGTTGTTAAAATCAAGCAGACTTTTGGAATTCTTGGGATCACGTATTTAGCCCCCTTGTTTTTATCGGTTCCCGTTGGGTCTGTGATTTGTGCTAAATTTTATAGTGAAAACAAATACACCTTCCCGTTGATTATTCTATGGATTAGCGTTAATTCCGTGCTCTTGAATTTATTGTGGTATGGCCTATTCGGGTAAACATATTTTTTTTGATTTAGACCGAACGCTATGGGATTTTGATAAAAATTCCGAGCGCGCTTTGCGCATACTTTTTGAAGAATGTGAATTAGCGCAACATATTCCAACCTTCGAATCGTTTCATAAAGTTTATCACAATAAAAATAAAGCGCTATGGCATGCCTATTCCAATGGGAAAATCTCGAAAGAGTCCCTACGTTATGAGCGTTTTAGGGCAACACTTAAAAAATTTCAATTAACGGACGAGTCGCTCATTAAGCGATTTGGAGATGGTTATGTCGACCTGTCGCCAAAACAAACAGCGCTGGTGCCTTTTGCTGCGGAAGTTATTTCAGACCTAAAAGAAATGGGATTTAGGCTTCATATTATCACAAATGGATTTTTTGAGGTGCAACATGTCAAATTAAAGCACGCCGGCATTCACCATCAGTTTGATGTAATCCTATGCAGCGAAGAAATTGGTGTTAATAAGCCGCATCCCCAAATTTTCAGGCATGCGTTAACCTTAGCCAACACTTCCGCTCCTCAGAGTTTAATGATTGGCGATGATTACCGTGCCGATATAGCGGGTGCATTAAAAGCGGGAATGCAAGCGATTTGGTATCAGGAAAAGAAAAATGAAAAATCGAAGTACGATTATAAAATCAACTGCCTAAGTGAAATTCCGCAACTTGCCGCAAAATTAATGCGCTGATTATCGGTTTTTCTCTTGTCTTGTTTTTTCAAACATCGCGATACCTGCGGCAACCCCAACGTTTAAAGAACTTGTAGTGCCCTCCATCGGTATTGTTACCCGAAGATCAGCCATATTTAGAATATCTTGTGTGATGCCATCTTCTTCAGAACCCATTACCAAAACAATCGATCCGCGGAGATTGGCTCCATCTATGGCGACTTTTGTTTTTTCAGTTACTGCAGCAATGCGAATTCCTAATTGTTGCAGATGGAATAAAGTGTTTTTGAATTGGTCTGTTTTACACACAGCAATACGATTTAAAGCCCCAGAAGATGCCTTAACCGCATCTGCCGTTACTAATGCTGAACCCTTAGTTGGAATTAAAATGGCATGAATTCCCATACACTCAGCCGTTCGTGCAATAGCCCCGAAATTTCGAACATCTGTGATTCGGTCTAGCGCGAGGATAAAAGGTTTTACCCCAGCCTCCAGCCATTGCTCTGCTAATTCTTCAATTTGTTGGTATTCAATAGGTGATACATACGCAACAATCCCTTGGTGATTGCCAGAGGTTAATTGACTTAATTTTTGAATAGGAACGTATTGTACTACATAGTCATTTCCTGTTAGAAAGGTTCTTATCTCTTCAAACCCTTCTTTTGAAATCCCTTTTTGGATTAAAATCTTATTTATTTCACGTTTAGCTTCAACAGCTTCTTTCACACTGTGAATCCCGTAAATGATATCCGATTTTTCTTTTCGAGTATATGCTTGATGTGGTTTTTTAATCATTTGAAGTGGTATTCGATGGTTACTTGATCTTTCAGCGTGATAGCTACTGGACAGGCCTTACCGGCAGCAATAATTTTTGTTAATGTTTTTTCATCCCAGTCGTTTCCACGGAAATCTATAGTTAGATGAATTTCTGAGATTCTTCGGGGATTTGATGCCATAATTTTTTCTACCTCAACTCGGGCAAAAGTGAATGGTATTTCTCGTTCTTCACAATAGATTCCTACAATGGTTAAAAAGCACGATGCAAGCGCTGTAGCCACTAAATCTGTTGGTGAAAAATAGGCGCCCATTCCATGATTGTCTATTGGGGCATCGGTAATGATTTGCTCCCCGGCCGTGTGTAAACACGTGGTTCTTAATGACCCTTCATAGGTTACAATTGATGTCATAGGGTTCAAAGGTACGGATTGTTTTATGGATATAATTAAACCAAAATCCCTACACCTATGTTTTAAGAATATTTTACCGAAATTTGTACCGAAATGGAGAACAATTCACGCATAAAAAAACCAAACTGGTTACGAGTTAAATTGCCTACTGGTGAGAATTATAAAAAGGTTCGCGGATTAGTCGATGAACATAAGTTGCACACGATATGTGAAAGCGGTAGTTGTCCGAATATGGGAGAATGTTGGGGTGAAGGAACGGCTACGTTTATGATTTTGGGTAATGTATGTACGCGTTCGTGTGGATTTTGTGGTGTTCAAACCGGAAAGCCAGCTGAAGTTGATCTTTTTGAGCCAGGTAAGGTTGCGCACAGTGTTAAAACCATGCAAATTAAACATGCAGTAATAACATCTGTTGATCGCGACGACTTAAAAGATGGAGGCGCTGAGGTGTGGGTTCAAACCATTCGTGCTATTCGACATCAATCACCGGGAACCACGATGGAAACTTTAATTCCTGACTTTGCCGGAAATTGGGATAACCTTCAGAAAATTATTGAGGCCGCTCCGGAAGTAGTTTCACACAATTTAGAAACGGTTCGCCGCTTAACAAAACAAGTTCGAATTCAAGCCAAATATGACCGTTCCTTGGAGTTGTTATTTCGTCTTAAAAAGGGTGGAATGAAAACTAAATCCGGAATCATGCTCGGCTTAGGCGAATCGAGCGATGAGGTGTTAGAAACTTTGGAAGATTTAAGTAGAGTAAATGTGGATATTGTTACCTTGGGTCAGTATTTACAACCTTCTTTAAATCACCTTCCGGTAGCTGAATTTATTACACCGGAACAATTCGATTATTACCGTGAAGTGGGCTTGAAAATGGGTTTTAGGCACGTTGAAAGTGGTCCACTTGTTCGGTCTTCCTATCACGCAGAAAAACATATTTTATAAAAAGTTGAACAGAAGATTAAATTTTGTGTTTATTGTAAACTGAATTTTCACTATATTGGCACACTGAATTAGAAGTATAATACCTATTTCTCATGAATAAAAAAATATATCTTATTGGTTCTCTGATTGTTGCAGCTGTAATAGCAGGGGTAGGCCTAAACGAATTGCGTAAATCAAACTTGGGTTCTTATGAAGAAAACGCCCTTGGTTTATTTGCTTCGAACGGAAAAGAAACGAAAGGTGCAGATGAGGCATTGGAATGGTTGAAAGCGCGGTATGTTGACGTTCAAACGGGTCAGCAAGTTTCAGAAGCGAAGTTACTTGAAATCCGTAAGCGTGTAGCTCAAATGGACCGCTCTAAAAACATTACGTTTACTGAAGAGGGACCAGATAATATTGGTGGTCGTACTCGTGCTATTCAAGTGGACCGCACCAACATTAATCGTGTTTGGGCTGGTGGTGTTTCTGGTGGCTTATTTGTTTCCTTAAATAAAGGAAATGTTTGGAATCGAGTAGATGAATATATTAATGCTGGAGCCAATCCGTTTATTTCATCCATGACGCAAACGATTGATGGTGTGTTGTATGTTGCAACAGGATCAAATCAAGAAGCTTGGGGCGGAAATGGTGTTTGGTATTCAACAGATTTCGGTGTAACGTGGGACAACGTTCCAAACACAAACAATTGTACGCAGGTTGTTAGTTCGGATGTTGATAATTATGTTTGGATGGCTACTACCGGAGGTTTGAAAAAGTGGAAACTTGGAGACGCGTCAATGACTTCAGTGCCAGTAACTGCTGGAACATGTACTGCGTTAGAAATTTCTAAAGATGGTGAAGTAATCGTTTGTGCGTTTGGTGCCAACACTACTTTTGTTTCTACCGATGGTGGTGCGAACTTCTCTAACAAATCAGGAACTGCGGCAAATAATTTAGTTCCGTCTAATGCGCCGCGAATCGAGTTTGCTGTTTCAGCGATTAAAAACAGTTCAAACCATCACTCGCTTTATGCAGTAAGAACAAATTCGAACTTATTAAGTATGCACGTTTCACACGATGATGGGGCAACATGGACACAATTTGTAGGAGCTTCTGGTCCACCAAGTGAATTTGATATTTACAGAGATCAAGGAACCTACAATTCAATTGTTACCGTTGTTCCTAACGATCCGGAACAAATTCTAATTGGAGGAATTGATGTATGGAGATGGAAACAAACAGTTAATAATCCACCATCCGGAGGATTCCAAAAAATTTCTTTGTGGTCTGTATCGCAAAATTCATCGATTTATGTGCATGCCGATAATCATGAAATGAAGTGGGATAGCAATAACCGGTTTTATGCTGGAAACGACGGCGGTGTAAGTATTACAACGGATTATGGTAATACGTGGTTTGTTGCAAATAGAGGATACAACGTTACGCAGTTCTACGGTATTGCGTTTGACCGCGACGGTGCGGTTATGGGTGGTACACAAGATAATGGAACATTGTATAATAACCACACACTTTCTACCTATAAAGAATTTAGACAAGTGGGTGGAGGTGATGGATTTGAGTGCGAGATTTCCTACTTTAATCCTGCGGTAATGATTTCCACAATTTATTACAATAATATTTCTAGATCAGGTGATAAAGGAAATACATGGACTTCATTTGAGCCTTTATTACCTGGCTCCTACGATCCTCCTGGTACCGATGGAAGTTCTTACCACCCATTCCACACAGAAGTGTTTTTAGCAGAGTATTTCGATCCAAACTCTGAAGATTCAGTAACCTATATTGCAACTAAGAATGTAGAACAAGGAGATTTGATTCGAATTCCAAGTATGTCTTCCGGCGACTCAATTAACTACTTTGCGGCAACAGACTTGTATTTTGATGATACCTTATTATACAATCCTGCGTTAACTGCAAATGGAATAAATTACGGTCAGAATGCAGCAACTGGTGAATTAGTAGAAATGGGATCTGATACCGTCATATATAACGTTGCGTGGGATACATTGAAAGTTGCTGACCCATTCCAATCTTGGTTTTTAGTATATGTTAATGCTAATGGAGGAGAATTATGGGGTACACGAAATGCACTTCGACTAGCTGTAACTAATGTACAGTGGGTTTGTGTTGCCAGAGGAATTGGCGGTGGATTGTTTAATTCAGTAGATGTTGAGTTTTCTAGAGACTTAGAATATTGCTATGTTTCCGCTGGAAATGGTATTTGGAGAATTAATGGCCTAGGTAGTGTGTATACAAGTGATCCTGATTTTGCTGATAAAGTAGCTTTTGTAGGCACAGGTGCTCAAGCAACAACCCCATCTTTCACAACCGCGACAAAAATAACAACTACAAATTATGAAGGAATCGCAGTGAATCCGAATGATGAAAATGATATTGTATTATTCGCAGGATTTAATGGAACAAATAGACGATCATTGAATGCTACTTCCGGTGCGCCAACATTTACCGCATTGGGTAGTATTGTTGTCGGTGGTCAGCCTGCATGTTACGATGGTATTATTGATCGTGACGACCCAAATATTATTGTGGTTGGTACCTCAGAAGGAGCTTTTGTTACTGAAAATGGTGGCGCCTCTTGGGATAATGCTTCCGCAGGATTTGAAGGAACGCCGGTTTATGAAGTTCGTCAAAGTTGGAGAACCTTTGAGGAAGGAAACAACCGACCTGGAGAAATTTACATCGGTACCTTCGGACGAGGAATTTGGAAAACTGAGGCTTACCTAGGACTTGGTCAAAACGGTTCAAACAACAAACCAACCATGGAGGCTAAGTTGTTAACCTATCCGAATCCGTCGAATGCAAATACTACGCTTTCGTTTGAATTGAACAAAGGTGGGGCAGTAGATGTGGCAGTTTATTCAATTACTGGACGTTTGGTTAAGCAAATTAAAAAATCGAATATGCCTTCTGGTGAAAACGAAGTGTTTATTGATGCTGAAGATTTACCAGCAGGTACATATATCATTAAATTGGTTTCTGGTAAACAAAACCAGTCTGTGAAATTCATGAAATTGTAACAGTACGATATAGTTTATTAAAAGGCGGCTTAGTCCGCCTTTTTTTGTGCTTCAATTTTTTTGCTATTACAACATTCTATTGATGGCTTTCCATGTATCGGTGATAATTCTACTTTAGGACTTAAATAAGGAATCCCTAGATTTAATCCACGTATTATTATCAATAATGCGACTAATGACAATAACCAAGGTTGAAATTTTCGAGTGTAGTCTGATGTTGAGCATTTAAATCCAATTCCTTTTAATAAGATAAAAATCGGAAGCGTGCCAACACCAAACCCAAGCATCGAGAGTATTGAATTACTAAGTGATTGGGTACTCAATGCATTTAAAACCGCAAAATATACGAGACCGCAAGGTAACAGTCCATTAAGAAGCCCAATATTGAAAATTAGGAGGTAGGAAGGATTGATGCGCATGGATTGGTAGGATGAGCTCATCCGTTGTTGAATTTTGTTCATCATCCATGCATTCATTTTATTTGGATTATTCAAGCCTATCCATGCCATAATGAGCATAATGATTCCTAAAATAATACTAGTCCACTGAAAGGATTGAAATAGCAAGAGCTGTAGGCCTAGAACTCCACTGATTATACCGATGCTGATATAAAGTAGTAATCTTCCGAAATGATAACTTAAAAACTCTTTTATGCCTGCTTTCTTACCTTTAATCATGGAGGGCACAAGCAATTGTAACGGGCCACACATACCTGCGCAATGAATCGATCCAGCAATTCCAATTAATAAACCACCTACAAGCGTGGAAATCATTTAATTCGTAACGTAATATGTTGTTGACAATTCTCTCCGTTAATGGCGTACTTTGCATCAACTTGATAGTTTCCAATCTGAAATAAGGATTTTGGAAGTAAAATATGTTGCTTTTTGCCGAAATTAAGCTCAAACGTTTTGTCGAATTTTTTGTTATTTGGTCGCATGAAATACAAGGAAATTCTGCTTGTAGTAGAGTTTTCGTTCCATTTGATTATTAAACTATCATCCGTTTGACTAATTTTAAGAGGATTATTAAAATGATTTGCTTGTTGAATTGCTTTCAATTCACGTTGATACCCTCTGTCATGCGCATAATAATCATCTGACACTAAATCTGACCCTTCACGTTGCATCAAAATCCCCAAAGTGACTATGAACGTGATAAACAAACCCATGAATATGATGATGCCATTTCTAAATTTCATTTGTTAAATATAAGGTCCTATAATTTTAGTCTTTTTGGTTTCTATTAATCTTCCGTTTCCGAAAACTTGGATTTTAATCTTTAATACGCCGTCAGTGAATTTTCGATTAGCTGCTTTAATAAGAATTCGTTCCTCAATTTGTTGACCTGATTTTAAAATTATTTTCTTGTCAACGGGTTCAATTTTCACTCCAGGTTCATTACATTTAAATGTAAGTTTGAAGTTATCATGGGTTTTATTTAGGATACTTATATCAAAAATATTGGTAATCAGACCATCCGATGTTATGGTATAGGTTGAACCGCGTTGGCGCATGATTTCAGTTTCAAAATCTTTACGGGTAATCAACAGTGTTATAAGTACAGCTAGCAGTGCAATAAGAAGAATTGTGTATGCCTTCACTCGTCGTGTCCATTGAAATCCTGTATTCTTTTCAATGCTGTCAATGGACTTATACCCAATTAGATTTTTGGGTAAGCCAACAGCTAACATCATCTCATCGCATGCATCAATACATGCGGTGCAATTCGTGCATTCCAACTGTGTACCATTTCGAATATCAATTCCCGTTGGGCATACGTGTAGGCAGTGGTTACAATCTATGCAATCGCCTTTCCCGGTAGCTACCCGATCTTCGTTTTTATGAATTTTTGAACGAGATTCCCCACGTAGATGATCATATCCCACGACCATTGAATTCCGATCCAATAATACCCCTTGGAGTCTACCATACGGACAAATGGTAGTGCAAACCTGTTCTCTTAACCATGCAAATACTCCATAAAAGACAAGAGAAAAGATAGAAATGGAGATAAATCCTCCCAAATGATGCTTTATGTTACTTGTTTGTATTGACCATAAATGTTCGCTTCCTATGATGTATGCAAGAAATGTGTTGGCAATTAAAAAGGAAATGAGTAAGAATGCACTGTGTTTTGCTACGCGTTTAGCTAATTTAGCAGTGCTCCAAGGCGCGTTTTTAAGACGGATTTGTTCTTTGTAATCCCCTTCAATCCAATATTCAATTCGACGGAAAACCATTTCCATAAAGATGGTCTGTGGGCAGGCCCATCCACAAAATAGTCTTCCGAAAATAATGGTGAACACAATAATTAATACGATGAATAGAATAAAACTTAATGCTAACAGATACATATCTTGCGGCCAAAAGATGCTTCCGAAGATTACAAACTTCTGATCAATTATATTGAATAACAAAAGGGGTTCATTATTTAAACGAATATGAGGAGCTGAAAACAGAAACACTAAGAGTAAGTAACTTACAATCTTACGTTTATTGTAATAACTTCCTTTTGGACGTTTTGGAAAAATCCATACTCGCTTTCCATCCTCGTTAACGGTGGAAATGTGATCTCGGAATTCTTCGTTTCCCATGTGGTTTATTTTTCTATTATGGTACCTTGTTCAGGTTTAGTTCCTTTAATATATGGTAGGTTAATTACGTAAGATGCAACTTGTTGAATTTGAACCGGATTAAGTTTTGAAGCATGTTCAGGCATTCCTGCTGGACGTCCTTTTTTAATGGAGGCAAATACTTCTTTAATATCATAGCCATAAATCCATGATTTATCGGTTAAATTTGGACCAACATCTCCTTCACCTTTACTTTTATGGCAGGTTACACAATGCGTGGAAAATAAATTTTTCCCTTCTGTTAAATCTTTATTTTCTGTAAGTAAGGTCGCATTTGTTTCATCCACATTCATCGCCTGTGCTGAGAGGTATGCTTTAACCTCCTTATCTGCCTGAACCATTTCCTTGTCATACGCTTTTATTTGTAAATCGGAGTAGCCAACAATATGGTAGTTAACAATATAAATTATTGCAAAAACTATCGTGGCATAGAAACCCCATACCCACCATGGTGGAAGGTTATTGTCTAACTCACGAATTCCGTCATATTCATGTTCCATCATAATTTCATATTCACGTTCTATAGGAACAGCATCCGTTAGTATCGCATTCAGTTTATTAATAACTGGTGTTTCCTCTAATGTCAAGTCCTCTTTCGATTTAGTCATAGCTACCAATCGATTGAATATGTTTCGTAGATATAATAAAATTGCAATCAATAACATATCTATAAAGAGAAGTATATAGATATCTGAATTTTCTACCAATAACCAGGGAATTTTTTCAGTTGCTTCGCCGGAGGACATAAAATTCAATGCTAAAGCTTGAGAACTGAAGCCGATATATCCAAAACTTAAAATGAGGATGGTGATTGGCATGATGCCTTGATTTGTAGCTTTAGATTTGAAATAATCCGATTTTACATAGGTAACAATGGAATAAGCGATTACCAAAATCCCGATTCCAATGATCAAAGCGATAAAAAGTAACCCATAAAACAAATCAAGATTTTCAGAATAATTTGGTTTTCCTATCAAAGCAGTACCTTTTACGGTAGAATCTCCAACTGTTGCAGTACTTTTTTCTGAGGCTGGTTCATAGGAATCAACATATCCAATGATGGCATCAATTTCTTCTTTTGATACGGTTTGAGCAGGCATTTCTGTTGGACTGTATCCTTGAATTTCTTTCGCTCGCGTACTTTTTCCCGTTTTGATTAAGGTTGCCGAATTTTCAACCCATTTATAAATGAGTTCACCTTCTCCAGCACTTTCCCATAAAGCTTTTGCTCCTTTTAGTTTAGGACCAGTACTATTTTTGTCCTCCATGTGACAACTATTGCATCGCGATTTAAACAATTGTTTTCCATCTTGAGCAAATAAAGTACTCAAACTAATCACCATGGTTAGTATCATTGAAATAATCCGATTCGTTTTCATAGAGTTATATATTATGGTAATCCTTTGATTGATCACTTAATGGTAATTGACTTATTTCATCTACTGAATTTTTAGACATCTTAATTACTCGAATTACCACAAGTAAAAAAAAGAGGCTAAATAGGACTAATGAAAAGATCGGAAAATACTCTACATTTCCAATCGTTGTAAGATTATGTTGAATGAAGCGCAACATGAGGTTATTTTTTAGTGGTTTTAATATCAGTTCCTAGGCGTTGCAAGTAAGCAATCAACGCTATAATTTTTTTATTCTCAAGTTCTTTGATCAATGCTTCTTTACTAATTCCTTTAAGTGCCTCCTTAGGCGATGTCTCAACAATATCCGTAGCGATAAGCGTTGCTTGTTTTTTCAAATCCGCAATAGCTACTTGATCATATCCTTTCTTGTAAGGTACTCCCAGTGTTTGCATCGCTCTGATTTTCTTCGGGATCATGGTATAATCTATTTTATACCGATCACCTTTTAACCAAGCATAAGCTGGCATAATTGAACCAGGAGAAACCACTTTAGGACGCATCAAATGTTGGTAATGCCAAAGATTTCCACGAACCCCACCTTCCCGTGCTAAGTCGGGTCCAGTTCGTTTAGATCCCCATTGGAATGGGTGGTCATATACGAATTCACCCGATTTGGAATATTCTCCGTAGCGTACCGTTTCAAAACGGAGGGGACGGACCAGTTGAGAGTGACAATTATAACAACCTTCTGAAATATATACATCTCGGCCTTCAAGTTCCAGTGGAGTATAAGGCTTTACTTCTTTAATCGTTGCTATATTACTTTTAACAATCATGGTTGGGATTATTTCTATGATTCCCCCAATAGCAACCACCACTAAACTTAATATCATAAATTGAACTGGTTTGCGCTCTATGGCCCGATGCCAATACTCGCCTTCATGAATGTTTGTCTCTTTAACAAGGGCAGGGGCTTCTGTTTCTTCATTGGCAAGAAAACTTCCTGCTTTTGCCGTTTTAATTAAATTATAGAACATCATGATGGCTCCAATTAAATACAGTAAGCCTCCAATCGACCGCAAATAATAAAAGTTCTTCATTTCTATGGATGTTCGGATAAAGTCTGCATTAACTAATGTCCCGTCTGGATTAAATTTTTGCCACATTAATCCCTGCATAAATCCGGCGATGTACATCGGGATTGCGTATAAAATTATTCCTAGTGTAGCAATCCAAAAATGCTGATTAGCCATTCGTTTAGAATATAATTCAGTACGGAACATTTTTGGGAACAGCCAATATAAAACACCGAAGGTTAACATACCATTCCAACCAAGACCGCCAATGTGAACGTGTGCAATAGTCCAATCTGTAAAATGTGAAATCACATTAATGTTCTTTAGGGACAGCATTGGACCTTCAAAGGTTGACATACCATAAGCTGTTAATGCAACCACCATAAATTTCAGCATCACATCATCACGCACCTTATCCCATACGCCTCGTAATGTTAATAATCCATTAAGCATACCTCCCCAAGAAGGTGCAATTAACATAACTGAGAACACGACCCCTAAACTTTGTGCCCAATCAGGTAGGGTAGAATATAATAAATGGTGAGGACCAGCCCAGATGTACATGAAAATCAAGGCCCAAAAGTGTATAATAGATAATCGATAGGAATAAACGGGTCGATCGGCTGCTTTAGGTATGAAATAATACATTAATCCTAAATACGGGGTGGTTAAGAAGAAGGCAACGGCATTGTGACCATACCACCATTGAACTAATGCATCTTGTACACCCGCATACCACGAATAACTTTTAAGGAATGAAACGGGTAATTCAAATGAATTAAATATGTGCAACATAGCGACCGTTACAAACGTGGCAATATAAAACCAAATGGCAACATACAAATGCTTCACTCGTCGGTTAAGTATGGTGGCAAACATATTCCATCCCCATACAACCCAAATACCTGCAATTAAAATATCAATCCACCATTCTAGTTCGGCATATTCTTTCCCAGTGGTATAACCTAGCGGTAAGGTAGCTACCGCGCAGAGAATGATGATCTGCCACATCCAAAAATGAAAATTACTCAGTTTATCACTCCACATTCGCGCTTTTAGTAGGCGCTGTAAAGAATAATACACCCCCATGAAAATTCCATTCCCTACAAAGGCAAAGATTACAGCATTCGTATGCAACGGACGAATCCTACCAAAACTTAGAAAATCTAAGGCCAAGTAATCATTAAAGAATTCAGGAAAGGCTAATTGTAAGGCGGCAATTAATCCCACAAGCATTCCGGTAATCCCCCAAATGATTGTGGCATAGGCGAATTTTTTTACAATGGTATTGTCGTAACTAAATTTCTGGATTTCCATGGTTTTCTTTTTGTTTATGTTCCTCTTCAAATAGCATTCTTACAGAAGGAGTATAATCATCGTCAAATTGTCCGCTTCGGGTTGCCCAAATGAACATGGCTAAGAATAAAAGTGCAATAATCAAACTAACCACTAGCATAATGTATATTACCCCCATGGGACAAAATTCTAAACTTTAAGAAGTAAAAAGAATGACGCTAGTCTTATCAAAAACTGATCTATGTCAGTTTTTTAGTTTTAAAAACCGAAATTGGATAAGCAAAGTACTCAATGCGACAATGGTTATTGAACTCATAGGCATAAGAACAGCGGCGACAAGAGGTGTGAGTTGTGCCGTTACAGCAAAATATATTCCTGTAATATTGTACGTAATGGAAAATACTAAGCAAATTTTCAAAACGACCTTCGAAAATTTTGAAATGCTTATGAAATCTGGAATTCTATTCAGTTGGTTCGCATCAAGAATGGCATCTGAGGATGGAGTAAACTTAAACATATCTTCAGAAATAGCTATTCCCACATTGGCTTGTGCCAATGCAGCGGCATCGTTTAGCCCATCACCTACCATCATTACTTGTTTTCCTTTGTTTTGGAGGGACTCTATGAACTCTAATTTAGATGTTGGTGTTTGGTTAAAATAGATATGCTGTTCATTTAAACCGAAATCTAAGAGTGCCGAAAGCTCCTTATTATTGTCTCCGGATAAGACATAAATTTCGTGGATAAATTTGATTTGATTTAATAGTAAACTGATCCCTTCCCGATAGGTACTATGAACAGAAAAGTAAGTGATTAATGTTTCGTTCTTAGTGAAAAACACACCATTCACGCCCATATGTTGATTTGTGAAATTAGCGCTTCCTAATTTATATATATCCCTATCTATTTTTGCTATTAAGCCATTACCTATACGTTCATCAAATGAATCAAAATGCACCGCCTCATGGTTGTCAGAGATTGTGGAAAGCTGATTATAAATAGCAGATGAAATGGGGTGTGTTGAGGATTCAACCATAGTCTTGATTATGGATAAATCCGATGATTTTTCAATGGGTAAAATTTGTATTACTTCAGTTAATCGGGTGTCTGTTAAAGTTCCAGTCTTATCTAAAACGACCACATTTATGTCAGCTAATTTTTCAACTACATCTGAGTTTTTTAGATAAAGACCTAACTGTCCCATCTTTCTCATGGCATTTCCAAAAGCAAATGGAGTGGATAACGCAAGGGCACAAGGACAGGCAACAATCAACACAGAAACTACCACTTTCATAGTTAATTCAGGGGCAATTATTAAATATATAAGGATGCTGATTACGCAAATGACAAGAACGGCCCAAAGAAAGTAAGAAGCAACAACATCTTGATATCGTTGGTAAGTGGTAGATTTTTTCTTGTCAAGTTGTTCGTTCCATAGTTGCGTCAAATATGAACGGTCTGTATGTTCTTTCACCTCCACTGCAATTGAAGCATTTAAAAGTTTACCACCAGCATAAAGCACAGAATTTTTTGCTACGGAAACGCCTACTGATTCACCGGTAACAAAGCTATAATCAATCTCAGCCATTTCATCCATTAAAATGGAATCACATGGAATGATTTCTTGATGCCTTATTTTGATAATATCTCCTGACTTAACAGCTTCTATAGGAATGATTTCTTCCGTATCTTGATTGATTTTTCTAACGGCTAATGGGAAATACGAGGTGTAATCCCGATCAAAAGACAGCGATTGATAGGTACGGTTCTGAAACCATTTTCCAATCAATAAGAAAAAAATAAAACCGGCAAAACTATCCATGTATCCAGGCCCTTGTCCCATGATGATTGAATACAAGCTCTGTGCATACAAGGCAATGATTCCTAGTGTTATAGGGATGTCTATGTTTAAATGTTTGGCACGTAGCGATTTATAGGCGGATACATAATACTCGCTCGCTGAATAAAGTAGAATAGGCAGGGAAACGATAAAAGTTAACCAAGAAGTAAACGACCTAAATACATGGTCTTCAGCGCCAATTCCAGTATACTCAGGAAAACTCCACAGCATGATTGAGCCAAAGGCAAATCCAGCCAACCCCAGTTTTAATGTAAATGAACTGTTCCTTACAATCGTCTCTTTTTTTTGCTGAAAATTTGGAGGATAACCAATCCGATCAAAGAATAGCGCGAGTTCACTCAATTGAATTTCCTTGGTTAAAAATGTGATGCTAGCCTCTTTTTTTGTAAAATTTACTTGAGATTGAATTATACTAGAATTTGCTCTATGCACATTTTCTAATAAAAAGATGCAAGAGGAACAATGAATATTTGGCAAACTTAACGTTACCTTGGCGATTCGCTCATCTTCGAATTTAATAAATCGTTGGTGTATTTCAGGTAGATCTAAAAATGCGTATTTATCTTGAATTGAAGATTGCGGTTTCACTCCAGGATTTGATTCGTAGCTATAAAAATCGGACAGTTGATTTTCTTTCAACAATTGATAAACCCCTTTACATCCAATGCAACAAAAGGATTTATCGTCAAATTGTATCGGTTTCTTTCCTACCTTGTCTCCGCAATGAAAGCAAATCTCCTCCATTAAATAGTTTTTGAAAATGTATTTTCTTTTATTGGATTATTCCAAAGGTGCTCATCAAAGCACATACAGACATTACGGACAAAGGCTCGAAATCCCGGTTGAATTTTAACTTGATCTTTGTTTATTTCAATAATACCGTCCGCTTCAAGTGGAGCTAAACGTTCCACTATTTGGTTGCGATGGTTTTTGTTTTTTGGCAATGTAGTTTGAAATTGACACATCAACTCTAGAATTTTTGTTCTGATTTCAAGATCATTCGCTGTTAATAAATGGCCTCTATAAATTGGTATTTCCCCTCGGTCGATTGATGATATATAGGATTCAACCTGTTTGCTATTTTGTGCGAATCCAAACCAAGCATCGGAAATAGCAGACATTCCAAGGCCAATCATGTTGGTAGATTTTTGAATGGTATATCCCATGAAATTACGGTGTAGGGTTCCTTTATTAACTGCGATCGCAAGTTCATCGTGTGGCAGTGCATAGTGATCCATGCCAATGGAAAGATATCCATGTTCCGTAAGAAATTGAGAAGCATATTCATAGCATTCTGATTTTATCCTTGCATTGGGTAAATCCGCTTCATGATATCCTCGCTGTCCAGTACCTTTTATCCAAGGAACATGGGCGTAACTATAAAGTGCGATTCGGTCTGGACGCATCTCTACCGTGATGTTTAATGTTGTAATCAATGCATTAAGGTCTTGAAATGGCAGGCCATATACTAAATCGTGGTTTATGGAGTAACCAATTTCTTTTGCCTTATTATGAATTTTAAGCACTTGATTAACAGTCTGTATTCTATGTATTGCGGATTGTACTTCCAGGTTATAATCTTGAATCCCTAAACTGATTCTTCGGAATCCAAGTATATATAAGGTTTCAAGGTGTTCTACTGTTGTGTTATTGGGGTGTGCTTCAAATCCCATACTACAGCTTGAAATATTAACGCCGTCAGTGATTCCTAAAATAAGTCTGCGCAATTCGCTTGGAGAAAAAAACGTTGGAGTCCCTCCGCCTAAATGAATTTCGGTAATAATTAAATCAGCCGGTAAATGCTTTTTGTATAATAACCATTCGTTTAATACGGCATTGATGTATGGCACTTCTACCGCATGATTCTTCGTAATTCGTTTGTGACAACCACAAAAGGTACACAACTGCTCGCAAAACGGCAGATGTATATATATAGAAATTGAGTTGTCATTAATTTTTTTTAAGACCTTAAACCAATCCTTTTCGCTTAAGTGTTCATTTTTCCAATAAGGAACAGTAGGATATGATGTGTACCTGGGGCCAGGGGTATTATATTTTTTGATTAATTGTTTAATATCCACATTCAAAATTAATGTTGGTATTATTTGTAAAAAATGACCATTATCACCATTTTAGTTAATCTTTGATTTTTCTATCTTTGTTTTAACTCATTAAAAATGTTAGAAAAGAATTTCCGAAATATTTCTTGCAGTACCTGTTTGCGTCGAAAAGAGAATTTACTTGGCGGAATAATGGGAGAGGAAGTAGAACATTTGGAGGATCATAAATCCTGTAATTATTATAAAAAGAATCAATCCTTATTTGTTGAAGGTTCATTCCCAAGAGGGGTCTTTTGTATTAATGAGGGAAAGGTTAAGATTTTTAAACGGGGCGATGAGGGAAAAGAACAAATTATTCAAATTGCCAAAGGAGGAGAATTAGTAGGTTTTCGTGCGATGTTTACAGAAGATGCATACAAAGTATCTGCAGAGACCTTAGAAGAATGCAATATATGCTTCATTCGTAAAGAAGACTTTTTACCGATGTTGGATACTAATCCGATGTTGCGAAATGGAATATTGAAAGAGCTATCACGAGAACTTGCAGATCGCGCTGATTTCATTACCAATATGGCTCAAAAATCTGTTCGTCAGCGTTTAGCATTTAGCTTGTTACTTTTAATGGAAATTTATCAAGATGAACCCATCAATCTCTCTAGAGAAGATATGGCTAATTTTGTTGGAACAGCAACAGAAACATTAATTCGTTTATTAAAAGATTTTAAAGAGGAAGGCTTAATCGAAATTAATACACGTAAAATAAGCGTTTTGAATGCTAAAAAAATGCTCCAAGTATCAGGGCATTAACACAATTCAATAAAGTTTTCTAGTAAAATATGTCCGAAATTCCCAGATGATTCGGGATGGAACTGCACGCCATAGATTTTTTTTGATTCATGTTGCATTACCTCATTCACACACTCATCTGAATTAGCAACCAGTTCAAATTCCTTTGGAATAGAAATTCCCTCACAATGGTCTTCTTGCATATCAAAAATATCTGGCAGGCGATATAATAAGGGACAATCTACAAATTGTTCAATTTCATTCATCGATCGGCATTCTTTCATACGTGAGCCAAAAGCCTCATAAGATAAACCAATGAGTTGATGACCAAAGCAAATTCCAAGCACTGGTTTCTCCGTAGTTTTAATCCAAGTGGTTTGAGCTAGGTAAGGCGCCATATCTTCCTCTGTAATAAGAATGGGGGCCCCTGAAATAATTATCCCATCAAATGAGACTGTAATTTCCTCCGTTACCTCAAAAAAAGGAAGCGTTTCATAATCTGCATATTCGTAAATGATTTCCTCTAATTGAGGAACCTTGTTGCTCCCACAATCGATAATCAAAATGCGTTTCATTAGGGCTTAGAGAAATTAATATTACAAGTTATAGGACGATGATCCGAATAATTAACCTTATGCACCATGAAATTAGAACAGAATAACTCATCCGTATGGAATACATAATCGATTCTTCCAGCAGGAATTCGACCTATGTATGTCGCGCCAAGCCCAAAACTAGCCTCTCGGAATCCATCGGTCATTTTTTTGTAAAACTGATGGTAAGTATATGACATCGGGGTATCGTTGAAATCACCGCATACAACGATAGGGTAGGGTGAACTTTCCATATGTTCTATCACTTTTCTAGCTTGATCAGCACGCTTTATATAGGCATTATTCATTTTCTTAATTCCGGTCTTTAAAATCGATAAGGTACCGGTTGCTGGGGTAGACCCTGGTTCGCTTAATCGTATCGATTGAAGGTGAACGTTGTAAATCCGGACGGTATCTTTTCTACAAACAACATCAGCGAAAATACAATAATTAAAATCCATGGTACCTTGACTTTCAAACATGACATCCCCTCGAGCAATCATTGGATATTTAGAGAAGATAGCAATTCCAAAATTTCGTTTTCCTCGTTCATTATGTGCACTTCGCTCATGATAATCAACAGATTTTAAAATCGTTCGAATGGAATCATACGTTTCAAAGGTTGTGGGTTTGTCTTGTCGATAATATTCTTGAAAACATGTCACATCCGGTTGTTCTGAACGAATCAAGTTAAAGATATGGTCTCGGCTTTCGGTTGTGCTTTCATCATATACTCCGAAAAGTCTTACATTGTAAGACAGTAATTTTATCGAGTTTTCTGAGGTTTCATTATTAAAAAAACTTAGTGCAATTAATCTAAGATGAAATGAGAATCCAATGAATAAAACAAATGCGCCAACATATTTAAATGGTATTTTCCGAACGAATGCAAGTATTGTAACTCCAAGTGCTGCAAATACCCAAATGGGGTATAATAAACCGACGTATGGAAGCCATGAAATACTTTCCGGATGAAAGAATGGGGTTGCATAGGAAATTAAAAGCAAAGAGCTCGTGGTCCATAGGGCAAGTTGTAGGATTCGATCAAAGACTTTCATTTTTGCCCCTGATTAAATAAATAATCTTTTTCTTCCCTGCTCAATGATTCATAACCGGATTTAGAAATTTTATCGAGTATTTCATCAATACGTTCTTGTTTTGCTTTTTTCTCTGCATTAAAAACTTCATCTGTTTTAAAGCGTGTATTTTTTCGCGGTGCAGGCCTTTGTTTTCTATCGAACAACCGCGTTATTCGATTTAACATGTTTGATTGGCTGTGAATGTTCTGAACCGCCAGAAATCCGAAAAATGCACCACCCAGATGCGCGAAATGTGCAATCTCATCAGAAGCACCAAGACCGATTAAATCTTTAGCCAGAAAAAACAAGGCGAGCACGTAAATTGGAATAGCAATTAACCCGAACAAATAAATTGGTGTTTGAGGCCTATACACGGCAATTGCTGAAAAGATAGCCATAATTGCGCCGCTTGCACCAACTACATAATGTGGAGGGGAGAAATCTGGAAAAAGAAAGGTAACGGTTAGTTCGAATAAGTTCCCCATAATACCTCCAAAAACATAGGTGAGTAGTAGTTTTTTTCCGCCAAAAACTTGCTCAAACATTGATCCTGCGAAGAACAAAAACAACATATTGAAGAAAAGATGCCCTAGGGAAAAGTGGGCAATAATACTTGTGAATAGTGTCCACGGTTTTATTACGAATTCTAAAACACTCGTGGGAAAAGTGAAAAGGCTTAATCCGATATTAGTACTTCCTAAGAGGCCTTCAATTAATCCTAAAATATAAACAGCTACAAAGATGATAACGTTCACAATAATTAAGCGCACGGTCATTTTGCCATTATTCAACTGGAATTTAATTTCTTCGAGAATACTGCGTTGCATCATGTAAAATCAATAAAAATTAGTTCGATCACGTTTCCGCCAATATAAGACAATGAGCGCACCTGCTATTGCTCCACCTACATGCGCCAAATGCGCAACTTGGTCATTTGGATTGTTTTGGTAAGATAGATAAACCTCATAAATAAAGTATCCACCGACTAAATATTTCGCTTTCACCGGAATAGCAAAGTACAGCATGAACTCTTGGTTAGGAAACAAAATGGCAAACGCGGCAAGAACGCCGAAAACAGCCCCGGAGGCTCCGAGCATAGAGGAATTTGATTGCATAACATAGTCGATGATCAAGGTCGCTTGTGACTGACTAATGTTACCCATATTGTTGATTTCAGATAAACTTTCTTGAATACTAGACGTGTTCGTAATGTAATAGTTTATAGTACTAATATCAATGCCTGAAGCAGCGATCTTAGCCTTTAAATCAAAAAGTTGGTAGGCGCTTATCGCGTTTTGAAGTAAGAACGCCCCAAATCCACACAGTAAAAAGAAAATGAAAAAACGTTTCGGACCCCATAAGCGTTCTAAATACCCTCCAAGCATAACAAACAACCACATATTCATCAGTAAATGCAAAAAACCGGCATGCGCAAACATGTGTGTAACTACTTGGTATGGCTGAAATAACGGGGAGCCAATGGCATGTGTGCTTAACAGCTGATTGAGGTCTACCCCCTTGCTTCCAAGTATCAATGTTAGAATAAAAACAAAAATATTTAGGAGCAGTAAATTTTTAGTAACCTGAGGAATGTTGTTTAACATGAAGTTATTTTATCAATTGGTTTAATTGTTCAAAAGCCAAAATTTGAATTATCGGCTCATTGGATGGACTCAAGGTATGGTCAGGACAACTAAATAAGCGCTGAATTTGTAGTTCAGCTTCCGATTTATTGCTTATTCGGTGATATCTAGCAGCATGTTTCACCATTTGTAGTACAAGTGAATGGGCTACATCTTCCTGATGTTGCTCACTATATCCTACACGGTCAATTAGTTCTTCAATACATTGTACTACACCATTTTCATGTAATATTTCTGGAGCACCAAAAATGTGCAATACCTCTTCATTCAATGAGATGTTAAACCCAAGTTGTTCAAAGGTTTTTAAATGATTCGATACAATGCGTACCTCTTGTTTTTCAAGGGGTTTTTCAATAGGAAATAACAGCATTTGCTTATTCAGCGGATGCTTTACAAAGGATTCTATACACTCATCGTATAAAATTCTTTCCATCGCCCGTTTGGAGTCAATCATCATTACTCCTGTTTTTACCGGTGTAAAGATGTATCGTCCCACCAATAAAAGATCTGCAACTGATTGAACATCGGATATGCCTGGTAATTCTTGTTGTTCTGGTAAAGCGGTTTCATTAATCGAATAAAACGATTGCCAATCCGCCTCATTTGGTGTGGTTGACCCAAATCCTTGTTCCTTAATTCCTTTCGAAAAACCATTCGATTTACCACTATTGGCTTGTGGTTTAAATGGGTTGAAATTAGGATCCACTTGAATGGTTGGTTCTACAATGGGTTGCTTATTAAAACCAGCTGGAAGATCAAATGCGGTTTCTAATTCAAAATCTAAACTTGGCATTAGATTAAACATACCTAATGATTGCCGGATAGTACTTAGAAGAATTGAATAAATGAAGCGTTCCTCTTCAAATTTTATTTCCGTTTTCGTTGGGTGAATGTTCACATCAATTTTTGCAGGGTCTACCTCCAAGAAAATGAAATACGTAGGATGTGTTTTCTCCGGAATCAATCCTTCAAAAGCTTTCAATACGGCGTGATTAAAATACGAGCTTTTAAAAAACCGTTTATTAACAAAAAAGAACTGACTGCCCCTTGTTTTTTTTGCAGTTTCTGGCTTTCCTATAAACCCAGTGAGTTTTACAATGTCTGTTTCTGACTCTATAGGAAATACACGGTCGCCTGCATTTTTTCCAAGCACATCAGTAACTCTGCGTTTTAAATTTGCTGCACTTAAATTGTATATTGCTTGATTGTTGTGATGCAAAATAAAACTCACCTCTGGATGTGCGATAGCTATATATAAAAACGCATCTTCGATATGATTAAATTCAATCGAGTCTGATTTTAAAAAATTTCGACGAGCGGGCACATTGTAAAATAGGTTTTTCACTTCGATCAAAGTGCCTTTTGAACAAACCACTTCCTCATTCATTGCGATATTTCCACCCTCCATTTTGATGTGAACCCCAGTTAGCGCTTCTTCTCGCTTGGTTTTTAAGGATACATGTGCAACGGCGCCAATCGATGCAAGAGCCTCCCCACGAAATCCCATCGTGGTTAATTTGAATAGGTCGTCAATGGCGCCAATTTTACTTGTAGCATGTCGCTCAAAACATAGCAATGCATCTTCTGCATTCATACCTGAACCATTGTCCTGAATGGATATTAAGGTTCTTCCTCCATCCTTTATGTTTAGAGAAATCTCTGTTGCACCTGCATCTATGGCATTTTCCATCAATTCTTTCACTACAGACGAAGGACGTTGAACCACTTCGCCAGCGGCAATTTGATTGGCTAATTGAGTTGGAAGACGCTTAATCACTTGCATATTGAACCTCGCCAAAAGCGATTAAACAAAAATAAGGATTATCCCTAAGAATAATCCTTACTTAACATTTCTTAGCGTGATTTATTACATACGCACTACGGTGCCCATGTATTCTGATTTTTCACCAGCTTTAGGTTCAGATAGAGTTACTTTCCAAACAAAGGCTTTATTTGAATCGCCCATTTTACCATATCGTCGATCAATTCCGTCCCACGGCAATGTTGCATCAGAGCTTTCAAATACTATCCCGCCGTCATTTGGGTCAATGATGATCATTCGGAACGGCGTGGCTCGTTGTGTTAACGCATAAGGCATGAATGTGGTCTTACGTGCATCTTGCGAAGTAGGCTCAAATGCATTCACTGCCAGTAAATTATAGTCTTCTGCTACATTGATTAATCCAGAGATTTCATTGGTACATCCGTTGTCATCCGTTAAGTCGATATGAACCAAGGTTGTTCCTTTATCAAATAAATGTAGGTTTACATCTTTCCCCGTATTTTCTTTAATTTGTTTTCCGTAACGTATGGATCGCACAGTGGCTTCTGTCTTTACATGAATTCCTTGAACAGGTAACCCATTTTCATAAATCAATTCATCCATAACAAGATCTCCTTTCGGTCCAGCAATCACATTCGATTGTAGAATTACGCCCGTTTTAGGGTCTATAATTTCAATGGTTCCGGCACTCAATTCAAGTTTTATCGATGAATTAGGTTCAATTGAAAGCAACAAATTGTTACTTTTTAATGTAATCTCAAATCCATTTGAGTTTTTCAATTCTGAAGAAACGCCGGCACAGGTAGGCAAAACCAGTGGGTTGTATGTAAAAAGTTCCTTTGGTTTTGGGTTATCTAAAAGTTCAAGTGTATGGGATGGTAATTCATCAATCGTTGATGAAACACTTTGAAGTTGATGAAATACAGGTTCTGCTTCGGTATCGATAATAGTTGATTCTTTCCATTCAGGCAGCGGTTCAAGGTATTCACCGTGCATTGCGATTTCAGGTTGTTTTTCCTTCTTTTTCGAATGATTTACATGCGTTTTTACCTCGGTCTTATGCTGCTTAATGGTGGCTGTTTTTGGAGAAATAGGAGCAGATACAGGAGTTGAAGAATCTGTAAAATACCACGTAGCAAAAGAGATTCCAATCACCAATGCGGCACCTGGAAGTCCCCATTTTTTGAATGGATTTGTTTTAGGAGGCAATTGGCTGTCTAAGCGTTTTTCGAGTGCCTCCCAAGCAGTTGGATCATACGGTTCAGTGTGTGATTCGATTGCTTTTTTAAATATGTCATCTAATTTATCCATCAGTGTTGGATTTTTTTATATTTCGTTTCTAGCATTTTTTGCAAATTCATTCGAGCTTTTGCTAAGTTGGATTTTGACGTTCCTTCGCTAATTCCTAAGATTTCAGCGATTTCTTTATGAGAATACTCCTCAAACACATACATGTTAAATACGGTGCGATACGCAGGAGATAATCGATCGATACAATCAATGGCAACCTCATATTTAACCTGTAATTCTTCTAAGGCTTCTCGCTCCTCTATGGCATTTTCAGCTGGCGCCTTAAAGTCATTGTCTTGATCAGACAAAAACGGATTTCGTTTCGCTTTTCGAATCGCATCAATTGCAGTATTCGAAAAAATTCTTCGCATCCATCCTTCGATTGAGCCGCGGAAGTCAAATAATTCCAATTTATCAAAGACCTTTATAAAACCATCTTGAACTACTTCCTGAGCACTGTCCCGGTCTTTAATGTATCGCAGGCATACTGAAAGCATTTTCCCGTAGTAGGCTTTGAAGAACATATGTTGAGCCTTTCGCTCTTTTCGCACACACGCTGCAACAAGTTCTTTAAGTTCTACAGTTTCCAAGGGCTTTTATGGGTTAACGTACTAGTTTTTAATGTCGTTGCCTCAATAATTACATTTAGCAAACATTTTTTCTTTTGAGAAGCTAAATTTAATGCAGTTATCGTAAATTCGCAAAGGAAATTTACAAACCGTTAATTAGAGAAATTATGAAAGTTACTGTTGTAGGTGCTGGGAATGTAGGAGCAACGTGTGCAGATGTGTTAGCTTCACGTGAAATCGCCAATGAAATTATTTTATTGGATATAAAAGAAGGCTTTGCTGAAGGTAAAGCACTTGATATTTGGCAAACTTCGCCAATAAACATGTATGATTCAAGAACCATTGGATCCACTAACGATTACGCCATGACTAAAGATTCGGATGTGGTGGTTATTACTTCTGGATTACCTCGTAAGCCGGGAATGTCTCGTGATGACTTAATCGCAACGAATGCAGGAATTGTAAAAACAGTAACTGAGAATGTGGTTAAATATTCCCCGAATGCAATTATAGTGGTCGTATCTAATCCATTAGATGTAATGACATATTGCGCATATTTAAATGCGAAAACAGATTCAAAGAAAGTATTTGGTATGGCTGGTGTATTAGACACGGCTAGATACCGTGCGTTCCTTGCTACGGAATTGAATGTTTCACCAAAGGATATTCAAGCGGTATTAATGGGGGGACATGGAGACACGATGGTTCCACTTCCTCGATACACTACGGTTGCTGGTATTCCTGTAACTGAATTGATTGAAGAAGATAAATTGAATGAGATTATTGAGCGCACTAAATTTGGTGGTGGTGAAATCGTTAAATTACTCGGAACTTCTGCATGGTATGCGCCAGGCGCAGCTGCAGCTCAAATGGTAGAGGCAATTGTTCGTGATCAAAAACGAATCTTCCCAGTTTGCGCATGGTTAACCGGAGAATATGGATTGAAAGATATCTATCTTGGAGTACCTGTGGTATTGGGTAAAAATGGAATTGAACGAATCATTGAATTAGACTTGAATGAGGCAGAGCGAGCGTTATTGAATGAATCTGCAGAAGCCGTTAAAAGTGTAATGGATGTGCTGGATAATATGAATGCTACAGCATAATTAGATTCGCACATTAGAAATAGTTTAAATCCCGCCTTGCGGGATTTTTTTATGCCCGGTTAAGGCAATTCAATGGCTCCAATGTCTGGTGGGTTATTTCTTGAATTCCCTAAAATGTCAGTAAATACAGCAGTGTTAATCCCGGCGCCGTTTAATGGTGAGTTCTGAATAAAAAGGAAATCACCTTGCGCTGTATTTTCAAATAATGGATTCTCATTCCAAATTATATTCGAGTAGAATGGATCGTTGTAGGTAGTTTCACTTCGTATTAAACTGTGCGTGATATTGAAATTTATATTAACTCCCGGGGCGCTTATCGTATCGATAGCCAACTCATAATCTAGATTCCCCGCAATTACACAATTACGCAGCACCCCTTCATTGATGGATGAAACAGTTGTCGTTTCGTTTGCTGCATTGTAAAAGTAATTACTTATTCCTACCGCTGGAACTTGAGATGTACCGTAACCCACAAGATTACAGTGGTTAAAATTAAAATCTCCGCCTTCTAACACCAATAATGCATGACTTTCATTTCTTGATATGATACAATTCTCTGCCTTTACTTTCGCCCCGGCATAAATAAAAACCCCGTACCTTGACGTGTTAAAAATCCTTGTATTTGTTAAAACTAAGGTATAGCCGCTATTACTTGGGTCTTCATGATACAAATGCACGCCTACTGTTCCATTTTTTAGAATGGCATAATCGATGGTTGAGGGTAGCGCTTCATGAAAGTAGATTCCGTAATACTGTCCAGCCACATTGCTATACATTGACTCTAAGCGGTCACCTTGAAAAACCACTTCGTTGTTTTGCATTCCTTGAATATTCAAGGCTCCTTTGTAAACATAGAGAATTGAATTTTTATGCAAATGGACTTGAGTTCCCGCCTGAATAGTTAATGATTTAGCTGAGTCTACGGCTGCATATCCATAAATAACGTGTGGTTTATCGTTGGGCCATATTCCTTCATTTAAGTCTTTGTAATGAAAATATGCGTCTTGTCCCCATACCGCAAGTTTAACATATTGGTCTTTCCCGTTGGTTCTAAATCGAATAGAATCTTCAATAATTAAGGGTTGGTTTTGGGAATTTGCAGCAAGGGTAACTTCTACAAAAGCAAAAAGACTATCTTTTCCTTCCATTACCAAGTTTTCTAAAAATGTTCCTTTTTCACCATCTACGTTCAATCGAAATGGAGATTGATCACCACCCATTAATTCGATTTCCTCAATCTGAACTGATTTTGTTGACGGATTATAGATTTTAAATTGTTTTGTTGTGGAGCCAATCGTCGTAAATACCGTGTCAAAAACAACGGTGTCTACCGAAAATGTTAGATTTTCCTTTGAGAACCCCTTTATCTTATTGCAGGAATTCAAGGGAAGAAACCCAAGAATAATCAAGAGGCAGCCCAGAAAATAAATTAGATTTTTCACGTTCGACTTAACGCACAAACTTACATATTATTTGTCTAGGGTAAATACTTAACTTCGTTTAATGAACTTTTTCCTTTTAAGGATGTAGTGGGACTAGTTATGAAACAAAACTTACTTATTTTATTTAGCGTTTGTATCGCTTTTTTTTCGCTGGCTCAACCACCTCAATCAAATGGTGTTTCCAATGGGAATCTATTTAATAACCAAGGGGCAACAACGGTTGTTTTGGATAGCGCACAGTTGCAACTTATGGATAAGGATGTGATTCCTGCAGCTGATGATGTAGAGCAATTGAACGAATCGGAAGTTAGACAGCAAAATAATTTTAAAAAAGAAGCTGATGTATATAAGTCAAAGAAAGTTGCGCTTAAAAGTAATTCGACTTCTCGATCTGCATCAGACGTAGATGAGGTCCAACTTCAATATTCCGTAACTAAATTAAAAGGCTTGGCTCAAACGCCTTCGGAACAAATTGAAGCAAACATTCTATACTATGACCAAGGAAATTACAATGCAGATCGGGCACCAGAATTAAATGAGGCCTTGAGGTTGAATCCAAATCACCCCGAAGGGTTAAAATTACGAGTAGCTAATTCACTGGTAATTGGTGATACCTTAACGGTGCTTACCACGCTTAATAGAATTCAATCGCTCGGCCTAACCCCACCAGCAATTCGCTGTTATGCCAGCGATTTAATTAATTCTGTGCCAAATCAAACGACCTTAATTACTCACGGTACCTTAGACACCTATTATGCGTTCTATGAACAACAATTGGCACAGAAAAAAGCAATAACCATTGTTTCTTTAGATTTGTTGCAAAGCCAGCAATATCGAGCCTTGTTACTTAAGAAAGGCTATTCCATACCGGTGCAACCCACAGTCGATGTCACATATCTAGGGGATTTCATACGGATAAATCCTGCCACAAAATTTGCGTTTTCCATGACCATACCAAGGGAGTATTTACTGCAATTTGAACAAGATATAGTACCAAACGGCCTTGTCTTCTTATATCCGAATACCTTGGACGAAGCTCAGGTTTTGTTGAATAATGAGCAATTTATGGACTCGTTTTCATACTTAGATTGCGGTGAAGAGCCGGATGTAACAGTATCGCCGCTTAGACAAAATTATATGCCAATGATTTTAACTGTAGAAACACTAAGTACTGATAAAAGCAAGGAAAAACGTTCCAAAATCGAGAATAAGAAGTACAAAATTAGACCGAAGAAATAAAGAGCTTATGCGTGGATTGAAGTCAGGTTTTTCTCATTTCTCAGATGAAGAGCTCATGTTAGCGATTCGTCAAGGGGAGAAGACTGCCTTTAATGAATTGTATCAGCGCTATTCTGGTAAGCTTTATGGTTATATGCTGAAGTTACTTTGGTACAATGAAGTTCGTGCACAGGATTTACTACAGGATTTGTTTACCAAGATAATCACGCAACCTCATTTGTTTGATACCAATCGGAATTTTAAAACATGGGTGTATACCATTGCATCCAATTTATGTAAGAATGAGTTTAAGCGGAATGAGGTTAGAAAGAATACAAGCAATGGATTAGATAATCATTACCATGTGAGTGGGGCAGAGGACGTTGAACAAACGGTTACTGATTGGGAATTTAAAGCGGCGTTGGAAGAAGAACTAATGAAATTAGATGACAAGCATCGCGAGGTTTTTATTTTAAAACATATAGATGGGTTGTCAATCAAAGAGATTTCAGAGATCGTTGGCATCAATGAAGGGACGGTGAAATCTCGATTGTTTTACGCCATCAAGAAATTGGCTACAGAATTAAAAATGTTTGAATTGGTAGAACGATGAAGCAGATAGACGATTTATTTTTAAAGGATCATTATAGCGATTTGACTCCAAGTGAGCAAACCTTAATTGAGGACTTATGTTCTGATGAAGTTAGTTTTCAGCAAGTTAAGGTCTTGGTCACTCGAAGTATGAATGTATTACCCGTAAGTCCTCCCGCACATTTGTTAGAAGCGCTTAATCAAACTTTCGATCAAACGTATCCCGAACCTTCAGCGAAAGGTATGCGTCCTAGGATGTTCAATTTATTCATTTCCTCTGCTGTTGCTGCAAGTCTACTTATTTTCTTTGCTATATATTTATTCAATTCTACGAGTACCCCGGAGGAGCAGACGGCTCGAGTTAATAAGCAAATTGAACGCAAACATAACCCTGCTCCAAACAAGCAGTTGGCCAAGAAAACAACAGCACCGAATCAACCTTTGGTGGCGGAACTACCACAGGTTATTCACTCAGATCCTCCCCCATCTGATGATGGAATAATTACACCTTCTGACGAACCCTTAGCCTTGGCAGCCGAACCACAAGAAGAAGCTAAATCATTAGAGATTAGAGGGACCAGATCGGATTATAGTGTTCTTCCTAGTGAAGCAACGTTTGTAAGTAAATTGCCTTCAAGTAATACCTATGAATGGACGGCTGTCGATAAGAATATAGAATCTTCTTCTGTGGTTATTGCAAATGTCCCTTCGAGGAAAAGATCAAACTTAGAACCGAAACGGCTAAATACTTCATTACTATTAAAGCAAATTAAGCCGGTCTATTAAAACGATAACGTAAAGTGTTCTTTAGCCTGAGATTTACGATGGCTTAACATACCCATTCGAAAGAAATCAATGCTCACATGAAAGCGGGGATCCTTGATTAGTTTATTCCAGGCCTCATACATGTCATTATTCCATCGGATATCATCAACAATAAACACAGTTTGCTCATGAGAGAAATTCATTAGTTTCTCCAAATAAGTAAAAAGAGCTTCGCTTTCATGGTGTCCGTCAATGTAGATGAGGTCGAATGATTGAGTAGGCAAAGCATTTAAATACGTGGCAAAGGAAGACGAAACAATTTCGATTGAGTTAGGAGTTAAACTGAATTTCTTAATGTTTTCTTTAGCAATTTCCGCAATTTCGGTTGCCCCTTCTATCGTCGTAATTTGTGCTTCAGGATGCCCAAGATGCATGGCTAAGGTGCCGCGACCCAATGAAGTTCCTAATTCAAGTATATGCAACGGTTTGTAGTGTTTGCATAGCAGGTAGAGCAACCTGCCATAACGCTTACCTGAACTGCTGACTCGATGAATGTCCTTAATGGTACGTTGCGTAGATAATTTTCTAGATCCTGCGCCCAAATCTGTAATATGGATTACCCGAGTATCCTGTTGCTGTGTTAAGTCAAAAGCCCTCAGTATAGTTTTATGTTCATTGGCAACCTTACGAGTTAGTCCCTTATCCACTAAATCATAAATAAACGGCGAATGAATTCCTTGCCGTTTTTTGGCGTGTAGTTGATATTTTATACCTTCGAAGACTAGATTCACACTGCAAAGTAAAACTATTTATCTCGGATGGAGAAGGATATACAAGAAGCGATTGATAAACAGCGTAACCGCTTGTTCTCCTCCTTGGCGTCTCCAAACATCGTAGAGGCTTGTACGATTGGACATGGAATCCTACAATATACTCCGTTAGAAATCAAGAAATTCCAAGAAGATTTTGTTGAATCTAATGGAGCGATTTCGTTCTTTATCCCAGCGTCTGGTGTTGGTTCGCGCATGTTCGATTTTCTTCAGCAATTCCTGGGTTCTATGGGGCATGAGCAACAGGATGAGGTCCGTTTATTTTTAAGTAAAATCGAGTCCTTCGCATTCTATCATGAAGTGAATGATGAATGGCGACAATTATTAATTGATCCTTCAGTAGATTTATTGGCGCTTTGTGATTATTTACTCGGGTCGCAAGGATTGAATTTTTCTGGTACCCCGAAAGCTTTGTTTCCCTTTCATCGGATGAACGAAAAGAATACTTCACCTTTGGAAGGTCATCTAAGACAAGGTAATACAGCATTAAAACCGATTGATTCGTTTCACTTCACGGTACAAGAGGAACATTTAAGTCAACTATCAATGGCTCGTGAAACGCTGTTAAATAGCTTTCCATTCAATATAGATTTTAGTACCCAAGCTGCGGAAACTGATTCTTATGTGTTTGATGAGTTCATGCAACCCTTGAGTAATCAAACGGGGTCGTTTGTGAGGCGTCCTGCAGGTCACGGAGCAATACTTTCAAATTTGAATGGATTAGCATCAGACCTTATTTTTATTAAGAATATTGATAACATTCAGTGCCCTGTTCAAGATGAACATGTGAATCAAACATGGGGATTACTTGGTGGTGTATTGGTGAGTCTGCGTGCTAAGCTCTTAAATGCATACTCAGAAAAAAATATGCCTGAGATTATGCGTATTTGTAGTGATTTTCAATTGCTTGATGAATCCGATAGTGTGACCTCATGGGAATATATTTCAACAATGCTACAACGACCGTTTCGTGTTTGTGGCATGGTAAAGAATGAGGGTATGCCCGGGGGAGGGCCGTTTTGGGTTTCTCATGAAGGGATTAAAACAAAGCAAATTATAGAAAAGTCACAAATCGATTCGATTCATTTGGCTAAACTTACTGAAAGTTCTCATTTTAATCCGGTAATGATGGCTATTTCACCCTATGATTTGATGGGAAATAAATTGGATTTAACCGAGTATGTGCGAGAAGACCTTTCCATGGCGGTAAAAAAGAATCATTTAGGTAAGACCGTATACTATCTTGAAAAACCAGGATTATGGAATGGTTCGATGTATCATTGGAATACCGTTTTTGTCGAAATACCGTCAAATGTGTTCAGCCCGGTAAAAAATGTGATGGATTTGTTAAACCCATCACATTGTTGTTAAACTAACCTTCATTAAACTCTTCGGAGAGTCGTTTCGCGATTTTTCTCCTAGAAAACCACTCTTTTATCGAATCAACCATGCTGTACATGATAGGTACGACGATAATCGTAAGGAACATGGAGGACGTTAATCCACCGATTAATACCCATGCTAATCCATTTTTCCATTCTGCTCCTGAACCTTTACCTATGGCAATTGGAATCATTCCGAATACCATGGCGATGGTTGTCATTAAAATTGGACGCATACGTGTTCTAACTGCTTCTAATAAGGCTTCGTGCGTTTTAACCCCTGTTGTTTTTAAGTGGTTGGTAAAGTCGACAATTAGAATGGCATTTTTGGCCACCAATCCTAAGAGCATCAACATTCCAAGCATGGTGAATATTCCCATGTTCGATGCGGATAAACTAAGGGCGAGTATGGCTCCAATTAACGACACAAGAATCGAGAATAATACGACAAACGGATAGACAAAATTGTCATACAAGACCACCATGATGAGGTAGACTAAAATTACGCCAATTCCCATGGCAGTACCTAGCGCACCCATGGATTCTTTCTGCCGTTTAACTTCACCTCCCCATTTCATTCGCACTTGGTCATTTAGGGGATGATCAACAAGGTACTTATCGATGTCTTGTGCAACATTTCCGGCTGCTCTTCCGAGTACCCAACATCTGAGGGTGGTATTATTTGCCCGATTTTTACGCTCTAAGGTTCCATTTCCATTTTCCATGGTCACATTAGCGAATTCTTCCAATCTTACAAGTTTCCCGTCATTTGTAGTAAATGCCATCGATTCTATATCTTCAATACTTTTTCGATCGTATTTATCTGCCATTACGCGGATGCCATATTCATTTCCCTGGTCATCATATTTGACGTCATCGTTACCGGTTAAGGCATTTTGTAGTTGCATACCGATTACCGCAACCGGAAGTCCCAGTTGCCCCATTTTGTCACGGTCAAGTTCAATGCGGATTTCTGGTGTAACATCATCCGTAGATATATAAGCATCTTTAGCTCCTTTAATACTGTCCATGAATCCTTTCATTCTTTTGGCCTCACTCATGAGTAACTCATTATTGTCTGATGAAAGGAAAATTTCAATTGGTGCTTCTTCCGATTCAATCATTCCAATATTCATGGCTCTCACTTCAAGTCCAGGATAGGTTCGTTCAATTTTCTCACGGATTTTAGTCATGAATTTGATGGTTGGATAGCGTTCTTGCATCCCTGGTTTCATCTTTATCGTAATCTCTGATCGATATTCAGACCCAAAGGATAGTGCCCCCATACCTGAACTCGGTCCACCCACATTAGAAAATACTACGGAATTCACCTCTTTTTGCCCATTAAGCATGTCCTCAATGGCTAAGGTAACTCGGTTGTTTTCTTCAATGGTTGTGCTCTTATCAAATTTCAATTTGAGCATAAACTTCCCTTGATCCCCTTGTGCCACAAATTCTTGACCTACAATACCAAGGGCCATGGTTCCAAAGCTGGCAATAAATAATACCAAAATGGAAAGTCCGGTGATGATTTTATGTCTCAGCGACCAGTTTACCAAGGAAACATAGGCCTCGGTAAATTTGGAAAGTCGAATTTCAAACCAATATAAAAACCGATAGAAAATCCCTTTTTTCTCTTCCAATTTCACTTCCTTGGCCATACGTGAAGCGAGCCATGGGGTCAGTGTAAAACAAACAAAAAGCGACATCAAGGTAGAGATTACTACTACAATGGAGAATTGTTCTAAGATATCAGAAATTACTCCTTCAATGAATACCACGGGTGAGAATACTACAACGTCAACTAAGGTAATAGCAAGGGCGGTAAACCCAATTTCATTTCGACCGTCCAAGGCTGCTTGCTTTCTGTTTTTACCCATTTGAAGGTGCCTGTAAATGTTTTCGAGGACCACAATGGAGTCATCTACCAGGATTCCAATTACAAGAGACATTGCTAAAAGGGTCATTAAGTTTAGGGTATATCCTAAAGCATACATCGCAATGAACGTTGAAACTAAGGAGGCTGGAATAGCGATTAATACGATTAAGGCATTCCGCAGGGTGTGCAGGAATAAAAGCATAACAATCGCAACTAGGGCGATGGCCAACTCAAGGTCGTGCAATACAGCATCTACCGATTCTAGGGTTACTGTGGAGGTGTCGGTTGCTACCGTAAATTCGATTCCCTCCTTCTTGTATTTTTCTTCGATCTCGTCAATGCGTTTGCGTGTGAGTTCTGACATTTCAACCGCATTGGCATCACTTTGTTTTTTGATTCGTAATCCGATTCCTTCCTTCCCGTTTAATCGGCATAATGAAAGTTGATCAGTAGATCCGTCAGCTACTTCTGCTACATCGGCTAAACGTACTACGGATGTCCCACTAGAGAACAAAATTAAATTCTTGATTTCATCAACGGATTTGAATTTACCTGAAAGACGTACGGTCATTTGTTCTTCCGTACTTTTTACTTTTCCGGTCGGAAACTCCACATTGGATGCCGCAATTGCTTGGTTTACATTCGCAAGCGTGAGACCGTATGACTTTAATTTTTCTTTATCGACATTTACCCGGATTTCCCGTTTTTCTCCACCAATTACTTGCACTTCGGCTACTCCTTTTACTTGTTTGATTTGCGGGAGAATTTGGTCGTCCATTAAGGTCATGAATTCCTTGCCCCCCATGTTTTTAGCCGTAGCAATTACTTGTAATACGGGGGTGGCATTGGGTTCAATTTTGGCTAAAACAGGTCTTGTGGAATTATCCGGGAGAACAGACTCAATAGTGTTGATTTTTCGTTGTGCTTCTTGCAAGGCCATATTGATGTCTACCCCATCTTTGAATTCGAGTAAGATAATTGAGGCATTTTCTAAGGAGAAGGTAGTAACCTCTGAGAGGTTCTCTATTCCGCTGAGTCCATCTTCTAAGGGTTTAGAAACCTGAGACTCAACCGTGGCTGGAGAGGCACCGGGATAGGTTGTCGTTACAGTAAGTACGGGCGGCGCGAAGTCTGGCATTAACTCATAGCTCAACTGCTGGTAACTCAGCATCCCCCCACCAATCAGAATCGTAAAAATAACGATAATGAAAGAAGGTCTTTTAATCGATAATTCGGTAAGTGTCATGTTATTGAGCGATTTTAACGTTTTTATTATCTGTTAGATTGATTTGACCGCGAACCACGATTTTGTCACCAGCTCGCAATCCACTGCGCACTTCGATTACGTCTCCTTCTGAAAGTCCAATACCAAATGAAACGAGTTTGGCTTTGCCGTCTCGCACAACATATACCTGTGGGTTTTTAAGGGAACCAACGATTGCTTTTCTTGGAATTGAAAGGTTGGCTACGCTATAATCGCTTTTAATGACAGCTGAACCATACATGCCTGCTCGAAGGGCTTTGTTTGCATTATTTACCGTGATTTGTACTTTGAAATTATGAGATTTATCCGCTTGGACCGATATGTTGGTTATTTTACCGTTGATTGAAGCGGATACTTGGTCACTGGTGATGCTGATGGATTGATTCAATTTGAATTTTTGAATGTCTCGTTCTGGAATATTCACTGTAAGCTTCAATTTTGAAATATCTGTAATTTCAACAACGGGTGAGCCCGCCCCAATTACGGAGCCTAGGTCGATTAATTTTTTTGTAATAACCCCTGCAAAAGGTGCTTTAATCACGGTTGCTTTGAGTTGTTTTTCCAATTGTTTCTTTTGAATTTTGGCCGCTTTTATTCCGAGTTTTGTTTTTTCCGCTTGCACGGCAGGTGCTGCATTCTGATTGGATAGGGTCGTGTAGCGATCGTCGTCCTTTTCTTGTCCTTCGATGCTTACTTCTAAATTTTCAATTTGAAGTTTAATCATTTCGTCATCCAGTTTCGCGATTACGCTGCCTTGACCAACCTGGTCTCCTTCCGAAACATTCATGGAAATCACTCGACCGTTCCCTTCTGCACCAATTAAATTCTGACGAAAGGGTTCAAAGGTTCCGAGGTAGGAAAATTCGTCTTCAAAGGTATGCATGGTAGGGTTTACCACCTCTACCAAAACGGGTGCATCTACATCTGGGATATAAATTTTCTCTTCTACCGATTTTTTGTTAGACATTAATTTCACTACGGTGAATGTGATTAGAATGATTGCAATTGCAATGCCGGCAAGGATGCTTTTGTTTATTTTCATGGGTACTTATTTGAGTTGACTTATTGATTTTAAATAGCTTAATTCGGCTTGACGCAGTGAAAGGTATGCGCCTACAAGACTGGATTGGGCTTGCTGAAGTCCATTGTCTGCTTGGAGTAATTCGTTGGTACTAATTGTACCTGCTTTGAACTGGGCTTTTGCCGCATCGTAAACTCGTTCTGAAAGCTTTAATTGTTCCTTATTCATTTCCAAATTAGCAGTTTGTAACTCGGCATCACGTTTTGCATTTGCTGTAGCCAAATTCAATTGTTGCGTAGCTAATAGTTCTTGATTTTGAATTTTTTCTTTGTTATAGGCATTAACTTTTAGCTTATTCTTTTTTTCAAATCCATCGAAGAGCGTCCAGTCTAATCGGAGTCCAAGAAATGCGGATGGAATCCCCGTTCTGAAATCGTCTTCGGGTTTCATATTGTAATTGTAATTGTAGGCGCTATAAAACGATAGGGTAGGCAGGTAGGCCATGTATGTTCCCTTGCGTTCTTCAACGTTCATTTGTTTTTGAAGTTGAATTAATTCTAATTCAGGCCTCAACGCATTGGTTTGCTCGGTAATTGTTGGATTAGAAATGATTTCGTCACTTGCAATAGCAATTTCTTTCCCCTCAGGAAAACCAACTAGGATTGATAACAATTGATTCAATTGTATCCGTGTGTTTTCAAGTTTAATGATACCATTCGTAATGCTATTTCGATTAATTTTTAGTTTATCTACTTCGGTGGGAATGATTAACCCTTGCTGTTGCATTAATTCCATATTACGGATGAGTTCATCCATGTTTTTTTCGTTTTTCTTAAGGAAATCTACTTGCTGGTTGACCGCTTGTAAAGCGAAAAAAGTGTTTGACACTTGATAGTGTACTTCTTGGAATGCAATTTTCTCTTGAATTTCAACGATTTGCGCATTAATTGCAAGGGCATTCAATCCATAATTTAGTTGTGGATTAAAAATGAATTGAGTGAGTTGAACCGTATTACTTAGCGTGTACGGAACACCGAATTTCACTTCGGCAAAGGTACCTGGAGGGCCTCCGAAAAAGTCAGCAGGAACAATTTGACCCGGTATAATCGCATTGTAGCGATAATCGCCTGTAGCGGTAATTTTTGGATATTGGCTTGCTAAAAAAGCTTTTCGTTGGTTTGCATTTGCTGAAATTTCGATGCGTGCATTTTTTAACGAAAGATTAGCTGTGTCAGCCATTTTCAATAAGTCTGTAAGCGAATATACTTGCGCGGTTGCCCAAGTTGAAAGAAATAAAAAGAGAAACAGGACTGCTTTATTCATGTGGAATTATAATTGATCGTTTGGGAAAAGATACCCGAGTACCATGTTTACGGCATGGGTTTTATGGGCGGTGAGATGTTCTTTATAGGTTTCGTTGCTAACGCCATGAATCACTTTCATGAGCGGTTTTGCCATGAAAGGGTATTGACAATTAGACATGATGAGCAATGTGATTTGTACGATGTCCATTTGGCGCATATCGCCGCGCTCTTGGAGTTTTCGGGCTTCGTCAAATACTCCAGTTTCGTTTACCATATTGAGAACAGGAAGAATTCCTTGCATGGCCTCTGGATTTCTTGCTAATTCATTTAATACGAAGTTAGGAATGTCGGGGTGTTGACCTAAAAATTCAAATTCTCGTTCAATAAGGATTTTTATTTTTTCTCGAATCGGTAAGTCTGAACTGAATACTTGCACCATGGACTTCAAGAAATCCTGCATTACGGTTTCAAAGATTAGGGCGAATAACTTACTTTTCGATCGAAAATAGTAGTTAACAAGGGCCACATTCATGCCAGCTTCACGAGCGATTTCACGAGAACTACAATTCGCCGAGCCTTTTTGTATAAAGACTCGCAAGGCGGCTTGCTTAATTTTTTCTTCTGCGTTTTGGTTCATCCTTGCTTTTGGCGCTGCAAAGTTAAACACAAATATTAAACACTTGTTTAAAACAGATGTGAAAAAATCTAAAAATCTTGGTTATCGGATTTTTTTTAACTCAGTTTATTTTGGCATTCCTTGACCTTTCTCGGTCATCATGGCCTGAATCTGGCGCATGGTATTTTCCATGCCTTGCGGGCTGCCATCTAGAAATATGGTATTTCCTTTACCGTATTCAGCAAAATTTTTGATGGCTTCTGTCCACATAGAAAACAAGATGACGTTCGTGTCTAGATTGGCTTGTTGCATTTGTTCTGCCGCTTCGGTCATACCCTTTGCTACCTCTTGACGGAACAATGCCACTCCTTGTCCACGGAGCATTGCTGCTTCTTTTTCTGCCATAGCAGCAATTTTAATCGCATTACCTTCAGCTTCTGCCGCCTTAGTTTTCGTGATTAAGAGTGCTTGGCCTTCATTTTCTGCTGCAGCTTTAAGGTTGTTGGAAGCTACCACCTTGCTCATGCTTTCCATGATTGCCGCATCAAAGGTGATGTCGTTTATTTGAAGGTCTAACAAGTGATATCCCCATGATTCTAGGGTGTGGTCAATTTGTCCTTTCACACTTTCAACCAATTCATGGCGTAAGCCTAAGATTTCTGATTGTTTTTGACTTGCCACATACGAACGAATCGATCCTTCGATGGTACGGATAAGGGCTTGCATTAAGTCTTTGTTGCTGATAAACTTGAAAGCAACTTTTTTTATTGTTTCCTCATTTTCGTCCATCACAGCATACAGCAACATGCTTTTGAAATATACATTGGCTTGATCAATGGTTACCGCCTGAAATTCCATTTCAATGCTTTGGTTTTGCGAAGAAATACGCTTGTAAACTTTTTCTATAAACGGAATTTTTAATCGCAATCCTGGTGCTGCGGTTCGTTTGTATTTACCAAAAAGAGTGATTACAACAATTGTTCCTTGATTAACGGTGTAGAGTCCGCTTAGTAAGATAACAGCTATTCCTCCTAAGATGTAATAAATGGGCATGTTTTTATTTATTTAAGGTTGTTTGTGCTTTAGCGCAATTGCATCCACTGGAGGATTTGCAAGCAAAAAGACAAAACGAAAGTAAGCAAATTACAATAAATGGTTTCATGTTAATAAGGTTTTTGTCCAATATAATTACCGGGCGGATCATAATTGCAGACGAAGAAAAATGCCCCGGATTTACTCACCGCGCAACCACAACCTACTTGGGTGGTGTTTTTCCAAATCACTTGGGTATAATGACCAGATTTTGCCCAATCATTTCCGATGGGTTTATATTTGAAATATACTTTCTCTTCATTCCACATTGCAACGCCCTCCGATATGTCATCCGGCATGCTGGAAATCCATGAAATATTTTCACCATAATTGTCTCCACTGCGGTGATGAATGCTGTTATCTTCTTCTGCCAGTTGAAGCGCCCATTCTTCTGCATACGAAGCAATCTCTTCATTCCATGTAAGGTTTGGTATATTTAGTAATTTACGTTCTTTGTTGTGTTCGATTAGAATGCTACGTTGGATCGCCGTATCAAGCGTTATCGAGGATTGAGCTGAAATACGAGTAGCAAGCGCTATCACCGTAAGAAAAAGTAAGTTTTTCATGCCTTAAAATTATTAAAAGTTTATCGTCTTTACGGCTGATTGCGTAAATATCTTCATCTTTACACAACGAAAATTTTGCCATGCATAACATAAAAATCCTATTCTTCATTTTTGTTACTTCTTCCTTCGTAGCTCAACGAAAACCAGAGGCTTTTAAGAAAGGGTCTTTCTATTTTTATTGGGGGTGGAATCGATCGTTTTATTCGCCATCAACTATTCATTTCAGTGGAAAAACCTATGATTTTCAATTGTATGACGTAGTAGCTGTAGATCGGCAATCCCCTTTCGATGCGCAATTGTATTTTACTCCAAATAAAATGACAATTCCACAATATAATGCACGAATTGGCTATTATTTTAAACATGATTTGCAGATTTCGTTAGGAGTTGATCACATGAAATATGTGATGTTGCACGATCAGCCAAGTACCATCAATGGATACATTTATAATAGCAATACGAGCTATGATGGGGTTTATGTTAATGAGCCCTTTACCATTGGACAAGATTTTTTAAAATTTGAACATACGGATGGGTTAAACTATATAAACACTGAACTCCGGAAGTCTATTCGAATGTTAGGAGTGAAACATTTTCAATCTACGTTTTTATTCGGCGGAGGACTGGGTATGTTGTTGCCTAAAACCAATACAACGTTATTGGCTAATCCACGATATGATGCGTTTCATTTGGCTGGTTATGGAGTAGATGGCGTTATGTCATTGCAGCTGAATTTTTTCAAGTATTTTTTCATTCAGGGAGAGGCTAAGATGGGATTTATTCACATGCCTGATATTCGAACAACAATGAATGCAAGTGACCATGCTTCACAGATGTTTTTATATAACCAATTCAACGTGAATTTTGGAGCGCAGTTCTCGCTAATCAAATATAGTCAGGCTAAGATTCCTAAATCACCTACGGATTAACCTTACTGTAACCAAGATCCACCCACCGAAATCACATTGTTTAATTTCAAATAGTGTTCGTAAGTTTCCGCTTTGATGCCTCCGGTTGGACAAAACTTCACGTTAGGAAAAACTTGTCCGTAGGTTTTTAATGCATCGAGCCCGCCAAATAAGTGCGCAGGAAAGAACTTAAAGGTATCCCAGCCAAGTTCAAGTCCTGTAATGATTTCACTGGGTGTAGCAACGCCCGGGATAAATGCAATTCCGCAGGATTCAAAGGTGGGGGCAAGGCTTTTACTGATTCCAGGACTCACCATGAAATCAACGTTTAATTTAGCCGCTTTCTCAATTTGTTCACTGGTAACTAGGGTACCCACTCCGATGTCTACACGGTTTCCGAATGCGCGTTTAGCCTCCGCGATTGCGTCAAAAGAAATTGGAGTTCGAAGGGTGATTTCGATGCAGGATACGCCTTGGGATTCAAGTTTTTCCAATTGGGGAATTACTTCAGATAATTCATGGAAGGTAACAACCGGAATGATCGGATGTTTTTCTAAAATGGCACGTATGTTATTTTGTTTCATGGGCTTTTACAAAAATATGAATATCCTGAGAAAACGGGTTGATTAGGCCTTGAAGTGCTTCAACCCATTCGTTAATACTATGTTTTCCACAAAAATGAAGCAGGTTCATTTGTCGTTCTTGAGGTACTTTATTGGGATACAATTCCCGATGAATCCGTTCAAGTCGCTTAATTTGTGTATCCAGTTGCTGTTTTTCTTCTTTTTGCCAACGTTGCTTATAATGGCTTATGCTTGAATCAATGCTCGCGTGTTGTGCTCCACACCATTTTGTCGCTTCGTTACCAAAAGATGAAATTCCTTCCGACATGCGAAGTTTTAGGTTTATCACTTCTTTGTCGATTTCATTAAAGACCGCATCTCGCTTTGATTGTTTCGAAAGGAGTGTTTCGATTTGGTCTGACAAGTCAATGAAATAAGAAGGCAAAACCGATTCATCAATATAATCAGGAGTAATAAGTGCACTGATTCGCGTTTGTATCAATGGAAATTCCACATTCGCAGCAGAAAATGTTGACTTTAGTTGAGCCCAATATGCCATTTCGCCACTTCCTCCAACATAGCAAATGTTTGGTAAAATACACTCTTGATAAATAGGACGGAATAACACATTCGGAGAAAATCGTTCTGGAAACTCTGTTAATTCCTCAAATAATACATCTTTATTCCATGCTATTTCATCAATTAGAAAGCCATCTGATGAAGGAATAATTCGCGACCTTTTTCCCTCGGTCATATAAAACAAGTTAATTGGTCTCACATACGCTTGTGTTTTTAAACCAGCATCCAGTAATTCTTGATTGGTTCTATTAACGTGTTGAAAAACGAATTGAGTTTCTAGTTCTTTTTGCATTAGCGGGATAAACATCCGCTTTAGTTCCGGATTATCGCCGTCCACGATGAGCAAGCCATATGAACCAAACACTTTATTTAGTAGGGTTTTATAGTGTTCCACATATCGACCTTCACTGACTTGAAAGAGGGCTATTAATTCATCCCGCGCTTCTTGTTGGAACAGCGATAGCATCGCTTGGTAGGTTTCGTTTAATCCTGAGGTTTCAAATCTACCTACAGGCCCTTTTTGATTCGATTCCCAAGCAAAATCTTTATGAAAAAACTTGGTAGATTTGATTTCTTCAAAATCGTGGTCCTCCGAGGCTAACCAAAAAACAGGGACAAGATGATACTCGGTTTGTTCTTTATTCAGCTGTTCGCAGAGATTAATTACATGCAGCGCTTTGTATATAAGAAAAAGTGGACCAAGGCCTAACGAAAGTTGGTGACCAGTGGTGATGGTTAGTGTATTGTCTTTAGCGAAGTTCCTAAGATTTATTTCCTGCGCTTCGGTGGTGGAACTTTTCGAATATTGATGGTTCAGGTACGAACAAAGTATTTTTCTATGCGCGCTTGAATAAGTGGTTGATTTAGTTTTACATTGTTCCAGAAGGTTAGCCTTTGAGACTTCTCCCTTCAAAAATGTGTGTATGTTTTGGCTAGACCATTGTTCAATCGCAGTTCCAAACCCATTGACATCGGTTCTGGGTAGCAGGTACCGTTTTAAGGGAATCATGCCTCGGAAAGGTTTTGTAACTCTACAAATCGTGCATAGGCACCGTTGAGAGCAATCAATGTTTCGTGGTTACCTTCTTCAATGATCTTACCATCTTGCAGCACGATGATTTTATCCGCTTTACGAATGGTGGAAAGTCTGTGTGCGATAACGATTGCGGTACGATTGGTCATTAAACGATCAAGTGCATCTTGAACCAATTTTTCAGATTCGGAATCTAATGCAGAGGTGGCTTCATCGAGTATTAGAATCGCCGGATTTTTCAAAATTGCTCTAGCAATCGCAATGCGTTGCTTTTGTCCACCCGATAATTGTATTCCTCGATCTCCTACTTGGGTATTCATGCCCTCCGGAAAACTTTGTATAAATTCTAAGGCATTAGCGGCTTTTGCGGCATCCTCAATCTCTTGGTTGCTTGCTTCGGGTCTTCCAAAGCGAATGTTCTCTTGAATGGTGTCTGCAAAAAGCATCACTTCTTGGGGTACAATCGCAATGTGTGAACGTAAATATTCCAAGTCAATCTCACGGGTATTCGTATCATCGAAAAACACAGCGCCGGATTGGGGTTCATAATACCGAAGGAGTAGGCTAGCCAAGGTTGATTTCCCCGCGCCCGATCCTCCAACTACGGCAAGGGTTTGGTTTCTAGCAATGCTGAAATTTATTCCACTGAGTACAGGTACATCCAAGCGTTGAGGGTATTGGAAATGAACATCTTGCAATCGGATATTTCCCGATAACGCAGGTTTTTTAGTCCCGTCAACTAATTCTCTTTCAGTGGCCGTATTCATGATCTCGACAAGGTTTTCAACCGCGCCAAGGGCCTTTTGAATGTTTGCATATAATTCTGGCAGAGAACCGATACTCGCCCCCATTAAGATGGTAAATAGAATAAACTGATAAAAGCCTTCTTTTGGTAGCGTAGGATGAGCTCCTTGAGTCATAATCATTCCTTGCCAAATGATAAATACAATGGCTCCGAAAAGACAGAAAATGATAAAGGATACAAACACACCCCGCCATATGCCGCTCTTAACATTCAGGTCGCGCATTTTTTGAGTATTAATCCTAAAGCGATTTAGGTTGAATATTTCATTCGTAAAGGCTTTAACATTGGCTATTCCACTTAGGGCTTCTTCAATGATTGAATTAGATTCGGCGGTGAAATCTTGTGCATTCTTGCTTAATTTACGAATATACCGACCAAAAATCACAGCGATAATTGCCATCACAGGAACTGTCCCCAGCATGATTAAGGAAAGTTTCCATGAGATGAATACTAAAAAAGTGATACCACCAACAACAATAACCAATTGCCGAAAAAATTCTGCGATCGTCGTGCGCATAGTTTCTTGAATTTGTGTGATGTCCGAGGCTATGCGGCTTGTTAATTCACCTACTTTGTGCGTATTGAAAAAATCCATCGGCATGTATATCATGCGCTCAAAGGCATCATTGCGCAAATCTCGTAAAGCATTTTCAGTAACGTTGTTAAATAAGACTACTCTAAAAAAAGAGAAAAGCGATTGAATGCCGAATAGAATAAACAGCGCAAATGCTATTCCGTTGACTGAGTTTTTAGACAAGACTTGTCCAATCGTATCCACAGAACTTCCTCCAGAATCTGCACCCAATAATCCTCCCATCAAGTAGGGAAATACAAGTCCTGCCAAGGTGGATAGCACTAAAAATATCCATCCAATACTATATGAAAATAAGTAAGGTTTTAAATAAGAGAGTAAAAAGCGTAGTTTTTTTGAAGCACTAATCTTCTTGGTATTTGGTTGTTTGGATGACAAGGCGTTCAACTTTAATGGATTGCAATGCAAAAATACCTACTTTTAAGGGAGTGAGGAATAATTTCATTTTTTTTATCAAAACAATTTGAATTCCTGAAAAATATCTTATATTTGCACTCCGTTTTTCGGTAGATATTTAAAGACAAGACGATGAAAAGAACATTTCAACCTTCACAAAGAAAACGAAGAAACAAGCATGGTTTCCGAAGTAGAATGGCTACCAAAAATGGTCGTCGTGTATTAGCTGCACGTCGCAAAAAAGGAAGAAAGAAACTTACAGTTTCTGACGAGCCACTTCACAAAAGATAGGATTAAACTAATTATATCAAACCCTGACCTTTTCGTCAGGGTTTTTTTTTGCAATTTTGTTTTAAAGGATTAAAAATGAGAAGATATTTATTATTTGTATTTCTGTTAAGTATTGTGTTCAAAGGGTTTTCACAAGGGCTTGAATTTCAGTCCCCAAGTAAAAAAACGATTTTTAAAATCACGGGGTTTGGAGATTTATATTTCGGTAAACATTGGGATAATTACAATAAAAAGGAGTCCTTTCTGTATAACCATAAAGTCAATAATAGACTCAGAACAAATTTACTTTTGGTAAAAGGTGAATTGAATCACAATAGATTTCGTGCAACTATCGGTTTAATGACGGGAGATTATAGCCAATACAATTTAGCGGCGGAGCCTTCTTGGGCAAAGCCACTGAATGAAGCCTATGTGGGCTTTAAGCTTTCAAAAACAAGAAATATTTGGTGGGACGCTGGAGTTTATAGTTCCTATATTGGAATTGAATCTGCCGTGTCATCGGATTGTCCAACCTTAACCCGGAGTTTGGTTGCTGAAAACTCACCATATTATCTGAGTGGTACTCGTATACTATATAGTAGTGACAATAAAAAACATGAAGCAGGTGTCCATGTATTGAATGGATGGCAGCGTATTGGATGGGATCCCGCGATAATTAAACCAAGTGTTGGCGCGCACTACAAGTATAATTTTACTGATAATCTATCCTTAATGTATGGGGCCTTTTACGGGTCAATATATCCAGATAGTTTATCTATAAATCGGTTTTATCAGCATGTTAATGTCGCATGGAAGAAAGGGAACTGGGAAACATGGGGAACGCTTGACTTGGGTATAGAATCAAGTAAGATTTGGGGTGCTGTGCAGGTGATGAATCGCTATACCTTCAACGCGCATTGGAGTTTGGCACAACGCTTAGAAGTTTTTTATGACCCGGATAACCGTTGCGCAAGAATTGGTGAGGCAGATAAAACAATAATTGGCGGGTATACCCTGTGTCCTACCTATCAACTAACAGAACAGATAGCACTTCGTTTAGATACTAAATTTCTTCAAGCTACTGAAAACATTTTAAAGGGTAAATCCTGGGATGTACAGTTTAATCTGGGTCTTGGTGTACGGTTTTGATATGGCTTTCATATTACTTCAAAAAATCAGCCTCAATGATCTGAAAGCGATTGGATTGAAGGATAGGGAGTAGGGTGTTGTAGATTTCCCCATGCTTAGGTGTGCTTATCCCATATCCCGTGGAGTTTTTATTGAGCTCATCATACTTTTTTTCATAATTCGTCATAAGCGTCGAAAACGACTTATGGATGCTCTTGAAAACATACGAAAACGTGGGATGAGTTTTTAATTCCTGGTAGAGTGAAGGGTGATGCTGCTTGGCATAGAGTAAGTATTCTTTTATAAAGAAATCGAACTCATAGAAAGCATCGGCATTACTCACAAATTTTGAAGGCCAAGACCAAGAAACGCCTGTTCCATAAGCTTCCTTGAACAAGGGATATAGATCGTACAACACCTTGCTGCCATGATAATAGGCGTTGAATTCATCCATCAAGCCAACAACTCCATCACATTGCGTGGACTGGGTAGGACCTGCATTTACATAGGTGTTGAACCGAAAAGTGCGTAAAGACTCGGGAATTACTCTCACGAGTTCATTGCTTGGGAAAAGTTTGCTTTTCGGAAATTCGACACAAACACTAGAAAACGGATCCAAATAAAAGCCTTCTGTATTGCTTAGGTTGGTGAACGTGCTACCTTGATTAGCCTTCATATAGGGTATTTGACTGTCATACGCATGGGCGGTTTCATGCACAGTGATGTCAATGGAACTCAAAAAGCTTTTCAGGTCGTCTAATTCACAATATTTCAAATGTTGCATAGAAGATGACCGCGTATACCCATCGTGTGAAATAGAGCTCCCATTCGATTTAAATCCATTAACAATCTCATACGAGGTATTGGAATACGAAAGCAATTGATTCATTGCCCATTCTTGCGTTAGTTGACTAAAAGAAAGGCTTATCCCACCGACCAAACTGAATGCAGTTGAAAGAAAACGAAGCATAGCGTAGCATTAAAAAGTTAGGTAGGGGTTTTGTCATTGATAACTAAATTGAAAATATAAGTTTGGTTACATGGAATTATTAGCTTTTTCTATAATTATTGTAGTTTTCACTTTTAAATATTGAATTCTTATTTAATATCTTAGCAAAAAAAAACATGTCGGAAACAACACTTATAGCGAACACAGGTGTCCAGTTTATTCGGATTAAGAAAAAGCTCGACAATGAACTTTTAAGGAAGTTAAAGTTCGTTTATTTTGAAGATGTTGATCTTAACCGTAAAAGGTTTTGGTTGGATGAGCTCATTTATGTACCTGAATTAGATGCCTATGCCAAAAAAGCTGAACTTAAGCATTTAGGTTTATTGAGTACTGATGGTAAATTTAGAATTGATTCAAATTATAGCCAAGTTAAATACTATCATGAAGGTCAACCACAAGTTTTTGAGGTTGGAAATGCTAGCCAAGTCTTGCGCAGATTTAATAATAAATGGCTTCCGTTGCCTTTTTTTAAAAATAATGCAATTAATCGGGATTTTTTTGGTCCAACTGATTGGGTCCGAATATTTATGAATGTTTTAGAAGATGGTCAATTAGAAGTTATCTTGGCAGTTGATACGACAGTTACGAATAACAGCACTATCAGTCCGGAAATTAATGATAACCCACAAGAGAATAAATTTAAACTTTGTGAAAGCGAGGATTTGATTCTTCATTATTTTGATGCATTAACCGGCTGTCAATGGGTTGAAGACAGCATTAAATCATATTTTGAGTTTGAGGACGGTGAATCACAAACCATTCATATAGCTTCTTATGTTTTTTTAATTCGTCTATTAAAATCGTTGGATGAATTTCCGAGTGTTCAGTTATTGTCGGATAATGCTGGGCTTGTGGACGTAGATTTAGCGATAGATATCGGTAATTCAAAGACTTGTGCATTGCTTTTCGAAAATCCTAACGATTTAAAATTCAACTTAAATAAAGTTAAACAGTTAAGTTTGGTTGATCTAACGGACCCAACGAAACTTTATTCGACCTCCTTTTCAACGCGTTTGGTGTTCAAAAGACCTGATTTTGGAAATAATATTTCGGAATTAAATCAATTCAAGAAGTTTAAATGGCCGAGTATGGTGAGGATTGGCGAGGAGGCAGAAAGAGTTATTAATAATTCAAATTTGGATCAGTGTATTCGTCTTGAAACAAAAGCTTATAATTCGAGCCCTAAAAGGTATTTATGGGACACGGAACCCTCAGAAGTCGATTGGAATTATATGGATTTTGATAATGAAATCCCTGAAAGTGTTTATTTAAATGGAATTTCAGAGCAGCTAAATAGCGATGGAACGCTTTGTACTGATGGTGTATTTGGAACCAATGCGAGATATTCTAGAAGGTCATTAATGACCTTCGTTTTTTTGGAAATTTTGTCGCAAGCAAATCGTCAAATAAATTCTTACGAATTTAGGTCTAGTCACGGTAATACAAATTCTAAGAGGAGAATAAAGCGAATTTTAATTAGCTGCCCAACTGCGATGATTAAAGAGGAGCAGAAAGCACTACGGCAATGCGCTAATGATGCTGTTGTATTATTTTTGAATTTCAATAAGGTGGTTGCTAATCAGTATAAGCTATTACACTTTGAAAACTCGTCGGTTGAAATAATCCCCTCTATAAAAGATTTATCAGTTGACGAGGACCGCTTAGAGTCAAAAACAGATTGGAATTATGATGAGGCTACCTCTGCACAAATTTTATATATGTTTGGGGCAATTAAATACAAGTTTGATGGAAATGCAGATTTGTTTTTTCGTTTGTACGGAAAGAATAAACTGAATTTTGGCGAAAAAAAGCACGTGATTGTAGGGTCTTTGGATATTGGTGCGGGCACATCGGATTTGATGATTTGTAAATATGAATACACTTATAATGATTCTACCATTTTGACACCTTCGCCATTGTATTGGGAAAGTTTTAATTATGCTGGTGACGAATTATTAAAGCAGGTTATTCAAGATGTAGTTATTGAGGGAAGAACCGATTTTCCAAATTGTCCCGGAGTTATAAAATCTAAAGGACAATTCTTGGGAGATAGAGAAATAACATCCAAAATCAATGCATTTTTTGGAAAAAACAATGCTAATATTGGTTATAAGGCGCGATTAATGCGTGTGAATTTTATCAACCAAATCGGTATTCCAATTGCAAATTATTGCCTGTCTATTGCCAATGATAAAACCAATGAATCAATCAATTCATCAAAAACATTCAAAGAGCTGTTTGGCAATTCCCAACCCAATAAAGAGTTGCTAAAGTATTTTGAAAAACACTTTGGATTCAAATTCGAAGACTTGGTTTGGGATTTCAGTCCAACGGTAATCAATGATATTATTGGAAATTGTTTCTCCAAGTTGATTGAACAAATTTCAAAGGTAATGCATCTGTATGAGTGCGATATTGTACTATTGTCCGGAAGGCCCTTTTCGCTGAGATCGCTCGAGGATTTATTATTGAAATTCCATCCTGTAAATAGTAACCGGGTTGTTAATTTGAACCGATATTGGATTGGAAAGTGGTTCCCGTTTTCGGACCATCATGGATACATAAATGACCCTAAAACCGTTGTCACTGTTGGAACCTTATTGTCAATGATGGGGGGGAAATTGTTTAAGTTGGATAATTTCAGAATAAACGATAAGAATTTGAGAACGGGCCTTACTTCAACTGCGAACTATATTGGTGAGTGGGATAATTTTATTATCCAAAAATCTGTAATGGGTAAAGAGGATGATGTTACAACCTTTACCGTAACCGACATTCCGCTAGAAATTGGTTTTAAAAATGTGGATTCAGCCAATTACCCTTCGCGACATTTATATACGTTTCAATTCAATAATAAGAGTATAAAAACTCAGTTGGGAATGCATCATCACATTGATTCCACGAGTATCGGTGATGCCTTGGAAACCAAAAAAAATAATCTTCGAAATAAATTACCATATCAAATTACGCTTCGAAGAGAAGTTGAAAGAAATAAGGAAAAACTAAAACTTGAATTGATTCAAAATAACGAAGGCGAGGATGTTACAAAGTCTAATTTTGAGTTGAAATTACAAACATTGGATAGTACAGAAGAATATTGGTTAGATTCTGGAGAATTTACACTTACAATTGAATAATATGAAAAATTTTGATAAAGGTGTACTAAAAACCTTAAAAACAGAGTCAGAGAAATTATACCAAGTACACGGAGAATCCAATCACTGGGTTAAATCGTATTTGAAGTTTGAAGAGCAAGAGGAGCTTTCTCTTTGTTTAAAAAAAACGAAAGCAGATATTCACAAAATTATGAATACCATTGAAGCAAAACCTGTTTTTGCAATTTTTGGTTTAAGTCAAGTGGGTAAATCTTATTTGGTTCAAAATGTTTTAAGTGTTGATGCCGAGCCTTTACAAATCCAAGTTGGCTCAAAGCAAATTGAGTTTTTAGGCAATATAAATCCCGTGGGAGGGCAGTCCGAAAGCACAGGGGTGGTTTCCAGGTTTACCATTGATAAAACGGAAGGTACAGAACAATTTCCTATTAAAGCAAAGATTTTTGATGCTAAGGATATCGTTACTATTCTCGCCGATGCTTACTTCTCTGATATCGGAAAAATTGAGGAATACACTTCAAAGGAAGTATTTAAAGAAAGGCTAAAAGAATTGAAAAATACGTACGCTAACAAGCCGAAAATTCAAGACGCTTTTACCGAAGACGATATATGGAATACAGCGAGGTATTTCAAACAGAATTTTAATACCTATATTCAACACGTTAAGGAAATTGAGCAATCAGGTTTTTGGTTAGAATTAGGTCAATTCATTCATGCAATACCTCCAAAACAATGGGGTAGTGTATTTGAATTAATATGGAATTCAGATCAGGAATTAACCAAGGTGTTTAATATGCTTATTTCTACGCTGGAAAATCTTAATTTTTCGGGGATCGTATATTTAAGCGAGGAGGCTATTCTTCGTGATAAGGGAGCTGTTTTAGACGTAGACACCCTCAATGGGTTAATTAACGTCTCTGAGGAATATGCGATTCAATTACCTAATGGAAATCTTGTACAAATTGAAATATCTAAACTTAGTGCTCTAATATCAGAGGTGACCTTGTGCATTCCAGAGGAAATCGCATCGGTAAAGACATTTTTAAGAAATACGGATTTATTAGATTTTCCTGGAGCAAGAAGTAGGTTGAACTTTGATGCAGAAGAAATACATGAATTGGTGGCGGTAAAAATGTTTTTAAGAGGTAAGGTATCGTTTCTTTTTAATAGTTACAGTGCAGGATTTGAAATTAATAATCTCTTATTTTGCGTGAAAGATGAAAAGATTGAGGTGAATACTATTTCTGATTTAATTCATGATTGGATTGTGCGCAATGTAGGAAGTAATAGTGAGGAAAGAGACAAGAATATCGGGATGCTCCCAACTTGCCCTTTATTCGTGGTTTTTACCTTTTTTAACAGGCAACTTTATTTTGATTCTGTTAATGATAACAAAGGCGTATCTTATAAATGGGATAATCGATTTCGTAAATTTTTTGAAGAACAAATAACGTTTAAATACGGGTGGCATAAAAACTGGACAACAACTCAGAAGAACTTTAATAATTTCTATTTATTGAGAGATTTTAAGTATTCTCAAGACACATTTATTTCAGTAAACGGTCAAGAGACCGAAATCCACCCACATAGAGAAGCCCATTGGAATAATTTAAAAATGAGTTTTCTCAATGATGCTTTTGTGCAACAACATTTCGAATCTCCTTCTCAATCTTGGGACAATGCATCTTTACCGGGCAAAGACGGAAGCGAAGAAATTATCAATGCATTGCTTCCAGCAGCTAATAATTTTGTCAAAACCTCCAACTTTTGTAATCTATTAGAGACTTATCGCACAGAGTTAGTTGAAAGGTTGAATGGTTATGTTATCTCAGATGATATTCAAAGTAAACGTGATCAGGCTTTTAAAAAAGCTACAGATATAGAATTTGAACTGCTAAGGTTATTTCAAGTTTCTGAATTTAGTTTTACGCAATTTATAAAAGACTTAAGTTTAAATGAGGTCAATGTTTACAATTTGATTCACCAGAATTATATTCAAACCCAACGAAGAAAAGAACCGGAAAATTATCTGATTTTTCGAGATATGTTCCCTGAAATTTCCGGGGAATTATCGTTAGAAGCGAACCTAAAAGTAATCGCCAACAGACTTATGCTAGACTCAACAAAAGAAGCTGAATTATATTTGGCCGATAAAGGAATCGACTTAACCTTGGCTTTGGAAAATCGAGTTCTAACAAGCGCTTCAAAATTAGTCGATATTGTTTTAGATGAATGGCAAAGTGTTTTGAATTTGAACAGATTGGCCCATTATATTGATTTAGGTTTAGATAAAAATGCATTAGACCAACTTATTACGAATCTTATCGAAACGTTTCAGCGATTAAATGTCCGAAATGAATTAATATCATTGTTCGAGCAGAAAACAAGGCTAATTCATGCTCCTAGTGACACTGAGGAGTACCTGGCATCCATAATTACGGAATATATTAATGATTTCGTATCGAATTTTGGATTTAACTTCATGAAAGACGATCGCTTGGAAGAACTCTTATCAATTGCGCAAATTTATAAGCAAGACATGAGGCTAATTACTAGAGATCCCATAGAAAATAAGGAGGATCAGTTGTTGTTAATTTACAATAAAATGGACAGTATTGATAATGTGTCGCCACCGTTAAGGGAAAATTTCAGATTATTTATTTTAAAAATGAAACTAGCGATGTTATCGAATTGTGGATTTGTCACGTATGATATGGAACAAAACGATTCCTTGAAAAGACTTATTAATCAATTAAATGAAATTCGTTTCAGCTTAAACTAATATGAAAACCATTTATACAACCGATTTTAACAACTTTAGCCCAAGGTCAGCAGATGGGAAGTATTTATACGATCAATACGAGCGAATAACTCAATTTTTAGCACCTAAATTCGGTAAATTAGATTTAAAGCGAATTTCAAAACCTGTTCTTGAAAGCAATCAAGTTATTTGGCAAGCTGATTTTTCAGCATCGATGTTGGATTTGAATACGTTTGATTTAGCTATTCAATCAAGGATTGAAAAGGAATTTGTTGATTGGTCGAAAAGAATTTTTCAGCAGGTTCGATTGCTGCAGTCAGGTCAAGATGAAAATAAAAAATGGGCTAATCTACTAAAAGAGGCTTTTAAGGAGGAAAATATTCGTATTGTCTCGGATGGTAACGATTGGGCATTGATTTGGGGTTGGGAATTTAGAAATAAATTGGCCACGGTTCAGTCAGGTTGGGAATCTGAGACACTGGTGGAAACACCGCAATCACCGCCAACACCAACACCATCGCCGCCACCACCACCACCACCACCACCGCCACCACCACCACCACCGCCACCACCACCGCCACCGCCACCAACACCACCAACACCGCCACCACCGCCACCGCCGCCACCGCCTAGTTCACGGAAAAGGCTTGGCTTTTGGGCTGGTTTAAGAAGATTATTGCGATGGTTGTCATACCGATTTTGGGGCTTGATGATGCTCATTGTCTACACCTTGTTAGTGATTTTTTTAACAAGGAAGTGCAGTGTGTCAAAAGATCCCAATTGTGATAAATTCCACCAAATAGAAAATGAACTGAAGGAATTGGAAGGTAGAATTAAGGAAAGATGCCAAGATACCCTAACAACACCAAACAACCCTTAATATGAAGAACATTGTTTCTAGCTATATTTCAAGAAAATGGTGGTTTAGATATATACGAACATCCAGTTGGTTTTCATTTCGATACTATTGGGTTAATTGGTTGGTTTTTCTTTCGTCTGTTATCGTACTGTGCTGGCTTATTAACAAGCCAATAATTCAGGAAGGCTGTAATATTGATGTCATCGAAAATTCAATCGTTAATATCAATGAACGCTTGACGCATTGTTGTAATTGCATCGATCAGCAAAATCCTCCAAATACCCCACCATCCCCGCCAAATACGATTCAATGTGATGGTAATGGAGTTGATGATGAAGGAAATAATTTGACTCCTGAACCTTTGTATTTTGAGGTGGGTACCACAAGCGGCACAATACAATTATGTTATGATAATGGAAACAGGTTTCCTGACAACATCATTATAAAACATAACGGACATATAATAAAAGAAACGGGAGAAGTTATCGGGTCTAATTGCATAGATGTTCCTTATGTTTATCATCCAGGAGACCCTACCTATTTAGAGGTAACGGTAAGGCCCTCAACCAACCCAGAAACTTTTTGGAAGTATACCCTCGGGTGTCCTAGATAACCATGAATGTTAATAGTAAAATATGGTTTCGTGTCATTCGTAGATTGAATTATGCGGCGTACAGGCTTTTTATATTGCCGATTTTGCTCGTTTTTATTGCAATCCTTTCGTTTTTTTTTCCACTTAATAGGGTTATGTCATCACCTTGTGAAAATCCATCTATGGCAATTCTCGGTACAATAAACCAAGACTTTTCAGCATGTTGCGCTTGTTTGAAGTTACCAGTGTTTGGATTGGAATGGGATTTAACATTAAAGAATCCTTGTTCAGACTCAAGTTGGCAAATTTCTCAAAATAACACGCAGCTTCGATTTAACATTGAAGATTCTAGAAATTGTGGAGGGAACTGTGAAGAAATTCAATCGGGAACAGCGGTAGCAAATATCACCGTTGGTAACAAGGATGTTCTTATGGACGTTGATTTTTTTGGGGTTGGAGAATTACAGATGTCCGATTATGAAAGGATTGAATTTATCCTGGACGGACAAACGATTGCCAAGGCTCACGCAGCAGGGGGGGGGCGCGGTTGTCAATTTGGACCCGTTGTAAAAAATTACCGGCATACTGCTCCCTATAAATTATTAAAAGGAACTCAACATAAATTGGTGGTAAATTTCACAACAGCAGATGGGTTATTTCATAAAGATTGTTTTTATCAGATTAATTTAAAATTCAGTGCTCAAAATTATGCACGTAAGTAAAAAACATTGGTACAAGAAAATTCGAAGCGGAAATTGGTTCTCGTTTCGTTATTATTGGTTTGTATTGACTTGTTTTTTACTTTGTTCTGGCATCATTACCTATTTACTCATTGCTCAAAAAATAACGCCCTCCTGCAATACCAGCGCCCTCAACATATTAAAAGATGTCAACACGGCATTTGAATCATGTTGTAAATGTGGTACCCCGGAAGAGGGATTGCATTTTCCCGCAGATTATTTAATTATAACCTATCAATTTAGTTCGCTAGGGGGTAAAGATCTTGATACCAGAACGGGGATTTCTTCTCCAATAAACGCAGGACCACTAGGCTTTTGTGATCGAGGTACTTCCGGAGATCCCTACATTTTTTGGAGTGGAGATAATACAGGAACGGGGGTTGAATCCTGCATGATCGATTTAACAAAGTTCAATGCCAACGATGTTATTCAAATCAATTGTTCTGGTTTGTGGTGGTCTTTGAGGAATAACGGTGACATGTCTTTAGATATCAAAGCATATGAAGGGGGTACTATGTCGTTGCATGGCTATCAATTTGTAAATACCGGCGGTCAACAATCGGCTGAAACTTCTTTCAGTGGAAACGTACATGCAAGTGGGGGGCGCTGTGAAAGCATGGAATCGATCGGAACGATTACTTATAACAAGCGCAACAAGACCCTACAATTTGATCCAATAAATAGCCTTCAAACGCCATGAAAAAACAACTTACACTCAAGTTCAATCAATATATTCCCGTATCAGTGGGAAACACCTATTTGTTTACCAATTACGAGGCTATTAATAATTTTATTAAGCAAAACCTCCGCCCAGAGTTGCATGATTTGTTGCTTAAACCAATAAAACGGCAATCAGAAGTTGACTTTTGGTCGGATAATGAAAGGACATACAACGAACTTAAGAATTATTCGTCAGAGGCTCAGTCGGATGTATTGAAGCACTACAATGCGGCAACATATGAGATTAAAGAGTACGCCAATCGATTAAAAAGCACAGGAAGGGAAGAAGATTATAAGTGGGGAGACTTGTTGCTTAAATCCTTTGATCTCGATAACCATATAATTCTCACAGATGGACAACAGTTTAAATTGGTGTGGGGTTGGCAATTTTCGAATAAGACAACTTACGAGTTGCCAATGGAAGCATTTAGTTTTCTATTACCTGTCATATTATCGACCAATGAACCAACATCAGATATACCTGATGTCGAGGAACACCATGAAGAAGTAGGAGAAATGGTAGAAAGCGATGATTATGAAATCCATTCGGAGCAAGAAAATACACCCGAACCAGCGCAGCCCCAAGAAATAGAGCAGGAGACACCCACAGATGAAAACGTTGCGCCTACTATCTCTAAAAAAAGAACTCCTGTACCGCCTACGAGCAACGGATTTACTCAATTTCTCGATAACATCGAAGGGTTTGGTAAAAAATATTGGTGGCTGCTATTAATCCTGTTATTACTGTTGGTGTGGTTTCTCTTGAGGTCTTGTGGTGCAAGCCCAGCAAAATCACCCTCAGAAATGACGCCTGAAGAATTGAACAAAGCATACCACGAGATTATACCTCCTCAACAAAGATCACGTATTCGACCTGTAGATCCGGGGGATATTATTGACGACGATGACTCAAAATCAAAAGTGGTTGGGAATATATTGAACATTGCACTCAAAAAAAAGACCGATAATTTTCAGCAGTTTTCGGTGGCATTAAAACAAGCCTTTCCAGAGGATAAATATCAAATTGTTTATTACGATGAAGAAACAAGACGCTTACAATTAGAGTTCCCAGAAAACGAACGTCAGGGAATGAAAAATAAAATAAAGTCAACCTTGACCTCCTATGAAATGCTAATTTGGGATGAAGCCGTGTTTAATAGCATGCGAACTTTTAACGATCCTTCTTTTCAAGACAATATGAAATTTGGCCCTTGGAAAGCTATTAACGCACCAATCGCTTGGGATTACACAACCGGAGATACATCCGTTGTAATTGCCATCATTGATGACGGGTTTGATGTAAATCACATAGAATTGAAGTCCCGTATCGTTAAACCATACAATGTAATCAACCATAACCGGGTTATTACATGTGGCCCTGACAAAAAACATGGCACCCATGTAGCGGGCATTGTAGGGGCGGTAGGGAATAACAGCAAAGGAATAACAGGGGTAGCGCCAAACTGTCTACTAATGCCTATACAAGCATCTGGACAGGGTGGAGGGTTCTACATGACAGATGTGGTTGATGGTATTTTATACGCCATTAAAAACAATGCGGATGTAATCAATATGTCACTGGGTAAATGGTATACTGACGACATTAAAAATTTATCCCCCGAACAACAGCAACAGTTCATGAATCAATACGGACAAGATGAATCGGCTTTTTGGAATGAATTATTTCAAATGGCAGAAGACAACAAGGTAACGGTGGTGATTGCCGCTGGAAATCAAAACCTGATGGTGGGTATGGACCCCATGCAACGAAGCGATAAAGTCATTAAAATTGCCGCATGCGATAATACAAAGAACAAAGCAACCTTTAGTAATTACTTCAAAACGTTGGTCAATAATGGATCATGCCTAAGCGCCCCGGGGGTAAGTATTTATAGTACCTTGCCTGGAAACCAATTTGGATACATGGATGGAACCAGCATGGCTTCTCCAATGGTTGCAGGGGTTATTGGACTCATGAAAAGTGCAAATAAAAACCTAACCAATAAGCAAATTATGAGAATTCTCTACGATACTGGTCAGAACCAACAACAGCAAAAAATTGGTCCTGTAGTACAATCCGATAAAGCCGTTAAAAAAGCGAAGGCTTTATAATGTTATTTATTGAAATTACATATCTTTGAAATAAACCTAATATATGTCTACTGAATCCAAAGAAAGAATTAAAGTACTGATTGAAAATGCTCAATACGTTTGCCTATTCATTATACTAGTAGGTATGTTTATGGGAACCATGTATGCTTTTGGAGCATCTATTTTAGTTTCTATTCCACTGAGTTTTGGTTTGATTTTTCTACTTCATTTTATACTCAACGTACTGATAACGCTCCGAAAGGAACGTCGACCTTCTGCCGCCTCGTTTAACTTAGGGTCTGGAATTTGGTGGGGATTTTACATGGTTATCTCATTGCCAATAAGCTTTTATACCATGCATATGCTGAATGTTGAAGTCGTTGAACTCGGTAATGCTCGAAAAATAGGTAAAGAAAAAAATGACTTTATTGAAATCTGGAAAACGCAAATAGCTTCATCCGTTGATAAAGGGTTTAACAATAAAGTTACCGCAACCTACACAGATTTTTTGGCGTTTAAGTCCAACATTCTTAGCGCGGATCAGGTTGCTCAAAAAAATGGCTTGACTGCAAGCAGGGTAAATAATATACATGGCCAAACAGGTGATGAAATTCGAGAAAATATTAAGCAAGCTTTTGCTACCAAAAAAGATACTTTAGTGTCTTCAATTTCGCGTTGTTTTACCGCTTACCCCACGAACGCATTAGAGAGGCTTGGAAAACATAATTTTAAACAGCAGCAGGTATTGGATACTTTGGATGTTACGCTCCAAAATATGGGGAATTTAAAAAAATTACAATTGCAGGTAGAAGGGGTAAATTTTAATGTGCCAAGTGATTTGGAGCTGCAGAATCAATTGGACAAGGTCAGTTTAATCAATCGCCCATGGGAACTTTTTAAAAAGCGCCCTTTTTCAGGGTTTTTCTTCATGGTCATCGTAAATCTGGTAATCCTTTTGCCGGTATTGTTATCCAAGCGTCGAAAGGCGCCACCTTCAAGCGATAAAATAAATACTGTAACAACCTATTAATATCTTGTCTAATGATACAAAGAGACCCTGTAGACCAAGCGCTAGTTGATTTTATTCTAAAAACCATTAAGACTCGAAGTACTAATGATTTGTTGGATTTTCACCAACGTATGAATATCACTCTAGGAGAAATGGTTGATAAAGGATTAACAGCAGACCAGCTAAATGCCTTGCCGCCCCATTTTATAATTCATTCTGTGAATAACCACGAGATAAGTATAGAATCCTTAATTGACTGTGGATTGGAGGAAGAAACTCTTCAATTGATATCGCCTATTCCTGAGCCAAGCCCAATACCCCCTGTTTCAATCCTTGAAGTCCCAATTTCTTCAAAACCACTCATGGACGGAAGAGACCAACTCTTAGCGGAATTAAATTCAGGAGATGCGATAATTAAGGATATTCAAATGGGTTTGAATCAAGGGGTAATCAATAAAAGCGATTTATATGCAATTGGATGCACAGACGATTTTATCGAAAGATTAATCACCTTTGACACCGATCTTCAAACGATTTTTCCCAAACAACATGAACTTCCGCCATTACGTAAAGAGGCTACTGATGTTTATTTTTTAGGAATGCGTGGATCAGGAAAATCTACGATGTTGGCTTCTTTTTTCTCTTACACAAATAATGCAGGGGTCTTACGAAATGTGCCAGATAATTCATTTGGAAATAAATACAAAAATCAATTGAACTTGGGAATGGCCGAGGGCCATCTCCCAAATTCTACTCCTAGCGAATTCATTAATTATGTTGCAGTTGATTTGAAATATGAAGGGAGGAAAGAATTTCAAGCGCTGAATTTTCTCGACATGGCCGGTGAAAAAATTAGGGCTGTTGCAGATGGTGGTATCCAAGAATTTCAAGGATACAAGGATTACTTGGAAAATAACAATGATAAAGTGTTGATTTTTGTTATTGATTTCTATGGTGATAATCGAAAAAAATGCCTAGACCAAGATCAACATTTACAAGAAATTTTGGCATTGCTCAAAAAATTCAACGTATTACGTAGAACTGACGCGGTTTATTTAGTTTTAACCAAAGCAGATTTGTTTCCTGATACAAATAAACAAAAGTTTTGTGACGCCTACATTGTGAAAAATTATAGAAACTTTTTACAGGCTTGCAAAGAAGCAAAAGATGAATTCAAGTTTCAATTGAAATCTTTTCCCTTTAGTATCGGGCCATCTCGGTTTGGCTATATATTGAACGATTGTAATCCAGAGACGAATACAAATTTAATCACGTATCCCAAAAACCTGTTGCAACAATTGGAAGAAGATTGTGCTTCCGGAGGTGGCGGTTGGTTTTAATCTTTAAACATGAATAAGATAGAGTTATCAATTTGGGGTATTCGCGATGGGTTTGAAAAAAATGGGATGTTCCATACCCATGATATCGTGGCGCTAAAAAAAATCCAGGAAGATCGTTTTCGCGATATTGCCAAAATAGCAGGGGGCTTCGGTTTTTACATGATTCACCGTCAAGCAGGTTATACAATGATAAGCTTTGTGGATACAAAAATAAAAGAGGCAAGAACCACTAACCAAGTCTCAAGACAAGGCTATGTGGTTTTTTCATTGATTTTTCCTAGTTCAATTCAATTAGCCCAAAGCCCAAGGGCTTTTTTAAAAGCGCTCGGACAGTTTTATGTGGATCGCGTAAAGGATGGAACTAAGAATAATTTTTACGCCGAAGAAATTCAATCCTCCTTTTCGAGTTTAGCCACTAAGCAAAATGTTAGCATTAGCCCCCAAAAGGCGGGGAGTTATTTTACGTATTACAACGACGAATCGCAGATTGATGAATTTCTTACAGGCGATTCCAGTTTGGCTAATTTAAGCGAATGGATATGGTTATTTAATGCCGCAGATGCTCAAGGAAATTCTACCAATCCCTCATTTTGGGAAGGTGCATTTAATGTAGTCCCTGAATATTTTAATGTACATGAAATTCGTGAAAAGTTTAGAATAGAAGAAGGAGAAAGGGCAAAACGAGAAAAGGAGAGACTTGATGAACAAAGCAGTCAAGCAAAAAATCTTCAAGCCTTTGAAGCAGAGCTAAATCTCTTACTTTTAGAAAATAAGGAACATGAAGCGGTGAATTTATGGAGGCAATCACCCCTTAAAAATTCCGTATCGAATACCCTTCAATCACGCTTGTTTGGAATTGAACAAGTTAACCTTGAAAGACAAGCTAAAGCCCAAAAAGAAAAAGAGGATTCCGATACCTTAGAAGAATTACACAGGGCACTTCATGCGAATAACATGGAGGCAGCATTGCAGTTTTATAGGAAGTTACATAATTCTAATCATCTAAAATTAAGCGAACAAAATAGGATTAATATCATATCCTACGAAGAAAATAAACTCCAAGAACAACTCAGAGATGAGGAGAACAAAAGAAATCAACGAATTAGGCAGGAAAAAAATGCGAAGCGAAAAAGAGTCATCGTTTTAGCATCCATAAGTTTCGTGGTGCTTGCTTCTGTTTTGAGTTTTTTCACGATGTTTCCAGCATTTTTATGGGACAGCGATGGCGACGGCTTTCATACTTACTTAAGTGACCAATGCCCCGAGCAAGCAGGAAAAACATGTAACGGTTGTCCGGATGCAGACAACGATCAAATAGCCGACAAGGATGATTATTGTAAAACCTTAAAAGGCCTCGCCTCTGCAAATGGATGCCCAGATAGCGATGGGGACGGGATTAAGGATGCTGACGACCAATGCTTAACGGAATTTGGAACCACTGGATGTAAAGGATGCCCCGATTTTGATGCAGACAATGTAACGGACAGTCTTGATAACTGTCCAAATGAAAAAGGCTTGAAGCAATACAATGGTTGTTTACAGGACCCTTCAAGCTTGGCAAGGGCAAAAGATAAAGCCGCCCTAGAAGCAGGGAATGCGGTAAAGGTTTCAGGGGATATTGGAAACTACAAGGTTGCTAAAAAATGGTTGACCTTTAAAGATGGCCACTACGAGTATTCAGATTACGAAAAGAAAAAATACAAAGCTGTTGAAGCACAAGAAATGGTGGAAATATTAAACCAATATTACGGACTGCAAGGTACCTTGAAAAAACCGGCCATTGTTACACAACCACCTGGACCTAAACCGCCAAGTGGGGGCTTAACACAAGCAGAAGAGGCGGAATTAAATGGTTTAATTGCCAAGGAAAATTCGGGTACAATGCTCAACCAAAAAGAACGAAGTAGAAAAGAGACTCTGAAGAATAAGAAAAAACAATTAGATGAAAAAAAATAACCGTTTATACATCATGATGCTTTGTGCCGCTTTGTTTATTGGCATTGGATATTACGCAGTCAATGGAACAAATCCCCCTCCGCATCCGCCTCCCAAAGTTGATATTATTGGGCCCATTGAAAACCATATTGATCAACTCTCAAAACAATTGTATTCTGAGGATTCGTGCAAAATAATCAGCGCTAACATCGAGGATGCGGCATTGGATAATACCATGAAGCAAAACCTAAAAGAACAATTGGACCGAGCAATCTTGTTGAGCTTAATTAAAACATATAATCATTATAAATCAATCGATTGCGGTAATTTGCAAAACAGAAAAGTTTACTTTTCGAAGTTGCTTGTTCAATTCAAGCAGTATCCAGGAGAGAAAACAGAAGTAAATCGTTGCAAAGCTGATTACGCCAACATTTCCGCTTTCAAAAATCTACAAAATAAAATACTTGCACTAAAGAAGAAACAATATGATGAGGTTGCAATCAGTGCAATTAAAAATGAAATTAATACCCTACATGCTCGGATAGGGGGCTGCCTCAGCCAAGAAAAAGATTCGTATAACGATCAATTACTTGATTTTTTCGGTAAACACCGTAAATATGAAGATTTAAAAAAAAATCCAAAACTCGTTGTCTACATTGATCCATGTGCAACATTTGCAGGTTATTCATATTACTTAGCTCAATTTAAATGTCAATGAAAAATATAATCTTTGTAGCCCTAAGCACATTAAGTGCGGTTTCTTGCGCAAACAGCCAGAAAATTAACAAAAATGTTAAGAATACAGTGGTTGCTCCGATTGATACACTGAAAGTTATTTATGAAACCACCCTTAAAATTTATGACCTTGTTACGCCGAAAGTGGATACCTCCAACCAAAAAGCCATGGTGGAGCGGTATGAACAAGGAAAACGCGAAGACTCGCTGAAGTTGGCGGAGGCAAATAAAAAGGTGTCCCAAACCCAGGCCTTCGTTACGCGCTTGCAAGCCCAAAGAACTGAAGATTCTACGGCACTAAGTAAAATCAAAGGTATTTATGGTGATGCCATCAAGTCAACCAAATTAAACACCGCAACCGTACTGGACGTGCTTACACTGTTGTCGCCTATTGCGCAATACACGCAGAATGCTGAATCGCTCAATGAATACATTCGCTTAAGAAACCTGCTCCAAAATGCACATAATCTATTAAATTCGGATTTTGGAAAGTTGGAGAAGCTCAAGCTAGAATCCCAAAATTTTCTTAATGAAATCGGCTATGTGAAATACCCGAGCTTAAAAACAGAAGCAGATGCATTAGCGGAAAAATTGAGGAAATACCCCGAAGCTATAAAAGCATGTGACGACCATTTTAATCGGTATTTCGTCGTATGGAGAGATAATCCCGTTGGTGATCGAAAAGTTTATTTGCAGAGCGAATTATCAACCTTCAAAGACTACCCCTATTTGTTAGAGTTGATGTTTAAATCTCTCGAAAACCCCTCTGGAACGAATCCCTTAAAAGGCAAGCTATAGCAATGAAAAGCGTAGTAGAACGCATTAAAGTGCTCGTTGAGTTGCGCGACAGTGGTTCAATTACGAATGAGGAGTTTGATCGCATGTTGGAACTGCTCGAAGCTGAAATTGATAAAGAGAAGCTCGATTCCGCATCTGAAAATAAAACTCGCAACAATAAGACATTGTTCCAATTCACAAAGAAACAAGTTACAGGGTTGACCTTTTCTTTCTTATGCCTTGTTATTTTAAGTTACTTCACCATGATACCAGCATTCATATGGGACAGCGACGGCGACGGGTTTCACAACTACCGCAACGATAATTGTCCAGCGGTAAGCGGTACCTGCCAAGGCTGTCTGGATAGCGACAACGACGGCTTCGTGGATTCCGAAGATGAGTGCCCCAAGGAAAGTTCAACAACGTTCAAGGGGTGTCCGGATAGCGACAACGATGGAGTGGCCGACAAAGCTGATACCTGTGTGAATCAACCAGGGAGCCTCAACTGTTCGGGCTGTCCGGATCGGGATGGCGACGGAGTAAGGGACTCCTTGGACCAATGTCCTGAGGTGAAAGGTTTGAAGATTTTTCATGGCTGTTCAAAGGAACGAATGTTGGAATTAGAAAGAATAAAACTAGTACAAGGATTAGCCATAAAAGCACCACCCTCTTGTAAATCAACCGCAGGTGAACATTGGATAAGATTTGTAAATGGGTACTATGAATTTTCTGAATTTGAAACAAAAGGGTTCAGAGATGTTAAATCGAATCAAACGGTGCAGGAACTTAATGCATACTTTGATTTGAAAGGAACTTTAAAGCCAAAACCTCAGAAACCTAAAATTCCCAAGCCCGACCCTTTTATATCCAGAAAAGGACTTACCCAAATGGAAGAATCAGAATTAAAAGAATTAAGATTGAAAGAACTAAATGGTGTATTATTGACTTCAAGTGAACGAAGAAGAAAGAGTATATTGGAAATGAAAAGGCATAAATATGTCAATTGATCCGATAAACGCTCGGAATCAAGTAATTGAACAGCTCTTAAAAGCGGGCTCCATAAGCCATAATGAGGCACGACAAATGCGCGAAATCGTGCAAGAGTACCTTGCGATTCCGGTGTTTAAGAAACCTGAAGTAGCACCGTCGAATTCGCCACTAAAATGGATTATAGGTGCGGTTTCTGCAGTGAGTGTGATTGCTATAGGTTATTTCCTGCTTCCCTTGATTCAAGACACCGATAGTGACGGCATTCGCAATTATTACGATCAGTGCCCCGAGGTGTACGGTACCAAAGCCTGCGATGGTTGCTCAGACCGTGATTTAGATTCAGTGCGCGATGATGCCGATGTTTGCCCCGATATACCAGGGTTAAGTTCCTTAAACGGGTGCAATGATTACGATTCGGATGGAATAACTGATGCGTACGATGATTGTCCCTTTATTTCTGGAGATACAGGGCAGCAAGGATGTATGAATGGAAGTAATTCGTTGGAAATTTTGAATGTTAAGAGGCTTAGACTTGAGGCAATACGCTGCGATCGACTTCTTAAAAGACCTGGTACCGAAGTACATGAGAAAACAACGGCTTCTTTGGTTCGTGACACGGTTTTTAATGCAAGCTATACCTCCTTTGATATAGTACCGACTTACAAAATTTATCAGGCAAGCAATGAAACGAGGCAGGGGAATATGACGGTTAAGTTTTATCTTAAAAACGAACAATTATTTAGTTGTTCATATAGCTTGAATGAAAAGTCATATGCATATTATATTAATAGAGGAAAACTATATGATTTTGAGGGGAAAATGTTATCCGCTCAACCTGAATTTTCATACGAAGTACAGCAAATGTTGGCGTATCTTTATATATTCGAAAAGATATTTAATTTAAGGTGATATGTCAAGAAAGGAAGATCAAATAAAGATGATTGAGGACCTCTTTGAGGCCGGTTCGATTACAGCCCAAGAAAGGGTTGAAATGTTGGCTGTATTGGAGCAAGAGCAAGATAAAAAGAATGGAAATTCAACGGTGCCTAGTGGAACAAACGAGGGAAACAACCGAAAACGAATTCCTTTGTTGGTCTTTACAATTCTTGGGGCAATCCTGTTGGTTATTGGCTTCAAAATGGGGTGGTTCTCGCCCAGATCGAATAAAGAAGAGGTAGCTGACTATGTGCATGAAAAGTGCGCATGCGATAGTATAACAAATAACGAAATAATTCAGCGCTATAATCAGCTGATTAATGATGTCTCTGAAGGTAAATTTCAATTTAGAAGTTTAGCTGAAGAAGAGCGTCTTAAACTGGAAAACAAGATAAATTCAGAGCGGATTTCAGCGGAATCAATGAAATGTAAAAAACAATTGCAGGTATTAGAGAAAAAATTCCAACAAGATTATCCCATTACAAGTAAAAAAGGACGAGAATTTTGGAATGAGCTCGAGCAAAAAATGGTGGCAAAGGAAGATTTTGACGCTGAAACTAAAATTGATCAGCTTCGCGATGAATTCGAAAAAGCAAAAGCATCAATACCATTTGAAACAGCAGTGGAATTACTTCAAAAAAAGGAACAATTAAAAAGCCATTTAAATAGTTTTTTTGGTGTTTACGGCACCTCATATTTTGATGCTTACAATTGGTTCGCTAGCGAAATAGACCAATATATTCTTTCAAAAAATGTCAATCCCGAGTACATCAATAAACTCTTTAATAATCCGGAAGGAGATCGTCAAAATAACACGTTTCAATGGCATCCGGAAACATTGACAATTTCAACCACAAACGGCAAGGATTTTACTTGTATTTCCATGGTTGATTATTCTGCATGGCGGCCTTCAAAATATCAGTATCAACATAGTTTGGTCACCTACGAAATGGTGATAAATGAAAATAATTTGATTTCGAGTATTATCGAGAAAAAAGTGGAAAATACCCGCTATGATTCATCCCAACATTAATCAATAAATTGAATTTCAGAAATGGAAGAACTTAATCAAAAACATAATTAGGATAATTTTGTTACCGAACGTTTTCGATCAATTTCAATTATCTTCACCTCAAATAAAAAGATGTCAAGTTACAAATCAAATAAAGATTCCGAAACCGTATTTACCGAATTAATGGTGCCAGGGTATGCCAATTTTGGAGATAAGGTGCATGGCGGGGTAATTCTTTCTATTATGGATAAAGTAGCCTACGCAACAGCGGTTAAGCACTGCGGAGGCTATGTGGTTACCATTTCCGTGGATGGGGTAGAATTTCATGCGCCAGCTGAAATAGGAAATTTATTAACCCTAAAATCTCGGGTAAACTATGTCGGGGAAACTTCTATGATTGTTGGAATCCGGGTCGAATCTACCGATATTAAAACAGGAATGATCAAGCATACCAATACGGCTTTTTTTACCATGGTTATGACGGATTCACCCAATGAGAAATCTGTACCGGGCTTAATTTTGGAAACAGAAGAGGACATTCGCCGTTTTGCTGAGGGCCTTTATCTTCGCGACCTTGGTCGGGAGAAACGTAAGACCCTTCGGGGAGATATGTCGGATAAGACAACGAATCAACTCATTGATTTGCTAAAAGATCAGCGCTTTAAAGTTTCTTAAGGCCTTTTACGAGTGAGTTTTATCGTTTTTAATACGTCACTAATAATGATAGTGCATTCGAATTATGTTCTTGAATTTTCAGGTATAATTGATTAAAGGGCAATTTGATAAATATCTGATTCATTTCGTTGTATCCCATGTTTTACAAATCCATGGTCTTCAGGAATATCTTCAATCAGTGAAAAGACCTTGCAATCGGAAGGTAGTCCTGTGAAAATCAAGGTGAATCGGGTGTATTCATCGCTTGAAGGCATCCATTGGGGAGCGAGCGTGATTCCTTTCCAAGATACTAAGGGACAGTGTTGACCACTTTCTGTTTTCAAGTAGGTGCTTTTCCAAATTCGAACATAGGTTCCGTTGGGGCTATGCAAGGAACAATGAACAATTACCTGTTTTTCGGTGACCTCAAAGGTTTTTATTTGTTCATCAACGGCAACTTTTTCCTTGATTTTAGTAAATTCTATCGGAGCGCTCATCTTGGGATTTCTACAAAAATAAAGGTAATGTTGCAATGTGACGTGGATTACAAATTGTATTTTTGAACATCATGGATTCGCTAACACAAATTGTATTGGGAGGTGCTGTCGGAGAGCTTATTGCAGGCAGGAGAATGGGAAATAAAGCAGTGCTTTGGGGAGCGATTGCTGGAACGATTCCAGACCTTGATGTGTTCTTTCGTGTGTTCTTTCATCCGATTGAGGCGGCATTGGTTCACCGTGGCTTTTCACACTCCCTGCTTTTTTCCATCTTAGCATCCCCCGCGCTTGGTTGGATAATCAATAAAGCTTCTAAAGGAAAGCACGGATTTTGGTTATGGACCAAGCTGTTTTTCTGGGGAATTGTTACCCACCCAATACTCGACATGTTTACCAATTATGGAACACAATTCCTATGGCCATTTGAGGCTAGAATAACCTTCAATTCGGTATTTGTGATTGACCCTTTGTATACGGTTCCCTTTATGGTACTGCTCATTTGGGCAATGCGCTTAGATAGAAATAGCGCAAAACGAAGAAGACTCAATCGTATCGGATTGATTTATTCTACATCCTATTTGGTCATTGGGATACTTGTTAAGTGTTATGTTTGGTATGATGCAACTCAATATATGAGCGAGAAACATATTAAGGTCAATCGAATGATGGTTACGCCAATGCCTTTTACCAGTTTTTATTGGTATGTGCTAGGGGAGAATGAAGCTGAATATATTGTAGCTTACCGCTCATTGTTCAATGCTACCATAGATGAGAAACCAATGGTTTTAAGGCGAGGACCACAGCGAATTAATGAACTGAAATGGAAAGGGAAGAGTCAAACGAAAAACTTACACCGAGTAACAAATGACTATTATTTAATCGTAAGCAAAAAAAACAAACTGATTGTCTACGATTTGCGTTTCGGTTTATTAAGCAAGTTTACCAGAGAAAAAATAAATACACCATTAATGGGATTTGAATGTGCGATGTTACAGCGACGCATTATTCGCACCACGATGCATCGTCAAGCGCAATGGGATAAGGTAGATTTTGGGTATTACATACGATGTGTTTTCGGAAAATCAGCTCAATCCAATGAGCCTGTTTTAAATAAATAACCCTGAGGATCAATGTTAGGTTTGTGGGCTTGACGTAATGGTTCTCGAATGAAAATATTGAATATAAAAAAACCCTGACATTTATCGTCAGGGTTGTGGTCCCACCTGGGCTCGAACCAGGGACCACCTGATTATGAGTCAGGTGCTCTAACCAACTGAGCTATAGGACCAAGGTTACTTTGCAGTAACGTATTTCAATTATCTTTCGATTTGGGTGCAAAAATAAACTTTTCTTTTTACAAGAGAAAACGGATTAAATAACTTTATACCTTGGATCAGTGTTTTCCTTTCAAATTTTAAATATTTTTCGATTGAATTCAATGGGTAAAATTTTCAGTTTGCGAATCAAATATCATGTTATGCACCAATTTTTCTATTTATTTTAGCGCATGATTCAGGGATACATAAAAGGAATTTTGATAACAAGCCTTGGTTTGCTGATTTTTCAAATACTATTTTCTTGTAATCCCGATAGATCACGTCTTCCGTTGGATTCCAGGGTATCACCAAAGGATACCTTGGATACCAATAAATCGGTTTCCCAAAATAATTCACCTAACAGCAAGCTGTTAGATAAGAAATCCAAGGCACAATGGAATAATCCCGTAATGAATCCCATGGGAACAGATATTGGTCGGATGGTTCGTGGATACTTTTTAGTTGGCGATTTTGATAAAATGCTTCGTTTTGTAATCACGCCTCCGTGTTACTCGAAAAACCAAATCACGCGCATTCTGAGGAAATCTTCTTGGGGCTATTCGTTGAAATGGAATAATCTTGAATGGTTAGATGATCACACCTTTGTTTTAAGCTATCGTACGGAGAAAAATAAGACCTTGGCCGTTGAGCAGTATGTTGGTCGCGTTATTAACGACACTGCAAAGTTGATTTTGTTTCCGGAAAAGCAGGATTTATTTCCATATTACGGAGATGAATCCTTAGATGACCCTTGCAAGTAAAAATTGTTTGTCGTGTCGAATCTATTTTTAGTTCAAAGATTCTTATTTTCTCATTTTTCTAGGCTAGCTATCGTCATGATGGGTATTACTAAATTATTTACCTTTTAATCTAGCGTGAATTGCCTTAAAAGCACCCTATTTTTTCGAAGTTGAGTCAAGAATTTTTCTTGTGGAATTTCTATTGCCCCGAGCATCTCCGTGTGGTCATTTAAATATTGTGAATCCAACAACATAAAGTCATTTGCTCGTAAAATGAGAACCAGGTGATGAAATGCAATTTTAGAGGCGTTAGAAGCATGCGAAAACATGGATTCTCCAAAAAATACGGCACCTAGTTGCACGCCGTATAAGCCTCCAATTAAGGTGTTTTCTCTATAAATTTCAACGGAATGAGCAAGGCCTCGCTTGTGTAATCCGATATAAGCAGAAATCATGGATTGGGTTAACCATTGTCCGTCAAAGGCATCTCTGGGTTTGCTGCATTCATTGATGACCGCCTCAAAATTCTCGTTTATTTTTACAGTGTAATTGGCCGCGTTAAGTGAGCTGCGAAGCGATTTCTTGGGTTGATAGATATTAATGTCAAATACGGCTCGATGGCGAGGATTGTGCCAAGTGATTCTTCCGGTTTCATCGGCCATCGGAAAATAACCTTCAAAGTAATTGTTGTAAAGTACCTCCCAAGTTATAGGAGATTGATCTAATGACATAGAATATTAACTAATGGCAAATAAAAGCAAGAGAACACCTACTAATGCAAGTAATACTAAAAAGATAATGACATTCACGCCACAGCCCAATCCTTTACGAAGTGAATCCTCTAGACTGCCTCCGCCAAGAAAATAAATTAGAAAAACTATGGCAGCTACAATTAATGCAACTTGTAACATGATGTGAAATGATGTTAGTGTATACTATTGTTAAAGTTAGGAAAATAATCATTTTAATTAACAAAGTAATATTTAGCTACCATTTTAGCTGAAATCCCATATTGAAGTTGTAGTATAATTGTTCAATAGGAAGCGGTCGGTAAGCATCGAAATTATGGTCGTAATGCACGCGGATCGCGAGGTGTTTTGTAACGGTGAAGAAGATGTTTGCGTCAATAAACCAGCGAGGTGTCAAAAAATGCTGAAACTGATTATTCATCGGGAATTGAACAAATGTACTCCCACTAAAATCAATACCGTCTTTTAATTTAAATGCAGTTTTTGCGGTCAAGTTTAATCTTGGAATAGCTCTGTAAACTACGGTTAAGGAATCTTCTGAAAATGCAAAAGCCGTTAAGCTTGGATTCCATTTTTCGTATTCATAAAACATGCCAATTCCAGCATATAAATCATCGGTTTTGTCTTCCCAAAATTTGAATCTAGCATTACATCCTGCCAGTCCACGATTCTGAAGCCCCCACACGCCATTCCATTGATATTGCATGTAAAAGTCTGGGTAAACCCTGCGCTTATCATTATCTCTTAAACGCATTTGTATATACCCATTGTTTTCGAGAATTGTCCCACCATTGAACGCCGCATCGGTTTGCGCGAGTGTAATTCAAACCAAGTTGTTTTTCTTGAAAAAAAAGTCGTTTTCCAGTTGACTTGAAAATTCAATTAAGTCACGTTTTTGCTTGTCCAAACTAAACCCGAAATTCAAGTTAATTACGTTCCTGTGAATTACGGTGTCATCTCCATTTTCACGGTCTAGGTTTAATACTTGACCGAACACCCTTGGTACTAAACACCAGATAAAAAGTAATAATGTAATTTTATTCATTTACAACGCTTTTATCTGTAAGGACAAGTTTGATTCGTAATATAAGTTAAGACCTCGTTAACATCTGTCTTGTCCCTTCTTCTATTCGTTCACAAATATCATCAAGGGGTAAATCATTGTCATCGGTTCCGAATGGATCCTCAATTTCCTCGGCAAGAATTTCCATAGAGACAAGGGCGTAAAATACAAAGGTTGATATCAAAACAGACCAATATTCGAATAACTCTACGAAGGCAAGAGGCATCGTGACTACATAAATAAAAATGAATTTCTTGAAAAACAAACTGTAAGAAAAGGGAATAGGAGTATTCAGAATCCGCTCACATGCTCCTAAGCTATCAATCAATTGGTCCAAATGTCGACTGAGTTGTTGCCACTCAATCGAGTCAATGCGATTTGTGGACCGCAACTCATGCAGGGCTTTACGCAGCTCATGTGCTATCCATAACGGTTGATTCCTCACGGAGGCTGATTCATCCAAGGGAAAAGGTAGATCAAGTTTATTCCGTCTTAAGTGTTCCTTCATACTTTTAGAAAAAGCGATAATTAATTCTGTGTAATGGGTTCGCTCCGATGCGTTTAAATCAAGCGAGGACAACAAACTCGATAGATTCCGCGAATCATTTACTACAGATCCCCATAGTTTTCGGCCTTCCCACCATCGATCATATGCCGTATTCGTGCGAAACACTAGAAGCAATGAAATGACAAATCCCAGCAATGAATAGACCGAAGTTAAATTCTTTAGAACCGATGAGGTGGGGTAAAAATGCAGTTCTAGCGCCGTTATTATAGCAGATAGTATAGCAATGTATATAAGTTCCTTCCATAAAATACGAACGGTGTCGCTCTTATGAAAAGAAAAAATGAAAGTCAACCAACTTTTGGGATTGTATTTAATCATGATGGGGAATAGTTGAATGTTGAACCATCTAAATATTATTGTTTCATTACCCTTGCTTGTTTATCTCCAAGGGTTAAAATATATAAGCCCTGATCCAAGTTAGTTAAATTTAATTCCGAAGGTTTGTTATGAATACAACCTTCCATTACAACTTTTCCTAAGGTATTTATAAGGGTGAATTTCTCGCCAATTTCACAAGATTGAATCGTTATAATTCCCGATGATGAGGTCGGATTAGGAGTGATTTTTATTTCTGATGTTTGGTTTTCAGTTAATCCTACCGCAATTCCTTGCATTTCAGTCCACTTAAAGATTTTAGGTACCCCTAAGGTGTCAAAACTCATCTCTGCAATGGCTAATTTGCCCCCTTTACCAACCCACGAATAACTGTGTGTCGTATCTGCTGAGGTGCTTACTAAACTCCATGTTGGTGGGAACAATGGCTGCGCCCAAACAGAATCTGCATAGGTTTCCATGGTATGAATCCGCAATACATCATAGGTGCCAAATGGTGTAGTGATTTGACCCCATGCGTCCGTTGTGTCCTTCACAATGGAAGTACGTTTAAAATGAATTTGATTGATTAAAGGATTAATGGCTGCCCCGGGAACCGTAACATCAATTACATAGGTATCACTGAAGCTTGTTCCAAAGGTTCTTGGGAATTGATGCAATGTTAAATCGGGTGCAAATTGCGCATTTATTGTTCCTGTTCCCAATAAATCACCGGAATATCCTTGTGTTGTAAATGCTTGAGCTGTTTTATTAAAATACAAATAATTTGCGTTGTCATTCGTCATTGCCAAGTTTGAAGATCCGAATTGATTTCCATTTGGTGTGGAGGCAACAGAAATTATATTGGTGTTTTCGGTAATCACATAATTGCTCAAGGCAGTGAAATTCCATGTTTGGTTCGGTCCACTGCCTCCCGGTCCTGGAATTACGGTCATGGTATCTGCTCGACGGGGTATATAATCACCCACGGACGGCATATCACTTTGATCGATACTGATTTGACTCCATGCGTTGAGTAATGTGAAGGTAAAAAGATAGAGTAGCAGCGTTTTCATGAGGTGTGTTTTAATTAAAGTTACCGGTTTTTTTAAATCGATAGGCACCCATTCCTAGGATTCCTAAGAGAATGGTAGCAAATACAAGATGCGCCGTTTGCACAAGTCCCGGTAAATCAAAATAAGCTAAGAGCACACCAGCAAAAAGTTCGATGCTTAAGATCACGAAGGCCCATCGAATAATCCTGAGTTTGGATTCTTTCTCATTTTTCCAACCTAAATAAACCAGCAAAATGAGTACTAACCAACTGAAGCTTCGGTGTATAAAAAACTCCATTCCAAACTTATCACTCCAAGCATCTCTACCCAACCCTTGCTTGGTAAGTTCATCAATATACTCGCGGACTTGTGTGCCTAAGAACATTTGATAAAACGTAATAGCAAAAATTGCCCACCACACATAATAAACTACCGGTTGAACCTGAAGTGTCTTATGGTGTCTTGGTGAAATTCGGTAAATCAGGTATAATTGAATCAACAATATTACTAAAGCTAAAAACATATGCACGGTGATGGTCCAAGGTACCAAGTTGGTTGCTACCACGATAGACCCAAACCACGCTTCGATGCCCATTAAGATTAAATTTAAAAACGAGAGGCCTATTAGCCAAAAGGAACGATAGTAAATTAGACTCCAAATAAATCCAACTAACATGATGTTCCCGGCAAGAAATCCTAGTAAACGATTGATGTATTCCGTATAAGTTCTAGCCGCATTAAACGGCTCTTCCTTGAGTAGTGTAGGGTCGTTTTTGATTTTTTCGGCCGTTTCTTTCATGCCAATCGACCTAAGAAACTTACAGAATTTCACAGCTTTTTTTGCCCGCTTCTCTTGAAAAATAGCCAAATAATTGGATGGGAGCTGTTCTTCTGCGGTTGGTGGAATCCATTGTCCGAAACACTTTGGCCAATCTGGACAACCCATTCCAGAACCGGTGATACGAACAAAACTACCGGCACAAATCACTAAAAATAGACTAATTAATGCCACCCATTGAAAACGAAGAAAACGCCTAGAATATTCCATAGTCAAAAGTACGATTTAGATTTATTCAACGCACAAAAAAAAAGGGGCCGAAGCCCCTTTAAATAGGTTTAATCTTAGAATTATTCCAAAATTAATTTTTCTGTATAAAGTGTCCCATTCACAAGGATATTTACTGCATAAATTCCTGCAGATAATCCATTTAAGTCCATGGATATACTTTGTGCACCAGAAAGGTTAGTATAAGTCCCACTTGTGATTAACTTTCCGTTTAGGTCTGTTAATTCAATTCGCACATCACTTTCCGTAGCTAAGTTTAATAAAATCGCAGACGATCCTGCCGCTGGGTTAGGGGCTAATGCAACTGCTTTACTTGAGCTTAACACTTGAGCAATTCCAGCATTAATGCCAGTTTCATACCCATTCGCTACCGCCGTGGTAATATCCACAGAACCGGCATTGTCAATTTTACCCGTTGGGTCGATAAGAAGTCCAATGATTTGAATTTCGCTTTCATCCCATCCTGCTGGTAAGGTAAAGCTGTAATTTACGATATGCGCATCACCTGCATTAACAGTTGCTGGGAATATTCCAGTCATTCCCGTGAATGAAGGGGCAATGGCTCTTGCCACATGGTCATATACCATCTGTGCTGCAGGTACAGGGCTTGGTAAGGACTCAAAGCCTCCCATTACGCCATTGTTTCCCCCGGCATATGCATTAGATTGACTCCAACCTGCTCCGGTTCCTGTTACACCGTCTTCAGTTAATACACAAGCTGACTTGTAGTTTCCATTCGCGGCTAAAGCAAAGTTGTAACGTACTGAAACGTTCAAGACGCGTGATGCCGCATCCCATGTTGCACCATTCACTAAGGTAGCCTTTGGTGCGGTTTGAAGACGAGTAAAGAAATCAGATGACATCCCTGAAGGATCAACATCACCCAAGCGATCAACCAAGGCACTTGGATATCCGCCAATCAAGGTACCGATTCCTGCGTCATATTCAGTAACGGTCATTGGGTCACCGTTATGTACAGCTATTCCAGCCCAAAAGTCTTGGTATTTGGTTTCGAATAAATCCATAAAAACCGCTCCACGTGGACACCACTGACACCATGTCCCGGTAGCTTCTTCTCCAACCACCATTTTACCTGGTGCAGGTACAATCGGATTGATCATTTCTATCAAGGTATCATTGTTTGGGTTGTTGTCACCTGCTCCACCATTTACATTGTATACTACCGCTGTTATTGGAAGCGCTCCAGCAGCTAATACCGTTGAAGGTAGGGGCACGTTGTAAACTCCAGCAGTTGCGATATTTACACCGGTTACATTTTGTGTGCTGGTTGAACCGTTGTACGTTAAATCAACTTTCAAGCTCGTTATAGCCGTACTTCCTCCGTTAACTATTTTCACAGTAGGCGTACCACTTTGAGTAGCAAGTTCGGCACCCATATCAATATCAGCCACCATGGCATCCAAGGCCGGAACAGTGAATGGTACATGGTCAAACATTACATCATCAATATACATTTGTGTATTTTGAACCGGGAAAAAGTCAGCTGATGCCACGGTATTTACTCCGTTTACCCAAGTGCCTACTAAATTACCGTTAATGAAGGCTTTCCAAACATGTAAGGTCAGGTTCGCTTCAATTTTCAATTCAAACCATGTCGCTTCTGGGTAGGGTGCTAACACCAGATTTGGGGTATTCCCATCATCTATAATTAATTGACCCGCATCAAAATTTACATTCAAGGCCCAAAGGTTCCCAATGGTTAATGCCCCTTGGATATTGTAGTATCCTGTTTTACCTGAATTAATGTAGAATTTATTCTGTAGAGTAAAGATTCCGCTATTGTATAACTGGCCAAATTTCAATACCACATCTTGAGGACCACCATTGGCTGATGTTGATGAGAGGTAAATAGAATTCGGTGCTGAACTAGAGTTTGCGCTGGTTATTTGAACATCCTCGTTTCCGCCTTCTGTTCCAGACCATGTTGACCATGTTAACGATTGAGGTCCGAGGTATTGCCCCGCTGAATATGCATCAAAATTGTCGCTAAACAACTGCGCATTTAAATTAAAAGCCGCAAGTCCTGCGACTAATATGTATACTTTTTTCATAATATTGGTTTAATTACAGGTAAATATACAATTATTCTTTGGTGCTTAGGTAACGAATCACTTCAGCCGCACCATGCAGGCCAAAGAGTGCCGGCATGTAGCTAATGGTACCATAGAATGACTTTTTGAATTTTGTTCCGTCGGTCATTTTAAGTGAGTTTTTATCTTGGAGTTCCGAAGAAAAAACAGCTTTTATTCCCCGAAGCGATGCTCCTTGTCGTTTCATGCGCTTTTTTATATGGGCCCCTAACTTGCAGTTGTGCGTGTCTGCTAAGTTAACCACCTTTACGGTGGATGGATCGGATTTCCCTCCAGCTCCTAAATGGCTAATGATTTTAATTTTTAATCGCTTACAAGCAAGTAACCAGGCAAGTTTTGGACTTACCGAATCAATACAATCCATCACATAATCTGGTTTATATTCAGCTAAGAGCTCCCATACGCGTTCAGGAAGCACAAATTCTTCAATGATATGCAGCTTGATTTCTGGATTGATGTCCTTAATTCGCTCCCCAAGAACTACGGCCTTGTTTCTACCAATCGTGGAATCTAATGCCGTTAATTGTCGGTTTTTGTTGGTCGGATCAAACACATCCCCGTCGATTAGGGTTAATGTTCCTATTCCGGCTCGGGCAATAAATTCTCCCGCAAAAGATCCGATTCCACCTAAGCCAACGATCATGACATGAGCGTTTGCCAGTTTATTAAGTTTTTCTGACCCCACCAAGAGTTCAGAACGTTCTAACCAATGACTCATGCCCCAAAAATAGCCAAAAAATTCTGTTCAATTTGAGCCTTTATCTCCTCAAGTGGGGTGGAGGTGGCTTGGGAATAGTCGCGGTAGACTTGATAAATATCTGTTTCGGTATCATCGGTTTCAAATAAGATTCGATTCAATGGGATTTTACTCAGGATTGATTGCATGTGTGGGTTTTGCAGGCTGGCAGGACCGAGACTAAATATAACCTTGGTTTGCAACAAGTGTGTAATTTGTTTGGGTGAATTAAAACCATGAATAATCCAAGGCGTATGTTGCTGCGATTTAATTAAAGAATAAAATTCGTCCCATGCGCGGACAAGGTGAAAGATGACTGGTTTTTGCAATTCATTTGCAAGGGTGAGTTGAGCTAAGAGCATCGCATGTTGGATTTCCATGGAAGGTCCTTTGAGGCGATCCATTCCAACTTCGCCAAGTGCTCGGCAGTTCTTATGGTGTAAGGCAGGAATTATTTCGCTAAGCGACTGAACAGCTGCCTGCCATGGATGCACGCCAACAGAAAACAGGCTCGCGGTGTATTCAGCGTCACTTTGGTAAATTCCAATGTGATCATCAGGAATTCTGTGGGTGTGCGCGTTGTAATATTTCATTTCTATTCAAAATTAAGTGGGAATTAAGAAATATCGCGTAGTCACATGATTTTTTGTATATTCGGCAGCAATAATCTTTAAAACTAAGCTATGAGTAACGCTGACAATAAGAATGAAATTCAAATGCTTTTCGGTCACCCGAAAGGTTTATGGTTTATGTTTGGAACCGAGATGTGGGAGCGCTTTGGGTATTACCTGATGCTCGGAATCTTTTCGCTTTACATGCTTGATGGGTGGAATAATGGTGGAATGGGCTTTGATGGTCAGTTGAAATCGGATATTTATGGGACTTACCTCGGGTTGGTATACTTAACACCGTTCATTGGAGGGTTGTTAGCTGACCGTTTATTAGGGTACAGAAAATCAATCATACTGGGTGGATTAATGATGGCCGCAGGATATTTCATGCTAGCGATGCACACCATTCCAAGTTTTTATATCGCTTTACTCTTAATTATTCTTGGTAATGGGTTCTTCAAGCCGAATATATCTACCCTAGTAGGTAATCTATACAGTGAGGAATCTTTAAAGGATAAGAAAGATGCTGGATTTAACATTTTCTACATGGGGATTAACATCGGTGCTTTCGTTTGTAATTTTGTTGCAGCCTTCATGCGTATTAACTACGGATGGGGTCATGCTTTTGCTGCTGCGGGAGTTGGAATGCTTATAGGGGTTGTTGTTTTCGCCCTTGGTAACAAACACATTAAAAGTTACGATGTGGTAAAACCCTTACAAGAAGGCGACATGTCTACATTAAAAATCCTCGGATTAACGGTACTTCCGATGTTCGTTTTTGGAATCATTGGATATTTGATTCCTGGAAATTTATTGGGTACGGATACGAACGATGCTTTTATTATTGGGTGTCTCCCTGTAATTGGGTTCTTTATTTATCTAGCATTTAAGTCAGAGGCGAAAGAAAGTAGAGCTATTAAAGCCTTACTGGCCGTGTTCACCTGTGTAATTTTATTCTTTGCAATTTTCCATCAAAATGGAGATGCCTTAACCATTTGGGCTGAAGATTATACGGACCGTACAATGGCTCCAGGAATTACAGGTGCTGCGGATGCTGCAGGTATGGCACAGTTGGTTGAAAACAGCCCGTTGATTAAAGATAAGGCAACTTATGAAGCATCTATGAGCTTTTTGAACATTACTCAGAATGCGCTTCCTAAAGAAACAAAGCAGGATTTTAAAAATTTAAAATTGTGTGCGGAGAAAATTGAGCGCATCGACAAATCATATAAATACTTTACGAATCTTCCGAAATCGGATGTTCCGGCGCTTCAATCCAATAAAGTGGATGCTACCGTTGCAGCGAATATTGAGGGAGATTCTACCCTAGAAAAAACTGATAAAGCAATGCTTCTGAATTTGGCAGCTACTCCAAGCCAACAACTTCCAAGTGTGCTCAGCGAGAAGAAATCTATCGCAGTTCTTTCTGCTGAAACGGCAAAGCAGATTAAGGACAAGGAGGCAGCACTTGCAAATTCGAACGATATAGGAGAAAAAGAAGACTTGAAAGCTGAACTTACAGCACTTAATTCTGCACAGCACGTTTATGAGTATTTACAAAAGAATGAACTAATTCATAAATCAAATGCAGAAGCTCCAAATTTAAAGTTGTATTCTACAGAGCTATATCAGTCCATTAATCCATTTTGGGTGGTTGTATTAACCCCAGTGATGGTTGGAATTTGGGGCTTTTTCCGAAGAAAGAAAAAAGAACCAAGTACGCCAGCTAAAATTGCTATCGGATTGGTTATTACAGCCTTATCTGCGCTTGTAATGGTAGGTGCTGTTTTTGCCACGAATGGCTTGGATGCTAAAGCAGGTTCAATGTGGTTGCTGGCTTCTTATGGTGTCATCACCATCGGTGAACTTTGTTTATCTCCAATGGGCTTGTCCTTAGTATCTAAACTAAGCCCTCCGCGTATCACAGCACTAATGATGGGCGGGTATTTCCTTGCAATTTCCGTTGGAAACAAGATGTCTGGAATGCTTTCCAGTCTTTGGGAAGGATTTGATGCAAACAGCAAACAGAATTTCTTTTATTTGAATTTTGCCTTGGTGTTAGGCGCAGCGTTGTTGCTGTTCTTGATGTTACGTTGGCTAAACCGTGTAATGAAAGAAAACAACGTTTTATAACCCATTAAAGGCTCTTCGGAGCCTTTTTTCATTAATCTAAATTAGCATGCTTAGTTTATCCGAAATTCAAGACTTCAAAGGGAAATTCCCAAAACAGATTTGGTATTTATTTTTTACCGAAATGTGGGAGCGCTTCTGCTTTTATGGCAACCGAGGAATGTTAGTCATTTTCATGACTGATATCTTATTAATTCAAGATGATGCGGCCAACCTGAAATATGGAGCGATTCAAGCCTTTGTCTATGCATTTACCTTTGTTGGAGGATTGTTTGCTGATAAAATATTAGGGTTTCAACGTTCACTTTTATGGGGCGGCATTTTGATGGTGTTGGGTAGTGTTGTTATGGGATTAGATGCGAAGCACTTCTTTTTTTATGGCATTTGTCTCATCATTGTAGGAACTGGATTCTTCAAGCCAAACATTTCAACCATGGTAGGGGAGTTGTATCGTGAAGGGGATCCGCGAAGAGATGCTGGATTTAGCCTGTTTTATGCCGGTATCAATATTGGTGCATTATTGGGAGGAGGACTTTGTGTTTATGTAGGGAAAACCTACAGCTGGAATATTGCCTTTTTATTGTCTGGTGTTTTTATGGCTTTAGGCTTATTGAATTTTATACTAACAAGAAAGCTCTTAGGACCAATTGGTATTTCTCCAACTACAGAATCACCCACTGTGGATCGCAGAAATCGATGGTTTGTTTATGCCGGAACGCTAGCAGTTTTGCCACTGATTTATATCATGATTCGAAAAACAGAGTATACCGACTTATTCATGTATATCATTGGACCAGTTACCTTGGTTTATATCATTTATGAGATGACGAAATTAGATAAAGCGCAAATCAAGAAAATGGTGGCTGCGATTATCTTCATTTTATTGTCCATTATATTTTGGTCGTTTTTTGAGCAGAGTGGCGGTTCCTTGAGCTTGTTTGCACGCGATTTAGTTTCCAGTAAAATGCTGGGCATTGAAATAGATTCAAACGTGGTTAATAATTCAGCCAATTCGTTTTTTGTAATTTGTTTTAGCGCACTCATCGGCTTATTGTGGGTGTGGTTGAACAAACGAAAGTTAGAACCAAACTACTTCGCGAAATTTGGTCTTGCCTTTCTTTTCCTTAGCCTTTCGTTTTATCTGTTTTATGCGATGCGCTTTTGGCTTGATAGTGACGGCTTGGCTTCCTTAGGGCTTTTCACACTAGCCTATTTAGTAATTTCTATTGGTGAACTTTTCTTATCGCCCATTGGACTCTCTCTCATGACAAAATTATCACCTAAGCACTTATGGGGAATTATGATGGGGATGTGGTTTTTGGCCTCCGCTTACGGACAATATGTTGCTGGAATTCTTGGTGCGGGTATGTCCAGTCCGGATGAAAAGGCTCCATTGAGCGTTCGCTTAGATGGTTATACCAATGGATATTTACAACTGAGTATCTATGCCTTAATCACGGGAGTTGTAATCATCCTTGTAGCGCGATGGTTGAACCGATTGATGCAAGAAACCCCAGGCGAATAGTACGGCCTTAGATTCGATACTTTTTAAAGAACGCCTCCCAGTTCCATAGGAACGGTGCAATTAACTCGTCGATGCGTTTTAGGAATACTGGATTTGGCGTATTCATGCGCTTAAAGTAATCGTCCTGATATTCATTTAGCCCATATTTATGAAATACCGCCTTAGACATCGCATAAAGTGTGGTTTTTGATGGAATGTTAACGCGCTTCATGTACGACTTATAGTCTTGGATTAATTGACGCATTTCAAGTTCTTCCATTTTGTAAACGCTCGCAAGTTTGTCGTATACTAAATTGATTACTCTCGTTCCGGATTGACCATCGAATAAGCGTTCCATTTCTATGATGTTCCCTGTAATTACAATCAGGGCGAATTCATTTACGTTCTTTGTATCGATGGAAGGAGAACTAATGAAACATGGGTCTTCGTTAATCGCTCCTGCAACCAACTCAAATCCGCGATCAATCACATCAAATATTCCGTTGATGAAAATATTCGAAACTTGATCTTCGCTTAACTTTTTCTTTAAAATACTGGAAAACATCGTTTAACTGAGTATTTGTGGTTACCTACAAAAATAGCTAAGCTTTCTCGATTATTTTTTTTCTATGTTTTATCTTATTAACGGAGTTTTCAACAGCATTCCGATGTATTTTTGTCAAAAATTTATTCAATGAAAGCGATTATTAAAACATCAAAAGGAAACATGGTAGCGGATCTTTATGATAGCGACGCACCGAATACCGTAGCTAATTTTAAAAAGTTAGCAGAAGAGGGATATTATAATAACCTAACATGGCATCGAGTGATTCCTGATTTTGTAATTCAAGGAGGTTGTCCAAATTCTCGTCCGGGTGCAACAGGAATGCCAGGTACCGGTGGACCAGGTTACCAAATCGATTGTGAATTAGATGGAGAACTTCAATTTCATGACCGTGGTGTTTTATCTATGGCGCATGCGGGAAGAAACACCGGTGGATCGCAGTTTTTTGTATGCCACTCTAGAAATAACACAGCACATTTAGATAGAAACCATACATGCTTTGGAAAGGTAACTGAAGGATTGGATGTATTGGATGATATTCGTCAAGGCGACGAAATCATCGGAATCGAAATTCAAGGGTAATAAATTGTTAGAAGCGGCCGAATTGACCAATAATCAGTTCGGCTAATTCTTCACCGATTCGATCTTGCGCTTCGTTGGTTGCTGCACCAATGTGCGGCGTACAGGCTATATTTGGATGGCTTATTAATCGTTGGTCTGGATTAGGTTCGTTGTTAAACACGTCTAAAGCCGCTGCCGCTACAGTGCCATTCGCTAAAGCATCCAATAAGGCTTGCTCATCAATTACCCCGCCTCGAGCTGCGTTAACCAATCGAATCCCGCGTTTCATGGCACTGAATTCCGAAGATCCAATAACTGCAGACCCATTGGCTTGTTTAGGAACATGAATCGATAGATAGTCAAGTAATCCAAGCGTTTCATTGCACATCGTTACACTTTGTAGTTTAACCATTACTTGGGTTCCATTTCCGATTGATACCGGGATTTCATATTCCTTTTCAGTGTGCGTAATAGGAACTACATTCATTCCTGCACCCAAGGCATACGACGCTAAACTTTGCCCGATTCGACCAAAGCCAAGAATTCCAATGGTTTTCCCCCGTAATTCTACGCCTTTTCCGTAGTTCTTTTTTAAGGTAGAAAAATCACCGTCCTCCATGTTTTTAAAGCTATCATGGAGAAAGCGAGAAATTGCAAATAAATGACCCATTACTAATTCGGCCACTGATTGAGAGGAAGATGCAGGGGTGTTAATCACTGTGATTCCTTTTTCTCGAGCATAACTTACATCGATGTTGTCCATTCCAACACCACCTCTTCCGATTAATTTTAGGTTCGGGCAAGCGTCAATTAACGCAGCTCTAGCAGTCGTCGCACTACGCACCAACAGGATTTCTACTCCTTCGTTGTTGAGGTAGTTTGGAATTTCATCTTGTGCTACTTTCGTAGTAATGACTGTATATCCTGCGGTTTCTAGTGCCTGTTGGCCAGCAGCGGAAATTCCATCGTTTGCAAGTATTTTCATGACTTATGCTTTTCGTTCAAATTCTTTCATCACATCTACCAAAACCTGTACGCTTTCAATAGGTAAGGCGTTATACATGGAAGCACGATACCCCCCTACAGATCGATGTCCAGGCAGGCCAACGATTCCGGCTTCTTTCCACATCGCATCAAAAATAGACGCACGAGCCTCATCTTCGAGTAAGAAGGTAATGTTCATATGTGATCGGTCTTCACGTTCAACCGCTCCTCTGAATTGTGAATTCCTGTCAATTTCAGCATATAATAAGGCTGATTTAGCATTATTTCGAGCCTCCATGTCCTTAACTCCTCCATTCGATATAAGATTACGGAGGTTAAGCATGGCAACATACACTGAAAACACCGGTGGTGTATTCAGCATGGATTCCTTATCGATTTGTTGTTTTAAATCTAAATAAGTAGGCATGAACGGAGAGGTAGACTTACCGAGAATTTCATCTTTTACGATATACAGGGTCGCACCGGCTGGACCAAGGTTCTTCTGTGCGCCTGCATAAATTAAATCAAAATCAGCCACATTGATTTCTTTGGAGAATATATCCGAAGACATATCACAAACTAGCGGAAGTGCTGTTTTTGGAAACTCATGAAACTGGGTTCCATAAATGGTGTTATTCGACGTAAAGTGAATGTAGTCTACATCGTTCGGAATAACATAATCTTTTGGTATATAGGTAAAGTTACGGTCTTCAGAACTTGCAAAAACATCTACAGATACGCCCACCTTTTTGGCTTCTTTAATTGCACCCGAAGCCCACGTGCCCGTATTCATATATCCGGCTCGTTTGGTGTCGCGCATCATGTTTAGCGCAGCTATTGTAAAGCCTAAGGTTGCGCCTCCTTGCAAAAAGGCAACGGAGTATCCATCAGGAATATTCAATGCTTTTTTGGTAAGCGCCATGGCTTCATCCATTACAGCCACAAAATCTTTGTGCCTATGAGATACTTCAAGAATAGATAAGCCATTAAAATCAAGTACCGCTTCTGCGGCCTCTTTAAATACATCTTGTGGCAATATGCAGGGACCTGCGCCAAAATTATGTTTCATGATGAATGGAATTTTATGAATAAAAAAAAGCCGTCGTTAGACAGCTTATTTAGTTTCGCTTGCAGCTTTCTTTGTGGTTGTTTTCTTGGTTGCACTTGCTTTTTTTGCTGCAGGTTTCTTTTCCGCTGCTACTTTCTCTGCTTTTTCTTTAGTAACAACAGCAGCCGTTGTGTTTGATTTTCTTTTGCGAACGTTACCGTATGAACCAATTACTCGCTTTCCTTTTGCCGTTTTTTTATCTCCTTTTCCCATGTTCTAAAAATTGTAGTTCAGTTATCGATACAAAGTTAAAATTCTTTTTCTAAATGAGCGGTTCTAAATTGCTTTTCAAGAGCCTCTCCACCATTTAGAATGCGGGTACTCCAAATTATTTGTAAGGCGTGTTGTTCTTCAATACTAAGTTTCCAAGGAAATTTAGCGGTTTCAAGGCGGTTTCGTAGTGTCTGTAAAATGATTGCAACCGATACGGATAAGTTGAAACTCTCTGTAAATCCATACATTGGTATCGCAAGATGATAATCAGCATTGGCTAATATGGATTCGGTTAATCCTCGTCGCTCCGTACCGAAAATCAGGGCTATGGGTTCATCAATTGGAAGGGATTCTGGCGTATACGCATGTGCGTGTGGGGAAGTTGCAACGAGTTTATAGCCTTTTTCTCTTAGATGATTCAAACAATCCAAGGACGCTGTTTCTTTATTGGTAAATCGATGCAGGTCGATCCATCTTCCCGAGCCCTTGGCAATATTTCGCTGCAGTACATATTTGTTCTTATCTTCAATCGCGTATAAATCTTGAATACCAAAACAATCACAGCTTCGAATAACAGCTGAAGCATTATGTTCTTGGAAGATGTCTTCTAATACGATAGTGATGTGTCGGGTGCGTTGCTCAGCGATTTTGTTAAACAGCGCTATTTTATTAGGCGTTAAAATCTCCCGGAAACGTTGGAGAACATGGGTATTCTCTTCGGTATTCATTAGTTGTCGATGCGGTAGTCACTCTTTTTTAACCACCCTTTTTTAACGAAATAAATAAATAAAATAATTCCAAGCAATAACATTAACCCAACTACAATAAAATAGGCATTTTTCTTTTTTAACTCAGGCATGTTCTCGAAATTCATTCCATAAACACCTGCAATAAAGGTTAAAGGAATAAAAATAGCACTTACAATCGTTAATACTTTCATGATTTCATTCATTCGTTGTCCCTGGGCAGCATAATAAAAATTAGCTAACCCATCCAGGATTTGAATTTGACTATCGATCTCGGTGATTAAATTGTTGCAATTACTGTTCAGCGTTTTAAAGTACCGTGTATTTTCTTCATGAATTAACTTGGTTTCGCTGCTATAGAGTTGTTCTGTTATGTCCCGTATTGGTCGGGAGATGGTTCTTAATTGGATTAACTTTCGTTTCTGGGTTTCAATGTCATGTAAAATGGCTTTATCTTCATGGAGGTGCAAGCGATGTTCAATTTTTGCTGAATTTTCAGACACGTCATCAATAATTCGATAATAGTTATCCAAGATGGCTTCCATGCAACGATACAATAAGAAATCCGATTTCTGCCTTCTGATTTTTCCTTTTGAATATTCAATTCGGTCCCTTACGCTATCGAAATAACCTTTTAATCCATTTTGCATGGTGATTAAATACTCATCACCGAGAAAAAATGTAATTTGATTTTCACCAAACATGTCGTGGCTCCGATCATTTAAATCGGTTAAAGTCACACTGAAATAAATGTAATTGGGATACTCCTCGACTTTAGGGCGACGTTGCTGAATATATATATTTTCAATACTTAATTTATCAATATGTAATTTGGTACAAAGTTGCCTTATTGCTTCTTGGTCTGATAAATCATGGATATTTAGCCAGCACACATGATCATCATCTAATTCTTCTTCTAAAAAATCAGAGGCAAAATAGTGGATGTCATTATTTTTAATAAGGTAAAAACACCTATTGTATTTATACAGTTCACATTCGTTAATCATCCGCAGGTATTGGTTTTGAATTTATGGAGCAAGAACTACATTTTTTGGAAGTAAAGAAGTACTTCTTGACCAAAAATCCAAGTGCACTAAGTATGATTAATCCAACAAGTAGGTTTTGCATCATTTATCAATATTAATACTTTTAAAATAAAGAGAAACAAATCCAGCCGCCAAAGTAGGCTAAAAATCCAAAAGAAACGAGTTGCAGCACTGGCCATTTCCATGAGTTTGTCTCGCGTTTTACTATGGCCAAGGTCGATAGGCATTGCATCGCATAAACATAAAATACCATAAGTGAAATCCCAGTTCGTAACGAAAAGACCATAGTTCCATCCGGATTTTTTTGCTTTTTTAAACGTGCTGAAAGACGTAATTCGCTCCCTGTTCCTCCGTTGGCGTAAATAGTGGATAAGGAACCTACAAAAACTTCTCGAGCAGCAAATGACGTAATCAATGCGATACCAATTTTCCAATCGTATCCAATGGGTTTAATGATCGGTTCAATTCCTTTACCTACAATACCGATGTATGAGTTCTCTAAAAGCACCGCATTTACTAAGCCTTCTCGATCAACCTTATCTTTAGTTTTATATTCGCTTGTTTTTTTCAAGGATTGAATCGCTGCGCTTCGTTGTTCTGAAGGACCATAGCTGGCTAAAGCCCAAAGCACGATTGAAATCGCTAGAATTATACCACCCGCTTCTGTCGTGAATACCTTGATTTTTTCAAACACAGTAATAAATATATTGCGCCATAACGGACGCTTGAATTCTGGGATTTCCATCAAATAATAGGAGCGTTTTTCTTGTTTCAGAATCAGGTGCATAATCCATGAAATGAACAAGGCAGAGGCAATACCTAACACATATAAACCAAGTAATACCAATCCTTGCAAGTTTATGAATCCTAACAATTTCATCTTTGGAATAACTAATCCAATGAGTAAGGTGAATACAGGAATTCTTGCACTGCAACTCATTAAAGGCGCAACAAATATGGTGATTATTCGCTCTTTGTAATTTGGTATTCCCCGAGTGGCCATGACGCCTGGTATCGCACAGGCCATACTTGAAAGCAAAGGCACAACACTTCTCCCATTTAATCCAAAGGGACGAACCAACCGATCCATCAGGAACACAGCACGGGCGAGGTAGCCTGAATCTTCCAATAAGGCAATAAAGAAAAACAAAATGCCAATTTGAGGTATAAATACCAGCACGCCACTAATCCCTGGAATAATTCCATCACAAATCAATGCAGACAAAGGGCCATCCGGCATCAGGCCTTTAATTCCTTTGGTTAGCCACTCAAACCCTGTTTCAATAGCGTCCATGGGATATGATGCAAATGAAAATACAAATTGAAAAATCACAAAAAGAATTGCCGCAAAGATTAGATAACCAAAAATGGGGTGGGTTAGCCAACGATCTAAGGTATGTGAACGCTGACTTTTTTCCGTTGTACGTACGGTTTCCTGGATGATTTCACCGATTTGTTCATGTCTTTGGCTCGCCTCTTGTTCTTGTCCCGATAAATCACTCAGCGATTTCAGCGTATTACTTACTTGTGTTTGTTCAGTCTTAAGTTGGTCGATTTGTATACTGAGTGCGCTTAATAAGCGATCCTTTCCAAGGCCAACACGGGCATTCATTAAGATAATTGGTGTATTGCTAAAGGTGCGTTTTAATGAGTTTACGTCGATACTGATACCCTTTTTTTCGGCGATATCGTTCATGTTAATTACCAATACCAAGGGTAAGCCACAATCAATAAGTTGACTAAATAAAAATAAACTTCGCGATAAATTTGAGGCATCAGCCACAACAATTCCTAGGTCGGGTTTTTCGTTGACAGGGGAGGACATGAGTAGTTCGTAGACTACTTTTTCCTCTTTATTCGATGGATAAACGCTGTAGATTCCGGGTACATCAATGAGTTCATGCGTTACTCCCTTTATAGATACACTACCACTTTTCTTTTCTACAGTTACACCGGCAAAATTCCCGACTTTTTGCCTTAATCCAGTGAGTAGATTAAATACGGTGCTTTTACCTGTATTGGGGTTCCCGAATAATGCAATTTTCATGCGTGGTTCATCATTTTTTCGACGAATATACTGTTTGCATCCTCTTTACGAATGGAAAGCATCGTGTTTTCATAGGAAAAAGCGATTGGTCCGTTGAATGGGGCTTTTAATACTAAGGTTACTAATGTTCCGGGCATTATTCCCATCTCAAGCAATTTGGTGCGAAATACGTCATCAGTTATGCGGATGATATTTGCTTGTTCACCTACCTTAAGTTCATTGAGTAACATGGTACAAAATTACCCCATCTATTTCAATTTTTTATACCACAAACAAGGTATTTAATTATCGAATCACGAAGCGGGCTGTTTGACGGGATCGCTGCTCGAGTAATACGTCGCGACCAGATATCATTTGATTAATCGTAGATTGATTATAATGTCGAATGGTCACCAATTCAACTCCTTCGTTGTATTTACATTTAAAGGTTGGACTCAGGTTTGTAATCAGTGATTCCATATGTACTTTATCCCCATCTACCAAGACTGAAAAATTCAAAGCTGAATTTTGCATGAGGTTTATCTTAATTCGATTGCTGTAAAAGATCTCAAAGATTTTTGCTAATGCATCTTCATTAATAAATGAAAAATCAGCCGAACTAATGGTAATCAACACTTGATTTTTCTTTACAATAAATGACGGAATCAAGTGGTCGTTTCCTCCTTCCGATTGAATCGTCGTTCCGGGTACTTCAGGGGCAATAAAACTTTTCACATAAAGAGGAATCCCTTTATTCTGTAACGGTTTAATCGTTTTTGGATGAATTACGCTTGCGCCGAAATATGCCAATTCTATAGCTTCCCGATAGGAAATTTGTGATAACAATTGGGTGTTTTCGAAATATTTAGGATCCGCATTTAACATCCCAGGTACATCCTTCCAAATGGTTACTTCTGAGGCATTGGTGCAAAATGCAAATATCGCCGCTGAATAATCAGAGCCTTCCCTTCCGAGTGTGGTAGTAAATCCTTCTGAGGTATGACCAATAAATCCTTGTGTGATGTAGGTATTGGTGTTGTGAATTTCCGACGCCAATCGTGCAGTAATGAGCGCTTCACTTTTCTCCCAGTTTACATTGGCTTCCTGGTAGTGATTGTCGGTACGAATTAACCTTCGGGCATCTAACCATTCTGATTTTAGTCCAAGTTCAAGAACATATTCGTTAATTATAAAAGATGAAAGTACCTCGCCTAGTGAAACTACTTGGTCATATTCAAACGATCGCTGTTCGGCGAGGGGTTTTTCGAATTTATTTTTAACTTGTTCGAATAAGTCGTCAATAAATCTAAATACTTTACTGTGTTTATCATGAAATAATTCACCGGCTATATCCACATGAAAATCGCGTAATTCATCTACCGTATGGTAATAATTGAGTTGATCTTGAGCGAGTAAATAGCTCAAACATGCTTCAAGTTTGTTGGTGGTTTTACCCATGGCAGATACCACTACAAGGACGCGTTCATGCTCGTAACGTAAGAGAATAGAACCGACATTTCTAATAGCTTCCGCATCCTTAACGGAGGCCCCTCCAAATTTAAATACCTTCATACGTTAACTAAGATTTTCTGCCAATTCCTGCATCGTTTTTTTAGCCGATCGATTCGCATAAATGATTTGATAAACTGCGGTTAAAATTGGTAAATCTACATTGAACTTTTCGTTCATTTCCATGAGGCTTTTCGTCGCATAATATCCTTCAGCGATCATACCGATTTCCAAGGTAGCTGCCTTTACGGAATATCCTTTGCCAATCATAAGACCAAAGGTCCTATTTCTAGAAAACTTCGAATATGCCGTTACTAATAGATCGCCTAGATATGCGCTATTTTTCACATCGCGATGCACGGGATTTACTACATCAATAAAGCGTTCAATTTCTTGAATGGCATTTGAAACGAGCACCGCTTGGAAATTATCTCCGTAGCCAATGCCGGCGCAAATTCCAGAAGCTAAGGCATATACATTTTTTAAAATTGCTGAAATTTCAGCACCAAATAAATCTTCACTAACGGTCACTTTAATATACCTGCAACGCAAGGCATTCGCTACGTTTTCGGCAACTTCTATATCATCACAACCTACAGTTAAATACGAAAGTCGTTCCAGTGCAACTTCTTCGGCATGACAAGGTCCACAAATAATACCAATGCATGAATAGGGTATACCAAAGGTTTTATGAAAATATCGCGCTGGAATTGCATTGAATTCTGGTATGATGCCCTTGACAGCTGAAATAACTATTTTATTTTGAAAAAGAGCTGGGTCAATTTCTTTGAAAATCCCATGTATAAAAGCAGCAGGAACAGCTACGATTAAATAATCGCTTGAAGAAATCACCTCTTGTAACGATGTACTTAATAGTAATTTAGTTACTTCTAATTCTGCAGATTGCAGATACCTTGGATTGTGCTTGTATGCTTGGATGTGTGCGATAGATTCCTCCGATCGAACCCACCAATTAACGTGAGATTGATTATTTGAAAAGAGTTTAACGAGTGCTGTGGCCCAACTTCCGCTGCCAATAACACCAATACGCATCGGTTGTGCCTTATTCACCATATGCAAAGTTAATCATTCTCTATAAATCAAATAATTGGGAAGCTAATCAATTGAAATTGAAGATTTCACCGCCTTGAAGGGCTTCGGCAAATGAATCCCTCATGCGTTCTAATTTTAGTTTTGCATGCGGATTACCATCAATGGCGTCCTTTTTAGTTTTGTAATATACATCCAATGACTGTCCAAATAAATCCTGCTCTAAGCGTTTTTTGATTTCAAGGATTTTTGCATTAACTCCAATTAGATAATGTTCAATTTCTCCCAATCGCTTCAATTCATCAGAAGAAAGCGGTTCTTTTTTGAGTAATTCATGATAATGAGGAAGAAGTTCTTCAAGCAAACGCATGAATTTTTCTAACTCTTCATCAAGTTCCTTTCTATTTGATTTGAAATCTGACATTCAGGGTTAAAAATAACATTAATTCAATTCAAAACACGCGAAGAACAAAAAAGATCATTCAAACACCTCAAATTGCGTAATATCATTACCTGCTAAGAATTCCTTGTGATTCATGCTGCGTTTTCCTTCTGCTTGTAACAATTGGACACAGAAGTATCCATCTTTACAGGGAATAAGGATTCCATCTTTTGTATACGTCAGCCCAACAGTTGGATGCTCATCGGCTATAAACACGCCCTTAAATAGTTTGAAATTCATTATGCGTTGTGTAGGGATGTGGCGCAACAAACAATAGGCACTTGGATATGGATTTAATCCATTGACTAGGTTGGTGATTTCTATTCCTGTGGCATTAAAATTAACCCGTGTATTTAGCTTGGTGAGTTTGGGCGCTTCTTTTATGGAATCAGTGTCTGATTGAGGGATTGATTCGGCAAGGTTATTTTCTATCGCATGCAGGGTTTCAAGTATCAAATCTGCCCCGGGGTCAAGCATTTGATCGTGCAGTTCACCTGCTGTTGTGCCCGGTAATATGTCTATGCGGTGCTGCTTTAGTATTGCGCCACAGTCAATGGCCTCATTGATAAAAAATGTGGTCAAGCCTGTTTGTGATTCACCGTTTATAATCGCCCAGTTAATAGGTGCGGCTCCCCGATAGTTGGGCAGTAACGATGCGTGAAGATTAATGGTACCTTTTGCCGGCATTTTCCAAACCACTTCAGGTAACATTCTGAACGCAACAACAACGAAAACGTCCGCCTCAAATGCTTTTAGTTCCTTTAGAAATACCTCATCCTTTAACGAACTCGGTTGAAGGATTGGGATTCCAGCTTTTTTGGCTGTTTCTTTAACAGCACTTTCCCTGAGTTGCTGTCCTCTTCCTGCAGGTTTGTCTGCCACCGTTACAACAGCCACTACCTTGTGAGCTGCTGTAATTAACCCTTCTAGCATATGACTAGCAAACAAGGGGGTTCCCATAAAAACAATCTTCAATCCCATTTAAATGCGTTTATTGTTCCAAGAAAATAAGTTTAAATATAAATAGGATAAAAGTCCCATGGTGCCAAAATAGATATATTCAACGGTCCAAACATGATAAATATCGAAGGTCCAAACTTTAATAAATAGATAAACACTCAGCGTGTAAACCCCAACAGAGATAATTTCTATGGTCATTGATGCTACGGTATTTCCACTTCCATGAATTGTTTGGAAATAAACGGATACTAGTGCATATAACAAGATAGAACCAGCAACCAGTCGAAGAATAGCACTGCTGTCTTTTAGGTATTGCTCGTGCGGGTTAATTATCGATACCAAGGTTTCCGGATAGAAAATGGCGCCATGAAAGCTTAACAACATAAATAGGAGTGTAAGCAGCTGTATGCGTCGTTGTATTCGTGGTAGCTCTTGTTGCTTTGCTGCTCCTATGTATTGAGAAATATACGTTTTGGTCGTTCCGGCAAATCCCCAGATTGGAACAAAGGCCAAAAAGTAAATGGAGCGGATGTTTTGTGATACGGTAAGCTGATATTTTCCCATTTGTTCAATCCACGTGAAAAACAAGGTCCATGTAAATAGGGCAGAGAACCCTTGAAGCAATAGGGGCGTTCCAATACTAATTAATTCTTTTAGCTCAAACCAAACTCCTTTAATGCTTCCAAATAAGTTGTATGATTTGTTTTCTTTTGAACATAAGGTAAATATCACTAAAAACATCATTCCCAAACCGTCTGCGATCGACGAAGCGGTCGCCGCGCCAGCTACTCCCATTTCCGGAAATATCCCAATACCAAAGATGAGTAAATAATCAAACAGTATGTTGGTGCTGGCCGTAATTATTGCGGAAATTAATACCACCCAAGATTTTCCACGTGCCAAATAAAATGCCTGAAATCCTAAAGTAATCATGCAAAAGAATAATGCAAATGACCGATGTTGAATGAATTCACCTTGTAACCTAGCGACCTCCTGATTCCGTGAATACGAGCTAATCCATGAGGGAATAAAGAGGGTAAGAACGACAAAGAAAAGCACCGCAAGTACCCCCAATATAATCCATGTTGCGTTGAGAATTCTACCCAGTTGGTCCGATCTTGACTCACCAATTCTTCGCGCCATAAGGATCTGAGCGCCATCAGACATTCCAAGAAGCATCATGTAAAAGGTGATATATGCCAATCCCGCATTGCCTACCGCATCGAACCCTTCAATGCTATACCTGCTTATGAATGCAGAATCCGTAATGAGCACTATGGATTGGATGAATCCAGAAACCATCATCGGTAAAGCTACACCGAGGATCGACTTGTAGGTTAAGGGTAAGAGATTACTCGACATATACAACTAAACCTTTTAAATATTCCCCTTCTGGATGAAAGGCACCAATTGGATGGTCGGCAGGTTGATGTAATTGATAGAGTATTTTTACTTTTCGATTAGATTCTATCGCTGCAGAAATGATGGTATGATTAAATAGCGATTTGTCGATTACTTGTGAACAAGAAAAGGTAATTAATATCCCTCCAGGTTTTATTTGTCGCAATGCATGCGCATTTAAACGCTTATATCCTTGAACGGCTTTGTGCTTTTTGTCAAGGTGTTTTGCAAAAGCCGGTGGGTCAAGAATGATTATATCAAATTCTTCCGGAAGTTCCTTCATAAATTCCATGGCATCTGCAGCTACAGATATGTGACGGTCTTCCATGGCATTTAATTGAACGTTTTGCTCTACTAACGCAATGGCTTTTTGTGAGCTATCCAATGAATATACAACGCTCGCATTGTTTTTTAATGCTTGTAAACTAAAGCCACCAGAATAACAGAATGCATTTAGTACTTTCTTGCCTTGTGACAATTTACCTACCATGGTTCGGTTATCCCGTTGATCAACGAAGAATCCAGTTTTTTGTCCGTTAATCCAATCTATAGCGTAGGTAATTCCGTCTTCTTTTGCGTAATGCGGTGTAGGTACCTCGCCGTATAGATAACCGTCCGTTATGGCGTGTCGTTTCGGTAAGGTTTCAGCTGATTTATGGTAAACGGCAAGCAAGTCTTCCCCTAGGCTTAACCTTAATGCTTCGGTGATTTCATCAAGGTGCTGAATCATTCCGATAGAGTGGCACTGGATTACCGCAACACCAGTATAATAATCAATAACCAATCCTGGAAGTTCATCTCCTTCACCATGACAGATTCGGAAAATGGAGTTAGTTTCAGATAATAACCCTAATTTCTTTCGCAACTCAACCATGTCTGCAATGCGTGTATTCCAAAATTCTTGATTGAGATCCACCTCACAAAATGAAATGACTCGAACTGCTATGGATCCATGTTGAAAGTGTCCAAGCGCTAGGAATTTACCGTTACAACTGTTAACTGTAACTAACTGACCATCTTCAAGCGACGCACAGTCAGTGGCAATTGCTCCGGAAAAAACCCAAGGATGTTTTCTGTATAGGGATGCTTCTTTCCCCTTCTTTAAGGTAATTGTTGGAATCACAGTGCAAAAGTAGCGATTTACTTTGGGCGCTATGGTAAGATTAAAATGAATATATTTGGAAAAAACACAATATGGCAAATAAACGAATGTTAAAGAAACAAATCAATGCAATGATCATTGATGTGATAGATGAGTGCATATATATCCAAGAGGTAAATGACGATAAGGCTGACGCTGCAGAAGGATTGATTGAGGAAGTCATTTCTACTTACAATGAATTATTGTCCAGAATCAATACTGGGAAAACAAAAGCAGATTTTAAGTCGATCGTGTCTGATTTTGATCAGAAATCTGATGAACTCCTAGATAAATTAAATGGGTTAAACCATTGATAAAAAAAGAATTAACCGTTTACCAAATACAAATGCTATGTTAAATCGATTGTTTGATGTTCCTTACCATCAATTAAAGAATTTTCCGCAAGCCAATATGTTCAACACGAAAGTTGATAGTCAATGGCAGTCTCTTTCTACTCAAGAGTTCTTACAGCAGTCCATGCGCCTATCTAAGGCATTACATCACATGGGGGTAGCGGCAGGTGATCGCATTGCAGTGGCTTCTAGCAATCGATATGAATGGAATGTTCTCGATATTGCAGTGCAGCAGGTGGGCGCTATACTTGTACCTTTATACCCGACCATTTCAGCAAAGGATTATGCGTACATTCTTAACGACTGTGCAGCTGAATATATGTTTGTAGGGAATCAGGAGATTGCGGATAAAATCAACGAGGTAAAACCTCAATTGTCTAGATTAAAAGAAGTGTTTTCATTCGATTCCTTGCCAAATGTGCAATCATGGAATGTCTTGTTTGAAATGCAGCATGAAGTCTCTGAATTAATGGTTCAAGAACGTATGGATGCTGTTAAGCCTGAGGACATGGTAACAATTATTTATACCTCAGGTACAACAGGTAATCCCAAAGGTGTTATGCTAACCCATGGAAATGTACTTTCTAATGTATTGGCCTGTGAGGAGCCAATTCCAGCAGATCAACATTCGAAGGTTCTAACCTTTCTTCCGGTTTGCCACATTTATGAGCGAATGCTTCATTATTTGTATATGTACATAGGTGCTTCAATTTATTTTGCAGAATCCATGGAGACCATTGGCGATAACATTCGTGAAGTAAAACCAGATGTCTTTAGTGCCGTTCCTAGATTAATCGAGAAGGTTTACGATAAAATTATCGCAAAAGGGGAGGACTTAACAGGTGTAAAGAAAAAGCTTTTCTTTTGGGCGGTTGGACTGGCTGAAGAATATGAGCAAACAGGTAAAGGATCATGGTATTATTTTAAACTTGGTATCGCGAAAAAGTTGATTTTTTCAAAATGGCAGGAAGCCTTGGGCGGTAATGTTCGTGCCATCGCATCCGGGAGTGCGGCCTTACAACCTAGGTTGTCTCGGATATTTTTAGCCGCGGGTATCCCAATTTTAGAGGGGTACGGAATGACCGAAACATCTCCTGTAATTTCAGTGAATTCATTTCAGCGCGGAATTCGTTTTGGAAGCGTTGGCGCGTTAATCGATGATGTCCAGGTCATGATTGCAGCAGACGGCGAAATTTTGGTGAAAGGTCCCAATGTTATGATTGGATATTATAATAACGAGGAGGCTACCAAAGACGTGTTTAATGAAGAGGGGTGGTTGAAAACCGGGGATATAGGGGAGTTTATTGAAGGTAAATATCTTAAAATAACCGATCGTAAAAAGGAAATCTTTAAAACATCTGGTGGTAAATACATTGTGCCTCAGGCCATTGAAAATTCTCTGAAAGAATCTCGCTTTATTGAACAAGCCATGGTTATTGGAGAGAACCAAAAGTTTCCAGCAGCGTTCATCGTACCAGATTACGCATTTGTTCGGTCTTGGGCGAAACGACATGACCTATCTTTTGATAATTTAAGCAATGAGGAAATTATCGCTGACCCAACCCTTAATAAACGGATGTTTGAGGAGATAGAAAAAGTAAATGCTCACCTTGGAAATTGGGAGCAACTCAAGAAAATTAAACTGTTGCCAAGTTTATTTTCAATTGAGGGGAATGAATTGACACCAACACTGAAGTTAAAGCGCAAAGTAATTCTTGAAAAGTACAGTAAAGAATTCAATGAGATTTTTGAGTAATAAAAAAGGGGCCTAAGCCCCTTTTTTATTTAATGTTTGTCTGTACATCCAGATTTCTGTGTTGTTCCCGAACAACATTTCTTTTGTTCCGTTGCGGAACAACTTCCTTTCTTCTTTTTCTTTTTCTTTTTGTCGTCGTCACGAAGTTCCATTTTAACGCCAGTTTGAGCAGCGTATACTTTTGAAGCGATCGTTCCACTCATGGTCACCAACGCAACAGCTAAAACTAATTTTTTCATGGTATATTTTTTTTATAAATGTACTAAGATTTATAGAGTTGCAAGTGTGTCTTCACGATTTTTAACCTTTTGTCCCAGGCTTACGTTGATTTGTGCATCTAATGGTAGAAAGACATCCACACGTGACCCGAACTTTATGAAGCCAAATTCATCACCTTTTTCATAAGATTGACCAGGACTTGCATAGAAACAAATTCTACGGGCAAGAGCACCGGCAATTTGACGAACCAGTACACGTTTTTTTGAAGATGTTTCAATTACCATCGTTGAACGTTCATTCTCCGTAGAGCTTTTCGGGTGCCAAGCAACTAAATATGAACCTTCGTGGTATTTAGTGTAAACTACGTTTCCCGCGATCGGCACATAGTTCGCATGAACATTCAAAGGCGACATGAAAATAGAAATCTGAATGCAATCTTCTTTTAAAAACTCAGGTTCATAAACTCGTTCAATTACAACCACTTTTCCATCAGCCGGACAAACAACTTCAGTTGAATTACCTGCTATCGTTCGGTTTGGAACTCGAAAGAATTGTATAATAAGATAAAGGAAAACCAAAGGAATCAAAGAGAGCAATGCACTCAGCCAACTCATCGAATTTCCTAATAATATCCAAATTGTAGCCACAATAACACCTGTTATTAATGCGGCTGTTGTCATAATGACGTATCCTTCTTTATGAAATCGCATGGGTAAATTTACCAATAAAAATAGAGCATGTACCAACAATAGAAGAATGGAATACTAAACAAGGCAGCATCAAAGCGGTCTAATACGCCTCCATGACCTGGTAAAATACTTCCACTGTCTTTAATTTCTAAACTCCTTTTAAACAACGATTCTAGTAAATCTCCAAAGATAGCACATGGTCCAATGATCACTGCTGATACAACCCAAAACAAGGTCAATCCTTGATTGATATATGTTCCAATAATGAATCCGAAGAGTAATGTGAATACAATTCCACCGATAGTGCCTTCCCAGGTTTTCTTTGGGGAAATACGCTCGAATAATTTGTGTTTACCCCATTTTTTTCCTACGAAATACGCCATAGTATCGTTTGTCCAAATTAGGATTAACATACCAGCAACTGTTGGTAAAAATTGTTTGTTTCGAATATTTAAATCAATGCTCAAATAAAATGGAATAACCACGTAAATTATTCCAAGAACTAATACTGCAATGTTTAACATTGGTTGAGGGTGCTTTTTCCAGAGCTCTATTAAAATCAAACTAAAAAACAATGGGAAAACTACCGTAATCGAAATGATGGGGAGCACCTCTATACTCATTCCAATGAGAAGTAAATAAATGAAAATACCGATGAATAAGCCCATTTCTTTGGAAACATGAATGAACGATAATCGATCACACATGCGGTAGAATTCAAGCAAGCCTACAATCATAAACACACTGAAAACAATTCCCTGAGCCCAAGGTCCTGCAATTACTGATCCCAGTATTAAAATACCAAGTATGGTGCCTGTGATAATTCGTTGGACTAAATTACTCATCCCCAAGTAGGCCTATTCTTCAGTTGTTTCTGATTCGTTCTTCGGTGGTGTAGTATTTTCCGTCGGGTCTTCAGGTTGATTTTCTTCGGAAGGAGAAACTTCTGAAGATGCAAGTGGTTCATTTTCGGAAGCTGAATCTTTAGATCCAGTTTCCTTCTCTTCAATAATTTCCGCAGGATCCCAAGGGCGTTTCCCGAAGATTTCTTCCAAGTTTTCCTTGAATATCACCTCGTCGATAAGGAGTTTTTCAGCCAATAACTCTAGTTTGTCTTTATTTTCTGTAAGGATTTTTAACGCACGCTGATATTGACTTTCCACTAATTTCGACACCTCTTCATCAATTATTTTTGCAGTCTCGTCAGAATATGGTTTGGTAAATGCATCCCTTCCTTGTGAATCGTAAAAAGAAATATTTCCTACACGTTTGTTTAACCCATAAATAGAGACCATTGCATAGGCTTGTTTGGTTATTTTCTCCAAATCGCTCAATGCACCCGTACTAATTTTAGAAAATACCAATTCCTCTGCTGCTCTTCCTCCAAGGGCGGAACACATTTGATCTAATAACTGTTCAGTGGTCGTAATGCTACGCTCTTCAGGTAAATACCATGCGGCGCCCAATGAATTACCACGAGGGACAATTGTAACTTTCACCAACGGATTAGCATATTCCAACAACCATGAAATAGTGGCATGACCTGCTTCATGTATAGCAATTGCCTTTTTCTCATCTTTGGTGATAATTTTGTTTTTCTTTTCTAAGCCTCCTACAATTCGATCTACCGCATCAAGGAAATCTTGCTTGCCAACTTTCTTCTTTTCTTTACGTGCAGCAATTAACGCGGCTTCATTACACAAGTTAGCGATATCGGCACCACTAAATCCTGGGGTTTGTTTTGCCAAAAAGTCAATATCTAGACCTTCTTCTAATTTCAGCGGTTTTAAATGTACCTGGAAGATTTCTTTCCGTTCATTTAAATCGGGCATATCTACATAGATCTGTCGGTCGAATCGTCCTGCTCTTAAAAGCGCGCTGTCCAACACGTCCGCCCGGTTGGTAGCAGCTAAAATAATAACACCACTGTTTGTACCAAAACCATCCATTTCTGTAAGTAATTGGTTCAACGTATTTTCACGCTCATCGTTTGAATTGAACCCGTTGTTCTTACCTCTGGCTCTTCCAATCGCATCAATCTCATCAATAAAAATTATGGACGGAGCTTTCTCTTTTGCTTGACGGAAAAGATCCCTTACCCGTGATGCTCCAACACCAACAAACATTTCAACAAAGTCAGATCCGGATAGTGAGAAGAAAGGAACTTTAGCCTCTCCAGCTACCGCTTTTGCTAATAAGGTCTTACCGGTTCCAGGAGGACCAACTAATAAGGCGCCTTTTGGAATTTTTGCGCCAATGTCCGTGTATTTCTTAGGGTTTTTAAGAAATTCAACGATTTCTACAATTTCCTCTTTTGCTCCTTGCAAACCGGCAACATCCTTAAACGTTACGTTAGTTGATTTTCCTTTGTCATACAATTGAGCTCTTGATTTCCCAATATTGAAAATTTGTCCGCCGCCGCCGCCGCTTCCTCCGCCACCTGTCATTCTGCGCATTACAAAAAACCATATTAAGAAAATGATTCCGAATGGTAACAAGTAGGCTAGAATCGTCCCGAAATAATCCGTTTCTGTATCACGAGCACATTCAAATCCACGTTCTTTTTCTAAGCTATTTTCAAAATTGCCGAGGTCACCGATGTTTTCGAGTACAATTTCTGATTTTTTCTGTTTTTCTATGGATTTTTCTTTTTTCAGTTGCTTCCATATCTTAGGGTATTCTCCTTTCTTAAAGGTTTTCACCAATTCAATTCCTCTACCATTTAAGGTGAAATTGGCGCGTTGATCATTGATTATAGTGATTTTTTCAACACCACTTGAATCTACCAATTCAAACAGTGTTTGCTTACGTTCAATGGTTATGCGTGACTCTGCACCGTAAAATAGTTGAATTGCAATAAAAGCGATACCAGCAATTGCATAAATCCAATATACTGAAAAACCACCTTTCTTTTTATTTTCTGACATAATGTTTTAGTTTAAATTAGGGATGTCTGTTCTTACACCATCTGCCCACAATTCCTCAATTTCATAAAATCCACGGGCGTCCTTGTAAAACACATGGGCTACTACATCCACGTAATCAAGCAAAACCCACTCACTGTTTCGTTGCCCTTCAGTATGCCACGGTTTCTCTTTAAGGGTTTTTCGGGTGAAACGCATAATGGCATTAGTAATACCATCCACTTGAGTGCTTGATTCGCCGGAACAAATCACAAAGAAATCACACACCGCAGAACTTAAACCTCTAAGGTCTATAATCACAATATCCTTTGCTTTGTTTTCTTGCATTCCCTCAACAATACATTTGCTAAGTAATTCAGAATGCGATATTTCTTTTTTAATCTTTGCCATTAATTTTTATACAAGGTGCAAAACTAATTCATTAATTTAAATATACCTTTGGTTTTTACACCTACTAGCTATAAATTATGCTAAAATTCGGTAAACAGGTTTTCAAACTGAATTCGGTTGATTCTACTAACAATTATGTAGCCAATCTGCTAAAAGATGGGATAATTGAAAATGGAGCAGTAGTAATGGCAGATTTTCAGACGAATGGCCGCGGACAACGCAGCAATGTATGGCATTCTGACCCCGGAATGAACTTTTGTGCCTCATTTGTTTATTTACCTGCCAATTTGGCATTAAACGACCTTATTACAATTAACTGGTGGGTTTCCTTGAGTGTCATCGATTTATTAAACAAATTTTCCGTGAAAGCCTGCATTAAATGGCCAAATGATATTTTTGTTGAAGATTTGAAAGTTGGTGGTTTACTTATTGAGACGGTGAACCAAGGAACTCAAGTTAAATCCATAATTATTGGGGTGGGAATTAATGTAAACCAACTGGATTTCAATACCATTCAAGCTACTTCAATAAAAAAAATAAACGGAATTCATAACAGTCTAGAGGATGTACTCTGGTCGCTTTGCGATTCACTTACATCGAACGTGCCATTGCTTAGCCAAAGAGATATGCTGAAATCATCTTACGAAGCCTTGTTGTTCAGGGCAGGTGTAAAACAGGAATTTTTAGTTGCTGAGCACACTGTGTTTGGAGAAATTCAGGGAGTTGGGACATTGGGGCAGCTAAAGGTTCGAATCGATAATCAAGATCAATTGTTTGATCACGGACAAATTAAGTTCATTATTTAAAAACCTTCATTAGGTTTTCTCCCATGTCGTTAAATAAGGCCGTGAGCGGTCCTTTGGCCATCATTGCAATAAATGGTGAAGCCTCTCCTTTGAAAACTAATTGACCGCTACATGTTTGTTCAATCTCCTCAACTGAAACTAACAAATTAAAAGGAAATGGACTGTGTGTTCCACTGCAGTAGCTCACACTTGAAGAGGTCCGTTCATTAAAAACTAAACTTATGATGATACCACCTTGTACTTTGAAACTGCATTGCTTTTCATCGGAGTTAAATTCTTGAATCCGCTCAGCGGGAAGAAGTTTCTCCAAATTTTCAGGAACTGATAAATAGCTCAAGACTTGATTCGAACCCGAGGCTATAATAAACTGCTTGCTTTCTATTTGCATGAATTAAGAGGGCGTCCAATTAGAGGGTAATTCACGCCATTTCTTAAGCTGGTCAAGCTCTTCCTCTTTTATGTATTCAAGATTAACAGCTTGTTCAATCAAATGGTCATAGTCGGATAAAACAGAAAACGGAACCTCCGCTTTATCAAAGGCCTCCTTCGCCGTATCAAATCCATAGGAAAAAATTGCGATTAACCCTTTGACTTTCATCCCAGCATCTTTCAGGGCTTGCACTCCTTGTAAACTACTGCCACCCGTTGAAATTAGATCCTCAACCACAATTACGGTTTGTCCCGCTTCGTATGTGCCTTCAATTAAATTACCCAATCCATGGTCTTTAACATTACTTCTAACGTAAATAAAAGGTAATCCCAATTCTTGGGCTACTAAAACACCTTGTGGGATTCCACCAGTAGCAATACCAGCAATAACATCTGGTTTGCCAAATTCTTTTTCTACCAACTCTGAAAATCGTTGGCGAATATAGGTTCTGACCGTTGGGAATGACAAGGTTTTTCTGTTATCACAATAAATTGGAGATTTCCAACCCGAAGCCCAAGTAAATGGTTGTTGAGGTTGAAGTTTAACCGCTTTAATTCGTAATAATTCTCCCGCAATGCGCAACGCGCTATCTTTGTCATAAACCATGGCGCAAAATTATATTGTTTTTACTGAAAAAAAGACCTTGCATGTTGGTAGTTATGAACATCAATCTTGTGAAATAGTTACGGATGCGGTTGATTTTCCTTCTAAAAAATGGTGGAATCACATTCATGATCAGACGAATACGGCCTTGTTTTTCAACATGGACTTCAATTCGTTTAAAGCTAAGTTTAAAATAATTCGTGCTGCAGGAGGCATTGTGCGCAATAATAACTCACTTTTAATGATTTATCGAAATGCCATGTGGGATTTACCTAAAGGTTGGATTGAGGCAGATGAATTTCCCATACAAGCAGCCCTGAGAGAAGTCATAGAAGAGTGCGGGCAGATGGAATTGGTCGCTGAGTCGATTACCCCCATCACGACGTATCACTTATATCCGCTTAAAGGACAAATTGTGCTAAAGGAAACGCACTGGTTTCTTATGACAGCAGCCCCTCCAATCTCCTTAGTTCCGCAACGGAAAGAAGGTATTACAAAGGCTGCATTCATAGCGTATCATGAAGTCGATGAATTAATGCAACATGCCTATCCAATGATTCGGTGGATATGGAATGAAATTTCAGAATAAAATAATTCCTATTAGTTTCGAATCTTCTATATTTGTTAAAATATCTCGTATGAAATTGTTTGCTTTTTTCTTCATGTTACTTTTGTTTAGCGGGGCTTATAGCCAATCTACTTCTAAAAAAATATTAGTGTTTGACCCTGTAGAAATACAGCGAAATGATATTCCGTACGATTCAAAAGAGGTTTTTGAATTTAATTTCACAAATAAAACAGGGCAAGCCGTTACGATTACTAATGTTCAAACCAGTTGTGGATGTACAACGGCTGAAAAACCAGAAAATCCAATAAAGAAGAACAAAGGAGGCAAGATTACTGTTTCGTATGACACAAAACGAGTTGGTGAATTTGTTAAAACCATTACGGTTACCTCCGATAAAGCTCCTCCGGTTGTTTTGACTATCCGAGGAAATGTCCTCCCTCAGAAACAATAGCAGGGAAGCATTCGCGCGTTGTTTCTCTTGGAATGATTATCTTCGCGCCAAAGCTTATACATGGAAATTCCAAAAACATTTGTTCCTGGTGAAGTAGAAAATAAGTGGTACTCCTATTGGTTATCAAAAAACTACTTTCATTCAACGCCTGATAATCGAGAGCCCTATACCGTTGTAATTCCTCCACCAAACGTAACGGGTGTCCTACACATGGGACATATGTTAAACAATACTATTCAAGATGTGCTGGTTCGAAGAGCACGTATGTTAGGCAAGAATGCCTGTTGGGTGCCTGGAACCGATCACGCTTCAATTGCAACAGAAGCTAAGGTTGTACAGAAGCTCAAATTAGAAGGCATCAACAAAACAGACTTGACTCGTGAAGAATTTTTGAGGCATGCATTTGAGTGGAAAGATAAGCATGGAGGAATCATACTCGAGCAATTAAAGAAACTGGGTGCATCTTGTGATTGGGAGCGAACCCATTTCACCATGGATGCCGAGTATTCAAAATCAGTGATTGCTGTTTTTATTGATTTATATAAAAAAGGAAAGATATACCGTGGGGTTCGGATGGTGAATTGGGATCCTGAGGCCCTTACCGCAGTTTCTGATGAAGAGGTATTGTATAAAGAGGTGAACTCTAGGTTATACCATGTTCGTTATAAAATTGAAGGGTCAGAAGACGATTGGCTAACGATTGCAACGACCAGGCCAGAGACAATTCTTGGCGATACAGCAGTATGCGTTCACCCGGAAGATTTGCGATATGCACATGCCGTTGGTAAATCCGTTATAGTTCCTATTTCTGGAAGAACAGTTCCTGTGATTGCTGATGAATATGTCGACCCAACGTTTGGTACAGGATGCCTAAAAATTACGCCCGCACATGATATCAACGATTATGAACTTGGCAAGAAATTTAATCTTCCTTCCATTGATTTGTTTAATGAGAATGGAACCTTAAATGCGTATGGCCTTCATTATGAAGGGGTAGATCGATTTGAGTGCAGAAAACGAATTGCAACTGAACTTCAAGAAAAAGGCTACCTCGTAAAAACGGAAGATTACATTAACAAAGTTGGTTTTTCTGAACGAACAAATGCCGTGATTGAACCTAAATTGTCATTGCAGTGGTTCTTGTCGATGAAGGAATTGGCTGAACCGGCTCTTGTTCATGTAATGAATGATGACATTAAGTTTTTTCCAGATAAGTTTAAAAATACCTACCGCCATTGGATGGAGAATGTAAAGGATTGGTGTATTTCCCGTCAATTGTGGTGGGGACATCAAATTCCTGCGTGGTATTTTGGACCAGGGACCAATGATTTTGTAGTTGCAGAAACGGCGTTAGAGGCAATTCAAATCTTAAAATCACAAGGTATTGAAAAAGAAGTTTCCGAACTCACACAAGACGAAGATGTATTAGATACATGGTTCTCGAGCTGGTTGTGGCCAATTTCTGTCTTTAACGGAATAACTCAACCAAAAAATCCAGAAATCACGTATTATTATCCAACGAATGACTTAGTAACCGCTCCTGAAATTATGTTCTTTTGGGTGGCTCGAATGATCATAGCAGGATATGAATACCTCGGAGACCTCCCCTTTAAAAATGTCTATTACACGGGTATAGTTCGAGATAAATTAGGACGTAAAATGTCCAAATCTTTGGGTAATTCTCCCGATCCTATTGATTTAATTAATCAATTTGGAGCGGATGGTGTGCGTATGGGTATACTGATTTCTTCTCCTGCAGGAAATGACTTGCCTTTCGATACGTCACAGTGCGAGCAAGGTCGGAATTTCGCAAATAAAATTTGGAATGCGTATCGTTTGGTTTCAGGTTGGGAGGTAAGAGCCTTTGAACAACCCGTACATTCAAAACAAGCAATTACATGGTTCGAATCTAAAATGAACGAGAGTTTAATTGCCATTAATTCACATTTTGATAAGTTCAGGATTTCTGATGCCTTGATGGAAATCTATAAGTTAATATGGGATGATTTCTGTTCGTGGTATTTAGAAATGATTAAACCCGGTTATGAGCAGCCCATTGATTCAACAACCCTGGAACATACTACCCGGTTTTTTGAAAAACTCATGCAGTTACTTCATCCGTTTATGCCATTTATTACTGAGGAACTTTGGCATGCCTTATCAACCCGCGGTGAAAGCGACGATATTATTGTGTCAAATTGGCCCGTAATTCATACTCCTGATGCACGCGTGTTAACATCCATGACCGAGGCATTTGAAGTAATTTCTGGTATTCGGAATTTCCGTAAAACACAAAACATTGCCCAAAAGGTAAAACTTTCATTAGTCGTGGTATCGGAAACTTCAAATGATTTGGATGCGGTGCTCATTAAGATGGGGAATTTGTCTGAATTGAAAAGGCAAGCTGAGAAAATTGACGGTGCTCATTGCTTTATTGTAAAAGGAATAGAGTATTACATTCCTTTTGGAGAGTTAATTGACGTGGAGGGTGAACGCAATAAAATTCAAGATGAGATAAAGTATACCAAGGGTTTTCTGGCTTCCGTTCAGGCAAAGTTATCCAATCAACGATTCATGGCAGGTGCACCGGAGCAAGTGGTTGCAGTTGAGCGCCAAAAAGAGGCAGATGCCTTGCAGAAATTGGCCTTACTTGAATCCAGGTTGTCAGCGCTTAAATAAACTGAAAATCTACCCGTCGATTTTTGCGCTTTCCCTCATCGGTTTCGTTTGAATCGATGGGACGTAATTCACCGTTGTACTCTTCGATCAATCGGTCAGTACGTATCCCATTTTTAATTAAGATGAGTTTGATTTCGTTGCTGCGCTTTTTAGATAATTCTAAATTGAACGCTTCACTGCCATCGCCATCCGTATTACCGATTATTTTGATTCGTAAATCACTGTGGCTTTTTAATATTCGGCAAATACGTTTTAAGTAATCATTATAGCTGCTATCTACCGTAAATTCATTATACCCGAAATATACCGGTTTAAACTCGAATTGTTGTAATTCTTTATACCGCTTTTCCTTGGCTGGTATCCCATTTTGAATGTTGTTTAACATGAATTTTGCTACACTTGGCTCAATGATTGGAAGGTTGTTAAGTTCGTAAGTCTTCAAATCTCGTTCAAGGAATAGGAGGAAGCCGTTGTAAGGACTCCCCGGTGCATTAAATTTTGATTCAACGTAACCGCTAGAATCATTAAGGATAAATTGAAAGTCAAAGGGATATGCTACACTTTGTTTGTTTTTTATTGTGGGCATTATACCTGAACTTAATTTGAAGTTCTTTTTGTTTTTTATGGCACCACTCACCTCAAATTGTTGAATGGCCCCAGCGTCTTCAATTCGAAACGTTCCGTTTGAAAAGTTCATCACAACTTGATGGCTCAGTAATACGGGTATGGCTTGGTTGGAGTCTATGGAAGGGTTAGTTAAAATACCAATCCAATTCCCGCTTATTTTCTGAGCGTGAAATAATGAAATAAATGATATGAAAATAAGTGTTGGAATAAAACAAAACCTCATAAAATGTTAAACGCAATTAAACTAATTTGGTTATTCTTTGTTATTAATTTTATGAAAATACTCGGTTTACTTTTTATTGCGCTGGGATTGTCTTTTTGCAGCACGGGCCAACGTAACGTCAATAATTCAACTAAAAACGCAACAGGGATGAATAAACATTCAATTCATGAATTCACGGTGATTTCCATTGATGGAGACAGTTTAAACTTGTCTGAATTTAAAGGCAAGAAGATGATGGTTGTGAATACTGCATCTAAATGTGGGCTTACCCCTCAGTACAAAGAGTTAGAAGCGCTTTATCGTGAATTTAAAGATTCGAATTTTGTTATTGTAGGCTTTCCTGCAAATAATTTTATGTCCCAAGAGCCAGGAACCGATGACGAAATTGCTGCTTTTTGTTCTAAAAATTATGGAGTAAGCTTTCCAATGATGTCTAAGATTTCAGTTAAAGGAAAGGATATGCATCCAGTGTATAAATTCCTAACGAGTTTGTCTGAAAATGGACTTGAAGACAACGAGGTTAAATGGAATTTTCAAAAGTATTTGATTAATGAAAACGGATTTCTAGTTCGTGTTATTTCACCAACAACTCCTCCAAATGATCCTGAAATCATCTCTTGGATAAAATCAAAGTAAATCGTTGAAATTTTGTTGAAAAGTTAAGGGCTTTGACCAAGTTCTGAATCCTTTTTCACCCTAGCTTTTACGTATTTTTGTACTGTATTTTTAAATCGTTAAAAACAGTAAAAAAGAAGGTATGAGTGAAGCGGAAAATAGAGATAATTACTCAGCAGATAATATTCAAGTATTAGAAGGCTTAGAAGCTGTAAGGAAAAGACCTGCAATGTATATTGGGGATGTGGGCCTGAAAGGGTTGCATCACTTGGTGTATGAAGTGGTTGATAATTCAATTGATGAGGCCCTTGCCGGATATTGCAACAAAATCGATGTTTTTATTAATGAAAACAATTCAGTTACCGTAATCGATAACGGGCGTGGTATCCCAACGGCGATGCACACCAAGGAGAAAAAGTCTGCCTTAGAGGTTGTAATGACCGTACTCCACGCCGGCGGTAAGTTCGATAAAGATACATACAAGGTTTCAGGGGGTCTTCACGGAGTTGGTGTTTCGTGTGTGAATGCACTCTCAACCCATTTAATGGCGACTGTGCGGAGGGATGGTAAGATTTTCCAGCAAGAATATAACATTGGTAAACCGTTGTATGAAGTAAAAGTGGTTGGAGAATCAAAAGAAACGGGAACTGAAGTAACGTTTCAGCCGGATGCAACGATCTTTGATTACACAGAATATAATTACGATACGCTTGCAGCGCGTATGCGTGAATTAGCCTTCCTTAACAAGGGTATAACCATTACTTTAACGGATCGCAGAAATGTTGATGAGAACGGCAAAATGCATTCAGTGAGCTTTCATTCCGAAGGAGGATTGCGTGAATTTGCATCGTATTTAGATAGAAATCGTGAAGCCCTTATCGCAGATGTAATTTATTTTGAAGGAGAACGCGAAGGTATTCCTGTTGAAGTTGCCTTAACCTACAATACGTCGTATACTGAGAATATTCAGGCTTATGTGAACAACATTAACACACATGAAGGAGGTACACACCTTTCTGGTTTCCGTCGAGGTTTAACAAATACCTTGAAAAAATATGCAACAGACAGTGGGATGTTGGCTAAAGAGAAAATTGAAATTGATGGGGATGATTTCCGCGAGGGATTAACTGCGGTTGTTTCAGTTAAAGTTGCAGAACCTCAGTTTGAAGGTCAAACTAAAACTAAACTTGGTAACCGCGAAGTGACTGCACCAGTTTCTCAAGCCGTTTCTGAAATGTTAAGTGCATACTTGGAAGAACACCCAACTGAAGCACGGATGATTGTTGAAAAGGTAATACTTGCTGCTCGTGCTCGTCACGCCGCTCGTAAAGCCAGAGAGATGGTTCAGCGCAAGAATGTATTAACAGGAAGTGGCTTGCCAGGTAAACTTGCTGACTGCTCGGAAAAAGATCCAGCAGCGTGCGAAATTTATTTTGTTGAGGGTGATTCCGCAGGGGGAACCGCAAAACAAGGACGAGATCGTCATTTTCAAGCGATTCTACCGCTTCGAGGAAAAATCTTGAACGTAGAGAAGGCCATGCAGTATAAAATCTTTGAAAACGAAGAAATTAAGAATATTTATACCGCACTCGGTGTTCGAATTGGTACCGAAGATGATTCCAAAGCCTTAAATCTTGAGAAACTTCGCTACCATAAAATAATAATCATGTGTGATGCCGACGTGGATGGTTCGCATATTGAAACCCTAATCTTGACCTTCTTCTTTAGATATATGAAAGAGTTGATTGAGCATGGGTATATTTATATTGCTACGCCACCACTTTATCAAGTTAAGAAAGGAGCAAAATCTGAATATGCTTGGAATGAAGACATGCGTGATCGATTGATTCAAGAACTGAAAGGTGGAGGAAGCGAGTCTTCTGTAAATGTACAACGATACAAAGGTCTTGGAGAGATGAATGCGGAACAATTATGGGAAACCACAATGAATCCTGAGTCTCGTACCCTTAGACAAGTTACCATTGAAAATGCCGCAGAGTGCGATCAGATTTTCTCCATGTTGATGGGAGATGATGTTCCGCCTCGCCGAGAGTTTATTGAGCGAAATGCGAAATATGCTAAGATAGACGCCTAACAAAAAAGCCCTGACGAATCAGGGCTTTTTTTATGTTTAAAGAGTTGTATTATCCAACTAAGTCTTGGTATGCCGCGGCATCCATTAGCCCATCTAATTCGCTCATGTCAGAAACTTGAACTTTAATCATCCAACCTGAACCGTATGGATCTTTATTTACCGCTTCTGGATTAGCCTCTAATTCACCATTAAATTCAAGAATCTCACCGCTAACAGGCATGAATAAATCGGAAACAGTTTTAACCGCTTCAACCGATCCAAAAACTTCATCTTTTGATAAGCTTTCACCAACCGTTTCGATTTCAACATAAACGATATCTCCAAGTTCGCTTTGTGCAAAATCGGTAATTCCAATGGTTGCTACATCTCCATCAATAGCTATCCACTCGTGTTCTTTGGTGTACTTTAAATTCGCAGGTATATTCATCGCTTTTGTTTTTTTTACAAAAATAATATATTCAAGTGATTCAAACGGGTTAGGACTTAACTTTTGTACTTTTGTAACATGACCGGTGAACAAAATAAAGAATTAGAGCAACGCATTCTTTCCATTTATAATTACTTAAAAATTGCCGAAAAATCGCAACAATTGAGTGAAGAAGAGTTGCGTACACAAGACCCGAGTTTTTGGGATGACCCAAAAAAAGCGGAAGCTCAGATGAAAATTATCCGAGGGTTAAAATTCTGGGTAGAGGGATTTAAGAAAATTCAATCGGGATATGATGATTTACAAGTTTTAATTGAATTTGAGAAGGAGGGAGGAGCAACAGCGCTTGAGGTAGAAGACCAGTATCAAATGTTGGGCGGTCTGGTTGAGGAGCTTGAGCTTAAAAACATGTTGTCCAATGAGGAAGATTCTTTGAGTGCTGTTATCCAAATTACTGCAGGTGCAGGAGGTACGGAAAGTTGTGATTGGGCCTCAATGCTCATGCGGATGTACCTTATGTGGGCACAAAAGCAAGGGTATAAAGTAACGGAATTGAATCATCAAGAAGGTGATGTAGCTGGTATTAAAACGGTTTCTCTTGAATTTGATGGTGAGTTTGCATTTGGATATTTGAAGGGAGAAAATGGGGTGCATCGCTTAGTAAGGATTTCACCATTCGATTCCAATGCTAAACGGCATACCTCATTTGTTTCTGTTTATGTTTATCCCCTCGTGGATGATCAAATTGAAATACATATCAACCCAGCAGATATTTCTTGGGAAACTTTCCGTTCTGGGGGTGCTGGTGGACAAAATGTAAATAAGGTAGAAACCGCAGTTCGATTACGGCATGCTCCGTCAGGAATCATTATTGAAAATTCAGAATCTCGTTCCCAATTAGCGAATAAGGAAAAAGCTATGCAATTGTTGCGCTCACAATTATATGAACTGGTTTTGCGTGAGCGAATGGAAAAACGAAGTGAAATTGAAGCGGGTAAGAAGAAAATTGAATGGGGTTCACAAATTCGAAATTATGTTATGCATCCCTACAAATTGGTTAAGGATGTTCGCACCGGTATTGAAACATCAGATGTGGAAGGTGTTATGAATGGTGAATTGGATGAATTCTTAAAAGCCTTTCTGATGCAATATGGGGGTTAAAGTAAGGGTACAATTTGCTCTAATCCGATGCCTCTTGATCCTTTAATTAAAATAAGTGCATCCGCATACTCAGACAGAATACCAGATGAAATAAGGTGTTGAGTATCTTGAAAGTGCGTGCGAACTGCATTGATGCGTTCAAATTCCTTCCCCACCGTTATAATAGGTAATGCTAATTCAGCACATGCGTCAATGATTGCTTCATGCTCTTCTTCAGAAACAGTTCCTAATTCTAACATGTCCCCAAGAATTGCAACTTTTTGTTTGTGGCTTATTTGAGAAAAGGATTCTAAGGCAGCCTTCATACTTGAAGGATTCGCATTGTAGCAATCTAAAATTAACGTGTTTCGTTTTGTTTCAAGCACTTGAGACCGATTGTTAGACGGGATGTAATTCTCAAGTCCCTTTTGTATCGATTGCGCTGGGATATTAAAATAATTACCAATGCATACCGCTGCAAGGAAATTGTATAGGTTATATGCACCGATTAAATGAGTTTTAATTTCAGAAGAAATAACATCTTCAATAGTGTATTCAAATGAAACATACGGTGTTAAGCTAATTAACCTACCCCTGCAATATGAAGGTTTTTCTACACTGTAATTTATTGTCCTGATTTGCGGTAGTTGTTGGCTCAAAATGCTATCATCACCGTTATAAAAAATGATTCCTTGATTTGCTTTTATTGATCGATAAAGTGCCAGTTTTGTATTTAAAACACCTTCAAAATTGCCAAAGCCTTCCAAGTGTGCACGGCCAATATTGGTAATGATTCCGTGTGTTGGCTCTGCGATGTCACATAATTCTTCAATATCACCCGGTTTATTCGCCCCCATTTCAATGATACCGATTTCATGGGTAGCATTAAGTTGGAGTAGGGTAAGGGGAACTCCAATATGATTGTTTAGATTACCTTTCGTGCAAAGCACGTTTAGTTCCGTTTCAAGCACCGCATTTATGAGTTCTTTGGTGGTTGTTTTTCCATTACTTCCTGTGATTCCAATAATTGGAATATTGAACTGTTTTCTGTGGTGATGTGCGAGTTGTTGTAAAAACAGTAAGGTATCTGTTACAAAAAAGATGTTGGTGTCATTGCAACGTGCACGATCAGAACTAATGACGTATTTTGCACCATCTGTGATCGCTTGCTGTGCAAATTCATTCGCATCATAACGCTCGCCTCTTAGGCAAATAAATAGGTTGTCCTTGTTAATTGTACGGGTATCTGTAGATACACCCGTGCATTCATAGAATAAATTGAAATATTGTTCCATAAAAAAGTCCCGCTATTGCGGGACTCAAAGATAGTTAAAGTTACGAATGTTAATTCCGTTTTCTCTTTTTGTAATTCAAATTGGGTTGTCCACCGAGGCGATCCATAGCACATCGGAAACCTATGGTTGCGCTAGATTTATCTTCATCTAGGAATCTACGGTTTCCAGCAGATAACCAATACGCTCTATCAGCCCAAGAACCTCCTTTATATACTTTAGAACGGTCAGAAATCAATGTTGTTGGCCATCCAGATGAATTCGAAGTGATTCGGTTGTTGTTTAGGTCTAAATTCTCATGTTGAGATTGATAAACTGTATTCTTAGCACTTAAACGACCAGAGTTAATATCTTCTTTACGTTTTGTATTGTTGTAATAGATAGAAGATTCTAAGTCTCCGTCTAAATAATCGATGTAATCATCTTTTCTATAGTTTAAACGACCGATGTTCTCCTCTTCCGTAACATTTCTCCATCGTTGCTTTCCACGACTTTCAATGGTATATTCAGATAATCCGTTTCTAAGATTCAACAACCATGTAGTGATGGTTTGATCGTCTTTGTATTGAGGGAATTTAAAATCTAAATAATCGTTTCCAAATGCATATGTCCATTTGCATTCTGGATCTTCACCTTCAACTGGTTTTTGTAAATAAATACCGAAATCTTTTGCTTGGTCGCCGCTCTTAACGTCTTCTCCATTTTTATTTAATTCGGTCATGTCTGCTTCATTTCTGAAGTCCGAATTTAATAGTTTAGTCATCGGAGTATTTCCAAATAAAGATTTCTCAATGAATGCAGACGCTTTAACTGTATTACCTTTATTGTAAAGGAAAATGGCAGTGTCAATTAAAGAATTAAGCTCATCTAGTACTTCTAATTGCGCTTTATCTTGTGATGTTAATTTTCGGCCATTAGAAGTATAGTAATTACTCGGACTGTTGAATTGGTATTTACGCATGTCTTGGCGAGAGTTAATACCAGCTTTTTGTCTTTGGCTGTTAATATAAGCCTTTTGCGATTTATCTAAGACCGTAATGTAATCGGTTAATACCTTAGATTCTTTCGCACCTTTGGATGTAGTTACAGTTAAGCTCACTGTATATTTTCCTGGAGTAGAGAAGTTCACTAAAGCAGATGCAGATAAATCAGAATTCTTTTTGGTTAATGAATCATATGCATACGTAACCTTACCTGGACCTTCAACCTTCCATTGTCTAGATACAACTGAATCACTACCGTTAAATTTGCTAATTAAACGAATAGAATCAGTAGTCTCAACTAAATCAATGGCAGAAATAAACAATGGAGCACTAACGCTTTCCTTGTCTCTACGTTCTTTTTCAAGTTGGGTGATATAGTTATCCTTGTAGTTTTTATCTAGATTAAGTTCGATGTTGCCATGACGAGCATACAAAACGCGCGCATACTCATTCACAAATTCCTTCATACCATGAACATCGTAAATATTGTCCTTGGTCTTAACATATTTGTCATGAAGTCCGTCTGGAACCATAAGAGGCGTTTGATATACGTTTCCTCGGAAAGGCATGAATCCATCCGCCAAATCACTTGTAGTTGGACGATATGTATCCATAACCCACTCAGAAACGTTACCGGCCATGTTATATAACCCAAAGTCATTGGGCCAATATGCGTCAACATAAGTAGTTGCATCTGCTCCATCGTTCAATGCGCCAGAAACCCCCATGTTATCCCCTGTTCCTCGAACAAAGTTCGCTTGAATCGTACCTTGGAATTGCTCTTCATCATATCTAACATAATGACCATCCCATGGGTAAATTCTACGTTCGTCAATGTTTTCAGAGTTCGGATCTAAGTTACCGAGCAAGCCAAGCGCAGCATATTCCCATTCAGCTTCTGTTGGTAGACGATATTTAGGAAGAAGGATACCATCTTCTAATCGAACCAAACGTTTTCCTTGGTAATAGTTATCTTCATCGTTAACAGCATACACTGGGTCAAAATTGTTCAGCATATAAGGATCACGTGGATAAGATTCTCCTTCCTTAGGTGTAGTTACCTTACCATCTGTTAACGTGTAACCTTTTCCTGAATATTTATAGTTTTTAGGGTCATCCTTTTTAACTGTTCCCGACTCAATATTATACTGACCTGCTAAATAGCTTTCGGTATTGAACATGTTTTCAGGAGCATTTTGAGACTTTTTTGCGTCCTTGCTTTCAGGTCCTAAGGTACCTAAATCACCTCCGTCTTCAATTTTATCAGCAAAATGCCATTTGATAATTCCTTGTTCCACAAGAATGTATTCGTTAACACGGTCTGTTCTCCATTTACAAAAATCATTGGCTTGAATCCAAGAAACACCAACTACCGGATAATCGCGGTATGCAGGGTAACGGAAATAGTACTCCACAAATTTTTCACGGTAAGAAAGTGGATCTCTCCAACATAAGGTATCGGGAAGTGCTTTCTTATAAATGTGAGGATACGTCTTGTAGTATACGCGCTTCATCCAATATACATACTCTAACCAGTGAAAGTTAGTAACCTCTGTACGGTCCATGTAAAAAGAAGATACAGTAAATCGGTTTGGACGGTTGTTATTATCGTCGAAAACGTCTTCCTCTGTTCTACCCATGGTGAAGGTACCTCCTTCAATCATTACAAGACCGGGACCAGTACGTTGTTCTTCAAAGTCAGCTTTCTCAAAACCACCGTTGTTAATGTTGTTATATTCCCATCCGGTTGAAGTAGAAGTCTCTTTTTGACAACTAGCCAATAATCCCGCTGCAAATAAGGCATAAGAGATTTTTGTAATTATTGAACGTTTCATATGTATGCTAATTTGGCTCAATTTAAATTCAATTTTATTTAAACGTTACACTTAAAATGAAGGGCAACTGATTTTTCTAAAGTTTTTAGGTTTCCTTCTACACTTAATATCCATTTGGAATGACACTTCATGGGATCCACCCGTAAGACCGTTCCCTAATCTAGAGACAGTTAAATCATAACTGTAACCGAGACGAAATTTATCAGCCTTCACCCCAACAATAAACACCATGGCATCACGGTTTCTGTACCAAACGCCAATATTTAAACGTTCGTAATTCAGGTAACCCCCAATGTTAAGTTCTTGGAAACCATTTTGATATTGATAAATTACAGCTGGCTTTATGGTTGTCCCATCTGAATACCTTCCCCTTCTACCAATAGGAATGGTACCCCCCATGTGAGCAGTCAATCTCATAGGTAGTTTACTCGTCCCTAAAATCATCGATTCATCAGGTTGATTGATATGATGGGCAGCAAATCCTCCGTAAAAATATTTACTAAAAACAACCATCCCAGCACTAGCATCGAACAAACCTCTTCTTCCCCCCCTAGGAACATCACCAGTTTGGTATATAAACCCTCTTCTAGGGTCTATCATGTCTCCGAAAGTTAGCTTTTCCCAATCTAAATACTTTTGAATGTACGCCGCACGTACTCCGAAGTTAAAAGAAACCTTGCGATTGATTTTTAGGTTGTATGAATAAATACCACCAAGCATGGTAGTAGAAATAGTTCCTTCTGCTTGTTGGTCATACATTGCAATAACACCTACCCCTCCTTTAATATCCTTAACGTATGAATCGAACGCTGCAGAATAGGTAACATAGTTTCCTGTTAACTGCGGCCATTCGTTACGGTAATTCAGCGAGATGCGAGGGCACCCTGTGGTTCCGGCAAGGGCAGGATTCAAATAAATAGGATTCGAGTAAAACTGCGTAAACGTAGGGTCTTGTGACCACGACATACTAGAGGTAAAGACCGTAATAACTAACAAAATAGCCTTACTCATCTTGAGAAATAAGAAAATACGTTTGCGTTTTATCACGAGCGCTTGTACGGGTTTAAGTTAACTTGGTTACAAATATCGTAAATATTTTCAAATAATTAAAACACCTTTCCGTTTTTGATGTTTCCGACTATTTTTGCACTATGAAGTATCCGCGCATCTTGTTTTTTTTCGTTAGTTTTCTTTGGAGTTCTGTCGTAGCGCAGACCATTGATATTCCTTTGCCATGGAAAGCTGCGGTGCCCGTTTCTCTTGGTGAATTTAATTATTTAGTTCCTACTCTTGGAAATGAATTACCTTCGGATGGTATTCCAAGGTATCTTTTTAGGCAGGAATTGAAGTCCATGAATTTTTCTGCATTAATCAGCTCCATGGATGCTGTTGATGCTACTTCGGATGAAAGTGCCTATTTACAAGAAATTGGCTTTCGTCCCTCCGATTCATTAGACTATTCACTTAAAGTAACACGAGCTGGTGAAAAAGCGATGTTGAGTTTCTCTTGTTTTCCGTTCTTCTTAGAAAACGGAATTTTAAAAAAATTACGTTCTGTTACAGTAAGTCTAAACCCTAAAGCCCCTTCATCGCTTCAAAAAGACTTTGTTGCGAATTCGGTTTTGGCTCAAGGTGAATGGTATAAAATTGCAATAACCTCGGATGGGATTCATAAAATTGATAAAACCTTGTTAACTGCGCTTGGAATTAATACGAGCGGTTTGAATCCTAACCACATCCATGTATTTGGTAACGGAGAAGGAAGTTTGCCGGAATTAAATTCGACACCTTACACTGATGATCTAGCGCAAAATTCGATTTCTTTGGTTGGTGCGCAGGATGGTTCATTCGATGATGGAGACTATATACTCTTTTATGGATTTGGACCGCATCAATGGTATCCGAACGGTTCAGTAGAATTCGAGCAACGCAGAAATCCGTATTCGGACAAATCCTATTATTTTATTCACATTAATTCTTCGCTTCCCTCAAAGCTTATTAATCAGGTTGATTATTCCACAGGAGTGGAAAGTTTGACGTATACGAGTTATGACTACAGGGATGTCTATGAGAATGATTTAGTGTCACTAGTCGGTGGAGGGAAGCGATGGTATGGTGAATTATTTGATATAGAATTGTCTAAGACATTCACGTTCTCTATCCCCGCAATCGAAGCATCAACTCCCGTTCGTTTTCGTGTGTCACTTGCTTCTAATGCATTATCATCCTCAGGAACAGCTCAGAAATATTCGGTTAATGGAACTCAAGTTTTTCAAACAACCCTCCCCGTTGCACCCTATGATTACAATCGGTCTGTAGTTAATTTTACAGCTTCCAATCCTAGTGCTGCTCTAAATCTATCCCTTACGGTAAATCGAAACAATGCAACGACACTAACATATTTGGATCGAATTTTATTGAACGCACGACGAAATTTGACATTTAGCGGTGCTCAGTTTGGATTTCGGAACTTAACAACCCCTGACTCGTCTGTTTTAGTTAAATATCAGTTAAGCAATTTTAATGCGGCAGCTTTTGTTTGGGATCTTTCAGTTCCTCACACGCCACGCAAAGTAATAGGAATACTAAATGGAAGTGTGTTTAATTTTTGGTGCCAAAAATATTACCGTGAATTTGTGGCATCAAATGGAAGTGGTTTCCTTACCCCTTCAGCTGTTGGGAGAATCAATAATCAAAATTTACACGGCTTAAGTCAAGTGGATTATCTAATCGTTACCCCTGCAGCCTTCATTAATCAAGCTGAACGTTTAGCGAATTTACATCGTTCAGAAGGACTGGATGTTCATGTCGTTCTTATTGACCAAGTTTACAACGAATTTAGTTCAGGTGCTCAGGACCCAACTGCCATAAGAAAAATGGCTAAAATGTTTCATGATCGATCCCTTCAAAACGGATCAAAAATGATTAAATATTTGTGTTTATTTGGCGATGGGACCTATGATCCAAAAGACCGAATTGACAACAACAACAATTTTATTGTTACGTATCAAGTTGATAACAGTGAAAATCATATTTCCGCATTAGTTACTGATGACTATTTCGGAATGTTAGATGATAACGAAGCAATTTATGATTCTGATTTAATTGATATCGGGGTGGGTCGTTTGTTGATTAGCGATGCAACCCAAGCTAAACAACAAGTTGATAAAATTGAACATTACATGAAGAATGGATCCCAACTGTTCCAATCTGCAAATGCCAATTGTTGTTTAGATGATAATTCTGCTTTAACTTTTGGAGATTGGCGAACCAAGGTGGTTCAAATAGCAGACGATGAGGAAAACGGTTATTTTATTAAAAATGATACGGAACCTCAATATGAAATTCTTAAAGCCAATCACCGTGAGTTAAATGTAGATAAGCTTTACATGGATGCTTATACCCAACAAACCTCAGCGGGTGGTCAACGATATCCAGATGTTTTTGATGCGATTACAGATCGAATTAATCGCGGAACCTTAGTAATGAATTATGTGGGCCATGGCGGTGAGGTTGGTCTAGCTGAAGAGCGTGTGGTAACTATTCCCCAAATTCAATCATGGAAGAATATTAACGCCTTAACGCTTTTTGTTTCCGCTACGTGTGAGTTTACAAAATATGACGATCCTTCCCGAGTCTCTGCTGGGGAATGGATGTCACTCAATCCCAATGGTGGAGCCATTGCTTTAATGACTACCACGCGTTCTGTGTTTTTTGGAGTTAATTCAAGTGTTGGATTGGCCTTTTATAATAATGCGTTTGTTCGAGATGCAGCGGGAAATCCAAGAACTTTTGGTGAGATTGTAGAGCAAACCAAAAATGTTGCGCTTTCTTCCGATAACAAACGTAGTTTTACTCTTATTGGCGATCCCGCCTTGCGATTAGCCATGCCTAGATTAGGGGTCGTTACAGATAGCGTTAATGGAGCACCCTATGTTTCAATTGACACATTAAGTGCATTGAGTAAAGTAACCATCAAGGGTCATATCGTCGACGCTAATCAGGCTTTGGTAAGCAATTTTAATGGAACAATAATTCCCTCGGTTTTTGATAAAATTAAAAACAATCAAACCTTGGCACAGGACCCAGGTTCGCCCGTCTTAGATTTTGAATTGCAGCGAAATGTTCTTTACAAAGGAAAAGCGAGTGTGAATAATGGATATTTTGAGTTTAGTTTTATCGTTCCAAAGGATATTGCCTTGAATTATGGACGGGGTAAACTTAGTTATTATGCCTTTTCAAATCAAACCGATGCAATTGGGTTGGATACAACATTTATTATTGGGGGTATTGACCCGAATGGTTTGGTAGATTCAATTGGACCTGAAATCTCTGCATACCTCAACGATGAGCAATTTATAGACGGTGGCATAAGCAATGAAGAACCTGTGTTGTTCATCAAATTATTTGATGAAAGCGGGATTAATACCGTTGGAAATGGGATTGGTCACGATTTGATGGCAATTCTTGATGATGAATCAGCCAATCCAATCATTTTGAATGATTACTATACCTCAGACCTTAATACGTATCAATCGGGTCAAGTGAAGTATCCATTCACTACCTTGGACCCTGGTCAACACACCATTAGTGTAAAAGCGTGGGATGTAAATAACAATTCATCCGATGTAAAAATTTCTTTCACTGTTCAAGCGGCAGAAACACCATTAGTAAAAAGATTATATAATTATCCAAACCCATTTTCTACCGCAACTGAATTTATGCTTGAGCACAATCAGTCATGTGATGTAATGGATGTTCAAATTCAGATTTACACGATTGGGGGAAGGCTTGTTAAGACAATTCAAAGCCAAGTAAATACTCAAGGGTTTACCACGAGGGGATTATTTTGGGATGGCAGAGATGATTATGGTGACCGGCTTGCGAATGGAGTTTATATTTATCGATTACAATACCAAAATAGTGAGGGTAAGCGTGCTGAAGAAACACAAAAATTGGTGATATTAAATTAGTTCATACAATAAAGCACCTCGAATTCCGTATATTAGCGCCTTGTATTAATTTTTATTATGCGGATATTTATATTTTTTCCAGTACTTTTTGTCTCCCAATTGGTTGTTTTCGCTCAAGAAGCCAATCAAAATGACCTGCAATTAAACACCATTACTACTGCTTTGCCTTTTATGGCTATAACGCCAGATTCACGAGCAGGAGGAATGGGAGAGGCCGGCACCGCGCTTAGTCCAAGTGCTACTTCGGTATATTGGAATACGGCAGGTATAAGTTTTGCGGAGAAAAATAGTGAATTAAGTTTGTCTTACACGCCATGGCTTCGTCAATTGACAAATGATATGCATTTATCATATTTGTCAGGATATTATCGAGTAAACAAAAAACATTCCATTGGAGGTGCATTACGCTACTTTAGTTTAGGAGAAATAACATTTACTGACGCTTCTGGTAATGTCTTGAGAGATGATAAGCCCAGTGAATTCGAACTCACTGGAGCATACGCCTTCAAGCTGTCTGATAAATTTAGTATTGGGGTCAATGGTAAATTTGCTTATTCAAACTTAACGGGTGGATTAACAGTTGCTGGTGTAATGACAAAACCGGGAAAGGTTGGTGCGGCAGATCTTTCGTTCGCATATTACAATGACCGTATTAAATTGGGAAAAACATCCGCTACCTATCAATTTGCAGCGACCATCAACAACATTGGAAATAAAGTAGCATATTCCGTATTGGCAAAACGTGATTTTATCCCAATGAATTTGAAAATCGGTAATGCCATTGTGGCAAAGTACGATTCGTACAACAGTGTTACCTATTCCATTGATATCCAACGTTTATTGGTTCCAACGCCAGCATTTTATGATGAAATCGATGGTGAAACAGTTATGCTATCTGGTCGAAGCGGTGATGTGGGTGTTATTAACGGCATGTTGCAATCGTTTTATGATGCGCCAGGAGTTGTTGCTAAGGATGAAAATGGTGATTACATCGTGAATGGAGATGGTACCTATCAAACGGTTAAAGGATCTAAATTGAAAGAGGAACTTTCAGAAATCAACATTGCTGGAGGAATTGAATGGTGGTATAATGAAACCTTTGCTGTTCGTACCGGGGTATTCTATGAAAGTAAAAACAAAGGGAATCGGCAATACTTGAATCTCGGGGCAAGTTTGAAATATAACATGTTCGGTATCGATTTCTCTTATTTGGCATCATTAAATGGCCGTCAAAATCCATTGTCTAATACCCTCCGATTCACCTTACGTCTTTATCTTGGCGAAAAGCAAGTGAAGGCTGCTGAATAAGCTATGAATTTAAGAATAGGTTTTGGTGTTGATGTCCATCGGTTAGCTTCAGGTATTCCATTAATTGTAGGTGGCTTGGAAATCCCTTCTGATATAGGGTCAGTAGGTCATTCAGATGCAGACGTACTGCTACATGCCATCTGTGATGCCATCCTCGGGGCTGCTAATTTAAGAGACATTGGACATCATTTTTCAGATAAGGATCCACAATATAAAGGGATTGATTCTAAAATTCTTTTAGCGAGCGTGGTTGATTTAATGAAGAAACACGAATATTCGGTGGTTAATATAGATTCAACGGTAATTCTTGAATATCCCAAGCTCAATCCACACATTCCAGCAATGCAATCAATTATTGCGGAATTGTTAGAGGTGGAAATTGATGCCGTTTCCATCAAGGCCACGACCCATGAACGCGTGGATTCCTTTGGAGAAAGTAAGGCGATAAAAGCATATGCTACTGTGCTACTTCAAAAGTAAGTAAGTAATCGTTCTCAGTTTTTTTACTATCTTTGCAGCGAATGGATAAGCAGGTTATTCTCGATGCGCAACAATTCGATTTAACCCTCACAAGGTTGTGCCACGAGCTTATTGAACAACATTCAGATTTCTCCAATACCGTTTTGATTGGACTTCAGCCCAGAGGAATACATGTAGTTAAACGATTAAGAGATAAGCTTAATGATATCTTACCTGTCGCACCGGTTTGCGGATCGTTGGATATTACGTTTTATCGCGACGATTTTAGAAGACGAGAAAAACCTATTATACCCAGTGTAACAAACATCGATTTTAGCATAGAAAATAAGCAAGTAATATTGGTGGATGATGTATTATTTACGGGACGTACGATACGTTCCGGCTTAGATGCCCTCTTAACATTCGGACGACCAACAAAGGTTCAATTGTTAGTTTTGATTGATCGAAGGTTTAACAGAGATTTGCCGATTCAAGCCGATTATATAGGTAAATCGGTAGATACCTTGTTCCATGAAAAAGTAAAAGTGAGTTGGTTAGAAGGAGATGGAGAAGATAAAGTAGAATTATACATGAAGGATCCGAATGAATAATTTAAGCGTTTCGCACCTTACGGGAATCCGTGATTTAACAACTGAAGATATTGAGATGATCTTCAAAACGGCTGACTCATTTAAAGATGTAATTAACCGTCCAATTAAGAAAGTTCCTTCTTTAAGGGATATTACCATTGCGAATTTATTTTTTGAGAATTCAACGCGAACTCGCCTGTCATTTGAATTAGCAGCTAAAAGACTTTCTGCGGATGTGGTTAATTTTACTGCGGCTAATAGTTCGGTCAAAAAAGGAGAAACGTTAATTGATACGGTAAATAATATCCTTTCGATGAAGGTGGATATGGTTGTGATTCGTCATGCCTCCCCAGGAGCTGCAAGTTTTTTAACTAAACATATTCCGGCCAAAGTAATTAATGCAGGAGATGGAACACATGAACACCCTACGCAAGCCCTACTTGATGCATATTCAATACGTGAGAAATTAGGGACAGTTAAAGGAAAGAAAGTGGCAATCATTGGAGATATCTTGCATTCACGAGTTGCCTTATCAAATATTTATTGCTTGCAAAAACTTGGCGCTGAAGTTATGGTTTGCGGCCCTTCTACGCTGATACCAAAGTATATTGAAAGTCTTGGGGTAAAGGTGTCACATAATTTGCATGAAGCCCTCATGTGGTGCGATGTGGCGAATATGCTTCGCATTCAATTAGAACGACAGGATATTCAGTATTTCCCGAGTTTGCGTGATTATGCGCTTCAATTTGGATTGAACCAAGAGTTGTTAGACAGCTTAGGAAAAGAAATAGTTGTAATGCACCCAGGACCTATTAATCGAGGGGTTGAAATCACTTCTGAAGTTGCAGATGGTGATCAAAGTATTATATTAAATCAGGTTGAAAATGGGGTTGCCATACGTATGGCGGTTATTTATTTGCTTGCTTCGCAGATTGAACGCTGATTTTTGATATATTTGAGCAAATGCCTATTATGAACTTTACAAGTGATGTTCGAAACAATGTGGTGGTGGTTACCTCAATGGTTGAAAAACTAGATACCCATACCGCGCCAGATCTTAAGTCAGTTTTTACTTTTGAAAATAAAAATGGACAAAATAAGATATTATTAGACTTAACTAAAACTAAGTTTTGTGATTCTTCGGGTCTTAGTGCAATCTTAGTTGCTAATCGGCTTTGTAAAGACACAAATGGAGCCTTTGCAATCGCAGGTGCTCAGCCTGTGGTGCTGAAAATGATAGAAATCGCACAATTAGATCGCGTGTTTAGGATTTTTCAATCCGTTGAAGAAGCCTTAGCCGATTTTGAATAATTTTAATGCCTTAGTGCTTGGCAGCTCTGCTGCAGTTCCAACAACCGAACGTTCTTGTTCAGCTCAACTAGTTCATTGCAATAACCGTTACATACTTATTGATTGCGGCGAAGGCACGCAACAGCAACTTCGTAGGTTTAATGCCCCATTTCAGCGCATCAATCATATTTTAATTTCTCATTTGCATGGAGATCATTTTTATGGTCTACCCGGATTGCTTGGAACCATGAGTTTATTAGGAAGAACCACAGGTATTCAATTGTACGGACCTCCAGAATTATTGGAAATTCTCACGGTTATATTTAGAGCGAGCGACACTAAACTTACGTTCAATTTCACGTTTATTCCCCTTGAAATGAAATCAAAAGAGGTGATCTATGAGGATGAGGGAATGTGTATGTTTGCTTTTCCACTTAAACATCGCATCAAAACGTTTGGATTTAGTGTAGAAGAAAAATTCCAACGCTTGAAGATTAATAAAAATGCTGTGGAAGGAAGCACCCTAAGTAATGAACATTTAAAGCTTTTGGCCCAAGGCAAGGATTTTCAGAGAATCGATGGGTCTTGGGTATTTTATAAAGATTATACCTTACCTCCACCACCGTCAAGGATTTATAGCTATTGTTCGGACACAAAACCTTTTCCTGCACTTAAATCATACACGGAAGGAACCACTACTTTGTATCATGAAGCTACGTTCTTATCTGATAAATCGGATAGAGCAAAGCAAACCTTTCATACCACTGCAGCAGAAGCTGCTAGTTTAGCTAGAGAAATTGGTGTACGTAAACTTCTAATGGGTCATTTTTCTTCAAGATATCCAAACACAGAACAACATCTAGTAGAGGCCAAGGAATGCTTTGAGCATGTGGAAGCTGTTATCGATGGAGTCACCTATCAAATCGAATAATTACGCGTAATAAGTTCGAAAATGGCTTTACTTTGGGACAGAAGCTCTGTATCATCAATGTCATTTACATTTAACCCATATTTAGCTTGTTGAACACTTAAATACCAAGCATTTATTTGATTGGCATCTGATTCATTTTTCATTCCCAATTCGGCTAACAAGGTTTCTTTGGTTTCATGGGCTATATTTTTATTTAAGCCCAATGCAAGTGCATTAAATATGATTCGTTCTATGTCTGATATGGATCCTTGATTTATTGCATTTTGGAATTGTTCCTTGAGTATTGACCCACTAATTTGAGGGCTAAAGGGTTCTTGCTTATTGTTTTTTGTTTCGCTAATCGAGGGATTGATTTGTACCGGTTTCTTACGAAGATAGATCAAACCAAGGGTGGCTAGAAATAATACAGACACTAAGGATAGGATTCCCCAAGTGATAAGGTTTTTATTTGAAGAAGCGGGTTCTATAGGTTTGTTTATATTATCCGGTTTAATCACCGTAGTTGTTCCTTTTTTGGTGATTGGGGTGTTCTTTTGAACATCGGTGGATTTGAAACCATCCAATGTAAGCGTAACATAGGCCTCTTTTTCTGGGTTGAAATAACTTATTAATAGGTCATTAATTTCTTTTCTATCGTTATTGGTAGACTGAAGCGTGTAATTATAAATCATTTTACCTTCAGCTCCCTGAGCACCAAAAGAATAGGCTTCTGTTAAGGCGGGTTTACCAAATTGAATGAGTCCTTTGCTTAGTTTTAATTTTGGCGCATCAACATTGTGCAAATTACCTTTTCCTGTAAGCACGAGCTCAAGTTTTAATATGTCCCCTTTTTTATCACAAGTCCCACTATACTGGCATTTTGCTTCTAACGAACCCACAAAACCTATAAAAGACTTTGGAGCATTGTTAGGCAATGGTTTAACATTAACATTCGCGCCGGTAGATACCACCGCCAAGCCATCAAAGTGCTGTCGTAAAACCAGTTTGAATGGGTTAATTTGTAATGCCCCACTGCCGGTTGGGAACAGGAGATTTTTATCGTGTGTAATAACATACATCCCTACACCTTTTACGGTTTCTTTACGAGCAGTTAGGTTTTGTGCATTATCCAATGCTTGCTTATCAATACTCTGGTCAATTTTATAGGTTTGATAATCTTCAATACTTGTTGGAGCGAATCGTGAATACACTTTGGCTTGGACGATTAAGGGTTCGCCTTCGTATAATGATGTTTTGTTTACTTCAATTACGCCAAATGCTAGTTGCTTGAGCTGTTTAGAAGTTATAGTTCCATTGCCATTATCTACATTTTCCTTTTGAACGGTAACTTGGACCATATTTGATTTGAATACATGCTTACCTCGTTTAACGTAGGCTGGACCAATGCTGAACGTTCCTGTCTTTTTAAAACTTCCATTCTGAGAATAATAACTAATTGTGTTAACGATTCCGGTATTGTAATCAACTTCTTGTTCCATCCCGCTCATTACATCGTATCCTCTGACAAATTCCGAGGGGAAGTTAATGGTGATTTCACCCTCTATATTCGATTTAACCGTGATTATTAATTCATTACCAAGCGTGATTTTCGTTTGGTCAACCTCTAATTTTACAATAGGTTTTTGGGCATGTAAAATGCAAACGATTCCAATTAAAATAAGAGTAAATAGTTTTGTCATTACCAATCTTTATTCGACGAGTTTTTGGATTTAGCCTTACTTTTTCCATTGCCCATCTTTCTTCGAGTTTCTCCTTCTTTTCTTGCAAGCTCATCTAATTTTCGTTCTACCTCTTTTTTAGGAAGTTTACTTTGGCTTGATTGTCCGTTTTTATTGGAATTCTTACTATTGTTATTTCCGCTTTGTGGATCATTTTTTTGCTTTGAATCCGATGGATTTTTTTTAGGACTTTTTTGCTTGTTTGGTTTGTTTTTTTGTTCTTGATTTTGCTGTTGACGAATAGCTTCGCTAAGGTTGTACCTTGTTTTATCATTAGAAGGATTTAACCTCAAGGCTTCTTTATAGGCTTTAATAGCCTTTGCGTAGTCACCCTTTTCAAAATATGAATTTCCAAGATTGTGCTTTATTCGGGCCTTTTCAGTCTTGTTCTTTACCGACTTTAATTTTTTTTGATAAAAGTGAATGGCTCCTTTGTAATCTCGTTGACGATACTTTGTTTGAGCAAGTTCTTCGTCAATTCCTCCTTTTGATTTCGCCTTTTCGTATTGTGATTTGTATATACGTTCAGCGTCTGCGTAGTTTTTTTTATGATAAGCTTGGCGGGCTGCGTCAATGGAATCTACCCATTGTTGAGCAAAACCCCAATGAATGATAATTCCAAGAAAAAGAACAAGGTAATGTTTATTCATTCGCTTTAATTCCTTTAACTAAAATCCAACCGCTTAACGAGATCAATGCAAGCAATACGGCGTATTCGTAAATACTAGCCTTGATTTCAAAGTCCAAATTTCGTGATTTTGTTGATTTCGCGTGGTTAATTTCTGTTAATATCGCATCCAAATCTGGATAAGCTTCACTGGTAATTATTGCCGTTCCATTTAGGCGATTAGCTAAATCTTTTATGAAACTAGGATTAGGCGCTGAATTCACGGTGAATCCGTTCGCATCTCTTTTATTTGCTGAATTAGGATCTTGTGGGTCCTCTGGAATAGGTCCACCATGGCTTGATCCAATTCCAATTCCATAAAATGCAATTTGTTGTTCCCGAATGAAATTATAAATCTCACTTTGCTGATTTTCATGATCCTCACCATCGCTAATCATAAGAATACACTTGGGCTCATTATTCTTTGAGAACATTAAGACACTTGTTTCCAATGCTTCAATAATATTCGTTCCTTGATTTGAAATATAGCTGGATTGTATTTCTTCAGTAAACAGTTGTGCGGTCTGATAATCGGAAGTCAAGGGTAATTGAACCATAGCGTCTCCAGCGAATACACAAAGGCCTATTTTTTCACCCGAAAGTTGATTAATTAAGCCGCCAATGGTCCGTTTTGCTGCCTCAATCCTGGATTGACCTTGTAAATCCCTAACATTCATGGAATTGGATATATCCAAGCAAATGGCAATTTCTAACGATTTAGATACCCCTCTCACTTTCTTTTTTCCAAATACCGGTTGCGCTAAAGCAATAATGATAAAACATAAACTCAAGGTCAGAAAAAACTGCGATACAGTCGTTATAAGTGGGCTTGTTTCTTTATTATATAACGGACTGCCATATTGTTTTTTTAAGGTTTCTTTTATGCGTTGATTTCTATAATAGGCAAGATAGGTGATTGGAATAATCCAAAACATATATAGATATGCTGGCTTTGTGAAGATTAGTGTTGATTTACCTTGAGGGGTTTGACTAAAATAATAATTGAGTCCACCAAGAATAAGTAAAATCACCCCAATGGATGCGAAACTGTATACTATATATTTCCTCATTTTCATGTTCTTACTCATTTATTTGAGGTAAATATAAAAATGACGTTGCGGTCAAGTAAATCAGCATGAACACTAAGGCCCAGTTTAAAAATGCTTGAGGGGTTGGAGGAGGATCTGCTTGAACTACCTTGTGTGTAATTTTTCGTTTTTCCATCGCCTCAATCTGATCATATATTTTTTTTAGTCCATCATTGTCTGTAGCTCTGAAATACATTCCTCCCGTACTTGTTGCAATTTGTGTTAGCGTTTGCTCATCAATTTCAACCGGCATGTTTTCGTAGATTATTCCCGTTGAAGTCATAATTGGAGTGGGGGCAACGCCATTACTGCCTATGCCTATTGTATACACACAAATATTTTTTTCTTTCGCCAATAGCGCGGCATCTATAGGGCTAATATCGCCGGAATTATTACTTCCATCCGTGAGTAAAATAATTACTTTAGATTTTAATTCATCATTTCTAAGTTGCACAACGGCTGTACCTAATCCTGTTCCGATGGCAGTTCCCGGTTCCATTTCCATTCCATCTGCTTTAGTTAGCTGCGCAATTAAAATGGGGTAATCAAGCGTTGGGGGGCAACTTGTAAATGCTTCTCCCGCATATTGTACCAACCCTATTTTATCACCATTTCGGCCATTAATAAAATCTATCGCAACTTCTTTCGCAGCCTCCAAGCGATTCGGTTTAAAGTCCGTTGCATACATTGACATAGAAACATCCATTGCTAGCATGATGTCGATTCCAAATTTGTTTTCTTCATGTTTTTGGTCGCTTTGCTGCCATGAATAGGGTTTAGCCATAGCAATAATCAGCAAGGTGAGTGCGGCAGCAGGAAGCAATACAATACAGAAGCGAAATAGAGATAAGAAATTAAATTTACTTCCATTTAAGTGTTGAATAGTACCGTTATACTTCCAATCCCCACCACGTCGACGGTCCAAGAAATATAACCAACCCACGACGATTGGAACAAGCAATAAAGCCCAAAACCAAGTTGGTTCTAAGTATTCATATTGGTTTATATTTAAATTCCAACGATTAAACATGGGATGTTTCTACAGGGCTGCTGATAATTACTACTTCTTTCGACCATTCAATTAATTTTTCATGGTCACTCGCGGGAAGTTCGCTATTGGCGAATTTCACTGCGTCTACTTCTTTAAAAATTATGCTTATCTGAGTAATGAGGTATTCATCTAATTTTAGTGCCTTAAGTAGCAAGATGGTTTCAAAGGTTGTTCGTTCCAATAAATTTATATTGTAACGGGATGACAAGTACCAGCGAAGAATAAAACTCAATTCCGTGTAATGGAGTTTCTGGTCTGTGCTCCATTGTTGCTTAGCAACTAATTTTTCAATGGATTGAAGGGTCTGCTGCTTCAACGTCAAGGATTCGGGTTCGATCGGTGAACTTTTAGTCCTTTTCTTATAAACTACAATGAATAATACTATGAGTAATAAGAGTAATGGGATCCACCAATATTTGGATAAAAATTCTGTCCATATGAATTCTTTTTTAAAGGGTGTATTTGATTCGTTAATGTCGTAAATACGCACTCCTTTTTTAGCTGGAACAAAGGTGGATTGTACAAGGATTGATGTAAAATAGTTCATTTGACTATCCACGGAATAGGGGAGTGGCTGGAGGACAAGGGTGCCGGTGTCCCAGGGGATTAATTTAAAATTGGCGCGCCATAGCTTAGATCCGCCCGAATCAATTATGGTGTCGCTATAGCTCAATATTTCCAAATCCTTAAACTCCGTTCCCTTTAAATTCGATTTAGCGGAAATTCGGTTGCAAGGAAAATATCCCAGGGGTGGATTAAACGCTATGTCTTGATTCTTTAGCAGACTTATTTCGTATTGAACTTCAAGGATTCCGCCGACAGTTATTTCTTTACTTGAAACATAGGTGTTCGGTTCTTGAGCCACGGTGATCCACGGTGCAGAAATTAAGGCAACAAATAGAACGAGTTGTTTCATTTTCGTTGGTTAAAAAATGCAGTTAAGGGTTCTATGATCGATGTATTAGTTTGTAAATTTATTAATGGTATGCCCCGTGTTTTTAAGTCGTGCTCTACTTTTTCTTCATGTGCAAGAAAGTTGGATTTAAAGGCTCGTTTGAAATACTGAGAAAATCCATTAATCCATTCGGTTTTACCGGTTTCGGGGTTAACTACTTGATAAATAGCTGGAATTCGCAGTTCTTTTTCACTTGGGTCATTGATTTTCACGCCAATTAAGTCATGATATTTTTTTGTTAAGTATAATTCATCTAGGTTGAGTGATTCATCTACAAAATCCGTGACTAAGAAACAAATTGCACGTTTTTTTTGGGTCTGTCGAAGCGCTTTTAATGGTGCGCTTAGCGTTGTGCCTTTATGAACGGGGTTGAACGCAATGAGGCGGTCAATCATATACAAGATGTGTTCCCGTCCTTTTTTTGGGGGGATGTAGCACTCCACATCATTAGAGAAGAAAATAGCCCCAGTTTTGTCATTGTTAACCAGGGCAGAAAATGCGATGGTGGCTAAAAATTCTACGGCTTTTTCAATTTTAGAATGGTGGTCTGTGCCATAATAAAACGAAGCAGACACATCAACTAATACCATTACGGATAATTCGCGTTCCTCTTCAAATACTTTTACGTAGGGTGTGTTATATCGAGCGGTGACATTCCAATCTATGGTGCGTATTTCATCTCCATATTGGTAATCGCGAACCTCGGCAAAAGACATACCTCGTCCTTTGAATGCCGTTTTATATTGACCTGAATATAAATCTCTTCGGAGTCCTTTGGTGGCTATTTCAATCGTTCGAATCCGTTTCAGTATTTCTTCTCTGTTCATGAATTAAGGAACTTCGATGCGAGAAACAAGTTGTTGAATTAGGTCGTCGGATTTCAAATTAGCCACTTCTGCTTCATAGGTAAGACCAATTCGATGTTTTAGTACATCCGAGGCCATGGCTTGTACATCATCTGGAATAACGAATGCACGTCCTTTAAGAAATGCGTGCGCTTTAGCAGCCATTGCAAGGTTGATACTCCCTCTGGGTGAGGCCCCAAAAGACAGGTAATTTGCTAGGTCACCCGCGCCATATTCCGCAGGGTTTCTGGTTGCAAATATCAAGGATACAATGTACCGTTCAATTTTATCATCCATGTATATTTGTTCCACAAGGGATCTCATCCGTTCTATGTCAACCAACGATAGGACAGGATTCACCTTCAAATTCGAAGTGGGGTTAATATGGTTTCGGATAATTAATAATTCTTCCTCTTTGGATGGATATCCGATATTTACTTTAAGCATAAATCGGTCTACTTGTGCTTCCGGTAGCGGATAGGTGCCTTCTTGTTCAATAGGATTTTGAGTAGCCATTACAAGAAATGGAGAGGGCAACATAAAGGTTTCATCGCCTATAGTTACTTGTCTTTCCTGCATGGCTTCCAATAAGGCGCTTTGAACTTTGGCTGGAGCTCTGTTTATTTCATCCGCTAGGACAAAAGATGCAAAGACTGGTCCTCTTTTTACAACGAATTTTTCTGCTTTTTGCTGATAGATTTGCGTGCCGGTTAAATCCGCCGGAAGTAAGTCTGGAGTGAACTGAATTCTATTAAACGTTCCATCAACTGCATCGGATAATGTTTTTATAGCAAGCGTTTTAGCCAACCCTGGAACCCCTTCAAGTAGAATATGTCCATTTGATAATAAAGCAATGATTAAACGGTCAATTAGTTGGTGCTGTCCGACAATTTTTTTTGAAATTTCGTTTTTAAGAATCGACAATACTTGATGCTCAAGTGCAATTTTTTCGGCAATTTGCCGTAATTGTTCTGTTCGATGCATTTCTTGATTTACATTATTTTCCATTTGCGTCTTTTTTCCGAGCCTAAAATTGGCACTATTTGGATGCTTTCCTTTATTTTTCCTTGTTAATTCTTGTTAATCAACTATCCTATGAGTAATCGTCATTGCCGAGAATGTAATGAAGTCCTAAATGGACGAAAAGACCAGAAATTCTGTTCTGATTATTGTCGTAACACCTTCAATAATCGGTTGAATGAAGATAGTAACGCGACCGTTCGTAAAGTCAATCGAATTTTGCGTAAAAATCGTAGAATTCTGGAGGAGCTTTTTTTAAATAAACAATGTGTTAAGCCAACAATTGAACTTATTGAAATGGGCTACAACTTTAATTATCACACGAATTTATTTCAAACACAAAAAGGGGACACCTATTATTTTTGTTATGAACTAGGGTATTTAAAGCAACAGAATAATCGGTGTGTTATTGTTGAGAAATCCCGATACATCAATTAATTATTGTGCTTTCCTTTTACTTTTGGAATTCGGAAGTAGTCGCTGTCATGTTTAGGGCCATTTTTCAAGGCCTCATTTTTTGAAATTTCCAAATGCGCTTCGTCTACTCTTAATCGATTTACCTCATCTGTCATGAACACGAGTGGTTCCACATTCGTTGTATCTAAGGTGTTTAATTGATTCATGAATCCAATGATTTTCTCTAAATCCTTTTTCAATGCCTCCCTGTTATCGCCTTCAAAAGAAAGTTTGGCTAAATTACTGAGGTGATTAATCAGGTTATCGTCTATGTTCATGTCGTAAAGTTAGTAAAGTTCAGGATGCGCCTCCTCTAGTGGTTTTGAAATAATTTGAAAACAATGTGCTTTTAATTCTTCAACGGTCATTGATTCCACTTGATCAACAGTAACAAGCGGATGTAAATGAACTACAGCTAAGCCCGGGTGAGCGGGTCCGAACCAATCCAGTGGATCTGAAAACAATTTCCAATTATTCATGAAAGTAATGGGGAATATTGGTGCGTTAAGTTCTTTCGCTAATTTAAACGCTCCCCCTTTAAAAGCAACCATTTTAGGTAAATCTATTTCTGGAAAGGTCCCTTCCGGAAATATTGCGAGCGAAAACCCTTGTTGATACGCTTTTATTGCACCTAAATATGCTCTTCCTGCCTTTGATTTATCATTTCGATAAACGGGTACATTCATGCTTTTGAAATACGTACTAACGAGTGGATATCTCAAAATTTCACTTTTACCTAAAAACATAAACTGATGCTGAGGTACAATCGAATACATGAAGAAAATATCCAAGTAGGATGTGTGATTTGCAACAATGATATAGGGTCCTTTTGGCATTTCACCGTGTCTAATTTTCTTAATAGGATACAAACAAAAGACGCGTATCATATAGCTCCAGAATATGAACAGATAGAAGCTGTAATTCTTGGTTCGAGGGGATTGAATAATGACGAGGAAAAATGGATATAGTAAAATCGCAAAGAAAAAGAATACGATAGCGATATATACTTTCCAAAGAAGCGACAGAATTCCCAAAAATATTCGCATGCTCAAAAGTAAGGAATTAACTTGATTTCGTGAATTTATCTACTGATTTGTTATTTTTGTAGAAATAAACGATGCCAAGAGTTTTAACAGGAATACAAAGTACAGGCACCCCGCATTTAGGTAATATACTAGGGGCTATTTTGCCCGCAATTCAAATGTCTGAAATTCCAGGCAATGATTCGTTTTTGTTTATCGCTGATTTACATTCTTTAACCCAAGTCAAGGACCCTAATACCTTAAAGAACAATACCTTGTCAACTGCAGCAACCTGGTTGGCTTGTGGTCTTAATCCCGATAAGGTCGTTTTTTACAGGCAAAGTGATATACCCCAGGTTACTGAACTCATGTGGTATTTACTTACTTTTTTTCCATATCAACGGCTTACTTTGGCGCATAGTTTTAAGGATAAAGCGGATCGTTTAGCAGATGTGAATGGTGGGTTATTTACCTATCCAATGTTAATGGCTGCAGATATTTTGTTGTACGATGCCAATCAAGTTCCTGTAGGTAAAGATCAATTGCAACATTTGGAATTCACAAGAGATGTAGCTGCTCGATTTAACGCCAAGATGGGTGACATTTTTGTTTTGCCGGATGAGCATATCAATGAGGAAACAAAGTTGATTCCTGGAATCGATGGTCATAAAATGAGCAAATCTAGAAATAACACCATTGATATCTTTGAGGATGAAAAGCTGTTGCGTAAACGCATCATGAGCATTTCTTCAGATAGCACCCCGCTTGAGGAGCCAAAGAATCCGGATGCGTGCAATGTGTTTAATTTATATCAACTGTTAGCTGAGCCGTCAGACATACAAACAATGCGTTCAAAATATTTGGCAGGTGGATATGGATATGGTCATGCAAAACAAGCCTTGTTTGAATTAATTTGTTCAAAATTTGCCAATGAACGAACCCGGTATGCTTATTATATGGGCAATCCAATGGAAGTTGAGCGTATTTTATTGGAAGGGGCGCAACGAGCCAAAGCGGTGGCTAATCCCGTATTAAAACGGGTGCGCGAATCCCTTGGATTAGCGATATAACGAGAAAATCCAACCTATTTTCAACTTTTTTGAAAAAAAGTACTAACCTTTTTGATGTTTGTGCGTTAGAGTCTTCACGACGTTAAAATACAATAGTTTATGAGGCAGCTGAAAATTGCGAAACAGGTAACCAACCGAGAAACAGCATCACTTGACAAATATCTTCAAGAGATTGGTAGGGTGGATTTGATTACCGCAGATGAAGAAGTGGAATTAGCACGAAGAATTCGCGCTGGAGATCGCGCCGCGTTAGAGCGCTTAACCAAAGCAAATCTTCGGTTTGTGGTTTCCGTATCAAAACAATATCAAAACCAAGGGCTTGCCCTTCCTGATTTGATTAATGAAGGAAATCTTGGATTAATCAAGGCCGCTGAGCGTTTTGATGAAACCCGAGGATTCAAATTCATTTCCTATGCGGTTTGGTGGATTCGACAATCAATTTTGCAGGCTTTAGCCGAGCAAGCTCGTATTGTTCGACTACCATTAAACAAGATCGGAAACATCAATAAAATCAATCGAGCATTTTCAGAGTTGGAACAGAAGTTTGAACGACCTCCTTCTGCCGAAGAATTAGCGGAGTTTTTGAATTGCAGCACAGATGAGGTGAAGCAATCCCTGGCTCAAAATGGTAGACATGTTTCTATGGATGCTCCATTAGTGGAGGGAGATGAGTCTTCTTCAAACATGTACGATGTAATGAGCGGTGAAGGAATGCCAAGTCCTGAGAATAATCTTACCATGGAATCCTTACGCAGTGATATTAAACGTTCATTGTTAACGCTTACCCCACGCGAGAGTGAAGTGATCTGCATGTTCTACGGATTAGATGGTCGTCCACCGATGTCTTTAGAAGAAATAGGTGACCGTTTTGATTTAACCAGAGAGCGCGTTCGTCAGATTAAAGAGAAAGCGATTCGACGCTTGAAGCATACATCCAAGAATAAGATTTTGAAAAGCTACTTGGGTTAATATGCATCTACGTCTATATTCACTTTGATGGATTTGTAAGAAACCATCTCGTAAAAATTAGTAAGGAGTGCCATTAGGTGCTCCTTAATTTTTTTATCCGATAGCGACTTCTCATATTTAATTTTGATTTCTTTTTGGTATTGGTTTTGGATGCGTTTTACAATGGGGAATTCGGGCCCGAGAACTCGTTCTTTCAATGCCCTTTTTAAATGGATGGCCAAGTCTTGAGATGCCCTATTCAACAAGTTCTCATCCGCATGTTTCAAGGTGATTATTATAAGTTTCGAGAAGGGCGGATAATTAAAATTCTTACGTTCAATCAATTCATTTTTAATAAACTGAAGGGTGTCGTGTGAGCTAACTAATTGCAGTACCCAATGGTCTGGTTGCTTGGTTTGAATTACAACTTTACCGCGTTTATTTTTTCTGCCTGCTCTTCCCGCTACTTGGGTCATCAGTTGAAAACCACGCTCATAGGCTCTAAAATCTGGACGATTTAAAAGATGGTCCGCATCGAGAATTCCAACCAAACTTACATTATCAAAATCCAAGCCCTTGGAAAGCATTTGTGTTCCAATAAGTACATCTATTTCTCTATTTTCAAAGCGGGTTATGAGTTCAGAATAGGCATGTTTAGACCGTGTAGTATCTAAATCCATTCGCGCAATTTTTGCATCAGGAAATACTTTTTCTAGCTCATCTTCAATTTTTTCTGTTCCAAAACCCTGCATCTTTAACTTATGACTCCCGCAAGCGCCGCAACTGCCCATAGGAGAGTTCGTATACCCGCAATAATGGCATTTCAGCAGGTTAACATGTTTGTGATACGTTAATGAAACATCACATGCATCGCATTTAGGGATCCATCCACAAATTTCACATGACCAATAGGGGGTGTATCCTCGTCGGTTTTGAAACAGTATGACTTGTTCTTTATCGCCTAACGCCTTGGTCATATGTTCAAGTAATAAGCTTGAAAAATGAGAAGTCATGGATTTGCTTGCGGTTTCTTTTTGTGTATTCGCAATAAGAATTTCTGGCATTTTTAAGTCGCCAAACCTAGCATCTAGTCTTACGTAGCCATATTTATGGTCGAGGGTATTTTGAAAGGATTCAAGGGAGGGCGTAGCCGATCCGAGAAGTACTTTTGCGTTGAACATTTTAGCAAGGTATATGCTCGCATCTCGTCCGTGATAGCGCGGGGATGGATCATGTTGCTTATAAGAGCTTTCATGTTCCTCATCTACAATCACTAATCCAAGGTCTTGAAATGGTAGAAATATAGAAGATCGAGCACCAATAATCACCCTAAATTCATTTGGATGGTTTGCATGTACTTTGTTCCAAATTTCTACCCGTTCATTTTGGTTGAATTTGGAATGATAAACACCGATTTGTTTTCCAAAGTATTTTTCAAGTCGATGTATTAATTGAGTGGTAAGTGCAATTTCAGGAATTAATAGAAGTATTTGTTTTCCTAAGTCTAAATAGCTCTGAATGAGGTGTATATAAATTTCTGTTTTCCCTGAACCGGTAACCCCATGCAGTAAAGTAATGTCTGTATTTTTCCATGCTTCTTCGATCGCACGAAGGGCAGTATCTTGATTCGAGCTCAATACCGGGAATTCCGCATTTCCTTCCATGGCTGCACCCACACGATCAATGCGTAATTTCTCTTGTATGATAATTCCCTTTTTTTCAAGAGAGGCTAGCGTACTGGGACTGATTTCATGGCTTAACAGTAACTTTTTCTCTAGGTATTCTTGTTCTATCCCGTGAATTGGCAGCAGCTGCATGATTCTAAGCAAGGCATTCATTTGACTCTGACTACTTGCGCGGCTATTAAGTTCGTCTAGAATACTGCTCAGTGTAGCTTCATTGTGTGAGGGATTTATCCGAATGAAGGTTTTAGTTTTAGGTGTATAACGTTGGTTGATTTCCTCGTGCGTGATGATTAAGCGTTTCTCTATCATTCGCTTTATAAGCACTTGAATGTTCTTTATGCCAAGTATTTCTGAGAGTTCCTTTAAATCAACTTGTTCACGATGGGCAAGCGTTTCAAGAATTAGTTGTTCTTGAGTGTCGGATGTTTCCACCCCGTCAAAGTCGGGATGGATTAATACCTTCGTTTCACTAGCCAATTTGAAATTAGCTGGTAAGGCAGCTGCCATAATATCTCCGATGGGCGCAAGATAATATGAAGAGATCCAATTCCAAAAGGCCAATTGGTGAGCAGATAGAATGGGTTCATCATCTAAAATAAATTCTAGATATTTTGCCTGATAAGCGCTAGGTGCTGTCTCATGGATTGTAGAAATAATTCCCGTAATCCGTTTATTCTTTCCAAAGGGTACAATTACACGCTGACCAATGGAAATCGCTTCATTCAACTCGTAGGGTACCCTGTAGGTGAATAAGTTCCGTATTGGAACAGGTAGAATTAAATCTACGAATAAGGTTTTACGCTCATCCATGAGTTCGGACTACTGGCATGCATAGGATTCCTCAGCGCCAACGACGTTATCTCCGGGATGGTTTGAGCAAAACAGGAGAAGTCCGGTGATTGGACCTTGACATAATTCGCGGGTAGATTTTTTATCGATTGCACGAATATATGCTTGGGCGGAATTGGTATAAAATGGTCTGTAGAACTTCAAGGTTTGACGGGAAGAGAAAATACCTACAACCCGTTTTCCATTCGTTACAGTAAGATTGGTATAACTTGGTTTGCTTTGCGATAAGGATGAGCTTGGGGCATTTACAACCATGTAATTGTATAATTCCTCATGACCTCCGGTGATGGTGAATTCTATTCCTTCAAAGGTTCTACGCGTAATGGTAGGATCTGCGGTAACATCATTCTTCATTAAGGTATAGAAGGTTTCACCGTATGCTGTAAAGGTACGAGACTCTCCGGGTAGTATACTGGATTCACCAAGCTTCCAATCAAAGGATGATACTGTTTTATTGGCCCCTATGTATTCATTATAGATAACTTTAAGCGAGGTGTTAACCACATAGGCATTCCCAAAGGTATTGACTGCTGCAACGCCGGCACTCACGTAAGATCCTGGATTGTTTGCGAACTTAAAGGTGAAATTTTGTGAATTCGCGGGGGAAGTCAACCCGTTGACCAGGTCAGTTTCACCTAAGACTTTAAATTTACCGTTGTCTATATCGATATTCAGTTTGTATGTAGCGTCTTTATTAAGTGAAGAATTCAAGGAGTTAGGTGGTCCTTGTTGTACTTCATTTGGCCCGGTAGGTAAGGTCTTGAAATAGTATACCTTTTGTTCGGGGCCATAGAATGCACCATTTAATTCTTTGTTGGTTACTATGGTGTCCTTAAGAATCCAGGTGCGTGTTACTACGCCACCAATAAATTCAGTTACGGTTGCATTAACTTGGTTGAAATAACTTGAATCAGAAATTTGAGCTAAGTCAACAGCACTTCCAGGTCCAATAAATGCACGAGTAATTTTTATATAATGAAGACTGTCCGCATGATCAAGTAAGCCATAGACTACAGCTGTTTCTTGGTAATCGCCTAACAAATCAATTTTTTCATTGCATGATGAAAGACCTAAAAGGCCAAGAAGAAATAAAATACCTATTCGTCTCATTGGGCTTGTGGATTTTTCAAGTTTGCGGTAAAGCTTCCTTCTTTTCCTGTTGCGATTAATTCTACAAAAAAGCAAAGAGATTCTTTCCCTTGTTGTTCACCGTAAGCTAGGTTCCATGGGATAAAAATTCGGTATTTACCGCCCACTTTCATTTTCGGAATGGCAATCGTCCATCCTGGAATCACTCCGCCGTTCAGTGCTAAAGGAATCGGTTCAACATTTCCTTTACCATCTCCCTTGTATGAACTTTGAATGGTATCACCCAAAGCGGAAGTTAGAATGTAGTGCACTTTAACATCGTCAGTTTTAGATGGGCTTGCTCCGTTTCCCGCCTTAACAGTTTCCATAAGTATACCACCTTCGAGAACGGCAATTCCAGGTATTTTTTTCGCCTTATCCATCATTTTTTTACCGTTGGATACATTAAGTCCGGTCATGAATTCGGTCATCATAAAGCGCATGGTGTTGTCTTTTAAGAACGCGGTGTCTCGTTTGTACAAACCATCTTCGAACCCTTTTTTTACCATCTCAAAATTAATTTTGTCAAGTGCACCTAATTTTCGGATATCGAAATAGAATGCGTATCCACTCATTTTACCCATACAGATAGATCCTTCTTTAACATATTTCGCATTGAAATCTTGATAAGTAGGACCAAATAATAACTGCAGTGTGTTTAAACAATCTTGGGCCGGAGTTCCGTTTAAATTTTGATTAAATCCTTTTAAAACTAAGTCCTTGTCTAATTTATTAAAGGCTTCGGTGCCTGAATTTACAATCGTTTTTGCATTGATGGCGCCAAGCACATAGGATAACTTGTCTTTTTCATTTTTAAACGTAACTGAATAAGGCTTCTCGTTATTCTTGCATGCGCTAAGGAAAAGAAAGCAAAGAGATAATATTATTAGGTGTTTCATGTAATGATTCTTTGATTGCGAAGATACGTATTATAATTGTCAACGGCTTGGTTAAATTATCGTAAAAAGTAGATGGCGTTGGCAACTTGCAGTTTACCATTTTCCCAAAATCCCCTAAACAACGGGTTATCGAAAAAGTAGACAATGTTACCATCCCCAATAGCATAGGACCCTACGGTAACAGCACCTTGTTGTTTATGTTTTACTTTATATCCAGCGAAGCCTGTAATCCAACCATTTTTCTCTTGAATTTTCTGTATGATATCCCCTTGAAAAGGGTAGACATCCGCAGCTAAACGAAGGGTGAAATAAGCGTCTTTATATCCAAAAGCCAGTGGGTGTGAGGTGTCCACATTACATTGATAAATTGCGCCGATAATCGTTTCACTAATGCTTGAGCGCTCAAGGTTGCCATAATTCCCTAAATCTCTGGATACAATTGGTGCAGTTCCCTCTTCGATTTTCATTCCGAAGTCTGCTTCCATAAAGTTTGAAGCACCCGATCCCATGACGATACACGTTCCTCCGTTGCTTATCCATTGCTTCAGGTTGGCGTTGTTTTCACTTTGAAATCCCTCTGGAATTAGCACTACATCCAATTGATTTAAGGCATATAAATCTGCATCGCCATTTCGAAGTACTTGATGTTCTATTCCCAGTTGAGCATCTAGGAAATTCCAGATTTCGCCCATGGATAAGGATGAGGTTTGATCGTTGAATAAGATGCCAATTTTTGGTTTTGAAATATTTTTAATGCTAGACGATCCTAAATCTGTTCCGCTTTCTGCCCAACCAGAAAATAAGGCTGTGGCTTGTTGCTTGTGCTTATTTATAATTGGTGGTACCAAGGATGAAAGCGATTTCCCGGGATTATCAGATTTGAGCACAAGAAGCGTTCCTTTATTAAATTTACCCATGCTTGTGGTAAATTCTTTTTCAGACATGGAAACGTTAAGACCTAAACTTAATAATTCATTCAAAATTCGCACATGGTTTAGGTTGTTCCATGGAATGGCAATGGCATAGGGTTCTTCATTTAAAGCGAACGGGGAGAATTGTTCGTTGCTTTCTACCTGGGGAGTAGTAATGGATTTTAAGGTTTTCATGCAAGGGACTCCATATGCATAGGGGAGCGACCATGCGGTGATGTCATAGGTTAGGGAATCACTTAATGCTGTTTTTTGTTCGAACAAGACATTGATTAAATTTCCTTTTTGCTGATTTGTGCTGATGATTATATCATTTTTAAGCAGCTTTCTGGAATGTTCTTTATTAGTAAAGTAATCAAATCCCTTCACTTCATTTCCTTGATCTTGGTTGACTTTTGTATACTTGATTTGATGACGGTCTAACAGAGTTGTCAATGCGTTAAGGTTTGCGGAACTTCCATCTAACACATAGGTCGTTATTGGGTTATTTAGGTTTTTTTCTTGGAATTTTTGAAATTCCTCGATTAATTTAATGTGATGATTTTTAACGGTTTCAAGGGTGGAAATCCCAGTGATTACGTGATGTTCTATTCGCTCTGCTAGGGTTAGGGTATCACCAACCATAGTAATTACTCCAAGTCCCGCCCTTCCAGAGCCTCCTTGTTCATAGGTCATCCCGATGGCACCGTTAAATGTTGGGTAAGTGTCACCGTAGGATGGATAGAGTAAGTCAAAGATCTCTTTTGAAAAATAAAGCCATCCGTTTTTATCAAAATAGGAAGCATGGTTTTTACCTATGTGTTTTTGAAAGTCTCGTTGCCAATTGGTGATCACTTCATGATAAGGTTCTGCTGCGGGTGGAAAATAATAAGGCTCATTCATGCCCTGCTCGTGAAAATCCACATGTACGTGAGGTAACCATTGATTGTAAACGTTTATCCGTTGTTGAGATTCTACTTGGGTTAACCAAGCCCAATCCCTGTTAAGGTCAAACAGATAGTGATTAGGTCGTCCACCGGGCCACGTTTCATCGTGCTCGGCGCTCGGCGCTTGCAATTGTCCCGTTTTATTATGGTACTGTTTAAAGTAATTAACATAGCGGTCCCTTCCATCCGGGTTAAGGCAAGGGTCCATTATGACTAAGGTATTTTCTAATAAGTTAGCATCGGTGGTAACAAGGCGGTATGCAGTTTCCATGGCTGCTTCGGTCCCACAACTTTCATTGCCGTGCACGTTGTAGCTTAACCAAGCAATTGAAGTGTTCTCTAATTTATTGCTGCTTAAGTGGTTTATACGAATATTCTCTAGGGCTTGGATGTTTTTTTCGGTACTTATGAATGCCATTATAAGCGGTCGTCCTTCGTTGGTGTATCCGTAGGTTTCAACCTTTACTTGCTTAGGGTAGAGGTTTTCTAGTGTTTCGAAAAACTGTACAACTTCGTGGTGTCTTGAAAAATCTGTTCCAGCATGGTAAAATTTGTTCAGTGGTGAAGGCATGCTCACAAGTTGAGCCGAAACAAGCGTAGCGCTAGAAATAATAAGTCCGAAAAGAAAATTCTTCATACAATCAAATTGACTGTAAAGCTACAAAAACGGGCTAAGAAATTATAGTAATCCTTTTACGCGCAAGAATTCATCCAAAGATTCAATGTCTCCAAATAATACTTCGCGTGCTTTACTTCCTTGGAAAGACCCAATAATTCCCATGGCCTCTAATTGATCAACAATTCGTCCTGCGCGATTGTATCCTAATTTTAATTTACGCTGTAGAAGGGAAGCAGAGCCTTGTTGGTTCATTACTACAATTCGCGCGGAGTCTACAAACATTGGGTCAATTTCATCCATGTCTACATCACCACTTCCTTCACCACCTTCTGGAACATATTCGGGAAGTAAGAAGGCACTTGGGTAAGCTCGCTGATCTCCTACAAATTCACAAATTTCTTCTACTTCTGGTGTATCTACAAAGCCACACTGTAAACGAATCATATCTGAACCTGTTGAAATCAACATGTCACCACGTCCAATCAGCTGATCAGCGCCAGAGCCGTCTAGTATGGTTCTTGAATCGATTTTTGACAACACCCTGAAGGCAATTCGTGCCGGGAAATTGGCCTTAATCATTCCGGTAATAACATTCACTGAAGGACGCTGTGTGGCAACGATGAGGTGAATTCCAATGGCTCGGGCGAGCTGTGCGATTCGTGCAATTGGATGCTCAACTTCCTTGCCTGCAGTCATGATGAGGTCCGCAAATTCATCGATAAGCACCACAATGTACGGAAGGTAACGGTGTCCTTTTTCAGGATTTAATTTACGTCCGATGAATTTTGCATTGTATTCTTTGATGGTACGAACGCCTGCGTTTTTGAGAAGTTCATATCGGTCATCCATTTCGATACAAAGCGAGTTGAGTGTGTTAACTACCTTAGAGGTATCCACTATAATTGCATCCTCCTCTCCGGGGAGTTTGGCTAAGAAATGCCGCTCAATTTTATTGTACAAGGTAAGCTCTACTTTCTTAGGATCCACAAGTACAAATTTTACTTGCGCAGGATGTTTTTTGTAGAGTAGCGATACTAGAATCGCATTTAATCCTACCGATTTCCCTTGACCAGTAGCTCCAGCTACAAGTAAGTGAGGCATTTTTGTTAGATCAAAAACATAGGTTTCGTTAGTGATGGTTTTCCCCATAACGATAGGTAATTCTCCATCGAAATTTTGGAATTTTTCGGATGCGATTAAGGAGCGCATGCTAACCATTTCAGGTTTCGAATTTGGAACTTCAATTCCAATGGTTCCTTTGCCTGGGATTGGTGCAATAATCCGGATGCCTAACGCGGAAAGACTTAAGGCAATGTCGTCTTCTAGGTTTTTAATTTTTGCAATGCGAACACCAGGAGCCGGAATGATTTCATACAGGGTGACCGTTGGACCAACCGTTGCTTTAATTTTAGCGATATCGATTTTATAGTGCGATAGCGTTTCAACGATTCGGTCTTTGTTGCTTTCCAATTCTTCTTTTGTCACGGAAGCTCCTCCGTTTCCTCCATATTCCTTTAGTAATTCAATGGGAGGGAGTACATAGGATTCGAGGTCCATTTTAGGGTCGTATAATCCGAATTCACTCACTAAATCATCTGCTGTGGTATCTGCGTTGGCCGACTTTGGTTCGGTTGGAACTGGCGCAACTTCTGGAATATCATTGATTTCTAATTCAACATCTGAGGTTGCTTCTTGCTGAGATTTATCAATGAAGGTGATTTCCAGTTCTGAATCATCAATAAGATCGTCCTCTTCGTTCGTATCGGGTTCATTGAAATGTACAGGTTTAGAAATCAAATCTTCAGTAATTTCATTTTCTTTGATTGGATTCACAACCTTCATTGAGTTGTACGGTTTCTCGGGAGCGACTTCTTTATCTTCATTAATGTCAAAGTAATCGCCGTTTAGGTTGGAAGGTTTGATTCGATCGAAGATTGCTCCGTAGTTGGGGTTAAAGAGCAGGGTGATTGTAATGTAGAGCAATACCAAGTGGAAAATAAACGTTGGTACACTTCCAATGGTAAGGGATAGCCACTCATTTATGAAGAAGCCAAAGGTGCCTCCGCCGAAATTAATGTACTCATGGAAATATCCAAGAAATATGGATCCCCACACCATAAAACTCAAGGTGATAATCGATGTACGAAGAATCGGAAGTAATTCCACCTTAAAGAGTAAGCGAACGCCCAATAAAAATCCCATTAAACTAAATCCAATGGATGTAATGCCGAAACTATTGTAGATGAGGGTGTGACTGAACCAGGCTCCTGATTTACCAAGCCAATTGTCTGGCGCAGGAAGTTGGTTGTTGAAAATATACTCGAAAAACCCATGCCCCAATACGGAGTCTTGATCGGCTTTCCACGTGAGAAAGTAAGAAATGCATCCAAAGAACAAGAATATGCTTGAAAGCGTTAAAAGGGCTCCAAGGGAAGTGATAACACGAGCGGGGGTTACAAAACCTTTTGGCTTTTCTGATTTTGGTTTAGCCTCTTTTTTTGGTTTAGACGTGGAGGTTTTTTCTTTCTTCCGCGTGGGTTCAGTATTGTCGTATTGTGTTTCCTCTTCTTCGTATGGGATGTATTCGTTATCTCGCATTATAGGGTAAAATACGAAAGTAAGAAAAGGGTTACGACGTAATTAGAACAAAAGTGAATTCTTTACACAGCAAGGTGTTAACTACCTAGGGCTTGGACATTTCTTCCATAAATTCTTCGATGCTCACCCGTTTATAATCCGTGGGAACCATAAAAAGCGTTAAAGGAGGATCTATTCGTTTGAATTCAGTTAAGGTGTATTGGAACATGCCCTCGTCGGTTGGAATGTAATATTCAACAACTAATCCGGGAAAGTTTGTATAGGCGCTCCCGTAGATGGCGGGAATGTTTTTTAGGTAATAAAAAGTAAATTTTTTATCTATATCCGTGAAGGTAACGCTTAGTTTTTTGGCCTTCATTCCGGCGATTCGTTTTGATCCTATTTTCTTTTTAAAGGAATACGATAGGGTTGTATCTTGGTACTTGGTATAATTCGTTCGGATGGCGTACTTGCCTTTGGTGGTTTCGAGAAGCAGGTATGACTTTTCTTTGGATAAATGTTTAATCAATTCTTGTTTCCCCATGTTTGAGGAGAAATTAATTACTTTAAGTAAGCTGTCTTTCGCGTAAATTAACATGTGTTCTTGGATAGAGTCCATAGGTATTACGCGCTGGGCTTTGAATAATAATTCTCCGGAGTAGGGTAGGTGTTTTTTTTGTGAAAAGAATAAAGTGAAGTAGAAAAGAAATAAAAGAAATAATTTGATTTGCATGCTCAAAGGTAATAATCTATTTGTGCAATTAACACATGCAACTGCTTTACGGAATTTTCATGGCATTATTTCAATAGGACAGCCGTTGTCGACAGCATAATAAATCTCATCGATTTCAGTATTCGTGAGCGCAATGCAACCCAAGGTCCAATCGTTCCATTGGTGAAATTTACCTACCCAGCCGAATTTTTGTCCGTGGATTAATACATCACAGCCATAGCCAACATCTATTCCTTTGTGATAGGCGCTCCATGTGCGTTTCGTAATTCGGAACTGTCCTTCTGGGGTAAGGTTATCACCACATTTTTTTTTTGCATCCAATCCTTTTTTGCTGATGGAGACAGAATAACTGGCAATAATTTTACCGTGGTAGTACAAGTTAAGAACGTGATCGGCTTTATAGACCATGATCTTATCAGCTTTTTGTCCCGGAGTTAATTGCTGTTCGGGGAGAAAATAATATCCAACTAACGTAAGTAATGATGTAACCCCAAAAAGCCTAAATATTCGCCTCATGAATTTATAACCGACGTATTCAGGTATTGTTACAAAATCAATTCATCTAATATAGTAGGTGCTTTTTACTAGAATTTTTCCACCCTGCATCTGATTTATAATCTGCAAAATAGATTACTAAATCTGCGTCTGATTTGTAGGTGCAGAAGTAAATGGGAAATTTTGCATCAGATTTGTAACTTGTAAAATACCATAGGCCATTATTTCCAGTAGCATCTGATTTGTAATCACATTTATAAACTACTAAATCAGCATCTGATTTGTAGGAGGCTACATAAACCTTAACTTTCGCATCTGATTTGTACTCTACCGAATAGACTGTTTGAGTAAAGGCATTTAAGGAAAGGAAAAGGGAAAGCGAAAAAAATAATGTTTTCATATTCTTTTATTTAAGATTAAAGTTATTAAAAACAATGCTAATAAATCTAATTCTTATACATTAAGAAATAAATTATAGGTAATTAGCTGCATTACCAATGTTATTTTTAATTTTTCCGTTCGTAAAACCTGCATGGAAAACAATAAAGTAATACAATTTGCACAGGCTGCCTATGAGCATGGACGTGCCAAAAAAATCTTTGACAACTTCCTGATTGGAGGTTTTTCAAACGGAATTATTTCGATCATGTTATTGGTGGTTGATTTTTATGAAATCCCCTATGTTTTTGGTGGTATTTTACCCTATCTTATTCATGCGGGTTTTATTCTAATGCCAGCCCTAGTAATCGGAATACTGGTGTCTTGGTTTCAACTGAATAAGGCAAAGGAAGTATTCGAATCCGCTCAGGTTGTGTTGCTTGAGGATATGTATCAACGGCTAAAGGAGTCTAACTAAAACGAGAATTGTCCATAAAAAAAGCACCTCATGGGTGCTTTTTTTTTATTCTTGCCATCGGTTTGGCTGATAGTTTTTTTCCAATCGGGCCACGGTTCTTCGATAGCGCATAGCCAAACGGTCTTTGGGAATACCTAATTCCCTAGAAATTTCTTCGTATTTCATTCCCTTTTCATGCTTTAAGCGGACTAACTGTTGATCAATTGGTTTTTCACGGGAAAGCAACTCGTTGTATTGATTCCACTGGTCAGTATGCAACTCCTCGTAGTTAGCTTCAGAAGGGTCTTCACAGATGTTGAAATAAGACAAGTCTTCAACGGAATGCACTTTGTTTCGTTGTTTTTTGCGAAAGGAATCGGTTAAGTGGTTCTTAATTAAGCGATAAAGCCATGCGCCCATAGCCCCTTTGCTATGCGTGTGTTTGAGGTTTTTTAGCAGGATTTTTTCAATGATTTCTTGTTGCACTTCATTTCGGTCTTGCGGTTTTACCCAACTGGTAAAATGAATTCTTAGCATTTGACCACACATAAAATGAATAGTTAGTAGTTCTTCTTTTGTATACATTAATGGACTGATTTTTATTAATTATTACTGGTTTTTTTGTGGGCTTCACTTAATTTAAGTTGGTCCACGAGTTTATGAAATTCGACCATTTTCCAAGGTCCAACATTCCCCGATACCCCGAAAGGGCTTCTGTGGGATTGAATGAAATCGCAACTTGTTTAGTGCGCGCTATCCGATCAACGATGAATGTACAATCTGGAATGAGGCTTTTGTAACGGCAGATAAATCGAACGGCTGTCGGATTTACTAAGCGAATCGTTTCATTGATGTGGTTAATTTGGAGTTGTAAAATCCGTTCCGTTAAGCCCGAGCGTCTCATCTCGCCTTTGATTTTCGAAAGTATGATTGTCGGAATTGGGATAACATAAATATCCAATATTAAGGTGCCGAATTCTTTGCATAAGCGCTCCGGAATCGAGTCTTCATTGGTGTGGATGGGGTTGAGTTTGCGCATGTGTCGACTATTGATAAAACTATTCTTGTTGTTCACATTCGGCACATTGGCAAAAATGCTTTTTTCATAGCTTTGGGCCACTTCACCGAAAACTACATTGAGAGTTTCTGGCTTCGAACGCATCGCCTTAATAATTAATTTTCGTTGTGCCCATTCGATTTCCAAGCTTTGTTCCAAGAGGTAAATGGCGATTTCCTCTTTTGATAGCTCAGGGTCAAGGGATGACCATTGTTTGAAGTCTTGTAAGACCTCCTTCTGTTCCATGAGTTGCACGAGTTCGTGCATGATTTCTGTTAAGTTAAGCATGTTAAATTCCATTTTTTTCATAGTTCTAATTCTATCGTGATTTTTTTAAAAGTTTCAATACCTTATTATTTTTTTATTCCTCCAATACCGCATAAAGGATATCGCGACCGATTTGTCGGTAGCTCTCGAAGCAGATGAAGTGATTTTTAATGTGAGCGACTACATACGCAGGGTCTTTGATTTCCGAATCGTTCAAGACAATGGTTTTCCATTCTACGCCACCCTCAATTGGGAATTCATCAGTCGATGGCCGGTTGGTGCAATAAATTGTTGCAACCAATTGCTGCTCCTCATTGATTTCGTAGCAGACGAAAGCCTGAAACTTTAGTCTAGCGTGGTTTACGCATACTTCCAGTTTGTACCAATAGGGTTCAATTTCGACTTCGCTGTATTTGAGCATAGCATGAATGCCTTGGTATTCCCGAAGTAGACTTTCCAGTTTCTTGAGTTGATCAAAAAGCCCTTGTTTATAATGTTGTACGCGGTAGATTCCGAGCGGAATCATACTTAAGTCGAGGTCCTTGCGCCATTCTTCTTGGCTCAGACGTAAGGTGATGGTTTCCATCATGATAAAAAATATTAGTTGAATGGGATTCGGTCTTTCCGAAACCTCCAGCAAATATTACCATGAGGGCGTCCTAAAGTATTAGGACCAAGATGAATTCGTTAAAATTAGGAGAGGACGTGCATGAAATTTACATACTTTCCCAACAGGTAACCCGCCTCTGGGTATCGCTCAAATAATTCAACACAAGGGAATTGATTCGGGTTCCAAGTACCGTTTTTGAGGCCTTCTTGGTGAAACAGGCGGTGTGGTTTGGCTAAGGCGCGGAATTGTGGGTAAGTGTAAAAACTAAAGGTTAAATCAATGTAATTTTCTTTTGTGTTGATGTCTAAAAGGACCTGACTCGGGTGTATTTTAAAAACCATTAAATGGTTGGCCGCCCAACCGTAAAAACGGATGCTTACCGTTTCTTCTATCGCCGAATCGGGCATGTTCCAAACGCCAATGGCTTTTTTTAATTTCTTTTGGACGTCGTACTTAATCCAAAGTTCGGCCGCATTGAATCGTTCAAAAGTATGAGGCAATTTAGGGTCCCTGAGTTTTGTAAGGCTCTTACTTTCGATGTGGTCGATTCGGAAATTTCTAATAAGGTATTTATTCGGTTTTTTACTTTCAGGATTAACCTGACTAAGTGCACACAAATGATAAAATCCATCGTGTAAACGAAGGCAGAGCGGATAGACGCGAAAGCGTTGTTTTCCTGGGACAATGCCCGTGAAATGCTCCAGTTTTTGACTTTCCACGTATTCGAACTGCACGACTTCTTGCTGCTTGATGTGGTCCAACAAGTTAAGCGTCATTTCCATTATGGATTCTTTGCGATTTGCGCTCCAGTGTTGGGGGGCATGTACTACAAATACTTGACTGGTATCCACTGCTTCAAGGTCCTGATTGAAAAATGCTGGACTCTCTTTCATGAGCCGTTGCACGGCAGGAAGGTCGCTGTGTTGGGCTAAAATTCCCTTCAGAAAGGCCAAGGAGTATTCTTCTTTGGCGTCCAGAAAAGCGATATCGGGAGTGCGCTCATGGTGGTAGGCATAGCATCTGTCGATGTGATCGTAGTGAAGGTCGTAAAGCTTGCCATTAGGAAGGAGGGGCAGGGAATGATCAGCCTCTGGAAAATCTCCTTGGTTAATGGCATTGATGTCCGCCTCCAGTGTTTTTACGCCTACTTTCGGAAGGCCTCGCAGTTCGAGTTTTTTATTAACAGCCTGCAGTAAAAAATCCCTTGCTGTTAGGTCTTGAGGGGTAGGAGTTGCCTCTTTTCGGATAATTTCATGAATAATGCGGATGCGCAGGCGTTGCCCCATTAAGGCGCTGGTATTCTTTGTTTTGGCCATTCCTTACAAAGATAGAATACGGTTTCGGGAGAAAAAAATGATTTTTTGTACTATTGATTTTATTCCTATCGGGTCAATGCATGTTTAAGAAGATTTTGGTCTGGATTGTTACTGGCATTTACGAAACTAGATTTAAATAATGGGACAACATAATTCTTTAGATATTTTTTATTCTCTTTTGTATTGCATTCAATTAGACTAGTAATTATATTTTGATATCCAACTTCAATTTTATAACTTTTCTTACAAAAATGGTTGTAAATCCCTAAAGCTGTTAAATGTGGGGTCCCAATGGCAATTTTAATATTAGGTGATAAATTAACTCCTTCTTCATTTAGTTTGTTTAGAAAATGAACAAGGTTCATTTCAAAAAGCACAACAGGAAGTTGTTTGCCATTAATTTTGAATTTGTTAATAGTTGACCAATCTCTTCTAATCGCACTACTTAACGGAATAGGTAACATAAGTAAATCGAAGAACAAAACATTATTTGAGATTAACTTATTTTGAATAGAATCACCTTTTTTTAATGCATTATAGATAGAAGTAAAATAAGGGCCTTTCGGTTTGGGTTCTTCAATTAATATATAATTTATATTGCCTTTTTTTGGAAAAGGAGGCGCCTCATAAATGATAATATTTTTTATCTCTGTTTTGTATCTTCTTGTGAATCTTAATAGTATGTTGAAATAAGTTTCGTGCGCTTTGAATACTTGATTCCATGTTGAACTTAAAAAGTTTATTAAATCTTTCCTTTCTTTTTCTAGATTGATTTCAGTTAAAGCAATTAGCCTTTTATTTTTCATCTTCTCTTTTAATATGGCCATCCCAAAGGCTTTTCTTGAAAGATTTGTTAGTGCAGTATATTCACCCCAGATTCCAGAGTATAAATAATTAAGAATGGCGCACCAAATGTGAAGTTTTATGTCAGCAATGTCATATATAGTTTTTGTAGCATCCCAATTAAGATTTTGGTAATGTTTACAAATTACTGGGTGGTTTTCTTCTAAGCTAAAATTTGTAAAATTTATTAATTTCAGCGTCTCTATAATTTGTTCGTCTTTTGTCATTTGTCTCAAATCAATTAAGGAAATTCCCCCCTAAATTAAAACTTACCCGTTATTTTTCCTCCTTCGGGGCGTAAATCCAGAACAAATCTATTCATTTTTTAATTCTAAGTATGCGCAACTGGTTATCCGAGTTCGCCAGCAACTCCAAACGTCCCGCTGGCAAGTTCAACCCCGAAGAACTGGCGGCTTCGCTGCAAGCCTTTCAATCGTTTTTACGCCTCAACGAGCAATGTACCGCTGTCCTGTCTGCCTTTTGTTTTATGCGCGGCAGAAAAAATCATGTGTGTATTGAGGAACTTATCGAATACCTTGAGCCACATTTCACACAAGATCACGTGGCAAACACGGTTGAATCTTTGGTCGTACATGGCTATTTCATGTATGGCAGTGAAGGGCCATTTTCTACTTATTATGACCATATCTACTTGAGCCATTCGGCTGAAACGGCCCTGAAAACTTCCAATAAAAAGGCCCTTCCTAAATACCCATCCAATGATCATGATCATGTGTTGATGATGATTTATGCACGCGCAGTTTCTTTTAGAAATCGAAGCATCTTATTACAAGATTGGCTGACATTTACTGCAGAAATTAGGGAGTTAAACGACCTGCCCTTTATTCAATATTTTCTTCGTTCCAAGATGTCGCGAAAACACAAAGCAATGGCATTGTTTATTGGGATTTTACACCAAGTAGATCAGCACCGAGTGGACACCGGAACGATTATCCAACTGTTCTGCACAAACGCCTTGGAAGTTTCCAGATTAAAAAAAGAACTACAAGAGCCAGACTTTGCCTTGTATAAGGCACAACTGATTGAACCCATTCGAGGAGAACATGGCGTCTCTCGCCTTGGCGCGCACGTCCAATGGGCTACATTAATACATCCAAAGCAAGCCGAGAATCATCGAATTGTGCCCCAATCCCCGGCGTTACAGGTTGTGGCTCATCAAGGGATTTATCAAAAACAATTGTTCTACAATCCAGAAACACGAACCAAGGTGAAACAACTTGAGCAGATTTTAATCGCTACGAACCTCCGGAAATATGTAAAAATAGCCCATAATCATGGAGATCCAGGAGGTGTTATTTCGTTGCTCTCTGGTGGTCCAGGTACTGGGAAAACGGAGTTGGCTCGTCAATTGGCCTTACAAACCGGTCGGGACTTGCTGGTCTTTGATGTAACGCAGCAGCGAAACATGTACTATGGGGAGAGTGAAAAAGCGATTAAGCAAGTGTTTGATGATTACCGCAACATTTGTAAACATTCCCCGAAAGCTCCCATTTTGTTTTTTAATGAAGGGGATGCCATATTTTCTCAACGTACAGAATCCCGAGGAAACATGAGCCAAACAGAGAATAGTATCCAAACTATTCTACTGCAGGAATTAGAGATTTTTGAAGGTATTATGCTCATTACAACGAATCGACCGAATTCATTTGATGCGGCATTTAGTCGAAGAATTTTACTTAAAATCGAAATTCTTGACCCTATTGCCGAGGTGCGCTTTGAGTTATTGCGCCATTTGTTTCCCGCGCTATCTGAAGTTCAGGCAAAACATTTAGCAGAAAACTTTACGTTTACGGCGGCAGAATTGGGGGTATTTAGAAAACAGTGGGAGCTGAATGCCATCATTCGAATGAAATGCGGAACCTTGTATCACGCATTAGATGACTTTTTACGGGCGCTCAATCAAAAAACTCGACAGTCCATTGGGTTCGTAGCCGCATAATTGAGCTAAACCTATTTGGGTTTATACGGCCTACATTTTTCTATATCCATTGTAAATACTTCCTTCGGAGGAGTAGTTAGAAAAGATGCATGCAGTTTTGGATGAGCCTTTTTGAATTCAGCTTCATTGAATTCTGGAGATTGAGGTGAATAAAATCGTTTCCAAGTGCAAATGCCTTCAATGCCGTCATACAAGCCAACCAAGGCTTTTAATTCATATTCCATTTGCTCTTGCTCGTATTCTTTTAGCTTAAGTTCTTTTAGCAGTTTAAGATGATCAAGGTGAAATTGTTCCATTTTTTTGGTACGTTTCACCGTGCCGGAAAGCTGCGCCGCCGAATAGCTTGTCACACCAAGTGCCTTCACGGAGGTATGAAGTGCAGGGTCGATGGTGCTTAGGCTGTAACTGGAGGAATGGGTATAGATGAAATTATGTTTAAACGCATTAGGTCTTGGAAGGGTGTATTTCTTGTATAAAGCCGGATGAGCGACTTCAAAGGCCTTTTTATCGAAATCGAATTTTCCAGGAGCATATTTGATGCGTAAAACGCCTTCGATGGATCCGTTGGCGCCCAATAAGGTGTAAAAAACGAATTTTGATAATTCAATCTTTGCTTTGAGTACATTGACCTCTCCCTTTAATTGAATGAGTTGTTGTTCTAAGGCCAGGCTTTGTTTGTTTGCTTTTTTAATCTTCCCATTGGAAAGTGCTTTGTCGAGCGTTAATAATACACGCTCTATGATTGGCTTATGAAAAAGTTGTTGCGCTTTAAGATGTTCAGCTTGTGCAACAATGGATTTAACCTCTTTGTCGTTCAATAAGAACCACTCTCCGGTCACCCAATGTTCGTTGTGATCATAGTGCAGATGGGTCTCAAGGCGTTCTACAAAAGGGACGTCAGTTACCTCAGCTACCGGATAAATTCCACGTGGATTTCCGGTTTGATGATTTTTTATTCGGTCTTCAGTGGTTCGTTCATTGGTAACTATGCCTATTTTGACATATTTTCCAATGTCACCCGTTAAGTAGTCAATGTCACGAATGAAATATAAATTGCCTGGGGTAAGTTTAATTGCCATAAACGAAGGTAATAATTCATAAGATTACAAAAAAAATCATGAGGTCATTTTGTTCGGTACAAGTTATTCCCTTTGGTCGTGAAATCGCTTCGCTAAGTGCTCGCCCGATGGGTATAAAAACATAAAAGCCCTGCTTCGCTTAATGAGCTTCGCAGGGCGGAAGTGGAGAAGTTCGGGCTCACCTCAACTTTGTTCGGCATAAACTTCTCGCCCGATGGTTGTAAAACCGGAAAAAGCCCCATGCGGGGCTTCTTTATTCGTGGAGAAGATCGGGCTCACCTCAACTTCGTTCGGCATAAACTTCTCGCCCGATGGTTGTAAAACCGGAAAAAGCCCCATGCGGGGCTTCTTTATTCGTGGAGAAGATCGGGCTCACCTCAACTTCGTTCGGCATAAACTTCTCGCCCGATGGTTGTAAAACCGGAAAAAGCCCCATGCGGGGCTTCTTTATTCGTGGAGAAGATCGGGCTCGAACCGACGACCTCTTGACTGCCAGTCAAGCGCTCTAGCCAACTGAGCTACATCCCCAATAAATTTGAATCACACCGGCTCTACTTCCGCGACTGCGGAAAGCTACATCCCCATGGTGAGTGCGAATATACAGCCTTTTCGCCGAATCCCGAAAGTTTTCTTTTCGTTAGGTGGACAACTTTTGTATCTTTGTCTAGTTCCTATTCAACGGAACCCGCCATGAGCAAAACGATCCAACTAATCATAAACCCCTCAGAATTAGGGGCCGGAACTCGAGGGGCTTCCTTGGGCCCATTCGCTATTCAAGTTGCAGCAAGAACCCATGAAAATCAACTCTTTAGCAAGGTTGCATGGGAGGTGCTTCCCGAGTTGAATCACCTGCTTGACCGCCCAATTATCTATCCCTTAGCTAAGCGGATTGACGGGATGCAACAGGTATATCAAACGGTTTCTTCTGCATTGGTTTCCCATATTCAAGCCAATCGGTTCCCTCTTATTTTAGCTGGTGACCACGCTTCTGCCGGTGGAACCTTGCATGGATTAAAGGCTGCTTTCCCCGATAAGCGAATTGGTGTGGTTTGGATTGATGCCCATGCGGATTTACACTCGCCTTATACCACACCCTCTGGTAACTTGCACGGAATGCCCCTTGCCACTGCGTTGGGTGTAGATAATCTTCCATGTCAGCGGAACCATGTAGACATTGAAACATCGCTGCAATGGACCCAATTAAAGAGTAATTCGGTTAAATTTTCGGATTTAGTCTATGTTGGCGTACGAAGTACAGAGCCGGAAGAAGATGCGGTTATTGAAGCAGAGAACATTACCAATATCACGGTAGAGAGGGTTCGGTCAGTTGGTGTTCAACACGTCTTGGAACAAATCACGCATCAATTGAATGCCTGTGATGTACTGTATGTCTCCTTTGATGTAGATTCTATGGATCCAGTTGAAACTTCCTTTGGTACGGGTACACCAGTACCAAATGGCTTAACGGTACAAGAAGCAAAATCACTCCTTGAAGGATTGTGTCTTTCTCCTAAGATAGTTGCCTTGGAATTCGTTGAGGTGAATCCAACGCTGGACGAGAAAAAAAATAAAATGGCCGAGGTTGCCCTCGATTTAGTCACCAATTGTACACGTACCTTAATTGAATCATGGAAGTAGCGTTGAAGGAAATCCTTTTATCAAAGGGAAAGGAATGGATAGGAATTGATATTGATCCATCCTGGATTCAGTTTCAACCAACCCGAAAAGGCGTACGTGGTGATGTGACTTTAATGGTTTTTCCATTTGCTAAAGCGCTTCAGTTACCGCCCGCACAAGTTGCCGAACTGATTGGAAAGCACGTGAAATCAGAAGTTTCATTTGTTGCTGATTTCGAGGTGATTCAAGGATTTTTAAATTTTGTATTTTCTGAGACCTTATGGTCTGACCAACTTATCACAATCAATCAAAACGATTCGTTCGGATTAGCTCAACCAAATTCTAAGGAGATGGTCATGGTAGAATATGCTTCACCGAACACCAATAAACCGTTGCATTTAGGTCACCTTAGAAATATTTTCCTTGGCTATGCGGTCGCCCAATTAAAAAAAGCGAATGGGCATCAAGTAATCAAAACCCAAGTAATTAACGACCGAGGAATCCATATATGTAAAAGCATGTTGGCTTGGCATCGCTTTGCGCCACTTAATGCCAATGGCGAGCGAGAAACTCCCGCTAATTCAGGGATGAAAGGGGATAAGTTAGTTGGTAAGTATTATGTAGAATTTGAAAAGCACTTGCAGCTTGAGGTTATAGATGTACTTACGCGTTGGAATGGAGGAGATTTCTCCAACACGTCTGCTTCGGCACTCGAAAAATTTCAAGAATTAAATCAGGCGCTCGTTGGTAAAGATGAAAAGGCACAAGCCGCCATTTCGGATAAGATTAAGGAGCTTGCCAAGAACGAAACCGAGATTCTTAGAGCAGCCAAAGATATGTTAGTGCGATGGGAAGGAAGAGATCCGGAAACCTATTTATTGTGGTCTACCATGAACGGTTGGGTTTACGACGGATTTGATGTGACCTACCAACGCATGGGAGTGGATTTTGATAAATTGTATTACGAAAGCGATACCTTCTTACTCGGTAAAGACCAAGTAATGGACGGATTAGCGCGTGGTGTCTTTTATCAAAAACCTGATGGAAGTGTATGGATAGATCTGACGCCCGATGGATTGGATGAAAAACTGGTGCTTCGTTCGGATGGTACGGCGGTATATATGACACAGGATATCGGCACTGCGATTGAACGTTTTCATGATTATCCAGCCTTGTCTGGAATCGTTTACACAGTAGGTAATGAGCAAGACTATCATTTTAAAGTGTTGTTTTTAATCCTTGATAAATTAGGTTATTCATGGGCGAAAAACTGCTTTCATTTATCCTATGGCATGGTGGATCTTCCTTCAGGGAAAATGAAATCTAGGGAAGGTACCGTGGTTGACGCAGATGACCTCATGGAAGAGGTAGTCAATGCGGCAACGGTAATGACACAAGAACGAGGTCAAATCGCTGAATTAACCGAAGGTGAGCGTCATAACTTGTTCGAATCCATCGGAATGGGCGGCCTGAAATATTATTTATTGAAAGTTGACCCGAAAAAACGAATGTTATTCAATCCTGAGGAATCGATAGACTTAACCGGAAATACCGGTCCGTTTATTCAATATACCCACGCTCGAATTAATTCCTTATTACGTAAAGCAGATTCGATCCAAATCGATGAGTCCGCGCTGGTAATTGAATCCGGAGAAATAGAACTCATTAAATTGCTCGCTGCATTTCCTCAAACGATTGCCGAAGCAGCAGACAATTATTCTCCGGCCTTATTGGCCAATTACCTGTATGAACTAACAAAAGCCTATAATTCTTTTTATCAGCAAAGTCCAATTCTAAATGAAACCAACCAAGGGTTGCGGGCAGCACGTATCTTAATCTCAAAGAATGTCGCCAAGGTTTTGAAAACTGGGTTAAATATTTTGGGGATTAATGCTCCCGAACGGATGTAATCCGAGTTCATTTTTATACTTTTAAGGACCTAAGTTCTACTATGAAAGTATTTACCCTATCCTTGCTGTTTTTTGTATCCCTACAAATTACGGCACAATCTATTTCGAAAGATCATATTACTTCCATTTGGAAGCAACCTAAAGAGTCTTTTCCGCGCTTCATAAAATTTGACGGGAAAGTTTCCTTGACGCCTGAATCACATGGTAAATTTATCCATGAGTTATTCGAGTTACCTATGGAATATTCGTTCATCCTTACGGATAAAATGACAGATCAGCTCGGTTGGATTCATTACACGTATTCTCTAAATTTCAAAGGAATTCCACTTCGTCACAACATGGTTAAAATTCACATGAATGGTAATCTGTTGGTTTCTGTTAATGCTGCACTTGATAAGGTTTCGGGTTCAATTACTCCCTCCATTTCTAGCGACCAAGTGATAGAAACAGCGTTGAATCATGTGAATGCAACGCGCTACAAGTGGGAGATGCCGGAAGAAGAAGCTTTACTCAAAATGGAACAAGGACGCGAAGCTAGTTATTATCCCATACCGCAATTGATGTGGTATACGAACCCTTCGGCCAATACAACTTCCTTGGTTTATGGCGTAGATGTTTATGCGGATGAGCCCTTGTCGAGACAGTTCATTTACATAGATGCCCATACAAATCAAATTGTAGAAGCGGAAAACAGAATTCATACTGCGGATAGCAACGGTATTGCGGTTACAGCCTATTCCGGCAATCGTGTAATGGTGGCAGATTATTTTGCTTCGCAATTTAGGCTCCGTGAAACTGGAAGAGGAAATGGAATTCAAACATTTGACTTGAATAACACCTCGAATTACGGTGCAGCAGTAGATTTTATTGATGCCGACAATTATTGGAATAATACATCGAATCAAGATCATTACGCCGGTGATGCGCATTGGGGAGCAGAAATGACCTATGATTATTTTTGGCAAATCCACAATCGAAATAGCATAGACGGAAATGGATTTTTATTGAAAAGCTACATGCATTACAATACCAATTACAATAATGCTTTTTGGGATGGACAACGCATGACCTATGGGGATGGAAATGGAACTACCTTCACGCCACTTACCGCGATTGATATTACCGCTCATGAAATCGCGCATGGTCTGACTTCAAATACCTCCAATTTGGTATATGCGAATGAATCAGGTGCTTTGAATGAATCGTTTTCAGATATTTTTGGTGTTTCCGTAGAGGCTTTTGCTAATAACAATGCATTAAATTGGATTATGGGTGAAGATGCCACACCCAATGGTAATGGAATACGTAATATGAGTAATCCAAGCGCCTTTGCCGATCCGGATACCTATTTAGGTACCAACTATTACACAGGAACACAGGATAATGGTGGGGTTCATACGAATTCTGGGGTTCAGAATTTTTGGTTTTATTTACTTACAGTGGGTGGAACCGGCACTAACGATATCAACAACGCATACAATGTAAGCGGCCTGGGTATTGTGGATGCAGCGCGCATAGCATTTCGCAACAACACCTTTTATTTAACGCCAAATTCCGATTATCACGATGCACGTTTTTATGCAGTCCAGTCTGCCATTGATTTGTTTGGTGCATGCTCTCCAGAGGTAATGAGTACTACCAACGCATGGTATGCGGTAGGGGTGGGACCTGCCTTTTCCTATACCGTCAATGCAGATTTCTCAACCGCTTTTCAAGATTATTGTCAGGCACCCGCATTGGTCAATTTCACAAACGAGAGTTTTAATGCAGGTTCCTTTCAATGGAATTTTGGCGACGGCACTACATCGTCTGCCTTAAATCCTTCGCATACTTATCAAAATCCGGGCTTATATTCGGTTTCCTTAATTGCCAGTGGTGGCGCGTGCGGTACAGATACCTTAATCTTGGTGGATTACATTAATGTGGACCCAGGCTTGCCTTGTGCAATAACCATGAATCCGGCAGGATTAAATCAAACGCAAACATCATGCACAGGAACCTTATTCGATCCAGGGGGTGCGGCAGCTAATTATCAAGATCTCGTAACCAGTGAGATTACTATTGCTCCAATTGGGGCAGCGAGTATTACCCTTAATTTCTCGAGTTTCGATTTAGAAGCCAATTATGATTACCTGTACATTTATGATGGTCCGAACAATACGAGTCCTTTAATCGGTCAATATACAGGAAATACGCTACCGAATGCTGGGGTGATTAATACAACGTACGGTGCAGTTACCTTGAAGTTTTTTTCTGATACCTATGTGACCAATGCCGGATTTGTCATGACATGGGCGTGTCAAATACCTACCAATCCTCCGGTAGCGGATTTTCAGGCCAACGCGGTTACCAGTTGTACGGGGGATATTGATTTTTATGATCAATCTACTGGTGGTCCAACAAGTTGGGCTTGGGATTTTGGAGATGGAGCTACTTCATCACTGCAGTTTCCCAGTCATGTGTATACGCAAGACGGTCAGTATACAGTTACCTTGATTGCTGGAAATGCCTTCGGGACTGATACCATCAGCTTTCCTCAGTATATCACGATTAATCGTCCGGATGCCCCCCTCACTGCAGATGTGATTATTTGTTCTCCTGACTCAGTAACGGTTAATGCGACGGCAAACGGCACTATGTCCTATTATGATGCTGAGTTCAATGGAAACTTATTGACGACAGGGCCGAGTTATTCTACCTTTTTACAACAAACCGATACGGTTTGGGTAGAGTCTGTTGAGAACAATCTTTCTCAATATGTTGGACCTTTAAATAATTCCTTTGGTACGGGCGGACAGCATAATAATACGTCGACTCAATATTTATTATTTACAGTAAATGAGCCCTTAACGATTGTTTCGGCATGGGTAAATGCCGGTGCAACTGGAGATCGTACAATAACCTTATGGGATGCGAGCGGTAATCAGTTAGATTCTAGGTTTTTAAATATTCCTGCTGGTGGTTCACGGATTTCACTAAACTTTCATGTGGAACCTGGGGTAAATTATCGAATTGGTGGAGCGCAGATGAATTTGTATCGTAATAATGCAGGTGCCGTTTTTCCTTATCAAATTCCAGGCTTGGTTTCCATCACAGGTTCAAGTGCAGGTGGGGCTTTTTATTATTATTTCTATGATTGGGAAGTGGTTAAAGATCCATGTATAAGTCCAAGAACACCCGTTCAATTAATTATGGATGAAGTTACCGCAAGTGCTACGGTGAATACCTTTGGGATGACGGCTACTGTTTCTGCAAATAATTGTTTGAATGCTAATCAATATGCTTGGGATTTTGGGGATAATAATTCATCGAATGGATTCGCTCCTTCACATACCTATGGTGCTCCTGGTGTATATACGGTAACCTTAGTGGCATCGAATGCCAATTGTTCGGACACCACAACGTTTGAAGTGATAGCGGATAATGCTTCATTAACGGAACTCATTGGAAATAATTGGTTGCTTTATCCGAATCCAGCGAACGAGCACTTGAATGTTGAATTCACCTATGGTTTTGCTCAATCTGTATCATTGGTGGATGCTGCAGGTCGGGTGGTGATGGAATTTCCAATTCTCAGTTCGCTTTCTTACCTTAACATTAGTGGATTGGCACGTGGTACGTATCGGGTTGTAGCCAACTTTGGTGATGGTACAAAGTCTGTTAAGCCTTTTGTGAAACAGGATTAATTACCAAAGATTACTTCATCGGTAATTTCACGAACCATTTGAAAAAGCTCTGCTTTGAATTGCTTAGGGTCATACAGCCCACGTTCCATTTGACGTAATTTGTGTTCCCATTGTCCGGTAAGTTCAGGGCTTTTGAGTAGGTCGTTTTTAATGGTATCAATTAAATGCATGCCGGTATCGGTAGCGATGAGATTCTTTTTCTTTTTCTCTATGTATTTTCGTTTGAATAAGGTTTCAATAATGGCGGATCGGGTAGAGGGTCTTCCAATGCCATTTTCCTTCATTAATTCTCGCATTTCCTCGTCTTCTACTAGTTTTCCAGCAGTTTCCATGGCTCTAAGAAGTGTCGCCTCGGTGTAAGGTTTTGGTGCTGATGTTTTTCCTTGATGCATGAAGGGTTCATGTGGACCTTCTTCGCCTTCTGTAAATAAGGGTAAGATTTTATCTTCGGACTCCCCTTTTTTCTGAACTTTTTGATCGAGGTCTTCATATACCACACGCCAACCTTTATCTAAAACCTGCTTCCCGGTTGCTTTAAATGTTAATTGATCTACTTGACCCATTACGGTGGTATTCGAAACCTTACATTCCGGATAAAACGCAGCAATTAAGCGACGTGCGATTAAGTCATATATTTTATGTTCATCGGGTGAAATTCCAGAAGGAACGATTCCGGTAGGAATAATAGCGTGGTGGTCGGTAACCTTGCTGTTGTCGAAAATAGCTTTTGTTTTAGGAATGGGTTTTTCCAACAATGATTCAGTAAACCGGCTATAATCTCTTAACCCTTTTAATACATTGGGTATTTTGGGGTGAAGATCTTCGGAGAGGTAGGTGGTGTCAACCCGTGGATAGGTCACCAGTTTTTTCTCGTAAAGGCTTTGAACATGCTTGAGTGTTTCATCGGCACTGAAACCATAACGCTTGTTTCCATCTACTTGCAATGAAGTTAAGTCGTACAATCTCGGATTTCCTTCTTTCCCTTCCTTTTGTTCAAAAGAGGTGATTTTAAAGGGTTTATCTTTCAGATATTCCACGCCTTTTTTGGCTTTTTCTTCCGATTTCAAGCGATCAATTTGACAAAGAAACTCGGTTTCTCTGTACATCGTTTTAAGTTCCCAATAGGTTTCAGATTTAAATGCATTGATTTCCTTCTGCCGTTGCACAATCATGGCGAGGGTAGGGGTTTGAACTCTACCAACGGATAAGGTCATTTTTGCCGGCGCGAATTTTTTAGTGTAAAGTCGTGTTCCATTGATCCCTAGCATCCAATCGCCAATGGCACGTGAATTTCCTGCGGCAAACAAATTGTCGAATTCTTCGCCGTTTTTAAGCTTAGAAAAGCCTTCTTTAATGGCTTCATCGGTTAAGGAAGAAATCCACAAGCGCTTAACAGGCACTTTACAACCTGCTTTCAAGAGGACCCAACGTTGAATCAATTCGCCTTCTTGTCCTGCATCCCCACAATTTATCACTTCTTCACATTGTGCTACCAAAGATTTGAGTACATGGAATTGTCGCTGTACGCCTTCGTCTTGGATTACTTTAATTCCAAATTGTTCAGGAGAAATTGGCAAATCCTCAACCCGCCACTGCTTCCAGTTTGGGTTGTAATCTTCAGGTTCTTTCAGTGTACATAAATGACCAAAGGTCCAACTCACCCAATACCCATTTCCTTCAAAATACCCCTCTTTCCGAGTGGATGCACCAAGGATTTGAGCCAAATCTCGTGCGACACTCGGTTTTTCCGCAATGCACAGTTTCATTTACTGGTTGAATTTTCGGATTCCTTTCAACAAGAATTTCTTGTAACTATCAATTTCGGGCGTATAACCAATGGTTTCAGTAAGGTCTTTGCCTTCATGATCTGTAACCACATAGAGCGGCTGTTGGAAGCTTTTGTAATTAATTACTTCATACTCGGCCCACTTATTTCCAACGTCGCGAATTTTCCCACCAAGTTCTTTTGAATATCGTTGTTCGCTTTCAGGTAGCGGTTCGTGGTCGTCAACATACAGCGAAATAATAACGAAATTCTTTTGAAGTAAGGGGCGGATTTCGTCATTGGTCCATACGGTAGATTCTGTTTTACGACAATTCTGACAAGCATGTCCGGTGAAATCCATAAGAATTGGTAGATTTCGTTCTTTGGCATAGGCACGGCCTTTGTACAAATCATGGAATACCAGGATGGAACCATCACCCACAGGGTGCATGTCTGCAGCATATTTATCAGTAATTGAGTCTTGTTTTACTCCAGTATCAAGTCCGCCATTATTGAAACGGAAGTTATCTTCAGAATGTGTTCTTGGAGGAGCAATTCCATCAATAAGTTTCAAGGGGTGTCCAAACATTCCGGTAAATAGGTATACAGAGAATACGAGGGCTACAAACGCAAACATGAACCTTGGAACGCTTAATTTTTCTACTGGAGAATCGTGAGAAAATCGAATCTTTCCGAGTAGATAAAGTCCCATAATCATAAAAATAACAAACCAAGATCCGACAAACCATTCACGGCTAAGGATATCCCAATGGTAGGCCATATCCACCGCAGATAGAAATTTCATCGCTAAGGCGATTTCAAGCAATCCCAGCACTACTTTAACAGAATTCAACCATCCCCCGGATTGTGGAAGAGAATTTAACCAACTTGGGAAAATCGCGAACAAAGTAAATGGAATAGCCAAGGCAAGTGAAAATCCACCCATGCCCATAGCAGGGGTAAGGTAGGACCCAGTGGTTGATGCGGTAACTAAGAGGCTCCCAATGATTGGACCGGTACACGAAAAAGATACCAAGCCTAAGGTGAATGCCATAAAGAAGATGCCAATATATCCACCTCTATCTGCTTGCTTGTCCATTTTGTTAACCCATTTACTTGGTAATTGAATTTCAAAGGCTCCAAGAAACGAGAAAGCGAAAATCATAAAGATTGCAAAAAACACAAGGTTCATCCAAATGTTAGTGGATAGGTCATTGAGTCCCGTGGTTCCTAAAACTGCCGTAAATAAAATCCCTGAAGTCACGTAAATTACAACAATTGACACACCATAAACAAGTGCTTTAATGATTCCTTCTGCTCGTGTTTTTGATTGTTTAGTAAAGAAGGTTACGGTCATGGGGATCATCGGAAACATACATGGCGTTAACAAGGCAAATAAACCACCACCAAAACCTGCCCAAAATGTCCACCATAGGGTATTTGGTTTTTTTGGTGCACTTTCTTTGTCTTCTTTCTGGTCCATGGTGTCTCCAGTGGTGTTGTCGCCTGAAGATGTGTTGGTTGTGTTGGTGTCTTGTGTTGTTTCTTGGGGAACATTAGCGGAAGATAATGCACTTTTATAGCCACTTATTTTAACTGTGGCGTCTTGCGCAGGAGGGAAAATACATCCCGCTGCATCACAGATTTGAAAACTATAGGTAAAAGGGATGCTAAACGCTTCGTTGCTTAGTATTTCAATTTGCTGCTTAAAGGTAGCGCTTCCTTCAAAGTATAATTGTTCACCTAATTCATCAACAAACTTTTTAGGTGCACTGCCATCCTTAAGTTTCCCAATCAACTTGAAATTCTTATTGGCTTTGATGTCAAAGGTTGTAGGTGTTCCCGTGTAATCTGCCTTTTTTGGGTCGTGATTTACCGAGAAAATATGGAAATGGTTTAGAAGTGTGGCTTTACCAACGATATACGCATGACTACTATCGATTTTCTCTAGGCTAAATTTCCATTTTATATTGTCTTGCCAAGAACCTTGTGCAAAGGTCGCTATGCTTAAGAGGATCAAGCAGGTAGATAAAAAATACCTCATAGTTAATTATTAATTTGAATGGTTATCGGCACATCGATTGGAGGAATACATTTCGTTTCGTCGCAAATCATGTAGTTTAATGTAAGTTTTAATGCGCCGATTTTTTTAATTCGAAAGGCTTGGCGTATTTCAACTACGTTCTCCCAAATATAAACCATTCCCCCAAAATTGTCATCTTGATGCGCAACGGGTGCTGTTAAAAATTCTAAACTCCCGATTTTTTTGATCCCCTTATTTTTTTCAAACGTCACACTTAACGGGATTGGTCCAAGGTTTGGATCAGTTTGAGGCGAATATAAATGCCATGTGGGTTCAATGTTACCTCGAATAATTACCACGCCGGATTGCTTATCCCATGAAGCATTCCAAGTTACATGATTTTGAGCTTGAAGCTCAACAACATTAAATAATAGGCAAAGAATAAAGGATAGAAAAGGAACAACACGACGCATGTCGCGAAGTTAAAAAATTATATCTACAATTTTAGAAATTGGAATCCAAACCCCACCTTTCAGTGTGATGAACTGCTCTCCTTTGGCCCAAATAGTGGTGTGTACCTTTTTTAATCCATCATCATCACAAAAAATGATTTCTACTTTACCCCGATGGGTATTTCCTAAAATCATGGCTTTATGTAGTTTTTGCCGCAAATTAGCTTCCTGTTCAATGGAGCTGAGTTTTTCATAGGTGCAATTTGGAACCTGCTCCTTTTGGATTTCTTGGATTTCTAAAAACATAGTAGTGAGTTTGGTTCACTGAAGTTAGGAAATTTTTCTAAACTTCCAAATTTACCAAGGCAATTTTGCATTTGCCGAAATCTGCTGGTCATGTGTAATTCCAGCTTCAAATAAAAATGCCCCTGTAATCGCTATCATGGCCGCATTATCCGTACAATAGGAAGGCAGTGCTATATGCATCGATAGCTCGGGATTTGTATCTTGCCAAGCTTGAAGTTTGGCTCGTAATTCGCTATTTACTGATACGCCTCCACTTACCGCAATACACTTTATGCCGGTTTGTTGCTGCGCTTTTTTAAGTTTTTTCAATAAAATATCCGTGATGCTGTGCTGAATGGATGCGCAAAGGTCATTTAGATTTTCTGCTATGAATTCAGAATTCTTGGCGACTTCTTTTTTTAGAAAATAAAGAATAGATGTTTTTAACCCACTAAAGCTAAAGTTCAACTCCGGAATTTTTGGTTCAGCAAAGCTAAATGCCATGGAATTCCCCGTCTTTCCGTAATGGTCAATGAGCGGTCCGCCTGGATATGGTAATCCCAACATTTTAGCCGCCTTATCGAAGGCCTCGCCCGCTGCATCATCGATTGTTTTTCCTATGATTTCCATATTCATGGCATCATGAACCACAACTATTTGCGTATGTCCACCACTTACGGTTAAGCATAGGTATGGAAAAGTAGGTGCGGTCATTGCTTCATGCGTAATGAAATGACTTAAAATGTGCGCCTTCATGTGATGAACTCCAATCAAGGGTTTATTCAAGGCCAGCGCTAGCCCTTTGGCAAAAGAGGTGCCAACCACGAGTGAGCCCATAAGGCCAGGACCTTGGGTAAAGGCAATGGCATCAATATCTTTCAAGGAAACTTGTGCGGTCTCAATTGCCCGCTTAACTACGGGTACAATATGCTCTATGTGTGCACGGCTTGCTAATTCCGGTACTACGCCTCCGTATACTTCATGAATCAACTGGGTGTGTGTTATATTCGCGAGGATTTGCGTTCCTCTCAGAACGGCAGCCGATGTGTCGTCACATGACGATTCAATTCCTAAAATCAACCGATTATTCAATGCAATGATTAATTTTGCTCACGCATGACAAAAGTAATTAAAATCCTTGGCAGAACCTTTGGGGTTTTCTTTGAGTGGATGTTGATTTTTGTCATTTTATTTGCCTTTCTAATCCGAACCTCGTCCTTTCAATCCTATCTAGCTAAGCAAGCTACGGATTTCTTTTCTAAGGAATGGAATACGAAAGTGAATATAGGTAAGGTGGACATCACGCTTTTCAGTCGAATTTATCTTGAAGATGTATTGATTCATGATTTGTCCGACAAACGCCTGGTGTCAATTCGAAGCTTAGAATTATTAATACAGGGTTTTGGTGCACAGCATTTAACCTTAGATGAAGTCATTTTGGAAAAAGGGGAGGTTTGGGTTTATGCTGAAAAACCTACCGGTGAAATGAATTTTCAGTTCATAGCCGATTATTTCGCTTCGGAGGATACTACATCAACCTCTTCAAAGTTTACCCTTGCTTTGAATAAAATCACACTGAAACAGACCAAACTACGGTACGATGATTTTAGAATTCCGAAGATGAAAACGGGGCTAGATTTTAATCATGTTGCGCTTGAAAATGTCAATTTAACAGTATCTGAATTTATCAACGACGGCCCGCTTACCGCGTTTAGCCTTGATGACTTTCATACGAAAGACCAATCCGGTCTTTGGGTTAAGGCCTTGAAGGCTAAGGTTGCAATCAATGAAACGGGGTTGAAGTTGAATTCGGTTTATATTAAGTTAAATCGGTCAGAAATTCATGCCTCTGAAATCGCTTATTCGTATACGGATCCTTCTGCATTGGATGATTTTAATAACAAGGTGATTTTTAATATTGCCATACAACCAAGTTCTATCAATCTTGCAGATGTAGCGTTTTTTGTACCTGAAATGAACGGGATGAATGAACAGGTTCAGTTAAGTGGCACGCTTTATAATGTGGTGAAACATTTCAAAATCAAAAACTTAGACTTAAGGGTTCGAAAAAATACGTTTTTGAAGGGAGATTTAGATTTGCCTGATTTCTCTGATTTTGCTGCATATCCTTTCCGAGAGGTAATTCGAAAGGCTTCATTTGATATGACTGAACTAAGTAAGGTTCGCTTGCCGGATGGATCATCCTTGTCTTTTGGTCCTGAAGTAGATCGTTTAGGAACTGTTCGTTTTCGAAATATGGTCGTGGATGGGAAGCAAGGGCAGTTAATTTTACGTCCCGTAACTATAAAAACCGAAAAAGGGGACTTGAGCTTGGTTTCACCCGTGAAACTGGATGTTTTGGGTAATGCCATCGGAATTCAAAATTTACGACCAGATAGCATTGCCGTAGCATTAAATCATATACAATTAGGAGAAATACTCGGTGTTTCTGATGTTGGTGAACTAAACGGTAACTTGAAATTTTCGACGTTCGATGTGCTGGATAAAGGGTTTAAACTAACCAATGGGTCCGCATATTTTAGTGAATTAGAGACCATGGGCTATGTTTATCATAACGTAGCGCTGAAAGATATGCGCATGGATGGTGTTGTGTTGAATACCTCTATACAAGTTGACGATCCAAATGCGAAATTTATGATTTCGGGTGATTTCAACATTGAAGGAATACCAAGTTACAATGCTTCTATGCGGTTCGATAAATTAAATCTCGGAGCCTTAGGATTTACAGAATCAAAAAATACGGCATTAATAGGTCAATTTACTGTGGATACAAAAGGCCCATCGTTTAATCATTTTGAGGGTGGGGTAACGTTTGATCACTTCAGTTATACAGAAGATGGCAAAGAAATAAAGATTCCTTCGGCTCGTATCGATTTTAATCATTCCATGGCGGAAGAATCACTTAAAATCAGGAGTAATATAGCGGATTTAGATTTTAAAGGAAAGATCGATCCGAACACGATTCAGGATGATATTTTGTTCGGAATTTCACGCGTTCTTCCGAGTTTGGTGCAAGCAAGAAAACCCGTTCGTGGCAAAGTGAATAATGAAATTGATGCAAAGTTGGTGGTGAAAGATATCAATGAACTCGCCGACTTATTTGTTCCCGGTCTTGAAATTGATCCGAAAACAGAAGTCGTTTTAAAGTTTGATTCAGAGCAAGATTTATTTGGATTACAACTTACTTCCAGTCATATTATGTATGACAGCATCAACTTGGAGGGTATTACATTACAACAGCGCGTAAATGCTTCAGGGGTCACTGCAAATTTATTAGTGAATCAATTGGATGCCGGGGATTCATTAATTTTTAATGATGTTAATTTTTTAACGACCGGTATTGGAGGAAAACTTAATTCAAGTCTTGGGTGGGATCAAGGACGCCTGAATGAATCTCGAATAAAGTGGCGCACAACGATGCATTCTTCCAATGATTTTGATTTACTCTTTGATCAATCTCGATTTTCTATTAATGGATTTAAATGGTATTTAGATTCTGGAAGCGACCTTATTGTACAGAATAAACACATTCAAACCAATAAGTTGATGTTGCGAAGTGATCAAAAGAATCAGCGCATTGAAGCGGGTGGGTGCTTATCTGATAATGTGAATGATGTGCTGGGTTTGAGTATAACTAATCTTGACTTGGAGGATCTTTCAAAGATGTTAAACCTTGAGGTCGATCTGGCAGGTAAGGTAAATGGTTCAGTTGGTTTAGCAAATCCCTATGAAGCCTTGACCTTAACTTCTAATGTTGATATTCTTTCCTTCTTTATTAATCAAGAGGAAGTTGGTGAAATTCATATCGATGCAACCTATAATGATGCCTTGTCAGCGGTAGGGCTAAAAGGTACTCTGGCTTATCGTGGAATGAAAACCTTGGATTTTTCTGGTTCTTATTTGACGAATGTGGCAGATGAAAACCTAAGCTTAAGATTGGATTTTCAGAATACTGACATTTCATTTACCAATGCTTTTATGGATCCGGATGTGTTAGATAAAATTGAAGGAAAACTAAATGGTTTCATTAACATAAAAGGAACTCCGGATGTTCCAAGACTTGCAGGTACCTTAAGTCTTAAAGATGCCGCTGCTAATTTTACCTTGCTTGGTTGTCGATACACGATGAATGGCAAAATTAAGGTAGAGCAAGATGGGTTTTTAATTAACAAGCTCCCGATTCGTGATGCGGATGGGAATGTGGCAACGATTGACGGTACGGTATATCATTCGAACTTTACTAAGTTCAATTATAATGTGGATGTGGATTTTGAGGAGGATTATAACCATTCCTTGAGAGATAATCCTGGAGGTAAAATAGATAAGTTCATGCTTCTTAATACCAAATACAAGGAGGGCGATGTGTATTACGGTAAGGCATATGGAAGAGGTACTGCGAATATTTCGGGATATGGTGCTGTGATGAATGTTTCGGTAAATGTTCAAACTAGAAAAGGAACGAAATTGGTGTTCCCAATGTATGGAACATCTGAATTAGAAGAAGAATCAATAATAACCTTTGTTTCAGATGAAAATTTAGCACCCATCATTGATGAAAAAATCGACTTTACAGGGGTTGACTTGGATTTAGCATTTGATATTACTCCGGATGCAGAGGTTCTTTTGGTATTTAATGAGCAAACACACGATGAAATTCAAGCCAAAACGCAAGGAAAATTAAATTTGAAGCTCGATGCCTATAATCAAATGCGTTTAGATGGTGGCTTGAAGATACTGAACGGAAGTGTATATAATTTTACGATGGGTCCTGCTCGTAAACCTTTTGATATTATTGATGGCTCAATAAACTGGTCGGGCGATGTGTACAATGCAGATATGAAAATTATCACTTCGTATTTAGTGAAAAACGCCAACATGTTAGAATTAACTCCAGAGCAAACCGATAAATCCTTGGCAAAGCAAGATGCTCAATGCCTATTAAACTTAACTGGATCGTTAATTCAACCCAACATCACGTTTGAATTAGTGGCGCCTAAAGCACCTGAATCAGGAAAGGCACTGATGAATCGAATCAATGAAGATAAAGATGAATTAAATCGTCAGTTTTTCTCTTTAATGCTTTTCAGCAAGTTTCAACCCTTTAAGGGAACCAATTCAGCCAATGAATCCGCAGCCATCGATTTGTTTGAAAGTCAAATTAATCAAGCCCTTTCACAAATGTCTAAAAGTTATCAAGTTAAAATGGATTTAGGGACAGATAATGTCTCTACTTCGGTGCAAAAATCCTTTGTAGGTGATCGCTTGGTGGTTACAGGAAGCTTCGGGGTTCAAAACACTACGGGCTCATCCGCTGCAAGCGGTGGATTGGTAGGCGATGTGAGTATTGAATACTTGGTAAATGAATCGGGGACTTTTCGTGTTAATGCCTTTAATCGTTCAAACTCAAATACAGTAAAAGAAAATGCAGGGCCTTTTACACAAGGTGCGGGACTTTCATATCATGAAGATTTTAATAGCGCAAAAGATTTTGTACTCTTGCAATCTTTTATCGATGTATTTAGATCTAAGGAGAATAAAGTAGTAAAATTCAAGCGAAAGAAACGTCAAACTAAATTACCGCCTGTCGGAGCGCCAACGGAACCGACGCCAAGCATAGAAAACAAAGAAGAAAATGAATAAAGTACTAGTAGCAAATCGAGGTGAAATTGCACGAAGGGTGTTGAGAACCTTGAAGAAAATGGATATTAAAAGTGTTGCGGTGTACAGCGATGCAGATCGTTTTGCTCCCCATGTATTAGAAGCAGATGAATCGGTGTATTTGGGAGCAAGCCCTTCTTCAGAATCCTATCTGCGTCAGGATGCCATCATTCAAGCGTGTAAGGATTTAGGGGTGGATGGAGTTCATCCCGGATATGGTTTTTTGTCTGAAAATGCAGGTTTCGCAAGAAAATTAAAAGAGGCAGGTATCATATTAATCGGGCCTTCTCCTGAATCTATGGAGGTGATGGGAGATAAATTAAGTGCCAAACAAGCGGTCAAAGAGTTTGGTGTCCCCCTAGTTCCAGGGGTCGACGAAGCTGTTGCAAGCGTTGAACTTGGAAAGAAAATTGCTGCAAGCATTGGGTATCCCGTATTAATCAAAGCCTCCGCTGGTGGTGGTGGCAAAGGCATGCGCTTGGTGGAACGTGAAGAAGATTTTGAAGAACAAATGCATACCGCCCAAAGTGAGGCTAGATCTTCCTTTGGAGATGATGCGGTGTTCATAGAAAAATTTGTAACAAAACCTCGTCACATTGAAATTCAAGTATTTGCAGATAACCAAGGGAACGTTGTGTATTTGTTTGAACGCGAATGTTCGATTCAGCGAAGACATCAAAAGGTAATTGAAGAAGCGCCTAGTGCTGTTGTTACTCCTGAATTGCGCAAACAAATGGGGGAGGCTGCGGTCAATGTATGTAAGGCGTGTAATTATTCAGGCGCAGGTACGGTAGAATTTTTATTAGATGCTGAGTTGAATTTCTATTTTTTAGAAATGAATACGCGCCTCCAAGTGGAGCATCCGGTTACCGAAGAAATTACTGGAACAGACTTAGTGGAATGGCAAATTCGCGTGGCGCGTGGCGAAAAACTGCCAAAGTCACAGGAAGAGTTAGCCATCAACGGACATGCCATCGAAATACGGGTGTATGCAGAGGATACGCTTAACGGATTTATTCCAGATATCGGCACACTAAACCGGTATCGCATTCCTTCTGGCCGTTCAGTGCGAGTAGATGATGCGTTTCTAGAAGGAATGGATATTCCGATTTATTACGATCCAATGATCGCCAAATTGGTGGTTTGGGGTAAAACGCGACAAGATGCCATTAGACGATGCATAGAAGCCATCGATGATTATCAGATTTCTGGCGTTAAAACAACCCTAGATTTCGGTAAATATGTATTGAAACATGAGGCCTTCATATCAGGAAATTTTGATACAAACTTTGTTAAGCACTATTTCACTGATCCACGGGTTGTAAATACAGCAATGGAGGAGGAGCATCGAGCGTTAACCTTTAGTATTGACCAAATCTGGAAGGATATTAAGGCCTTTAAGGAAAAAGAATATGCTTCAAGAGAAAATACAAGCAGTTGGAAAAATAAATTACAATCGTAACGCAGTCAATTAGAAATCACTAATTTTACGCAACCAAATTAGCATATGAATTTACACGAATACCAAGGAAAAGCGATTTTAAAAAGCTACGGAGTAGCCATTCAAGAAGGAGTGGTAGTTGAAAATGTAGCCGATGCAGTAGCTGCTGCAGAAGAATTAACCAAACAAACCGGTACGGGATGGTATGTGATTAAAGCACAAATCCATGCGGGTGGTCGCGGTAAAGGAACCGTTGAAGAAACAGGATCTCACGGAGTTGTTTTAGCTAAAGGTATTGGTGAAGTAGAAGAGAAAGTAAAAGGAATCCTAGGTGGTCATTTGGTTACGTTGCAAACCAATGGTAAAGGTAAAAAGGTCAATAAAGTGTTGATTGCTCAAGATGTTTACTATCCAGGAGAAACAGAACCGCAAGAGTTTTACATGTCGGTGTTGTTAGACCGTGAAAAAGGCCGTAACGTGATTATTTATTCTACCGAGGGTGGAATGGATATTGAGCATGTAGCAGAGCATACGCCAGATAAAATATTTAAAGAATTCATTGATCCTCGCGTTGGATTACAAGGATTTCAAGCGCGTAAAATCGCGTTCAATCTTGGATTGAGTGGTGAAGCGTTCAAGCAAATGACCAAATTCGTAGCCTCATTATATAAAGCATATGATGGTATCGATGCAGCGATGTTTGAGATTAATCCATTATTCAAGACATCAGATAATAAAATTATTGCGGTAGATGCGAAAGTTACCTTAGATGGTAATGGCTTGATGCGTCACCCTGATTACGCTGCGATGCGTGATAAAAACGAAGAGGATCCAACTGAAGTTGAAGCGGATGAGGCAGGATTGAATTTTGTGAAATTAGACGGAAATGTGGGGTGTATGGTAAATGGGGCAGGCTTAGCCATGGCCACCATGGATATCATCAAATTATCCGGTGGTAACCCAGCAAATTTCTTAGATGTTGGTGGAACTGCAAATGCAGAGCGCGTAGAAAAAGCATTTCATATCATCTTGAAAGATCCAAATGTAAAAGCCATTTTGGTGAATATTTTCGGAGGAATTGTACGTTGCGATCGTGTTGCTCAAGGTATTGTAGATGCCTATAAAAACATTGGCCATATTCCCGTTCCGATTATTGTTCGGTTACAAGGAACCAATGCCGTGGAAGCTAAAAAGTTAATTGATGATTCAGGATTGAATGTTCATTCAGCAGTATTACTTCAAGAAGCGGCAGATAAAGTAAAAGAAGTATTGGCGTAATTCTAATTACCTTCTGGGTGCGCCCTTCGACGAGCTCAGGGAACGCACCGGGTATGAATACAATGTCAAAGCGGTCCCTGAACCTGTTGTTCTTACGGTCCCTGAGCCTGTCTTCCTTGAGCCTGTCTCCCTTGCGGTCCCTGAGCACCTTGTGATGAGACTGTCGAATCATGTCGAAGGGCCGCCTCCCATATCAACAAATTCTTGGAGAAAACACAGATCGTCCGGGTGTTGTGATGCGGGTTTTAATGCAATGGTTTTTTCGGAAGTCGATGACCAATGATCAACCCTATCGAAAGAATTTACCCACTGGTCCAACCTTTATTCGAACAGGAAAACACGATGTTTCTGAAGAACGTCAGCGCTTGATCGTATATCTTAAAGCGATTGAGGAACTTGGTCCAGGTCGTTTATCTGAGATCCCTTCACTGAGCTTGGGTAAACTTAGTTCTGAAGAATGGTCGAACATGCTCTACAAACATTTGGACCACCACTTGCGCCAGTTTGGGGTGTGAGTTTTTAAACTAATTTTATACTTTGTGATAATATACAAAAGAATATCACTACTTTTGCACCCGATTTCGAGTGGGTTTTTTACCTATTTTATTGAAATTCAAGTGTTAAATGTATAAAATTCAGTCAATCGTCCATTTATGAAAAAACTAAAAAGAATCCTTGGTTTAGGATTCGCAACCTTCAGTGCCTGTTTAGCAGTTACCTTTGGTCAAACCTTTACTCCGACCAATACATTAACGGTGACAGGTGCAACTAATGTTTATGATTTAGCGGTAGGAAATCTAATTAGTGCCAGTGCGAACAAAGAAATTGTTTTGACGAATGCGACTAATTATAATACGGTAGTTGCCAATAACTTTTTACCGCTAATCTCCTTGTCGGGTACCTTGCTTTCTCAAACGAACATAAGCTATAATGGATACAATTCCAGAGCGATTGCAGTTGGCGATTTTAATTCAGATGGATACATGGACATTACCCATTCCTCCGAATGTAATTGTTCTAATGCGTACATTCAAGCAGGTTCTGCTGCAGGCACATTTTCTCCAGCTACTATTTCCAGTGCGTTTTTTATGCAGCGATTTACCAGCGATATTGCCGTAGGTAGTATGTTGAATAATGGAAGAACAAGCATAGCCTCGGGTGGAAACGCCTTAACTGAAATTAAAACCAATACTGGGGTAGGTACAAGTTTTTCATTTACCAATGCAGGTAATAGTTTGTTAAATACGAATAATCCGGCCAATAGCTCTTGGGGATTTCAGGTTGCTGACATGAACGGTGACGGTTTGGGGGATGTGGTTGCAGCTTATCCAACCGCTGGTTCAGTCTATATTTTTTATAATACAGGCGCATCACCATACTTTAATACAACCAATGTTCAAGTTATAAATATGACAGGAAATGGGGTATCAGATAACGTGAATGGATTAGGCATTGGGGATATTGACGGGGATGGAGACATAGATGTGTCCGCCATGGTTAGAACTAATACCTCAGGTGGAAGGGTTGTTTACGTAATAACCAATAACGGGGGGGGGAGTTTTTCAGTTTCGTCACCAGTTACGGTGGCTTCGTACAGTACATGGCTCGAAATGGCAGATATGAACGGTGACGGTAGAGCGGATATCGTTGTGCCTGGTGGAGGTCAAATCAAAGTATACAATTCGAATAATGGAGCGTTTACCTCGGTAGCTTCCTACTCTTACAACTTCGGGGCAAGTCGCGTGGCCTTGGAGGATATTAACATGGATGGTGCAACGGACATCGCTGCAATTTCATCTACGCAAATTCTTGTTTTATTGAACGGTAGCATTTCTGCAGTGAATTCTACCCAGTCGAGCTTGAGCGGATTCTCTTCATGTTTAGGGGTGAATTCGTCTAATCTTACCACCATTGTTTCTGGGGTGGGACTATCCAATAATATTGTGATTACCGCGCCCACTGGATTTGAGATTTCTACCAATGCATCTACAGGTTTTGGTGCTACGCTAACCTTGAATCAAGTGTCTGGTTCGGTTGCTGCAACAACAATCTATGTGCGAATGACCGGTGCAACAGCAGGTGCGATTTCTGGAAATTTAACCCTTACCTCGGGGGCAACATCGAATACAGTTGCCTTGAGTGGTACCGTAAACAACGCACCGGTGGTGAATGCTGGACAAGACCAAACGGCCTTTGCTGGTACTCAAGTTACTTTGAGCGGTTCAGGGGCTACAAGCTATACATGGAATAATGGGGTAAGTAATGGGGTACCCTTTACCGTCAACGCTACAACTACCTATACGGTGACTGGAAATACCAGCGGGTGTACAGGAACTGATCAGGTTGTTGTAACTGTGTTAGCCGCACCCACACTTTCTATTAATACGAATGATTCTATTTGTGCAGGACAAACGACCACACTTTCGGTTTCTGCTGCGGCAACAGGTACTCCATGCGCAAGTACAGGCTTACCTGCTTCCTTACAAAATGGGCTAGTAGGGTATTGGCCGTTTTGTGGGAATGCGAATGACGCTTCCGGTAATGGAAATAATGGTACAGTGAATGGTGCGACCTTAACAACTGACCGCTTTGGTGCGGCAAATAAGGCCTATAGTTTTGATGGTACAAACTATATTGAAGTGAATCCAAACAATTCATTTAATAACAATTTAATGAGTGTGTCATGTTGGATTAATCGGACTGATTTTACAGATAATGATGCGTTTATAGGGTTACGAACGGATGTTAATAATTCTCGGTTTTCTTGCCATGCAGCAAACAACAATACCGGTTTGGGTGTCTGGGACGGCTCTAATTTCCTAACAACATCTAATAATCTTTTGAATAACAACTGGTACCATGTGGTCTTTGTTTTTCAGGCGTCCAACTGTCTGGTGTACGTGAACGGTAACCTAGTTGGCACAATCAATAGCGTAATTGGTAACGGATCTTCAAATCCATTGTTTTTTGGTCAGGCTGATAATTCAGGTCAATATAATAATGAACGTTGGCAAGGAATGCTTGATGACATCGGTATTTGGAATCGTACTTTAACGCAACAAGAAATCACGCAATTATATCAACAAGGTCAACCAAGCTATAGCTGGTCAACTGGGGCAACCACGTCGAGTATCACGGTAACTCCAACACAAACTACCAACTATACATGTACTACCACTTTAGATGGGGCAAGTATTACCCAAAGCCAAACCATTACAGTAAGTCCTTATGTAAGTTGGGCTAATATTCAATTTCCGGCTAATTCAACCATCGCTTGTGGTGGAAACGTTAATGTGTATGGCCAAGTGTATGAAGGCAGTTTAACGCCAGCTGCTGGCGCCAATAATGCCATTTCGGTTCAAGTGGGTGTTCATACAGCAAATACCGATCCTTCTACATGGCCAGCCGGTGCATGGAGTAATGCTACATGGAATACCCAATCAGGAAATAATGATGAATATGTAGCTAATATAGGAGGTGCTTTAGCACAAGGGACATACTACTATTCGTTCCGCTATGCCGTTAACGGTTCTTCATGCTACGTTTACGGAGGGTACAACGGAGGATTTTGGAATGGCACAACGAATGTGAATGGGGTATTAACCATTGACGGCTTGGATTGGGCAAATCTACAATTTCCAGCCTCTGGTGCGGTATGTCAGGGTCAGTCATTTAACGCCTACGGTCAAGTATTTGAATCTGGGGTAACCAATGCAGCCGGCGCCACGGCAGGAATGATAGCTGAAATTGGAGTTGCAACAACGAACACAGATCCGTCTACTTGGCCTGCTAATGCTTGGTCTGCTGCATCCTTTAATTCCCAATCAGGTAACAACGATGAGTTCATTGGAACGATTAGTGGGTTAAGCGCTGGAACATATTATTATGCATTCCGATATAAATTAGCCACTGCATGTTCCTACCAATATGGTGGCTACAGTGGCGCTGGAGGTGGTTTTTGGGGTGGAGCCAATGGCAACGGTACGCTAACGGTAAATGCATTACCAACTGTAAGTGCTGGATCTAATCAAGCGGTTTGTACCGGTGCATCCGTTACCCTAAGTGGAAGTGGCGCATCAAGTTATACTTGGAACAACAGTGTGCAAAATGGTGTGGCATTTACTCCAAACTCAACCACAACCTACACAGTAACTGGAACTTCTGCGAACGGATGTACCAATACGGCACAAACCACGGTAACAGTAAATGCTTTACCAACGGTAACGGCACCAGCAAACCAAACGGTATGCTCAGGAACCAATGTTACCTTATCGGGTGGCGGTGCTTCAACATATGCTTGGAACAATGGAGTCTCTAACGGCGTGGCGTTCCCTGCGAATGCAACTACAACTTACACGGTAACAGGAACAGCTGCGAACGGATGTACCAATACGGCACAAACAACAGTAACAGTAAATGCGTCACCCACGGTAACAGCCACAGCGAGTCAATCTGTATGTTCAGGTACTTCGGTAACTTTGAGTGGAAGTGGTGCCACAAGTTATACATGGAACAATAGCGTGCAGGATGGCGTAGCGTTTACGCCGAATGCAACTACAACTTACACGGTAACTGGAACAGCTGCGAACGGATGTACCAATACGGCACAAACGACAGTAACAGTAAATGCCTTACCAACGGTAACGGCATCGGCCAATCAAACGGTATGTTCAGGATCGAATGTTACCTTAAATGGTGGCGGTGCATCAACGTATGCTTGGAACAATGGAGTATCTAACGGCGTGGCGTTCCCTGCAAATGCGACTACAACCTACACGGTAACCGGAACAGATGCGAACGGTTGTACCAATACAGCACAAACCACAGTTACAGTAAATGCCTTACCAACGGTAACGGCACCAGCAAACCAAACGGTTTGTTCAGGAACCAATGTCACCTTAACGGGTGGCGGTGCATCAACATATGCTTGGAACAATGGAGTATCTAACGGTGTGGCGTTCCCTGCGAATGCAACTACAACCTACACGGTAACTGGAACAGCGGCGAACGGTTGTACCAATACAGCACAAACCACAGTAACAGTAAATGCCTTACCAACGGTAACGGCACCAGCAAACCAAACGGTTTGTTCAGGAACCAATGTCACCTTAACGGGTGGCGGTGCATCCACGTATGCTTGGAACAATGGAGTATCTAACGGCGTGGCGTTCCCTGCAAATGCAACTACAACTTACACGGTAACCGGAACAGATGCGAACGGTTGTACCAATACAGCACAAACCACAGTAACAGTAAATGCCTTACCAACGGTAACGGCTACAGCAAACCAAACGGTATGTTCAGGAACCAATGTCACCTTATCGGGTGGCGGTGCATCAACGTATGCTTGGAACAATGGAATAACTAACGGCGTGGCGTTCCCTGCAAATGCAACTACAACTTACACGGTAACTGGAACAGCGGCGAACGGATGTACCAATACGGCACAAACCACAGTAACAGTAAATGCCTTACCAACGGTAACGGCCTCAGCAAACCAAACGGTATGTTCAGGAACCAATGTCACCTTATCGGGTGGCGGTGCATCAACGTATGCTTGGAACAATGGAATATCTAACGGCGTGGCGTTCCCTGCAAATGCAACTACAACTTACACGGTAACTGGAACAGCTGCGAACGGATGTACTAATACGGCACAAACAACAGTGACAGTAAATGCTTTACCAACGGTAACGGCACCAGCCAACCAAACGGTATGTTCAGGAACGAATGTTACCTTAAATGGTGGTGGTGCATCAACGTATGCTTGGAACAATGGAATAACTAACGGCGTGGCATTCCCTGCAAATGCAACTACAACTTACACGGTAACTGGAACAGCTGCGAACGGATGTACCAATACGGCACAAACAACAGTAACAGTAAATGCTTTACCAACGGTAACGGCACCAGCCAACCAAACGGTATGTTCAGGAACGAATGTCACCTTAACGGGTGGCGGTGCATCAACGTATGCGTGGAACAATGGAGTATCTAACGGCGTGGCGTTCCCTGCAAATGCAACTACAACTTACACGGTAACTGGAACAGCTGCGAACGGATGCACCAATACGGCACAAACAACAGTAACCGTAAATGCTTTACCAACGGTAACGGCACCAGCAAACCAAACGGTATGTTCAGGAACTAATGTTACCTTAAATGGTGGCGGTGCATCAACGTATGCGTGGAACAATGGGGTAACGAACGGCGTGGCGTTCCCTGCAAATGCAACTACAACTTACACGGTAACAGGAACGGATGCGAATGGATGTACCAATACGGCACAAACGACAGTAACAGTAAATGCTTTACCAACGGTAACGGCACCAGCCAACCAAACGGTATGTTCAGGAACGAATGTTACCTTAAATGGTGGTGGTGCATCAACGTATGCTTGGAACAATGGAGTATCTAACGGCGTGGCGTTCCCTGCAAATGCAACTACAACTTACACGGTAACTGGAACAGCTGCGAATGGATGTACCAATACGGCACAAACGACAGTAGCAGTAAATGCTTTACCAACGGTAACGGCACCAGCCAACCAAACGGTATGTTCAGGAACGAATGTTACCTTAAATGGTGGCGGTGCATCAACGTATGCGTGGAACAATGGAGTATCTAACGGCGTGGCGTTCCCTGCAAATGCAACTACAACTTACACGGTAACTGGAACAGCTGCGAACGGATGTACCAATACGGCACAAACGACAGTAACAGTAAATGCTTTACCAACGGTAACGGCACCAGCCAACCAAATGGTATGTTCAGGAACCAATGTCACCTTATCGGGTGGCGGTGCATCAACGTATGCGTGGAACAATGGAGTATCTAACGGCGTGGCGTTCCCTGCAAATGCAACTACAACTTACACGGTAACTGGAACGGATGCAAATGGTTGTACGAATACGGCACAAACGACAGTAACAGTAAATGCTTTACCAACGGTAACAGCACCAGCCAATCAAACGGTATGTTCAGGAACGAATGTTACCTTAAATGGTGGTGGTGCATCAACGTATGCTTGGAACAATGGAGTATCTAACGGCGTGGCGTTCCCTGCAAATGCAACAACAACTTACACGGTAACTGGAACGGATGCGAACGGATGTACCAATACGGCACAAACAACAGTAACCATAAATGCTTTACCAACGGTAACGGCACCAGCAAACCAAACGGTATGTTCAGGTACTTCGGTAACCTTGAGTGGAAGTGGAGCTATTAGTTATGCATGGAATAACGGCGTTCAAGACGGGGTTGTTTTCATTCCAAATGCTACAACAACTTACACGGTAATTGGAACAGCTGCGAACGGTTGTACCAATACGGCACAAACTACGGTAACCGTAAATGCTTTACCTGCAGTTAATGGTGGTGCAAATCAAGCCATTTGTTTAGGAACTGCAGTTACTTTAAGTGGTAGTGGGGCTTCCAGCTACACGTGGAACAATAACATTCAGAATGGGGTTTCCTTTACACCGAATGCAACACAAACCTACACAGTAACTGGAATTGATAATAATGGATGTTCGAATGTTGCTACTGTAACGGTAACTGTTAATTCCCTTCCGGTAGTCTCTGCAAATTATCCAATAAGTGTCTGTCAAGGAACACCCGTAGTACTGATTGCTTCAGGTGCGCTTACCTATGCTTGGAATAATAATGTTCAAAATGGCATTGGTTTTATACCTCAAAGTACCCAAGTGTATACAGTAATTGGAACGGATGCTAACGGCTGTACAGACAGTGATCAAATAACGGTTACTGTGAATTCATATCCTACCGTTAATGCCGGTTCAAATCAAACGGTATGTGCTGGATCCCAAGTGACATTGAATGCTTCGGGTGCGGTAAGTTATACGTGGAATAACAATGTAGTCAATGGGGTTCCATTTACCATAAATTCAACACAAACATTCTCCGTGATTGGTTCAAATTACGGGTGTAATGATACGGCTCAAGTTACAGTGACCGTGAATGCATTGCCTGCGGTAAGTGCGGGTGCTAATCAATCTACGTGTAGTGGAGGTTCTGTCACCTTAACGGGATCAGGTGCTGTAAGCTATACTTGGAACAATAACGTGCAGAATGGTGTAGCGTTTATACCGAATGCAACAGCAACCTACACGGTAACCGGCACCAACGCTAACGGATGCACAAACACGGCACAAACCACAGTGACTGTTAATGCATTACCAACGGTAAATGCTGGGGCAAATCAAACGGTATGCACCGGATCATCAGCCACATTGAATGGAAGTGGGGCGGTAAGTTATGCATGGAACAATAATGTACAAAACGGAGTGTCTTTTGTACCGAATGCTACCCAAACGTATACGGTAACGGGAACGGATGCCAATGGATGTCAAGGAACCGACCAGGTGCTAGTAACGGTAGCGAGTCAAACAACATCTTCGATTACACAAACTGCTTGTTTAACCTATGAATTAAATGGCCAAGTCTACAATCAGTCAGGTGTCTATACTCAAACGTTGGTGAACGCGCAAGGCTGTGATTCGATTTTGACCTTGAACTTAACCATCAATGGTCTTCCATCGATACCGGTAGTAAATGTTGGGGGTGATAACCAATTAAGTACACCAGCAGTTCCAAACACCACATATCAATGGGTATTTTGTCCTTCTGGCTTATCGATTTCGAATCAAAACGACACAAGTTATTTACCTAATGTAAATGGATCTTATGCTGTTGAGGCATCCAACGCATGCGGTACGGTCGTTTCGGAATGTGTAATCATTGATAATATGGGAATAGAGGAGGTTAACAATCCGTTGGTTATTTATCCAAATCCGACAATCAATTATTTAAATATCGATGGTTTAGGTACGGAAATGATCTCATACGAGGTGATTGATGTTACGGGTCGAGTTGTGTTAAAAGGTCTGGTTAATCAATCTAATCATGGCTTTGAAATGGGATCTTTGGTAACAGGAAATTACACGTTAAGGTTGCACGGAGTGGGATCCTATTCTATAATCAAACAATAAGATAATTTAGTTTTAAGCAAAAGGGTCGGTATCACCGACCCTTTTTTGTTGCTTATAACATGGAACGGCTCTAACATTTTCTGTGTAATTTTTAAGGAGTAAGTGTCAAGAGAAATTAATTTATGTGAGTAAAGACTTGGATTTTTTTTTCTGTTAATTCATAAATAAGTACTTCGAAAAGCTACCTTTTTTTACGTACCTTCGTATGCATATTCGGATGAGATTTTTAAGAAGTATTTTTCTTGTTTTTTCTTTGCTTACAGCGCTGTACGGGTTCTCCCAATCGGCAACGTTTACGACCATTCCGGCAGCTGTGAATGGTACCGTCAATGTGTGTGCTGGTTCTACCATTCTCTTTAATTCCACGGTTAATCCTGCGACGCTTTTTGCGCCAGCGATTTATTCTTGGAATTTCGGTAATGGCCAAACTTCATCCATTCCAGGACCTGTAGGAATTACCTATGCTACAGTAGGGACCTATACCGCGACCTTGGATATATCAAGTGCAGGGGTTCCATTAACACAAACCACAGTAACCATAAATGTATCTGCTGCGCCTGCGGTAGTGCCAACTTTTTCTACCGTTGGAAATGCCAATAATTGCGAACAATTGTATACCGTTAATGGGGTTCCTATGATACAGACTACAGGGAACAACTGTAGCTGTAACCAATACACCGGTCCCATGATAAGTCTTAATAATGCGAATTCATTACCAGCAGGTTCAACGGCAACTATATTTTGGGGTGGGAATGGAATTGGAGGGGCTTCAACCACCTTCCCCGTGGGCGCTGCAAATACCTTAAGTCCTGCTTTTAACTTCCCTGGACAGCAAAATAACAGCACACCAGCATCTCATTACAATACACCAGGCTCATACAACCTGATGTATTTGGTAACTTTTCCTAATGGGTGTACTTATTCAACCTATGTTATAATGAGCTATGGTGCTGGTGCCATTTCATTGGGTACCTTATCCGCACAAACACAATGTAACCCGCTAAACTACGTCTTGACCTTTGCTAACCAAACCCCAGGAAATACCTATGTCATCAATTGGGGAGATGGTTCACCCAACACGACATACACCTATCCGAATTTACCTTTGGTTCCTAATGGGGTTCCACATCAGTACTCGCCAAGTACCTGTTTAAATGGTGTCCCACAACCTTACACCATCACGGTAACAGCAACGAACCCTTGTCCTGGAAGCACTACGACCAGTACTATTGGTCCCTTTAACGTAAATGCATTACCTACTGCTGCTTTTACAAGTGTACCTGGGAATTCAATCTGTCAAAACCAATCCATTACCTTCACAAATACCTCAAATGGTGGACTTTCCATCAATAATGGTCAATGCAGTAATGTGTATAATTTCGGGTGGCAAATTGATTACTCAAATTCTTTAAGTGGACCTGGTTATCAAGTAACTTCTGGTACCACAGGTGATGCGTTTAATTTACCTCCCGTAAACGGAAGTGGTGTCATAACAGTGCTATTTACTCAACCTGGCACCTATAGTGTTTCCTTGGATGCAATCAACAGTGCTTGTGGAAATGACAATGAAACCCAAACAATTACCGTTAATCCCATTCCGGTAGTTCCGAACCAAACAGCTACGATTTGTAGTGGCAATACGTTTGTGATTGTCCCGCAAAACAACCCTCCTACAACCATTGTTCCCAATGGAACAACTTATTCATGGGTTGCTACACCTAACGCTAATGTGGCTGGTGAAGTCAATGGAAATAATGATACTATTTCTGGGACACTTGTAAACTTGACCAATATTAATCAAACCGTTACATATACGGTTACGCCGACTGTTAATGGATGCCAAGGAGCACCTTTCACAGTTACAGTGACAGTTATTCCAGCGATCGTCGTTCCGAATTTTACCCAAACAATTTGTAACGGCGGAACATTTACCATCAATCCAGTCAATACTCCACCCACTACGATTATCCCTACAGGAACGAACTTTGCATGGACGGTAGTGGACAACCCTAACGTTACCGGAGAATCCAACGGGAACGGTTTACCATTGTCGCAAACCTTGTCCACTAATGTTGCTTCTCCAGCGCAAAGCGTGGTTTATACGGTTGTTGCGACCTCCCAAGGTGGCGGCTGTCCTAGTACTACCTTTACCGTTACGGTTAACATTAATTTGGTTACGCCTCCTGCAATATCCAACGATACCACCATTTGTTCCGGAGGAGATCCATCCGCTTTTGTGAATACCACTGCCGCTACTGCATCAGGAACTCTTACCTATCAGTGGCAATCGGCGACTGCTGCCATTGGACCATTTACCAATATTGCGGGTGCTACATCGGCTACCTACAATCCTCCCGCTGGAATCACAGTAACTACGTATTATCGGGTCATTGTTACGAGTACACTCAATGGGGTAGCTTGCACTGCCATAAGCAATACCCGCATCGTTACTGTTAATAACGTTTCTGCTGGTGTGTTAGCAACTTCACAAACCATTTGTTCAGGGGGAGATCCAAATGCATTCACGGTTACTACCGCGGCTAGTGGTTCTGGATCCTTGAGTTATCAATGGCAATCCGCCACAGCGATTGGAGGTCCTTGGACCAACCTGGTAGGAGAAACTAATCCAACCTATGATCCTCCGGCAGGACAAACAGTAACCACTTATTTTCGATTGGTGGTTACCAGTACGCTTAATGGTATAGTATGTACTGCTACTTCAGCGGTAATGACCGTAACTGTTAATAATGTTACTCCGAGTGTAGTTGCTGGAAATCAGACCGTTTGTTCCGGAGGTAATCCTGCTGCATTCACGGTCAATACCGCTGCAACAGGAACAGGAACCTTGAGTTATCAATGGCAATCTTCCGCTTCGGCACTTGGACCATGGACAAATATTGGTGGCGCAACTTCTGCAACGTATGATCCTCCAGCAGGTTTATCAACAACCACCTATTATCAAGTGGTTATTTCAAGTGCGTTGAACGGCGTTACTTGTACTACCATTTCCAATGGGTTAACGGTCAATGTAAATTCAGTGACTGCCCAAACTATTGCCGCTGGACAGACCATTTGTTCCGGTGGGGATGCTGTTCCATTCACTGTTACCACCGCTTCAACAGGAGCAGGAAATTTGAGCTATCAATGGCAATCGGCATCTCTTGCAGCAGGACCTTTTTCCAACCTTGCTGGTGCAACATTGAGTACCTACGATCCTCCCGCAGGACAAGTTGCATCGACGTATTTTCAAGTAGTAACGAGTAGTGTGCTGAACGGAGTAACTTGTACTTCAACCTCGAATGTGTTAGCTGTATTGGTCAACGCGGTAAATTCCGGGACGCTTGGAACAAGTCAAACGGTATGTTCCGGGGGCAATCCAAGTGCATTCACTGCCAGCACTGCACCTAGCGGTTCGGGAACTTTAACTTATCAATGGCAATTTTCTACCGTAGGGCCAAATTCAGGATATGCACCTATTCCCGGAGCTACAACTGTGAGTTACGATCCCCCCGCAGGAATTTCAACTACCACCTATTATCAGCTCGTTGTCACAAGTACCTTAAACGGGGTACCATGTACTGCAACTTCGTCTACGTTGAGTGTAACGGTTAACAGCCTTAGCGCTCCTGTGGTTGGTAGCAATGAAACCATTTGCTCTGGTGGAAATCCAGTGGCATTTACAAACCCAACACCAGCGATAGGTGCCGGAAATGTCACGTATCAGTGGCAATCATCGACCACCAATGTGGGGGCTGGATATTCCAATATAGCAGGGGCAACCTCTGCCACTTATGACCCTCCTGCTGGTTTAAATGTTACTACGTATTATCAAGTCATTACTACAAGTACCCTTAATGGCGTGGCATGTAGCGTGACCTCTAATCCCATCACAGTGTCTGTTAATACAGTGTCTGCTGGTACCTTGGCTCAATCTCAAACCATTTGTTCAGGGGGGAATCCTGCAGCGTTTACCGCAACCAATGCCGCATCCGGTGCAGGTTCACTTAGTTTTCAGTGGCAATCTTCAACCACCGGTCCCAATACTGGATATACGAACATTCTTGGTGAAACGAATGCGACATATGACCCTCCGGCAGGACTTTCAATTACTACCTACTATCAATTGGTAGTAACAAGTTTGTTGAATGGAGTAGTGTGCACGGCAACCAGTAATACCCTAACCGTTACTGTAAATTCGCTTACACCCAGTGTCATAGGAAGCAACGAAACCATCTGCCCAGGTGGTAATCCAATAGCATTTACCAATTCCACAGCAGCTAGTGGCAATGGAGTAGTTACCTATCAGTGGCAGTCTTCAACTACAAGTCCCGCTTCAGGATTTAGTAACATCAATTTAGCAACTTCCGCAACCTATGATCCCCCGGCAGGGTTGAATACCACTACCTTTTATCAGGTACTGATTACCAATACACTGAACGGCTTGGCTTGTCAAGCCACCTCCAACGTTGTAACGGTAACTGTAAATACTATCACCCCTCAGGTTATTGCCGCCAATCAAACGATTTGTCCAAATGGTGATCCTGTACCGTTCACTGTGACTACACCATCCTCGTTTAGCGGAACAGCTTCCTATCAATGGTTTGTTTCAACCAGTTCACCAAATAATGGATTTTCGCCTATTAATGGAGAAACTAGCTCACCATACGATGTCCCTCCTGGTCTGGCCATTACAAGTTACTACCAAGTTATATCTACAAGTACATTGAATGGTATTACTTGTTCCGCCACCTCTAATACCCTTACCGTTACAGTTTCAGCTGCACCAGTAGTTCAAAACGTAAATCAAACCATCTGTAGTGGAACCGCTTTTACAGTAAGTCCTAGCAATGGTGGAGGAAATTCAGTTCCTGCAGGTACAAGCTATACATGGACTGTGAACAATAATCCAAATGTTTCTGGTCAAAGTGCACAAAATTCGGGTCAGAATTCAATTTCACAAACCCTTACGAATAACACGAATACCCCTCAAACTATTATATATTCGGTAACCCCTACCGCAGGAGTATGTTCGGGAAATCCGTTTAGTGTAAACGTTCTAGTCAATCCAACCCCCGTATTAACCTTATCGGCGAATCAAACCATATGTGGCGGGACAGCAACGGCCGCAAGTGCCTTTAGTAACTCAGTGGCAGGTGGAAATTACACGTATAGCTTGAATAGTCCGGGATTAGTGCCTGCCAGCGTAACGGGATACGCAACGAATGGAAATGGTCAAATACCTGCGGCTACCATAAATAATTCAGGTACAACACCCTTTACGCTCAATTATACCGTAACGCCTGCAGCAAATGGGTGTAATGGGGTAGTGGGAACGTATTCGATCACCATTAATCCCGCACCTGTAACCACCTTTTCCATTGCAAATCAAGCCATTTGTAGTGGAACGAATTCTGCCCCGGTAACTTTTGCTTCTTCGACACCGAACGTAACATATGCTTGGCAAGCAACAGTGCCGAATGGGATTTCGAACCTCACACCAACAAATGGAACAGGAAATTTACCATCCTTTGCGAATGTAACAAATGCCAACAACACGGTTCAAAACGTGCAGTTTTCTGTTGTTGCCTCTACGGCAGGTACCATTTGTCCGGGCCCTCCTGCGACGTATACCATAGCCGTAATTCCAATCCCAGTTGCGAATCCATTAAATAATGCCACTTATTGTAACGGGGTAGCTATCCCAGCGCTTCCGATAACTTCAAATGTCCCCGCTGCGACTTATGCGTGGAGCATGAGCACGAATGTTGGCCTCACACCAACGTCGGGAACGGGTACTCCGATACCAGGATTCAATGCATCGATTGCGGGTAACGCGCCACTTACATCCACGGTGACCGTTACTCCAAGTGCCTCCAGTGGTGCAACTACCTGTACTGGAAGTCCAGTTACTTATGATATTACGATTAATCCTGTACCTGTTGTTTTGCCGATTGCGAATCAGGTGCTATGCGCGGGAAATACAAATAATGCGGTGGTTATAGGAAGTAATGTAGCAAGTGCAGCCTTTGCTTGGACGAATAACAATACAAATACAGGATTAGGTGCTTCGGGATCAAATACAGTTTCTTCGTTCGTTGGAACTAACAATACAAATCTACCCATTCAAAGTACGGTTTCCATCGTGCCTAGTTTTACAAATAATCAGGTGGTTTGTACCGGGGTTACAAGTTCGTACACAATTACGGTTAACCCAGTTCCAATCGTAGCTCCGACCCTTAATCAACAAGCCTGTGCAGGGAATCAGGTGGCTGTATCATTCACCTCTCCAAATAATATTGCCGGTACCGTGTATAACTGGACAAATTCTAATGCAGCTATTGGATTGAGTGGAACAGGAAATGGAAACATTAGTTTTACAGGGGTAAATAATACCAATGGCCCGATTTCTGGATTGATTGTAGTTACGCCATCATTCAACAACGGTGGGATTGCGTGTCCAGGGGTTCCTGATACCTTTGTGATTACCATCTTGCCTACACCGGTAGCTACTGCCTTAACCAATCAAACGATATGTGCTGGAGCCCCGTCGGCTGCAATAAATTTCACATCAAATCAAGTCGGAACTGTGTTTGCATGGACTTCCACAAACCAAGTTATAGGAATTGCTTCATCAGGAACGGGGAATATTGCGCCATTTACCGCGGTAAACGCTGGAACTGCGCCAATTTCATCTACAGTTGTTGCTACTCCTACCTTAACGACCAATGGTCAAGGATGTGCTGGTGCCACAGTATCTGCGCTGATTACTGTGAATCCAAATCCAGTAATGACAAGTCCGGCATCGGCTTCGTTTTGTCAAGGATCTACCGTCGCGTATAATTTCACCAATAATATTCCTAATGGCGTCGTCTATGCATGGAATAATTCCAATACCGCCATTGGTCTTGGTGCTTCAGGCAATGGTAACATTTCTTTTCAGGCCCAAAACGGAACTTCTGCACCGATTTCGGGTACGGTAAGTGTCATTCCAACGTATACGTCTAATGGGGTTAGTTGTGCTGGAACATCACAGTCCTTTAATATCCAAATTATTCCGACACCAACGGTTGATGCGGTGAATAACATCACACTTTGTAATGGAACAGCTTCTAATGTGGTAAATCTAACAAGTCCTGTAGCGAATGCCACCTTTGCTTGGACGAACGCAAATACGGCAATAGGTCTTGGGGCAATTGGCTCAGGTAATGTTCCAATTTTCACTGCCACCAATGCAAGCACTACGACACCATTGACTTCCCAAGTGAGTGTAACTTCTTCAGTGTTAGTGAATGGCGTTACTTGTACGGGAAATCCAACGTTATTTACCATTACGGTAAATCCAAACACCGTTCCGTCGGCAGTTAATGGTCAAACCTTGTGTAATGGATCGAACAGTGCCGCTATTGCCTTGAGTGGTACTGGAAATTCATATACTTGGACTAACTCAAATACAGCAGTTGGTTTAGTAGCATCCGGAAGTGGCAACATCGCTTCGTTTATCGCTTCTAATGGTACTACAGCTCCAATTTCTTCCACGGTTACCGTTACTTCAGTATTTACCGGGGGTGGTGTAAGTTGTAATGGAGGAACAACCTCGTTTGTTATCAATGTAAATCCAACACCAAGTGTAACGGCACCTGCCAATGTGGTGCTTTGTAATAATGCAACCGCTTCGGCTATTTCCTTTGTTGGTACAGGTACACAATATAATTGGACCAATTCGACGCCGGGTATCGGATTAGCTGCCTCGGGCTCTGGGAATATCCCATCGTTTACTGCAGTGAATTTAACGGCAACACCGATTGTGGCAACGATCAATGTTACGCCAATCTATTTGAACAATGCGGTAAGTTGTCCCGGTGCAGTTCAGTCCTTCACCATAACGGTTAATCCTGCGCCTCAAGTCAATTTTAGTGTACCGAGTCAAACCATTTGTTCCAGTACAAGTTCGGCCCAGGTTACGATTTCTTCACCCACACCCAATGCTGTAATTACGTGGACGGCAACTACCGTTCCGGCCTCGATTTCTGGGGTTAACACCGCAAGCGGTGGGTCAACAATTCCGTCATTTACCTTAATTAACAACAGCGCTGTGGTTCAGGTGGTCCAATTTTCAGCGAATGCAGCTACAGGGGGTGCCTTAGCCTGTCCGGGTGGGGGAGTAAGTTATACGATTACTGTGAATCCTTCACCTAACGTTGTAGCACCAACGAATCAGGTTCTTTGTGCGAATACCTCCACGAATGCAGTTACTTTTTCAGGGAATGCGAACGTATATAATTGGTCAAATAATACCACCTCTATTGGCTTGGGTGCATCGGGTCAAGGAAACATTCTTGCCTTCAATGGACTGAACAGTACGAGTAATCCGGTGACAGCTACTGTTACGGTTACCCCGCAATTTTTAAACAACAACGTGGGGTGCAACGGGATTCCGGTAACCTTTACCTATACAGTTAATCCAATTCCAGTAACGAATCCAGTTTCTAATCAAACCATTTGCAATGGAACGAATTCAAGCTTGGTGACCCTTGGAGGAACAGCGACCAGTTATGCTTGGAACAACAATAATCAAAATACTGGTTTAGCGGCATCGGGATCGAATACCATTCCGGTTTTTCAAGGAACCAATGCAGGTGCTGCTCCGATTACGTCAGTAATTACCCTTACTCCAACATACTCCAATTTAAATGTTTCGTGTGCGGGGTCAACTTCTACCTTTAATATTACGGTCAATCCAACCCCAACTGTTGCTGCGCTTGCGAATCAAGTGGTGTGTAACAATACATCGACAGCTGCAAGTATTTTTTCCGGGACAGGGACTTCGTACTCGTGGACTAATTCCAATAATGCGATTGGTTTAGCTGCTTCAGGAACAGGAACTATTGCCGCATTTAATGCGGTGAATGCAAGCAATTCAATTCCAAGTGTGGCTACCGTTACGGTTACCCCAGTATTTACCAACAACAACGTATCCTGTCAAGGCATTCCAACATCATTTACTTACACCATCAATCCAACGCCGGTGGTTACGGCACCCGCAAATCAAGTGATTTGTAATGGCGCTTCAAGCACACAAGTCACCTTTAACGGTACTGGAACTCAATATAACTGGACTAATACCTTAACGAGTATTGGATTAGCCGCATCGGGCTCTGGGAACATCAATGCATTTACAGTAAGTAACGGTACGATTAATCCTGTAGTTTCTCAAGTTTCGGTAGTCCCCGTATTTAGTGGAAATAACCTCAGTTGTGCGGGCACGCCTCAAAACTTTAGCATTACGGTGAATCCGTCCCCGAGTGCGGTACTTCCTGCTAATCAGATAGTCTGTAATGGACAGGCAACTGCAGCCATCAATTTTACCGGAACGGCTACATCGTATAGCTGGACAAATAGCTTAACGAGTATTGGTTTGTTAGCAAGTGGAACCGGAAATATCCCAAGTTTTAATGCAGTGAATAATTCGAATGCACCGGTAGTTTCTACGGTAGTAGTTCAGCCTATTTTTACAGGGGCTAACTTGAATTGTCCGGGGGTATCTCAAACTTTTACCATCACGGTAAACCCAACCCCAACAATGGGGGCATTAACGAATCAGGTTTTGTGCAACGGCACCTCTACGGCAGCGATTAATTTTACGGGTACAGCGACCAGCTATGCATGGATCAATAACACCCCAACCATTGGTCTTGCGGCAAGTGGAACCGGAAATATCGGTGCATTTTCTGTGGTTAATGCAAGTAATTCAGCTGCGGTAACTGCAACCCTAAACGTTACTCCACAGTTTGCTAACGGGGGATTAACTTGTGCTGGTGCGGTACAACAAGCCACCATCATTGTAAATCCTACGCCAATTATTACACCGAATCTAGATTTAACGTATTGCAATGGCGCGTCCACACCTGTTGTTTCATTTGCTGGTACAGGTAATTCATATACATGGGTAAATAATCAGACCTCCATTGGTTTAGCTGCCTCAGGTACTGGAAATATTACTTCATTTAATGCGTCAAATCCAACAACCTTGCCGGTAGTTGCTACAGTAGATGTCACGCCTGTGTTTACGGCGAATGGGATCAGTTGTAATGGTGCGGTAGATCAATTCACAATCACTGTTAATCCGACCCCAACCTTAGCTGCTCTCGCAAATCAAGTGGTGTGTAACGGGTCGCCAACCACGGCAGTATCCTTTACTGGAACGGTTGCTGGAACGGTGTTTAATTGGACAAACAACGCAACAAGCATCGGGTTAGTAGCCTCAGGATCTGGAAATATTGCTTCATTTAATGCGGTAAATAATGGAAACAATCCAATCGTTGCACAAGTAAATGTTACACCAGTATTCGCATTGAATGGCGTGAGTTGTTCAGGAACAGCGCAATCCTTTACCATTACGGTAAATCCGACACCGGCCGTGAATTTTAGTTTGGCAAATCAAACCCTTTGTTCTCAAGGGGCTAGCAATACGGTAAATATTACCTCTCCGACGAATGGCGCCGTTATTTCCTGGAGTGCAACTACGATTCCTGCCTCCATTTCAGGAATGAACCCAACAACAGGTAATGCAACCATTCCAAGCTTAACGCTAACGAATAACAGTTCAGTTCCTCAGATTATTCAAATTCTTGCTTCCGCAACAACTCCTGGAAATGTGGCTTGTCCAGGTGGAGGTACACCATACACCATTACGGTTAATCCTACGCCTGCAGTAACGGCACCTGCGAATCAAGTGGTTTGTCATAATACGAATACTAGCGCTGTATCTTTCTCGGGAACAGGTACCTCCTACACATGGACCAACAACCAAACTGCTGTTGGATTGGCGGCCAGTGGTACGGGAAATATCGTGGCTTTTAATGCACTCAACCCATCGAATTCGGTTATTTCAACGGCTACGGTTTCGGTTACACCGCAATTCACGAACAATAATGTTACCTGCCCAGGCCCGGTGCAAACATTTACGATTACAGTGAACCCAATTCCGGTAGTTACCCCCGTGGCGAATGCAACATTTTGTAATGGAACCAATACAAGTTTAATTACAATCAACGGAACTGGAACTTCTTATGCTTGGACGAACTCCACCACAAGCATTGGGTTAGGGGCTTCAGGTTCAGGAAATATCCCACCTTTTGCAGCAACCAATATTGGGTCTACTCCAGTGAATGCAACCATTGGAATCATACCATCATTTACCAATGCGGGCGTAACCTGCGCGGGACTCAATTCCAACGCAACTATTACGATTAATCCAACGCCAACGGTAAATAATGTCAATGGTCAGGTGATTTGTAATAATACGAACACCGCGGCAATTACCTTCAGTGGCACGGGGAATTCATACACCTGGGCGAACAATACGCCAAGCATAGGTCTTGCGAATGCAGGAACAGGAAACATTGCTTCATTCGTTGGTCTAAATGCCAGTAATAACACTGCTTCCATTGCAACGCTTACCGTAACACCGCAATACTTAAACAATGGTGTCAATTGCAGCGGAAATACCACGAATTTCACCATTACGGTAAATCCAACGCCAAGTGCAAATGTGCCAAATAGTCAAACCTTGTGTAATGGCGCTACTACCGCACAAGTGAATTTCTCAGGAACGGGAACCTCCTATAACTGGACCAATTCGATTGCGACCATTGGTATTCCGGCATCGGGATCTGGGAATATTACCCCGTTTGTGGCGGTAAATAATGGCTTAAATCCAATAACCGCACAATTGACAGTTACACCAATTTTCACAGGGAATGGGGTGAGTTGTTCCGGTACGGCACAGAATTTCAGCATAACCATAAATCCAACGCCTGTAGTACAAGTTCCTGCCAATCAAGTGATATGTAATGGGAATTTGTCGAATGCAGTTAATTTTTCTGGAAATGGAACCAGTTACGCATGGACCAATAGCAATCCATCCGTTGGATTGGCTGCCTCAGGTACTGGAAATATTTCTTCCTTCACCACAACGAATGCAACCACAAATCCAGTAACATCAACAATAACGGTTTCACCGAGCTTTGCAGGGGGGAATGCCAGCTGTCCGGGGTCGCCACAATCTTTTACGATTACTGTGAATCCAACCCCTGTGGTTGATCCAATAAACAGTCAAGTGCTTTGTTCAGGAACGCCAACCCAAGCGATAGCGATAACGGGCACGGGCACATCGTATGCGTGGGCAAATAACACTGTAGGGATCGGATTGGCGGCGAGTGGCAGTGGAAACATCGGGTCGTTCAATGCGACTAATGCGAGTTCTTCCAATCCCTTGGTTGGAACAATTACAGTTACTCCGCAATATGCCAATGCTGGGGTGACATGCTCGGGTAATACGCAACAATTTACGATAACCGTGAATCCAACTCCAGTAGCCAACCCACTAGCTAACGTAACTGTTTGTAATGGGTCTAATACTCCAGTAGTAAGTTTTGCAGGTACGGGTACAAGTTATAATTGGAGTAACAACAACAACACCATCGGTCTGGTTCCGTCCGGAACAGGTTTATCACTTGCTTCCTTTCAAGCGATTAATCAAAGTACACAATCTGTAAATGCGTTGATAACGGTTACCCCTAACTTTACGGCAAATGGCGTAACCTGTCCTGGAAACAATACCACGTTTACGATTTTTGTAAGTCCAACACCGGATGTAGTTGCTCCTGCGAACCAGGTAGTCTGTAATGGATTACCTACCACAGCGGTGACGTTTAATGGATCCGTTGCGAATACCACATATAATTGGACCAACAGTATTGCATCCATCGGTATTCCGGGAACAGGAACAGGGAATATTGCAGCGTTTAATGCCGTAAATAATGGGAACGCACCCATTTTTGCTCAAGTAACGATTACCCCAACGTTTATTCAAAATGCCATTTCTTGTCCGGGGTCCCCACAAAGTTATACCTATCAAATTAATCCAACCCCGAGTGTTACCAATCCGGGGTCTCAGTATGTATGCGCTGGAGCGAATACCCAATTATTGAATTTCACAGGAACTGGTACCACGTATCAATGGACAGCAACAAATACAGCCATTGGTATTGGCGCGAATGGAACGAATTCGATTCCCGCGTTTATCGGTCTAAATGCTACGAATGCGGTAGTGTCATCGCAAGTTACTGTAACTCCAATCTTTACCCAAGGAATTTCATGTTCAGGATCGAATCAAACCTTTACCTATTACGTATTACCGATACCGTCCGTAGCGCCAATAAACAATCAAAGTTATTGCCACCAAACTGCGGTGAATGCCACCCCAATCAATGGTACGGGAACATCATACAACTGGACCAATTCTAACACGAGCGTTGGTTTAGTGGCGAGTGGAAGTAATACAGTGAATGCCTTTAATGCGACCAACCCAGGAACAAGTGCTATTTCAGGAAATGTAAACATTACGCCAATCTTTACCTTCCAAGGTCAAAGTTGCAACGGACCGGTGGGAACGTATAGCATCACCGTGAATCCAACGCCTTATGTGAGTGCCTTAAACGATACGGTAATTTGTAATAACCAATCCTTAGCTGTTAACATCGGTACAAACATCCCAGCAAACATTACGTGGTATGCTACGCCAAATAATAATGTCAACGGTGAATTGACCACGGTGCAAACGGCAAACTTTATTAACGATTCATTGAGTAATACAAGCAATGTGATTCAATTCGTTACCTACACGATTACTCCGACAACGCAGGCCGGTTGTGTTGGCCCGGACTCGACGATTCAAGTCCAAGTTCAACCGAATGTAGTGTTAACGATTCCTCAAAACTTGGAGATATGCAGTGGAGCTGGAGTGAATGCCATCTTGGCTGCGAATATTCCTTCTAACTTTTCGTGGTTCTGTACGGTGAATAACCCAAATGTGAGTGGAGAGTCTTTGATTACGAATAGTGGTGCGGTGATTAATGATGTCTTGATTAATAATTCGAATCAAAACCAGTTGGTTGTGTATTCAGTAACACCTATATCTATTCAAGGGAACTGTCAGGGACCTTCGCAAACGATTACAGTAGTGGTGAAACCGCCATTAGCGTTATTAAATCAAGATACCGTAACAATTTGTAGTAATGGAAATGTGAATTTAAATTTAGTTGCGAATACCAACGTAACTTTCAATTGGTATGCGGATCCAAACGTGAATGTATTAAATGAAACTACAAATATTACAACATCTTCAATTATCAATGATCAGTTGGTCAATCCAACCGGAGCAGTGGAAGAGGTTACCTATCATGTCATCGGAACCTCCGTTGCCAATGGCTGCAGTAGTCCGGTGATACCGATTACCGTGTTTGTTAATCCAATCCCTTCAATTTTAGCAAATCCTGATTTGAATCTATGTCATAATCAATGGACACCACAGGTTTTATTTAGTGGGAATGCGGCAGGCACAGTATATAATTGGAGTGCATCCGGTGCAGCTGTTGGGCTTCAATCACTGGGAGGGATTGATTCGGTGAATGCATTTATTGCGAATAATGCCGCTTTTGCACCAAGTACTGCTTCAATCATAGTTACTCCAAGTTTTACGTTTAACAATCAAACGTGTGTTGGGCTTCAGGATACGTTCTTAATTGTTGTGAATCCTGAACCTTCGGTTTTTGCCTTAAATAACCAAATAGTTTGTGAAGGAACCTTAGTTCCAAGTGTGCCGGTATTAGGTCCGATAGGTAATTCAACTTTTGATTGGACGAATTCTAATGCAGCGATCGGATTGCCTTCTGTTGGGGTTGGTAATATCCCGGCATTTAATGCACTGAATCCAACAGCATTACCAATCCAATCCGTAATTACGGTCACCCCAATTTTTACGAATGGTATGCTTACTTGTGCTGGACAATCCACGGCGTACACCGTTACTGTAAATCCTACGCCAAATGTGATTCCGCAAAATGTATCGGTATGTTCCGGAGAGCAACTTGCGATCAATTTAGTGGCTGATATTCAAAGTACCTTCGAATGGGAAGCGCTTGCAAACCCACTTGTATTTAATGAAACCTACAGTCCAACACAGTTTACTTCGGTGATTGATGATCAACTATTTCAGTCCACCAATACCCCGCAAATCGTACAGTATCAAGTGGCTGCTATTTCCGTTCCTTTTGGTTGTAAAGGACCGGATAGTTTGATCAACGTGACGGTTAATCCTTTGCCAATTCCAGCATTTAATACCATAAATCCTCCATACTGTGACTTATCTCCGATTTCTTTTCAAAATACTTCGGACCCTCAGATGGATTATTTTTGGGAATTCGGTGACGGTGCGAGCAGTTTTGTAACGAATCCAACGCATCAGTTTCCATCGGTTGGGACCTATAATGTTAATTTAACGGTAACTAATCCAGTAACGGGGTGTACGGATAGCATAATGCAGCCTGTAACAATTGCACCAACACCAAATCCTGATTTTAGCTATTCGGATTCCATTGGTTGTGGTTTGTTGAATGTCGTTTATACAGCAGCAGTCTATAATCCTTCTTGGAACTATGTTTGGAATTTTGGAAATGGAACATCCACAGAACAGGTTGGGCAGGTAGGGTATCAATTTACGCAGCAAGGATGCTATGACATCTCTTTGACGGTAACGAATCCTCAAGGGTGTACGGCAACGGAAACGAATTTTAATGTGGCTTGTGTGTATGAATCTCCTGTTGCGGTGGCTGGGGCAGATCCAACCGAAGTTACGACCTTGGAACCCTTGGTAGAATTCTCGAATAATTCAGAAAATGCATCTTCGTACGTGTGGAATTTTGGCGATGGAACCTACGGATTTGGCTTTGAACCGATCCATTTGTTCCCAGCTGAACCCGCGGATTATGTGGTTTCACTTGTAGCGATGAATGAGGTGGGATGTACCGATACGGCCTATGTGAGTATTCATGTGGAAGAGAATTTGATTTATTATGTACCAAATTCGTTTACACCAAATGACGATGAAAAGAATCAAGTATTTCTTCCAATAATTTCTCAAGGATTTAAACCAGGTACCTATTTATTGAGGATTTTCAACCGATGGGGAGAACTAGTATTTGAATCCAAAGATCCATACACAGGATGGGGTGGCGACTATGGACCAAACCATACCAATTGTCAGTCTGGTACCTACACCTGGGTTCTAAACTTCCAAGTGCTACAAACGCAGGAGGATAAAGAGTTTGTGGGGCATGTGAATTTGATAAAATAGTCAATCCTCCTGGGTGCGCCCTTCGACAAGCTCAGGGACCGCACCTGTTTTTTAACATTTTTGAATAAAGCGGTCCCTGAGCTTGTCAGCCGTAGCGGAGCATAGGTGGATCGAAGGGCCGCATTTAAAATGAACTTCGGGATTTCAAATCCCTGTACAAAGTTCCACGGGATTTCAAATCCCGTGGGACTCTATACCACCATCTCCTTGCCGCACTTAAAATGACCTTCCGGACATTCTTTCTTTCCGTGCAAGCCGCACGGACGGCACGTAAGTCCTGTAACTTCATTGACCTCCGAATCATCCGATAAGGGTCCAAAGCCAAAGTCTGTCACAGTAGAACAAAAATAGGCCGTAACCGGCGCATTTACCGCAGAAGCAAAATGTAAGGGTCCCGAATCATTCACATAATTCCGTACGGCTCCTTTCATCAGTGCGACAGATTCCATGAGCGAAAGTTCGCCTGCTACATTCCGAACACGCGCTGGGCTTTTAGTTTTTATGGTTTCGCAGAGTGTGCGGTCATTTGGACCACCAAGGAGGTAGATTAAGTGATCTTGCTTTTCAGAAAGCTCCACCCATTTTTCGATTGGAAGTTGCTTCGTTTCCCAAACCGATGCCGGTGCGAAACAGACATACGGCGTTTCCTGGTATTCCGTAACGTTGCGCATCGCTTCCTCGCTTGGTATAATGGATGGTTTTACCAAGTGCTTAATGCCAAGCGCAGCGATTAAACTGAAATTCCGGTCAATTTCATGAATGCCTTTCGAGATCGGATGCGGTAGTTTTAGGGTATAAAATCGGGCCAAGGGATTTTTGTTGAAGCCAATGGTTTTACTTTTACTAAGTACCGCAATAAGTCCAGAAGATGCAAAGCGATGCAGGTTTACAATGAAATCATAGGGTGTAGCTCGGTTAGCCCGAATAATCCGTAACATTTCCCGCCATTTTCTCGATTTATCAAAGGTGAACACCCGATTCAAATTAGGGTGTCCAAGCACTAGCCCTTCATTTCCTTTTTTCACCAATAAATCAACCTGCGCCTCTGGATATTGCGCCTTGATTGAATTAACCACTGAAGTTGCGAGTATGACATCGCCAAGAAATGCCGTTTGAATGATTAAAATACGAGAATTGTTAGCGAATAACATATACCTCTCCTCGTTTGATTAGTTGATTCCCTGCGGCATCATAAAATTCCATCACGTAAATGTACATATCGTTTGGAACTAGTTCGTTATTTGCTTGAAAACGACCATTCCACCCCAGGTTGTAATCGGTAGTTTCAAAGATGATATTGCTCCATCGATTCATGATGGTCATTTTAAATTTGCTCGGGTCGATGTTGGTGGCGACCGGCTTAAATACATTATTAATGCCTTCCGGAAACACACTGTTGGGAATGTAGATTATTGGGGTATAGGTGAGGCAAACTGTATTGCTCGCACACCGTTCTTCAATTCCGTAATTGTTGATGAGTTCTCGGGCCTCGATATAATAACAGATCTCACCGGGGTAAGGACCAGAGTCGACACTGTCCTCCACACTATATTGTCCATTTGGAACCGTTTGAATGAGGGTAGCAGAACCATCCGGTTCGATTCGATATACCTCATACGTGCTCACCCCAACTTCAAACCCAAGGTAAGGGGTCCAACTGATTACATTGATTTGCGTTTCGTTATCTGCTTTTCCTGTTGCTAAAATAGTGGTGGCTGCATTGGATGGACTGCCGATGTTTCCGCACGTGTCGATGTATTTGGAGCGGTATCGATTCGTTTGGTTCATTACATCCACTTGCGTGTCGGTAAATTGAGCCAAGTTATTTACTACGGTTGCCGTTCCAATTGCTGTGTAATTTCCCGGTGTTTCCTCTCGTTCAATTTGTACCTGATTAATCCCGGCGTTTTGATCCACATATACTCGGATATCAACAGAATTCCCACTTACACTTGCCGCTTGCAGGTAATGAAAGTTGGGTTGTCCGGGAAGGGGTACAATAAAGGTATACGGATTGGAAAGTACGGCATTTCCATTACCGAGATTGGCTTGTATGAAAAGTGTGTAGGTATTGCCGCCCACTACGTCGATGGTGCTGTTCAAGGCATTTGTTGTACCTAGCAAAACCAACTGCCCGTTTTCATACGAATACACTTGATAAGAGCTTACACTCCATCCGAGATATGCTGTCCATGCTAAGTTTATGGACTGATCACATGCATTAATGGCCCCATCTAAGCGGATACTTGCATTTAGCGGAGCTTTCCCCGAGGTTTGGTAGGTGATGGGTACGGAAGTCGTAAAGCAAGAATCAAAGGCAGCGACTGAGAACGTAAATGGACCAGAACCACTTGGGACATAGGTGTACGAGGTGTTGGAGATTCCCCATACGGTATCGATTTCATACAGTACGTTGTTGGCATCCAAGGTGTAAATTACATAGCCATACGTGTCTGATTGACTGTTTTGATTCCACGTTAAGATGAGGTTTCCACTGGCAGGATCAAATCCTAGACCTTGAATGATTGGGATGACCGGCGTAAGCATGTCTTCAAATTGGTCGCTTGGGGTATTGGATTCAAAACTACATCCGCCATAAGGATATACAATTTGATAGCCCAATGTCCCATTACAAATACGCACAGTGTCTTTATAGAAAGTAGTTCCATACGGAACGCTGTCGTATAAAACCCACGGTCCATTTCCTGTTTGCTGATAAATGTGATAAAAGCCCCCAAGGTTTATTGCGCTTGGTGCATTCCATTGAAGCAAGGCAGTTCCATTGTTCGGGTTGGTTAATTGAAGGATGATAGGGTGCAAGGTGTCACTGAATCGGGTGATGCTTCCGTTGCAACCGGATACTACGCCCAAATAGAAATCTTGATTTGCTTGTGCCGCGCCGATAGCAAAGGTCGTAGTGTTGATGTCGTTGATGGTTGTAATCAATCCGTTTTGAAGGGAATACAGCGAATAAGAAACAAAGGTGTTCAGTGGATTTGAGACGGGATTCCACGAGAGTGCATAGTTCCCGTTGGTATAGCTAATGCAGTTTAAGTTAGGCGCTGCGATGATTCCAGGATTACGCACATTGATTTGTACGGTGGCGTAACTAACTTTCGGAACTTGACAATAATTGTCCTGCGCTTTGAATACAAAAAAGTAAGGAACGGTTTCGGCTGCAATTCCAAAGGAGTTTATGAGGTGGTCACAGTCGGTTTGCCATGTAAATGGGACGTTTGCTTGACCAACTCCGGTGGCAGGTAATCCGGTGGTAAATGCACAGGGTTCAATTCCGCAACCGGTTGCCGCCGTGAAATTGGTTCCGAACATGGGGCCCGTTGCACTGATGGTAACCGATTGTGCTGCACCATTTTGAAGGAACCCATTATCCGATGCCGAAAGATTGAAATTAACCAGGGCTCCAGCATCTACGGTAGTGGTAAATGAACCGCCGAATGGGGGGGTGAATTGTGGCGCATTATTGGGTTGACAAGGTACTACGATGAGTTGCATTTCTCGTTCAACCTGAGAAATCAATTGACCTAAGCGATAAGAAGACACCTTGATTTTAACGACAAAATTACCTTGTAGGGTAGAGGTAAAGGTTAATTCGCCATTTTGAGGGTTTAGCTGCGCGGGAATACTTCCTGGACTAATGGACGCGGAAGGCGTGGGAGATTGAAACGTGAATCCAGGGTCGAAAGGTACTGGAGCTGGATTCACGGGGGGATTGAAGCTGCCTTGTGGAAAATGATTGAGAGGTGCGCTAAATTCAAAGCGCAAGGAATCCATGTCTGGATCTATGGCATTCATGTTATACACGAAGGGATCACCAACACAACTTACAAAATAAGGCGATTGAAGGAATTGTGGTGAGTTGTCTTGACAGCCTGATTGTCCTCCGATAGCAAACATAGTGGCTGAAATGGTCATGCCATAGGTGGAGGGATTGGTTAAGTTGGTAATGGCATTTGAGCGTGCGAAATTCTCATAGGTAAAAATCCATCCTTGAGCAGGTGGGGTTCCGGGTAACATGATTTCGGATGACCTATAAATGACTTTCTCCGTTGCACCGATTCCATTGCCACCATTGGATCCAGTTCCACAATCAAGGGGTTGCGGACCGCCTGAAACTTGGGTGCAGCTTGGTGAAATATCGGTACGAGAGATATAATTCACTGTGATGTTCGTTACGCTCGGATGGTTCCATACGCGGAGATTTTCGGAGAGCACATTAATTTCGGCTCCGTTACAGTCACGGTAAAATACCAATTCAAAGAGATATCCGCCGTTTCCACCGCATTTCCACGTGATTTCCCCACCCATCACATGCGATGCAAAGGATAGATTAAATCCTAAAAGAAATAAAGTGAAAAGTAAGAAATATCTCATGCGCGCGTGAGGAACGTCAAGTCCTTAAGAAAATTGTACGAAAGGAAGAGAAAGAAGTTGCTATCCTGCCGTAACAATCAGCATGTCTTCAGGATTTAGATGGGTTAATGCCGTTTCCATGATTTCCTCGGATGTAATTCCTTCAATGGTGCGCAAGGCATTTTGGTAGAAGGAATAATCAAGTCCTCTGATTTCTGCCATCGAAAATAAATCCATCATAGCAAATGGACCATCGGCGCTTCGAAGGAACTGACCGGATAAATAGTTTTTAACCAAGCTTAATTCTTCAGATGAAACTAATTCCGTTCGCATCCGTTCGATTTCTGCATGAATTTGAACCAAGGTATCCGCTAAAAATTCATTCCCAACTTCCGTAGCTATTACAAAATACCCGTTGGATTGATTTTCTCCAAGGTAACTCCCAATGCCATAGGTATAGCCTTTGTCCTCGCGAATATTCGACATCAATCGACTCCCAAAGTATTCTCCTAAAATTGTATTAACCACGGTCATTTTATGATAATCCGGATGAGATCGGTCAAACAGAATTTTACCCATACGAATACCAGTTTGCACCGCATCAGTTTTCTTCACTTCAATACGTTCGATGGATGGGTTGTAATTAACTTTTACAGGTGTTGTAACCTCATTACTCCAACGTTCAAAACATTGTAAAATACCCTCTAATTGTGCTGCATTTGGATTACCTACCCAGTTGATTTTTCTTAGTCCTTTTTTAAAATATGTTTCAAAAAATGCCTGAATGTCAGCTCGTGTAACCCCATCAAAGTCGTCGGGTTGATTAATCCTACCGTACGGTGTTCCCTTAAACAGGTGTTCTTGCAAGCCGCGCTGTGCTAGGGTGCTTACTTTTTCGAGTGACACCATCAAGTTTTGTTTGCGTTCTGCTTTCAGTTGGATCAATTCGGTTTCCGGAAAGTTTGCATGATAAAGCGCTTCCTCAATGATTGGGATTAATTGATCCATGGATTCATTTAAACCGAATATGTTTAAGTAAGCATAGTCAGCGCTTATACTCGCATTGAAATATCCCCCGTGGTCATCAATCATGTCGTTGATTTCTGCCATAGTTTTGTCTGCGGTGCCTGCTAAAAGCATCCCGGTGGTTAATCCTGCCACAGGTTTTTTATCGTAAATAGAGCCTGCGTCAAAAATCAACTCCAATTTAACGGCTTCGCTGGTTTCATTGCGCATCAAATACACAGGTACACCCGCTGGAGTGAAGTGACACTCTGGTGCAATGTAATTTATATCATTGGATAGTGAGACTGATGGAGCCTGCGAACGGTTTAAGTTATCTGTCATGTTAGTTAGATTCAGATGCTATAAATAATCGGGAGCAATTGCTTGGGTTGAAGAGCGATTTGGCATAGTCCTGTAAATGACTTGCTTCGATGGCATTGTAAATTGCTTCTTCTTCGTTAATTCCATTCGCATCTCCCAATAATTCGAATAACGAAAGATTCATTGCTCGGTTTAATAGTCCCTGCTCTTGAAATGCTTTCGATGTCTTTCCTTTCATGCGAAGCCTGTTTAAGTCAGGGGTGGAAATCAAGGTGTTTTTGAACGTTTCAAGTACCTCCCATAATGCTTTGTCCAAGTCCTCAAAGGTTTTTCCAGGCATGAGTTTTCCAGAAACAATAAATAAGCCCTCATCGAGTGATCCCAATATGTAGGCATTGATTTCATGCACCAATGCTTTGTCTTTTTTAAGGCTCAAATACAGCTTACCTGATTTGTCTTTTCCTACTTCATCAGAGAGTAAGTCGGCAATGTAATATCCTTCAGATTTACGTTCCGACATTTTAAAGGCGTAATAAAATGCAGAAGCGGGCACGTTTCGTTTGAGTGTTAGTGTTCGGTATTCGGTCTGAATTGGTTCTCGTTGCAGAATTCTCGCTCCTTTGTTCTTTCCAGGAATGGCGCCATACCATTTTGAAACTAAATCCTCTATTTGATTGTTTTCATAGTTCCCAGCAATGGTCAATATGGCATTACCCGGATGATAATGCTTGCCAAAAAAGGACCGAACGTCATCCATCGTTGCTTGTTCAATGTGACTAATTTCTTTTCCTATAGTGGCCCATTGGTAGGGGTGAACTTGATAAGCAAGGGGGCGTAATTCTAGCCATACGTCACCATAGGGTTGATTCAAGTAGCGTTGTTTAAATTCTTCAATGACCACGCTGCGCTGCACCTCTAAACTTTTATCAGAAAAGGCTAGAGATAACATGCGATCGCTTTCCAGCCACAAGGCTGTTTCAATGTTTTGAGATGGAAGTACATCGTAATAATTGGTGATGTCGTTGCTGGTAAATGCGTTGCTTTCTCCTCCAGCACGCTGCAAGGGCGCATCAAAATCCGGAATGTTAATTGACCCGCCAAACATCAAATGTTCGAATAAGTGGGCAAATCCGGTATGGTTTGGGTCTTCATCTCGCGCGCCCACATCATAAAGTGTATTCACCACCGCCATGGGCGTAGTCTTGTCTTGATGAAATATCACTTTCAGACCATTGGGTAAAGTGAAGCGATGAAAGTTTATCATATCTTAAAAATTCAAATTTTTTAATTGTGAAGCTAGTTCGTTGAATTCAGTGATTAGCTCCTTTACAACGTCACCCGCCGGTTTCATAACACGCATCATGGCAGAAACTTGTCCTACCTCTAATTCACCAGCAACTAAATCGCCTTCAAACATGCCTTTTTTAGCACGTCCCCTTCCAAGGTGCGCGGCTAATTCTTCTGCGCTTCCCTTTCGTTCGTATATGCTCTGTAGCTCTTGGTAGAACGGATTGTTAAGTAAACGCACCGGGGTGATTTCTTTGAGGGTAAGTTTGGTGTCACCTTCTTCTGCCTGAAGAATTCGTTCCTTGAATGCGATGTGAGCACTCGACTCCGGCGTAGCAATAAAGCGGCTACCCACTTGAACACCATCTGCCCCCAAAATCATAGCGGCTAACATGGCCTTACCACTTCCGATTCCACCCGCTGCTATCACTGGGATTTCAACGGCTTCAGCAACAGAGGGGATTAAACATAAAGTTGTGGTTTCTTCTCTTCCGTTGTGTCCACCCGCCTCAAATCCTTCGGCAACTATGGCGTCTACACCTGCTTCCTGCGCTTTCAGTGCAAATTTCTTGGAGGATACCACGTGAACTACGGTAATTCCTGCTGCTTTTAATCGCGCCGTATGGGCTTTGGGATTTCCAGCAGAGGTAAATACGATGGGAACCTTCAGTTCAATAACAGTAGTTAAATGTTCTTCTATGTTTGGATACAAGAGTGGAATGTTGACTCCAAAAGGTTTGTCTGTTGCGGCTTGACATTTCAAGATTTGTTCTCTTAGTATTTCGGGATACATTGATCCAGAACCAATCAATCCAAGTCCACCTGCATTGGAAACAGCAGACGCTAATTCCCATCCGGAGCACCATATCATTCCGCCTTGAATGAGGGGATATTTTATCTTAAAAAGTTCTGTAATTCGATTCATGAATATTGAAATGAAAGCGAAGTAAAATTACAAAAAAGCACGCTGCCCACCGATTACTTTTTTTCACCTGAATAAAATCCGTATTTTTAGAGCGATGAAGTGTTGGGTTTTATTTTTAGTATTGCTTTATTTAGCCGTTGGAGCTCATGCACAGGCACCTCAAGGGAGTTTCCAATCCATGGCCGCATTAAATTCCATTCAGTTTTTTGAGAACAAAGGACAATGGCCATCAGATGTCTTGTTTAAAGGCGAAAAGGAAGGTGGGAAGCTATGGGTCATGAAGAATAAAATGATCTTTCATCAACAAGATTTAAGTGCCATGTTGCACGCGCACGACCGCGGTGAGAAACAGAAAAATCAAACCATACGAGAACATGTGGTGCACGCATCGTTTGTTAATGCGCTTCCATTTACCACCATGGAGAAATCGGGGGCAACTTCGTTTTACCATAATTATTTTCTTGGAAAAGACTCGACGAAATGGGCTGCAGAGGTGCACGGGTTTAATCACGTTGTAAGGCATCAATTGTATCCGGGTATTGATTTAACATTTAATGCAACAGGCCTCAATCAAGAATATGGATTTGTAGTTTCACCCGGTGCGGATCCTGCTCAAATTCGTATGCAATATGCGGGACACCGTAAACTTAGCGTGGATAGAAAAGGGAATTTAGTGATTGAAACTCCCTTGGGTCAAATCAAACAAGAGCAATTAGCCGCTTTTCAGGATATCAATGGACAACGAATGTGGGTGGATTGTAAATTCATCGTGCAAGGCGATGAGGTGATTTTTCGTTTGGGATCCTATAATAAGTCGGTTCCTTTAGTTATTGATCCGGTATTGGTTTTTGCCACGTATAATGGGGCGTTTTCGGATAATTTTGGAATGACGGCAACCAATGGGCAAAATGGTGCGGCGTATACATCGGGGATGGTATACGGGAACAATTTCCCCATGCCGAATGGATCTTCGTATGACCCGACTGGGAATTTTGTCGCCATTGGTGGGAATTACGGAATTACGGATGTATTTATTACCAAATTCAATCCAACCGGAACAGCCATGCTTTGGGCTACCTTTTTAGGAGGGGGCGATATGGTGCAAGGAACCGAGACTGCGAACAGCCTTATCTGTGATTCTGTAGATAACATATACATCTTCGGTGCTACGTCGAGTATTGATTTCCCAACCACCAACGGTGCGTTTCAAGCGACACACGCAGGCGGTGTTGCGAATGCAAATTTTCTTTTTAATGGGGTGTATTTTCTGAATCAAGGAACGGATTTATTCGTGTCTAAACTCAGCGCAAACGGGCAGAACCTCTTGGCCTCTACGTATGTTGGCGGCACGGGGAACGACGGGGTGAATTACAAAGTGGCTTCACTTCCGTACAACGGTGCATTTTTATATGATTCCTTGACAACCAATTACGGAGACCAGTTCCGCGGTGAAATCATGCTTGATCAATCAGGGAATGTGTTAATTGCGTCATGTACTCGGTCAACGAATTTTCCAACAGTGAATCCATTTCAAGCCGCTAATGCCGGTGGACAAGATGGAGTGCTATTTAGATTGAACCCTTCGTTTAATGCCTTGCAGTTTTCATCTTACTATGGTGGAAGTCAAAACGATGCGTGTTATTCGGTGAAAGTGGATACACTAAATAACATCTTTACATGCGGTGGAACATCATCAACGAATTTAACGGGTACTGTTGGCGGTCTTATGGGGGCTTACCAAGGTGGTAAATCTGATGGATTTGTAATTAGATTAAACCCGGGAGGTACGGCAATCACTGCGGGCACCTACTTAGGTAGGAATGATTATGACCAAGCATTTTTTGTCGAGGTAGATCGAAACAATAATGTGTTTGTATTGGGTCAATCGGTTGGAGGGATTTTCCCAACGTGGAATGCGCCTTACTCTAACCCGAACTCCAGCCAGTTTGTTATCAAACTAACCAATAACTTGTCAACTAATCAAGCAAGTGCAACCATTGGGAACGGGAGCAGCCAGATTAATATTTCGCCTTCCGCATTCCTTGTGGATATCTGCGGAAATATTTACATCTCAGGTTGGGGAGCCAATATCTTGCAAAATGTCCCAATTTCTGGTATGCCCATTTCGGGTAATGCCTATCAGCCAAATACCACCGGATTCGATTTCTATTTGATGGTCATAGAACATGATTTTTTGAGTTTACTTTATGCTACATATATGGGCGGAAATATTTCTACAGAACACGTGGATGGAGGAACGAGTCGCTTTGATAAAAATGGGGTGGTTTATCAATCCGTTTGTGGAGGTTGTGGTGGACACAGTGACTTTCCAATTACGCCAGGAGCATATTCTAGCGTAAACAACAGTGCCAATTGTAACAACCTATTATTTAAGTTTGATTTTGAATTAATTCCTTCTGCCCAATTTATTGCCAATCAGACTATTGGATGCGAGGATTTTCAAGTGACATTCAATAATTTTTCTTCACAGAACGATGATTATTTGTGGGATTTCGGGAACAACAATACCAGTTCATCGGTGTTCAATCCAACGGTGACCTATACGAATCCGGGGCAATACCAGGTGTACTTGTACGTGACAGATAGCATTTGCAACCTGACAGATACGGCTGAAATTACAATTACGGTATTGGATTCAATTGATTTCGTGCTGTTTGATACCCTTGCGCTGTGTTCGAATACACCGTATGTGTTATCTATTAATACTAATGGAGCAGCCAATGAATACCTGTGGGGCAATAACTCAGCATTCACGCCACCTTTAACACCATTCCAGAATGATTCAACCTTGTTGATTTCAAATAACAATCCAGGTTGGTATTATGTATCCGCTGCGAATGGGTATTGCTCCAAAATGGATAGTGTTTTTGTTCAATTTGATGTTCCTGTAATAGCAAACTACCAACCCAGTCCGGAAAGTGGCTGCAGTCCGGTAACCGTTGATTTTAATAATTCCTCCACAGTAACCACAAATTTCTATTGGAATTTCGGCAATGGAGTAATCGACTCCTTAACTTTTGAACCCCAAGTAACATACAATGTTCCGGGCCAATACTTCACCGAATTGGTGATTTACGATTCGGTTTGTAATGCATCGGATACCGCCACTGTTACCATTACCGTTTATCCATCCGTGAGTTTTTCATTGCCAAATGATATCTATTTGTGCGTTGATTCTACCATTGTACTGTCTCCAAGTACCTTGGTGGGTAGTCCGAATTATTTTGTTTGGTCAAGTAATAATCAATTTACTGATACCTTGAATATTCCTGTCCAAGATTCGTCATTGGAGGTCTTGGTTCCAACCACAGAAACCTATTATTTGAGTGCAGGAAACGGTAATTGTTCATACACTGATTCTATCAGCATAACGGTGTTTTCGGAATCAATCAGTATTAGTGGACCAGATTCAATCTGTTTAAACAGCCCAACCTTGTATACGGCAATCAATAACTCCCAGGAGGTCTTTAGTTATGTGTGGAGTCCGGCTGCAATCATTCAAGGTGCAAGTAATCAAGGGAGTGCCACTATCTTACCTCAAGCGACGCAATATCTTTATTTAGAGGCTACCAGTTCGAACGGTTGTGTCGTTGAAGATTCAGTATATGTTACGGTATCTTACATTAATCCGACTTTAGTTCAAGCCAGCGCTACGCCACCCTTAGTGACTCCAGGATCAACGATTTCGTTAACCGGTGCTCCTTCGGGTTATCCAATTTATCAATGGGTGCCGGCTGCTCCTGTACTCAATCCGAATGCACAAAATACGCAAGCTACGGTGGATGAAACCACTGTATTTACCCTTTATGTCTCAGACGGTGTGTGTACGGTGAGCGATACGACGCAAGTGAAGGTCTACGAGATTATTTGTGATGGACCTTATGTCTATGTTCCAAATGCCTTTTCTCCAAACAATGATGGAAATAACGACGTGTTGTATGTGCGTGGATTGTTTGTAGAAAAAATGATCTTCAGGGTGTTTGACCGCTGGGGAGAACTTGTGTTTGAATCAACGGATGTGAATTTCGGATGGGATGGAATCTATCAGGGAAGAAAACTCGATCCAGATGTCTATGACTACTACCTGCAAGTTACGTGTTATGGTGGCTTAGAAAATATAATCAAAGGGAATGTAACATTAATGAAATAATCCATGAAAAAAATTATTACCTCTAAATCAGAAAAGTTCTTAGAACAATACCTTAACAACGCAAGTCCAACCGGCTTTGAATCGCCCGGACAAAAACTATGGATGGATTATATGCGTCCATATACGGATGAATTTATCATTGACAATTACGGTTCTGTGGCAGCGGTTATAAACCCAGGAAAACCATACAAAGTGGTGATTGAAGCGCATGCCGATGAGATTTCATGGTTCGTTCATTACATTACCAGTGATGGCTTTATTTACTTGCGAAGAAACGGAGGTTCTGACCACATGATAGCGCCGTCAAAACGCGTGAATATTCATACAGATAAAGGCATTGTTCGTGCTGTTTTTGGTTGGCCGGCGATACATATGCGTCATACAAAGGACGAAGCCCCAAGCATGAAAAATATCTTTTTGGATTGTGGATGTTCTACGAAAGAAGAAGTGGAAAAACTGGGCGTGCATGTAGGTTGTGTGGCTACCTTTGAAGATGAATTCATGGTACTCAATAAGAACCGTTATGTAGGTCGCGCCTTAGATAATCGGGTAGGTGGATTCATGATTGCTGAGGTAGCTCGAATGCTCAAAGAAAAAAAGGTGAGCCTACCCTTTAGTTTGTATGTTGTAAATGCCGTACAGGAGGAAATTGGGTTGCGCGGTGCGGAAATGATTGCACACCGAATAAAACCAGATGTTGCGCTTATTACCGATGTTTGTCACGATACGGGAACTCCGATGGTAAGTAAAATAGAAAACGGTGACCAAAAATCTGGGGAAGGACCCGTGTTAACTTATGGTCCAGCGGTTCAGAATAACTTTCTACGTCAGATTATTCAGGTGGCAGAAAAAAATAAAATTCCTTTTCAGCGCGCTGCGGCATCACGCTCCACGGGAACGGATACCGACGCCTTTGCCTATTCCAACGAAGGGGTGACGAGTGCGTTGATTTCCTTACCTTTGCGTTACATGCACACTACGGTAGAGATGGTTCGGAAAGAAGACGTGGAATCTTGCATTGCACTCATTTTTGAAACGGTGAAATCGATAAAGGCTGGACAAGACTTTAGATATTTGAAATAATAATACCAATAATAACAAGCGTAAATTTTATACTATGAATCTTAGATTATTCTTAATACTCCTTACGGTCAATATCAACTTAGTGTTGTTTGCACAACCTTGTATGATGATGCTTACTACCACAGTAACTAATGCCATGGGTGGTGGTCCTAATGGAACAATTAACCTATCAGTGAATGGTGGAACGCCGCCGTATACATATGCGTGGAGTAATGGGCAAAATACGCAAAATGCAACGATGTTACCTCCAGGATGTTATTCGGTAGTGGTTACTGATGCGGTTGGGTGTCAAGCCATGGCTACTTCCTGTGTAACGAATCTTGCGGGTCCTATACTTTATTCAAATTCGAATCCAGTGAGTACTTTTTCTGTGGTCAATGGAGGATTCACTCCGCAATGGGTATGTGCAAATCAAACGCTGCAAACCGACGGTGGGATTATGAAGATTTATTTGGAGTCAGGTGCTACGATGATTACCGGCGGAGGAATTGATACCGTATATGCAAAAACGGGATCAACAATAACAATGACAGGCGGGATCCACGTAATATACCATGAGCCAGGGGTAACCTTGAACATGAACGGCGGAATACCAACCTTATATCCTTGTGCGAGCTTGGTGTTCGATTATTCGCAAGCGCCAGCAAACGGTTGCGCGCCTATTTTGACATGTAATCTTTCTGTTTCCCTGGGGGTAAGTAATTCGATCGGTGGAGGAAATAACGGGGCAATAAGCACAACAGTTGCTAACGGGACCTTTCCATTTACCTATGCTTGGAGTGGCGGTCAAACGGCAGCTAACCTAAGTAGCCTTAGTCCAGGAGCTTATAGCGTAATTGTTACAGATGCTAATGGGTGTATGGATACTGCTGCAGCTAACATAATCAATTTGGCGGGTCCAACGGTATTGTCGAATTCGAATGTGGTGAGTTCATACCAAGTGGTGAATGGCGGTTTCACACCTCAATGGGTTTGTCAAAACGATACATTGTATACCGATGGAGGAATAATGAATATTTATTTGGAGGCCGGAGCTACGATGATAACCGGAGGAGGAATCGACAGTATTTTTGCTAAAAGTGGTTCAACCATAATCATGACTGGTGGAATCCATCGGATTTATCATGAGCCTGGGGTAAATTTAGTAATGAATGGAGGGATTCCATATTTGTATCCATGTCCGAGCTTAGTATTTAATTATAGTCAAGCACCAGCCAATGGGTGTGTGCCCGTACCGGTGTGTAACATGACTGCCTCTTCAACTGTCAGCAACGTCTTGTGTAATGGTCAGGCCTCAGGAACAGCAACGGTAACTCCAGTTGGAGGAACAGCACCATTCACGTATGCATGGTCGCCGATGGCAACGAATACACCAACCCTAAATAATTTGGCGGCAGGTACGTATACGGTAACAATAACCGATGCCAATGGGTGCGTAACTACACAAAGTTTTACGGTGACAGAACCAACTGCCCTTGTGGGTAATGCTTCGGTTATCGCTCCGATTTTATGTGCTGGTGGTACGGCCACCGTTTCCGTAAGTGCAACTGGAGGAACTGCTCCATATGTTGGAATTGGTTCATTCTCCCAAAGTGCAGGTACACAAACATATACTATTACCGATGCGAATGGATGTTCAACCATAACCACAGCAAACATCACTGAACCAACGGCCCTTTCTATTACAACCACATCAACCGACGAATTATTGGGGAATGATGGAACAGCTGCTGTAACTACTACGGGTGGAACCGCGCCTTATTCCATCACTTGGCAACCGGGAGGATTTACAACAGAAGCGATAAGTGGTTTAACGGCCGGATTGTATATGGTAACCGTGACAGATGCCAATGGGTGTGGTGTTACGATGGAAGAGCAAGTAGGATCTCAAGTGGGCTTGAATTCGCTGAATCAAGAAACGGGGCTTAGCGTGTATCCGAATCCAAGTGCCACTGCAATTACGGTCAGTAACAGCACTTCAACTGTTTTGGATAAAGTGGGAGTATATACTTCCGAGGGAAGACTCCTTATTGAGTTTACTTTAGAAGGAAATGAATCAAGAAGTTTAGATATTTTCAGTTGGTCACCAGGTCGTTATGTGTTAAAACATGCCTCAGGGGTTCTGCCAATTGTGAAATTATAAAATCTAACGAAGGTCGGCGATGCCGGCCTTTTTATTGGATAATACTGTAATATATTGGAAAACCGATGGTGATGTTCATTGGAAAGGTAATGGCAAGTGCCATGGGCAAGAACAAGCCTGGATTTGCGTCAGGAGCAGAAATTTTCATAGCGGCAGGTACAGCAATATAGGAGGCGCTGGCGGCGAGTATAGCGAAAATGAATCGATTTCCTGGGTCCGGAGTAACCCAAGCGCTAATATATGCAGTTATGATTCCATTTATTAAGGGAATTACAAGGGCAAAAACAATGGGAAACCAACCATATGCAAAGAAGCTTTTGAGTTTCTTTCCGGAGGATATTCCCATGTCCAACAAGAAAATTGCTAAAAATCCTTTGAATAATTCATTGGTGAACGGTTTGATGTCTTCCGCTTGTTTGGCGTCGGCTAAAAAACCAATGAATAAGCTCCCTAAAATGAGTACCACACTTCCATTGGTTAACGCATGTTTGAGGATCGAGCCAAATTCAAATGTACCTTGTTTTTCCTTTCTGAAAATTGTTAGTAGCATGAGGCCAACAATAATTGCGGGTGATTCCATGAGGGCCATAATGGCAACCATGTGCCCATCTGAATGTACTTTATGGAATTCTAGGAAAGAAATTGCGGTTACAAATGTCACGGCACTTACTGATCCATAGGCTGCAGCGGTTGCTGCAGCATCAGAAACATTGAGTTTTATCCGAAGTAAAAAGAAGCTGGCTAAGGGGATCAATGCTGAAAGCAATACACCAAAGCCCATACTCCATAGAATCTCTCCGTTCATATGTTCATGGGAAAGCTCTTGTCCACCTTTGAACCCAATAGCGAACAATAAATATAAGGAGATGAATCGTGAAGAATTTGACGGGATTTCTAAGTCACTTTTAATCAATACGGCGGTGATTCCTAAAATAAAGAAGAGTAGGGCGGGATTGGTTAGGTTTTCGGCAAGTAAGGATAAATTCATTAGATTCTGTGTTTTTCAAATATTAAGCGTTTTCCTGCAGTGGTTTGGTTTATTTTACCTGAATCGTAGACTAAGTTTCCATTTACGAAGGTTTTGTTTATGCTGCTTCTGAAGGTCTTTCCAGTGAATGGGGACCATCCGCATTTCGATAAGATATTATCTGTAGCAACTTCCCATGGAGCATTTGTATTAATTAAGACAAGGTCAGCGTAATATCCTTCACGCAGGTAACCACGGTCCTTCATTCGATAGAGTTCAGCTACGTTATGGCTAGTTTTTTGAACAAGTTGTTCCAAAGTAAGCAGGCCCTCGTGATATAATTCAAGGATTGCAGGCAGTGCATGCTGAACGAGCGGACCGCCTGATAATGCACTCAAATAAGGTTGATTTTTTTCTGACAAGGTATGGGGTGCGTGATCGGTGGCAATGATGTCTATTTTATTCGCTTTCAAGGCTTGGATTAATCCAAGCCGATCTTGTTCGGATTTAATGGCGGGATTCCATTTAATCAGGCTTCCATGAGAATCATACGCTTGGTCGTTAAAATGCAGGTGATGCACACATGCTTCTGCACTTATTCGTTTTTTTCGAATGGGGGTAAGGTGATCAAACAACTCGGTTTCTGCAGCCGTCGATACGTGGAAAATATGAACCCTGTTTTGGTGTTTTTGGGCCAGTTCAACTACGGTTTTTGTTGCATTATAACACGCCTCTACCGAACGAATAAAGGGGTGCTGATTAAATGGGATTTCTTTTCCGAAGTGCGCTTTGGCTTGCAGTGTATTCCGTTTAATCAGGGGTTCATCTTCACAGTGAAGTGCAATCATGGCCTCGGACCGAGCGAAAAGTTGCTCTAAAAATTGAGGGTGATTGCAAAGTATGCTTCCCTCTTGATTGAAGTATAAGCCATCGTCCGTAATTCCGCATACGGTTTCGTTATCGATACGCAACGCCTCTTCCATATTTGTCTGACTGATGCCCATATAGAAAGAGTAGTTGGCAAGGGATGAAGCCGCCGCAATTCGATATTTTTCTTCTAACAGTTCACGCGTGAGCGTATTCGGAATGGTATTGGGCATATCCATGAAAGAAGTAATTCCACCTGCCACCGCAGCGCGCGATTCCGATGCAATATCCGCTTTGTGAGTGAGGCCAGGTTCTCGGAAGTGAACTTGATCATCGATCATTCCCGGAATTAGTATGTTGCCTTCCACGTCAATTAGTGTGCAGTGGGGTTCATTAATCGCAGAGTCGATGCGTTCAATGCGTTCATTTTGGATTAATATGTCGCCTTCAATTATCTTGCCTTCATTGATGATGCGTGCATTTTTAAGTAGTGTTTTCATACTTAAGGATTACAGTAATTACAGTACATTGGGTCTTCTTGAACCTTATTATTTGGGTATTCAATTAGTTCTTCATGGCTACAGGATATACATCCTTTTACTAGAGAAAGGGTAGAAGAGGTTGGGGATTTGCAGGCCATGCAAGGCAATCCGCTATTTACTCGAATTACATCGAAGCCAGGCATGTTGCAAGATGGGCATGTAGCATTAATTTTTTTCACGAGTTTGTGCGTTAATTCTTCAATTATCTTCATTCGTGTTGGATTATTCATAGCCCGCATATCAGTTTCTACAATGCAGCGGCCATTGCCTATTGTTAATTCTACCAACGCGTGATTAGCTTCTTCTAGGGTATTAAAATCTTTTCTTATCCGGGATCTATCAGAAGATAAAAGAATTAGATTGTGACTTGGGAATCCGATTGATTTTGCGAAATCAGCCAGCTGATTAGTGTTTGATATTTCGAGTGAATTAAAATTTGTTTCGGTTGAAAGTAAACTCGACCAGATACTTAGGTTGTTTTTATAATCTCGAAGTAGCATGAGTTCTTCATTTGCAGGAATGAAAAAAAGATTTGGGTGCGGACCAAAAGAACCTTCATTGGCTAGTATGAGATCACATCCGGTATGCTGATGTGCCAAATCGCACTTTGCATGTGCGGCATTTAATGGAGATAAGGTTCGCTCAATTTCACCGGAGAAAGTCCCGAACTGGTCTGTATTTAGTTCGTGCGATACAAAACAGGTGACACCGAGCTTGGAGTTTAGGATTGGAGCAATTACCTTTTCTTTCTGGTGCATCGTGGCCACGTACAAGTGCCTTCCATCAAACATGTTATGCCTCAGGGTGGTTTATTTTAATGTGGATGTCACATTGAATCGTTATTTCTGATCCCGTAGTAAGTTCCGATAGTTGTGATTTAACTTGATCCATACTTTGCTTTAAGGTGTTAATTCGTTCGTCAGAATAAGAATCTAAGGTTTGATTTTTAATTAAAGCGCTCAACTTTTTCTTTTCGTGAAATTGAATTTTACTTGCAACTACATCCAAAATGATTTTTTGACTTTCCTCAACGGTGAATGATCCATTGATGAGTGTTAGTTTTAGTTCGTTCATGGGTTTGATTTTTTAGCATAAGCGATAGTAATTAGGGCACAAGAAACAGAGGCTATGGAAGCGAGTTCTGAAATTAATGTGCCCGTATTAACTATGGAATAAGCGATGAAACTTATAGAAATGATGAATCCGACAATTAACGCCATTTGCTATTCTAAGTCAATGTTAAGTTGAATCGTTATGCCTCTGATCTCTTCTGCTGATAACTTGTTAATGTCTGAGCGTTGCGTTTGTAAAGATTTAATTCGATTTTCTCGCTGCTTTATATCCTCTTCATTGCAAGAACTTGAAATTTTCGATTCCAGATAGGCAATTTTAACCTGGATTATTTTGTTTAGTAGCTCTTGAGCCTCACTAAGAGAGTACGTTCCTTCGATTAAGTTAATGTTCATCGTCTTATTTTTTATTGTCCTTGTCCGAGTGAATAGGCCTGCACACCATCAAAAGCATATAGATTCTCAGTTTTGATCACATCAATTTTAAGATCTTCTGCAAGCGCAAGTAGAGAAATTATGTTTGATTTTGTTAGTTTTTGATCAGCACCTTTGAATCTGCATCGCCAATGATCTGTACAGAATGTCTCTCTGAAACCATCCGGCCAAACTTTGATTCCTCGGTTGGTGATCATAGATAATTCTACTCCATCATGATTTAATCGGTTGAGTGATTCTGCTAATTTATCTGGTTCATTTCCAGCCCAATGAACAAAGAGGTCAACTCCCTCAAGGGTTTTTGTTTTTGGTGCTTTACGCTGGTAAGTTGGAAGATTCATTTTGTAATTTGAATCATAAGAAACAGCATTGAGGGTACTTGGCGTTTGACCAAGACGGGAAATTACTGCTTGTGCGAATTCCTTCGTCCCGACTTTTTCTTGGCTAGTTCCTTCTTTGAAAATATCATACGTATGAATGCCATCTTCTAGCGTTTTTAACCAAGCATTTTGAATTTTTTCCGCAACCTCTGTTTGTCCAATATGAATGAGCATTAAGATAGCACCTTGCAATAAACCCGATGGATTTGCAAGATTTTGACCTGCTCTTCGTGGCGCAGATCCATGAATTGCCTCAAACATTGAACATTCTTCCCCGATATTTGATGAACCTGCTAGCCCGACACTGCCCGTAATTTGCGCGGCAACATCACTCAAAACGTCACCATATAAATTTGGCATTACGATTACATCAAACGCTTCCGGAGTGTCTGCTAATTTAGCTGCACCGATATCTATAATCCAATGTTCATTTTCTATTTCAGGATATTCTGCAGCAATTTCATCGAATACCTTATGGAATAAGCCATCACTTTGTTTCATGATGTTATCCTTTGTAAAACATGTTACCTTTTTACGGTTTTGTTGCTTTGCGTATTCAAAGGCATAGCGTACGATTTTTTCGCATCCAGGTCTGCTGATCAACTTTAAACACTGTACCACTTCATCTGTTTGTTGGTGTTCAATTCCCGCGTATAAATCTTCCTCATTCTCTCGAACAATAACCACATCCATTACGGGATGTTTTGTCTGTACGAACGGATGCAAACTTTTACAAGGTCTTACATTGGCATATAGACCGAGGAACTTTCGAGTGGTAACATTCAAACTTTTATACCCACCGCCTTGCGGTGTAGTAATCGGAGCTTTTAAAAAGACTTTGTTTTTTCGGATTATATCCCAGCTTTCCTTGGAAATTCCGGCGGTATTTCCTGAAAGATATACCTGTTCTCCAACTTGAATTTCGTCAATTTGTAAATCCGCCCCAGCGGCTTCTAAAATTTGTAAGGTTGCGTCCATAATTTCTGGACCGATTCCATCTCCTTTAGCAATAGTTATTCTCATGGTGATTAATTTTTTAGCAAAGATGTATCGTTTTATATATATAGGATTATTTATATATTTGATATATAAAATAAGTGAATCTTATGAACTACACCTTGAGTCAATTAAATGTTTTTGTTAAGGTTGTTGAATATCAGAGTGTTACAAAGGCTTCGGAGTACTTGCATATGACTCAACCCGCAGTTTCAATTCAATTAAAAAATTTTCAAGACCAATTTGAAATCCCATTATTTGAAGTTATTTCTAGAAGAATTCACATCACCTCGTTCGGTAAAGAGGTAGCTGAATCAGCGAAAGAAATTCTTTTTCAAGCGGACTTACTTAAACATAAAGCGTTGCAATTCAAAGGCGCACTAACAGGAACATTAAAACTATCAATAGTGTCTACAGGGAAGTATGTTATCCCCTTTTTTTTGAAACCATTTTTAGATGCTAACCCCGGAGTTGATTTACAAATGGATGTAACAAATAAAGAATTGGTGGTGGAAAGTCTTGGGCGAAACGAGATTGATTTCGCGTTAGTTTCCATTCTTCCGGACCGCTTAAGCGTTGATTCCGTCAACTTACTCGATAATTCCTTGTATTTAATAGGTGATCATACGTTTTCCAATAATCGTAAACTAGCCGTTAGTGATTTGGCAAGGTATCCCTTGATTATGCGTGAACAAGGTTCCGGAACACGACAGCAAATGGAACTATTTCTAAAAAATCATCAAGTCAAGCTCGAACGAAAACTTGAATTAACTTCGAATGAAGCTGTTAAACAGGCGGTAAAAGCAGGTCTTGGACTTTCCATTATGCCAATAATCGGATTAAAGCATGAAATGGAAGCAGGAGAATTAAAAATATTGAAAATTAAAGGCTTGCCTGTTCATACGGCGTGGCAACTTATTTCATTAAAAGGCAAGCGTCATGGTCCGGTGGCAGAGGCCTTTAGGACGTATATCATTTCGCATAAAACTGAAATAGCCGAAAAGTATTTTAATTGGTTACAATAACCTTAGATTTTCTATTTTTAAATGATTCATTAATTTTGAACTACTAGCATTCATATGATTAAACGAGTTACTGGGTTTGAGTACCATACGATTAGAGTCTTAATGTTGATTAATATATGGTGGATTGGAACGCGCTTGTACAAAAACCCATTTAAATCATTCATTATACTGGTTAAACTCCTTAAGAATTTTAAGCGTATGATGGGAGGAAAAACCTTGGTTCGTGCTTTTAAAATTGAAGGTAAATACGCGTGGGATATGTTTAATCCTGCTTGGCCTTCCCCTGGATTTAATGCGTTTTTTAAGCGTCATTTAATTGAAGTTAAAGCCACACAAGCCGATAACCGCGCCTTGCGTCGTCTGATTATTGCAATAACCAAACGTTGTCCTCTTGCGTGTTCGCATTGCAGCGAGGCCGCAACACTCTATCAAAAAGATGTACTTTCCTTAACAGATTATTATCACAAAATTGACCCATTTGTTGCTCAGGGTGTGGGACAATTGGTTTTTTCAGGTGGAGAACCCTTAAGTCGTTTTGATGATTTGATATCCTTACTTAAGCGTTATCAACATCGGTGTGATCAGTGGGTGTATACTTCAGGATATGGACTAACCTTGGAGCGTGCTAAGCGCTTGAAAGATGCTGGATTGAATGGGGTCGCAATAAGTTTAGATCATTTTGATCCTATCGAACACAATGTATTTAGAGGGAATTCGAATTCATTTGATTGGGTTGATCAAAGTGTTAGTCATTGCCTTGAAGTGGGGATTTTAGTCGCTTTAAATGTTTGTCCGACAAGAGAGCTTGTTGACGAATATGGGGTAGAACGAATTATCGAATGGGCGAAGAATAAAGGAGTTCCAATCGTAAATATCCTTGAACCGCGTGCCGTAGGGAATTACCAAGATAAAGACATAGCCTTGAATGCCAAGCAGCTCGACCACCTTTGGAATTTGAGTGAACGCTATAATTTTGAGAAAGCCCATGTTACCTATCCTACTGTTTTGTTCCCAGCGGGTTATCGAAAGCAAATGACTTGTGGTGGTGGACGCTCCTACATTTTTTTAGATTTTGACGGGCAACTTTATCCATGTCCTTTTTGCAAACTTCCGCTACCTAAAGAAAGGATTGAGGAATCTTTGTGTGAGGCAGCTGCTTAGTGATGTTACCAATTGATTATACGACTGAAGAAACTGCCATTCGCATTTTAGCAGCCTCTTTTGAAACGAATCCAGGAGTGCTTGCTTTTGTAAAGGAGGATCACCACATTAAATCTCGAATTTTTCATTTGTGTACCTTTTGTGTTCGTGTGGCGCGAAAAAAACAAGGAGCTTATGTCACGACAAATGGAAAAGGGGTAGCATTGATGTTCAATTCAGCGCATAAACTTGCCAAATTGGATGCGTTGCGATTATACACTTATTTAGGACAGTACAGTGTGGGTTGGTTAAGGGCGATACCGATGTTAAAGCGGGAACGAATACTTAAGAGTTTCCGATCAAAAGAACCCGCCTTTTATTTTTGGATGCTTGCTGTGGAGGATCAGTCGTTTGGCTTGGAAACAATCATAGAAATAAAGGAGTTTGTATTTCAGCGCTCCAGAGCAAACCGATTGGATATTATAGCAGAAACAATTTCAACACGAACCTTGGCTATGTATCTTCGGTATGGCTTTGAAGTGTATCATGAATATCAGGACTCAAAAGGACTTATTATTTACTTTATTCGACGTCCTTGGAACCGTTAATGTGCTTTCGCAGGTGTTTGTACCCATCTTCATATGTCGCATGATTTGACTTAAATAAGCGGTCCCAAAAATTTAAGTAAATCCCAAAATTATAATTTCCATATTGGTGATGTTGAGCATGGTGAAACGAGGTGTTAAAGGCATTGAATATGGGTGCTTTTTTTGCGCGTAGTTCATATCCTGAATGCCCATAAACAGACATGAAAAGCATAAATACTGTAAATATTCCATGAATTACAGGATGGATTGGAAGAACCAAAGGCAGCCAGCATACAATAGAAATTTGAATACACCCTTCGATGGGATGAAAGGAGAAGGTGGCCCAGGCATTTATAGTATGCGATTGATGGTGATGTACGTGTATATACTTGTGCATGAAGGCCAAATGTAACACGCGGTGTGAGAGGTAAAAAAAGAGGTCATGAATAAAAAGGGAAATAAATAAACTGGCAGGTAAATAAAGAAGACTAGTCCACGTCAATTCAATTTCGAAGTAGAATTTAGTAAGTTCTGCTGATTTTAAGAAATCCAATAAAGCACCGAAACCAGTAAACACGAGCAGGTTCAGGATGCTTAGTAAATATTCCTTGTTCGATGTCTTTGTACTTTGCCTTCCTGGGATGATTAATTGCTTCATTTGAGGACCAAACAACCGGGGTAAATACTGGAAAAATAGTATCCATGTGATGGCAGTAAGTGGGACGAAAAGGATGTAAAACATTATAAATCACTTAATGAAACCGGTGTTCCGTTGTTTTTTAACAGGCGATAATGAGCAAAATACGCATTCAAAAAGCTAGATTCATGTCGGTAATCTAGGCCGAACTCTTTACAGGTTTGAGCAATGATCGGTGTGAGTTTAGGATAATGAATGTGACAAATGGAAGGAAATAAATGGTGGGTTACATGGTGATTGAATCCGCCAAAAAGCAAATTTAATACAGGGTTTTTTGTGGCAAAGTCAATTACAGTGAGGACCTGATGATGTGACCATGAATAGGGCATTAAGCCATTTTTATCCGGTAACGGAAATCGAGAGTATTCAGCAACGTGTGAGGGGATAAGGGCAAGTGTAATCGTAATGCTTGCGGCAAAATTCATGCAAAAAAAACCAAGAATAAAGGCGGGTAAACTGAGTGGGGAATACCATGCGGGTAAAATGATGATTACAGTAATGTAAATGGCTTTGAACAAAAAGAGTTTAATCCATTCTATGGTTTTATGTCGTTGGTTTTCTAAGGAACCAATTTTCTGTGCATTGAAGTCCTGAAAATCTCGTACGTATATCCAATTTATGGTATAAAGTAAATATAGGAAAGGGGCATAAATAAATTGATATTTGTGGATTTTACGCAGTATATCGGTTGGGAATATACGAACTAAGGGATGTTGTTTTAAATCAGCGTCTTCGTTTAAAATATTTGGAAAGGAATGGTGCGAAAACACATGTCGGTTCTTCCACATATATGAGTTTGCTCCTAAGGCATCGAAGAGATAAAGGAAACTACGATTAATCCATTGTTTAGAAGATATGGCATTGTGAGCGGCATCATGTGCCACATTAATTCCGATTAATATAGCTAAAGGCCCCATACAACTCATCGCGAGGATAGCAAAACTGGCTTTTGAACAGCTGTAAATGGCATAATAACAAAGCGCATAGGATGAGATTAAGAGCGCAGACTTTAGGTAAAACCAGATGTTGGCTTGCTGAGAACGTTTATTGCTGTTAAAAAAAGTATCAACCCGTTCAGTAACGGTTTTGTAAAACAAATCGGGTTCCGGTTGATATCGAATTCCCATCCTACTGGAAAGATATCTGTTTTTGAAGGTCGGTATACTTTTCTTTTGAAAATCTGGAAAATTCTCCTGGTTTTTTAAACTTAGACAGTCGTTTATAATTCGGTTTTCCTGTATATTGTTTTTGAATCAAATAATACCCATTAGCCTCTAAAAATAAACTGCGTTTACCCAGGTTTGGTATTGGAAGGTTATCGAAAGTAACCACGGTTGAGGGGTTATCAGGTGTGCTAATGAGGTACTTCTCGTCTGTCCCTTGGAGCTTGTCTAACTGAGATTCACCTTCGGAGTTTGTTGCAATAGTTGGGGTTAAATCATGAATTTTAACGTCTATATTTTCCGACTGATGGGCTAATCCAAGGTAATCAATCTCCCAAAAATGGAATCCAGATCTCAACCGAATTTCAAGGTTTTCTGACGATTCAACTTCAATTGGCACCGCTATTGACTCGTATGCAACATCTCCAATTAGATTAATTTCTGAAAGGGGTGCCCAAATATTGTTTCGTTTAACTTCAACCAAAAGCTTAATTCCTTCTTGACGCATCCAAGCTTCCCTTTCCTCTTTACTTTTATCTTTGTTTTTTTCTACCCACTTTGCGTGTTCCGTTCCAAATAATTTATTGAATTCGTTGTATAAATATCCTGACCATTTGGTGTTTTTGAGGTGTAAAATCAAGCGTGAATCTCCTATTGATTCAGGTTTAAACGTCACATTCAATGTGCTCAAATCTGTTAATTTTTCCGGTTTGAAATCATAAGAAATACCATCTTTATTCGCTGTAGCTTGGCTTTGATTCTTTCCGTCTTGGTCGGTAACATCAATTGGGGAAGTTGCCTTATGGTAGGCATATAGGTTGCCGTTGTTTTCTATGGCAAGATTAACATCCGCTGGATGTTCAACAACCTTTAACGATAGCTTATCAATAAACTGTTGCTCCTCTTCATCATTTTTCAAGGTTAGTGTTAATGTTTCTTGTGTTGGAAAATAATCTTTGATAGCCTTTAAATCTGACCGTGCAAGCTGAGGTGCTTTTGCACCGGTAAACAAAGTTTGTTCCCATTTAACTTGTTCGCCATCATTGATGTAAACGTGAGGACAGCCACATGCTGCAGCAATAGCAATTATACCTACTGTTATCGCGGAAGCGGCAACAATCGCTACAGTGCCACCAGGCCCAATGTTCGACTTTGACATATGTATGGTTTCATCAATTTTCGAGATGTCGTTTATTGAAAATTCAAAGGTTCCATCTTCTTTTACTTGACCCTTATTGACAAAAAGATGAATTTGCTCGGCCAGCGATGATGGATCGCCTTTACTTAGAGGATTTATGTTTTCAGGGTAGCTTTTGGCCAAATTATAATACAATAGGGGGTTTGAAATGGAAGGATTGATTTTCCCTGTGAGTGCAGTATTTGATTGGTTATAGCTAAGATTTGATAGCTCAAAAATTTGATCTTCGAAGTGAATAATAATGTAATTGTGGTAATCTCGAAAGCTCCAAGATTCAGAAGTTAACCCTTTATAATCTTCTATGTTTTGATTTGGGAGAAGTTTAATGTACTGTGTGCAACTAGATACAAAAAACATTGCGGCAAGAATGATTCCGTTATAGAATCGGATTGAATTGAGTTTTTTCATTGAATACGATTTAAAATCACACCAAAATTCAACACCTAATTTAATTAATAATATTTATAGTATTGATCAAATAATATAAAAAATAACATTGTAGTGTTTGTATTTGCTTTGTTTAATGACAGTAAAAAAGCACTCGGAATACTTACACATTCACACCAAATAAATATCCAACTCCAGCGGAGATTCCCATGGCCAAGGTTCCACCAATGGTGATCCGTAATATGGCCTTTCCAATCGGTGACCCGCCGGTTTTTGCTGATAAATATCCTAATAATATTAAGAATAAGATGGTCGATCCGTAAAGGAAATAAGGCATATATTCAATTGGGGCAAACAAGGTCACCAGGAGTGGAAGAACTCCCCCCGCTGTAAAAGCACTTCCGGAGGCAATGGCCGCTTGAATGGGTTTGGCTTGCGTTATTTCAGTTATTCCCAGTTCATCCCGTATGTGTGCAGCTAAGGCATCTTTTTCTGTTAATTCTACAGCGACTTGCATGGCTGTTTCTTTTTTTAAACCACGCTCCTCGTATATGGCCGCTAGAATATTCAATTCGGCTTCAGGCATTGTCCGCAATTCCTCTTTTTCTCGTTCAATGTCGGCTTTTTCTGTATCGGTTTGTGAACTCACAGAAACATATTCCCCCGCCGCCATCGACAGGGCACCGGCTGCTAATCCTGCAACAGTAGCTAAGATTACAGGGTCGTTCGTATGACTTGCTGTGGCTACGCCAACGGCTAAACTGGAAATTGATATGATGCCATCGTTCGCTCCCAAGACCGCAGCACGCAGCCAATTACTTCGGTGTATGTAGTGGCTGTCTAAGTAGTTTTCTATCGTAACCATGAAGTTGAATTTTTCACCGAAAGTACAATTTTAAACTAAGTTATACGGGGATTTAAGAACCCGTCGCTTTATTCAAGCGTGAATAACCCGCTTCCTGTGCCGCCTAGATTTAGCTGAGTGGATGGAGAACCCTTTACTCTAATCCCGCCGCTTCCATTAATTTTATACGAAATGGTATCCGTACACCAAACGCGAACATCGCCTTTTGAATAGTTTTCGATTAATGCTGTCGTAGCTTGTAGCTCACTGGCGTTAATTTGCATTAATGCATAATTCCATACCTTGAGTGTTTGACAATTTCCTCTAAGATCGACGGTGCCACCGCACGGAAAGTTATTCCAATAATAAAAGGTGTTGCAAGAGATATCTAAGGCTGCGTGATTTAGTTTGCTTTTTAATATCAATCCCAGTTCATCTGCGATTAAGGTATTCGTCGATTTAATAGTACATGTCTCATTGGCTACTATTTTCGAAAGTCCATTTACCGTGATTTCTAATTTGATTTTATTCGTTTTAGGGTTTAACCACTTATGTTTAGCGTTATTATGAATTGTTAGCGTGTTGTCTTTGTTTTCCCATGATACGTCATCAATAAATTGTTTAGATCCCGTGATTTTAACGCTGTTTTCAGTTCCTTGAATTAAATTAACATCAAATACATCGGATAGTACGAGTGTGTCGAATTCTAATACACTATGTTCAGTAGTAACGGGTTCATGCTTTTTACATGAAAACAATAATAACAAGCCAATGATAGGTAGGATCTTTATTGGTTTCATGGGTTCGATTTTAGGTGATATCCAAATCCTATTTCCGGGTAGTCAAGTATATGGAGATGTGATTTCATCGAAATGTGAATTAAGAGGTGATCGTTGCATTTCCAGCGTAATATGGCTCGATTATACATGGGAGAGGTATGAACCTTGTCGATTAATCCAACATGCAAGCCTTCTTGTAAAATAAAACTAAAGTCACCAAACACTATTTCTTGCGAAAGATGGACCCCACTGCTAAATGCATCCTTTGGTTGATACGTGGCACCGGGTTTAATACTTAATTCCGTTTCTGTAGCAGAATCATAAAATAAATCGATGCCAGCGCCAAAATGGTACTTGTGAAATGCATGATATTTATATTCAATGCTAGCAGATGAGGTAAAATAAATGGTGCTTTGAAGGGCTCGAGTATGCTTACCGCCAATCGCATATATTACTGCCATTTCATGACGTTTGATGTTCCGAGGAATTTCTTGACTTTCGATTGGGGCTTGGGTGCCAATCGAACGTGTTACCCCTGCGTTTAAGTACAAAAGGTTTAATCCTAAATTGGGTTCAGCCATGTTTGCGTTGGAAAAATGTGCAAATCGAAGTGCGGCTTCTAAGCCCCAGTTATTTTTTAGATTTAACCGATACCCAAGTTGGTAATCAAAATGCATGTTAAGGTGCGACCCAACCGATATGTTGTCGGGGTTTGTAGTTAAGCTGAATTTTTTGGTGGAATATCCAAGACCAAACCCAAATTGATGAAAGAAGGCACTGTGTGCACCCCGATAAAAAAAGGTCCTAAAATAGGGGTATAAGGATAGTTCATGACCGAATACTTCCTTATTTCCAAGGTTTGAAAATCCCGCGCTAATTCCATATTCCGGAAAATGATATAATTGTTCCGTAAGACGTTTTCCGGTAGTTCGTTTATTCCAAGAAACACTTATCGATTGAATGGGATCAGTAACCGAATAATTTATGTTACTATATTCCGGTATGACATAACCAGCACCAGAATGGATTGATAGCCAAGAATTATTAGTAAAGCCTCTTTGTCCAAACAACATGAATTCGCTTATACCAACAATAATCACAATCAAATTTCTCATAATTCAATTCAGTTGAATAATGGGTTGAATGTACTACAGTTTTTTCAAATGTCAGGATTATTCTTGCCAACTAAATTTTATTTAAGACCTTCGTATAAATGTTATCAATGAAGAATTTTTATGTAGCCCTTGGGGTCTTGGCAATTTCAATGCCTCTTGTATTTTGTTCATCCAGCGGCCAGGAGCAAGCGAAGCATGAAAAGAAGAAAGATGTTAGTCTTAACCCTAATCCCGAAGATTCAATCCTTACCCTGATTGCTGTTGGCGATATCATGTTGGGAACAAATTACCCCAGCGCGGCCTATCTTCCGCCCAATAAAGGGAACATTCTTGAACCCGTTCGTGATATCCTACGCAATGCAGACCTAACCTTCGGTAACTTGGAAGGAACAGTCCTCAATGAAGGCGGAGACGTAAAACAATGCAGCGACCCCTCCAAATGCTATGCCTTTCGTCAACCAGATTACCTGGTAGATTACCTACAAGATTCGGGTTTTGATTTGTTGTCCTTAGCCAACAACCACATGGGGGATTTTGGTAATGCTGGTCGGACCAATACCCAACGGGTGCTCAAGGCAAAAGGTATTAAATACGCAGGCTTAGAAACCTGTCCTTGGGATACCATCCACGTGAATGGTAAGGTCATTGGAATGACCGCATTTGCACCCAACTCTGGTTGCTTAAAGTTGAATGATTACAAAAAAGCGTTGGAAGTACTCGCTGAACTTAAGAAAATTAGTGACCTAGTGATTGTCTCCTTTCATGGAGGAGCAGAGGGTCGTACCCGCACGAATGTCACCCGTAAAACCGAAGAGTTTGTTGGTGAAAATAGAGGGAACGTATATGAGTTTGCACACCTGATGGTAGATAATGGCGCAGATATCGTGTTGGGACATGGTCCACACGTCACACGCGCGATTGATTGCTACAAAGGGAAGTTCATCACCTATTCCATGGGTAATTTTGCTACCTATGGTCGCTTTAGTTTATCTGGAGTAAGCGGGATAGCTCCTATTTATAAGCTTTACATTAATAAATATACCGGTGATTTTATCAAAGGAGAAATTGTATCCATTCAACAACTCGGGGAGGGTGGACCAACCGTAGATCCAAATAAACAGGTGCTGGCCGAAATAAAACGCTTGTGCGCCATGGATTTTCCGGAAGTGTTATGGCAAATAAATGAAGATGGTTCGTTCCATTTAAAGTAAGTTTAATTTACTTTTTGGGTTGTGTGTGCTCTGCGCATAAAGTAAACGGGAAATTCGTAGTGATGAACCTTATAAGTTTCGAACCCATATCGTTCATAAATTATTTTATTTCTAGCAATACTTGTTTCTGCAATTAATTCGATTTCAAGTGTTTGAGCCCTTTGAAACATGGCGTGCATTAGTTCTCTTGCCGTATGTTGATGGCGTCCTTTGTTTGAGACACCATAAAACCAAACATAGTAATCGCTTGCCTTTCCAATTCTAACCTGTTGGATTTCAGATTCAATCTGCTTAATTCGTTTAATCCTTGATAGATTAAAGGCCAAAATGACCATAGATAGTTGTTTGAGTTTTTCACCAAAACTTAGTTTGAGTTTATCCATTGGAAACATTACAACTACTCCTTCACGATCCGTAGATAAATAAACGCCATTCCTTTTGTACGCAAGATCAAATACATAACTCGCAAGGAGTTGCATTCGAAATGTTAACATTCGGTCACTAAGTAAAAATCGTACATGTGGATTTGCAATATAAGATTCTTTAAAAATCTCTATAACCCTAAGCTTATCCTCACGCTTGGCTAAATTCATATTCCTGCTTTAAACAAAGATTGAATACTACATCAAATCATTGAAATCGAATTTTGCATGATCCCTGCTCCGCGTTGTAAAATTTACAAGTGGCATTGATTTATCTTTTTCGGCTATTTTTGTTCCCTATGAATAAAAAACAAGTATTATTGCTTGGGGCTACCGGATTAGTAGGTTCAAATGTCTTAAGTGAATTGCTTAAAAGTGATTTGGTAGGGAAGGTAACGGTATTGGTTAGAAACCCTTTAGCCATTTCCAACAGTAAGTTAATTCAAGTAGTAACCGATTTTTCTGACTGGACCGCATTGGATGCTTTGACTTCGGTTGATGTACTCTGTAGCTGCATTGGGACCACCCGTAAAAAAACTCCGGATTTGGTTCAATATAAAGCCATTGACTATGGCATCACCATGGAAGTGGCGCGCCGTGCGAAACAACTTGGATGTCAGCAGATTCATTTAATTTCTTCGGTTGGTGCGAACGCCAAATCCTCTAATTTTTATCTTAAAATTAAAGGTGAAACGGAAGACGGAATACAATCCTTAGGGTTCGAAAACTGTCTTATTTATCGTCCGTCCATGTTGATTGGTGCTCGGAGTGAATCCAGACCGGCGGAGAAGATTGGACAAATCCTAACGCCTGTATTTGATTTCTTTACCTTCAGAGGCAACTATCACAGCATACGTGCAACCCACCTGGCACGGTGCATGGTTCGCCAAGTAGAAATATCTAAACCGGGTAATCAGTTTCTTTATTACCGTGATTTTGTGGCTTAATTTCGACTTCGTTTCATTCGGTTTTTTACAAGCTTAATCCCTTCAAGGCACAATAACAATCCCAAGGCTCCAAGTAAGGCGGGGAAAAGATGCTGAAATCCCGGAAATTCAAAATTGAAAATCCGCTGTAAAAACGGGATAGTTAAGGTGAGGTAAAGTACAATAATCGCTGCAGGTATGATAATAAGCATGGCGATATTTTTCTCCTTCAATACGGCAATAAAGCTTCGAGTATTAGATAACGTCGATAAGATCAAAAATACGTTCCCAATAATTAAGGTAGAAAAGGCAATCGCCCTTACCTCGCCCGGCGTATGTCCCTCGTCAATAGAGCTAAAGTAAACAAGGAATACCACAGCAAGGAGCATAATCCCGACGAGCAAGCTGAAAAGTATTTTGTTAAAACCAAAGAAACGGTTATTGAGGTCTCGAGGCGGACGATGCATGATTCCTTTTTCTTCGCGCTCTGATTCGAATGCAATGGAACACACGGGATCAATTATTAATTCCATGAATACAATGTGCAGCGGCATAAGTAATATGGGAAGCGCAGAAATAAATGAAGGAAGTAGCACCAAGCCAATAATCGGAACGTGAATTGCAATGATGTAAAACATGGCTTTTTGAAGGTTGTCTAGGATCCGTCTTCCGGAGCGTATGGCGGATACAATGGATGCAAAGTTATCATCTAATAAGACTAGCGCTGAAGATTCTCGTGCTACGTCAGTTCCTTTCTTTCCCATGGCGATTCCAATGTCTGCTGCTTTGAGTGCTGGTGCATCGTTTACCCCATCGCCTGTCATGGCCACAATCTCTCCATTCGCTTTGAGTGCCTGAATCAGTTGAAGTTTTTGTTCTGGGATGATTCTCGCGAATACTTGAATTTCTTTGATTTTTTCTTGTAAGACTTCAACCGACAGCGTTTTTAATTCTGCGCCTGTAATTACCTTGTCGTGAAGAGGTAATCCAATCTGTGAGGCGATAGTTTTCGCCGTTTCAGGGTAATCCCCCGTGATCATAATCACTTGAATCCCTGCTGCGATACAGTCGGCAATGGCGCCCGGTACTTCCGGTCGGATAGGGTCTTCAAATGCAACTAAGCCCTTAAATTCAAAGGCGAATTCGGCTTGATTTTCAGGATAGATGCTTGTTGTGCACGAGGCTGCACCCAACACGCGGTATCCCCGTGAGGCGAGTAACTGCACATGGATTAACTGCGCGGCACGTTCCGTAGGAGATAACTTACACAGCTCAAAAATTGCTTCCGGGGCACCTTTGCAAAAGGCCGTATTTACATCCGTTTGCTTATTTTTTAGAAGGCGCGTCATGGCGAAACAGCCCTTGCTCAAGGGGTAGCTGGCAACCAATTCAAATTCATGGCTTACTTCAGTGATCTCCTGCGTTAAGGAATGTATTGCCCGCTCCATGGGATCAATGGGTTCTGGTTCCGAAGCGTTCGCCAAGGTTTCTAGCAACGACTGTACTTGCGCTTTGTTTTCTGTGAATTCTGCTTTGTCAATGACCTTATTCTGCACGAATAAAGCCGCAATTTCCATTTTGTTTTGGGTGATAGTTCCAGTCTTATCGCTGCATAAAACGGTAGCAGAACCCAAGGTTTCAATCGCGCTAGGTGTTCGGGTAAGGATGTTGTTTTTTGTAAGACGCCATGCGCCAAGTGCCATGAAAATGGTAAATACTACAGGAAATTCCTCAGGCAAAAGAGCCATCGCTGCAGCTAACCCATTTAATAAAGCTTCTAGAAAATTTCCGCGGGTAACATAAAAGGCAGCAATTACCCCAACACTGATAAAGCCTCCAAGAATAAATAGGTTGCGAATTAATTGTTTCACCTCGACTTGAAGCCTGGTTTTGTTTTTTTCTATCGACTCAAGCGATTTACCGATTTTTCCAAATTGGGTATTTATTCCGGTAGCGCTTACCTGTGCAAGACCAGATCCTTGAACAACCAAGGTTCCACTGAATAACTCGCGCTGTTCTGAATCAAGCGATTTGATAACAGGTACTGATTCTCCGGTAAGTAGGGACTCGTCAATTACGAGGTGATTGCTTTCCAGTAACATGGCGTCAGCTGGTACTCTGTCTCCTTCATGTAATACGATAAGGTCTTCGGGTACAATTTCTCTTCCAAAAATCCGCATAGGTTCTCCGTTACGGATCACAAGAGCCATGGGCGAGGATAATTTTCGAAGCGCTTCCAGTGATTTTTCAGTTTTGCGCTGTTGAATTAATGTGATGATTATGATTACAAAGACCCAACATAATAAAATGACTCCTTCGCTATATTCCCCAAGTAGCACATACAGCGTACCGCATCCGAGCAGTAAAATAAATAAAGGTTCCTTAATTATTTCAAGGGTGATGGCCCACAGGTTTTTAGCCTTGGTCGCCGGAAGTTCATTATATCCGATTTCGAGCAGTTTTTTTTGTGCTGTTGCGGTAGTTAGGCCTTGGTGCTGTTGGTTCATTAACGTTAAAATTAAGAGCGCAAGGTACATAAACGGCAGGGGATATTAACTGACCTAAATCATAAATACCTAACTTTCCCTAAACAATTTGAATTATGAGGCACTTGGTTTTATATGTTTTCTTAAGTGTATTGCTTGTCCAATGTACTTCAAACTCGGATCAGCAAACAGGTATCCATGCCATTTGGCGCTTATCGGCACGTGAATCGCTTTCCAAAAGCCCCAGTTCCGGAGACCCCTTATTGGATGAATCGAAGCAGCATGAAGCAGGACAAGAAGGCCTGTTGTTGTGTGTTTTTCCGGATCAAACATTTACTCAACTCAATGAAAAAGGGTTTTACGAACAGGGTACCTGGGCTTGGGATAAGGAGGGAGAATCAATCAAGTTAACTTGTAAAGGGAAAACGCAGCGCTGGGAAGTTCGCATCACAGAGGAAAAAGATGAGCAGGCTTCTATGGTAACAGAAAATAAGCACCAACGATTGACGTGGCAGCGGCAGGCAACTATGCTTAAAGCATTTAAAGAGGATGAATTTTATTCAAGTAATAATGAATGGCGAATTAAGCCAAGTAAACCCGAGTCAAGGGATCAATTAATTAAACGCTTGGGGAATTATTTTAAGCACACCACCTATTTATTAAAAGGGGCAGACCAACGGGATGTAGATGTAGTATCATTCAGCTATGCAGATGGAGTTGTTAAAATATACAACAGTGGGATTGGGGTAAAAGAATGGGAGTATATTTCAGCCGAGTGGAAAAATTCGTTTTACTCGGAAGACCAAGCAAAAGAAGCCTGTGAGTTATTTCAAAATTACCTAAATAACTATCCCTATAACGGAACGGGATCAAACGATTGGGTAAAGGATGATTATTTCCTTATGCTCCATATCTATAATGATCTTATGGAAGGTAAGTTTAAGGTGACTGACGCAGAATCTAAGGTAAACTAATCGATTGCCTTCGCACTGTCGGATACCATGGAGTGGATCTCTGCAATTTCATCCGTAGTTAAATAACGCCATTGTCCGATAGGTAGATCTAAGTGAATGTTCATGATTCGGACCCGTTTCAATTTGATTACCCGATAGTCAAGATATTCGCACATGCGACGAATTTGGCGGTTTAAGCCTTGGGTTAGTATGATCTTAAAGGTATAACGGTCTACGAGTTCAACCTTACACTTTCTTGTCACGGTATCTAGAATTGGAATTCCGTTGCTCATCTGTTGAATGAACTCCGAATTAATCGGCCGATTTACGGTAACCACGTATTCTTTTTCGTGGTGATTTCGCGCGCGAAGAATCTTATTGACGATATCTCCGTCGTTGGTCAGAAAAATAAGCCCTTCGCTTGGTTTATCGAGTCGACCAATGGGAAAAATACGTTTCGGGTGATTGATAAAATCAATGATGTTGTCTCGTTCACGATACTGATCGGTAGTACAGACGATCCCAATGGGTTTATTGAACGCGATGTAAATAAAATCATCACTTGGTGCTTGGGTGGGTTTGTTGTCAACGGTCACCACATCCCCGGGACTTACTTTGGTTCCCATTTCGGGTACCTTTCCGTTGATTTTTACCCGACCGTCCTCGATTAACTTATCGGCCGCACGACGGGAGCAAAACCCGATTTCACTGAGGTATTTGTTAATTCGAATCGGGGAGGAGGAATCCATAAGTGCTAAATTTCATTTCAAAATTACGCTTTCTTTTTTTAGCAGGGTATCTCAAGGAATCATCAAACGAACAAACCACGAATAGCTTGGAATTTGAAATTCTTGAATACCATAGCCCTCGGTTGAAGGAAATGAACTGTGCAAGCGCATCGATTTATCTTTCAAATTAATAGACTCGACAATGCCGCAATGACCCCATGAATCGGGATACCAAAACTGAACAAAATCGCCGCGTTTTACCTGCCCCCAATCGGTAATTGCCAAGCCAAATCCCTTGGTAGTCAGTGCATAATAGACTCCCTTTGGTTCAGGTGATCCGTTTTTGATTTTGTGGTATACATCCTCAATGGATTCACGAGGTTGATCAATTCGAATGTTGGATTTATCCGTACTGTCTAATGCAATGAAATATTCTAGCACCCCGATTACAAACTCAGTGCATACAACCTTGGTATAACTCGGCGCAATTTGTTTACCATGTTTGGTTATGGTATCTATGATTTGCTGGTTTAATGCATGGTTTTGGGCGGTACTATGTATCGTAATGCATAAGTAAATAAGGGTAAATAAATAAAACAATGTTGGTTTCTTCGGACCGTTCAGCATACAAACTATTGGTTAGGGTAGGTTCGAAATAGCGTGAGTGCAAGCCCGTCGTCTCCATTTTTCATAACATGTGGTTGTAGGGAAATCACTTTAAACGTTTCTTTCAAAAGTTTTTTTTGATAGATTGCAATGAAACAACTTCCCTCTTGTTCATAGCTATGTAACCTCAGCCCTGAATGTTCAAAATCAATAGTGGTTGGAGGAGGTTCTTCACAAACGTGTGTCTTATGGATATTGAATGTGCTTGTATTGGGGTTAAAATACCATGTTGTAATGAAACAACAATGCACGCTTAAATAGTAGTACGGGTCGTTGTAAAGCGTAATGCTGTCTGATGAATCATAGGTGCTGTCTGTGTCATAGCAGGCGTTCCAACTCAATTCCATTTCTGTTTTTTCTGCGAATTTAAAGAGCTGTTTAATGGTGCTTTCAGTTATTGGTAATCCAGATGGCTTTGGCTTTGTTGTTTGCCCGTAATCTAATTGAACCACAACGAATACGCATAAATAGAGCATGCAATAATGAAGATTATTCATTGGTCGATCGGTTGATTTTAACATAAACTTTTTTAGTGGTATTAATTATCCTCGCGATCCATATCAATCAATGTTCGGGTCATTTTTTTTTCTTGAAAATTCGATAAAATATCCAATTTGAAAAAAATTCAAACCTGTTTCATCAGTTATTTTGTAATCGAATTGATGCAAATAACCAAGCTGCAGCATCGTATTTTTTGATGGTTTGTAGTTCAGTGCAACTAAGATTCGGTTTCTTTCAAAATACGGTTCTGTTGTTGTGAAAAACAATTCATTGCTAATACTCACTTGATATGGCTTGTATTCGTCACGTTCTTTACCGAAGGCATACGAAACACCAAGTCTGTATCGAAAACGGTTACGGTATCCATTCGAGGTAAATCGTAATTCTGCCCGATAGCGTTGTTCTATTTTTAACTTTCCTATGGGTTGATAAAGCGCAAGTTGAGGCCAAATTCTAAACTCATCATTGTTTTTAGGTAGAATAAAATTACCACCTTCTTTATAAGTTTGATAACTCCCCGCGCCAAGGGTTAGCTTTACATTTTTATGCACTCGGTAGCTTATCCCTCCCTTAAATTCATAATAATGAAAATGCGTGTAAAATTTTAAGGAACGCAGTTGACCTTCTCCAAAAAAGCTCAGATTTTCATTGTGTGAATAAGTTAAATTTAGGATATTCCACGAACCTAGCTGAAAAGTCTGGGCATTCACTTTTTGAACGATGCATATGAAAATTAGTGAATGAAATAAAAAGGATTTCATGAATTAGCTTAGCTGTTAGTTTCTTTCCTTTCAATGACAGAAAATGATTTATCGAAAAAATGAGCATTGGGTATCGTAATTGTTTCGTTTGATTTGGTTTTTACGTGGACAAAAAAGTAGTTCATTTCGCTAACCTCGCCTTCAAAATTATAATCCTTATGTTGCACCTTCACATAGTCTCCAAGTTTTATTGGATGATTAAAGAATATTAAAATGCTCGATGTAATGTTGGATAGCAATGACCATTGGGCAAAAAAAGCAATACCCAATGCCGTTAGGATTGAACTTGCAAACAGCGCGATTTGATTTTGTTTAAAACCCCATATTCCTGTTAAAAGTATGACGGTCAGGATGGTCGTAAAAAGTTGAGCTGTTCGAATGGCCATTTTTCTCCTTCCTCTTTCCAAGGCAGTTTTTTTAAGGAAATTATTGATATAGCTTTTATATCCAAAATACAGTATGATATAAGTGCCTATAATGATAAGAGTTTCAATGATTTGTAGTTTGTAGTGATTCATTTCAATTGTGATTTAGTATTAAGTTCTTCGTCGCATGTTAACAAAAATAATATTTTGTTATTCGTTTTTTATGGAGCCAACTGCAAATTAAATTGAAATTCACCTTATCGATGATCAATGGTGTTTTCCTTTGTTGGCTTGTTAAATTTTATACGTTCACCAGCCCATAGGGTAAGGTTACCCGAACTGTCCATATAAGTAAACTCAATTTCATAATTTTCATCTGCTGCATCATAGGTAAATGCACCCGAACACATGCCATGACCAACATTGATTACCTCCAGATTGGGTTCGACGTAGTAGGTGGTTTCTTTCCTGGTTTTTAGATTTTTTACAGTGGTTTTAATAATGATTTCTGAGCTGTCTGTGGCGGGATTACTAAACACTACGTACATTGCCGGACCGCAGCCATAGTAATGAATGGTTTTCTTGAGTTCCTTCGCTGGTGTCAATAGCTCTGGTTTGTTTGTATCTACTACGTTGCTTACGGTGTACGAAATAGGTTCGTAGGATTCGGTCTTGCTGTTGTATCGATCTAAGTGCTCATATTCCGGTAGCTTGTCAATACATAGGGTGTAATCTAGTCCTACTTCTAGCGGTGTTTCTGGTTTCAAAATGGCTTGTGTTAAATAGAATTGTCCAATACAGATTTCGCTTACCAGTAACTTGATTTTATGATGCCCACTTTTTAAATAAACAGGGTGTTTTTTGTTAAGTGCGAAGATAACATGTTGACTTTCCGCGTATCCTGTTAGGACAAAAATTGAGTTTTGGTTAATTGTTTTATTCTTCGGGAACACCCAAAGTCCGTTACCTGCACAGTCTGCAAATACTGAAATGGAACAAAAAAGTCCAAGGATTAAAGTGAGTAGTGTTTTCATAGGGAATGAATATGGTAAGAGTTGATGGGCTGTTTTTCGTTTACTAAATTTTATGGAGGTGAAGTTAATGGATTAGTTGATTACCTCGGGAAGTAAAATTAATAATCACTATGCTCAAGTGTTTTAATGTGTGTAGCGTCGCATGCGAGGTTGATATGATAGCCTCCTTCCACATAATGAGTAGATCGAATGGTATCAAACGCTGAATAGACAATTACTTGTAATGTTCCTTCTCCTTTACCATTAAATCCATAATCAATGTTTTTATATGGTGCTAGTTCTAATGCTGTAACGGATTGGTAATCGCCCTTAGAGGTGAATTCAATTTTCGTAATTCCTTTAGCGTCAAGTATGTTTAATGAAACGGTTCCATCTTTTCCTTTACCAATATGTAACGTAGATTGGTTATCGCCATCCTGGCAAGACGCTACACATAGACAAAGTAATAGGATCTTCGCCAATGTTGACAAGCTGGTATTATGCTTTTGTGGTTTCATTGTTTCAATTCAAAGTGGCCACCGTTTGGATGTCGTCCGGCACAGTCGCAGGTTAATATTTGATTACTTTTTACCCAAACTAAATTTGTTTTATTCTTGTCATACCAGTTGCGAACGTTTGTTTGAAATTTCTTTCTGTATTTTATGTCTTTTTGCAAATGATTCCAATATGAACAATAACCACATCCATTTTTGTCAAACTTAACACCTAATAATTCAAAGGTCGGAATGTCTTTAATAAGTTCTTGTAATGCTGTATAGGCAATGTCTGCAACTGTATATTGTCCACCAAAGTATGGAACAGGTACCGCAGTCTGTGTCGTATCGGATAGTTTATCAAGTAGAAAAGGAATAATGTCCTGTTTTTGCTTAACCACCTGCCAGAAAATTGGGTCACCACAACCCACCGATAATTCTGTTGCAAGCGTGTCGTGGCATATGTAAGGCATATCTGAAACAAATTTCAAACTGTCAACCAATCGGTTGTTATCCGTTTGAGCAACAGTTAAAAGTGGAAGAAGAAGCAACATGAGTGTCAATAGTTTCATTTGCTACATGAATTGAACCTAAAACCAACGAAGTTTATATTTACTTCAATTATTCAATGGTATAAATTCCTTTTTTCACATAACAACACTCAGATTCATCATTAACTTTTATGTTAAGAGATTTATCAGTAACTATCATTTCAACATTTCCATCGTCGGTAATGTATTTATTGTTACCGATGTTATGAAAAAAAACAGTTATTTGTTCACATTCGCAACCAAAACCCGTGGGGTCTATATACAATTCATACATAGCCATCTCATTTGCTTCACCCATAAATAATACTTCCCTTCCTTGAGGATTGGTATATTTTTGCGAATAACTGTAGGAAGAAAGAACGAATAAAAGTAAAATCGGTAAAAGAGTTTTTTTCATTATGTTGAAATTATTTTTTCTTACTCTTATGGCTTTTCAGAATACTCCCTGTTTTTTTCCGCCATGGCGGAGTGGTTTCTTGTCTCCACGTTTAACGTTTAAAAATACGATTTTTCTTTCACTTTGAGTTTTTAAACATTTGCTTTCGTAGCCACTGTTATTTTTGTTTTTCAACATACTCTTAACGTTATTCGGCTTGGCGAAGGAGGCCATTTTTACCACAAATATGTCTGCGGAGCACTGAACCGCCACTTTTGCCAAACCGCTTTTAGTGGCTGGCATTCTTGTCAGTTTAGTTGTTTTGTTTTCTTTTCTTCCATTTTCGTATTCTGTCCGTTGCGTTTTTGAACGGGGAAGAAGTGTTTAGTTGAATCATTTTCCCCAAAGTCCACTTGTCATACCAGGCTGTTTCGTAAAGTTCGCTATTCGTTTTATCCTCTATTAATTTCAGTATTTCGTTTGTAGTTTGGTCAAGTTTTGTAAGTAGTGCATTGAAGTCGTAGGTTTCATAATCCGTGTAAAATTTCATTGCCAGTAGTCCGAGTTCGTTCCATTTAAAACCAGTTTCTGGAAAGTCAACGTGCAGTCCTTTGTCCTTGTGGTTGTTCCACTTTAAAACTAATTGTCCCCAACCAATAAGGTAAGAAATAAGGTTTGCAATACTCATTCTAGTATTTTTTGAATGACCTTCAAGTTCTTTTGAACTTGTTAGGTCAATGGGTACGCTTGTAAGTTCTATCTTCAACTTTTTATAGTTTTCTATAATAGATTTTAGTAACTCTTCTTTGTTCTTTGGTATTGCCATTCCTATTCGAATCGTCTGTATGTGATCGCGTGCTTGTTCTCCTGTCGTGTTTTATCTACAACAATCCCTAACGGTCTTGTTCTTATATACGGTCTGCAGATATTCGATTTTTTGTTCGTTTGTCCACTTGTTGGTTGAAATAAAAACAGTAAAAATAATTCCATTTTCACTACCAAATAAATAATGATTGTCGACCTTGTATTTTTCGTTGTCTGCCTTAATTTGCCATAGAATGAAATGGTTTATTGTATCTTGTTTTATTATTGTCCTTGTTCCCTGAATATTCTCCGCCAAGTATTTTGAGTCCCATTCATAAAATTCTTTAACAACTTCATTAGATGTCATGTTAGTTTTATAAAACGGGTAAGCGGTTGATTGATTAATTGCCAACGCGGTCAGTACCGAGTCTGCATTTTCAAAGTTGTGTTGCATACTAACTTGGTTATAAGAAATTTTTGTCCATTTGCCAGGAATACTTAGGCTACCTAGCGGAGATTTGGTGAATGTTGTCAGGTTAGCTTTATCATCAAAATGGTTTGATTCAATTGTCGAAATGGATTTTGAAGCTGTGCATGATGTGACGATCATCAAAAGCAAAAGAGCAATTATTTTATTTATTAATTTCATTTGTTATAAATGTCAATGGTCCACCGCAGTCTGCAGTTATTATTTTAAATTTTTCTGATTTAAAATCTGCCTCAATAAGTCGTATAATGTCTTCCCAAAAGTCATTTTTGTGTTCACAATTTATTTTGCAGAAAATAATATATTTTTCACTTTTTAAGTAAATAAATGGAGTTGTTTTTAGTCCCGTTTTTTCGTCCCCCCAGTGTATAGGCTGGCAGTCAGTTCCGAGACATTTCATCAAGGTGTCAAATGCTTGATTACAGTTTTCTTCTGTCGCATAGTAGTGAAAACCGAAATAAAGTCTTTGTTTTACTGTCTGCTGGTAATGATTTTTAAAACACCTTTTGCTTTTCAAGGTCATTGTTTTGCTCCAAGTTGATTTGGTCTTTGTCGCCAATGTAAAATCATTGTGCTTTGAATTCATGTATCTTTCAGGGCTTTCTTCAAAATTAGTTTGTAGTTTGCTAATGAACTTTTCTGTGGTAATTTCAAGATCTGTCATATTACCGCTAAGCGAGGGGGGATTTTCTTGTGCGTTAGTTATTAACGAAATCACTAAAATCAATAGGGTAGTAATTATTTGTTTCATTGTTTCAATTCAAAGTGGCCACCGTTTGGATGTCGTCCGGCACAGTCACAGGTTAATATTTGATTACTTTTTACCCAAACTAAATTTGTTTTATTCTTGTCATACCAGTTGCGAACGTTCGTTTGAAATTTCTTTCTGTATTTTATGTCTTTTTGCAAATGATTCCAATATGAACAATAACCACATCCATTTTTGTCAAACGTAACACCTAATAATTCAAAGGTCGGAATGTCTTTAATAAGTTCTAGCAAAGCGGTGTAAGCGATGTCTGCAACCGTATATTGTCCGCCAAAATTCGGAACAGGTACCGCAGTTTGTGTGGTATCGGATAGTTTGTCAAGCAGAAAAGGAATAATGTCCTGTTTTTGCTTAACCACCCGCCAGAAAATTTGGTCACCACAACCCACCGATAATTGAGTTGGAAGCGTGTCGTGGCATATGTAAGGCATATCTGAAACAAACTTCAAACTGTCAACCAATCGGTTGTTATTCGTTTGAGCAACAGTTCCTAATATTCTCAAAGTCTTAGATAGTTCAATAAATGAGGGTAAAAGTTCATTTAATTCAGTTTTGTCCTTTGTTGATAATACTGCTGTAACGATTGTATTTTTACATTCAATCACAAGTATAACTTCATTTCTCCCATTCGGATATTCGTATGTAATAGGCAGATAATTTCCAGTCAAATAGTCATCACTTTTTATATTGTCAAGTTTTTGGTTTAAAGTGTCTATTTTAACTCCTTTAAATTTGTCTGATATGTAGTCGTTGTTTCCTTTTATCCAACCACTTAATTCAGGTTTGCTATTGTAGTCAATACCATAAACGTACATATAAGTTTCAGAACTTACTTCTTTTTTGTCAGGCTTTATAAAAAACGGCAATTGGTAATTTTGAGCTTGAAGCCAATTTTCAGGAATATCAACAATAATTGTGTGTTTTTTTCCAACTACCATATTGGATTGTCCAAAATTCTGTCCGACAAATAGAATGGTCAAAATTAATAATGATATGAGTTTCTTCATTGTATCCGTTTTTTTCTTTTAAGCTTGCCACTAACGGTCCGCAAGCAGGCGCATGGCCAACTTTTAATAAGATCTTTACTCCCATGTTAAAACTTAATCTTTAAAAACTACTTGTTGTTTCGAGGTTGGAGCTGGGCTGGCGCTTGCTTGCTGTTATGTGAGGTTTACTATTTCAATTTATTCTTCAAATCCATTCTTTCATGCAGGATTCTGGTAACCTCGATTGATTTATCATCCATTACCCTATAGAAAATAATGTGCTTTGAAGCTTTTTTACCCTTTAAGTCTGGGTAAATTTCTTCATACACTTTACCTTGTTGCGGCTTCTTGGCGATTGAAGCACATGCATTGAGAATTAGTTTATAATACTTGTCTGCTTGACTTTCAGACCAGGCGTCGAAGGTGTAATTCCAAATGTCAGATAAATCCTTTACGGCATTGTTTGTTAACTTAAACTTCGCCATTTATTTTCTGTTTGCTTTTAACATTTTTAAATGCTCCTCAGGATCAAAATCTTCGGCTAAACCACTATTAACACCTTCATCTATCGCATGACGTAAAGCAATTATTTTCTGTTCTTCTTCTTCAAGAAGTCTCAATCCTGCACGCACAACTTCGCTTGCGTTTTTATAACGGCCTTCTCTTAATATACCTTGAATAAATTGATCAAAATAACTACCCAAAGTAATAGACGTGTTTTTACTCATGACATTGAATTTTTGTAAATATACCAAATATTGGTATTATATCAAAATATTCTTCAGAGATTTTGGGTAGTGGGAAATCTCACCTAACGGATTGCGTGTAGGCGATGTCCCGAGAGGAACGATTCGGGATATTGCTTACGCGCGGTTAGCGGTATGTACATTTAGGCATCTATATTAAATTTTTCAATGTTAAATTCTAAGCTGTAATCTTCATCAAGATTTTCAACATCTTGTAGCTCTAATTTCATTGTCCGATAAAACTTTTGCCCAGGATTAATTCCCAAAGTGAATGTTTCATTTTTTATCAATATGTTTAAATGAAAAACTGGTTGAACTTGATCTAAATCAGGACTAAAATGTATTGGGAATTGCTTTTTTCTATCATCAATAAATCGTCCTTCCGGGTCAACGAAAACAAAATATCTCAACTCAACGGTTAGTTTAACCTTTGAAATGAAATTAGTCCATTCGTTTTCAAAATTCTTATGAGATGTTACGAAAACACTATGAATCAGTAAATAGCTATCTTCAGAATTCAATTTGAATTCCATTTCAGGATTTTCTTTATTTAGTTTAATTTGTTCCAAACTGATATCGTGTTTTAATTGTATTGCCACTAACGTTTTGCGGCTTGGCGAAGGGCGGGATTTTTATTACAAAAGTTCATACGAAGCACGTCAGCCCGCCTTTTGCCAAACCGCTGTTAGTGGTTGATGCTTTCGTGTGTAACCTACCAAAGTCAGCCGGGAATATTTGTCTCTTGGATTCAACTTTTTTAAAAATATAGTTTTCATTTTTTTACTTTCTGATTTATTTGTCACTTGGAATATAACCAATAACTTTGTTTGATTTCTTATCTATTATTAATTCGTCTCCCATAAAACAGCAAGTCATTTTAATTTTAAACACCTGTTTACCTTGAAAAACATCATTTTTTTTCTCTCTTATTTTCCATTCACAAGGATTTGCAGGTTCAACAAGTTTATCATTTTCTTTTAAATACTTACATATTTTATAAAGTGTTTGTCCGTCTGCGACATTTTTATTAATTGATTCACAATTACATCTTTTATTACAAGAAGTAATTATAAATACTATAAACAAACACTTTATCAAAGTTTTTATTAATTGTTTTGACCGATTCATTTTTTTATTTTCTCTTTTTAATGTCGTTGTCTTTTGTGAACTTTTATCGAGGTGAAATTTAAAAATTTTCAAATTTCTCCTAGACCCGAAGCGTGATTTCAGCATTTACCACTAACGTTTTGCCGCTTTGCGAAGGCGGCGATTTTCAGTACTAAACTTCATTAGATGCACAAAGCTTAGATTTAGAACTTCACTGTCATAGAAGCACCAAACCCCCGCTTTTGCAAAACGGCTGTTACCTGCTGGCGTTATTTCTGTTTTAGTAGCCATTTTATTAATTCGTCATTGTCCACAATACTCCACGAATGCGGATGTCTACTATTTTCAGGCTTTCTGTAACCTTTATTTTGTGTAGTTATTAATTGAGCTTTTTGATTTCCAAGCCTATTCAATTCGTTAATCATTGCCGAACATTCAGTTGCATTCATACTTGTAAAGTCTTCTCCACGTTCTTTTAACCACCAATTTATGTCGGGTTCTGTGAAAATTCTTAAAGGTATCGTGACTATTTTTTTAATTGCTTTTTGAGTTGTGTCAGAAAATGAATAAGGTGAAAGTTTGTAATATTCAGAAAGGTTTGTTGTTGGACTTCCGCCTGTTTCTTTTTCAAGTCTCTCTATCATATATAAACACTCTTCACTAGCTTCATTGCTTTTTGAAAGTCTAATATCTCTTTTTGCGGAATTATAAAACCTTTCAAAGTCGAGCGGTGGGTCAATTGCAAAAACTGCCGTAGGTTTGACGTCCGAATTTTCAGCATATTTTATAACACAACTGCCACCAATGGAATATCCGCCAACAAAAAATCTTTGGTCAGTAAGTTTGTGTTTAGTGGTTACATCTTTCAATATTCTGTTAAAACTTTGTTGGCTTAGACTATCCACTCCTAAAGATAGAACACCATCTTGTAAGGTTGGAATAATTGTCAAAATACCATTAAGGGCTAACTTTTTTGGTAAGTCTGTTTGTTGTAAAACTCTTTCAGCTGTTTCACCAAAACCTGGCATAAGGAACAAGTATCCTGTCCAAGGTAGTTTTGGTGGATATATTATTGTATAACAGTTTTTTGTTGTGTCAGATTTGTCAAGAAAAACTTTCTCGATTTTGAGATTAGATACTTTCTGTCCATTACAATTAATTACAAAAAGTGAAAAAGTCAGAATTATTAAAAGTCTATTCATAGATGTCTGTTCTTTATTTGCGTTGTGTCGACCGCTTCGCTTGCAGGTAACTTGTTTGTACACGCTATAAAACTTCGCTTATACAACCAAGTCGGGTGTATTTGAGCAGGTTTATTGCGCTAAACGAAAATACATTTTTATTTCTACAAGTCCTCGAAAGGGGATCGGATTTGTTGACGCTTCTAACAAGGGTCTTTGTTTCCCAAAAGGAAATTAACGCATCTAATTTCACGCTATTTTTTAAATCCAATTCGATCTCTTTGTTGTTGCTGCGTTTTCTTTTGATCTTTCTGAATCAGAAAATTCAAGACCTGCTCAATATCGGAGAACTTCTGTCCGTATTGTTGTTCTAATGCATCTAGGCGTGCGCTTAATTCTTGATGGGTTAAAGCCCATTGCCGCATCATCACGAAAGCCCGCATGATGGAGATGTTCATATGTATCGCTTTTTTACTTTTCAAAACGCTTGATAGCATGGCAACGCCCTGCTCAGTAAAGGCAAAGGGTTTAGCACCGCCAAAGTGATTTAACGTGGGTATCACATTTTGTGATACCAAGTGGTGCATCTCAATTTCTGTCAATTGAAACATGAAATCTATTGGCTTTGCTTCGCTGAAGCTACGCGAAAGCAAGAAAACGCTTTGAATTTCTTCGAACTGCTTGCTTTAATTTTCGTGTTTCAACCTCATATAATTTAGCCAATTCAAAGTCAAGGATGACTTTCTTTCTTGCTTTCGCGAAGCTTTATCCGAAGCTTTAGCGAAGGTACACAGCGAAGCAAAGCCACATATATCAAGGATGCTGTTTTTGATGTGTTCTAGTTCCATAGTGGATTTATTTTAAGATACCCCTAACGCAATGGAATTAAACATATTGGATGATATACTGCCTAACTCGGCCGCTCCCAAATCACTTAATCAAATATACCGCCTGCGTAATTGATTTTAATTCAGGTTCATTTTGATTTTCGGCTCGTATGTAGCTGACGGTTACATGGTAAACACCCGCAGGTTGTAATCCGCCATACCATGTCCATGGCCCTTGATCTGTTGAATACAATACGCTTCCCCACCGATCGAGTACTTTCATGTTTTTGATAATACAAGGAGCAGTAAGCAGTACATCCAAGGTGAAATCTTTATTGTAGTGATCGCAACGCACGCTAATGTTATTTGGGATGAATATACAGGCATTTGTATTTTCACTTTCTTTTTGTCCATATACACTACTTCCCATGTGGACAATTACCCCAACCAATAAAATTAGGCTATACTTGATCATGCAATGCTTATTTCATATTCAAATACTCGAATGACATCCCCGGGTATTAGTTTCGCGCGCTTTCTTGTTTCGATTTCTCCGTTACGCGTTACTTCGCCTTCGTCCACCAAGTACTTGGCATGACCGCCCGTTTCGGCAATACCTGTCGCTTTTAATAAGGCAATGAGTTCGATATATTCACCGGTTATGTTAAAGGTTTCCATGCGCTGTTGTAATTAAATGTAATAAGCGATCTGCGGCTTCATAGGGTGAGCATCTTCCGTCGAGCACTTGGGTTTGTAAGTCCTTATATCCCGCATTAATCTGTTCATTATTCGCCATAAATTGACTTAGTTGCTGCTGAAAACTCTCTTCAAAAAATCGCAAATCCTGTTCCTTACGTTTATGGTTCAAATATCCGGATTGGGTGACCTGATCAAAATATGCCTTCCACCAAGTCATCGGGTGATTCAATGCGGTTTTTTCTATGCTTGAAATACATGCTACCTTGGGTATCCAACCGCTTTCTTTGGCTGTAAACAAATGCAGTGCATTCTGATAGGTGCGCTTTGCATGATTCGCTGCTTCTTCATTCCCCTGGTCTGCTTTGGTAATTAATATGCCATCTGCCATTTCCATAATCCCTCGCTTGATCCCTTGTAATTCGTCTCCCGCGCCAGAAAGCATCAACAACAAGAAAAAATCGACCATGGAATGTACCACTGTTTCACTTTGTCCAACACCAACGGTTTCTATAAAGATGATGTCATAGCCCGCAGCTTCACATAAAATGATGGTTTCACGTGTATGTTGCGCCACGCCCCCAAGTGTTTTTCCAGTAGCCGTTGGACGAATAAATACATCGTCACGCATTGATAATGATTCCATGCGGGTTTTGTCGCCAAGTATACTTCCGCCGCTTATACTGGAACTGGGGTCAATGGCCATTACGGCAAGTTGATGTCCTTGGTTCAATAGTTCATGTCCGATCGCCTCAATAAACGTGCTTTTTCCAACCCCTGGTACCCCCGTGATCCCAATGCGCCATGCGTTTCCGCTGTGTGGAAGGCATAATGTAATTAAGGCGTTGGCTTCCCTTCGATGCGTTGGATTGGTACTTTCAATTAAAGTAATGGCCGATGCCAAGGCCCCGCGATCTCCTTCTCGTAATTTAGGGAATAGGATTTCTGCGGTTAATCCTTCTTTGTGCGCCTTTCGGTTGGCTGCCCATTGATTAAATTTATCAGTATCTAAGCTCACAATAGCTCTTTTAATGCCCGAAACGCTTGTTGGATGTTCTCATGAATCTCAGTGATTCGTGCTTCCATCATATAACATGGGGCGCAAATGATTCGGTTCGTTGGATCTATCAGTACTTCACGAATGGTCCGTTCTTGTGCCACCGATCCGGTTGCTCTTAATCCTTCGTTAAAACCATTGATGTCATAAGGTGATGGTTCTGAAGCACTACCTAAACTCAGCGTAGGGTGAATGCTTGAGCCTTCGAATGCCTTTGCTACAACAACGGGACTTACGCAGAGTGCAACAATCGGTTTTCCAACATTTACCAGGTTAACTAACAGTAATTTCACTTCAGGTAAAATGGTACTTGCGGGTCCGTCGAAAGCCCAGCTCGTAAAGTTTTTTGCGTTTCCAAATCCGCCAGGAATTACCAAGGCATCAATGTCTGCGGGACTAATGTTCTCAATTGGTTTGATTTGTCCGCGTGCGATGCGTGCAGCTTCAACCAGCATGTTTCTCGATTCATCCATCACCTCACCTGTCAGGTGATTAATTACGTGATGTTGAGGTTTATCAACAGATATACATACCGCATTCCAACCCATTTCATCGATGGCTAATAAACTAAGCACGGCTTCTTGAATTTCTGCCCCGTCGTACACCCCGTTACCAGAAAGTAAAACACCTATATTCATGACTAATTCTTTGAAACTAAGTTAAGGTAAATTTCTTCGTATTGTGGAACCACGTGTTCAATGCTAAAGGCTTTTGCTTGCTCAAGAGCCTGGTTTCTAAATTGTTGTTTTTGAACGGGGTCTAATAACCTAAGGGTGTTATTCGCCATGCCTTCAATGTCGCCTACCGGGGATAGAAAGCCCGAATATCCTTCGATATTTACTTCAGGGATTCCTCCTGTATCACTTGAAATCACAGGTACTCCAACCGCCATGGCCTCTAAGGCAGCTAGGCCAAAACTCTCACTTTCAGAGGGTAATATAAAGACATCTGCCAGTTCTAACACTTGACGTGTTTCGCGCAATTTACCCAAATATATGATCCGATCGCACAGCCCTAGCGATCGACAGAGTTGTTCACTCGCGTAGCGATCCGGGCCATCGCCAACCATCAGTAATTTTGATGGATTCACTTGGTTTACTTTTTCGAAAATTCGAATCACATCTTCCACACGTTTTACCTTACGGAAGTTAGAAATGTGACATAAGATGGGTTCATTTGGATGGGCATATGCACTCCGGCGTTCGGGTTGTGCTTCGGGTAACAATTCATCCGCTGTGATGAAGTTCGGAACCACCTGAATTTCTTTGGTAATGTTGAAGTGCGTTAAGGTATCGGCTTTTAGACTCTCTGAGACAGCAGTAACTGCATTGGAAGCATTGATACAAAACTGAACCACAGGTACAAAAGAGGGGTCTTTTCCAATTAAGGTGATATCGGTACCGTGAAGTGTAGTAACAAATGGAATGTAAATGCCTTCAGCCTCTAAGATTTTTTGCGCCATGAATGCAGCCGAAGCATGTGGTATCGCATAGTGCACGTGGAGAATGTCCAAGCCTTCGTGTTTAGCAACATCGTAGATTTTCGATGCCAAGGTGGTTTCGTAGGGTTGGAACTCAAACAAGGGATAATCGGAGACCGCTACTTCATGGTAAAAAATATTTTCCTGAAAGCGTCCGAGTCGCACAGGTTGTGAATAGGTAATAAAATGGATCTGGTGACCCTTTAATGCTAAGGCTTTACCTAATTCAGTGGCTACAACGCCACTTCCGCCAAAGGTTGGATAAAGAACAATACCTATTTTCATTCCTTACTACCTCCTAGAGGAAAGAAAAACGTGATGCGATAAATCATGGGTAAGATTCGAACCACTTGGCCCATTTCATTTTTGATTCGGACAGAATAGCTTGATCGGAATGGGCTGTTTTCAGCATTGATTACGTCATAAAAAATTCCACCATTTACTCGGATCTTATGATTGAAATCTCGAGAAAAACCACCACCAAGAAAGAGGGTAGAGGCCCATTGTTTCGATGAATAGTTAAAGAAGATAAAGTTGAATGGACTTCTCAAAAGTTCATATTCTCCGCCAACAAATAAGGTATTCTTGATGCGATAATGCGCGTAAACTCCCCCACCATATATGGAAAACCCCATTTTTTGCCCCAAGTTATTGGACCAAGTTCGTTGTAAACGGAAGGAAGGACCTACGGCCCAATTTTCATTTAATATCGCCGCATATTTTAAATCACCCCCAACGGAACCGCCAAGATTTGAAGCGCCGGCATAAAGTTCAACGCCGAGTTCAGAACCATTGAAAGCTACTTGGGAGTAACTAAGAAGCGGGAAAGAAAGGAGCAGCAAGATGAATCGTTTCATTCGTACAAGTTTTTCACAAAGATACGGAACATGGTTGAAAAGCTATAGTTCAAGGTCTGCACTTTTATAGTTAACTTTGCCACATGGAAATCATTGATGGTAAAGCAATTGCTCAAGAGGTAAAATTAGAACTTCGCGAAGCGGTCCTTCAACGGAAGGCGGACGGTAAAAAAATCCCTCATTTAGCCGCGGTATTGGTTGGAACGGACGGTGCTTCAATGACCTATGTTAAAAATAAAGTAAAGGCGTGTGAAGAAATTGGATTCGAAAGCACTTTAATCCGCTATGACGATTCAGTTCCCGAAGAAATTTTATTGGCTAAAGTTCAATCCTTGAATGAAGACAAGAGCATCGATGGCTTTATTGTTCAACTTCCTTTGCCGGCCCACATTGATGAATTGAAAGTTACACAAGCTATAGATCCAATGAAGGATGTAGATGGATTTCATCCAAGAAATCTAGGAAACATGGTGGTGAACTTACCTGGGTTTTTACCAGCAACACCCGCAGGGATTTTAGAACTTATCAAACGAAAACATATTGTTACAGAAGGTAAAAACTGTGTAATCATCGGACGAAGCAACATTGTTGGGATGCCGCTTTCCATTATGTTGGGTAGAAACACCAATCCAGGAAATTGTACGGTAACGCTGGCGCATTCAAAAACCGAAAACCTAGCGGAAGTTTGTCGCAATGCCGATATTCTAATTGCCGCGGTGGGCCAGCCTGGATTTGTAACGGCAGACATGGTCAAAGAAGGTGCGGTGGTAATTGATGTTGGTACTACGCGTTTAATCGATTCAAATACGCCTAAAGGTTGGCGTTTGGCGGGAGATGTAGATTTTGCCAATGTAGCTGAAAAATGCAGTATGATTTCGCCAGTACCCGGAGGGGTAGGGCCTATGACTATCGCTTCCCTGATGATGAATACTTTAAAGGCTATGGAACTAAAAGGAAAGTAATGTGTCTTAAACACATTGTTTTTTTGCTAGTATTCGGGATAAATTCCGTTGGTTTTTCACAAGCTATTTTTTTAGGTCTTCGCCTTTCGGCCAGCATCGGAAGTCACCAACATTACTATGGGGTGGGCGTACATGCCGGACTTGAATACCGATCCTTTATGTTAACCATCGGCAGTGATGTGTCTTATCGGTTAAAGGACTTAGGTCAACGAAACCGATTCTTAGAATCAAAATCCTATCTTGGAGTTTCTTTAGTTACGGGAAAAAACACCTCGGTTCGTGATATGGAGTTGGGCGTCTTGAACAATTATTTTACACGTGAAAATTCGTTCGGTTATGCCTACATCATCTATTCGGATAATGCAGGTACGAGTCAGCTTTCGGGCGCATTTAAAGGCGAAATCAAGGGCCATTCCCTGATGTTGGAAAATGATTTTTTTGCAGGACAAGGAAAGGATCGCTTTCGAACGGCCACGCTCTTGTATCGGTACCGTGAAGTGCTGTGGTCCGGACACCTGGGAGTGCGACTTTGGACCGGTGAGGCCAGCGGCTTACAAGTGAAAGAGATTGAGCACCAAGGACAAAGGCAGCGATACAAAGATTTGTCTTCCAATCCTTTTGGAAAGACTTCCCATGGAATTTTATATGGAGGAGTTCAGTATGCCTTGTGGTCACAAACCCTGGGCATGGAAGTGGGAATAGATGCGGAGCAGGTTAGGCATGCCTTACAGAATCAAGTAGCCCATTCTTCCCTTTGGCATAAAAGACAGGCATCGAAGGCGGTAGCTTATCCCATGCTAGATAAATTGGGTTATCCAACCTTCGACAAGACCCAGGTGCCCTTGCCTCGTGCATATTTTCAGCTTTCGATCTCGGGGTATTAGGCAATTGTCCGTAATTTTGTAAAAAAAAAGAAATCATGAATGTTCCTGTTTCCGTATATGCTGAAATGACTCCGAATCCTACAACGATGAAATTTGTAGCGAACAAGTATTTATTAGCAACAGGTGATTCTGTTGAGTTCGTTAAGAGACAAGACGCCGTGGGATATTCCCCCTTGGCTGAAGCATTGTTTAATTTCCCGTTTGTGAAAGCGGTTTTCATTGCGGCGAATTTTGTAACGGTAACCAAAACAGATAATGTTCCTTGGGATTTCATTACTATGGAATTGCGGGAATTTATTCGCGATTTTATTGCAGAAGGGAAGGAGGTATTAATTCAAATGCCAGTGGCTGCTGAAAAACAAGCGGCAAAGGAACGACCAGAAATTGCTGAGCCCAGTGAAATTGATGAGCCCATTTTAGCCTTGTTGGATCAGTATGTGCGTCCAGCGGTAGAAAATGACGGAGGAGCGATCGATTATGTGGGATTCAAAGATGGCGTAGTTAATTTAATCTTGAAAGGTTCATGCTCTGGATGTCCGTCGTCTACAGCAACACTAAAAGGAGGCATTGAAACACTCTTGAAACAGCATTTACCTGAAGTAAAAAATGTGGTAGCCTATAACGGATAAGCCATATTAATCGGAGATTAATAAAATATTTCCTAAAATTTCTAAACCAACTTGTTTTTTGCTTGTTTGTTCTTAACTTTGAGTAACAATAACAAAGTGTCATTTTTACACTTTAATAAAATCGAGTTAATCTTACATTTTGGCTACTACACAAATAGATACTGAACAGCGAATGGAGTTACAGCAAGCGCTTCAACACTATTTTGGTTTTTCTGCTTTTAAAGGAGAACAAGAAGCCATTATTACAAATATTCTTGAGGGCAATAATACCTTCGTGATTATGCCAACAGGCGGTGGAAAATCGATGTGTTATCAACTTCCAGCCTTACTCATGGAGGGTACAGCCATTATTGTTTCCCCCTTGATTGCGCTCATGAAGAATCAGGTAGATGCCATACGTTACGTGAGCGACAACGGAAGTGTAGCGCATTTCATGAATTCGTCTTTATCCAAACAAGAAATTACTCAGGTGAAGAAAGACATTGTTTCCGGCGTTACTAAAATGCTTTACGTCGCTCCGGAGTCACTTACAAAGCAAGAGAATATTGATTTCCTATCGAGCGTTAACGTTTCGTTTTTCGCGATTGATGAAGCGCATTGTATTTCTGAATGGGGACACGATTTTCGTCCGGAGTATCGCCGATTAAGAGAGATTTTTGAAAAAATATCAAATGTTCCAATCATTGCTTTAACAGCAACCGCCACCCCAAAGGTGCAGTTGGATATTCAGAAGAACCTAAATATGCTCGATGCCACGGTATTCAAAGCATCCTTTAATCGAGATAATTTGTTCTATGAAATTCGACCGAAGCGTGAGGTAGAGAAACAAATCATAAAATATGTAAAGTCTCACGCGAACGAGAGTGGCATTATTTACTGTTTGAGTCGAAAGAAAGTTGAGGAAATTGCGGAATTGCTTCAAGTGAATGGAATTCAAGCCTTGCCTTATCACGCAGGGTTGGATGCGGAAACTCGAGGCAAGCACCAAGATTTATTCTTGATGGAAGAGGCGAGTGTAATTGTTGCAACGATTGCTTTTGGCATGGGTATCGATAAACCGGATGTACGCTATGTGATTCATCACGATATTCCTAAAAGTTTAGAAAGTTATTATCAAGAAACCGGTCGGGCCGGTCGCGACGGTGGCGTAGGAGTTTGTTTGGCCTTTTATTCGTATAAAGATATTGAGAAGCTCGATAAATTTCTTGCGGGTAAACCCATTACGGAACAAGAGATTGGACGACAATTATTAAATGAAATTGTTTCCTATGCGGAAACATCCGTATGTCGTCGTAAGTACATACTTCACTATTTCGGAGAGTTCTTCGACGAAAAGAAATGTAACGAGCAATGCGACAACTGTAAAAATCCAAGGGAACGTGGCGAAGGCAGTGAATCGGTATTGAAATTATTGAAAGCAGTTCGAGAATTAGAAGAGCAATTTAAAGCAAGACATTACTGCGCCTATCTTTCAGGTATGATTACGTCCGAAATTAAATCGTTCAAGCATCAATCGCTTCCTGGATTTGGTTCGGGTAAAGACCGTGACGAACATTTTTGGAATGCAGTGATTCGTCAAGTAGTGATTGGCGGTTTACTGGCTAAAGACGTTGAATCTTTTGGTATCTTGAAGTTGACTGAAGCAGGAAAAGCATTTATTGAAAATCCAACATCGTTCTTATTGCTTAAGGAACACGATTTTTCCAACACCGATGATGTGGAGGGATTTGTGCAGTCAGGTAAAGGCGGTGCGTTTGATGAGGTATTGTATGATCAATTAGTTGATTTAAGAAAATCTGTAGCTAAGCAAATGGGCGTGCCACCGTTCGTTGTTTTTCAAGAGCCATCGTTGAAAGACATGTGTTTGCAGTATCCCATTACTATCGAAGAACTCACGCATGTGCAAGGGGTTGGCACCGGAAAGGCGCAACGGTTTGGAGAACCATTCGTGGCGTTAATTTCGGCGTACGTAGAGGAGCATGATATAGACCGCCCACAAGATTTCTTTATGAAATCCTTGGTGAATAAGTCTGGATTGAAGGTTCAATTGATCCAAAATATAGACCGAAAATTATCACTTGAAGACATTGCACGTTCGCAAGGAAAAAATTACAACGAAATATTGGAAGAAATTGAGTCCATTGTAGCTTCTGGTACGCGGGTAAATTTGAGCTATTACATTGATAGCAAGATTGACCCAACCGAACAAGAGGAGATTTTTGATTATTTCAATCAAGCGTCATCCGACGATATTATCGAAGCATATCATGAATTTGATGGCTTGTATTCCGAGGAAGAATTACGCTTAGTGAGAATTCGCTACATGAGCGAAGTTGCTAATTAATACGATCTTACTTAAATACTTCCGAAATAGAGTTCCTTGATACGGAATGATATCCGCCTTGTGCTTCCTTGAATACGCTTAGCGCCCATTGTTTATCCGCAGGGTATACTGCCAAAGCGCGATAAAGCGGTAATATGTACTTTCTTCGCCCGGTTTCAATTAGAAAAGTTTTCAATTTTGCGCGAATCGATCGATTTTCCTTTCGGATATTTAAGAGAAACCACTCAAATTTAAGTTCATTATTTGCCTCACTGAACTTGGTATAGCGATCCATTTGATCCAATGTCGCAGTGTCAATCGATAGGGATAAACTTCTTAAGTACGTTTGCCATTCCTGTGTGATAAATGCCTTCGTATTCAATTGCTCCGTATACGTTTCTTTACGCTTTTTCTTTTTCCCTTTTATTTTAACCCATCGGATCTTTTTTACAGGAGCAAAAATATCTTCTCCACGGTTGGTTCGTTCCGCATAACTTCGCATTAATTCCAGGCGCTTAGATTTAATGGTAATGGAATTCATAGGTAAGCCTTCCAAATAGAACCACTCGTCTGTATTAAATTCAATGTTGTTTGGATAGAGTAAATTCTTATTCAAAAAGGTATGAAATAGCTCTGTTCTAATGGTTTTGAATTTATACTGATCAAAATAGGCCTTAACAAAGGCATCCATTTTTCTTCTGCCAACAGTTGCTTCAAGTGTTTTAAGGAAATAAGCACCCTTCACATACGCCACACTGGTCATTCCATCGTCGGGATTTCTTCCTTTCAGTGATAGGTATAACCTGGAATCTTCAGGATGTGATGAGCTGGCAATGGTTTTGAGTTCTTCGATTAATTCAAAGTGTTCAATTTCACAAAGTGTATTAGACAGTTCTTTTCCGTATAATTCTTCCATGATACGTTGTTCAATGTATACGGTAAATCCTTCATTGAGCCAGAAATCATTCCAAGATTCGTTGGTAACTAGATTCCCTGACCATGAATGTGCAAGCTCATGCGCAATAACAGATACCAAACTTCGATCCCCTGCCACAATGGAAGGATTGATAAACGTGAGCATTGGATTTTCCATTCCCCCAAACGGGAACGACTGATGCTGAACGATAACATCGTATTGTCCCCAAGCGTAAGGACCATACAAGGACTCGGCCGCAGTCATCATTTTTGGTAAATCTTGAAATTCTTTTGCTGCACGTTCAAGCATAGGCGCTTCTGCATACACTCCGCACCGTTTGTCTAAGGCTCGGTATCCAATATCACCAACCGTTAGGGCAATTAGGTAAGAAGGTATGGGCAACTTCATTTCAAAATGATAGGTTCCATCCGCACTTTTTTTCTTAGGATTTTCAGCACTCATTAGAGCCATCATGCCTTTTGGTACATGCAAGGTTGCATCATAGGTAAAGCGATTCGCCGGAGAATCTTGGATTGGAATCCATGTTCGGGTTAGAATGGCTTGACCTTGAGAGTACAAAAATGGAAACTTACCCGAAGACGTGTGTTCAGCTTCTATCCACTCTAAGGCATCACAGCGTTCAGAAGTTTGATAATAGATGTTGATGTATTCTGTGCCGCTGGGAATCGTAACCACTAAGGGCTGTCCAAGAATTGAATCGGCATCCATTTTTCCAATCACAAAATCAGCTTCTCTTTCAGTTCCTTTCTTTCCTAACGTTACCTTTTGAATGGTTTCACCGTGAATATCGAAAATTGCGGTCTTTGCCTTTGATTCACTCATTCGGTGACGCGCCACACCGTAGAGTGTTTTGTTGTCAAAATTGATTTCCAATTCTAAACTCAGGTGTTTGGTATGGATTTCTCGAATGTTTGAATAGGAATGGGGGTCCTGAGCAGAGACTTTTATTGACTCTGTCAGCGTAGGGTTTTTATCGGATTCAGTTTTACAGCTGAAAAGTAATAATCCCAATAGAAATAGGAAATTACTTAAACGAGAGGATGCCAAATTTTTCACGGTTTCGGTTAATTGCATACATTAAAAGTTCCTTGTTTTTCCAATCACTTTGCATTTGTTTAGGGATAACGATGGCGGAAAGTTCCTTCTTACTGAAAAACACAGTGCGGTCAATGGCGCCTGTAGCTAAATTTATTTTGGCTAGTGCCACTACGTTTTTTCGGTTAGTTAAACTCAAGCCATTCAGGGCGTTAGGTGTGCTATCAAAGATTCCATCCTCGTCATAATTCCGTTTGTTATCGTTAAATATGACATAGGCCTGCTGGTCATTGTTACAAGCAATAAATGAACTAAACGGACCATTGTCGTTCATAGAGATTTGATTTTTCGGAATACGCTTCCCCCAAAGGAATGACCCGTTAATATCCAATTTAAAGGCCACGATGTCCATGTAGTAATAGTAATAAACTACGGTGGTAATTCCGGTTCGTGTGTCGTAGTTAGAATATTTTCGTTCGTAGTATTGTTCCATAAATCCAATTTGTGAACCGTCGCTCAAGCTTTGAATTTGTCTTAGTTTATACGAATAGATTTGTGGTGCTTCATCGCGTTGTTCCCACCTGCGTTCCATTCGACTCATTTGTTTTTCAACGAGTGTTTCCTCAAAAATTTCTTGATTGAAGGTGGAATATTTATAACTGATAATACTATCTGCAATCAAATCCATGGTCATAGTAAACACACCTTCCAGTCCGGATCGATTTCCCCGACCGAAAAGCCCCGTCATTACCACGTGTTGGTTATCATTACTACTAATTAGTATATCATCAATCCGTTTATCTTGAAGTGCAACATTAAAAGATGTTAGGCTATCGTTTGCGATACGATACACATGCAATGCTTTAAAATTCTCAAATTCCCTTCCAAAAAACCGATCGTTTCGGTCTTTATGCTCGGTAATAACCAATAAGTATTTCCCTTGATTTGTTAAGTGATGTTCGTTGATGGTTGTCATGTTGCCATCAAATGGTAACATATATTCTCCTGATTGAATTTTTGTAAATGTTGAATCAAAAACAACGTAGCCGTATATGTCTCTATTCTCTTTCCTACCTGGGATATCATAAAATATGGCGAGGTATTTTCCATTTTGTGACTGCGCGATTTGAAAATTTGGATGGGCACCTAAACGGGTGTCTTGATAGCTGCAGCGTATGGTTGAAATGCTTGTATTGTCATCCTCGATGGCTTGACTATATAAAGACATTATGCCATTGGATTTATCACTTATAAATACCTGTAGTTTCCCGGCGAAAAACGTAGCACTTTCCATATTGCCAATGCCATTTTCCGTAATGGGTTTGATTCTCGTTTGATTCACAAACGCCAATTGATTGTGTAGGGTTGAACGGTAGGAACCGAAAACTCCACCGGTATATCTCAAGGTATAAAAATCGCCGGATTTAATGGGTAAAATATCCAGCAATTGTCCGGGTTGTGATTCTAAGGGACCCCAATTAATCTGAAGAGGCTGCGCATTAGCACACCCAATAAAAATCAAAAAAAACAGAATTAATCTACCAGCTGAATGCCTAAATAATTCCATGGGCTGATTGCTTTAAGTTCTTCCTTCACCACCTCGCTTACGGCTAAGGTATCGATAAAATGATGGATAGTTTCTTTGGTTACTTTGTCGTGGGTTCTTGTAAGTTCCTTCAATGCTTCGTAGGGCTTAGGATAGTTTTCTCGGCGAAGTATGGTTTGGATGGCTTCAGCTACAACCATCCAATTATTCTCTAGGTCTTGGTGAATTTTTTCTTCATTTAATACCACTTTGTTTAAGCCTACCATCGTTGCTTTTAATGCAATTACCGTATGCGCTAAGGGTACTCCTATATTTCTTAATACCGTAGAATCCGTAAGGTCACGTTGCAACCTAGAAACAGGAAGTTTTGCTGCAAAATGTTCAAACAGCGCATTTGCAATTCCTAAGTTCCCTTCCGAGTTCTCGAAATCAATTGGATTTACTTTGTGTGGCATGGCACTTGAACCAATTTCCCCTTCCTTCAGTTTTTGCTTGAAGTAATCCATGGAAATATAGGTCCATAAATCACGATTTAAATCCAATAAAATGGTATTCATTCGCTTGAAGGCATCAAATAAGGCCGCCATGGAATCATAGTGCTCGATTTGTGTGGTGGTTTGACTTCTTGCCAGTCCAAGGGAACCTAAAAAATGATTGGCGAAATCCACCCAGTTGATGGATGGATAGGCTACATGATGGGCATTAAAATTTCCAGTCGCACCTCCAAATTTAGACGCGTAGGGAATTCGTTTGGCAACATTTAATTGAATTTGTAAACGCTCCGCAAATACTTGGATTTCTTTACCTAAGCGTGTAGGGGAGGCGGGTTGCCCGTGTGTACGAGCGAGTAAAGGAATGTCTTTCCATGTACTGGCCAATGATCTTAATTTCGCAAGCACTTCATCATACAAGGGAAACACCTCTTTTTCAATGCCTTCTTTGAGCGACATTGGAATTGCTGTGTTATTAATGTCTTGAGAAGTTAAGCCAAAGTGAATGAACTCTGAGCAAAAACTCCAATCATACTGCTCAAATTTTTCTTTAAGGAAATATTCAACGGCTTTTACATCGTGATTGGTGGTTCGTTCGATTGTTTTTATACGCTCGGCATCCGCTGGCGAAAAATTCAAGTACCAGCTGCGTAAGGTTTCTGCACTAACTACTTCTACATTTTGAATAATTCCTGTTTGCATTAACGCGATGAAGTATTCAACTTCAATCAAAACACGGTATCGAATTAAACCAAATTCAGAAAAATAAGGTTGTAGTGCAGCTGTTTTTGAGTGATATCGGCCATCAATTGGAGTGATGGTAGAGAGGGGTGTAAAATCCATAGTGCTTCTAAAAAGCAAAGGTACAAATTTTATACGGCGATATTGTGCTCGCGGAGTACATCGTTTAATGAGGTCTTTAAATCAGTTGAAGCAGACCGTTGACCAATGATTAAGGCACATGGCACTTGATATGCTCCGGCGGCAAATTTTTTGGCATATGAACCAGGAATCACTACACTTCGTTCAGGAACATACCCACGCATTTCTATAGGTTCTGGTCCCGTTACATCAATGATTTTCGTGCTTTTTGTAAGAACGACGTTTGCACCCAATACCGCTGCTTTACCCACACGAACTCCTTCAACAACAATGCAACGCGAACCAATAAATGCATCATCTTCAATTATAACGGGTGCAGCTTGAAGGGGTTCTAATACACCACCAATTCCAACTCCTCCGCTCAAGTGGACGTTTTTACCGATTTGTGCACAACTTCCAACGGTTGCCCAAGTATCTACCATGGAACCTGAATCCACATAGGCACCAATATTTACATAGGAAGGCATCATAATGACACCAGCAGCTAAAAATGCACCATAACGCGCACTTGCTCCAGGGACTACACGAACACCTAGGCCGGCATAATCCTTTTTTAGCGCCATTTTATCATAAAATTCGAATGGACCTACTTCTATGGTTTCCATTTGACGTATTGGAAAATACATGACAACCGCTTTTTTAATCCATTCATTGACAGTCCATGTTCCGTCACATTCAGGTTGGGCTACCCGCATTTGACCTTTATCTAGGGCTTCAATGATGGTGTCAATGGCGTCACGCGTTGTTTTTTCGCTTAATAAGGCTCGGTTTTCCCAAGCGGATTCAATGATTGTTTTTAATTCCATAGCCTTGCAAAAGTAAATTAAAACTACCTGCTTTTTTCAGTTCATTATGAATTCTGTGTCAAGATTTTGTGAATTACACCGCATTACATCAATTTGGTTATGTTTGTAAGTATGAATTCAACAGAAATTTCGAGTCATACTGGAAAAACCATACCGGGTGCGAACAAGATGTTATTGGTATTAACCCTAATAAACTTGTTTAATTTTTTAGATCGCTATGTGCTTTCAGCGGTATTGGAACCCATCAAAGCGGACTTACACATCAAGAACGATGGAGACATGGGTAGAATGGCTACTGCGTTTATGTTGGGGTATTTTCTTACATCACCAATTTTTGGATACTTGGGAGATCGGTTGTCGCGAAAAAAGCTTATGGCCATCGGGGTCATTGGTTGGAGTTTGGGGACTTGCTTAACAGGTATTGCTCAGGGTTTTTCGTTTATGATTTTTTGCCGGGTAATGGTTGGACTGGGCGAGGCGAGTTTTGGTGCCATTGGTCCAGCGGTTATTTCCGATGCCTTTGAAGCCAAAAAACGCAATAAGGCGATTACCATCTTTTCGTTGGCGGTTCCATTAGGGGCTGCCTTGGGTTTTGCGTTAGGTGGGCTAATTGCCGCCCAGTTGGGTTGGAGAAATGCCTTTTTTATTACCGGTATTCCTGGATTTCTCTTGGCGGCCTTGTTGTTTTTTGTTCCCGAACCCGAGCGTGGACAAAGTGAAGAAATAGAAGTTTCAAAGGAAAAAATCACCGTGAAGCGCTTATGGTCCTTGTTTTCCAATCGAGAATATCTCTTTGTAAACTTAGGGTATATATTTTACACTTTTGCGATGGGAGCTTTCTCCTTTTGGGGTCCTGCATTTTTGAGTCGTGTGCACGGAATGGATGTCGCCGATGCTTCACTCTTTCTAGGTCCAACCTTAGTGGTGGGTGGGATTTTAGGAACAATAATCGGTGGTTACTTTGCTAATAAATGGCGAGAAAAAAGTCCGTCAGGCTATGCCAAACTCTTATTGATTTCTGTATTGTGCGCGGTGCCTTTTTCTTTTGTTTCTTTTCTAACGGAAAATACCTTGCTGAGTATGATCTGTATAGCCTTATCCTTAATATTCCTTTTTCAATCAACCGGACCAATTAACACCGTTATTGTAGAAAGCGTAGCCCCGAACATGCGCGCATCAGCTATGGCCATTTGCATTTTTATGATTCATGCCTTTGGTGATTTGTGGTCGCCTGAGTTGGTGGGAAGGGTGTCTGATCAATTTGGAGGAAATCTTCGTATTGGTATGTTAATTCTTCCCGGCGCCTTCCTGTTAGCCGGATTATTTTGGTATTTCTTGGTTAAAGAACAGGATAAAAAAGGGGAGCAGGTGAGTTAGGTCGATTCGCGGAATTACGCTGTTGCACAGGAATTGAATTCCCGTGCAACAGCGTAATTAATCTGCAACAGAATCACTTCCCGTTCACGTAATCGCTCAGGTATTGGAACGGTTTATACCGATGCCGGAGGAATTGTATGTTTTTGTATTGTAGCTACCCAAGACAATGTTCGACCCCATCAGGGTCGCATACTAATTCAGTTATGCTTAGATTATTTATCACCAATTAAAACAAGAAAATAAGGTATTACCCTGTTTTACTCGATTAATTTCGTCAAGGCTTCCTATTTTTGATTTTGTATGAACATACTCAAAAATAACGTATTCTTGCTGGCTTGTCTGCTAAGTCATTTCGTTTGGTCGCAACGTATTGAATTAAAGACCATGGACCCTATCCTTTGCGTTAACGAAGGCAACGGCGATTTAATGATTATTGAAGATTCAACAGAGATACTCATCTTCAATTGTAAAACAAAAAAAACCAAGACACTTAAAATAGAATCTATTGACATTCCATTCAACGAATTAAAAAATGAGTTTATACCAATCGTTAAAGGTGGAGATTTAAATTTCATAGAAAGGGGATGCGGGAGAGTTTTACGATTAGTGAAAAATCGAATTCTTCGAATTGATCATTCATTTTCGCACCGCAATCAATATGACGGTGCTTTAACCGTCTTTAAGGATACAATTTATTACATCGGCGGGTATGGATTCTTTACGGTTAAAGACTTAGTTACTTATTATGATGAGGGACTTGGGCAATGGTTAATGAAAAATCATTCGTTCAAGCAAGTTCATCAAATTATGGAGACAGCGGTCGCTAAGGATTCGGATGGTTTAATATGTTTTGGTGGTAGATATCAAAAAGGGTGTTTAGTTGGGGATCGGTATCATCGAGTGAATCCTGCGATTATGAAATTTACCATGAATTCTGGGCGATGGGATTCAATTGGTTATTTAAATCCAAGGTTGAATAAGTATTTAATTAACCGGACTCAAATGAACAACCAAATTATTCGTACCACCGATTATTTATTGTTTTTCGATTGGTCATCTAAAACGGTAAAAATTCTACCTCACGATTTCACCATAAAAACCGTATTGGCATACAAGGGTTTTTTAATTACCAACAGGATGGCTGGCATTCAGGGTATTTCACCCGTAAGTTTCATTGAAATAAGGGATTTTAATAAATACTTTAGGGATAAAAAGGGTGTTGTTCTCCCGCTTTTGAAAGTCGAACGTAAAGAGGTTAATTCAGAACTATGGATTATTTCAGTGTTCGTGCTATGTATTTCGCTGATCATCGTTTTGATTTTAAAATCCCGAAGAACAAAACAACATATTGAAATTCCTGGCGATTTGGCTGCTCTTTTAGAGTTATGGATAAATTCTCCGGATATGAGAATAGAACTGGCTGATTTGAATCCTTTGGTATGTTATGACAATCCTGAATTAGAGACCTTAAAAAAGCGTCGGGAATGGCTTCTGAAGCGCTTGAAACAGTACCTGTATGAGCTAAAGATTACAGACGCTGGGGAAGTTTATTATGTAGAATTGAGTCAGCGTGACCGACGGGTTAAATTATTTGTATTGAATGAAGCGGTGGCGAAGTGGTATAATAAGGTAAAGCACTAAATTCCTTAGATTTCCTTTTTTGTATTAGATTGTATGGATCAGGTATTTGATTTTTGCCAAAAATAACACTTAGAATCATGACTACAAGCATTAGATTTATTGCCACACTTATATGTGTGGGTACTTCATTTTTATTTGCCGCGCAAATTCCCAACTACGTTCCTTCTAACGGTTTGGTGGGTTGGTGGCCCTTCAATGGCAATGCGAATGATTTAAGCGGAAATGGGAATCATGGAACCGTAAATGGGGCGACTTTGACGAATGATCGTTTTGGGAATACGAATATGGCGTACAGTTTTGATGGGGTGAATGATTATATTTCTCTTGCAACAATAAACCAATTAAATTTATCTAGCTCTCCTTTCACAATTTCTATTTGGGTAAATTCACAAGTATTTGGAGCTAATAATGATGAAGATTACATCATTGGAACACCAATGTGGGGAGGTGGATCCGATGAAGGAGTAAAAATTCAAAATAATCCAAACGGTTCTGCTTCGGGCTTGTATAGCTCCTCTCTAGGAATAGGCGGACTAATATACTGTGGATCAAACAACAACTTTAATTTAAATCAATGGTACAATGTTTTAATAAGATATAACAATGTAAATGGGTCTTTTGAAATGTTCATTAATGGTATTCTTTTAAGTTCATCCACACTGATTGGAAGCCCCTTAAGCAATCCTTATCCTGTAAGCGTTGGTGCTTTTGTAGGCCCTTGGATTTCTCAATATTTAACAGGAAAAACGGACGACATCGGCATATGGAACCGCGCCTTAACCCAACAAGAAATCACCAATTTATACCAAGGGTTTGCAGCTCCCCAAGCGAATATTACCACACCCAACGCAAGTGTATGCCCAGGCCAAAGTACCACACTTACAGCTGCCGTTGTCAATCAGGGAACGCCATGTACAAATTCAGGTTTGCCAGGCTCGCTTTCTAATGGTTTGTTAGAATTTTATCCATTTTGTGGAGATGCTAATTCTGGTTTAAATAATGGAAATAATGGTGTAGTTAATGGTGCTAATTTGACATTAGACGCTAATGGAAATAATAATTCTGCTTATGCTTTTAATGGTGTAAATTCATCTATTAACTTATTAAGTAATTTTTGTGGTGGTCAAAATTTGAATCAAGCAACCTTTCGTGTAAAATTTAAAATTAATTCATCGGGTACCTATGGGATATGGAATAAGGATGGAAGTTGGCAGGAAGTTTCGCTATATACTACAGCGAACGGTGCCGTTGGTGTATTTTGGGCATTCCCGAATCAATACAATGCGATTGAATCAAGTCAAGGTATTATTTCACCCAATACTTGGTATGATGTAGTAATAATTTTTGAAGGGCTTAATTCTAAAATTTATGTAAATGGCGTTCTTCTCACAGGAACAACAATATCAGTTCCGAGTAGTTCAATATCCTTCGGGAGTTCGGGTACATGTGGAGCAGGTATTAATCGTTTCGGTTATCAAAAGGCGAGTTGCAATCCACAGTGGTACTTTAATGGCTCGTTAGATGAGTTTATGATTTATAACCGTGCATTAAACCAGCAAGAAGTCACACAATTATACCAACTAGGACAGCCCACCTATTCCTGGTCAAATGGCGCAACTACTCCAAGCATTACCGTTAGTCCTGCGCAAACCACAACCTACACATGTACCATCAGTATGAATGGGGCAACCACTACCCAAAGCCAAACCATTACGGTGAATCCTTTGCCCACGGTGAGTGCGGGCGCTAATCTTTCTGTTTGTACAGGTGCTTCGGTAACCTTAAGTGGAAGCGGTGCATCAAGTTATGCTTGGAATAATGGAGTAACTAACGGCGTTTCATTCATTCCGAATGCTACAACAACCTACACGGTAACTGGAACCGCTGCGAACGGTTGTACCAATACGGCACAAACGACAGTTACAGTAAATGCTTTACCAACGGTAACGGCACCAGCCAATCAAACGGTATGTTCAGGTACAATTGTCACCTTAACGGGTGGTGGTGCATCAACGTATGCTTGGAATAATGGAGTATCTAATGGCGTGGCGTTCCCTGTAAATGTAACTACAACTTACACAGTAACTGGAACAGATGCGAACGGATGTACCAATTCGTCACAAACTACCCTAACGGTAAATGCCTTACCGACGGTAACAGCTACGTCAAACCAAGCAGTGTGCGCAGGAACATCCGTAACCATAAGTGGAAGCGGGGCGTTGAGTTATTCATGGAATAACGGCGTTCAAAATGGTGTAGCGTTCACACCGAATGCTACAACAACCTACACGGTAACAGGAACGGATGCGAATGGATGCAGTAACACCGCACAAACTACGGTAACAGTAAATCCCTTACCTGCGGTGAGTGGCGGTACAAATCAAGCCATTTGTTCAGGAGCTGCGATAACACTAAGTGGTAGTGGAGCTTCTAGCTATACGTGGAATAATAACGTTCAGGATGGGGTTGCCTTTACACCGAATGTAACACAAACCTATACAGTAACTGGAATTGATAATAATGGATGTTCGAATGTTGCTACGGTAACGGTAACTGTTAACGCGCTTCCGGTGGTCTCTGCCAATTATCCAATAAGTGTCTGTCAAGGAACACCCGTTGTACTTATTGCTTCAGGTGCGCTTACCTACGCTTGGAATAATAATGTTCAAAATGGCATTGGTTTTATACCTCAAAGTACCCAAGTGTATACAGTAATTGGAACGGATGCGAACGGTTGTACAGACAGTGATCAAATAACGGTTACTGTGAATACATATCCAACCGTAAATGCCGGTTCAAATCAAACGGTATGTGCTGGATCCCAAGTGACATTGAATGCTTCGGGTGCTGTAAGTTATACGTGGAATAACAATGTAGTCAATGGGGTTCCATTTACCATAAATTCAACACAAACATTCACCGTGATTGGTTCAAATTACGGGTGTAATGATACGGCTCAAGTTACGGTAACCGTGAATGCATTGCCTGCGGTGAGCGCAGGTGCTAATCAATCTACGTGTAGTGGAGGTTCTGTCACCTTAACGGGTTCAGGTGCGTTAAGCTATACTTGGAACAACAACGTGCAGAATGGCGTAGCGTTTACACCGAATGCAACAACAACCTACACGGTAACAGGTACTGATGCTAACGGATGTACAAACACGGCACAAACTACAGTGACAGTAAATGCATTACCGACGGTAAATGCTGGGGCTAATCAAACGGTATGCGCCGGAACAACGGCCACATTGAATGGAAGTGGGGCAGTAAGTTATGCCTGGGACAACAACGTACAAAACGGAGTGTCTTTTACACCGAATGCTACGCAAACGTATACGGTAACGGGAACGGATGCCAATGGATGTCAAGGAACCGACCAGGTGCTAGTAACCGTAGCGAGTCAAACAACATCTTCGATTACACAAGCAGCTTGTTTAACCTATGAATTAAATGGCCAAGTCTACAATCAGTCAGGCGTCTATACCCAAACGTTGGTGAACGCACAAGGCTGTGATTCGATTTTGACCTTGAACTTAACCATTAATGGTCTTCCATCGATACCGGTCGTGAATGTTGGAGGAGATAACCTATTAAGTACACCAGCAGTTGCAAACACCACCTATCAATGGGTATTTTGTCCTTCTGGCTTATCGATTTCGAATCAAAATGACACAAGTTATTTACCTAATGTAAATGGATCTTATGCTGTTGAGGCATCCAACGCATGCGGTACGGTCGTTTCGGAATGTGTGACCATTGATAATATAGGAATAGAGGAGCTTACCAATCCATTGGTTATTTATCCAAATCCGACACCTAATGTTTTGTATGTTCAAGGTATATCGGTATCAGAGACAGATTACCATTTATTTGATAATCAAAGTAAATTGTTAAAGGAAGGTAAATTAACATCAATTGCTAATGCAATTAGTCTTTTCGAGTTACCGAGTGGACTTTATCACCTTTATATTGGAAATCACATTTTCAAAATAATTAAACACTAAACTAGTTCATTCCCCTTCTCCACCACGGTGGAGGCAAACAATGAGTTAGTGATTCCGCTAATATAGTGTCGGCCCTGTTCCACGGGAATTCAATTCCCGTGGAACAGCGTAATTCCCGTGGGACAGAATCACTTCCCGTTTACGTAATCAATCAGGTATTGGAACGGTTCGTTGAGCGTTCCTTCGAAGGTTGTTTCTGAAGCTCTGTGAATAATTTGATCCGGGTCCTCACCCAACAATCGTGGAAATACGTGCTTTAACAATTCACTTCCAAAATCCTCAGAGGCATCTTTAGGTAATTCACAGGGTAAATTGTCTACGGCCATCACAGCCACCGCATTGGCTTCCATCATATCGCATTCTTCGTTGGTGTTTGGATTCCAACCATACATTGAATTCCCAATTTTTGACGGACGAATGGTACATGCAATCGGACCTGCAATGTCACAAGAGATGTCCGCTACTACCTTTAAGCGACTCGCTGCTTGGAAATCTGCTTGCGTAAGGAGCACCGGGGCTTTATTATCCCAATAATGGCAAGGAACATACATGTCTGAGTTTAGCGCATATTGATTCAATATCGACGTGTATTCCGAAGGATTGGCATAAAATGCGGCTTTTTCGAATCCTCCGTTGCCATTACGATAATAATCAGCGGCTTCCAGTTGACAATAAACAGGTTCATTGAATGTCTGCGTTAGGTATTCTTCGGGACTTACTTCCTTAATAGGCAATAAATCAATGATTTCTTTGGCGCCATGTCCAACACGACCAAATCCTGTAACAAGACATCTAAAATTTTTAGGAAGTACTACCTTTTTCAATTCTTCTTCAACTTCTTTTCGATCATGGCATGAATGCGCTGGTTTTAACGAATAGGTGCCATGCTTTAATCCATAGGTCAGAAATCCATTATAGCAGCCAACAATTCCTGCATAGCGACCAAATCCAATTAAACGCGTTCGGTATTTATCCTTTATCACCTCGTAATCGATTAATCGAATTTTATTGTCCAACAAGGCACGCAGTAATTCCCGATTGTACGGCTGTTTTTTAATAGTGTGCGAAAAGAACATAAACGTTTTTCCAGGAATCAATGCAGGAATAGGAACTTCCTTTACGCCAAGAATAATATCGCAATCCGATAAATCATCTACCACTTCAACCCCATGATCAAGATAATCCTGATCAGTAAATGTGCGAATAGGGCTAGATTGCACCACTACTTCGGCCTGAGGATACATCGTTTTTAGTACCTTACATTGATAAGGGGTAAGCGGGGTTCTGAAATCTGGTGGGACTTTCCCTTCTTTAATTACGCCAATACGAATTGGTTCCATGCGTGTTATTTTTGCAAGTAAGCGTCAATAAATTCTCTAACACAGCCTTTTCCACCTTTAGTGGATAAAATAATGGAGCATACGGATTTTACCTCGTTTACTGCATCCGAAGGACACGCTGCCAGTCCAACACGGTTCATGACTTCTAAATCATTAACATCATCTCCAATTATGGCCACATGTTTCAACTCAATACCAAGTTCATCGCACCAGGATTTGAGAATCTCCATTTTCGCTTGTTGTCCAACATAACAGTGGCTAATCCCTAATAATTCGGCACGTTTCTGCACCATAATTTTTGTAAATCCAGAAGAAATAATCCCAACCTTAAATCCTTTTTTTGTCAGACCTATAATTCCCAAGCCATCCTTGGTATTGAATTTTTTTATTTGGTCTCCGGATTCTGTCCAATACATCCCGCCATCGGTCATTACCCCATCAACATCTAAAATCAACAGCTTGATGTCCTTCAATTTCTTTGCAATATGATCGGCATGAAATAGGGGTTTGAATAAAAGCGACATAAGATCAAGGGTGTATTCATCAGCAATTGCTTCCAGGTCGTACAAAGTCAATTCTTTAACTTCATCAACTTCTAAATCCGCCAAGAAATCATTGAAATGCATTCCATGTTTGGCGCACAATCCTTTAATATTTTGTTCTAGATACATCATACGATTTGATACCCAACCGCCGCAGCTACAGGTTTTAATTCATGATACAATTGTTCAAATGCTTCATAGGTCAATTGCTGAGAAGCATCCGATTTTGCCAACTTGGGATTCGGGTGCGTTTCAATCAGTAATCCATCAATTCCCATGGCAACGCAGGCTTTTGCTAAGGGAGCTACTCCGTATGCATAACCCATTGCGTGTGAAGGGTCCAGAATCACCGGAAGATTGGTGTATTCTTTTAACCACGCCACCCCACATAAATCTAGGGTAAAGCGTGTTCCCGTTTCAAATGTTCTAATGCCGCGTTCACAAACCATAACGTCTTGATTTCCGCCAGACAATACGAACTCAGCTGCTTGAACTAATTCTTGTAGGGTTGTTCCAAACCCACGTTTAATCAGCACCGGTTTATTGATTTTAGCACATGCTCTTAAGATTCCTTGGTCATACATGGCTTTGGCACCAATCTGAATGATGTCAGTATGTTCAATGATTTCATCAATGTGTGTGGCATCTCGAGCTTCTGTGATTACCGTTAGCCCATGTCTTTCGCGCATTTTAGCTAACAATTTTAGTCCATCTAATCCCATGCCTTGAAAAGAATAGGGACTTGTTCGAGGTTTATAAGCACCTCCTCGAAGGGTATTTAAGCCAAGGGACTTTAATAAGTGTGCAGCACTTTCAATTTGTTCTTCCGATTCTACCGAACACGGACCACCGATGAGTACGGTATGGTTTGTTTGGCCTCCAATCGTGGTAGGTCCGAAATTAATGGTGCGCGTTTCCGCCTTATACCCTCTGCTCGCTAATTGCATATCATTTGGGAAAACCCATGATGCTTCCGCATGGTCAGCCAATCCAGCGGGAACCTCTTTCATTGAGGAACTGGTAATTAGGGTATGTGCACCATCGTAAATATGAAAGGCTTTATGAGTTGCTGCCAGTTGTTCGGCTTGCGCTCCGCTTAGGGTTGATTTTAGTTTTATGATCATAATTCACCTTTTATGAGGTTAACAAAATTAATGATGCCTACGGCTTGATGTTGTTCATTCACCACCGGTAAATACATCACGGGGAAGTTTGTACGTTTTAATACCTGTAATAAATCTATAACAGATTGATTAGCAGAGATGGTCAATGGATTCCTATTGACAAGCAATTCTGGTGTAATGGTTTGCTTGTTTTTTAACTGATTTAACAGTGCTTTCCGAATGTCGGCACTTGATACAATCCCCACTAAGGCGTCATGTTCATCTGTTACCAAACAAAACCCGAGACTGCCAGATTCAATAATTTCAAGAATTGATTCCGTAGAACAGGTAGCTATCTGAACCACCGGACATTCCTCTAAGGGCATCATGAAATCTGCGATTTGATAGGCAGAAGCGTGATTGCGTGTGGTTAAATTCATTAGGGCATGACCAATACTCGGTCCTTTGAACAAATACGAGCCTGAAACAGCGGTACTCACTCCCATGTTTCTTAGAATGAAGGATACTTCTCCGTTAACGCCACCATCCACATGAATAGATTTGTTGGGATAGCGTTTCCTAAAGGTTCTAATTTTTTTAAAATTCTCTTTATCGAATACACCGCCGGATTGGCCTGGCACCGTGGCCATAATCAGAATGAAATCACACGAAGTGTGGGCATCAAATGCATCTACGGATGTTGGTGTGGTGATGGCAACGCCTTTGGCAGCCGTTAATTCACTTGGCCAAATTAAAGGTTCTACTAAGGGCTCTAATTGAAAAGTCACGTATTCCACAGGAACATCGAGCAAGCGCTGGTAATATTTAGATGGGGTAGGCGTAATGATGTGCAAATCCACCGGGATATTACTGATTTTTCTTAGCGCTACGATATCGTCAAATACACTAAGGTCATCGTTACAATCCACGTGAAAAAGATCCACTTGGTGGGCATCCAACGCGCTGATGGTTTGCGCTAAGTCGTTGCGTGAATCACTGTAAATTGAAGCTGAGATCTTCATCGCGACAAAGGTACGTAATCTAGTGCGACGAATACGCTATTTACATTTCCCTTTTTTATATTTTGTTTTACCTTCTATGCATTGAATTACCGCTTCATTTTGATAGGTATTTCCCTCGCAATCACAAACAGGGTCGTAATAGTTCGGGTTGATATCAATTAATTCACAAGCCCATTTTTCGTGTTCAATACAGCCACCTTTTTTGCAAGAAGAAAAAAGAATGATTGTGCTTATTGTGATTACAATGTGAACAAATTTCATTCAAATGATTTTAGTTGATTTTTTAAAAAAGGGTATTCTGGTGTTATTAGGTCCTCACCGAAATCGGCGTCATACCAAGGGTTTCCATCCTCTTGTCCATTGAGGATTTCTATTTCTTGAGCGGGCATATAACTCTGAGCAAGCATAAACTTTACCTTACCTTCGGAATTGATGCATTTATCAACTATTATCACAACATGGCCAGGGTATCCCCCTTTTATAAATACATCTCCTATCTCCAAATCTTTGATATCTTTCTGGATTAATTGATTTTCCAATGACGCTGTACCGGCTACTGCAAAAACATACAATAAATGTTTCCATAAATTTTCGGCAGTAGGTGTTTTTCCATTTAGCCACTGAATGTAATTCGTTTTACTTTGCCTACCTAAAGAAAAACTAATTTCCTTATATCGCTTTTGATCGAATAGGTATTGCGCACGAAGCCTCATTACAGCGTCAGCGCATTGATGGTTTTGACAACCGTAAATAGGCCAATCAACAACAGCCAAGTGAGTACTCTGGTTTGGTTTTAAATTACCAGTGTAGGTATAAAGAGGGCTCCCATCCGTTTTAAGAGGCAAATGTTGCAAAAAGGCACCAAAAGAATTTGAGTCTAGTGATTCACGTTTGTAACCCTCAGGCGTATTAAAACGCGTCATCACGTTATTACCTTTTGGATTTATGGGTTCGAACGTTTCCTTTTCAATGGGATCTGTTTCAGATTCCGGTTTATCGGCTTTAATATTTCCACCACAAGCAGTAAGGGTAAGTGCAAAAGGTATAATAGGAACGAGTAAAAAGCTTAGGATTGATTTCATGGCTAACATATTAATAGATATGATTACCGCTTTTCAACGCATTTAAGTTGAATGGTTTCACCTACCATACAAATTGACCCAACCGGAAATGACTCATAAGAAAAATAAATCTGTTGATTCTCCTTTAATAAGGTGCTGTCGAATTCATCGAGATTAACAGGTTCAAACGTTTTTCCGTTCGCTTCAATCACCCATCCACACCCGTCAAATCCTGTGAGATTTTTAAGTTTTCCTTTGATTGCCCCCGTACATGAGGTGCCTTTTGAACAACTAACCAATAGCGTCAGACTGATAATTGATAACCATTTCATAGTTTAAAAGTAGTGAAAAAGTAGGAATTCCGGACATGGGGACTTTAGGACTTTTGGAAATCAGGACTTTTAGACTTTAGGAAAATGGAGGGTGACCATGGACTTTAGGACTTTTGGAAATTAGATTCTCTTAACGTCTTAACATCTTAATGTCTTAACGTCATTCGGACTTTTGGACATCAGGACTTATGGAAATTAGATTCTCTTAACGTCTTAACATCTTAATGTCTTAACGTCATTCGGACTTTTGGACTTTTGGACATCAGGACTTATGGAAATTAGATTCTCTTAACGTCTAAATGTCTTAACGTCTTAACGTCATTCGGACTTTTGGACTTTTGGAAATCAGGACTTTTAGACTTTAGGAAAATGGAGGGTGGCCATGGACTTTAGGACGTCGTGACTTTAGGATACAAGTGCCTGGAAAGCGGCCCTTCGATACGTCCTTCGGACTACTCAGGGACCGCTTTA
>JBEEPQ010000002.1:0-550571 GCA_041191025.1 Bacteroidota bacterium
TTGCTTTCGCACCGAATGCGACACAAACCTATACGGTAACAGGAACGGATGCAAATGGCTGTACGAATACGGCACAGGTACAAGTAGCAGTGAATGCACTTCCAGTGGTGAGTGCAGGAGCAAACCAAGCGGTATGTACAGGAACAGCTGTTACCTTGAGTGGTTCAGGCGCAAGTACCTATGTTTGGAATAACAATATACAAAATGGAACCTCTTTCACGCCGAATGCGACACAAACTTATACGGTAATAGGAACAGATGCGAATGGCTGTACGAATACGGCACAGGTATTGGTTACAGTGAATCCACTTCCGCAATTGGTGTTAGGGAATAATATTAATACATGTGTAGGCTCACCAGTAACATTAAATGCTACTGGAGCCGTGACCTACAATTGGTCAGGAGGAGTTCAGAATGGTGTTTCTTTTGTACCAAATACTACGCAATATTATGTTGTTACTGGTGTAAATGGATTAGGATGTTCAACCACCGACTCTATTCTTGTGTCAGTTCATAATCCAACATCTTCAACTATTAATATTACCGCATGTAACAGTTATTCATTAAATGGTGATACATTTAATCAATCAGGAACATACATTCAAACAATTCAAAATGTTATGGGCTGCGACTCCACAATAACATTAAACTTAGTAATTAACGTACCACCATTGTTACCGATAATAACTGTAAATAATGATGTGACGCTTACTACATTAACTCAACCGAATGTATCTTATCAGTGGGTGTTCTGTAATACATGGTTACCAATTAACAATCAAACGGATACCTCATTCACATCAACAATAAATGGTCAATTTGCTGTTATTGTTTCAAATGGTTGTGGTTCAGTTACTTCTGAATGTGTAACGATTGATAATGTTAATCTAACTGATTTGACTAAAAACGAGTTGAATATTTACCCGAATCCAACTACTGATTTTATTACAATTGAAGGTTTATCTGATGTTGAAACGTCATTTTATTTAATGGATACGCGCGGTAGAATTGTTAAAAATGGATATCTAAATAGTTCTGCACCTCAAATTTCATTACTTAATTTATCTACGGGCATTTATTGGCTTCATATAATAGGGAATAAACCAATTGAATTAATAAAGCAATAACTTGTATTTTTGATTTATTTAAAAGGAGCTTCGGCTCCTTTTAAGATGAACGAATTAATATGAGTAATTTACTTAAAGATTCTATTTTTATTATCCTTGGCATTACTTCCGCTACCTTTGGTTTGAAGGGTTTTCTGATTCCAAATCACTTTATCGATGGTGGTGCTATGGGTATATCAATGTTAGCGAGTCAGTTTTCTGGTATTTCACTCGGAATTTTCATTATCCTACTTAATACGCCCTTTATTTTTCTTGGTAAGCGTTTATTGGGTAATGCCTTTGCCCTTAAAACCTTTCTAGCTATTGTGGGTCTTAGTATCTCATTGAGTATTATCTCCATACCTCTTGTAACTACCGATCCAATTCTTATTGCTGTTTTCGGTGGTGTGTTCTTAGGCGCAGGAATTGGATTTGCAATGCGTGGGGGAGCTGTAATCGATGGTACCGAAGTGCTTGCAATTTACTTAAGTAAGAAATTGGGGGCAACGGTTGGTGATATCATGCTGGCAATAAACGTTCTGATTTTTTCCTTGGCTGCCTACCTAATGGGAGCAGAAATTGCCTTATATTCCTTACTAACTTACTTGGCGGCCTCGAAAGCGCTTGACTTTATTGTTGAAGGAATTGAAGAATATGTTGGAGTAACTATAGTTTCCGATTATTGCGAGGAAGTACGTTTAGTTATTATCGAAAAATTGAACCGTGGGGTAACCGTTTATTCCGGTAAAAAAGGGTATGGAAAGCGGGGTGATACAGAAAATGTGGATGTGCTTTACAGTGTTATTACTCGCCTTGAAATTAATCGTATGTACACCGAAGTTGAAAAAATTGACCCCAATGCCTTTATTGTGATGCACAGCGTTAAGGACACCAAAGGCGGAATGATCAAAAAACGGTCGTTAAAAGCATAGGTAGAAGGTGAAAGAATTAGACATCTAGACGTTAAGATGTTAAGACGTTAAGAGAATCTAACTTCTGTAAATTCTAATATCCTAAAGTCCTAATGTCCCGGTGTCCTAAAGTCCATGGTCACCCTCCTCTGACGGAGTCTGATACTCGTCAGAGTCGTCAGGCTTAATCCTCCCTCAGTGCCTTCGCTCAAGCTACGGCAATAGCGAAAGGGAGGAAAATGTATTTTCTCCTAAAGTCCAAGAAGACGATAAGACACTGAGACATTATGAGAATCTAACTTCCATAAGTCCTAATATCCTAAAGTCCTAGCGTCTAAAAGTCTGAATATCCCAATGTCTAAACCTCCCAATGTCTTAATCTCCATATTTCATTAATTTTGTTTCATGGATTTTTTAACCAATCTCGGTCAAACTTCACCGTATCCCTTACTCATTGAGGTAGATCGCGCCGAAGGGATTTTCATATACGATAAACAGGGGAATGCCTACGCCGATTTAATCTCAGGGATTGCAGTGAGTTCCATTGGCCATGGTCATCCAACCATCAAAAAAGCAATTCACGATCAAGTAGAACGTCATCTCCATGTTATGGTGTATGGAGAATTCATTCAAGATGCCCAAATGGATTTTGCGCGGGAACTTACTAAGATTCTTCCTGATTCTTTAAAAGCTGTTTATCCAGTGAATTCTGGAACCGAAGCAAATGAAGCTGCGATGAAATTGGTGAAACGCGTCACAGGTAGAAGCGAAATCATCGCATTCAAAGGATCGTATCACGGTAGTACACATGGTTCAATGAGTATCTCATTTAATGAAGTAAAAAAGACTAAATACCGTCCCTTAATTCCGGGTATACGTTTTATCTCTCTAAATAATTTTGAAGAGTTAGCGCAAATTACCACGAGTACCGCAGGTGTTTTTCTTGAAACAATTCAAGGAGATGCTGGGGTGAGAATTCCGGACTCCTCATACCTACAAGCCTTAAGAGCCCGTTGTAATGAGGTTGGTGCTTTATTGGTATTCGATGAAATTCAATGTGGACTCGGTAGAGCCGGTTCCAATTTCGCATTTGAACAATTTAATGTTATTCCCGATGTATTAACCTTAGGTAAATCCCTTGGCGGAGGACTTCCAATTGGTGCTTTGGTTACGAGTCCTGAACATATGGCAGCGTTTAAAGAACATCCAATGTTAGGTCACATTACTACCTTTGGAGGTCACCCCGTAGTATGTGCCTCAGCGGCTGCTTTTCTAAAGGTTCTTACCTCGGAAATTGATTATTCAATCGTGCCAAAGATTGCTGCAATTTTTCATGATATCCTGATTGTACATCCAGAAGTCAAAGAAATTCGGAACATTGGGTTTATGTTTGCCATTGATATGGAATCGGCGGAACGGGTAGAACGGGTGGTCAAACGTTGCCTTGAAAAGCATATGCTTACGTTTTGGTTTCTTTCACACCCATATAGCTTTCGCTTGGCCCCACCCTTAACAATTACCAAAGAACAAGCGCGTCATTTTGCACAAGAGATTTATCAGGCCATTGAAGAAACGAGGGGATAGGGGATTCTTTAAACTTGTCGTATCTTTGTACCCCGACTATGAAAGTAACCGAACATATTAAAGCCGCGAAGGACACCTTGTTCTCCTTTGAAATCTTACCTCCGTTGAAAGGTAAGGGAATTCAAACACTTTATGATGGGATTGATCCTTTAATGGAATTCAATCCAAAGTTTGTTAATGTTACCTATCATCGAGAGGAGTTTATTTATAAAGAACGAGATAACGGACTCCTAGAAAAAATTGCAGTTCGCAAACGTCCAGGAACGGTTGGTATTTGTGCTGCCATTATGAATCGCTACAATGTGGATGCTGTACCGCATTTAATTTGTGGCGGATTTAATCAAGAAGAGACTGAAAATGCATTAATTGATTTGCAGTTCCTCGGCATCGATAATGTACTTGCCTTGCGAGGAGATTCAATTAAAAGTGAATCTGTTTTTGTTCCAGAACCAGGGGGGCATAAACATGCTAACGAGTTGATTCATCAAATTGGTCAAATGAATCAAGGACATTACCTCATGGATGATTACAAGATGGATCCTACCGATTTTTGCATTGGTGCTGCAGGTTATCCAGAAAAGCACTTTGAGGCAATGAACCTCGAAGACGATTTATATCATTTAAAGAAAAAAGTAGAAGCCGGTGCGCACTATATTGTCACCCAAATGTTTTTCGATAATCAAAAGTTTTTTGATTTTGTAAGTGCATGCCGAGCAATAGGAATAACCGTTCCGATTATTCCAGGGTTAAAGCCCTTAAAAAGCTTAACTCATATTTCGTTTATTCCCAAGTATTTTCACATTGATTATCCCGTTGAACTTTCACGTGAATTAATTAAATGTAAAACAAATGCTGACGTTGAGCGCGTAGGGATTGAATGGGGAATACAACAATCGAAAGCTTTGAAATCAGCAGGCGTTCCTTGCATTCATTATTACACCATGTCTAATTCCTCTTCAGTGAAGGCGATTGCTGCTGAAGTTTTTTAACTTTGAGATGAAACATCTATTCCTTGCTCTTTTGCTTTTATCCCTTCATTTTTCTTGGGCTCAAGCCTTTAACTTAAAAGAATGTGTAGTTATCGGTCAGTTTGAAAAACCCGAAGATCGCTATGCCTTAGAAGTGAATTTATGCGAGATTTTCACCGCAATGCATATTAAAGCAATTCCTGCTACCAATTTTGTTAAACAAGGAGGTTCCAGCCAGGTGTTAGCTTCAGACAGCTCATTGACAGCACTCAAGGAAAAAGGATTTTCAACGTATTGTTTGGTGAACGTAAAAGGATTTGATAATCGATTTAAAAAATCTGAGCATCCACCGTTATTCTCGGAAGGACTTGACCGTGCAACTATCTATAATTTATATAAGGATGAAATTTCAAACCTTACCTTGGAGTTTATTTTTTATCGCGATGGAAAACCTGTATTCAATGACGTCTATAAAATCAGCAACATCGGTGATCGCGACGATGTCATTAAACGACTGAAGAAAAAAGGACCGAAATACTTTCTGAAAAACTGGTTCTCCTAGTTTTTGTCGCGATAATTTTTATTGCGCTCTACATCCTTCGAATCCCCGTATGCACCACATTTGGGTTGCCGCTCAAATAATTTAATAAAGCGTATTTGTCCTTGAATCGGCCAGTATGTAGATTGAAACCAATTCATTCGGGCATTAAACCCATTCCACTCATGCAAGGTAACGAACGGTATTGAAACCCCGGGAACCATCATCCAGGCTCTATTGAAGCGTACACCAACACCTATGGAATAGTGAAACTGTACAACCAAGGGCTTATAAAATTTAAGTTCACTCACAACAGGGTTGTAAGAAGAAGTTAATGGTTCGTACGTAGTAGAACCTTTCAATAGATTATAATCGATGTTAATTCCAATTGATTGATCAATGAAATGTTTACGTGCATTTTCGATTTTCTTTTTACCAAAATATAAGAGGGTATGCGCATCAAATCTTCCATATACCAGTCCATTGGAGTAGGTACCCGTAGATTCAAAACGGTTTGTCACTTCCCCTAAGGCATTTGTAAATTCAGTAGTTACGAGTTCTTCCCCACGGTATTGGCGATACCCCAAGGTGAAATCCATGTAATCGAGCAAGCGACTTTTCTTTAGTTTTTTCATAGGTATCAAAGCCTTCCAGGCAGGAAAAACAACCAATCCAATTTCTCCATAAAACCCAAGTTTCCCTGTAGGATCTATTGTGGTTGTCCCTCGACTTCCCGCATTATCGGTGATTTCAAAGGTCTCTGTTTTTGGTGTGAATTGCCAGGTCGGACCAACAGAAAAGGTAATTCCTTTGTTACGCACCATCAAATAATCGTTGTCTTTAGATCCCTTTTTAAACCCATAATCTTGTGCGAATATTACACAAGGAAATACAATAGATAATATCAATATTCTACGCATGACTAAAATTAAAATGTGCACTTTTCTCTAATAGTAAATTCATTACTTCCTCCGAGTCCCAACGTTCTTCAATGCCTTCCATAGCCATTACTTCGTCCATGATGCCATTTTGCACCTGTCCTTGCTGATACGCTTCACTATATCGAATATTGCTGAAGGTAACTTGCGAATATAACGGCATCCAACGCTCAGGGTACAGTTCACTGAATTTCGCCTCAATTTTTTTTCGCAAGATAAACGATGGGTCTGCCACATAATCCCGCATTACTAAGTAATTGTCTAGCGATAAATCTTGTAAGGCATCGCCATCTGGTTTTCTAACAATACTATACTCCTCGAATACACGTGGCCAATCCTCTTGGTGTTTTTCCATTAACTCAAACATCACGCGACAATCTTCAAATCCTGCGTTCATTCCTTGTCCGTAAAAAGGCACCGTTCCATGTGCGGCATCTCCCATTAAGGCTACTTTACCGGCATGCCATGGCTTACAACGTATAATGGATAAAGAAGATAAGGGATGATCTTCCCACGCCTCAGCGACATTCGGTACCATGGCATAAAAATCAGGGAAAACCTCTTGAAAGAACTCATCTACTTTTTCCTTTGATGTTAAGCGATCAAAGGCGTATTTGTCATCCTCATAGGGCATGAATAAGGTGCATGTAAACGAACCGTCCTCATTAGCTAAGGCAATCATCATAAAGCGGCCTCGTGGCCAAATGTGTAAGGCGTTTTTGTCTAGTTTATAAGAGCCATCCGCATTGGCAGGTAACAATAATTCGCGGTATCCGTCTGCAATGTAGTTCTGACTGTAACTAAATCGATTTCGTTTTTGGAACGAACTATACCGTACACTTGAGAAAGACCCGTCAGCAGCAAATACCACATCAGCCTTCGCTGTGAATCGCTCTCCGGTAAGTTCGTTGTGTATGAATGCTTCGCCGGTTTCTGTATTTACCCTATCGCATGAATGCTGATAATGTATGGTGGCATTACCGTGATTTTCCGCAATATCCATCATGGTAGCATTGATTTTACCTCGAGAAACCGAGAAAATCGCTTGCCCCTCTTTACCATATTGCTGATAGGTCAAGTTTCCTTCTAAATCATGCATCATTCGACCGTACATCGGAATGGCAATTTTGCGAATTTCATCGCCAACACCTACTTTATCCAATGCGGTCCAACCACGCACTGAAAGCGCTAAATTGATGGATTTACCGGCTGAGATTTCCGCTTGACGAATGTCCGATCGTCGTTCGAAAATCGTGACCTTATATCCCGCTTTTGATAAATATACGGCCCAAAGTGATCCCACTAGACCTGCTCCGATGATTGTTGCTGTTTTCTGTTGTTCCATGCGTGTTGTATTACGGGTAAAACAAAAGTAATTAGTTTTTGCTCGTTCAATTCAGGATTTAATTCATCTTTTCCACACTGCTTCGTGTCCTATTTAGGTGCTTTAATCCACTTTCCTTACTTTTGAATCAAATTCTTGGCATGTCAGTACACAAAGAAGTAAAAAAGGTAACCACACATACCTTGCAAGAAATGAAGAACAGCGGACGGAAAATCTCCATGTTAACTGGATACGATTTTTCCATGGCTCGCATCATTGATGAAGCAGGTATCGATGTAATTCTGGTGGGAGATTCTGCCTCTAATGTGATGGCAGGACATGAAACTACCTTGCCAATTACCTTGGATCAAATGATTTATCATGGAGCATCCGTAGTTCGTGCGGTGCAACGCGCCCTTATTGTGGTGGATCTACCCTTCGGTAGTTATCAAGGGAACTCAAAGGAAGCCTTGAATAGTGCCATCCGAATTATGAAAGAAACAGGTGCGCACGCCGTAAAAATGGAAGGAGGAAGTGAAATCATAGAATCCATCCAACGTATTTTGACGGCAGGAATTCCTGTAATGGGCCACCTTGGGTTAACGCCTCAGTCCATTTATAAATTTGGTACCTATGTAGTACGAGCCAAGGAGGAAGAAGAGGCAAACCGTCTGATTGAAGACGCAAAAGCACTTGAGCAAGCCGGTTGTTTCGCCATCGTACTCGAGAAAATCCCCGCTGCTCTAGCCACACAAGTAGCGAAAACTGTTCAGATTCCTGTAATTGGAATCGGTGCGGGAAATGGGGTAGACGGACAAGTTCTTGTGGTTCATGATATGTTAGGCATAAACAATGAGTTTAATCCGCGGTTTTTGAGAAAGTATCGAAACCTGCACAACGAAATGCTTGGCGCGTTCACTGAATATATTCAAGATGTACAATCGGGCGATTTTCCGAATGAAAAAGAACAGTATTAAGCTTTTATTTATAGGTTTTTTATTTCTTTTTCTTGGATGTAATACCTCGAAAACGAAAGGTGCTGATGCTACAATCGGAAAATCAAGGTACAGTCAATGGCTCTCTTATACCAAAACGGAATTAGGGATAAAGCTGTTTATCAAAGATCCAGACGGGAAAGCCGCAACACGTATCATTCTCTGCACAACCCATCCGGAACAGGTAAAGTCGATGTCAACAACCATGGAAGTACTCGATATCAATAAGATAAGGCTAGCAACTAATGCAGCTACACACGTTGGAATGCTGGTATCGTTGAATGCTCGAGAGTGCATTGGCGCCGTTTCTTTAGGAAAATATCTACACGATCCCACCTTGAAAAAACAATTTAAAAAAGACAAATTGTTGGAACTTGGTGGTACTTCCATTCCATTTGAATCGCTTTCAAAAAAGCACATTAACGTGTGGGTTTCTGCAGGCATGGAGCCCTTGGATCAAGCCAACGAAGAACGATTCAAGTCTCTTGCCATTCAATGGATTCCCAATTACGATTGGCGCGAAGAACACCCCTTAGGAAAGGCCGAATGGTTGTTGTTTTTCGGGGCAATTACTAATCGTTTTGATGAAGCCCAACTTCAGTTTAATGCCATTTGTAAACGATACAATAAATTTAAAAAACTACCTAAAGGAAATTCATGCCAAAAGATATTGGTTGGTAATTTTGCAGGCGACTATTGGTATTCCCCCTTGCAAAATAGTTTTCAAGCACGTTTTTTTAATCAAGTAGATTTTTGCACTTTTTCGATGAACTATAAGGGTACGGGAAGTATGGCTGTGGGGGCTGAACGCATTTATCAAGAGGCTGAGGCATGTGAACTTTGGCTAAATCCAGGATTCCCAACTAAGCAAGCCATCTTGAATGCTTTTCCAAAAGCAATTCAACTTCGTCCATTTACTCAGGGTTCGATTTTTTGCTACTCACATGATCTGAATAAATTTTGGGAACAAAGTGCCCTCATGCCAGACATCGTGCTACGTGATTTAATTCGAATCAAACAAGGGAATTCAGCCGATGCAATGTTGTATTTTTACAGGGAAGTAAAATGAGCCAAACTAAATCCCACCTGATCTTGCTCCTCTCCGCTGGAATATTGCTCCTTGTGGTATTTTTACTGTATTTAAAAACGGGGTATTTCAACACCACATGGGAACACATTTTTCAGGCCCTAACCAATCCAAGGGATGAAGTTTCTTCTACCGTGGTTTGGTCGTTTCGACTGCCTAGAATTCTCATGGCCTTCTTAGCCGGCGCAGCACTCTCCGTGGCGGGAATGTTGATGCAAAATTTATTTCAAAACACCTTGGCTGGACCCGATGTTTTGGGAATCACTTCCGGCTCCTCCTTATTGGTTGCCCTGTGGATGATGACAGGAATTACCGCCTTGGGATCCACTACGGATTTGATTTTTCTGGGGATTTTGGGTGCTATGGGAATGGGCTCAATCATGTTGCTCTTTGCCCTTAAATTACGTTCAGCGGTTCATTTATTGCTTATTGGATTAATGCTTAGTAGCTTTATTGGTGCCATCATTGCAATTATTCAGGCGTCTTCGGCTACTCAAGATTTACAACAATATGTATTTTGGAATTTTGGTAGTTTACAACGAGTGACCATTCAGCAAATCCCATGGATTGCCATAATTACAAGCCTTGGAGTTGTACTTTCACTTTTTCAGGTACGTTCACTCAATGCCATGGTGTTAGGAGAAGAAATCGCCAAATCCCTCGGAGTTTCTATCCGTAAGGTACGTATCAAGAGTATCTTGATTGCGGGAATACTCACTGGGGTTATTACTGCATTTGCCGGTCCAATTGCCTTCGTAGGACTGGCCATTCCGAACGTCACGAAATTGCTAATGAAAACCCAAAATCATCGCGTGTTGTTGTTTTCTAATATCCTTTTTGGTGCCTTATTTTTAGGCGTGTGTGATTTCGCGATTAAGCTGCTTGAATCCTACGTGGCGATTCCTTTGAATGCCTTGACTGCACTCTTGGGAGTGCCCTTTGTAGGTTGGATGATTTTAAAAAACAGGCATGTTACAGGGTAAGCAGTTACATATCGGTTATACGCAATCCATTGCATCAGCTGAATCCTTAACGCTGAATCCGGGGGATTTAGTGGCTTTGGTAGGTAGGAACGGCAGCGGAAAATCCACCCTCCTTCAATCTTTGCGAGGTTCACTTCCTATTCTAAGCGGGTCAGTGCGTATTGATGGAAAAGAATTATCGCATTGGTCGCCTCAATCCTTAGCTACTAAAATTGCATGGCTTAATGCGAATTTTACAGGTGTATCGCAACTCTTGGTATTGGATTATGTCCTGCTCGGAAGAACTCCGTATTTAGGCATCTTGGGTAGTGCAAGGAAAGCGGATGTTGAGGTTGCACAACAAGCGCTGAAACATGTGGGAGCGGAGCATTTAAGTCAAAAACTCACGTCCTCATTGAGTGATGGTGAACGACAATTGGTGGGTCTTGCACGGGCTTTAGCGCAAGATACGCCCTTTATTTTCTTGGATGAACCTACCGCCTTTTTGGATTTTTATCACCGAAAACAACTCTTTACTTTACTTAAAGAATTGGCCACTTCAGAACAAAAAGGTATACTTATTTCAACGCACGATTTGGATTTGGTGCTAGCTTTTGAATTACCCCTTTGGTTAGTGCCACAAGATGGAATCATACGAGCTCATGAACCCATGCAAGATCGAGAAGCCCTAGAGGCACTGTTGGTTTAATAAACGAGTATTCGTTTTGCAGGTAAGTTCCCTAAACGCACAAAGTAAACCCCTTTGGATAATTGACTGCTTGAAAAGCTCATGCTTGTTGCGTTAACGACCTCTTGTTTAATGATCCGACCGTGAATATCTTGCAGACTAATACTTCCAGTGTACGGTGTATTTGTAGTAATCTGAATAATATTTTCCGCTGCTTGGTAAATCAATAGATAATCCATTGGTAGCACATTCACAGATCCTTGAAGGGTAATGAAGGAGCTTGTTTCACAGCCCGCCGGAGAGAATACCGATACGGAATAATCTCCTCCTAAATCAACCGGTGGTACTAAACTGTCATTGGTTTCTCCTTGCATGATTTGACCGTTCCAGTACCATTGATAGGCCGTTCCCGGTGTGGTAGTCCATAAGGTTGACATGTTGTCGTAAAAGATTGTTGCGTTTGTTCCTGAAGGAGCACACGTTCCTTGATTTACGGTTCCTATGGTATTATTCAGTTTCCATTGAAAATCAGTTAATGCAAAGCAATCAGATCCTAACACATACTGCAACCAGGGGTCAAGTAACCAAAACGTTTTCTCCTGTTGTTCTGCCCTTGAAATCGAAATCCCTTGCGAGGAAGTGCCTTCACCAAAATCACAATTGAAATTGCTGTTAGCAAAATAACAATGCGCGCCACCGGTAATACTCACAAAGGATTTACAGGTAGAGGCAATTCCTTGATATATTGGAATGTGGTGTTCAGCTGGAGGGGTTACGCCATCACTAGATCCCGAAAAAATGAGGGCAGGAACGGTAATGTTCGGACAAACTCCAATGGCTGTTGGGTTGGTTTCGGCTGGAGCTAATCCCACAATTCCCGCAATGGAGGTATTGTTTGCTGCGGCAAGCATGGTAGCTCCACCACCCATGGAATGCCCCATGATAACTGCCTTCTGTTTTACTGTCCCATTAAAAGGAGAGCCTGCCGTAGTATTTAAGGCTAACATTTTAGTAACAACTAAGGCTAGGTCGGCTCCAAAATCTGCGTGGCTAGGCGCAGGAATCAGACTTCCTTCGGTACGGACAAAGGCCATAATGTAACCTTTCGGTACAAGGTGTTCCCATATATTTTGGTAGGCATCCCACCCCATGGCAAACCCATGACCAAACACGATAACCGGGAAAACAGCGAATGTAGCTACTGGGGTGTTTTCACCTGAAGTATAGCTGGGATAATAGATTTCTGTTTGAATTTGACGTCCGGGACCTCCGCCTGATCCAAATCCCCCGCTACGGGTGGGGTCGTTGAAGGTGATAGTTCGGTGACCAATTTGGAATTGACTAAATACCAAAATCGGTGAAAAAATTAGTAGGAATAGGATTTTTCTCATGGTTATTTGAGAGCGAAAATAAAAAGAAAACGGATTGATTGTTTTCTTTTAGGTTAGAATGATCTAAACTAACTTAGGAATAAAATTTAAGTTATGAGATAGAATCTACTTTTTTTTCAAGTATGTTCATGCTATTAATAAATTCAATGTCATCTTGAAATTTAACCCTGCTTTGTCTTTGAATTTCTTCAAATTTCATTTTCCATGTTGAGGATAGATCATTGTGTATTTTATTTTCCTCAGGATTACCCTTGGCGAAATTTCCCTTTTTAATAGAATTTTCTACTCCAAGTTCAAGAAATGAAAGAATGTGTTTTTTGGTTTTTAAACTTGAAAAACACTGTATCAATTCCTTCTTTTCAGAAATCATTTTAGTATAATTGGACTCTCTTTTATTAATTATGTTCCCTAAAAAACCTGAAGGCTTATTTTGGGAATAATCAGTATCAATTTTTTTTAAGTTAGTTAATAAAATTTCTATTTGAGATTTATCATGTCGTTCGTCTTCGAGATTACTAACTTCTTCGGATTGCTTATTATTAGTTTTGGTTGTCAAGAGAAATAACCTGGCTTCAATTACCATTTCTAACTCGTCCTGATCTACACCGAATTCGCTTGCCTTTTTTCTCAAAACATCGCGTTCCTTTTCAGATAGATTACCATCCGCTAAAGCTAAATCTATTAACTTTTCAAGTTTTTCGTCATACATAGCACAAAATTTAGGTTGGCGTCATTGACGCCAACCGATTAACCTACAATTTTGCTAAGACCCCTTGGATCTTCATTTCTAAAGCACTTACATTTGAGAGGATAATTTCCAAAGAATACGTATCTTTTATTTTTACTTCCTCCTTTTTCATTCCAAATAAGCCACTTTTTTGTGTTACTGTTCTTTCTAAAGGAGATTCAATTGTAATTGTTAAACCTTTTTTATCACCTTCTTTTTCACCATTGTTAAACCAAGATTTTTTGGTTTGTGTATTATGTCCTATTTGTTTCACCCATTTTAAAGGTACATCATACCAATTTCCCATTTCTGAAAAGTCATAAGAAGCTTTTTCTTCACCATAACTAACAAATTTGAGAATTAGAATACGTTGATTGGTTAAAAAAAGTCTGCCTTGAACTCTCGATTCCTTATCGTTTCCTCCAGCGCCTTTGCCGAAAATAAATTCTGCTGTTTCCATATAGGATTCAATAACTTTTTCATTCTCCTCTAATTCTTGATAAATACCAACTACATTACTCATGTTTTTATTTTTATTTATTTGTCCTACTCTTGACGATTTTCAGAATCTCGGATTTTGACAGGTTTTCTCCTATTTTTATATTCCCTCTTGCCATGCGAGAGTTAATTCCCCTTCTTCGTTAAAAAAATATGTTTCTTCCTTTTTACTGTATTTAATAGGCGCATTAAACTCTGTTTTCAAAATTTCTAAATACGTATAGACTTGTCGCTCTGAAACCCCAAGTTTCTTTGCTATTTCTTTTGGTTTTCCAGTTTTTTTTTGTTTCACTAATTCAATCAATAATTGAATGTTTTTTATATTCATCGGGTTATCAATCAATTTGAAACGCAAATTTACTCTCCCCCACTGAAAACAGAATTCAGTTTAGCGCTACTCATTATGGCTTACCCAGTCCCAATGCAAGCGACCTGATCGGTTGTATTCATAGGTTTTACGAAAACTGTTGAACTCAATTGGCGCATTCAAGTCGTCTCTAAGGGTTTTTACATACGAATAGATGGTCCGCTCAGAAATCCCTAGTTTTTCGGCAGCTTCAGACGGAGTACCAGTGCGCTTTTTTTCGATTAAATAAATAAAGTATTTTAATTTTTGAATATTCATTGAACCGTGGTTTTACTGAATAGTCGAATCAACTTTGATTTTGTCCCGATGTATGAAATTCAACTTGGAAAAAACATTGTAACTTCGACGGAAATATGAATGAGAATATAAGGTTATGGGATCAATTTGTTGAAGGGGATGATAGTTGCCTTGGAGCCTTATATGAATCCCTATTTGAACCCCTTTTTTTTGTTTCATTTTTCATTGTAAAAAACAAAGACCATGCGCGTGACATCGTAGGGGATCTATTTACCAATTTGTTATGTACTTCTTTGGCTGAGAGAAAACAAAAATGGAAATCAATAGACGAAATCGATAAATACTTGAATGCAATGATTCGCAATAAGTCCATTGATCATATTAGGTCAATTAAAAATCGTGAGCGTATTCTTAAGGGCATTCAATTTTCTAAGACACAACAAACTGATGTCTATGCACACGAGGTATTAAACCATTTGTCGATTTTAGATAAGGAATTGATGGGGTTACACATTGCAGGTTACAACAATCATGAAATTGCTGATCAATATAAGTTAAGTGAAAAAACAATCAGGAATAGGCTGAGCAAAAGTAGAAAACTGCTTTTCAAGTTTAGAAGTGTAATGCTAATTTTTATTTAATTATGGCTAAAGATTTTCATAAACTGGTTTCCTTGTTGCATTCACCTCGGGAGTTGAGAGCCACAATTGAGTCACTTCGACACAATGAAGATTTAGATGATTCGACGCTTGGGTTTATTGCTATGTATGATGAATTGGGAGGCGATGAAGTAGCGATGAAGTTACAAATGAGAGAAAATAAAATTAAAATTACCCGATCATTGAAAAAGCCGAGGAGGTACGTTCTATTGAAACATTGCCTTGCTTATGCCGCCTGTATATTTCTTTGTATCTGGTTATATTTTCTTTTCGAAAACTATTCGAATGATTCGTTTTTAACGAATGTTTACAAAGATCCCGGCCTCCCTAATTATATGAGTGATTCAAATCGAAATGGTCATGAATCAATCATGTTTTATTACCGTAAAGAGAATTATTCAATTGCAATTCAGATGATTGACAAAGAAATGTTGCATAAAGGGACTAATGACACCTTAATTTATTATCGTTCGTTGTTCAGCTATTTGTCTCACCAGGATAAAAATGCAATGCTTGGATTTCGGATAATCAGTCATTCGTCAAGCGTTTACAGAGACAGAGCAAGGTATTTTATTGCGATACACTACGTTAAAAAGAAGATGTTATACAAGGCGAAGTTGATTTTCAAGGAACTTTGTAATTCGTCTGATCAATCAATCGCATCTTTCTCATCCAAGCACCTAAAACAGTTAAAAATAAATCGATAGCTATCAACACTGCTAAAAATATTACAACCAAATTAGTTGAGTTATCGACATATTTTACAGGGTAGCTTGCCATAATTTGAAGCCCCATAAGATTTTTAGGATTCAACATTTCAGGGTGTTTCGTAAAAAAATCTTTTCTTGCGCGGTAAAAAGCATCCTCGAAATATTCGTGGTTTAAGATGCGTCGATAAAATAATCTGAAAAACTCGGATGAGTAATAATCGTCAACAACATTTGGTGACGTGATTACTGTTTTTGATCCCTTGTTTAAAATGTGCAACGAAATGTTTTTATTGAACTCGTTTAAATTATAATCAAGATAACCTGAATAACAATGGTTCAATACAACCAATTCGCGTGATACAGCGAGTTTATCATTCACTCCTTTCACAAAAGAAGCTCCATTTTCCTTACGGTTTTTCAGGAATTCCCAATGAAAGCGCTTAACACTGGAAGCTTGGTCTAAATTCAAATTTCCGTGACCAAACAGATGTAGGATTCCTCTTTGTTGAAGTAAGTTTTGAATGTCTCCTTGGTATTTTTCAAATGTCAAAAACGGCAATTGATTTGTGCGATTAAAAAAGTCAAACGTAAATAATAACTTACTCGTGTTTTTCTGTTCTATATAGCGAACATCCATCTTTCTATATTCGGTTTCAAAAGAACTTGTAAAAAAAGTTACTGGATTATAAATACGGACAAAATTTATTGTTTGACCCAAATAATTCAATTCTGAATAATTCTCGCCTTTTACATTTGGAATTAATATTTCGTAAGGAGTAGGGTCATCATAACAGATGTATATTTTTTTTAAAGAGGGCTCATTTTTCAAAACATCCTCAAAATTGTTTTGAAAACCTTCAATGGCTTGTTTTTTAAAGTCATGGAAATTTAACTCTTCTAGACTTTCGATGGTTAGATTGGATTTGTGTCCCACATGAACGAAATGAATTTTATTATTCGTTATTAAAATCTTTTGATTGCTTAAGTAATCGGCATCGTTTGGATATAACAAATAAGCTTCGCCCGGCTTTAATTTATTTTGCATTTTTCGTACAGAAAAGTAAGGAAGTTTATTTTTTCTGTCGTGTTTTAACTTTTCAATAAAATGAAAGTAAGCCTTCATGGTAAGTAAGTTTGATACTGCGCTATATTTCAATTGCTTATTGTTTTTTTCGTTTAAACTTTGAAAATACAGAAGTGTAAATAAATCATTGTAAGGAGATAAGCGATAAGGGTCATACGGCATATTGCATTCCGTTCTCAAACTTCCCCAAAATTCTTTCTTTAACTTATTGAGTATGTAGATATCTCTTTTTACCTTTTCCCGATTGTAGGGAAGTAAAATGTCGTTTTTAATTTTAAACGAGAGAAAAATTTTAAGGGGCATATATGAAACACATTCTCTATCCATCAACTCATATATTGAAATGGTTTTATATGCAGAATCATAAATTTTCGCGGAGATCCCCCACTCACCAATGAGGGTGTAATTCAAGCCTTTAAGAGCAGTTAATGCCAAAAAATCATTTTTATGGTAAGATTTGATGCACTTTAATCCTTTATCATATAATTCAATGGCTCGTTTCGTCCCATACCATTGTTTTTTATTGAAGTTCCGAGTTTCATCTTTCGTACAAATCCTATAGGATGAAACCAAATCTAAATGCCTATTGCCGAAAGACCGATAGAACATGGCTTTTTCGGATGAAAATTTAAATGGGTATTGATGTTGGATTATTTCACACGAGTCAAAATAAAAAAACTGTTTCTGTTGGGAATCACTCAATCCAAGACCTCTATATGCCTTAATTTTTACCTTGTCTTTTCTATATAGATAGGTAATGGCAAATATTTCATAAACAAAGGCCGGATCAATTTCAGAAAAATCTTGACGGTTTTTATTAAGTAACATGAATGATTTGTCTGCGTAGTAAAGTGCACTGTCTGGCCACATCATAAAATGCCAATAATAGGCTTTGTAGGCATAGGCTTCAGAGAGATGGATGGGCTTTAGTTTTCGTGCAATTGAAACCAGTTTTTCCGAATACCTCAAGTAAGGGAAAAAATCTTGATCAAAACACTTTATTTTCAGTAATAGTTTTGTTGTATGATAGTCTTTTTTGGATGACTCTTGATGCGTTTGCTTCAATCTCAACAAATGTGCTTCAGCTTTTCTTAAGGTACCTCTTTCAATTTCATGTTCGATTTTAGCTAATTCTTCACTGTATTGCGATCGTAACAGATTAGGGAAAGTTAAAACATAAAATCCAAATAGCAACACCCTAAGTAGAAGGCATCGTAAATGAGTAAGATTCATTTTTTGAAATATTATTCCGTAAAAGAATATACTTTTTTGTTAATTCCAATTCAGTTTAAATCAAAATCCATAATTTATTAAAAATTTGGATGTATATATTTTGATTGTCTCGAAAAATTGTCTCGAAACAGCAATACCAATGAGGTGTTTTTTACCTCATCCCCCCAACCTGCTTTTATCCAAACTGCGGTTGTTTGGCTTCTGCACCTAACGTTTCCCCTCTAGTTTAATTTGTTTATATTTATCCTAAAATCAATGTTCAAGAAATTACTTAGTTCCCTTATTTTTATTAGCTCGATAGTTTATACGAACGCCCAAGTTGGTGAATGGATAGCTGCCAACCCTGGGTTAGGGATTGATGTGGCGGTAGATCCTTTTAACGACAGCTATACCTGCGGTCAAATTGTCGGGGCGAATAATCAAATTGGTCCGTCTGTAATTAGTAGCAATGGACTTCAAGATGTTGTGGTGCAAAAATATGCTTCGAATGGTTCATTATTGTGGGTGAGTCATTTTGGAGGTGCGGGCAGTGATTATTCATCTAAAATTGTGTTCGATGGTGTAAATGCTGTCTGGGTTGTGGGTCACTTTCAGCAAACCATGACGGTTGGTCCATATACACTCGTGTCAAGCGGGGGATATGATGTTTTTATTGTAAAATTGGATGCGAGTAATGGGGCGATATTAATGGCTAAAAAAGGGGGAGGAACCACCAATGATTACGCCATGGACTTGAGCCTGGGATCCAATGGGAATTTGTTTTTCTCAGGGAATTACAACGGTACCTTTGTTTTTCCTGGTGCAACCATTAATTCTGTTGGCAATGGCCACGCGTTTTTATTAGAATTAGATTTAGCAGGAGTTCCGGTGCAATCTTTTGGTATAACAGGCGGAGTTTCTATTTGGACGCACGCGGTCGATGTAAATGGCAATATTTACATTGGTGGTTTTTCAACTGCTGCATCTATTGGATTCAATGGATCCACCCAGTCTATGAACGGTCAGAATCACTTTATTGCCAAATTCAATGCCATGGGGGTTTTTCAGTATAATACGCTCTCCCTATTTAATGGGGAGATTTATGGATTATCTGCCGACTCAACTGGAAATATTTATTTCACAGGAAATTTCGATTCTCAAGCGAGTTTTGGTCCAATTTCTTTAGTGAATGGCGCAAATGATAACGCGCTTCTAGTTAAGATAAATAATAATGGAACTTACTCATGGGCAAAATCCTTTGGCGGAAACGGAAACGATCAGGGCTATGACTTGAATTGCAAAAGCAATACGCAATTGTTACTTACTGGTGTTTACACTGGAAATATCACGTTCGGCACTGTGCCATTAACTGGCGGTGCGAATGCTAGGGCGTATTTAGCGAAAATTGACACCAGTGGTCAGGTGATCTCTGTTGTTTCTGGTTCGTCAACGAATTCATCCGTTTTTGCCAATTCAATCACATCTAATGGAAATGGTATTTATTTGTCGGGTACTACTTTTGGAACCATGAATATGGCTGGACTTTCCGCCTCGGTTTCATCCTCCTTTTTGATAAAATTCGCAGGAAATTCTAATGCGATTACTGGAAAAGTATTTCAAGATGTAAATAATAATGCCTTATTGGATATTACTGAAGTTGGTTTGCCAAACGTCATGGTGCAGGTCACGAATGGTTCATATCAAGCACTATCTGCTAACAATGGGTTCTACGAAGTGTTTGCCAACGCAGGTACATACGCGGTGAACATTCCAAATATGCCATTATACCACACGCTAAGTACACCGTTGTTACAAAATGCCATTTTCGTTGGTTTGGGTAATTTGGATTCACTCAATCATTTCGGCCTGGTTCCAACGCCTAATATGCCCGATTTACGCGTGACAGTTACACCAACGACCGCTCCGAAGGCAGGGTATGTTCTCGGGTACATGCTATCCTACAAAAATGTTGGTACAGTGGCACAAAATACGACCGTGAACTTCACGCCTCCTGCAGGGATTAACTATTTATCTGCATCACCCGTTCCAACGCTTCAAATCGCCAACAATTTCCAGTGGCAATTAGGTGTTTTGCAACCCGGACAACAAGGTGCTGTGTTCATCCAATTTAACATTCCTGTTGGAACTCCTATAGGTTTTCCACTTGCGTCTCAAGCCCAAATTACTCCTTTAACAGGTGACATAACTCCAATTGATAATGTTGCTACAAGTCAAATTCAAGTTGTTGGTCCATACGATCCAAATATCAAGTTGGTCGATAAAGACACGCTTTACAATGTATCGAGTGCTGATTGGTTAGAATATACCGTTCATTTTCAAAATGTTGGAAACGATACCGCATTCAATGTAGTAATTATTGATACCCTTTCAACTTTTTTAGATTTAGCTTCCTTTGAACTTTTAGCCATGAGTCATCAACCCGTAGAGGTGAGCTTTGAGGGGCAAATAATGACTTTTCGCTTTAATCAAATAATGTTACCAGACAGCACCACCAACCAAGTTGGTTCGAATGGATTTGTGAAATTTAGGTTAAAACATCCCGCCTCATTACCATTTCTCACAGAAATAAACAATTTCGTCGATATTTACTTTGACTTTAACGACCCTATTCGAACAAATACTGCCACCACCATTCACTTGGATTCCACGATCGCTCAGAGTTCAATCCTTGAACTAAACGACGGGTTGCGTATTTTTCCAAATCCAACAGGCGCTGAGTTAACCATTAAATTATCAAAATCCCTAAATGAATCTATGCAAGTCATTATAACGGATTTGAGTGGAAGAGTTCATCTCGTGCAAACAATGAACGAACAAGAAACTACGATAAATACTTCCGCGCTTAAACCTGGATTTTATAACGTTCAGGTAACGAATGGTAATTCTCAGTGGAGTGCAAGATTTATTAAGATATAAGTAAGTTATTTCCATCTAGCTGAGCAGCTACAGGTCTGATTTCAAAAAAGGTTGTTTCTTTTCAATCATTATGAATAGCACCAATCAACTTTTAAGCGCCCAACCTGCTTTTATCCAAACTGCGGTATTGTATAGCCTCTGCCACATGGGGCGTTTGAATGTCTGACGAACCCTCCAAATCCGCAATCGTTCGTGCTACTTTCAAGATGCGGTCGTACGCACGTGCAGATAAACCTAAGTGTACCATGGCTTGTTTCAACAAGGCCCGCGACGACTCATCTAATATACAATGCGACTCAATTTCACTCCGACTCATTTGGGCATTGTTGTGCGCCATCGAGCTTTTGTAGCGCTTCTTTTGAATGCTACTCGCTGTTTCAACCCTTCCCCGTATGCTTCGGCTATCTTCTTGTGGCATTGTCCCTGTTAATTCATCATATTTTACCGGCTGCACCTCGATGTGCATATCGATGCGGTCCAGTAAGGGTCCAGAGATTTTATTTAAATAGCGATCCACCATGCCTGGCCCGCACGAACATCCTTTTTCAGGGTGATTTAAATACCCACAAGGACAAGGATTCATGGCCGCAATCAACATAAACCCTGCTGGATATTCAATGCTGAATTTTGCACGGGAAATACTCACGGTACGATCTTCCAAGGGTTGTCTCAATACCTCTAACACCGTTCGTTTATATTCGGGGAGCTCATCCAAAAATAAGACCCCATTGTGCGCTAAGGAAATTTCACCGGGTTGGGGGTAACTTCCGCCCCCGATAAGTCCAATATCGGATATCGTATGGTGTGGTTTTCTAAAAGGACGTTGTCTAATTAATCCGCCCGTATGTTTAATCTTTCCCGCGACACTGTGAATTTTAGTAGTTTCCAAGGCCTCTTCTAAACTCATGCTCGGGAGTAGGGTAGGGAAACGCTTAGCTAGCATAGATTTTCCTGATCCTGGAGGCCCAATGAGAATAATGTTATGTCCTCCCGCTGCCGCAATTTCAAAGGCACGCTTCACGGCAAACTGACCTTTAACCTCTTTAAAATCTACAGGAATCTCAAAGTTTGCCTGCTCGTGTGCGTTTATTGCCGGCGCTTTTGCGGGTGAGCAAGAATTTGAGTCGTTTAAGAAGTTCACAACCTGAGTAAGGTTTGATAATCCATACACCTCAAGCCCCTCAATTACCGCCGCTTCAGAGGCGTTATTTTCCGGAACGATGATTCCTTTAAATCCTTCCTCTCGCGCTTGCAAGGCAATGGCTAACACCCCCCGCGTGGCTTGAAGCGAACCATCCAAGGAAAGTTCACCTACGATGAGATAAGAGCTCAGGCTGTCATGCCTTAGCTGATTACTAGCTGCGAGTATTCCAAGGGCTATCGGTAGGTCGAATACAGAGCCCTCCTTCCGTATGTCTGCTGGGGCTAAATTCACGGTGATTTCTTTCCCTGGGAAATGAAATCCGTTATTTTTGAAACTTGCTCGAATGCGTTGTTGACTCTCTTTGACTGCATTATCTGGTAATCCTACCAAATAAAAATTTAATCCATTATCGATATTTACCTCAACAGTGATGGTGGTAGCAGTGATTCCAAATACACTGCTTGAATATAATTTTACTAACATAAGATGTGTGTGTTGTTGTTTTCTATTTAAGTTAGCTAGAATTTTTTAGGCCTTCATTTTTTTAACGTTTAATAGCACATGGTTCCCTCGAATTTACACCAACTGGTCCCGCAGTTTTCTACCTTAAGTACTGAATTGTCAATGCACGAATTACTTCGGGCAGTTTGGGTCCAACTAGAAAAAGACATCCATGCGCTCGGCTTGGTCATCTCGCCTGTGGACGGCTTAGAACTTCCTGTAATGCATCAGCATCTCATTTTATTCTTGCGTGAACTTTCACCCAGTTCGCTACCCGAGTTTTTATACCGCGTTGATTTACCCGAAACATCAGAAGTACTAGATCCAAGCACTGAAGATTTCTTTGAGAATTTAGCCTGGCAAATTTTACGCAGAGAGGCACTGAAAGTATACTTTAGATTGCACTATGCGGGATAATAGACTGAGTTTAGCCTCAATTCCTTACCTTTGCACACAATTTAAAGCATGAGCGATTTACTTTCCAAACTTGAAGCCATCCACTTTCGATTTATAGAAGTCGGAAAAATGATTACCGATCCGGACATCATTTCTGACATGGACCGTTTTGTTAAATTGAGCAAGGAATATCGCGAATTGGAAGAATTAGAAAGCTATTACAAACGCTATTCAAATGTCCTTTCTAATTTAAGTTCAGGCAAAGAATTACTCGAACAAGAAACCGATCCGGAAATGCGCGAAATGGCCAAGGAAGAGATCGATGCTCTAGAACAAGAACGACCAGCTTTGGAAGAAGAAATCAAAATGATGCTGATTCCAAAAGATCCGGAAGATGACAAAAATGCCATCGTGGAATTGCGTGCCGGTACGGGAGGTGATGAGGCTTGTATCTTTGTTGAAGACATTTTCCGAATGTATACCATGTATTTTAAAGAAATGGGTTGGCAAGCGGAAGTAATAAACTCTTCAGAAGGAACAACAAAAGGGTTTAAAGAAATTTCAATTCAAATAACTGGGGCCGGAATTTATGGCGCTATGAAGTTTGAATCAGGTGTGCATCGGGTACAGCGCGTCCCAGAAACTGAATCACAAGGTCGAGTTCATACCTCAGCAATTACCGTTGCCGTGCTTCCAGAAGCCGAAGAAGTAGACTTCAAATTGGATATGAATGATGTGCGTAAAGATACCTTCCGAGCTTCGGGTGCAGGAGGACAGCACATTAATAAAACCGAATCAGCCATTCGTTTAACCCACATTCCTACTGGTGTGGTGGTTGAATGTCAGGATGGACGTTCTCAACATAAAAACCTAGAGCAGGCAATTTCAGTATTACGTTCCCGCTTGTATCAAGCAGAATTAGACCGAATCCACAATGAACGTGCAGCGCAACGAAAAACATTGGTTTCTACTGGGGACCGTTCCGCTAAAATTAGAACTTACAATTATCCGCAAGGGAGAATTACAGACCACCGAATTAATAAAACCATGTACAATCTGGCATCGTTTATGAATGGAGACATTCAAGAAATGATCGATTCATTGCGCATGGCAGAGAATGCTGAAAAACTAAAAGGTCAAGAATAATGACACGGAGCGAACTCATACATCAAATTTTCGCAAAACAATCCTTTCTATGTGTGGGCTTAGATCCAGTCATAGAAAAAATACCAGCCCATTTATTAGCATTCGAAGACCCAATCTTTGAATTTAATAAACGGATTATTGATGCAACCTCGGAATATGCGGTAGCATATAAACCCAATACGGCATTTTATGAAGCCTTAGGCGTTAAGGGTTGGGAAAGTCTTGAAAAAACGATTAAGTATATCCCAAACGAATGTTTGATTATTGCCGATGCAAAACGTGGAGATATTGGTAATACGTCAACGGCTTATGCGAAAACGTTTTTTGAAACACTTCCTTGCGATGCTGTTACGGTAGCTCCGTATATGGGAAAAGATAGCGTTCAACCGTTTTTGAAGTTCGATGGCAAGTGGGCCATTGTACTTGGATTAACCTCAAACGAAGGGGCAAACGATTTTCAATACTATACAAATAAAGAGGAACAACCGCTTTATGCCAAGGTGATTTCCACCGTAATGGAATGGGGGACTTCTGAAAATTTGATGTTTGTTGTTGGTGCCACACGTACCGAACAATTAGCGGATATCCGACGGATTGCGCCTGAACATTTCCTATTGGTTCCTGGTGTTGGTGCACAAGGAGGCTCCTTAGAAGACGTGTTTAATTCGGGTTCAAATACAGATTGTGGTTTGTTGGTGAATGCTTCACGCTCCATTATATATGCAGGATCAGGAACGGATTTTGAAGTGGCTACAAAAAAAGAAGCGCTGAACATACAATCCGAAATGGCCTTGTACCTTCAGCGCTTAATGCGTTGAAAAATGCGTATATCTTACTTTGAAGCTAAATCGTTTGATTGAATTTCCGTCTTCGTAGACCCGTAAGCATCGCAACCAGCTTTTCTTGAAGCACCACACGATGTTAAAATCACAGATGCAACAACAGCCAATAGAATTAAAACATTTACCTTCGTTTTCATAGTTGTGTGTTTTTGTTGTTTGTGTATCCTCTAACGAGTCTTGACGATATAAAGTTACAAAATTTGTGAAAAGGTTCCGTAAATGTTGAAAATTAAATGTTCAATTAAAGCGTTACGCGTAGAATGAAGTATGTTGTTTTACTGAGTAGTCTGCTCATTTTTTCGGGGATTTTTGCCCAAAAAGTGAGTGTAATCTATTTATTTACAGCCCCTTCGGAAGCGGTTTCTTCTTCCTTCTTCAAAAAAACACATACCCTCGCATCACGCCAATTCCTTGCCATGGAATTAATGCAAGCGTCTTTATTCTTAACAGAACTTGGGTATTATACCGCAACGCTCGATGTGGATTCGCTCTCCGAAGCCCCGAATATTAAAGTCAAGGTATTTCCCGGAGAGCAATTTAAGGGAGTTCAACTTACACTTTCCCCTGAGCTTGTTCCGTGGTTTGAACAATACGCGCGTTCATCCGCGCGTTTCGCTGATGCCATTGTATTTAAATCACCGAGTGCTTATGCATCAGCGTTACAACAGGTCATTCGAACGTTTCAAAACAATGGGTACCCCTTTGCTGCATACGACTTTGATTCCCTAGGTTATTCAAAGGGATTGATTTCATTAAATGTTTCTTTGAACAAAGGTCGAAGAATGCAATGGAAAGAAATAGTAATCAAAGGTGACTCCTCCATTGCCTTGAAACCTATTCAACAAATTATCGGAATTCGTTCAGGTGATTTATTTTCAATCGATAAGCTAAAAGATGTCGATGACCGAATTGAACAACTGTCCTTTGTTGATGCTATAAAACCTTCAGATTTTGTGTTTTCGAAAGATGGCATGACACTTTTTCTATATTTAAAGGCCACCAAATCTTCTAATGTTAATGGTGTTTTAGGCTTACAGCCAAATCCCGTGAGTCAGAAAATTGGATTAACCGGTGAATTACAGTTGAAGCTAAACAATGCCTTGCGTCGAGCGGAACAACTTGATTTTAATTGGCGAAGCATTAAGTCGGCTACCCAACTACTCAATCTCAGGTTGCTTTATCCGTACGTGTTCAATTCCTTGCTCGGAACCGAAGTGAAATTGAATTTATATAAACGGGATTCTACCTTTCTGGAACTGAGATCAACGCTTGGAATACAATATCAAGTGGGGAGGCATTGGCAACTAAAAGGCATGTTTTCCTATTTCGGGAGTAATCGATTGTATGCGGCTAACAGCAGCGCAGAGTTCTTAAATGTGACCTCCCTCAAAAATTCCATGTACGGACTTGGTATTAGCTACAAGAAATTAGATTATTTACCGAATCCACGGGAAGGACTTGCATTCCAATTGGAAGGATTCATTGGGCAACGGAGCGTTTTGAATGATTCTTCAGGAAAGGTTGTTAATGCTAAAGTTTCCATGAATCTGGAGCATTTTATTCCCATACACAAGCGCTGGGTTATCCGATATCAGTTATCTTTTGATACCTATTTGGCACCTACCATTTTTTCAAATGAATGTTATCGATTTGGAGGATTGAACACGCAGCGAGGGTTTAATGAAGAACAATTTCTAGCCACCACCAAAAGTGTAAATCAAGTGGAACTTCGGTATTTACTCGACCGGAATTCGGCTGTTTTTGCGTTTTTCGATCAATCTATCTATGAAAACAGAAGCAACAACAGCTACCAAAAAGATGCGCCAATGGGCTTTGGTGTTGGAGCAAATATAGGTTCAACTGTTGGCATTTTTTCCTTGGCCTACGCCCTAGGTCTTGAAAAAAATAATCCATTCGATGCTCGTTCCGGAAAAATCCACTTCGGTTATATTGCCTATTTTTGAGGCATGGACCTTCACGGGAAAGCCCTTTATTTATCCTACGACGGATTAACCGACCCCTTGGGGCAAGCTCAAATCTTGCCGTATCTGCTCGGACTGGAACAACAAGGGATGGGCTTCGTTATCATTTCTTTTGAAAAAAATGAGGCGTTTTCTGCTCACAAACAACACGTACAAAAACAGCTTGAGGGTCGAGATATCCAATGGATACCACTTTCATATACCAAGAAACCAGCTGTGTTTTCAACGGTATATGATCTTTGGCGTATGAAACGTGCGGCAATGAAGACACTAACAACGGCTCACACAATTATTCATTGCCGCAGTTATCTTCCCATGCTGGTAGCCATGTCCATTAACCAAGGTCGAAAGGTGATTTTTGATATGCGTGGCCTTTGGGCAGATGAACGGGTTAATGGAAACTTGTGGCCGCAGCATAAACCACTTTATCGATGGATATACCGCTACTTCCTGCGCAAAGAACAGGCGTTTGTTCAGCAAAGTGATGCACTTATTTCCCTCACCCACGACGGGATTAAAGCCCTTTCGGAACGCTACGGCTCAGGTATTATTGAAAATAAATCCATCGTGATTCCTTGTTGTGTTGATTCGGAGTTGTTTCAACCCACGACTCCACAATTGGACTTTAAGCGTTCCATAGGTATACCTGATGAGGCTAAGGTGTTAATTCATGTGGGCTCCGTAGGTACATGGTATCGATTGGACCAAGAACTTGTTTTTTATGATGCCTTATCTGCTGTAGATTCCGCTTGGTATTTTTTGATTCTAACAAAAGACATTGTCGCAGCAAGAGCAATAGTTAATTCAAATCATACGCTTTCTTCGCGCGTGATCATTCACAGCGCAGCCCATCACGAAGTCCCCTCATTTCTTAATCTGGCTCAAGCGAGCATTCAATTCATAGAGCCGGCGTATTCAAAACGTGCCTCCTCACCGGTTAAATTAGGGGAGTCCTTGGCGATGGGAGTACCTGTAATAACCAATGTAGGTATTGGGGATTCGCAGGCCCTAATTCAAGAGGGTTCTGCCGGAATTTGCATTAACTCCTGGGATGATATTCCTTCCTCGGTAATGGATTTTCAACGCATGCGCTTTGATACAAATGCCATTCGAACGTATGCGATACGCACCTTAGGACTTGAGCAGGGCATTAACGCGTATCAACAGGTTTATAAAAAAATGCTGTCCCATGATTAAGGTTGCTATTCTTTGTCCCTATCCTTTGGGAGAAGCGCCTTCGCAACGCTTTCGGGTAGAGCAGTATATTTCGTGGTTGGCTACTCAGCATATTCATGCCACATGTTATCCCTTTTTAAGTTCAAGCGCTTGGGAAATATTTTATCAGTCAAATAAGCCCTTGACCAAATCACTGCAAATCCTCTTAGGATTCATTCGACGCCTTATACTGTTAGTAAAGTTGTTTTCTGTGGATTATGTGTTCATTCATCGCGAAGCAACGCCTGTTGGACCTCCGATTCTTGAGTGGCTGATCGCTAAGGTATTGAGAAAGCGAATTGTTTATGATTTTGACGATGCCATCTGGTTGCCAAATTATAGCAAACAACATCGATTTATTCACCGATTGAAAGCGTATTGGAAAGTGAAATTCATTATTCGTTGGGCGTATCGAGTTTCTGTTGGAAATGAATTTTTAGCTTCGTATGCATCAGGATATAATGCAAATGTAGATGTCATTCCCACTACCATTGATATGGATTACCATGCCTTGCACTCGGATTCCACGCGCTCTAAACTTCCAGTTATTGGTTGGACCGGAACGCATACTACGGTAGATTATTTAAAACCAATCGTACCTGCCTTAGAAAAATTAGCGGCGATTCATGCCTTTGAATTTGTAGTGATTTCCAATCAACCACCATCTTTTTTCATTCCAAATCTGCGGTTTGTTCGTTGGAATAAATCCACAGAAATTGAAGACTTAAGTCAATTTTCAATTGGAGTCATGCCCCTTGAAGACACCGAATGGGCTAAGGGGAAATGTGGATTTAAGGCCTTGCAATATATGGCCTTAGGGATTCCAACCATTGCCTCTAATGTGGGGGTGAATTCGACGATAATAACACATGGTCAAGATGGATTCATCGCCAAGACCACCGAGGATTGGTTTGAATACATGAATGCCTTACTTTATGATCCATCGCAAGGAAGAATGCTGGGTGTCAATGCGCAAGCATGCATTCGGAACCGTTTTTCTGTTCATGCTAATCAAGAAAAATACCGCTCACTTTTTACCTCATGAAATTACTTTTCGCAACACAAAATGAACACAAAGCCTCAGAAATTCGAGCCTTATTGCCTAAGGGATTTGAATTACTGAGTCTAAATGACATTCAGTACACCCAAGATATTCCGGAATCAGCAGATAACTTGGAAGGAAATGCCTTGATCAAAGCAAATACAATCTTTAAGCATACGGGTATACCGTGCTTTGCTGATGATTCAGGCTTAGAGGTCGCGTTCTTAGATGGTAAACCCGGCGTACATTCAGCGCGCTTTGCCGGTCCTGAAAAAAATGACCGAGCCAACAGTGAAAAATTACTTTCCCTACTTGAACATGCGCCCAACAGGGATGCGCAGTTTCGCACCGTAATCGCCTATGTTGATGGAACCGAACCGCGCTATTTTGAAGGGTTCGTTAAAGGCACTATCTTGTTCGATTTTCGAGGGGATCAAGGCTTTGGCTATGACCCCATTTTTCAACCCTTAGGTTGGAATAAGAGTTTTGCGGAAGTTTCTACAGCTGAAAAAAATAACATCTCGCATCGTTCACTGGCCTTTAAGCAGTTTTTAGGATACCTTCATGCTGTGAATAAAATTTAAGGCTTTTCTTTCCTTTCCCGTTTTGCATCCGAAGTGAATTCTGTACTTTCGTAGAAAGACTTTCACCATGCATTTTTCACAAGAATTAGCAGATCGTTTCATGCGATATGTGCGCATCGATACAGAGGCAGATCCAAACTCAAGCAGTTTTCCTTCCTCCGAAAAACAAAAGGACTTAGGTCGCTTACTTACCCAAGAACTCATTGAGCTTGGCGCCTCGGACGTTGAAATGGATGAATGGGGATACGTATTTGCCACCATTCCGTCAAATTCACCGAATCAAAACCTACCTACCATTTGTTTTTGTTCGCACATGGATACAGCACCAGATTGCAGCGGGAAAGATGTGAAACCAATTCTTCATCGCGCTTGGAATGGATCGCCAATTACCCTACCAGATGATACTACCCAAGTAATTACGGTAGAAAATCAACCCTATTTGAGCAGAAAAATTGGCCAAGATGTGATTACTGCCTCTGGATTGACTTTATTGGGTGCTGATGACAAAGCAGGCGTTACCATCATTATGGAACTCGCAAAACATCTCTTATCACATCCCGAAATCCCACACGCAAAGATTCGTATTCTATTTACACCGGATGAGGAAGTTGGCCGTGGCGTAGAACATCTGGACATGAATAAACTCGGCGCAGATTATGGTTACACGCTGGATGGGGGACCCTTGGGCGAAGTGGAAGATGAAACGTTTTCTGCTGATGCCATGACATTTACCTTTACTGGCGTTAGCGCTCACCCAGGATATGCTAAAGGTAAAATGCAACACGCCATTAAAATGGCCAGTGAGTTCGTTGCGGCCTTGCCAAGCGATCGATGGTCTCCGGAAACCACAAGCCACCGCGAAGGATTTGTTCATCCTACATCCATTTCAGGAAGCCTCGAATCCGCTACCGTATCTTTTATTTTGAGGGATCACATTACCGCTAAGCTCACGGAGTATGCAGATCAATTAGTGGCAATAGCGAATGAGGTACTTTCCAACTACCCCGGAGCGCGTATGTCGCATGAACGTGTGGAACAATACCGAAATATGAAAGAAATATTAACCGATTGTCCATTCGTTACCGATTATGTTGTTGAAGCCATGGAAAAGGCTGGAATCACCCCGAAACGTTCCATTATCCGTGGAGGTACAGATGGTTCGCGCTTATCTTTTATGGGCTTACCGTGCCCGAATATATTTACAGGAGAAATGGCTATTCATTCTCGACAGGAATATGTGGTAGTTCAGGACATGCAAGCCGCCGTGAATACCTTAATTGAATTGGTTCAACGTTGGGAAAAACATAGCTAATGGATTATAAAGCATTACAAAAGAAAATTAAAGCCAAGGAATTTGAGCCCATCTATGTACTGCATGGAGATGAATCCTTTTACATTGATAAATTGGTCGATTTGTTTGAAGATACGGCCCTTGAACCCCATGAACGTGACTTTAACCAACAAGTTATTTATGGGAAAGAGGCCGATTTGTTGAACTTACTCGGTGTGCTCAAGCAATATCCCATGATGGCTGAACGCCGACTGGTTATTTTAAAAGAGGCTCAAGAATTCAAGCAATTGTTAGAACTGGAAAGCTACCTCAACGAACCTGTTCCAAGTACGGTTTTTGTCATTGCACACAAACATAAATCGGTTGATTCACGGACTAAATTCGCTAAACTCGCGCAGCAAAAAGGGGTGGTATTTAAGGCCGACAAAATCAGGGATTATCAGCTGCCGGAATGGATTACTTCCTTGTTGAGTTCAAAAGGCTTTACGCATACCTCGAAGGTGCCGCACATTCTTGCCGAGTCTATTGGTAACGATTTGTCAAGAATTTCCAACGAGATTGATAAACTAGCGATCGTACTGCCTGAAGGTCAAAAAATTGATGAGGCACTCGTTGAAAAGCACATTGGGATTTCTAAAGAGTACAATATTTTTGAATTAAATAATGCAGTTGGAGCAAGGGATTTGGTTAAAGCCCTTAAAATTGTTAAGTATTTTGAAGCGAATCCGAAGGCTGGAGAATTGGTGCCGGTCATTGGGATTCTCTTTAAGTTTTTCTCCCAGTTGATGCGCATTCATTTCATTCAAGATAAGAGCAGGGAGGGGATCGCAAAGGCAATCAATGTACATGCCTTCGTTGCCGGTGAACTGATGAATAGCAAGAATCATTATAATCCTAAAAAAGTTGCTGAAAATATTGAACTGCTTTATCACTATGATTTAAAATCTAAAGGGGTGGGTAGTACGAGCGAGGTAAGTGACACCTTGCTGCGAGAATTGGTTATTCAATTAATTGCCTAAGATGTTTTACTTACCCAATCTTTTACCTTCCGCAGAAACCTTTGTTTTAACTGAGGAAGAATCTTCGCATTGCATTCGTGTATTGAGAAAACAGCCAGGAGATGAAATTCAGGTACTTGATGGGAAAGGCGGGCTATATACCGCAGCCATACTCGACGCGAATCCTAAAAAATGCACAGCGAAGGTACTTAACTATGATTTTCAGGAGCCTACCCGTTCGATTCATTTGGCAGTTGCACCAACAAAGAATATGGACCGTATAGAATGGCTGGTAGAAAAAGGAACCGAATTGGGATGCACCCAGTTTACATTTATTTTAACTAAACGTACAGAACGTACCAAGGTGAACATGGAGCGTATTCATAAAATTGCAGTCTCGGCAATGAAACAATCCAAGCGGGTGTATTTACCCATCCTGGATGCGCCAATGTCTTTGAACGAATTTTTAACAAAACATCCGGGAGGCTGGGTTGCGCATTGCGATGATGCATTGCCTCGCGATACGGTTGATGCGAGTGGACCCTTTCGAATGCTTATTGGTCCGGAAGGTGATTTTACACCGGATGAGGTTAAAGCGACTTTGAAGGCAACCTATCGACCCGTTACCTTGGGAGATGCAAGGTTACGTACCGAAACAGCGGCGTTGAAATCGATAATTACCCTTGAGGGTTTAACGGTACGTGGGTGATATTTCCTTCGGATACCAAGGGTTCTAAGTGCATTTTCAAATAAACCTGAATCAATGCAATTACGTCCTTTTCACAGTATACAGCAATGCGTTCTAAGTCCTTGTCTTCGTAGTAAACTCGTGCTACATCGGCTCCGGTAATATCATCCTTTGGGGTAGGGATCCCAAATACATGACACAACAGCGCTAACCCTGTGTAGGCTTTATAATCTCCAAATTTCCAAAGTTCCATGGTGTCCAAGTGACGGATTTCCCACGGTTTTTTACCCGCAATATCAAGCACTAAGGGGAGTGATATTCCATTAATCAACATTCTTCTACAGATATAAGGAAAGTCAAATTCTTTCGCATTATGTCCGCACAAAACGGCGTTTTTGTAATGGTCGTCGAGTAGGCGTTTGAATTGGCTTAGTAAGGTATACTCATCGTCATGCGCAAACGATTTAACTCGAATCGTTCTTCCCGTGCTGCTGTCTTTTACCATACCCACGGAAATACAAATGATTTTTCCGAATTCAGATTGGATACCACCGAGATCTTTATAGACCATTTCCGCCGTTTTTTCTTCGGTGATTTTCATCCGATTTTTCCCCTCGAATAAGGTTTGAGCGGCTTCGTCTAGGTCTTGATAGTTGTACGTTTGTGGTACTGTTTCAATATCCAAAAAGAGGATTTTTTCTATGTGTATTGCGTCCATTTCAAAATTGAATTTAATTGCGAATTACGATTAATTATTGGAATTTTGTGCCATGTCTGAACAATTAATTATCAGCGGCGGCGAAAAAAACGATAAATACCAAACCTTATTGCAGCAATTGTCTGCCTTAATGGATGAGCAGGTGGATAATGTAGCGAACATGTCCAATTTGGTGGCGGCCTTGAAACAAACCTTTGGATTTTTTTGGGTTGGTTTTTATCGGGTGCAAGCAGATGAATTAGTATTGGGACCGTTTCAGGGTCCAATCGCATGCACGCGCATTAAAAAAGGACAAGGTGTTTGTGGTGCGTCGTGGTTGGAAGAACGGACGATGGTAGTGCCTAATGTTCATGAATTCCCGGGCCATATTGCGTGTAGTGATCAATCAAAGAGCGAGATTGTTGTTCCCTTATTTAAAGCAGGAGTACTTGTTGCAGTGCTTGATGTGGATAGTGATGAATTTGCTACCTTTGATGAGGTCGATAGAATTCAGTTAGAAAAGATCCTCGAATGGTTCAGCGCATATTATTAGGAATTTCACTGCTCTTGTTATTTGGTTGTGCTCAAGTGGGTACACTCAGTGGCGGGGGGCGTGATGTAAAAGCGCCGGAAATAATATCGAGCGCTCCAAGCATGGGGGCATTGAATACCAATCCAGCACTTATTCGCTTGCAATTCGATGAGTTTATAGAATTGAAAAATCCCATTGAGACATTTCGTCTAGAGCCCGCAGATGCAAAAATCACTGTCGTTTTAGCTAAAAAAACGGTGTTGGTGTCACTCAAAGGGGAGTTAAATCCGAATACCACCTATAGTTTATACATTGATGGAGGAGTGAAAGACATTTCAGAGGGCAATGACTCCGTGTATCAGTATGTTTTTTCAACGGGTTCAACTTTAGATTCTGCAAAACAAGTATACCGAATTGGTAATGCGTATTCAAAGAAATCCATGACAGGTGTAACGGTTGGCCTATATGCCTCCGATACCAGTGCGAAACCCCGTTACCTAACGAAAAGTAACGAAGAAGGGTGGGCGAGTTTGGATTATTTACCGGTAGATTCTTTTTATGTTAAAGCGTTTTTGGATTTAAATCGCAACGGTTTAATCGATGTGAATGAACCCCAAGATATGCGGTTTAAGGCCAGTATTCCTACCAATGATTCACTACCATTGCTGCTTTCAACTCCCCGCGAATTAAATCGTATGCATTCGTTTAAAGTATTGCCTCCGGGAATGTTAGTTGGGCACCTCCCAGAAGAGATTGCCTTGCGTGATGTCCGTGTTAATGGACAGCTAGCGCCGATGTACCGGGTGGATAGAGACTCAATAGCCATTAGCCTCAGTCAATTCGAACCAGGTGCCTTGGTGATTTCTACACCCTTAGATTCGGTTTCTTTACTTTATACTGCGAAAGAAAAGGCTACGCCTATTAAATTCCAAGTGATTCAACCCAGTATTGGGCCCTCCATTACCTTAACCTGTAATGCCTTTCTTGATTCAGTGATTAACCTGAATGCCATTCAATTGATGAAAACAGATTCCACCATTGTGCCACTTAAAACGGTGTTGGTGGATCATAACCGAATCCAACTTGTTCCGCAGGCTTGGACCTCAGGTAAACTGAAATTAAACATCGGGGCAAATGCCATTAAGGGGCTTAACGGAACTAAAGTGCTTCCATCAACCCTTGACTTGGTTTGTTTTGGCGAGGCTGAATTGGGCACCTTGATTATTAACTTTAAAAATAATCCGTCAGGTAAACTTCTTTTACTAGAAAAGGATGGAAAAACAGTTGCTTCATCATATTATTTGCCGGGTGCAAAAAAACAAGATTCCTTTGAACGCTTGGTGCCAGGTGAATATCATGTGGTGTTGATTGATGACATTAACGGAAACGGTGTATGGGATGCTATTCGTCCAGAAACAAAACAGGCGGCGGAACCTGTGCAACGCTATACTAAAATTCCTAAAGTGCGTGCCAATTGGGATGTGCAAGTTAGCTTAGATTAATTCCAAGTTTAGTTTTCAACAACGGCTCATCCACCTAAAAAACTTAGTACCTTTAAGGTTCGCAAATTTCACCTTTATGTACTTAATTTTTGATACGGAAACCACTGGGTTACCGCGTAATTTCAAGGCCCCTATTACTGATACGGATAATTGGCCTCGTGTGGTCCAATTGGCTTGGCAATTACACGATGAATCCGGCAAATTAATTAAGCATAATGCCGCTATCATTAAACCCAATGGGTTCACTATTCCCTTTGATTCTGAAAAAGTCCATGGAATTTCTACGGCCCTAGCAACCTATGTTGGACGAGAACTCGATGAGGTGATTGCTGAATTCATGTATGATTTGAAGCAAGCGAAGTTCATTGTTGGACATAACTTGAAATTTGATGTCAATGTGATGGGCTGTGAATTTGTGCGCATGGAAATGGATTCCCCCTTGGAAACCATACCGGTGTTGGATACATGTACAGAGGAAAGTGCTGCACTTGTTCAATTGACAGGAGGTAAAGGTGGACGGTTTAAATTACCAACACTAACGGAGCTTTACGGGTTTCTATTTAATGAATCGTTCAATGAAGCACATAACGCTACGGCGGATGTTGAGGCAACAACGCGTTGTTTTCTTGAGTTAATTCGTCGAGATCATTATTCCCCAGAACGCCTTAATACGGATGAAGGATATGGCTTGCGGTTCAAGCAGGCAAATCCAAGTCCCATCAACTTGGTTGGACTCGAGCATCAGAACTTAAAGGAGGCAAGTAAAGCCTTAAAGCAATCTGATACCTCGCAGCGTGCAGACACGACGGAGTTACCTGTTGAATTAGAGGATGCGCCGTTTACCCATTTGCATGTCCATTCTCAATTCACTTTATTGCAATCGACGGCTGAAATTAAATCACTTATTAATAAAGCCATTGAATTAGATTTACCGGCCCTTGCGTTAACCGATAATGGAAACATGATGGCTGCCTTTCAATTTGAAAAGGTATTGAGTGACCATAATTCAAAAATATTGCAGGAGAAAGCAGAGGCTGAAGAGAATGGATCACCCTTTACCAAGCGTCCAATCCTTCCAATTATTGGCTGCGAATTTAATGTATGCGTTGATCATAAAAATCGTGACACCAAGGATGTGGGCTACAAAATGGTCTTTCTCGCAAAAAATAAAAACGGGTATCAAAACCTGATAAAATTATCGTCCCTTGCCTATACCGACGGGTTCTATTACCTCCCGAGAATTGATAAAGCCCTGGTTGAACAATACGCCCAAGACATCATTGTGCTATCCGGTGGTCTTGATGGTGAAATCACGTCTCTCATTTTAAATGTGGGTGAAGCTCAGGCAGAAAGCGCATTGTTATGGTGGAAATCAGTTTTCAATGAAGACTTCTACCTAGAAATCAATCGACATCAATTAGAGGCGGAAGACCATGCGAATGAAGTATTAATTCGTTTTTCAAAGGCGCACGGCGTTAAATTGGTGGCTACAAACAACAGTTATTACGTGAACCAAGGCGATGCCAATGCACACGACGTCTTGTTGTGCGTGCGGGATGGCGAGTTGATGTCGACACCGATTGGTCGTGGAAGAGGGTACCGTCACGGCTTTGAAAATGATGAATTTTATTTCAAGACCCCTGATCAAATGAAGCGCTTGTTCGCGGATTTGCCCGAATCTATTTTATCGATTGCCGAGATCATTGGGAAATGTGAAGCATATACCTTGTCGCGCGATGTGTTACTTCCAAAATTTGAAATTCCAGAGGAATTTATTGATCCAAGTGACGATATTAACGGTACAAAAAATGGCGAAAATGGCTTTTTAAAGCACTTAACTTATCAAGGCGCAATAAAGCGCTATGGCGAAATCAGCGAGGAGCTCAAAGAGCGCTTAGATTTCGAGTTAAAAACCATTGAAAACACCGGTTATCCTGGGTACTTTCTAATTGTTCAAGATTTCTGTAATGCGGCACGCGACATGGGAGTTTCTGTTGGTCCTGGAAGGGGTTCTGCCGCAGGTTCTGCCGTAGCATACTGCATTGGAATTACGAACGTGGATCCAATTAAATACGATCTCCTCTTTGAGCGTTTCTTGAATCCTGATCGGATTTCAATGCCCGATATTGATATCGATTTTGATGATGAAGGGAGAGGGAGAGTTATTGATTATGTAATTAATAAATACGGTGCCAATCAGGTGGCCCAAATTATTACATACGGCACCATGGCAGCTAAATCCGCCATTCGAGATACTGCACGCGTGCTCGATTTACCCCTGCCAGATGCCGACCGCTTAGCTAAATTGGTGCCCGACATTTCATTGAAGAAGTTGTTCGATTTAGAAGAGCCCGCACTAGCCGATGCCTTGAAAAACAATCAAGAAGCATTGAATAATGCCAAGGAATTGCGTAAAATATTTCAGGGACAAGGTCCTGCATCGGATGTGTTGCGACAGGCTAAAGCAATCGAAGGGTCTGTTAGAAATACTGGGATTCACGCCTGTGGGGTGATTATTACGCCGGATGATATTACGAATTTCGTACCTGTCGCTACGGCGAAAGATTCTGTCATGGTGTGTACGCAATTTGATAACTCCGTAGCAGAATCTGCAGGCCTACTTAAAATGGATTTCCTTGGTTTGAAAACCCTTACCTTAATTAAGGATGCGGTTCGAATCATTAAAGAGAATCGAGGGATAGAACTTGACCCGGATCAATTTCCAATTGACGATGAGCTCACCTATAAACTCTTTCAACGCGGAGAAACGGTGGGTATATTTCAATATGAATCTCCCGGAATGCAAAAATACATGCGGGAATTAAAACCTACGGTCTTTGCTGACCTTATTGCGATGAATGCACTTTATCGACCAGGTCCTTTGGAGTATATACCGTCATATATTAAACGTAAGCATGGCGAAGAGCCGATCGTCTATGATTTAGATGATTGCGAGGGCCATTTAAAAGAAACCTACGGAATTACAGTCTATCAAGAGCAAGTGATGTTGCTTTCCCAGAAGCTGGCTGATTTCACCAAAGGTGAGGCCGATACCCTTCGGAAGGCGATGGGTAAAAAGGACCGCAAGGTACTGGATAAAATGCGTCCGGTTTTTATAGAGCGTGGAAATGCGAAAGGTCATGCCAACGATAAATTGGAGAAGATTTGGAAGGATTGGGAAGCCTTTGCATCCTATGCGTTCAACAAATCGCATTCTACGTGCTATGCTTGGGTGGCTTATCAAACGGCTTATCTTAAGGCAAATTACCCGGCGGAATATATGGCAGCCGTGTTAAGTAATAACATGAGCGATATTAAGCAAGTAACCTTCTTTATGGAAGAATGTCGTCGCATGGGGGTGAATGTTTTGGGTCCGGATGTAAATGAATCACGCTTGAATTTTACAGTAAATGCGAACGGGGATATCCGCTTCGGATTGGGAGCCATTCGTGGGATAGGGGAAGGACCAGTAGAAGCGATTATACAAGGTCGAGAAGAGGGACGATACACCAGTATTTTTGATTTCATTCGTCGGGTGAATTTAAAAGCAATCAATCGAACGGCCATGCAAAATTTAGTGTATGCAGGTGGATTTGATTCGTTTAGTGAACTGCATCGGGCGCAATATTTTATCGAAGAAGGAGCGAGTCGCTTGTTTTTGGATCACATCATACGCTATGGTAACTCCTATCAGGATAGTAAAGACTCGAATCAGCAAGACCTTTTTGGTAAGGGGTCTGGATTCGATGTGGTTGAACCAAAAATCCCTTCATGTGAGGAGTGGTCTTCGAGTTATAAGTTAGCCAAAGAACGGGAGGTCATTGGGATTTTCATTTCCGGGCATCCCTTGGATGATTATAAAATGGAGATTGATGCCTTTTGTACCGGGGCCTTAGCCATGTTGCATGATATGGAAACCTATAAAGGCCGCGATTTGTTGATGGCGGTAGTAGTTACCTCCATTGAACATCGGATTGCAAAGAATGGCGATCCCTTTGGAACGGTGATTTTTGAAGATTATACCGATCAATATAAGCTGAATATTTTCCGCGAAAATTATCTAAAGTTCAAGCATTTACTGCAACCCGGGGTATTTTTAACCTTGCGTGGACGTATAGAAACACCACGACACAGAACGCACTTAGAGTTTAATTTAAATGAAGTAGAACTTTTACAACATTTGCGCGAAAAACGGGTTAAAGGCTTGCATTTAAGCATACCAAACAAGGACCTTAATCACCTCTTGATTGATGAACTTAACGGATTGTTTTTGGCAAATCAGGGGTCGTGTAATGTACAATTCACAATTTTTGATGCCGTGGAAGGCTTAGAGTTAAATATGGCTTCGAAGTCTGTGCGGGTGAAACCGGATCCGGAATTATACAAGGCACTTTCTAAAATGAATATTCAGTTTCGACTGAATTAATTCAGATTTCCGGCCTCTTCCACTTGTTTTATTAAGTTTGAAAGAGACATTTCGAATGCATTCGCTATACGTATCAACACACGAAGGCTTGGATTAAATTCTCCTTTTTCTATTCGTTGTATGGTTCGTATGTCAATGTCGCATAATGATGATAGCTGCAATTGAGTTATTTTTTTAGCTTTTCTTACTGATTTAATTTCAGTTCCAAACTGCTTTAGGTCGTTTTCAAAGGAGGATTGCACCCTCAAAATTGAGGTATAAATAAAAATTTTAATACGACATATATGCCGTATTAATTTTTCTTATGTATATTTGACGCAACTTTTAATTTATTATTTATGAAAAAAATGATTTTACTTTTTAGTGTGGGTATGTTATTTACCACATTAAGTTCCTGCAAAAAGGCAGGATGTACAGACGTTAAAGCTGACAATTATTCGTCCAAAGCAAAAACCAACGACGGCAGTTGCACTTATTCATCAAAAATTATTATTTGGCAAGATCAACCAGCTGCTGCTTCATGGTCAGGAGTTGCGACTGTATTGAAATTATATGTGGATGGTACTTATTTAGGATCTTTTTCTGCGACAGAATATCTTGCAGGTACACCTGATTGCTCGTCAAATGGTCAATTAAATAAAACCATTGATTTTGGAGTTTCTGCGAGCAAGTCAGTAAATATTAGAGTATTAGATGAGACAGATTTTGAGTGGATTAATGAAAATATCACAATGAATGCAGGTGAATGTACTACTTATAAAATTCAATAATCAACATTAAAATTTATTCTCATGAAATTTTTTTATTTTCTTACGACACTTGTAATATCATTTTGTTATTACGGTCAAATTGAATTAATTCAAAACGGAAGTTTCGAACTTGGGGAACAAGGTTGGGATTTTAGCTTGTCAACAGATGCATTTGGTGATGTTGGAAATTGTGGTGCAAGTGACGGTGATAATTACCTTTGGTTTGGCGATTTCGATGAACTAACTGGTTTAGACTTAATTGAGGATGAGGTTGCGCAGGATGTTCAATTACCGGCAAATTTAGATTACGCGGAGTTTTCATTCTATTGGTCTGGCGGGTCTGATGAACAGGATGATGTTGACGATTGGGATTTTCTTTATTTTGGAATTTTTGATGCGAATGGAGATGAGATTTATTATGATTCAATTTCCAACGCAGACATGGATGTAACAATTACTGCTGCTGACTGTGATCCGTTGTGGTATTTAGAAGGATTTACGATTCCTTCACAATATGCAGGTCAAACAATTTCGGTGGTCTTTGCTGCGTATACCGATGATTTGAATCCAACGCTGTTTAGAGTAGATGAGGCAAGTGTTCTTGCTTTTACAACAAGTTCAGTTAATGACTTGGATAATGAATCTTTTAACATTTCTCAAAATCCAGTCAGTGATGTTTTAATCGTCAATAACCTAAATACTTCCAACAAACAGTACACAATCTTAGATAATCATGGAAAGTCTTTAGTTGTTCAAAATTCAAATCAATTAGAGACTATTATAAACGTTCAAAACCTTCAATCCGGATTGTATTTTCTTCGTGATGATAAAGGGAACCAATCCAAATTCATTAAATTGTAAGAGAGAATATTAAATTTAATTCTCTATAAAACCCTGGCCCTCGTGTCGGGGTTTTTTTTACCGCAAACAAAAGCCCATCACGGCGTCAAAAAACAAATCCGCTTGTTCGGCGTGTAACCAATGGCCCGCGTTCGGAATGGTTTCTACTGTCGCATCTGGAAAGCGCGCTTCTATTTCGTCAAGGTCTTCCGGTAAAATGTAGTTGGATAATTCTCCCCGTAAAAAGAGGGTAGGGGTCCAGCTTTCCTTTTCGGGCAATGCAGCAAGTATGTTAGGCATTTCACGTTCTAGTACCGCCACATTCATACGCCACGCTAATTTCCCTTTTTCAATCCAATATAAATTTTTCAAAAGAAACTGCCGTATTCCGTCATTTTCCACGTAGGTTTTGAGTATAGATTCTGCTTCACTGCGTGCACTGATTGAATCCAAGTGTAATGCATGAATACCTGCTAAGATTTGTTGATGGTGCATCGGATAGGCTTTTACCCCCATATCCGCAATTACAAGCTTACTCAACATGTGGGGATAATTTTGAGCGAAATGCATGGCCACTTTGCCACCCATAGAATGTCCCAATAAAATCACATCGGTCAGTTGTAGTTCTTCAATAAAGGCATACACATCATCCATCATGTCTTCATACCTATGTTCCTCACTCCACGGGGAACGTCCATGATTTCTGAGGTCAACACAGAACACCCGATAAAACGCGGCGAATCGCTGGGCTAAGCTTTGCCAATTATCTGAAGATCCAAATAATCCGTGTAAAATTACTAAGGGTTTTCCTTCGCCATATTCACGCGCATGTAGCTCAAGCATCTTCTTAGTTTGATTTACGTGTTCTATCGTTTCCTAATACGGTGAATTGACCGTCATTGGTCTGCTCTATGCGTTTTTTCAATTGGACAATATCTGTCAAGGTGCTGTCGTAGTGTACGGTGATCGCTTGGCTTTTGGCTTCTTTAACAAAATCAACCTGAACCCGTTCAACGCCTCCCGCATGCATCAGGTCTTTCCGTATTGCTCCGCCACATCCCATTTTGCAAACCATGCCCGCTACGTCAAAGGTTATTTTAGCATTCGATTTAACCGCTGGAATTTCCTTTTTCGTTGTTGCAAGCACTTGTTTTGAAGAGCTCGTTTGATTACAAGAATTTAATACAAGCGCAACCAAGGAAACTAGGATAATTTTTACTTTCATCGTAACTTTTTACAAAGATACGCCGTTAAGCAGTTGCGAATTAGATTTTAGAAATTTTTAAAACAACAACATGAAAAAAACAATGTTATTTAGCGTAGCGAGTCTATTAGGTGTCGCCTTGCTTGTTGGTTCTTGTGGGAAATATCCTGAAGGACCAAATTTTGCTTTAAGTTCAAAAGCGTCCCGTTTAGCAGGAGATTGGAAGGCAACTTCCGTGAACCAATCAGGAACTGAGTGGAACTTGAGTAATTTATCGTTAACGAATACCATCACTAAAGACGGTACGTTCAAAGCGAGCACAGTGATAACCGTATTCGGTGTTCCTACTACGTATTCTAGTGAGGGAACTTGGGAGTTTTATGACGGTAAAACAAAAATAATTACAACAGAAACCAATCCAGCAACTAATTCTAAAGATACCATGGAGATTTTGATGTTGAAGAAGGATATGGTTAAACTTAAGCAATTCGATTACGATTCAGGAGATACGTTCACGTATACCTATGAGCCTAAGTAATTGGTGATTTATTTTACGAGCCCCGCAAGGGGCTTTTTTATTTTCAAAAAAATCGTATTTTTGGTCAACATTTAATTCATTATGAAGTTTTTAATCCTCCCATTGATTGCCTTAAGTTTAATTTTCTTAACGCCTTCTTGTAGTAAATATCCTAACGGGTCAAAATTCACCCTGTTAACCAAAACAAATCGAATGGTAAATGACTGGAAATTAACCAGTTATATGATCAATGGAAATGAATTCGTGGATGAACAGCCTGAAATTAAATTGGTAATTGAAAAAGATGGAACTTATTCATGGTCTGCTACCCAAACCGTATTAGGGCAAATCCAATCCGAATTTGAACACGGTACTTGGTCGTTTAGTGATGACAAAACGTCTTTGTTGATTTTAACCGACGGCGAAGAAATTCCTGTAGGGTATACAATTACAGAGTTACGTTCAAAGAAGATGGTGTTGCAGTATTATGACAAGGTAACAAACATTACCTACGTTAGTACCTACGAAACAGATAAGTAAGCTGTTTATATAAATCTTGGGTCGCTAGCCATGACATGACCACAGGATTTACAGGTTCTCATTTCCTCTGAGGTGTAAAATTCCCGAAAGCGTGGAATAAAATCTTTTTCTATATTTTCTAAGTGAAATCGGTAAGATTTCAATTCATTGTTACAGTTTTCACAAAACCAAAACAAGCCATCCGTCAAATCGGTTCCTTTTCTTACGCGCTCGATTACTAAACCTATGGTGTTTTCTCCGCGCATCGGTGAGTGCGGTGTATTTGCCGGCAACAAGAACATGTCACCTTCCTTAACTAAAATATCTTTTGGTTTTCCTTCGTGCTGAATTCGAACCGTTATGTCTCCTTCAATTTGAAAGAATAATTCCTCACTTTCATTGTAATGATAATCCTTGCGAGCATTCGGCCCGGCCACAACCATCACAATAAAATCTCCCGCCTCATGGTATAGGTTCTTGTTGGATACCGGTGGTTTTAATTTGTCCCGGTTGTCATTGATCCATTGGTTTAGGTTGAAAGGTGCTAACATGGTATACGTTTCTCTAAAGTTAATAGCTTATTTGGAATATTTGTAAATGGTAAAGCCATATGCATGTCGTTCATCCACCGTTTGGGTTTGTATGCATGTTTTTTTCCAAGGTTTTTCATCGAAGGTGTGCAAAAATGTGTCTGCATTAAAGGTTTGGTCTATTTCAGTAATGTATAATTCATCCAGCGAGAGCGTCTCCAAGGCTAAGCGATAAATTTCCCCTCCACCAATTATAAATATGGTCCGCTCGTCATCTTTATATGTATCTATGCAATCCTGTAAGGTATGAAAGACCTTGCATCCTGGTGCTTCAAAGCTTGAATTTCTTGTAATGACGCAATTCTCGCGATTAGGTAAGGGCCGAAACCGTTCAGGGATGGAGTCGTAATTTTTTCGCCCCATCACTACGATTTGACCATTGGTCATTTCTTTAAAAAATCTCATGTCATTTGGAAGATTCCACATCAGGTCATTGTCTTTTCCAATGCCTCGTTCCTCATCCATGGCCACAATTAATGCAAGTTTTGTCATACGGCTACTGCGGCTTTAATGTGTGGATGTGGGTCGTAATTCTCTAATTCGAAATCTTCATATTTAAATGAAAAAAGATCCTTAACGTCTGGATTGATTTTCATCGTCGGCAAGGGTTTGCACTCCCTCGAAAGTTGAAGCTTGGTTTGCTCTATGTGATTCGTGTAAAGGTGCGCATCTCCAAAGGTATGGATAAACTCACCAGGTTGTAAATCACATACTTGCGCCATCATTAAGGTAAGCAATGCATATGACGCGATATTAAAAGGTACACCTAAAAAAGTATCTGCACTTCGTTGGTACAGTTGGCAACTAAGTTTGCCTTCGGCCACATAAAACTGAAACATCGTATGGCATGGCGGCAAAGCCATGTCATTCACGCATGACACGTTCCAAGCAGAAACCAATAAGCGCCGAGAATCTGGATTTTTTTTAATCTGTTCTACCACTTGAGAAATTTGGTCTATATGCCCCCCGTCTTGGGTAGGCCATGATCGCCACTGATACCCGTATACAGGCCCAAGATTACCGGCTTCATCTGCCCATTCATCCCAGATTGAAACATTATTATCTTTTAAATACTTAATATTTGTATCGCCTTGTAAAAACCAGAGCAGTTCGTGAATAATTGAGCGTAGATGTAGTTTTTTTGTTGTCACGAGCGGAAAGCCATCTGCGAGATTAAAGCGCATTTGATACCCAAAAACAGAGTAGGTCCCCGTGCCGGTTCGGTCTTCCTTTTTTACCCCATTTTCTAGGATGTGTTTTAAGAGGTTGTGGTATTGTTCCATGATAGCACGAAGGTAGGATTTTATAAAAAACGCGTTGGTATAGATTCAATGATTTTATTAACGGTATAATAAACAATCTTGAATTTACTTACTTTCGTTGCATGAAGTATGGTCCGTTTATCGCATTACTGAGTTTGTTATTCCTTGCCGCTAAAGCTCAGCCTACGGCAAAGATTCCTAAAAAGCTTTGTGGTATGTATACAGGAAGCCAACCGGCTTATGCCATTGAGACCTCCGGTCAAGTGTCTTCCGTATTGCCTGCGTCTATGATCATTGTGCTTACTCGCACATCAGTCAGTGTTTGTTATCAGTCTCCAAAACTTTGTCCTGTTGTAGACGGGGAGGTGAAAACAATACGCAAGGAAGGTCAGGGTAAGTCCAAACGATGGAAAATTCAGGTGTTTTCCCCCAATTCTTTATTTACCGAGGATTTAGTGTTTAACACAAAAAACAAGGAACTAACCCGCATCGGGGTTTTTCCTCAGCCCAATACCGTATTAAAGAAATCAAGGAAAAAATAAGGAAAAGGTGGTTCCTTTTCCTGGTGTACTTTTTACATTAACTTTTCCTCCGTGTGCGTCCACAATCAACTTCACATAGTACAATCCAAGTCCGAAGCCTTTAACATTGTGTAAATTACCAGTAGGCACGCGATAGAATTTATCGAAAATTAAGGAGAGATTTTCTTTTTTTATTCCTATTCCATTATCCTCAATTTCAATCCAAATGCCGTTTTTATCGTTTCTTGTTTGAATCGTAATGTTTGGAATGGATTCACAATATTTCACTGCATTTTCCAATAGGTTATAAATCACGTTCGTCAGATGAACCGCATCGGCTTGAATAATGTGATTTGTTGCATTTGGTTCAATATTGATTATTCCCCCTTTTTCGAGGTGATGCAGCTCAAAGTTCTCCTTCACTTCATCTAATAATTCATTGACATCAAATCGGTCCTTATTTAATATCACCTGATCTTTATCTAGTTTAGCTACGTTTAACACCCGTTCCACTTGGTGTTCGAGTCGCTTGTTTTCTTTAAAAATAATTCCGGCGTATTTGTGTACTTGCTCTGAGGTGATTTCCGGTAGCCTCATCATCATTTCTGCAGATAAGCTTATGGTGGAAATTGGCGTTTTAAGTTCGTGCGTCATGTTATTGATGAAGTCTGTTTTTACTTCGGCCAAGCGATATTGTCGCATGATTACCGTTACACTAAACGCGAAAAATATGGCAATAACCACCAGCATAAGTGTGAGGTATATCCACGGAGAATAATCATTTTGGGGCTCGATTTCACCAAGTTCTAGGTTGGGGAAATACACGGTAAAATAATGTCCGTCTTTAGTTAAGTTCAATTTCTCTGGTGTAATCTCATTGCTGGAAACTACATCCGTAACATAAATTGAGTCTTTCTTGTATCGTACACGATTGCTAAGTACAATGGAGTCTGTAAAACAATCATAAATACCATAGTAAAAATCTCTATGAATGTTTTGAATGTAAAACTCCTTCTTGAGTAAGGTCTCTAGATAAAAAGGCTGTAATTCTTCATTAAAATCCACCGTGAAATGGTTGTTTGAAATCTGCCTTACCGCACCATACATATCCGATTGGTCCCCATCTCTTTTTTGAATAGTGGATAACACATTCATTAACGAACTGTGCACGTGGTCTTGAAATTCCTTGAGGTTGAGGCTATCTTCTTTCTGTTGAATGGCTAGGCTGACCTTCTGTGTTTCTATCGTACGTCCAACCCACAACAACTGAATAATCAAAATTGAAAGCATGGAAAGTGCTCCCAGTATGATGACCGTGCTAATGGATTTGTTTTTCATGCGTATTAGAATCCCTGTACTCCGTTTACTGTGGTGTACTTAAGGACGTTCTTTTTTTCTGGATGTATGCGTGCAAATGCTGATTGTACCGCTAGCGTACCTTCATGAAAACCACAAAGGATTAGCTTCAATTTATTCTCGTAGGTATTTACATCCCCAATGGCATAGATTCCTGGGATATTCGTAGAATAGTCTAAGGTGTTTACCTTGATGGCATTTTTTTCTATTTCTAATCCCCAATCAGCTATTGGACCTAAGCTAGGTTTTAATCCAAAAAGCGGAATAAAATGGTCTACCGTTCTTCGGATTTCACCCTGATGTTGATGGGTTATTATCACTTCCTCTAGGGTGCCGTTCCCCGCTAATCCTGTAACCTCTGCCTCTGTAATTAAATCGATTTTCCCTTGCTCAGCCAGGTCGATTACTTTTTGAACCGAGTCTAAATGCCCGCGAAACGATGCGCTTCGATGTACTAAGGAAACCTTCGACGCAATATTGTTCTCTACCAAAAAAATCGACCAATCCAATGCAGAGTCTCCTCCACCAGCAATAACACACGCCTTATCCTGATAAAACTTAGGGTCGCGAATGATATACTCAACCCCCTTGTCTTCAAATTGGGTAATGTTTTCAATCGGTGGTTTTCTCGGTTCAAAAACACCCAGTCCTCCGGCAATAATAACGATAGGTGCATTGTGTATTGTACCTTTTACCGTAGTTACGTTAAAGGTTCCATCTTCCAATTTGTCAATCGATAAGGCCGCCTCACCCAAGGTAAACCCTGGTTTAAATGGGGCCGCTTGCTTCATTAAATTATCAATTAAGTCCCCTGCTAAAATTTCTGGAAATCCCGGGATATCGTAGATTGGTTTCTTAGGGTAGATTTCAGAACATTGTCCCCCAGGTTGAGGTAAGGAATCGATTAAATGGCAACGTAATTTGAGGAGCCCTGCCTCGAATACTGTGAATAGTCCAACAGGTCCTGCACCTATGATGATAATGTCTGTTTGAATCATGTGTTTTTATTATGCGGTAAAGGGATGAAACAAGTTTTTTTCGCTTTTGTTTTAATAATCAGGTCGAAGAGGCTTATTCTGCATAACTTCTTCAATGTGCAACATTACCTCTGGGCTTAGCAAGGATTGGATTTTCATAGCTTCTAGGTTTTCCTTAAGCTGGTTTTCATTACTCGCCCCTAATATCACGGTACTAACATTTGGGTTTTTAAGACACCAAGCCAAGCTTAATTTTGTCATAGTGGTTCCAAGGTCGGCGGCAATCACTTCCAGTTTTCTCGCTTTTTCAATGCGCTCTGGTGTTACATTCTTGTCGCGAAGCCATTCTAACCCTTCAATTCCTAAGCGTGTATCTGTAGGATTCCCATGGTTGTACTTACCCGTTAATACACCGGATGCAAGTGGCGACCAAATGGTGGTGCCAAGTCCCATAGTTTTATAGATTTGTTCGAATTCAACTTCTACCTTGTGCCGACAAAATAAATTGTACTCGGGTTGTTCCATGGTTGGTCCAATCAAATGGTTTTGCTTAGCAAATACATGCGCTTCCATGATTTCTTGCGCACTCCATTCCGAAGTTCCCCAGTATAAAATTTTACCTTGAGTGATCAAGTTATGCATGGCCCAAACCGTTTCCTCAATGGGCGTAGATTTATCAGGACGGTGACAGAAAAACAAATCGATATATTCTACTTGTAGGCGTTCGAGTGCTTGATGGCAGCCTTCCACAACATGCTTTCTGCTTAATCCACGTTGTGTTGGCCAAGTTCCCCCAGTGCCAAAAAACACCTTACTACTAACCAAATAACTGTCGCGACTCCAGCCCAGTTTTTTGAGTGATTTACCCATTACAGTTTCGCTCATGCCACGGGCATAAATTTCAGCGTTATCATAGAAGTTGATTCCATGTTCGTAGGCAATTGCCATTAAACGCTCAACGACTTGTTCGTCGATTTGCTTTCCAAACGTTAACCAAGACCCAAGTGAGAATCGACTAATCTGAATTCCGGATTTCCCGAGCTTGTTATATTCCATGGCTTTTTTCTGCAAAAGTAAGTAATAATGTCTGAAAAAGGCATTGTGGAAGCAAGGAGTTCTTCAATTCCATTCCTTATATTTGTTAAATAAACTTGAAATATGTACGGCTTAGTAAACAAAGCAATTAAGGATTTAGTGGTAACGAATTACGGTGAAGAGACGTGGATGGAAATTGCTTCTCGAGCAGGATTTGAAGAGAGTGAATTTGTGGGATTGCAATCGTATCCCGATAAATTGACCTATGACCTGGTTCATCATGCCGCCGCGGTGTTAAAAGCGGATGCGCCAGTGATACTAGAAGCTTTTGGCGAGTATTGGATTACGTATACCGCAGAAGAGGGCTATGGAGAATTGATGGAGTTGTCTGGAAATAACTTCTCAGAATTCCTTTCGAATTTAGACATGCTTCATGCAAGAATGAGTAATATGATGCCTCATTTGGCTCCGCCACAATTTACCACAAGAAATGTAAAATCTAATTCCTTGGAACTGGAATATCGTTCTGAAAGAGCGGGTCTTACCCCCATGCTCTTTGGGTTAATTAAAGGGTTGGGTAAACGATTTGGCTTAAACTGCCGCATTAAACAACTCGTTGAAAAAGGACCTGAATCGGATTGTCATGTGTTTTTGATTGAATGGGAATGAGTATTGAATCGGAGCTTGATGAATTATTCAGTGCATTAGAATTCGCAAACCCTCATACCTTATTTGTTGGGATCGATCATTCTGTATTGAGAATCGGGAAAGCTTTTCTTAAGAGTATCGCGCTTGAAAACAAAGAATCATTTGATTCGATATTTACGTGGGTAGCCGGAGGATCTTTTGATAAGTTGAAAAATAACAGCGTGCAATTATTTTTTATTGAAACGCATGACGGTAAGAAACGTTATAAAATTTCGGGAAGAGCAGTGTCGTGGGGGTTTATTTTACATGGATCACCGGTAATCAACGCAAACTTTCACATTTCCGAATACCATCTCACCTTAAAAGATTTCCCTCAACAGGATTATATTGCAGAATACCTCTTCTTATTACAGACTTCTACCAAGGCATTAGAGGAATTGCAGCATTTGAACAACGAGTTTCGTGCTAAAAACAAAGCCTTGGAAGAAAGTAAGAAAGAGCTTTTAAATACGTCTTTATTTCCTGAAGAAAACCCAAACCCCGTTTTGCGCGTTGGAGAAAAATACGAACTGTTATACGCTAACCCTTCATCAACAGAATTTTTACAAGACTTTAATTTTATTTCAGCGCATTTAGACGACGATGAGTTAAAATCTAATTTGGATTATGTCGCAACGAATCGCTTAGATAATTTTTCAATTTATTTGAAGCGAAATAACAATACGTATTTGTTGAACATCCGGAAGAAAGCAGCCAACAACTTTTTCAATTTATATGCGGCAAATATCACTCATTTTGTAGAGGAGGTTTCAAAGAAAGAATCCGAACTTACGGCATTGGCGCTTCGCTTAAGCGATCAGCAGGAATTCTATGAATATATTCTCAACAATATCCCCTCTGATATCGCGGTATTTGATGAGCAGCACCGGTATCTTTTTGTGAATCCTCAAGGTATCAAGAATAATGAGCTTCGCAATTTTATGATTGGTAAGGATGATTACGATTATTGCGAATATAAGGGCATACCTAAAGACGGTGCGGATTTTAGAAGAGCGAAATTCCTTGAGGTATTGAAAGAGGATAAAGAAGTGGAATGGGAAGATGATATGACGGATGCCTTAGGAAATCGTAAGGTAATCATGCGCCGAATGCGCCCTATTTACAATCCAACGGCTAAAAAACGTAATGTGGTAGGGTATGGGATAGACATCACTCAAAGGAAATTAGCGGAAGAAGAGGTCCAACACTCAAACCTCCGTCGGGCATTATTAGAACAATTCCTGAATGCCGCGTTTGATGCAATTCAAGTTGCAGATGACCTAGGGAATTTTGTCTACATCAATCAAGCCGCATCTGATCGACTTGGGATTCCAATGGAGGAAATTACAAAGTATAAAGTTTCGGATATCGATCATCAATTCAAACAACAAGAGGCATGGATTGAACATTTGGATTTTTTGAAGGAAAAAGGTTCGTTTTCAGCAGAATCCGTAAATGTCAATCAACAGACTGGAAAAACCATTGATGTCGAGGTAAAAGTTCGTTATCAAGTGATTGATAATAAAGGGTACATTATTGCAGCATCAAGAGATATTTCCGAAAGAAAGCAGGCAGAACGAATTGTGGCGTATAAAAATGAGTTCCAATCTGTAATCATGGAGGTTGCTACAGAGTTTATTGATATCGACCCGGATGCCTTGGACCGAATGATCAATCACACACTTGAACGTCTCGGTAAGTTCATGCAGGTGGATCGGGTCTATTTATTTGAATATAATCACACATCCCAAACCACTTCAAATACGCATGAATGGGTAGCTGAAGGTATAAATCCAGAAATTGATAATTTGCAAGAAATTCCTTTTGAATACGTACCGATTTGGGTCGAAACACATGCCAAAGGAGAGAATATAGAAGTAGAGAACACCAGCGCTTTACCGGATGGGATGTTCAAAGAACTCTTATTGGAACAAGACATAAAATCACTTATTGCGCTGCCGTTGATGCACGAAGGAGTTAGCATTGGTTTTGTAGGTCTGGATGCCGTGAAAGCGTATAGAAAATTTTATGAAGACGAAAAAGTGCTCTTGGTTCTTCTTTCTCGCATGTTGGTTAATGTTAAAGAACGAATCAGAAACGTCAAGGCTATTCACGAATCGAACGAAAAAATAAAGGAAATCAATAATGAATTACAAAAAATCATTCAAGCAGAGAAAACGGTTAATGTGCTGGCAGATTCTTTTCTAGCTGGAACCGATTTTGAAGAGATTTGTTGGGATATTGTAGAGAATATTATTTCTCAATTGGATTTTGAGGACTGTGTGATTTATAAATTAGAAGAGAAATTTTTGGTTCAAGTAGCCGCGATGGGTAATAAAACCAAACGTCGACGGGTTCTAAAAGATGCCATGAAAATACCAATTGGACATGGAATTGTTGGTGCGGTAGCTAAATCAGGAAAGGCACTTTTGATTGAAGATACTTCTACAGACGAACGATACATCGTAGATGATGAAAAGCGGCTTTCTGAAGTGGCGGTACCTATCAAATTAGGACGTAAAATCTGGGGAGTCATTGATTCTGAAAATGAACGGAAAGGGTTTTTTACAGACCTCCACTTACGCGTATTGATGACCATTTCCAACCTCTTGTCACAAAAAATATCTGCCCTGGAAGAGCAAAAAAATAAAGAAAAATTACAACTTGAAATTCTTGAAATAAATGCTAACCTTGAGCAACGGGTTGCAGAGGAAACAAATCGCAATTTGGAGCTTACAAAATCAATGTCTGATCAGGAGAAGTTAGTTACTATTGGAGAGATAGCCTCAGGGATTGCCCATGACCTAAACACACCATTAGGTGCAATTAAAATCGGCGCTGAAAGTATCCGATTTACTTTGGATAATTTGTTCGGAAATATTGTGTCAAAATGTTCGGATTCTCAGATTAATACAGCCTTGAATCGTTCGATAGAACGTCAGGGGGAGTTATTTGTTGGAGGCTTGCAGCAGCGAAAAGAAATGAAAACACTGGATTTGTTTTTAGCTGATAAATATCCTGAATTGGATGCTTCAGAGCGCGCATCAATGGTTTCAATGCTGGTTAAGACAAGAATTTTACCAGATCAAGCTGATTTTATTGATGAGGTAATAAAGGCCAACAATCGATTCGAATTCCTTGAATTAATTTACAGCCTTCAAATTGTTAGAAATTTTATCGAAACAATTTTGACATCCTCAGATCGCGCTACCAATGTGGTGCAAGACCTGCGTTCTTTTATTAAGGATCAGCGAAACAGTGATAAAGGTGCAGTGAATTTATACGACAATATTAATACGGTACTCAATGTATTTAATTACGACATTAAACGTAGTGCGGAGTTGATTTTTAATGTTGATCGCACCTTGTATGTAGAAGGCTTTGATATCAAACTATTTCAACTTTGGTCAAATATTATTAAAAATGCCATAGAGTCCATAGACCAATATAAGGAGCGAGGAATAATTAAAATTTCTACTGAAGCAACTTTAGATGAGATTATTGTGCACATCGCGAATAATGGACCAAAAATACCGGAGGATGTAAAACAACATATGTTTGAGAAATTTTACACGACAAAAGCACGACGAAATGGTTCTGGTCTTGGTTTGAGTATTGTTAAAAGTGTCTTGGATGAACATGTTGCGCAAATGACGCTAGAATCAATGGAGGAATGGACTACATTTTCCTTCAAGTTCAAGCGACTAAATTACGAATCAGAGCAAAAAAATGAAGTTGAGATTGAATTAATGTAATACCTTTGCCTCATGGATGAAATTAAATACGCGGTTGTTTGTGTGGATGATGATCCATTTATCTTGCAAATGTTGGGCTTTCAGTTAGGTAAAATTTTGGACCAAAAATGTACCTTGCTTGAATATTTTACCGATCCGTTTGAAGCCTTGCTAAATATTGACGAATTAGTGGCCGAAAAGATTGATATCATATTTATCATTGTTGATTATCAAATGCCTCAAATGACAGGAGCCCAGTTGATCCGTTCCCTTAAATTAAAACATCCAGACCTTAAATGTGTTATGCTTTCGGGTCAAGCAAACCCAGTTTCTGTTGATGGTTTAGTTAAAGATAACCTACTCGATTCCTTTATTTCCAAACCATGGGATGAAGAAGTGCTGTTTAACGCGGTTCGCCCCATCCTCGAAAACATTCACTAAAATCGATGAAAACCATCTTGGTATTAGGGGCAGGATTGTCGGCTTCTTCTTTACTTCGCTATCTTTCCGAACGCTTAGAAACAGAACATTGGATGCTAAAAATTGGGAGTTCGGAAATTGAACCCCTCAAAAAGTTTTACGGTTCAAATGATCGAATACAATTAATTCACTTAGATGCAAGTTCCCAAGAAGAACGTAGAGCGATTATTGCACATGCCGATTTGGTGATCTCCATGTTGCCTGCAAAATTCCATCCGGATGTTGCGCGCGATTGTATTGATTTAAGAACGGATTTAATTACCCCAAGCTATGTATCTCCTGCCATGAAAATCCTGCACGAAGAGGCAGTATCTAAAGGAGTTACCATTATGAATGAGACGGGTGTTGATCCAGGAATAGATCACATGAGCGCCATGAAAATCATGGATGAGAAACGCGAGGAGGGAGCAAACCTAAAAGTGTTTAAATCATTTTGTGGCGGACTAATTGCTCCTGAATGTGATGACAATGCATGGCACTATAAATTCACTTGGAACCCTAGGAATGTTATTGTTGCCGGACAAGGCGGTATAGCTGCATTCCGACAAAACAAGGAACTTAAGTACATTCCATATTCACAGCTTTTTAAGCGAACTGAACGCTTTGAAATTGATGGTTACGGATCGTTTGATGGCTATGCAAACAGAGATTCGCTAAAGTATATTGATATTTACAACATCGATGAGGTTGAAACCATTTATCGTGGAACGCTTCGAAAACCCGATTTTTGTCAAGGATGGGATGTGTTAATCGAACTCGGGCTTACCGATGATAGCTATACCCTTGAGAACAGCCGCTTGTTAAGTCCCCGTCAATTATTAAACGCGTTTTTACCATATCACACCGTGGACAGCGTTGAGGTTAAACTAAAGAACTTCTTACGACCAGAACGGGAACACCTTTTTATTCTATTTCAAGAAATAGGTTTTTTTAATGGGGATGTTTTATTGTTTCAAGAAGATGCAAGCCCTGCCTCTTTATTACAAACCTTGCTTCAAGGTGCATGGGTGTTAAAACCAGGCGATAAGGATATGCTGGTCATGCTGCATGAATTTGAATTTGAACACCACAGGGGCCGCACCAAAATCACATCATCAATGGTGGCACTTGGTGAAGATAATGTATTTACCGCCATGTCAAATACCGTGGGCTTGCCCATTGGAATCATCGCGAAACTCATGTTACATGGATATTCCAATCCAGGGGTTCACATTCCTGTCCAAAAAGAAATATATTTGCCAGTCTTGAAAGAATTAGAAGAATTTGGGATTAAATTTACAGATACGATAACCGAAATTAATTAAACCATGGACCAACAAGAAAACCAAATGAATATCGAATTGTCAGAAGAGATTGCCCTAGGGGTATATTCTAACCTGGCGGTAATTACACATTCTCCAGCAGAGGTTGTTTGTGATTTCATTCAAATGATGCCCGGCATGCCGAAAGGTAAGGTTAGATCCAGGGTGTTAATGACCCCGCAAAATGCAAAACGATTTTTACATGCATTAGCGGATAATATTGAGAAATACGAGCAGAATTTTGGTGTAATCGAAGAGCCCCAAGCTGGAATGCCTCCAATGCATTTTGGCACGCCGAATACCATGGCATAATGCTCAGCATTTGCATTCCAGCCTATCACTGTAATGTGGATGCCTTACTCCTTGCATTACAAAATCAGCTAGAATCTCTTTCGAGCGAGGCTGAAATTGTTGTTTGCGACGATTGTTCACCTGTTCCTATTATAACTAATTCATCGGAATTCCCAGGTCTACGGGTACTTCGTAATTCAAAAAATCTGGGCAGGGCACGTACAAGAAATTTATTGGTTCAAGCCGCGCAAGGTCAAGCCATTTTATTCTTAGATGGAGATTCAGAAATTATTTCATCGAACTTTGTTTCGAGTTGGATAGAAATTGCGCAAAATCCTTCAATTTCTGTATGTTATGGCGGTAGTATTTATCAAGCAGATCCACCTCCTTCTTCCCATTTTTTACGTTGGAAAGTCAGTACATTACGAGAAAGTAAAACCTCGGCTGAGCGCAACCGTAACATGGGGGGATTTAAGACAAACAATGTGCTAATTCGCAGGTCAGTATTTGAAAAGGTTACCTTTAATGAACAGTTAATAGGCTATGGCCATGAAGATACCTTATTCGGATTTGAGGTACATATGAATGGGTATAAAACACACCACCTGGATAATCCAGTAAAAAATGCGGTGCTAGATTCGAATGAGGTTTTTTTGGCAAAGACGGAGGAGGCTATTCGTAACCTATCCAAGTGTGTTGAATTTGCGTCAGATCCAGAGGCTTTTATTGCTCACGTTAGGTTGCTTAAGGTATACGCCCAGTTTAAGAAATATTATTTATTGGTATTACTGAGGATGACAGCCTTCGTTTGTATGCCTCTTTTAAGTAAGCGCCTTAAATCAGGGCATTCGTTCGCGATTGTTTTTGCCTTTGATTGTTTTAAATTATTCCAACTGAATCGCATATTGGGCGCTCAACATCACAAGCCTTGAAGAATGGATTCAAGTACCTTTTTTTCAAGTTCCCAATGTTCTGTTTCAGAAGCTTTCTTGGAATTTCGTTGGTGTGTAGCCAATAGTTCTGGATGTTTTTGATAAAAAGCAATCGCCCAACGAATTGATTCCGGAGAAATTTGCTTCATCAGATACCCGCATTCATAGGTGGCTACTAAGCCTGAAATTTCTGGTTGAGGACCGCTTATTATCGCGATTCCCGCATGGAAATAATCAAAAATTTTATTTGGTAGTGCGTAATAAAAATTCAAGCAGGGATCTGCGTCGTAAGCTAGCCCAATCGTTCCCATTTGCGTGTATTGCATCATTTCTAAATAAGGGACACGCGCAATAAAATGAACCTTCGCTTGGATTCCAAGGGCGAGCGTTTTTTGTTTCGCCTCTTCGATAGCATCGCCACCACCTATTACCAATAAACTCACGTCACGTAATCCATTTATAGCTTCAATCGTTTCATCTAAGCCCCTGCCTTTGTTAATTCCTGACCCCTGGATTATAACCACGAGGTCGCCTTCGGGAATACCAATTTGATTCCTTGAATGAGCAGGAGGTATGTCAACTCGTTTAGGAACATTGCGCACGACCTTTGCCTTGATTTCGTATTTTTCATGAAAGATTCGAGCTAATGATTGATTTACCGTGATAAATATATGCGCCTTTACTGCAAAATGCTTTTCAATGAACTTCCAGATTGATTTTTTTATTGGGGCTTTACTGAGTTCTGGCACTTCTGTAAAGAGCTCATGAGAATCCACGATGTAGACTAGGCCACGCAACTTGCTGATCATAAAGGTCGGTAAAACAGTATCGAGGTCATTTGCCCAAATTATATCTGCTTTTCTAAACAGTAAATAGAAGAAAAGCCAGCATTGATAACTTAAATAGAAAAGAGGTCCTTTTAGAAAAGGGAGCTTTACCCGATGAACAGGGTAGGGAAGTATCGGCATGACTGGGCTCCACGGAAGCATCCTGCCAATCAAATGTACCTTAAAACCCATCTGATGCATGAGCTCACAATGGCGTAAAATCCGATTATCGGTAGCTAAATCTGACGTTACACATACAATAATAGTCTTCATGTTTATGGCGGTAAAGGTATAAAACGGAACGCAAACTCATTTGAAAGTGAATAAAACTCAAAAAAATCAAGAAAAATTTTTTCAATAAAAAAAAGGTTTGTACATTTGCAATCCGAATTTTAACGGGAATGTTCTTTATTTAATGATTACCAATAATTGCCGATGTAGCTCAGTTGGCCAGAGCAGCTGATTTGTAATCAGCTGGTCGGGGGTTCGAATCCCTCCATCGGCTCGAAATTGTTGGGGAGATACTCAAGCGGCCAACGAGGACAGACTGTAAATCTGTTGGTTCATACCTTCGCAGGTTCGAATCCTGCTCTCCCCACAAGAAACTGCAAATTATAAGCGGGAGTAGCTCAGTTGGTAGAGCGTCAGCCTTCCAAGCTGAATGTCGCGAGTTCGACCCTCGTCTCCCGCTCAACTGCGTGCCGGTGTAGCTCAGGGGTAGAGCGCTTCCTTGGTAAGGAAGAGGTCACGAGTTCAAATCTCGTCATTGGCTCAATGAAAAAGATTGATTCCTGTTTTGAGAATCATGTTAAAAATAGAGTATTAACTAGTAATAAATAAAGTAAAATGGCTAAGGAAAATTTCGATCGTTCGAAACCACACGTGAACATTGGAACCATTGGACACGTTGACCACGGTAAAACTACGCTTACTGCTGCAATTTCCAGCGTATTGGCGTCAAAAGGTCTTGCGCAAATGCGCGACTTCTCTTCAATTGACAACGCTCCTGAAGAGAAAGAAAGAGGTATTACAATTAACACCTCTCACATTGAGTACGAAACTGCAAACCGTCACTACGCACACGTTGACTGTCCAGGTCACGCGGATTACGTAAAGAACATGGTTACTGGTGCTGCTCAGATGGACGGTGCTATTTTAGTAGTTGCTGCAACTGATGGTCCGATGCCTCAAACACGTGAGCACATCCTTCTTGGTCGTCAAGTAGGTGTTCCTGCGATGGTTGTTTTCATGAACAAAGTAGATATGGTAGATGACGAAGAACTTCTTGAGTTAGTTGAGATGGAAATTCGTGAATTACTTTCTTTCTATAAATATGATGGTGACAATGCACCGGTAATCAAAGGTTCTGCACTTGGTGCGTTGAACGGAGAGCCGAAATGGGTTGCTACTGTTGAGGAATTGATGGATGCAGTTGATTCTTACATTCAATTACCTCCACGTGATGTTGATAAGCCATTCTTGATGCCAATCGAAGATGTATTTACGATTACTGGTCGTGGTACAGTTGCTACGGGTCGTATCGAAACTGGTGTAATTAACTCAGGTGAGTCAGTTGATATCCTAGGAATGGGTGACGCGAAACTATCTTCTACTGTAACAGGTGTTGAGATGTTCCGTAAAATCCTTGACCGTGGTGAAGCAGGTGATAACGTAGGATTATTACTTCGTGGTATTGAGAAATCTCAAATCAAACGAGGAATGGTTATCTGTAAACCAGGTTCAACAAAACCACACCAAGATTTCAAAGCTGAGATCTATGTTTTGAAAAAAGAAGAAGGTGGACGTCACACGCCGTTCCACAACAAATACCGTCCTCAGTTCTATTTCCGTACAACAGACGTAACAGGTGAAATCACCCTTACAGATGGTCGTGAAATGGTTATGCCTGGTGATAACGTATCAATTAATGTTAAGTTGATCGTACCAGTAGCTATGGATAAAGGTCTTCGTTTCGCGATTCGTGAAGGAGGTCGTACCGTAGGTGCGGGTCAGGTAACTGAGATCATTGGATAATTATTTGAGTTATTAATATGTTTTAAAAGGGGAGTGGATTCTACTCCCCTTTTTAAACGGGTGTAGCTCAGCTGGTAGAGTAGTGGTCTCCAAAACCATTGGTCGTGGGTTCGAATCCTACCGCCCGTGCAAATAAATTTAAACACTGTGTTTCAAAAAGTTAGAACCTATTTTCTTGAGACGTATTCCGAAATGGTACATAATGTAACTTGGCCAACCTGGAAGGAACTTCAAAACAATACAATCATTGTTCTTATATCGGTGATTCTTTTCTCAGCGGTCATTTTCGGAATGGATTTCGCGTTTGGGATTACTGGTAAACCAGGCGATGCTTGGAGAGGTTTATTAGGTTTTATCTATTAATTAATCGACGATATACATGTCAGATATTTCCAAAAGATGGTACGTGGTTCGCGCAGTGAGCGGAAAGGAGAAGAAAGTGAAAGAACTTCTTGAGTTGGAGATCTCACGTCATAAATTAAACGATTACGTAGCCCAAGTTTTAATTCCAACAGAAAAAGTTTTTCAAATTCGCAACGGTAAAAAAGTGAATAAAGAGAAAGCTTATCTTCCTGGATATGTTCTAATTGAGGCAGCGTTGATTGGTGAAGTACCTCACGTTATTAAAGGCATTCCAAATGTAATTGGATTTTTAGGTTCCGAGAAAGGAGGAGCTCCGGTTCCAATGAGACTTTCTGAGGTGAATAGAATTTTAGGTAAAGTTGATGAGCTAGCTGAGAACGAAGAAGAAGTAAGAATTCCTTTCGTTGTTGGTGAGAATGTTAAGGTTATAGACGGTCCATTTAATAATTTCAGTGGTGTAGTTGATGAAATCAATGAAGAGAAGAAGAAGCTGAAAGTAATGGTTAAAATATTTGGTAGAAAAAACTTGCTAGAGCTAAGCTACATGCAGGTTGAAAAAGAGGTTTAATTGTGTATTAACCGTAGGAGTAAGGAAAACGAACAAAGCTTCCCGTGAGTACTTATGTTTGACTACATAAATTGTGAATAAATGGCTAAAGAAGTAGCAGCTTTGATTAAATTGCAAATCAAAGGCGGTGCGGCGAATCCTTCGCCCCCAATCGGTCCGGCACTGGGTGCCAAAGGGGTAAATATCATGGAGTTTTGTAAGCAATTTAATGCTCGAACTCAAGATAAACCCGGAAAAGTGGTTCCAGTGGTAATCACTGTATACGCAGATAAGTCATTCGACTTCGTGTTAAAAACGGCGCCTGCAGCTGTGCAAATCGTTGAACAAACAAAAATTAAGAAGGGTTCTGCAGAACCGAATAAATCCAAAGTGGGAACCATCTCATGGGATCAAATTCGTACCATCGCAGAAGATAAACTTCCTGATTTGAACTGTTTTACGGTTGACTCAGCAATGTCAATGGTAGCTGGTACAGCACGCAGTATGGGTGTAGTTGTAAAAGGAGGATCTGCTCCAAAAACTAAATAAATCAAGAAGACATGAAAAGAATTTCAAAAAAGAGAAAGGAAATTTTGTCTAAAGTTGATTTAGGCAAAGCATACTCACTAGTAGAAGCTTGCGAATTAGTTAAAGCAATCTCTACAACTAAATTTGATGCATCAGTGGATATCGCAGTGCGTTTAGGCGTTGATCCTAGAAAGGCTAATCAAATGGTTCGTGGTACTGTAGCACTTCCACACGGAACTGGTAAAGACATGCGAGTTCTCGTATTGTGTACTCCAGATAAAGAGGCGGAAGCTAAAGCTGCAGGTGCAGATCACGTTGGATTAGACGACTACATCGCCAAAATTAAGGGCGGTTGGACCGATGTTGATGTAATTATCACTATGCCATCTGTTATGGGTAAAGTAGGAGCCCTCGGACGAATTTTAGGTCCAAGAGGATTAATGCCGAATCCAAAAACAGGTACTGTAACACTTGATGTAGCAAAAGCGGTAGCAGAAGTAAAAGCCGGAAAAATCGACTTTAAAGTTGACAAATACGGAATTATACACTCTGCAGTTGGTAAAGTAAGTTTTAATGGTTCAATGTTGAAAGAAAACGCGAACGAATTAATTCAAGCACTTATCAAATTGAAACCGTCTGCTGCAAAAGGTACTTACATAAAAAGCATAGCACTAAGCTCTACGATGAGCGCCGGAATTCAAATCGATACCAAATCAGTAACTGCTTAATATTTTTAACATGAACAGAGAAGAAAAAGCACAATACATTGACGATTTGGCCGCTGAATTGTCCGCTGCAACCATCCTTTATTTAACAGACACCGCTGACTTAACAGTTGAGACTGTAAACAACCTAAGAAGAAGATGTTTTCAATCTAACATTTCTTTAAAGGTTGTTAAAAACACCTTATTGAAGAAAGCAATGGATCGTGTTGAAGGGAAGAATTATGGAGAGTTAACAACCTTATTGAAAGGTTCTACCTCAATCATGATTAGCCAAGAAGCAAATGCTCCAGCGCGCTTGATTCAAGAATTTCGTAAGAAAAACCAAAAACCTATCCTTAAAGGCGCTTACATTGAAGAAGCAATCTTTGTTGGGGATAATCAATTGGTAACGCTTGAGTCCATGAAATCTAAAGAAGAATTGATTGGAGAAATTGTTGGATTACTTCAAAGTCCTGCTAAGAATGTGTTGTCTGGCCTTAAAGGTGCAGGCGGTAAAATCGCGGGTATTTTAAAAACCCTCGAAGAAAGATAGTTTATTAACCTTATTTAAAAACAAATAAAATGGCTGAATTAAAGCAAATCGCAGAAACCCTAGTTAACCTTACTGTTAAAGAAGTAAATGAGTTAGCTGCAATCCTTAAAGAAGAATACGGAATCGAACCAGCTGCTGCTGCGCCTGTAATGATGGCAGGTGGTGGAGGCGGTGCCGAAGCTGCTGCTGTTGAGGAACAAACAGAATTTAATGTAATCCTTAAAGCAAGCGGTCCGAACAAACTTGCTGTAGTTAAACTTGTAAAAGAACTTACAGGAAACGGATTGAAAGAGTCTAAAGACTTAGTTGATGGAGCTCCTGCTACCTTGAAAGAAGCAGTTTCTAAAGACGAAGCGGAAGGCCTTAAAAAGTCTCTTGAAGAGGCTGGTGCCGAAGTTGAGATTAAGTAATTTCAGACGGAATTCACAGGACAGGCAACCGATTTTTCGGGTGCCTTGTCCTGTTTTTGTAAAGTGCATTTTCTAAATTTTATAAATTATTAGCCTTGGCAACAAAAAATAATTCAACCCGAATTAATTTTGCCTCCAGTAAAAATACCTTTGAGTATCCCGACTTTTTGGAGGTTCAATTGAAATCGTTTCAAGAATTCTTTCAGCTTGAAACAACACCTGAAAACAGAGAAAGCGAAGGCCTTTTCAAAGTTTTCGCAGAAAATTTCCCAATCACCGACACACGAAATCAATTCGTACTCGAGTTTTTGGATTATTTCATCGATCCCCCAAGGTATTCGATTGAAGAGTGTATCGAACGTGGATTAACATACAGCGTTCCACTCAAAGCTAAATTGAAATTATATTGTACCGACCCCGAGCATGAGGATTTCGAAACCATCGTGCAGGATGTGTATTTAGGTACAATTCCGTATATGACCCCAAAAGGTTCTTTTGTAGTGAATGGCGCAGAACGTGTAATCGTTTCTCAGTTGCACCGTTCACCGGGCGTGTTCTTCGGACAATCACGTCACGCCAATGGAACTAAATTGTATTCTGCTCGAATTATCCCGTTCAAAGGTTCTTGGATGGAATTCGCTACAGATATCAATAGCATCATGTATGCATACATTGACCGTAAGAAAAAATTACCGTTAACTACCTTGTTCCGCGCAATGGGGTATGAAACAGACCGTGACATTCTTGAGATTTTTGGCTTAGCAGATGAAGTAAAAATCACAAAAGCTGGAATGAAAAAATTAGTGGGTCGTAGACTTGCTGCACGTGTTCTAAAAACTTGGATTGAAGATTTCGTGGATGAAGATACTGGTGAAGTGGTGTCTATCGAACGTAATGAGGTGATCCTTGAGCGTGAATTGGAAATTAAAGAAGAACATTTAGATGATATCCTGGATTCAGGTGCGAAATCATTAATCCTACACAAGGAGAATGCAAACGCAATTGACTATACCATCATTTACAATACACTTCAGAAAGATCCAACCAACTCTGAAAAAGAAGCGATTGAGTACATCTATCGTCAGTTACGTAATGCAGATGCACCTGATTTTGAAACAGCAAAAGGTGTTTTTGAAAAGTTATTCTTCTCTGATACACGATATGATCTTGGAGAAGTTGGTCGTTACCGAATTAACAAAAAGTTGAAAATCGGTGCTGATGAAACGTCTCGTGTTTTAACAAAGCAAGACATTATCGAAATCGTTAAGTATTTGATTGAGTTGATTAACTCCAAAGCAGATGTTGATGATATCGATCACCTTTCTAACCGACGGGTAAGAACCGTTGGTGAGCAATTATACTCTCAGTTTGGTGTTGGTTTAGCGCGTATGGCACGTACTATCAGAGAGCGTATGAATGTTCGTGATAATGAGGTATTTACTCCAATCGATTTGATTAATGCTAAAACGTTAAGTTCTGTAATTAATTCATTCTTTGGAACGAATCAGCTTTCTCAGTTTATGGATCAAACGAATCCACTAGCCGAGGTAACGCACAAACGTCGACTTTCAGCCCTCGGACCTGGCGGTTTATCAAGAGAGCGTGCAGGATTTGAGGTACGTGACGTTCACTACACGCACTATGGAAGACTTTGTACCATCGAAACACCGGAAGGACCGAACATTGGTTTGATTTCTTCGCTTTGTGTTTTCGCGAAAGTAAACAAGCTTGGTTTCATTGAAACTCCTTACCGTAAAATTGATAACGGTAAAATGGTTTTCACAGAAGAACCAATTTACTTGGCTGCTGAAGAAGAGGATGGGAAAATCATTGCTCAGGCAAACGCGAAAGTAGATAATAAAGGTAATTTCCTTACAGATACGGTAAAAGCGCGTTATGAAGGTGATTTCCCAGTAGTTAATCCGAAGGAATTACACCTTATGGATGTTGGAGCAAATCAAATTGCTTCGATTGCAGCCTCTTCAATTCCATTCTTGGAGCATGATGATGCCAACCGTGCCCTGATGGGATCTAACATGCAACGTCAAGCTGTACCATTATTAAAACCACATTCACCAATTGTTGGTACTGGAATCGAAGAGCTTGTTGCTCGTGATTCTCGTGTATTAGTTAATGCAGAAGGTGATGGGGTAGTAGAATATGTTGATGCAAACGAAATCGTAATTCGTTACGATTGGAACGATGAAGATAAACTAGTTTCATTTGACAGCGAGGTTAAGCGTTATTCGTTAACTAAATACGCGAAAACGAACCAAAGTACGTGTATGAACCTAAAGCCAATTGTAGCGAAAGGAGACCGCGTTTCTAAGGGTCAGGTATTGTGTGAAGGCTATGCAACAGAAAGTGGAGAATTAGCACTTGGACAAAACCTGAAAGTGGCGTTCATGCCATGGAAAGGGTATAACTTCGAGGATGCGATTGTGATTTCTGAGAAGATTGTTCGTGACGATATCTTTACGTCAATTCACATTGACGAATACTCGTTAGAAGTTCGCGATACAAAACGTGGAATGGAAGAATTAACTTCTGATATTCCAAACGTAAGTGAAGAAGCAACAAAAGATCTAGATGAAAACGGATTAATCAGAATTGGTGCTGAAATTAAAGAAGGCGATATCCTTATCGGAAAAATCACACCAAAAGGAGAGACGGATCCATCACCAGAAGAGAAATTGCTACGTGCGATTTTCGGTGATAAAGCAGGAGATGTGAAAGATGCATCGTTGAAAGCTGGTCCATCACTTCGTGGTACCGTTATTCAAAAGAAATTGTTCTCTCGTGCGGTTAAAGACCGTAAGTCCAAATCACAAGACAAGCCAATTTTGGAAACCTTGGATATGGAATACCAAAAAGAGTACAATGACCTGAAAGAAAAATTAACTGAGAAGTTGATGACCATCTTAGGAGAAAATAAATCTGCAGGGGTATTCAATAACTTTAGAGAAGAGTTAATTAAGAAAGGGACTAAGTTTACAGCGAAAGGCTTAATGACATTGGATTATACCATTATCAATCCATTAAATTGGACTGCTGATGACAAAATCAATCAAATGATTAGCCGAGTAATCCATAACTTCAGCATCAAAGCGAATGATTTATTAGGTAACTACAAACGTAAAAAATTCCATATTTCTGTGGGTGATGAATTACCAGCAGGAATCGTGAAATTGGCTAAGGTGTATGTTGCGAAAAAACGTAAACTTCGTGTTGGAGATAAGATGGCAGGACGTCACGGTAACAAAGGAATCGTTGCTAATATCGTTCGTCAAGAAGATATGCCGTTCCTAGAAGATGGAACGCCAGTTGATATCGTGTTGAACCCACTTGGGGTACCTTCACGTATGAACTTGGGTCAGATCTATGAAACGGTATTAGGTTGGGCTGGTGAAAAACTTGGAATTAAGTTTGCTACGCCAATCTTCGACGGAGCGCATCCTTCAGAAATTGATGAGTGGACAGCGAAAGCTGGTGTTCCGAAGTCAGGAAAAACCTACTTGTACGATGGGGGAACTGGAGAGCGTTTCGATCAACCGGCAACTGTTGGGGTAATTTATATGTTGAAATTATCTCACATGGTTGATGATAAAATGCACGCTCGTTCAATCGGACCTTACTCACTTATTACGCAACAGCCGCTTGGTGGTAAAGCACAGTTCGGAGGTCAGCGTTTTGGAGAGATGGAGGTTTGGGCAATCGAAGCCTTTGGAGCTGCAAATATTCTTCAAGAGTTGTTAACTGTTAAATCCGATGACGTAATGGGTCGTGCAAAAGCATACGAGTCAATTGTTAAAGGAGATAACATTCCTGAACCAGGTATTCCAGAATCGTTCAACGTATTATTACATGAGTTGAAAGGATTGTGCCTTAATGTTAGTATGGATTAATTAAAAAATTGTTAAAGCGTACAAAATGGCTTTTAAGAAAGAAACACCAAAAAAACAAAATAGCTTCAATAAAATCACCATCTCATTGGCTTCGCCTGAGTTGATTTTAGAGCAGTCTAGTGGAGAGGTCCTTAAACCGGAAACGATTAACTATCGTACATACAAACCAGAACGCGATGGTTTGTTCTGTGAGCGTATTTTCGGACCAGTTAAGGATTATGAATGTCATTGTGGGAAATACAAGCGTATTCGATATAAAGGAATTGTTTGTGACCGTTGTGGTGTAGAGGTAACTGAGAAAAAGGTTCGTCGTGAACGTATGGGCCATATTTCTTTAGTTGTTCCTGTAGCACACATCTGGTATTTCCGTTCGTTACCAAATAAAATTGGTTACCTACTTGGCCTTCCAACTAAGAAACTTGATCAAATCATTTATTACGAGCGCTATGTCGTGATTCAAGCGGGTGTTACCGCTGAAATGGAAGGATTAGGTTTGAAAAAGTATGATTTCTTAACCGAAGAAGATTATTTAGATATTATCGATAATCCAGCGCTTAAAGACAATCATTTCTTAGATGACACGGATCCAAACAAATTTATCGCAAAGATGGGTGCTGAAGCACTTTATGATTTGTTGAGAGATTTAAATTTGGTTTCATTATCCAATGAGTTGCGTGCAGCTGCTGATGAAGAAACATCGGTTCAACGTAAGAATGAAGCACTGAAGCGTTTACAAGTGGTTGAGGCTATGAAAGATTCACAGACACGCATTGACAACCGTCCAGAATGGATGATTGTTAAGGTTGTACCTGTGATTCCACCTGAATTACGTCCATTAGTTCCACTTGATGGTGGTCGCTTTGCTACCTCGGATTTGAACGACCTTTATCGTCGCGTTATTATTCGTAATAACCGTCTTAAGCGTTTGATCGAAATTAAAGCACCTGAAGTGATTTTGCGTAACGAAAAACGAATGCTTCAAGAAGCGGTTGATTCGTTATTTGATAATTCACGTAAGTCGAGTGCAGTTAAAACTGAATCGAATCGTGCCCTTAAGTCACTTTCTGACTCCTTGAAAGGTAAGCAAGGACGATTCCGTCAAAACCTCTTAGGAAAACGTGTAGATTATTCGGCACGTTCCGTAATTGTTGTAGGTCCAGATTTGAAACTGCATGAGTGCGGTATTCCAAAAGACATGGCAGCAGAACTTTACAAACCATTCATCATTCGAAAGATGATCGAGCGTGGTATTGTGAAAACTGTTAAATCCGCAAAGAAAATTGTAGACCGAAAAGAACCAGTTGTTTGGGATATTCTAGAGAATGTTTTGAAAGGTCACCCGGTGTTACTTAACCGTGCCCCTACGCTTCACCGTTTAGGTATTCAAGCATTTCAACCAAAATTGATTGAAGGAAAAGCAATTCGTCTTCACCCACTCGTTACAACTGCCTTTAACGCGGATTTCGATGGTGACCAAATGGCGGTGCATTTACCGTTAGGGAATGCTGCAATTTTGGAAGCACAGTTGTTAATGCTTGCTTCGCACAATATCTTGAATCCTGCGAATGGTGCGCCTATTGCGGTTCCATCTCAAGACATGGTACTTGGACTTTACTATATCACAAAAGGTAAAGTTTCAACGGAAACGGATAAAGTGAAAGGTGAAGGGAAAATTTTCTATTCTCCAGAAGAAGTAATTATTGCATATAACGAGCGCCAGTTAGACCTACATGCAACCATCAAGGTTAAAACGTATGATCTAAACGAACAAGGTGAGCCGGTATTGAAAATGATTGATACCACTTGTGGACGCGTATTATTTAACGAGAACGTTCCGCGTGAAGTAGGTTATATCAACGATGTCCTTACCAAAAAGGCCTTAAGAGATATAATCGGTGAAGTACTTAAAATTTCTGGTACAAGCCGTACAGCCCAATTCTTGGATGATATCAAAACCTTAGGTTACCATATGGCCTTCAAAGGAGGGTTGTCCTTTAATTTGGATGATATTATCATTCCGAAGGAAAAAGAAGTATTGGTTGCAAAAGCAGAACAAGAGGTTACCGAGGTTATGGCTAGCTATAACATGGGATTAATCACAAACAATGAGCGTTACAACCAGATAATTGATATCTGGACACATACCAATTCACGTTTGACAGCTACCCTAATGGATCAGCTTAAAACGGACCGTCAAGGATTCAATTCCATCTATATGATGTATGATTCTGGTGCACGGGGTTCTAAAGAGCAGATTCGTCAGCTTTCAGGAATGCGTGGATTGATGGCTAAACCACAGAAATCTGGTGCATCTGTTCAGGAAATTATTGAAAATCCAATTCTTTCTAACTTTAAAGAAGGGTTGTCAATTCTTGAGTACTTTATTTCTACCCACGGTGCACGTAAAGGATTAGCGGATACCGCCCTTAAAACTGCAGATGCCGGTTACTTAACTCGTCGTTTAGTGGATGTTGCTCAGGATGTGGTAATTAATTCAGAAGATTGTGGTACCCTTCGCGGTATTGTAGCTTCTGCGTTACGCAAGAATGATGAAGTTGTCGAGCCATTATACGATCGTATTTTAGGAAGAACTTCAGTTCATGATGTGTATTATCCAGAATCTGATCGCTTAATTGTAGAGAGTGGTGCATTAATCACAGAAAATGTTGCTAAGGAAATCGAGGTAGCAGGTATTGATGATGTAGAAATTCGTTCTGTATTGACCTGTGAAATGCGTAAAGGAGTTTGCTCAAAATGTTATGGACGAAATCTTGCAACGCACAGACCAGCGCAGATTGGAGATGCTGTAGGTGTTATTGCCGCACAGTCCATCGGTGAACCAGGTACACAGTTGACCTTAAGAACGTTCCACGTTGGGGGTACTGCCTCTAATATTGCGGATAGCTCCGACATCAAAGCGAAAGTTTCCGGTCGCATCGAATTTGAAGAGTTGCGTACCATTGACCACAAGGGACCTGAAGGAACAGAGAAAACAATTGTTGTTGGTCGTTCAGGTGAAATGAGAATTGTAGATGAGAAAACAGGTATTGTTATTATGAATGCCAATATTCCTTACGGTTCTGATTTAATGGTCGAGGATAAAACTAAAGTGAAGAAAGGAGATGTAATCTGTAAATGGGATCCATACAATGCCTTGATTATTACCGAAGTAAAAGGTAAGGTTAAGTTTGATTTCATGGAAGCAGGTATTACATACCGTGAAGAAATGGATGAGCAAACTGGATATAACCGTAAGGTGATTATCGAGTCTCGTGATAAAAAGAAAAGTCCTGCAATTCATATCGTAGATGCTAAATCTGGTGAGGTATTAAGAGAATATTCACTTCCGGTAAGCGCCCACTTAAATGTTGATGCAGGTGACTTAGTTGATGCAGGGGTTACCTTGGTGAAAATCCCACGTTCTTCTGGTAAGTCAGGGGATATCACAGGAGGTTTACCGCGTGTAACGGAGCTTTTCGAAGCGCGTAACCCATCGAACCCTGCGGTTGTTTCTGAAATTGATGGAACTGCTGCATACGGTACGATCAAGCGTGGTAACCGTGAGATCATTATTACTTCCAAATTAGGTGAGGTGCGTAAATACCTAGTTCCACTTGCGAAGCATATCTTGGTACAACAGAACGATTTCGTTCGTGCAGGTCAACCGTTATCTGATGGTGCAATTACACCGAATGATATCCTAAATATTGAAGGACCAACTAAAGTTCAAGAGTACATCGTAAATGAAATCCAAGAGGTTTACCGACTTCAAGGGGTGAAAATTAACGACAAGCATTTTGAAGTAATTGTTCGTCAAATGATGCTTAAAGCAGAGATTGTTGATCCAGGAGATACTCGTTTCCTTGAAGGACAATCAATTCATAAAGCAGATATCATGGAAGCGAATGACCAACTTTATGGTATGATGTTCATTAGAGATGCGGGAGATTCTACCGAAGTAGAAAAAGGTCAGTTGATTTCTGTACGTAAATTACGTGATGAAAACTCCAGATTGAAACGTGAAGATAAGAAGCTAATTGAGGCTCGTGAGGCTGAACCAGCAACATCTACACCACTTCTTCAAGGGATCACAAGAGCGTCGCTTCAAACCCAGTCGTTTATTTCAGCAGCTTCCTTCCAGGAAACTACGAAAGTGCTTAACGAAGCAGCGATTTCTGGTAAAGAAGATCACCTTCTTGGATTGAAAGAAAATGTAATTGTTGGGCATTTAATTCCAGCAGGTACAGGAGTACGTCATTTCCAAAATATGATTGTCGGTTCGAAAGAAGTTTACGAAAAATTAACCGAAGAGAATCAAGCGTAAGACGCAGCTAGTTCACATATTAATCCCGCTTCGGCGGGATTTTTTTATGCAATTTTATCCCATTGAGGCTTGTTTTTGAACAAGGTCAACATATAATTCCTTAAGTTCAAATGCATCGGTTCTGTTAAGCTTGGGTCTTGCTCATAGATACGAAGCGCGGCCTCTCTTGCTACCGTTACCACATGCTGATCCCTTGAAAGGTCAGCCATCTTTAAATTTAAAGCACCACTTTGTTGGGTACCCAATATATCCCCCGGACCTCTTAAACTTAAGTCTACTTCAGCAATTTTGAATCCATCCGTAGTTTCAACCATGGTTTCCATCCGCTTTTTAGCCTCTTTAGATAACTCATAGTTGGTCATAAGAATACAATAAGATTTCTCTCCTCCTCGTCCTACACGTCCACGTAACTGATGTAATTGCGACAATCCAAATCGCTGGGCACTTTCAATAACCATTACGGTAGCATTTGGAACATTTACCCCAACTTCGATCACTGTGGTAGCGACCATGATGTTTGTTATCCCATCAACAAAGCGCTTCATTTCATATTCCTTCACCTCTGGCTTGAGTTTTCCATGCACGATACTCACTTGATATTCAGGTAATGGGAATGCACGTGATATGGCTTCAAAGCCGTCTGATAAACTCTTAAAATCTAAGGTTTCGCTGTCATCTATAAGCGGGTAAACCACATAAATTTGTCTTCCTAACCCAATTTGCTCACGCATAAAGTTGAACAGCTGCAAACGATGCGTATCAAAGCGATGAATGGTTTGGATGGGCTTTCTTCCCGGTGGTAGTTCATCGATTACGGAAACATCTAAATCGCCATAAAATGTCATAGCAAGTGTTCTTGGAATTGGAGTAGCAGTCATTACTAACACATGGGGTGCCATCGTATTTTTCTTTCTCATCTTTGCCCGCTGGGCCACACCAAATCGATGCTGTTCATCGATCACCACCAGCCCTAAATTCTTAAAAATTACTTCATCCTCTAACAGTGCGTGGGTTCCAATTAAAATGTCAATTTCTCCATTCGCTAATGCTTCAAGTAAGGGTTTTCGTTGCGCACGTTTTACCGACCCGGTGAGTAGGGCACAGCGAATGGGTAAATCCGATAGAAAACTGACGATTGTCTCATAATGTTGGGCAGATAGAATTTCTGTAGGTGCAAGTAAAGCGGATTGAAATCCATTTCCTTGTGCGATTAACATCGTAATTAAAGCTACTAAGGTCTTTCCAGACCCTACATCCCCTTGAAGCAATCGGTTCATATGTTGACCCGTTTGCATGTCTTTCCTGATTTCCCGAATTACCCTTTTTTGTGCCTCCGTTAAGTCGAATGGCAATTTATGGTGGTAGAAGTTCGATAAAATATCCCCGGATTTTGAAAATACAAAGCCTTTTTCTGTGCGTTTCCGAACCCCTTTTCTAAGAATCATTTCAAGTTGCAACATGAATAATTCTTCAAAAACAAAGCGTTTTTTTGCTTGCATATATGCTTGTTCTGCGGTGGGTTGATGCAGGTAAGCATACGCTGTCGCAATGTCTATTAATTGCATTTCTTTTCGAAGGGATTCAGGAAGCCGATCCGGAATATTTGAAAGTGAAATTCGTTCAAGCAAGCCATAGATTACTTTTTCAATACCTCTAGTATGTAGGCCCTTGGCACTTAATTTTTCTGTACTTGGATAAATGGGTTGAAAACCAACAGAGCTCGACTCTTCAGTAGGAGCCATTTCTGGATGAGCGATGCTCCAATAATTTCCGTTTAATCGAGGTCTGCCAAATACACGGTATTTTTTCCCTGGAATAAGGCCAGATTTAATCCATTTCCATCCTTGAAACCAAATGAGTTGTATACTCGCAGTATCGTCTGTGAATCGGCATTGTAAACGTTTTGCGCGCCCACCACCCAGTTCTTGCACTTGGTCAATATAGCCTTCCAATTGAACATAACCGTCTACCAAATGAAGTTGCGAACATTGATGGATTTGAGAACGGTCGATATACCGAAAGGGAATATGATTTAATAGATCCCAATAGGTTTCTATTTGTAATTCTTTCTTAAGTAATTCTGCCTTTTGAGGACCAATTCCTTTTAAATAAGCAATGGGAGTAAAAAGCGATTCAGACATTCATTTAAGGCTTATTGCCAAACACCCATTTGATTGAATTTTTCGATTCTTTTCGTAATGCGGTCGGATGGATGCATAGGCTCAAGTTCCTTGAGATAAGCAAGGATATTGTTTTTGACTTCGCTAAAGATGGCCTCGTGATTACGATGTGCACCATCAACAGGTTCTTTAATAACGTCATCCACTAGCCCAAAACCTTGCATATCCGTTGGAGTTAGTTTAAGTGCACTGGCCGCTTGCTCCTTGTGTTCCCAAGAACGCCATAAAATCGACGAACAACTTTCAGGAGAAATAACAGAATACCATGTATTTTCAAGCATTACCACTTTATCTCCAACGCCAATTCCTAAAGCACCACCTGAAGCACCTTCCCCGATAATAATACAAATAACAGGTACTGTTAAGCGCATCATTTCGTAAATATTTCTTGCAATGGCTTCACCTTGTCCGCGCTCCTCTGCTTCAAGCCCTGGGAATGCACCTGGTGTATCTATAAATGTAACGATCGGTTTATTGAATTTCTCAGCAAGTTTCATCAAACGTAAGGCCTTGCGATACCCTTCTGGATTCGGCATCCCAAAGTTTCGATATTGACGCATTTTTGTATTGATGCCTTTTTGTTGCCCAATGAACATAACGGTTTTACCATCAATTGAACCAAAACCACCAACCATAGCCTTATCATCTTTTACGCCACGATCGCCATGCAATTCTAGAAAATCATTGTCTGTAATCGCATTAATATAGGCTAAGGTGTACGGACGGTCTGGATGCCGTGACAACTGAACCCGTTGCCAAGGCGATAGGGTAGAGAATAAGGTATGAGCAGTCTCTGTATATTTCTGCTTTAATGCCGCTATGTTATCGGACATGTCCACTTCGGTGGAAATTCCAATCTGTTCCGTTTGCAAGATTTGTTCTTGTAACGCTTGTAATGGGGCTTCAAAATCTAGATATGTACTCATGTTTGATTTACTTATATGGACAAAAGTAAAAATTTTAATGCGTTCTTGTATTTTTGTACCACATGATCCTATATCCAAATGCAAAAATAAACCTCGGTTTGCGTATTCTTAGAAAGCGCGAAGACGGATTTCATGATATAGAGTCCATTATGATTCCTGTTCCTATTTATGATATTATTGAGATTAGCGCGTCGGTAGATTTCTCTTACATCCAAAGTGGTATTGATATTCCTTCGAATGGAAGCTTGGGATTGGTTGAACGTGCATACATGCTTATGAAAGACAGGTACGGTATTGGGCCAGTGGCTATTCATTTGCGAAAACAGATTCCTATTGGGGCGGGATTAGGTGGCGGATCTGCTGATGCAGCATTTACCATAAAGGGATTGAATGAATGGTTTGATTTAGGGTTATCCACTGAAACATTAGAACATTTAGCTGCAGAATTAGGAAGTGATTGCCCCTTTTTTATTGCCAATCAGCCGGCATTAGCTAAAGGTAGGGGGGAAGAACTGCATCCGATGAATGTAAATCTTTCTGGCTTATATATCGCAATTTATAATCCTGGAATACATGTGAGTACAGCCTCTGCGTACGGTTCCATTGTTCCAAATCCAATGCACAGCATTGATTATCAAATCAAAGCATTACATGAATGGCAGGCATACTACGTGAATGATTTCGAAAAGCCAGTAGCCTTGGCTCATCCTGAAATTTCTGAGGGTATTGAATACCTTACTGAAAAAGGTGCATTCTATGCAGCAATGTCAGGTAGTGGGTCTTCCTACCTAGGAATTTTTGAGAATCTCCCCTCAAACCTAACAACCAACGGATTACTCTATGTTGGTCCTGTTTCTTTATCCAATTAATTAACAAAGTCTTAAAGAAAATTTTTTAAAAAAATCATTGAAAATTTGATTTTATTTTTAATTTTGAAGTTGTCTAATTGACACTAAGTAAGTATTAACCGTTTAAATTTTTTGTGTATGAAAAAAATGTTTACACTTTTATCTGCTCTATTTATTGGAGCAATGGCTACTGCACAAGTAACCGTAACTTTCCAAGTGGATGTAACCAACTACGTAGCTGGTGGTGCAACACTTGATGCAACTGGAATCCGCGTAGGAGGTAATTTCTCAGCAATGGGAGGTAACGCGAACGGTGGCCCGATGGCTGACTGGTCTCCAACTACAGCTACTTCAGCAATGACTGATCTTGGAAACAATATCTGGGAAATCGCTGTTGAATTTCCAGCTTCTTCAGTTGATCAAACGTTACTTTACAAGTTTATCAACGGTAACTGGGGAATGAATGAAGGAACAGATCCACTTAACACAATCGTTTCTGGTGGTTGTGGTGTAGATGATGGTTCTGGAAACATCAACCGTACCTTGGTTATTCCTGCTGCTGCAACTACATTAACGTATTGTTGGGATGCGTGTGCTGCTTCTTGTTCTGCGAACTTGAACAACAACGCAATCAGCAACTTAACTGTTGCTCCAAATCCAGCAAACGATGTAGCTACATTTAACTTTAGCTCAAATGCAAATTCTGCAGAGATCGTATTATTTGATTTGTCTGGTAAAGTAGTTGCTACTAAATCAGTAGTTACTGGTGCTGAAAATTCAGTAGAAATTTCTACAGCTAACTTGATGGCAGGTTCTTACTTGTACCAAGTAAAAGCAGCTGGTAACGTTGTTACTGGTAAATTGATGAAAAAATAATTTTATATTTTTTTCTTGGAAAAGCCTATGTGAAAACGTAGGCTTTTTCTTTATCTTAACCTTATGAAAATTAGTCGTCCATTATTCCTTGTTTTTAGTTTGCTGAACTTAGCGATTAACGCCCAGATTTTAGAACTTACTCCAGCATTTCCAACCGTAAACGATGTAGTCACGATAGTTTATGATGCTACCGAAGGCAACGGTGCACTGGTTGGAACCAATCAAGTGTATTGTCATGCAGGCTTAATTACCACAGCGAGTACATCGCCAACCAATTGGCTTTTTGTGCAGGGAAATTGGGGGCAGGTAGATCCGAATGTACAGATGACCAATCTTGGAAATAACAAACATTCAATTACTATCGATATTGATGCATTTTATGGTTTTCCAGTAAATACCACGGTCCTTAAATTGGCGTTTGTTTTTCGGAACGCGAACGGTTCTGTAGTTGGACGGGAAGCTGATGGGAGCGATATTTATTATGACGTTTACCCAGTTAATGGAGGTTTACAAGCTGCGATTTTTAATCCGAGCCAAATGCCTTTATTAGATTTAAATCAAAATTTTGCGTTTAATGCGCAATCTAATCAACCAGCAACCTTAACCTTAAAAGAGGATGGCGTGCTGATTCAATCAACGCCGAATGCTACGGCAATTAATACGAACATTACCGCTACTGTTCCGGGAACCCATTTGTTACTGTTCGAGGCAGACAATGGAACTACCGTAATAAAAGATAGCGTATACTATACCGTTAATCCACCGCTAACCTATCTCAACCCACCTGCCGGAACAAAGAATGGAGTGCAAATGCTGAACGACTCCACGGCCTTGTTTCAATTGTATGCTCCAGAGAAGGATCATGTGTATCTTGTAGGAGATTTTAACAATTGGTTACCTACGGGAGCATTTCACATGAATTGTTCCTTGGATTCTACCCGATGGTGGTTGGTTGTAAATAATCTTCAGCCAGGACAAGCCTATGGCTACCAGTATTTTATCACGAACCAAGGAAAATATGCTGACCCATTGAGTACCTTAGTGCTTGATCCAAATAATGATCCGTTCATTAACGCAAACACGTTCCCAAATTTACCGGCTTATCCAACGGGGTTAACTACTGGATTTGTATCTGTTTTTTACACAACGCCATCAACATATACATGGCAAAATACTTCCTTTAATCGTCCCGAGAAAAAAGACCTTGTGATTTATGAATTGTTGGTGCGTGATTTTGTCGCTGCTCGAAACTATCAGACGCTGATTGATACCATTGCCTATCTCGATCGCTTGGGAATTAACGCCATCGAATTAATGCCAAACTTTGAATTTGAAGGCAATGAAAGTTGGGGCTATAATCCTTCCTTTCATATGGCGCTTGATAAATATTACGGAACAGCACAAAAGTTTAAAGAATTTGTAGATACATGCCACGGTCGCGGTATTGCTGTAATTATTGATATGGTGCTTAACCATGCCTTTGGACAAAACCCTATGGTGAACATGTATTGGGATGCGGTGAATAATCGGCCTGCGGCAAATAATCCATGGTTTAATGCGGTATGTCCTCATCCACCAAATTGTTGGGGATACGACTTCAATCACAGTAAAGCGCCAACCAAAGAATATGTGGATCAAGTAAATCGGTATTGGGTAGAAACTTACAATATCGATGGGTTCCGATTTGATTTCACCAAAGGATTTGCGAATACTACAGCAAATTTTAGTGTAGAACGAATGAATAACATCAAGCGGATGTCTGATAGCATTTGGGCGGTCGATCCGGATCAATATATAATCCTTGAACACTGGTGTGATAACAATGAAGAAGAGCAATTAGCTGATTACGGGTGCATGCTTTGGGGAAATGTGACATACGGGTATCAAAATTCAGGTAAGGGATTCCCTGCAAATTCGAGTTTAACCAACGGGATCTACACGAACCGTACCTGGTCGCAACCTCACTTGATTTCTTACATGGAAAGTCATGATGAACAACGCCTAATGTATGAGGCGATTACGTTTGGGAATGCATCAAATCCTGCACACAATGCCAAAGATCCATATACGGCCTTGGGGCGTATGCAAGGATTGGCTGTTACCTTTCTTTCACAACCAGGTCCACGGATGATTTGGCAATTCGGTGAATACGGGTATGATATCAATATTGACTATCCATGTCGAGTATGCAATAAACCAATTCTTTGGAATTACCTTCAACAAGGCCGACGTCAACAGTTATTAGATGTTTATACAGCGATGCTCGCTTTAAGAAACAATTATGAGACGTTCAGATCGCTCGATTTTCAGGCCAGTCTGGGCTCGGGAATTAAACGGATGATTATGAACCATCCAACCATGAATGGGCTATCCCTAGTTAATATAGATGTAAACGCATCCTCTGCCATTCCTGCCTTTCAACATACAGGAATGTGGTATGAATACTTTACAGGCGATAGCTTGAATGTTACTAATGTTAATGCTTCGATTCAATTGCAACCCGGTGAGTATCGTGTGTATACCGATGTTCCATTGCCAAAGCCTTATATTACTTCGGTTGCCTCCATCGAAGATTTGGAGAATCCTTCCTTTGATTTCAGTGTTTTTCCGGTCCCATTTGAGTCGGATCTTACCATCAAATTAACATCTCAAGATTTTCAACCGCTAGAGGTGCAAGTATTTGATGCGCAAGGAATACTGCTGAAAAATCAACGTACGATGGCGATGGTTGGAGCGAATGAAGTTCATTTGAATTCATTAAATCTCCCTTCCGGAACGTATTTGATCCTTGTTAAACTTGGTAATTCTATTGCTCATAAAACAGTAGTTAAATAATGAGAAATATTTTTTTCTGTGCTTGCCTAATTCCATTAAGCCTAGTAGCACAATTGGTGCATCCCGCCAATTCAAATGCATTTCTACAAAATGAAGTAGCAAAGATTTATATTACCATGAGTCCCCAAGATTTTAATACGATGGTTGGGGATAGTTTAGGCGCTTCCTTTGAGTTTCCAGCAACCTTCATTTATGCCAGTTCGGTAGTTACCGATACGATTGATACAGTGGGAATCAGACTTCGAGGAAATACGTCGCTTCAATCAGCAAAAAAGTCTTTTAAAATTGATTTTAATGTATACCAACCCGGTTTTAAATGGTACGATTTAAAATCCTTAAACCTTAATGGTGAGCATAATGATGTGTCAATTATGCGAAGTAGAACGTGCCAAGAAATGTTGCGGTGGTCTGGATTACCTGCCGCACGAACGTCGTATGTCGAAGTGTATATAAACGGGGAATATAAAGGCCTGTATATAAACGTGGAGCACCTTGATGATCAATACATAGAAGCACGGTTTACCAATGATGATACTGGAAATCTCTATAAAGCGAAATGGGGTGCAGACATGGTTTATCAGGGGGGAGGACAAGCGCCCTATCAAGCACTATATGAACTTAAAACGAATGAGGCGCTGAACGATTTTTCAGGCTTAGTTCACTTTATCGATGTGCTTAATAATTCGTCCAACGCTGAATTCCCTTGCGCAATTCAAGAGGTTATTGATGTAGAGCTTTTATTAAATTCTTTGGCTTTTCAAATATTAGTTGGTCAATGGGATGGCTACACATTTAATAAAAACAATTACTACCTCTATCAACGGCCTTCAGATGGTAAGTTCGTTTTTTTAGAATATGATTTAGACAACACCTTCGGCGTAGACTGGATGGGAATTGATTGGCAATTTCGTAATATTTATACCTGGTCTCCAAGCAATACGCCACGGCCTTTATATACACGAATGATGCAAGTTCCCTATTTTAAGGACCGTTTTTCGTATTATATACAGCAACACATAAATACCTATTTCACCCCGGGCTACATGCTGCCAATTTGGGAAGCCACCCAAGACTTAATTAGCACATCAGCCCTTGCCGATACATACAAAGGACTGGATTATGGATTCTCTGATCAGGATTTTCTGGATGCCATAACAGATGCATGGGGTAACCACGTATCCACTTCCTTAAATACCTATATTACCCAACGAAGTGCGTTTGCAAGCAATCAATTGATTTATAATGGTTTAACCAATCCATGTTCGGTTAGTTTAACAGAACAGCATGAAGAGTCTTTGCAGTGGATTACGCGCGTAGATTTAATGGGAAGAGTGTTGGATCAAATTCCCGCGAATCAGATGTTTATTGAAATATCATCTACTGGACAAACAAGAAAACGTATTGTAATCCCATGAAAATTCTTTTATCGCTGAGCACCTTACTTGTTGTTTTTCTATTGTCGGCGCAAGCTGTCGTGTTGGATCATGTGGAACCTGCCAATTGGTGGGTTGGAATGAAACACCATCAAGTGCAGGTGTTGCTCCACGGCCCTCAAATTGCGAAGTATACAGTGAATGTACAAGGGTTGAATGTGCTTGGAATCGTTAAAACTGAAAATCCGAACTACCTTTTTGTAACGGTGGAAACTAAAGATAGAAATGCGGGGACTTATCCCATTACCTTAACAAATACCAAGAATAAGGAAGTTGCGCGCTTTGAGTTTAAATTGGAAGAGCGAATCTACCAATCGGCGAAGCGAGAAGGGTTTTCAACCAAGGATGTTATTTACCTCTTAATGCCAGATCGATTTGCAAACGTTTACCCCGGTCAAGACTCCTACCCAGGGATGACCGAACAGGGAAATCGCTCACTGCCTGGTGGTCGTCACGGTGGTGACATCGCCGGGATTATGGAGCATTTGGACTACATTAAAGAACTTGGTGCAACGACTATTTGGACTACACCATTGTTGGAAGATAATGAGCCTACGTATTCATACCACGGCTACGCTCAATCGGATTTGTATAAAGTAGATCCTCGATATGGTACTAATTCATGGTTCAAGGAATTGGTTCTTGAATCACACCGACGAGGCCTAAAAGTGATTAAAGATGAAGTGCCCAATCACTGGTCAAGTAAGCATTGGATGATTCAAGACCTCCCAACAAAAACGTGGATTCATCAGTTTGATCAATTTACTCGATCTTCCTACCGAACAAGCACCCAAATGGATCCATATGCTGCTCCAAGTGATCATTCCGCTTCCGCAGATGGTTGGTTTGATACTTCTATGCCTGACATGAACCAGTCAAATCCATTACTTTTAACCTACCTGATTCAAAATACCATTTGGTGGGTTGAGTATGCGTGTTTAGATGGTTTGCGTGTAGATACCTACTCCTACAATGATAAGGAAGCGATTGCTATATGGACCAAGGCCATTATGGAGGAATACCCCAAGTTAAATATGGTAGGGGAGGTCTGGTTGCATAATCAAGCACAAATCTCCTATTGGCAAAAGGACAGTAAAATTGGAGCCTTGGATTCATATAACAGTGGTCTGCCGGCAGTCATGGATTTCACCTTACACGATGCAATTATGCAAGCGTTTAATGAACGGAATCAAGGGTGGGACCAAGGAATGGCTCGGATTTATGAAAATTTCGTGAATGATTTTGTATATGAAAATCCCAACAATATGTTGGTGTTTATGGAAAATCACGATACCAAGCGCTTCAATGAATATTGTTCGAACCTGGCCGATTATAAACTAGCACTTACCTTAATTGCAACCACTAGAGGAATTCCTCAAATTTATTATGGTTCGGAAATTGGAATGAAAGGCTCTAAGGAGGTAGGAGATGCAGATATTCGCAGAGATTTTCCGGGTGGGTGGGATACCGACACGCTGACAGCTTTTTATGCGCAAGATGATGTGCGGAAACGCTCAAAATTGGGTCGAACTCCAGAACAAGAAGCGTATTTTCAATTCACGAAAAAGGTACTCAATTGGCGTAAAAACCAAGCCGTAATTCATGACGGAACCTTAGTTCAGTATGTCCCGGAGAATAACGTATATGTTTATTTTAGAATCTTGGAAGAAAAGAAAATTATGGTCGTACTGAATAATTCCACGGATGCTCAATCCATTGCAACGAGTCGTTTTGTTGATGTCCTAGATAAATTTTCTATTCGAGCAGTTCCTCTAAAAAAAGAGGTATTATCAGATACACTCATTGACATGTCGCAGAAATCATTAACAATTGCAGGAAAAACAGCATGGATCATCGAATTGTAGGAAAGGTCTTAGTCCTCGTTTTTTTTACATGGATTAACCTAAATGCATGGAGTCAAAATCCGAAACGTCAATATAAGAGTATTGCTGCAATTCCTGCGGGAATAAAAGTTACGGTTTCTGATGGGGAGTACATTTTCCGATCTTATGGTCCAAACATTATCGAAACCACCTTTATTCCGAATGGACAAAAGCATGAAGCGAACTCTCACGCGGTAGATAAAAAACCGGATGAAAATTCATTTACATGGGCGACAACATCCAATGCGCTGATCCCTCCGTATATTCATATTTATCACAAGGAAGATCGGGATAAGAAAATGAATCCCATCATTTTAATCCAAACGAATCCTTTTAAAATAACCTATTGGCACAAGGGCCGTTACTTGCTCTCTGAACGATGGGGTTATGATGTGGATTCCAGTATGGAAAAGATTCAGTTCAACTTAAGTAAGGATGAAAAGTTGTTCGGCACCGGAAACCGGGTGCTTGGAATGGACAGAAGAGGGTATAGGTTACCGCTATACAATAAGGCACATTACGGGTATGAAACGCATTCGGAACAGATGAACTATAGCATGCCCTTGGTGATTTCAGATCGCCTTTATGCCTTACATTTTGATAATTCGTATACCGGATTTTTAGACCTGGATTCAAAAAAAGACAGCAGCCTTACCTATGAAACAACGGGTGGAAGAAAAACCTATCAGGTAATTGCAGCAGATAATTGGAAAGAATTAGTGGAATCGTACACCAGTTTGACGGGTAGACAACCGCTCCCGCCTCGTTGGGCATTTGGTAATTTTGCAAGCCGCTTTGGCTATCATTCCGAACAGGAAGCTCGTGCAGTAGTTTCTAAGTTTAAGGCCGACAGCATTCCGCTCGATGCGATTGTATTTGATTTGTATTGGTTTGGCACAACGATCCAAGGTACCTTGGGTAATTTTGAATTCCACCGAGATAGCTTTCCGAATCCAAAACAAATGATCTCGGATTTTAAAAATACTGGGGTTAAAACCGTCTTAATAACTGAGCCCTTTATATTAACCACTTCAAAGACGTGGGAGGAAACTAAAACGAAAAAACTACTTTGCACAGACATTACCGGTGAAAAGCCGTATACCTATGATTTTTATTTTGGTAATACAGGCCTGCTTGATATCTATAAACCGGAAACGAAACAGTGGTTTTGGAACATCTACAAAGGCTTAATAGAAATGGGAGTTGAAGGGATTTGGGGAGATTTAGGAGAGCCGGAGGTACATCCTGATGATTTATACCATGTGGTAGGTAGAGCTAATCGGGTACACAACATATATGGTCATGATTGGGCTCGGTTAATTCAGGAAGGCTACCGCGCTGATTTTTCCAATAAAAGACCATTTATTTTAATGCGATCGGGGTATTCAGGTTCTCAACGGTTCGGAATGATCCCATGGACTGGCGATGTAAACCGTACTTGGGGTGGATTAAAACCTCAAGTGGAGCTTACTCTACAGGCAGGATTGCAAGGAATTGGATATCTCCACTCCGACCTTGGTGGTTTTGGTGGAGCGAATGACGACCCTGAACTTTACGTTCGATGGTTACAATACGGGGTGTTTCAGCCGATTTTTAGACCGCATGCACAACAAGAAGTGCCGAGCGAAGCAATCTTTAAAGATGCTCAAACCAAGGCCCTAGCTAAAGAAGCAATCGAATGGCGTTATCGCTTGTTGCCTTACAATTATACCTTGGCCTATGAGAATTCAACTACTGGAATTCCATTGATGCGCCCTGTTTTTATGGAGTATCCAAAACAAACGGACTTTATGGACCGAACCGATTGTTATTTTTGGGGTCCCGACATGTTTGTTGTCCCAGTAACAGAAAAAGGACAAAAAATCACAAAAATTGATTTTCCAGATACGAATCCATGGTTTAATCTGTATACCGACGAACGCGTTATGCCGCAGCGGTTCATAACTACGGCGCGTTGTTTTTGGGGGTCTCGAATGGAAATGGTTTGGAATGAACCCACAGTTGATTCCTTGAGTATGGATAATATTCCTGTATTTGTTAAGGCGGGTGCTTTTATTCCGATGGCTGAGAAAGGAATACAATCAACCGAGGAATATTCTGTAAATAAGTTGGAGGTACATTTCTATTACGATCCTTCGGTTTCTGAATCTAAAGGGAAGTTATTCGAAGATGATGGGACTTCACGACAAGATTTTGATGGGGATTGTTTCACCTTATTCGAATTTGACTACCTAAAAAAGTCAAGGAGAAAATCCGTAATTAACGTGAACACTATCAGTCCGTTTTGCAAACCATTGAGTCCAGGAGTTACGCTGGTCATCCACAATGTTTCCGAAGTACCTCGAATCGTTAGTAGGACCAATGATCAATTGCTTGGAGAAGACACCAAGATAACCTTTGACTCAACAACGAAAACAGCACGTCTGATTTACATACTGGAGGATGGTAATGAATTGAAAATCAAATTCCATTAAATTTCTTTGTGTCATAATGACATTTTGAAAAAAAAAGTATATTTGGAAGCACTTTAATTAAAAACTAACAACAATTTAAAAGATTATGAATAGACAATTATTTATTAAATCTTTTTCCTTGATTTTTATGTTGGCCTTGTCCGTCCTCGGATTTGCGCAAACAGGTAAAATTAATGGGGTAATTGAGGACCCCAAAGGAAATAAGTTAAGCGATGTGAAAGTTATGGCGGATGGGCCAACGAAAGGGGTTGCTTTTTCTGATGTAAATGGAGCCTATGAAATCACCGGTTTGGCTGATGGAAGTTATGTGTTAACCTTACGTCTCATTGGACTAGAAGACATGACGGTAGAGGTTGCCATTTCTGGTGGAGGAACAATAACTAAAAACCTGGTTTTTGGAGATAATCAGAAAGCATCCGATGAGGTGGTTGTGATTGGTTACGGTACTACGAGAACGAAGGATTTAACAGGTTCGGCGACCATTATTAATGAGAAAAACTTTTTAAAAGGATCGCTTGCTACTCCAGAGCAATTGTTAATGGGAAAGGTAGCTGGATTAAAAGTTACTTCTAATGATGGAGCGCCTGGTTCAGGAAGTACATTGAGACTACGTGGGGGTACTTCGATCAATGCGAGTAACGACCCATTAATTGTTGTGGATGGAGTTCCTTTAGATAATGGTGGGATTTCAGGAGCAGCGAATCCATTATCATTAATTAATCCGAACGATATTGAGTCTTTTGTCGTTTTAAAGGATGCTTCCGCAACGGCAATTTATGGTTCGCGTGCCGCGAATGGGGTAATTATAATCACCACGAAAAAAGGTTCAGCAACTCAAAATCAAGTAAAGGTGGTCTTAGATTCTAAAACTTCGTTATCCACCATTGCAAAATATGCCGATGTACTTTCTGGAGATTCCTTACGTGCGTTAATCAACCGCAAAGGAACTGCTGCTCAGAAAGCGTTGTTAGGTACTGCCAATACGGATTGGCAACGTGAAGTGTTCCGAAACGCTATTGTAGCCGATAATAATTTATCGATTACAGGTGGAATTAAAGGATTGCCATATCGATTGTCTATTGGAAATCGAAATGAAAATGGCTTATTGAAACGAGACAATATGAATCGTACGTCTTTAAGCTTAAATATGACACCAAGCTTAATGGATGGAGCGCTGCAATTGGAAATTAATCAAAAGTTGGTTCAATCGCGTGCATTTTTTGCGAATCGCGGGGCATTAGGCGCAGCATTTTTTGATCCAACCCAACCTGTTTATTCTGGGAATGAATCACAGTATGGGGGGTATTTCGAGTGGCTTGACAACAACAAACCAAACACCCTTTCTGGAAGAAATCCATTGGGTTTAATTATGCAATCGGAAGATCGAAGTGTTGTTAATCGTTACATCGGAAATGCGAAAGCAACGTACAAAATGCCATTTTTGCCGCAGTTAAAAGCAGTGGTAAACCTTGGTACTGATCAATCAGAGGGTACGGGGTATACCGAAACACAAGCTGCTTCAGCCGCAGGATATTTTAGTCAGGGTAGTTACAGTCAATACCGCCAAACCAAAGGGAATAAATTGATTGAAGCGTATGCAAATTATAATTCGGGTGAAAAATTGAAAAATCAATTGTTAGATTTAACTGCCGGGTATTCTTACCAAGATTGGTATACTTCAAGTCCGAATAACCCTACCTACAATCAAGCCCAAGATTCTGTAATTGCACTTCCTGCTGCTAATCCGTTCTACACAAAGAATGCCTTGTTATCATATTATGCGCGTGCTATTTACTCCTTAAATGACCGATATGTGATTAACGTGTCTTTGCGTCGTGACGGTTCTTCTAGATTTAGCCCAGAGCAACGTTGGGGTTGGTTCCCAGCAGCTTCTGCAGCATGGATTGTTAGCCAAGAGAAATTCATGAAAAAAATCAAAGCCATCAATATGTTGAAAGTGCGTGCAGGATGGGGGGTAACTGGTCAGCAAGATGGGATTGGTGATTACGCCTACATCGGAAATTACTTCGAAGGTGGTCCAACCGCACAGTACGCTTTCGGCGGACAATATTACACGGTATTCCGTCCTGCAGGATTTGATGCCAACTTAAAATGGGAAACCACTACTAGTTACAATATCGGATTAGATTTCGGATTACTTAAAGACCGCATTTCAGGTTCGGTTGATGTATACAAGAAATTAACTTCCGACTTGCTAGCTACGGTGGCCGTACCGGCAGGAACTAACTTTACGAACCAAATCTTAACCAATGTGGGTGGGATGGAAAATAAAGGGATTGAGGCTAGTTTGAATTTGGGAATTATCGCAAAAAAGAAAACGCGTCTAGATTGGATGGTGAATGCAACGCATAACATCAATCAAGTAACGAAACTTTCTCAAATTCAAGACCCAAATTCTCCAGGTATCTTAGTTGGAGGTATCGCGGGAGGAATTGGAAACCAAGTATTGATTCATCAAGTGGCTTATCCGACCTTTACGTATTTCATGTATGAGCAACAATACGATACAGATGGTAGCTTAATAGAAGTGGGACAACAAGCAAGCATCGACATGAACGGAGATGGACAGATCACTGCAACGGATAAATGGAAAGATACCAATGCCTTTGTTGATCGGAACAACGATGGCGTAATCAACGTGAAAGACCGTTATTATGCCGGACAAGTAGCTCCGAAAATTTTCCTAGGAACAGCTTTGAATTTCCAATATGGAAAATGGTATGCAGGAGTATCCATGCGAAGTGAATTGGGAGCAACGATTTATAACAACATCCACTCAAACAGTGGAACGTTTACTGGGGTGGAAGGAACTAAGAAATACTTAAACAACATCAGTTCCTTGTACTATGAGGACGAGGTACAAAAAACAACTACAAACCAGTTGTTATCTGACCACTACCTTGAAAAAGCGAATTTCTTGCGCGTTGATAACATCAACGTAGGATACAACTTTGGAAAACTTGGCTTCACCAAAAATAAGATTGGATTAAATGCCGGGTTCTCAGTACAAAACGTATTTGTTGTAACTAAATATTCTGGACAAGATCCTGAAGTTGGGGGTGGGGTTGATAATAACTTCTATCCACGACCTCGAGTGTATACCTTAAACTTAACCTTTGATTTTTAAATAAAACTCCATGAAGAAGTCAATTTTATATACTGCATTATTGGGAACACTACTTCTTGGGTTCTCATGTAACAAACAACTTAATCAGTCACCTAAATATGGTCTGAATGCCGAAACGGTGTACAAAGACCCAAATAATTATATTAAAGTACTGGCTAAATTGTATTCAGGTCTTTCAATGACGGGTAACCAAGGTCCGGCTGGACAAGCGGATATTGCTGGAATCGATGAAGGATTCTCTGCCTATGTTCGAGTGCTTTGGAATTTACAAGAATTACCGACCGATGAAGCGGTTTGTGGTTGGAACGACCCAGGGATTCCGGAATTGGTAAAGAATGATATCAATGCGGAGAATGTGTGGGTAAAAGGTATGTACTACCGCATTTATTATCAAATTACCTTATGTAATGAATTCATAGGACAAGCGAGCGATGCTAAGTTAGAGGAGAGAGGATTCAGCGAGAATGATAAGCAGATGATTCGCATGTACAGAAATGAAGCAAGATTCTTACGGGCATTGAGTTATTATCACGCCATGGATTTATTTGGAAATGTTCCATTTGTTGATGAAAATGATAAAGTAGGTGCTTTTCAACCCGAGCGAATTACACGCGCTGATTTATTTAATTACGTTGAATCAGAACTCTTGGCAGTTGAGCCAAGCCTAACGTCAGCGTCGTCTGTAGTGTATGGTCACGCGTCAAAAGCGGCAGCACAGGCCTTATTAGCTAAATTGTATTTAAATGCTGAAGTGTATACAGGGACAGCTAGATGGGCTGATTGTAAAGATTATTGCCAAAAAATTATCGATGCAGGTCCATTTACCTTGGATGACAGCTACCAAGAATTGTTTTTAGCCGATAATCATACATCTCCTGAAATTATCTTCCCAGTAGTCTATGATGGGTTGTACGCACAAACTTGGGGTGGAACTACCTTTTTAGTATGTGCTTCGTTAGGAGGTTCTATGGTTGCTGCAGATTATGGCGTTAACGGAAAGTGGGCTGGTTTGCGAGCAAAAGAATCTTTAGTAAACAAATTTGCGGACACAACGGAAGATTCACGTTACTTGTTTTATACCGCAGGTCAAACGAAACAAATAACCACCTTAGGAACATTTACCCAAGGGTATGCAAATCCTAAATTTAAAAACGTAACCAGTGCTGGATTAACAGCTTCCAATAATGCCAATTCGCCACATACAGACATCGATTTCCCGATGTTTAGATTAGGAGATGTATACTTGATGATGGCTGAAGCGAGTTTGCGTTTGGGTGATGGAGGAACAGCCTTACAATACATGAACTTAATTCGTGAGCGTGCTTACGGAAATAATACGCATAACTTGGCAACCGTGACTTTGTCTGATATCATTGATGAGCGTGCTCGTGAAATGCAATGGGAAGGAACCCGAAGAACCGATTTAATTCGCTTTGACTTGTTTTCTGGTTCAACCTATGTATGGCCTTTCAAAGGAGGAGATGTAGCCGGGATTGGAATTGATCCATACTTGGAATTGTATCCACTTCCTACCTCAGATATTATCTTAAATCCAAACCTGATTCAAAATCCAGGGTATTAATACGATGTTGATTGATGGAGAAGGGGTGTGCCGAAAGGCCCCCCTTTTTTGTTTTATGAAATACAGAATAGAACCTGGCCGAGATTCAACCGAAGCTTCAGCAAAGGTGGAAAGGACCTCCTTTTTTATTTTATGAGGTGCTATAAATACCTGAAAGGTCGGATGTAATAGCCCCGAAGGGGCGGAATACATTAGCCCTGAAGGGGCGAAATTAATAACAAACTTGAATTCTTACACGTTCTTTGGTATCCTAAATCGTATAATAATTAATATTACGAATACAGCTACACTCACCCATCCCAAATAATCGCCAAACCTAACGTAAAACGTCTTTCCTTTAATTAACGGAACCTTTGCGGTAAGTACGCCTTTTCTATCATATCCGAGATACTTAATGCATTCACCGCTCGAATTCCACACCGAACTTATTCCCGTGTTTCCACACCGAACAACGTATTTTCTGGTTTCAATAGCGCGTAATGAAGCAAATTGATTATGCTGCCGATGCCCGGGAGTATTACCCCACCAACCATCGTTGGTTATGATGCATAAAAGCGTTGCTCCCTTGTTGCATTGTTCGGCTACAAATGCGCCATAAATCGATTCGTAGCAAATAATCGGAGCATACGCTTGGTCTTCATTCCTGAACACCTTGGGTTCGGATTCTACACCCAACGACCCAGACGTACCCCCATTATCGATGGATAGTTGTTCTAAGAAAGGCAGCCAGCGTGAAAACGGAATTTTTTCCACGCCTAGAACTAGCTTTGATTTGTGAATGAAATCTTGCTTTTTATTTGCCATAAATAAGGCGGTATTGTAAGACTCATAGAATGTTCCATTAGGTAAGGCTTTACAAGCAGCGGAATGTTTTTGGTTAAATAGCTGGAAGGTAGAGGCGCCAATTAAAAGTGAACTGTTTGTGGATGTTAGGGCTTCATTTAATAGGTTAAAACTCCTTGTTCTGTTAAAATCCTTTTCTATGAATGCTTCCTGTAGCGCAGTTTCAGGGCCAATCGCTAAGCTATTGTGTAGATACGGACTTACCAAGCCAAGCATGGATTCAACTTGTTGGGCAGGATCAATGTTGAATTTTTCAGTGTATGGATCAATGTTGGGTTGAAGTATAACAACAGATTGAGTAGGATATTTAGTAATGTCTGCCTTCTTACGTACTATGAAAGAAATAAATAGTGGAATGCTAAGTATAGAAATGAATGCTATGGCGTATTGCTTAGATTTTAGGTTTAAAAGAAATAAGACACCAAGAATGTTTGCGGCGATTACCCAAAAACTTCCGCCTAGGGTACCAGTGTATTCATACCATTGGACGCAAGACGGATGAATTGAAAAGTAATTACCGATCGTGAGCCAAGGCCAGGATAATTCCCAATTTAAATGAACGAATTCAAAGGTGATCCATGTACATCCAAGTCCGACAAGAAACAACCCAGTGTTAAGGCGCTTAAACACTCCGAATCCAATAGTCAAGGCACCTGCCATTAATAAACTATTACAAATGAATGCCATTAATGCACCTCCGGCGGTGGAATTCCAAATCCACCATGTAGATCCAACATTAAAAATAAATGCGGTAAAATACGCGTATGCCAAAAAATTAAGCAGTCCTCGAGCTTGCTGCTTTAATCGTAGGGCGACAACAAATAAAGGAATCCAGGCAACAAATACCAGTGGGGTTATGCTTCCGGAAAATGGGTAGGAAACAATGAGCAAGGCGCCAGAAAACAAGCTAAGCGCTAGGTTGTGTTGTAGAATTTTTAGCATTTCAAGTACAAAATAACTAAAATAAAAAAGCCCTTCCGAAGAAAGGGCTAAATATCTTGTATGAAATATATTGCTTACGCTTGTTCGAAGGGAACAATTGAAACAAATGAACGGTTATCTTTCTTTTTACGAAATTCAACTAATCCATCTGTTAATGCAAACAATGTATGGTCTTTACCAATCCCAACGTTGTCGCCTGGGTGATGTTGCGTACCACGTTGACGTACGATGATGTTTCCGGAAATTGCGGCTTGACCACCAAAGATTTTAACGCCTAAACGCTTGCTGTGTGATTCTCTACCGTTCTTGGAACTACCGACTCCTTTCTTATGTGCCATGATCTAAACTGTTAATCTCGTTAATTAAGCTTTAATACCTGTAATTTTCAACGCCGTAAATTGCTGACGGTGACCATTTTTTACTGTGTAACCTTTTCTTCGTTTTTTCTTGAAAACGATTACTTTATCTCCTTTGACATGGTCAAGGACTTCTGCGGTGACTGTTGCACCGGCTATAACTGGGGCGCCAAGAGTGATTGCTCCATCGTTATCTACCAATAACACGTGATCAAACGTCATTTTTGATCCGGTTTCAGCATCTAATCGATGAACGAATACCTTTTGGTCTTTTTGCACTTTAAACTGCTGCCCTGCTATCTCTACAATTGCGTACATGTTTGACTCGAATTAAAATTAGGAGTGCAAAGATAATAAATCATATTCAATTTCAAAACAACTAACGCTTTTTCTTTCGTGTTCCGCGCAAAAGTAGTTCGTGGAAGTTGACTAAAAAGACACCTGAAAGCAGAACGAGCATGGAAATGAATTGCAAGTAGGTAATCGATTCCTTAAGGATAAAGCCAAAAAGCACGGCGAATATGGGGATTAGATAGGTAACCGAGCTCGCAAATATGGCAGAGGTTAATTTAATGAGCCGGTTAAAATAAATGTTTGAAATGGCAGTACCAATTACACCTAAAAGAACTACATAACCCAGGGCAGACCATCCAAACGGTTTGTTTAGGATGTCTTGATGGGTTCCTTCGTATAGAAAACTAGATAAGGCGAAGGGTAGTATGCTGAAAAGACCCAACGATGTTACTTCAAGTGGACTGATGTGGCTTAGTTTATGTCGTATCGTATTCACGCTGATTCCGTATAGTAAGGTGGCAATCAAAACAGCGCCAATGTGGGACGGACTATTTATTAAGGTCAAATGTCCACCTGATGTCACCAATGAAACAATACCGGCTGTACCTATTAATATGCCTACAACTTGCAACCAATGGACTTTGGTTTTAAATGCAATGAAAGCAATGAAAACAGTAAAAATAGGAGTAAAGCTATTCAGGATGCCACAAAATCCGCTGCTTAGCCCAGTGCCTGCATAGGTGAAAAGGTATGAGGGTATAAAGTTCCCACAAAGTCCTACAATTAATAAATATGGTGCGCTTTTGGTCTTTAACAACTTAATTGATCGAATAGCAAAGGGTAACATCACAACGGCGGCTATGGTCATGCGCAACCCTGCAACTTGAAAGTGATTCATGGTGGGAAACCCTTGAACAGGCTCCATACCCAATTTCATTAAAATAAATGAACTTCCCCAAACGGCCCCGAGAATCACCAGAAGACCAATGCCGGCCAATTTGTTTTGCATGGTCAAAGGTAAGTTTTTAATAATTACCACAAATTACCACTTTGTTTATTTTCATGAAATCCTTTATTTATCAAGTGATTATTTTTTTATTCGATTCGATTGCTGTAATTTTACCAAATAAGTTATTAACAATTTAAAAATTGGTGGTAAAAAGTGGGAGGAAATCTACTACTTTTACCCATTATTAACGCTATGGCAGGTTTAGTTGGTGAGTTTGAAGTGAAGCTGGACGCAAAGGGTCGGTTTCTTTTTCCTTCCGGGCTCCGGAAGCAGCTCGCCGCTAGTGCTCAGCGCGATTTTATGTTGAACAAGGGGTTTGAAGATTGCCTCACCTTGTATCCGCTTCCTGAATGGGAAAAGCTCAGTGCAAGTTTGAGTAAGATCAATCTTTTTAATCCTAAAAACAGGATGTTCTACCGCTTATTCCATCAAGGAGCTAAACAGCTCACCTTGGATAATGCAGGTAGGTTACTGATTCCAGTTGCTCACATGGAACGCGTTGGCTTGGTGTCGGAAGTAATGCTTATTGCATACAACGACCGCATCGAAATCTGGGATCGGGCTAAATACTTCGAGATGATCGAAGGGAATATGCCTGACTTTGCCGACTTAGCGAATGAAGTAATGGGTGAAGGAAACAATGAAGATTAACGAAGCATACCACGTTCCAGTTTTATTACAAGAAAGCGTTGATGGACTTTCCATTAATCCGACGTCGATTGTTGTAGATGTTACCTTTGGGGGGGGCGGCCATTCACAATATATTCTCTCTAAGTTGTCTAACGCAGGATTCTTGTACGCCTTCGATCAAGATGAAGATGCTGTTAAAAACACGATTCCAGTTCCGAATTTTAAGTTGATTGGTGGCAACTTTAAGTTTATAAAAAATCACTTATTTGCACTTGGTGTTAAAAAGGTCGATGCGATTCTTGCCGACATTGGAGTTTCTTCTCATCAATTTGATATTGCAGATCGAGGCTTTAGTTTTAGAAGTGCGGCTCCTTTAGACATGCGCATGAATCAAAAGGCATCCGTTACCGCAGCAGAATTGCTTAATAAAGGTTCGGAAGAGGATTTGCTACGGATTTTTAATTCCTACACGGATTTACCAAATGTGTTTCGCTTAGTGCAAACTATTTTAACTGCGCGGCAACAATTTCCCTTTGAAACAACGGATCAACTCGCAAAACTCTGCGAACCTCTGGCGCAACGAGGAAAAGATCATAAGTACATCGCTCAAGTATTTCAAGCCCTGCGCATTGAGGTGAACGATGAGATTGGGGCACTTAAAAAGTTGTTAGAAGATTCCGTTGACCTCTTAAATACTGGGGGGAGAATTGCTGTGATTTCTTACCATTCCATTGAAGATCGCTTGGTTAAGAATTTCTTCAAAAAGGGAAATTTCGAGGGGAAAGAAGTCCGTGATTTTTATGGAAATCTTCAGCGCCCTTTTGATGAAATTAATAGGCATCCCATTGTGCCTTCTGAGGCGGAAGTGTTAACGAATAATCGGGCTCGAAGCGCCAAATTACGAATAGCTCAAAAGCAATGACAGAGAATAGATATACCAGCGACGAGAAGCAAGCTTCAGAGTCTTCGAAATCAGGGAAATCGAAGAAAGCCACTGCGTTTTCTCAAATTTTGAATGGTGAATTCCTTACCAAGGACTTCGTGATTAATAACTTGAGTTACATCCTTTTTCTATTCTTTTTGCTCTTTGTGCTGGTTGCAAAAGGGTATTACGGTAAGTCTGTTTTAAAGGAAATCCAAGAAACACGCACTGAGGTAGATCAAAACACAGCGGAATATATCGAAATCAAAACCTTGTTGGAAGAACGGACACGCCGCTATAAAATGGTGGAGCGCCTAAAGAAAAAAGAACTAGTGGAATCCGAAAATGCGATTAAAGTTATTAAGTCAAACGAAATTGTAAGTTCCGATGAGTAGCGAAAAAGGTCCTATGGTGTTTAGGGCGTATGCCCTTTATTTCGGATTCATCTTCGTGATGTTCGTTGGCTTATATAAAACGTTTAAGCTTCAATGGACAACGGAAGAAGTGGATTTACCCGTCCGTCTTCAGGATCGGGCGCCACGTATGGGGGAGATTTTAGATGCTAATTTAAATCCACTGTTAACTTCTGTTTCTTATTATGATATTCACATGGATCCTACCGTGGTTGATCAAAAAACCTTTGACGAAGAAGTGTCCAATTTAGCAGATGGATTGGCTCGAATGTACAAGGATAAATCATCAAGGTCCTATGAAAACGAAATACGAACGGCGCGAGCTAATGGTTCCCGGTATGTATTGATTCGAAAAAAGGTAACTAATGAGGAGCGGAAACGGATAGGTAAATTGCCAATATTCAATCTGGGCCGGATGAAAGGTGGGATCATTGATAATCAAGAAACGATTATTCGGAAAGCACCAAATGGGGTTTTGCTTCGAAGAACACTCGGGTACTACAAAAAAGAACACAATCTTGAAGTAGGGTTGGAGGGAGCTTATCATAGTTACCTAGAGGGAGAGCCCGGGAAAGAAATTGAACATCGCATTACTACGGGTTGGAAAAAAACAGGAAGATTTACAAAAGATCCAATCGAAGGTGCTGATATAGTTACCACGTTCGATAAAGATATTCAGGAGGTAGCGCACTCGGAATTAGAGCACCAATTAAAAGAAATGGATGCTCAAAGTGGTACTGTAATTTTAATGGAAGTAGCAACGGGCCATGTTAAGGCAATTGTGAATTTAGATAGAGAAAAAGATGGTAGTTTCTCTGAAAGATTCAATCATGCAGTGGGTTTAAGAGAGGTTCCAGGATCTACCATGAAATTAGCGTCCATCATGGCGGGTCTCGAAGATAACAAGTTTAAAATCACCGATAAAGTTAATGCGGTTGGTTCCTACCAAGTCTATCGTAAAAAGTTTATGGATTCGAATGACGGTAGAGGTTATGGTACGATTACGATTCAACAAGCCTTCGAGAAATCCTCGAATGTAATCGCCCTAATTTTATATAAGGCATACCGAAATGACCCTAACTTGTTCCTTCAACGCTTGGGCGAATTCGGACTTACCGAGCCCTTAGGGACTGAAATTCCAGGAGAACTCGGTCCCAAGTTCTTCACCCCTGGGAGTTCCGGATGGTCGCCCTATTCCATACCGTCCATGGCTATTGGGTATGAATACCAACAATCTCCGCTACATACTTGCGCTTTTTACAATGCGGTAGCAAACAACGGGAAGTTTTTACGTCCCTTGTTTGTTAAGGAAATCCGTCGCGCCGGTAAGACCATAAAACGAATGAATCCCATTGTGATACGTGAAAAAATTTGCTCAGACGCGACCCTAAAAATTATGCAAAACTGCCTCAAGGGAGTAATGTCCCGAGGAACAGGAAAGAAATTAACTTCTAGTCAATTTTCAATTGCTGGAAAAACTGGAACAGCTCGATTACTCAATGATAAAAGTCAATATGTAGAGGAAAATCAAAGCGATTTCCAAGCCTCTTTTGCAGGGTATTTTCCGGCGAATAATCCGAAATATACCTGTGTTGTAGTCGTTACGCGTCCTAAAAAACAAAAATATGCCGCACTGGTAGCGGGTCCAGTATTTGCAGCAATTGCAAATAAAATTTATGCCTCCAATCTGACCTATCATCCCGCCATTAATGAACGTAAACCCCTCGCGCTTGGACTTCCCGCAGTTAAGGGTGGATACTACCGGGATGTAACTCAGGTGCTTAAACATCTTGGCGTACGCTTTCAATTAAATACCAGCGCCAAATGGGTTGAGGCGGATTCGTTGAACAATAGCATTCACCTTAACGCTGTGCAAATCCGTAAATCCGGTGTTCCAAATGTGAAGGGCATGACAGCTAAAGACGCAGTTTACCTTTTAGAGTTAAAAGGACTAAGCGTTTCTCTCAAAGGATATGGACGCGTTGTGTTGCAAAGTTTGAAACCTGGGACAGAAATTCATAAAGGACAATTGGTAATACTTGAATTGAAATGAAGGCATTAACTGACTTACTTCAAGCTATTGGCGTTCAATTCACGGATCATACGATCCAAATTGAAGAGATCGTTTTTGATTCGCGTGCCGCGAAAGAAAACTGCCTTTTTATTGCCTTGGAAGGACTAACAAATGATGGACATGCATACTTGAATCAAGTGTATGATCAGGGGTGTCGCACCGCCATTGTTCAACGCAAAACAAGTTTACCATCCGATTTTATTCAGATTGAAGTAGCAGATACCAGAAAAGCACTTTCCCTCTTAGCGTGTGAATGGTACGGCAATCCATCGCGAGAATTAACACTTGTAGGAATTACAGGAACAAATGGTAAAACGACGTGCGCTACCCTGTTGTATCATTTGTTTATGCGCTTGGGCTATCACGTGGGCTTACTGTCAACCGTGGTTAATAAAATTGGGACGGATATTATTCCTGCTACCCATACAACGCCAAATCCATTGGCCTTAAATGCCTTGCTAAGAGCCATGGTAGATAAAGGATGTAGCCATTGCTTCATGGAAGTTAGTTCCCATGCCGTTCATCAGCATCGAATTTTTGGTTTACAATTTCGCGGGGCGGTATTTACCAACATTACCCACGATCATTTGGATTATCATCAAACATTTGCCGCGTATATTCAAGCGAAAAAAGCATTCTTTGATGAATTACCAGCTGATGCCTTTGCATTAACTAACCGGGATGATAGAAACGGTGAAGTTATGCTTCAAAATACCCGAGCCTTAAAAAGAACCTATGCCCTTTCCAGTATGGCAGATTTTAAAGGACTTATCTTGGAAAACGAGCTAAGCGGTCTGGTTATGAAGCTGAATGATGTAGAAGTTCATACGCAGCTAATTGGCGCATTCAATGCCTATAATTTACTTGCCGTTTATGGGGTTGGACGACTTCTTGAAATTCCCGCTTTGGAGTTGATTACAGCAATTTCAACCTTGGAATCTGTTGAAGGTCGCTTTCAATTTTTTAAGAGTACACAAGGTGTGACTGTCGTTGTAGATTATGCCCATACACCGGATGCACTTGAAAATGTTCTCAAGACCATTGGGCATTTTAGAAAAGACACGCAAAAAATAATCACGGTTGTTGGATGTGGTGGAGACCGCGATAGAGCAAAAAGACCAACAATGGCCGCGATTGCTCAAAAATTGAGTACCCAAGTTGTTTTAACCTCAGACAACCCTCGAACTGAAGATCCAAGCCAGATATTACAAGATATGCAGGCAGGTATTAATAATACAAGCAATATACCAGTGCTTGCCATAGCGGATCGAACGCAAGCGATACAAACTGCAAGTTTATTGGCACAGACCGGGGATGTTGTGCTAATCGCTGGGAAAGGACATGAAAAATATCAAGAGATAGACGGAGTGAAACATCCATTCGATGACTATCAAATTGCACATTCATTTTTTAATAAAAACAATTAGATATGCTTTACTATTTATTTGAGTTATTAGATCAATTGAATTTTCCAGGAGCAGGATTATTTGATTTCATTTCATTCAGGGCTTCGATGGCTTTGATTTTTTCTTTGCTGTTTTCCATTGTTATTGGTAAGCGAATGATTAATTCCTTGAGAAAACAACAAATCGGTGAAACCGTAAGGGATTTAGGTTTGGCGGGCCAAATTGAAAAATCAGGTACTCCAACCATGGGAGGCCTCATTATTCTTGGGTCTATTTTAGTACCAACCTTGCTTTTTGCGAAACTTCACAATGTGTATGTGATTACCATGGTCTTGGCCACTATTTGGCTCGGGTTAATTGGATTTCTTGATGATTATATCAAAGTGTTCCGAAAGAATAAAGAGGGCTTAAAGGGTAGGTTTAAAATTATTGGTCAAATCGGAGTTGGAATTTTAGTTGGGTCAATTTTGTATTTCTCTAATGATGTCCGAGTTCACAAGCGTGTACCATTGGACTATGTACTTCAGTCAGACGAGCAATTTGTGACTCATGAACATGTTCAAGAAAAAAATGAGAAATACCGATGGATCGCTACGGATGATATGACAACCACCATTCCATTTATTAAAGGAAATGAATTTAATTACAACTGGTTAATCGGTGATTCGAATAAGAGCTACGGATGGTTACTCTTTATTCCCATCGTTATTTTTATTGTCATTTCTGTTTCGAACGGAGCCAATATGACGGATGGATTAGACGGTCTTGCAACCGGGACTTCCGCTATTATCGGATTGGCTTTGGCTGTTTTTGCTTATGTGAGTTCAAACGCCCGTTTTGCCGATTATTTGAATGTGATGTATATTCCTCAAGCAGAAGAGCTGGTCGTGTTTATTTCAGCTTTTGTTGGAGCATGCATCGGGTTTCTTTGGTATAATTCTTACCCTGCTCAAGTTTTCATGGGGGATACGGGGAGTTTAGCATTGGGTGGTATTATAGCCGTTTTTGCCATTTCAGTGCGAAAAGAATTGCTTATTCCCGTGTTATGTGGGGTCTTTCTTATAGAGAACTTATCGGTTATGCTTCAGGTGGGTTACTTTAAAATCACCAAACGAAGGTTCGGCGAAGGTCGGCGAATTTTCCTAATGGCTCCGCTGCATCATCATTTTCAGAAAAAAGGAATCCATGAAGCAAAAATCGTTTCAAGATTTTGGATCGTTGGAATTCTATTGGCAGTAGTTACGATTATCACGTTAAAGTTGCGTTAATTGAATCTTAACGGGAAACATATCGTTGTTTTGGGTGCCGCGGAAAGTGGCATCGGTGCTGCAGTCTTGGCAAAAGTCAAAGGCCTGGATGTTTTTGTATCGGATGCCGGTGAAATTAAAGCATCTGCAAAAGCCGAATTGATTTCCTATGCCATTGAATTTGAAGAAAATGGACATACAACAGCGCGCGTTTTGAGCGCAGATGTGGTTGTTAAATCTCCCGGAATTCCGGAGTCCGTAAAAATTATACAAGACATTAGAGCCCTAGGAATTCCCGTGGTTTCTGAAATCGAATTTGCAAAACCATTTTCTACCGCTAAAACGATTTGTATAACAGGAAGCAATGGGAAAACCACCACTACACTTTGGATTTACCACATCCTTAAAAAAGCGGGTTTTAATGTAGGGCTTGCGGGAAATGTTGGCCAAAGCTATGCAAAACAAGTGGCGTTGAATGATTTTTCTTGGTATGTATTGGAATTGAGTTCTTTTCAACTCGATGACATGCATTCCTTTAAAGCAGATATTGCCGTACTTACGAACATATCTCCGGATCATTTAGACCGCTACAACTACCAAATGGAGCGCTATGTCGCTGCAAAATTTAGAATCCTTCAAAACATGACAGGTGAAGATTTCTTCATTTTTAATGCCGATGATGCGGTGATTTCTGCTTGGTTGGATAAGCATCCTGTTAACGCGTCTTTGGCCCCTTTTTCATCTACTAAAATCCTTGATTTCGGTGGATATATTCAAAATGAACAACTAATAATAAACATAAAAACAACAACAACTATGTCAATTCATGAACTCGCCTTAAAAGGCAAACACAATGCACAGAATGCATTAGCTGCAGGGATCGCTGCCCGCTTATTAGATATTCGAACAGAGTTAGTTCGCGAAAGTCTAATGGATTTTGAAAATGTGGAACACCGCTTGGAATTCGTTGCTAAGGTAAATGGCGTGGAGTTTATTAATGACTCTAAGGCAACAAATATTAATTCCGCATGGTATGCGCTTGAAAGCATGGAGCATCCAACCGTTTGGATTGTTGGTGGAGTGGATAAAGGAAATGACTATTCCGAATTAGAGGCTTTAGTAAAATCGAAGGTAAAAGCTATTGTTTGCCTTGGTTTAGATAATTCCAAAATTATAGAGGCTTTCGCGGATCACGTGGAACAAATCGTGGAGACAAAATCCGCAAATGAGGCCGTACTTGCAGCTTTCCAATTGGCAAAAAAGAATGAGACCGTGTTGCTTTCCCCAGCATGTGCAAGTTTCGATTTGTTTAAAAGTTATGAAGATCGTGGAAATCAGTTTAAACAAGCGGTGCGATCGTTGTAAAAATGGAGAAAAAGGTTAAAGATTTTATTGATGAATTAAAGGGAAATCGGCTAGACACCCTTGCCCGAGCGTCGATTACCAGCATTCAACCCCGAGGGAAATACCACGGATTTGATGTATTTACTTGGCTAGATGCACCAGCGTCCGTTTTGCGTTCAACCTTTGATTCAATGCCTTTTCCTATTCATTGGTTGTGTACGGTGGATTATTTTAATGTTGTTGTTAATTCAGCCCATGCACAATTTCCTAATGTTCAAAGCATTTATCTTATCGATGAGGTTAACACCTCAAAACTCCTAAATATGGATTTTCAAGTATTTGATTCTGTTTCTACTGTACTAAAACAACCCAGTTTAACTTCGGGTAAAGGAATTATTATGTTAACTGGTTGTGGGGCTTATGGCATTGATTCGATCAATGAATTGGCCTTGATTTTAAAAACGATTCACGGATTATGAAAGAGCTCTTCATAAAGTACCTCAAGGGAGATATGGTCATTTGGGTAATTACACTCTTGTTATTGGCCTTATCCATCGTAACCGTCTACAGTTTTGTACCTATTTTGGTGAAGATGGAAGGGAGTACCCCTTTTTATTATTTGTTTAAGCACCTAATTTATGTGGTGATTGGCTTTGCTTGTATTTATTTCATTCACAAATTGGACCCGAAATTCATAAGCCAAATTGCAAAATTCAGTTATTTTTTCGCAATCGCCCTGTTGGTATTTACGTTCTTTTTTGGAAAGGAAATTAACGGTGCAGGACGTTGGGTGCAAATACCTCTGATTGGATTAACTTTTCAGTCCTCCGATTTTGCGAAACTCGCGTTGTTTCTATACTTATCTAAATTATTGGTTCGTAAAAAAGAAAAATTAAACGATTGGAAGGAAGGGATTTTGCCCTTAATGATTCCCATCGTGGTTATTTGTGGACTTATTTTTAAAGACAACCTTTCAACCTCTTTATTGCTTTTTGCGTTGTCTATGGCCGTGCTCTTTATTGGTCAAGTACCATTCTCGAAGCTTACAACAATGGGAGTCGCTGGAATAGGGTTACTGGTCGTTGTTATTGGTGTACATTCCGCACTTCCAAGTTTAAATATTTTACCGCGATATGAAACTTGGAAAAATCGATTGACCAACAACATTACAACAGAGCAGAATGTTTTAGAAAATGCTCAGGCCTTAGACGCAAGACGTGCAATTCATGCAGGCTCTTGGTTTGGAACAGGCGTAGGAGATGGAAAATTAAAGGAGTATATCCCAGAAGCCTATGCGGATTTTTATTATGCCAGTTTTGTAGAGGAATTCGGGGCATTTTCTGCCGTGTTTTTGATCTTTCTTTACCTCGTCCTCTTATATCGAATTATTCGAATCGCGCTCAAATCGGATAACCTGTTTGAAACCTATGTTTCCATGGCGATTGGCTTGCATTTACTCGCACAAGCCAGCATTAATATGCTCGTTTGTACCGGTGTGTTCCCAGTTACAGGTCAAAATATGCCTTTTCTAGCGATGGGAGGTTCTGCCCTTATTATGGCTTGTGTTTCCATAGGGATTGTACAATCTTTCGCGGTAAAACAAAATTCAGGAAAATCACCAATAGAACCAGCGTAATGACATTAACTCGAGTAATTATTTCAGGTGGTGGAACCGGAGGGCATATTTTCCCCGCCATTGCAATAGCAGAGGCCTTGCGGGCGCAAAACCCAGGAATTGATATTTTGTTTGTTGGCGCGAATGGTAAAATGGAAATGGAAAAGGTGCCGCAAGCTGGATTTTCTATTAAAGGACTGAATATAGCCGGGTTCAATCGAAAGAACCTTTTGAAAAACGCGACCCTTCCCTTTAAGATAATGACGAGTATGTCATCCGCATTTTCAATTGTAAGGTCGTTTCATCCTCAATTGGTCATTGGGGTAGGTGGTTATGCCAGCGGACCAACTTTACAAGTAGCCAATTGGTTGAAGATTCCAACCTTGATTCAAGAGCAAAATTCATTTCCAGGTAAAACCAACATGCTTTTGGCAAAAAAAGCCAAAGCGATTTGTGTGGCGTATCCCCAAATGGAACGCTTTTTCCCAAAAGATGTAATTCACCTCACAGGGAACCCTGTGCGTAAAGACCTAGTTCATCGGGTGCCTAATAAGAATGACGGTTACGTGTTTTATGACTTAGATGCTTCCAAAAAAACGGTATTTATCATGGGGGGCTCGCTCGGTGCGGGTTCGATTAATTCCGCCGTTGTTAATGCCTTGGATGATTTGAGGCGTCAGGAGGGAATACAAATCCTATGGCAATGTGGTAAAGGGTATTTAGAGGAATACAAAGCTTTAGATTTACCAAGCCATATAAAATTACTTCCCTTTATTGAACGCATGGATTTAGCCTATGCGGTTGCCGATGTAATTATTTCTCGAGCGGGGGCAACATCAATTTCTGAATTAACCTTAGTTGGAAAACCTTGTATTTTGGTTCCATCACCAAACGTGACAGAAGATCATCAAACGAAAAATGCCTTAGCACTTTCATCACGGGATGCAGCTATGTTGGTTCCAGACAATCAGGTGAAGGAAATGTTATGGCCAAGTATATTTTCGCTTTTGGATGATGACTCAAAAGCAGCATCGCTCGCTAAGGCCATTAAAACTTTAGCGCTTCCCAACGCCACAGCGGATATTGTTAGAATTTGTAATCAGTTGATAAATCATGACAACTAATCAACCCAAAGTAATCTTCTTCATTGGTATCGGTGGCATTGGCATGTCTGCCTTGGCAAGATATTATTTAGCATTAGGGTGCAAGGTATTTGGTTATGATAAAACGCGAAGCGATCTTACGGATAGCCTTACCCAAGAGGGTGCGGTCATTAGTTATGATGATGTTTGGCAAGAAAATGAGTGTTTTTCTAAAGAATCAACCTTGGTGATTTATACGCCTGCCGTAAGTTTAGAAAATGCGTGGTATCGGCAGTTTAAATCCCTAGGATACCATGTGCTAAAACGTGCCCAAGCCTTAGGAGAAATCACAAGAAATTCAAACGGACTCTGTGTAGCAGGGACCCACGGTAAATCAACTACTTCTGCCATGTTGGCTTTCTTGCTCAATGATACCGAACTCGGTTGTAGTGCTTTTTTAGGGGCCATTGCAACGAATTTTGGCAACAACTTTTTAATAAACCCAAGGTCGAAGTATACCGTGATTGAAGCCGATGAATATGATCGGTCATTCTTGAATTTGTCTCCCTATGCCTCAATTATTACCAACATAGACCCAGATCATTTGGATATCTACGAATCGGAAGAGAAATTCTATGAAGGATTTAGACAATTTGCGATGAAAATCGACCCTTCTGGCTTTTTGATTTTAAAAGAAGGACTTAAAATCAATACGCTTTGCAAGCAGAAAACGTACGCCTTAAACTCAAGTACTGCAGATTACACGGTGCGGAATATAACCGAATCAGTGAATGGGGCCTGCTTCGATCTGTATACACCATCAGCAACGTATGAGCATTTATGCATCGGAATTAACGGCTCGCATAATGTTGAAAATGCCTTGGCGGCCTTAGCTCTGTGTGATAATCTAGGTGCAGATATGCATGAATTGGTTCGTAAATTCCAACAGTTTAAAGGGATTAAACGGAGATTTGAAAGAGTATATAGCGGAAAACATATTGTCTATATTGATGACTATGCGCATCATCCAACTGAAATTAATCGCTTAATTTCTTCAGTACGTCATATGTTTCCAAACCAAACAATTACCGGAATATTTCAACCACATTTGTTTTCTAGAACCCGCGATTTTGGAGATGCATTTGGGCAAGAATTAGCTCAATTGGATTCGGTAATTTTATTACCCATCTACCCAGCACGGGAATTGCCGATACAAGGTATAGATTCCAATTGGCTCTTACAGAAAATTAAAAACCCAAACAAACGCCTTGTGAATCCAGCGGAACTGTTGGAATATTTACGTTCTAATACGCAAGGTGTGCTACTTACAATTGGCGCGGGGGACATCGATCGCATGGTTGAACCGATTAAAGAACTGCTGCATATTAATGACTCGGCGTTATGAAAACATGGATTAAAATTTTATTATTAAGTCTAACATCGTTGGGAATCATTGTTCTTTGGGTGCTAGGGATAAATTCGGAGCATAAGCGTCCGTTAAAAGAACCGATGATCATTGTTCATGTAGATGGAGCTGATGCTTTTTTAAATGAAAAGGAGCTTTACAATCGAATTTTATCCAATCGATGGTTTGTTCAAAACCAACGAAGTGAAACCTTATCAGTGCTGAAAATAGAAAAGGGTATTAGAGCCATGGAGGAGGTGAAAGAAGTTCGAGTATATAAGCTGTTGGGTGGCGACTGGAAAATAGAGGTTTGGTTAAGAAAACCGATGGCACGGATTTTTGCAAAAAACGGAAAATCATACTATCTAGATACGGATGGAATCACCATTACAAAAACACACCTGCATACCGCAAAAGTCCTTCTTTTTTCAGGAGAAATTTCTGAACCGCTACGTCATCAAAATGCAATAAAAATTATTAACAACGATTCATTGAAAAATATTCGAAAATTAGATGAAATCTATCGTATTTCAAATTATGTTTGTAATGATCCGATGTTACGCGCTTTGATAGGTCAAGTTTATTTAGAAAGAAGCGGGGATTTTGTGTTGACGCCCATTGTAGGTGACCTGAAAATCGTTTTTGGGACAGCTTATTCTGAGAAACAAGTAAAAGACAAATTTACCCGGCTGAAAATCTTTTATAAAGAAGGTTTGCCTTATGAAGGATGGGACAAGTATTCGGAAATTAATTTAATGTATGATGGACAAATCGTTTGCCGCAAGCGGAACAAAAATGACTAAGAAAGCACCCAAAGTAGTAGTGGGTTTAGATATTGGCACCACTAAAATCGCATGTTTTGTTGGGGTGAAAAATGAACACGACAAAATAGAAATTATTTCAATGGGGAAAAGTGAATCCCTTGGAGTAATGCGAGGGGTAGTTTCTAATATTGATAAAACCATTCAGTCCATTACGCAAGCAGTTTCCCTGGCACAAGAACGTGTTTCAGGTAATTTGAAAATCAATAATGTGTACGTCGGTATTGCTGGGCAACACATTAAAAGCTTACAAACGCGAGGGATTCATACCCGTAAAAATGTGCTAGGGGAGATTTCGCAAAAAGATATCGATGCGCTTATTGATGATATGTACGCTATGGTTATGACCCCAGGCGAAGAAATTATTACGGTGTTGCCACAAGAATATATTGTGGATAATGAACAAGGGATTAAAGATCCTGTTGGAATGACCGGCGTTCGATTGGAAGCAAATTTTCATATTATTACTGGGCATGTTTCAAATGTAACCAACATTAGGACCTGTGTTGAGCGTTCGGATTTAAGCATCAGCTCTATTGTTTTAGAACCAATCGCTTCTGCAAATGCCGTATTGAGTGATGAAGAGAAAGAGGCGGGCGTTGTTTTAGTTGATATTGGTGGTGGAACAACAGACGTAGCCATTTTTTATGACGGCTTAATTCGTCATACCGCTGTTATCCCTTTTGGAGGAAATGTGATTACTGAAGACATTCGCATGGGATGCAGAATAATGCAAAAACAAGCGGAGCGTTTAAAAGTACGCTTTGGTAGTGCCTTGGTAAGTGAAAGTAAGGACCATGAAGTAGTATGTATTCCGGGGCTCAAGGGCCGCGATGCAAAGGAAATTCGCTTGTCCACCCTGGCGGGAATTATTCAGGCTCGAATGGAAGAAATTATCGAATTAGTTCGTGTAGAAATCCGAAATTCTGGCTTTGAGAAAAAAATAATCGGAGGAATTGTTGTTACCGGTGGAGGCTCACAGCTTAAACACCTCCCTCAGTTGTTTGAGTATATTACTGGTTTGGATACCCGCATTGGTTACCCAACGGAACATTTAGCAAATACCAACCAAATTGAAAATATTTCAAGCCCAATCTATGCCACGGGGATCGGGTTAGTATTAAAAGGCTTTGAACAAGAAGAACGAGGAGACTCTACGGATGTAGCTTCCAGTGCAAGTGAAATTAGAACCCATGCAGATCCTCGCAAAAAGGGCGCATTCTTTGCAAAAGTTCTTTCGAAAGAAAACCTTAAAAAATTAGAGAACTTCTTCATGAAAGATGAAGATTAAATAACAGTTATATTAAAAGAAAAATGAACGAAATTTTTGACATCCCAAGAGATATGAATTCAATTATTAAAGTAATCGGTGTTGGTGGAGGAGGTAGCAATGCCGTTAATTTTATGTACAATCAAGGAATTAAAGGCGTTGACTTTGTAGTGTGCAACACAGACCGTCAGGCCTTAGATATTTCTCCCGTTCCGTTTAAAATTCAATTGGGAACTACATTGACCGAAGGACGTGGCGCAGGTATGCAGCCAGAAGTAGGCATGAATGCAGCTTTTGAAAACATAGAAGACCTCCGTGAAATTCTTTCCAAAAACACTAAAATGGTCTTTGTAACCGCAGGAATGGGCGGCGGTACAGGTACCGGTGCAGCGCCTGTGATTGCACAAGTAGCCAAAGAATTGGGAATTCTAACGGTTGGTATCGTGACCCTTCCATTCGAATTCGAAGGAAAAAAACGTCGTTCTCAAGCCGATGAAGGCCTTGAACGGTTACGTCAAAACGTGGATACATTGCTGGTCATTAACAATGAGAAATTACGTACCATCGGTAAAAGTTTAACCCTTTCTGAAGCATTTCAAAAAGCAGATAATATTCTTACTGTTGCAGCAAAAGGAATCGCTGAAGTTATTGCAGACACGGGTGTAATCAACGTTGATTTTAATGATGTAAACACCGTGCTTCGAAATAGCGGAAGAGCCTTGATGGGAAGCGCAATGGCAAGCGGTGAAGGTAGAGATTTTGAAGCAGTTAAAGCGGCCATGAATTCTCCCTTATTAAATGATCATGACATATGCGGAGCTAAATATGTACTACTTAATATCACTTATGGAGATAAGGAAGTATTGATGGATGAAATCATGAACATTACCGATTTTATTCAAGATGCTGCCGGTGAAGACGCCGAAGTTATTTGGGGTCACGGACATGATTCAAATCTTGGTGATAACTTGGCAATTACCCTAGTAGCTACCGGGTTTTCAACGGTAGATGCTGTGAATTATGTACTTCCTGAACGAAAGTTGATGGATTTGGATGAAGAACAGAAAAAAGAAATCGTAAGTCCAATGTCCTCGCCTTTCGAATCGAATTCTGTAACAGAAACTTTAAATCAAGAGCCGTATTTAAAATCAGAAGAGCCTGTTGTAGTCGAACAAGAAATACAGCAACCGCCAGTATTTGCAGAGGTTGAAATTACCAGTGTTCCTGAAAATACTGAAAAAGAAGAAGTTAAATATGATTTATTTGATGATGAAATAACAGATGAGCCATCTTTTGTCGCGCCATCGTTGGAATGGGAAGTTCAACCAACAGAACAGCCAACATTTGATTTTTCGTCTGAGCCAGTACATGTCACAACACCAAGTTCAACAGTACAACCGACTACAGAACAAGAGGTGATACGTCATCAATTGGACGATGAAGCGGATGAGTCTCCAAAAAGTTACCGCATTCAATCTACGGTATTGCCGGAGGAGATCGCAAGAAGAAATGAAGACCGTGTTTCTAAAATTCAAGAAATTACTTCAAGAATTCAAAACGCAGAAAGTATTGCTGAGTATGAGTCCCAACCTGCTTACCTTCGTAGAAATGTGGAAGTTAAGGATGAGCGACCTTCCCAAGACAATAACGTTAGTAGATTCGGCTTGTCTGGCAGTGGTAATGGAGATACCGGATTACGAAGCAATAGCTACTTACACGATAACGTAGATTAATATGAGCATTGCCGCAACGATAAATGACCACATCAAACAAGCAATGTTGGCTAAGGATAAAGATCGCTTAGCTGCGTTACGAGATGTGAAATCTAAAATTTTGCTTGAAGCAACCTCAGGAAGCGGAACAGAAGTAAGCGATGATGTCGCCATGAAAATTTGTTTGAAATTATACAAACAACGCATGGAGACCTATGAATTATACATTACACAAGGTCGTGACGATTTAGCAACGGATGAATTGGTTCAAGCCAAGGTCATCGAAGAGTTTCTTCCTAAACAGTTGTCTGAAGATGAAATAAAGGCTGAAATTACTTCAGCAATTACCGCTTTGGGTGTTTCTGGCCCTCAAGATATGGGTAAATTAATGGGACACCTTTCCGCGAAATTATCCGGCAAAGCAGATGGAAAGTTGATCGCTACCTTAGTAAAGGCAGCGCTGAGCTAATCTTGTTTTATCTTTTCGAATCTTTTACCTTTGATGCATGAAGGAAATCCCTGCTTTTGCTGCTGAGCTAGCCGACTGTATACGCTTATTACACCATCAAGGTCACAGTCCCGCTACGTCAACGAATTACTCTTTTAAGGATGATTCTGACCAACTTTGGGTTTCCCGTTCTGGAATAGATAAATCATCGTGTTTGGATACCGATTTTATCGCCATTGACGCTCAAGGTAAGACTCAGGCGCCATATGAACACATAACACCTTCTGCAGAAACAGGTATTCATTGCGCCATATATGAAATGTTTCCAACTACGACGGTAATTCTACATAGCCATGACCTTTACCCCGTATTGGTTGCGCACAATAAAAATACCCTGCATTTTGAGGGGTTTGAACTTCAAAAAGGTTTCCCTACAGTAACAACACATCTCGGTGAAATAAACATTCCGGTATTCCCTAATAGTCAGGATATGAATGATATCAAGCACTGCATGGAGTCACGCAAAGAGGAATTGAAATATCAAGTCTTTATGATCGATAAACATGGGTTCTATACCTGGGGAACAAGTTTATTTGAGGCAAAACGAATTCTGGAGTCTTTTAGCTACCTGTGTAAGGCTTCTTGGTATTTAACAAATTAATTATGGCTATTTTATCAATTCCGGACCAACATCAAGTCATAAACGACCCGAAAGCAATCGGTGAATTTCTATCCGCTCATGGGGTATTTTTTGATCAATGGAGCTGTGATGTGGTATTTAACGATACGGCTACTCAAGAAGAAATTTTGTCCGCCTACTCGCGTGATCTTAAGCCTTTTATGGAAGAAGGAGGTTATCTAACCGCCGATGTTATTAGTATAAATTCCTTAACAGAGAATTATCCCGCAATTCGCGCTAAATTTTTAGCAGAGCACACACACAGTGAGGACGAAATTAGATTTTTCGTAGATGGACAAGGGTTCTTTTGGTTTAATTTAGATGGAGCCCCGGTGTTTAATGTGTTATGTCAAAAAGGCGATTTAATCAGCGTACCTGCTGGAACTAAACATTGGTTTGATGCTGGCGCAGATAATCCTTTTGTAAAAGCTATTAGAATATTCATAGACCAAACCGGTTGGATTCCTGCGTACACAGCGTCAGGGATTGAGAAAAAATATCAATAATGAAGGTGCTGGACGGAGTTCAATGGATTCTTACCGATATTGAAGGTACAACCACCGAGGTTTCCTTCGTGTATGATATCCTTTTTCCTTACTTCAGATCGCACATGGATCAATGGAAGACGGTGGATTCGGATCAAATGAATCAAGTCCTTGAACAAACACGCATGATAGTTCTTGAGGAGCAATCTATCAATTTATCAACCAACGAAGCACTTTTTGATCAATTACGTCAATGGTCGATCGAAGACCGTAAAGTAACGCCCTTAAAAACATTTCAGGGGATGGTGTGGGAACAGGGTTTCAAGTCAGGCGCTATTAAAGGGCATATGTATCCTGACGTAAAGCCTGCACTCGAACGTTGGGCTGCGATGGGCATGAAGCTCGCCATTTTTTCAAGTGGCTCAATTGCTGCGCAAAAACAACTTTTTGGGTTTTCTACCGAAGGAGACCTCACACCGTATTTTTCCGCGTACTTTGATACGACTACTGGTATGAAACGGGATGAGCAGACGTATCATTTAATTGTACAACAATTACATGCATCGGCAAACAGTGTATTGTTTTTGTCTGATATTCCGCAAGAACTTGAGGCTGCTAATGCAGCGGGTATGCGAACGCTACAACTGGTACGGCCGGGTACCCAAGCGAATTGGTCTTCATGTGTTGCCGACTTTAGCGAGATCCAATAAAAAAGCCCCGCATTCGCGAGGCTTAAAATAATCTGTTTACTTAATACTAATGCTGAATAACTACTTTACGTGTAGCTCCATCATTAACAGATACAAAGTAAATTCCTGATTCAAAAGCTCGTGTATCAATTCCTAGTGTTCCTGATTGAACAGTACCTGTATAAACAACGCTACCGGTCACAGTCACTATTGTAATGTTTCCTTGCGATCCTTCTTCTAGAGTAATGAAAAGTTCTTCATTCGCTGGGTTTGGTTGGATACTGAACGCTACGTCATTAGCAGTTTGAATACCAGCGGCCTGGTCAAAATTCATACGAACCATAACCTGAGAAGACGTATAGTACCATGTTTGGTCTGTATAGTCAAAATAATATACTGTTTGAGCAGGCGCTCCACCCGCAGAGGCTACCACTAAATCGTTAGATGCACCACCGTCACCATATGAACCCACCATGGCTAAGTAACTTTCACCGGCAGTTAAGGCTTGCGGAGTTTGTAATGCAAAGGTGTGTTTCTGGCCTAAATCAGCAGCAGTGATAACATAAGGAAGTGATTCATCAACAAAATCAAAATCTCCAGTAGTTGGGTTCACGTAATATAATTTCGCAAAAATCTCTGCGCCTTCAGCTGCTGTTGTATTGATTACACCATCTATTCCGTATAAGGTTGCGGTATTGAAAATATCGAATACTGGACCTACTTCAAACCCTTGTCCTGCATTATAAATACCGCCTAGAATAACATCTTTATCTCGTGCGTATATATAGTCATTCACTTCAATATTAATATTCGGTTGCGTGTTATTAGATAAATCCAACTCAGTTTGACTTGATCCGACCCCAAAAGATACGGTATGCGTCGCATTGGTAGCCGCCGGAGTAAAGGTTGTTGTACACCAAAGGGTATCTTGCGTTGCTGCAGCGACTGCCGTAGGAGCGGATTGACCTGAATACAGCGCGTTAATGTTTGCGGTATAGATTGCATCTGCAATATTTTGCACTCCAATGTTTTGAACAACACCACCAAAATTCACAGGTGCTACTTGATTGTTCGGCACTTGGTAGTAAGCGAGTCGTGCACCAAACGGACCATCCGTTCCCCACTGTAAGCTTTGAAGTTTTAAATCGTATTGATCTGTTTCAACCAGTTTAATATCGTCAATCGCCCAATACCAACCCCAATTTCCTTGATAGTTCAATTGAATCATTACACTATCATTTCCTCCCGCAACTGCCGAAACATTTAATGACGTGATTTCAGGATTCGCAGTATTCTGTGCTGTAGGCTCAGTACCATCGGTTACAATAAAATCGGTCCATGTAGTTCCGCCGTTATTACTAACGCGAACAATTCGCGTGTCGAGATAGGTTCTATATGAGTTTTCAAATACTAAACTTACATTTAGGTAGGCACTACAATCAATCATTCCCGTATATGTCATGTTCGCATTTTGAGATCCATTCTGACCTTGTGCATCTGAATTAATGAACGCGAATCCGTTATTTACCGTAGTGAATAATGCTGGACTTAATGCTGTTACAGGTATGGTATCTGCCGCGGTAGTAATTACCCAATCTAGAAAAGGCGCCGAGGTATTATCGTAAGTCCATTCCGCGCTATTGGAAAAATCGTTCGACCAAATGGTTATTCCTTTTGGCTGTTGCTTACTGGATTTTTTGGCAACGGTTTCAAATTCGGCATACTTGTTTTTCTTTCCAAGTTCTAATGCATGCTTTTGCGCGCTCACAGCACCGGTAGCAAGAACCACAGCAAATAAAAAGTAGAGTTTTTTCATATGTGTTTTGAGTTATTCAGCAATAAAGATAAAAAAAAAGAGGCTCGAAAGCCTCTTTCCAAAATTTATGAATCAGATTAGTTTCTGACGATTAATTTTTTAGATGATTTAGTTCCGTTTGAATAAACATTAACTAAGTACATTCCGTTTCCGAATGTTGCGGTATTAACTTCTACTGTTGCTGTACCGTTTAATGAAGATACAACCGTGTTGTATACTTCTTTTCCAGTAACATCTACAATTGAAATTGATGCATCTGCACCTGCTTTTCCAGATAATGCAATCGTAGCACTTCCAGCAGCTGGGTTAGGAGAAACATTAAAGCTATTCAATAAAGAATTCTCATTAACTGAAGCGTTAGAGAAGTTCATACGAACCATTGCTGTAGCTGTAGTGTAGTACCATGTGTTGTCAGTTAAATCCAAATAGAATGTAGTTTGTGCTTCAGATTGCCCACACGTTCCAACGATTAAGTCATCTGTTGCACCACCGTCACCATTTGAACCAGCAACTACTAAATAAGGCTCACCTGCATTCAATGTGAAAGCACCACCTTGTAGCGGTAAAGTCAATAATGCATCTACATCGTTTGCTCCAAGGGTATATGGTGCAGACTCGTCAACAAAAACGAAATCACCAGTTTGCGCATCGATTGAGTATAATTTAACATACATTTCTGTACCTACGTTAGCACCTGGGTGAATGTATACATCAATTGCACTAATTTCATCAGCAGCATATACATCAAAAATGTTACCTACTTCAAAACCAAACCCTTGGTTGAATGAACCACTTGCGATATCATCGATATCACGAGCATATACGTTTGGATTGATAACAATCGTTGCAGCTCCTGCAATATTGTTGTCTGCTGGAGTAGCATCCGTACTATCAATTTGAACTCCTGCGTTTACCGTAATAGTTGCATTAGCTGCTGCTGGTGTAAAAGAAGTTGTACAATCTGCGGTATCCGAAGAGAAGGCAGGAATTAGAGTTGGCGCAGAAGAACCAACAAAAGCACCTGCTTGTACTCCAAACGTTGCATTTTGATTTAATAAGCCGTTGTTAGCGATAACTCCTGAGAAATCAATCGCAGTAACTTGCGCCGTTGGGATTTGGTAATAAGGCAATCGAGCACCCCATGCACCAGTAGAACCCCAATATAATCCGCTTAACGCTACATCATGATCGTCTGGTGTGGTGATTTTTACATCATCAATAGCCCAAAACCAATCGAATTGACCTACATATTTAAACCCGATACGAACACTATCTTGCCCCCCGATTTCATTCGAAAGATTTACTTGATAATCAGCAGGGTTAGCGGTGTTTGTATTTACAGCCATGTCACCGTTTACTTCTACTTCGTTCCAAGTTGCACCACCATCCGTAGACCAAAGCACATAGGTAGTCTCAGCATAACGACGATGAGATTGCTCGAATTTCAATAATACGTTAGCCTCTGACGTTAAGTCTATATTTTGATTAAAAACAATAGACGCATTTTGAGTAGCATTTCCACCTGCTGCATCAGAGTTGATAAAAGCAAATCCGTTCGCTGCTGTAGTGTGCGCTGCTGGTGCAAGCGCTGCTACTGGAATTCCTGCAACATTCGTTGTTATTGTCCAATCCCCAGAAGTGTGCGCCGGCGTCCCTTGCGGATCATTAGAGGTTATCCACTGTGCTGGGTTAGAGAAATCATTTTGCCAAAGGGTGATTCCTTTTGTTGGGTTGTGTACCCCTGGTTTCGCTTTTAATTCAAGCGGTGCAAATTTTTTGGTATTTAAAGGCTTTGCAGTGTTTTTTTGAGCTACCCCAACTAAACCAAAAGCCAAAACGCCAAAAAAGCTTAAGTAAACTTTTTTCATGGTAATATAATTTTAAGTTAATTCCTACTTACAAAACTAATGTTTAAGACGATAAAATCAAAATAAACCGTAATTAGTTTTAATGCGATCGATTCGTAATGAATTCAGCCAGTGTAAACAGATTTTGCTTGGGCTGATTGCATTCAACTTCGGCTAATTGATTCATAGCGAGTTCTTGATACGTTTGCTGCTTTTTTATGCAGTATTCTAGGACACCAGAAGCTTCGTATAGCGCTTTTATTCCTGTAATTTTTTCATCATTTGATGCCGCACTTAACCTTGAAAATTCGGCTTTATCTGCGTCCGTTGCTTTAGATTGAAAGGTAGTGTATAAAATAGTTTTTTTATCACTCAATATATCTCCTCCAACTTGCTTTCCAACCACTGCGGAATCGCCAAACGCATCTAATATGTCGTCTTGAATTTGAAAAGCAATTCCAAGGTTTTCTCCAAAATCATATAAAGATTTAATACTTGACTCACTGGCGCCCCCAATGATTCCGCCAAAGGCGCACGCACAACCTAATAGAACAGATGTTTTAAGACGAATCATTTCAATATAGTTGGCTTCAGTAACTGTATCAATTTGTTCAAAATCCATATCCATCTGTTGCCCAATACAAACTTCAATCGCTGTTTGATTGAGCATGATACTGAGTCGTTTAAAAGTATCAGCATTGTATGAAGATAAGGCCTGAAACGCATGAATCATGAGTACGTCACCTGATAATATGGCTATGTTCGTATCCCATTTTTCATGAACAGTAGTTAACCCTCTACGAACAGGCGCTTTATCCATGATGTCATCATGAATTAGGGTAAAGTTGTGAAATAATTCCAGCGCAGAAGCACCGGGTAAACTTTCCTTGATTGGAATGTTATATAATTCCGCACTTAGTACCGTAAATAATGGACGAATTCTCTTCCCACCAATGGAAATAAAATACCGTAATGGATCGTATAAATTTTTTGGTTCAATGGGGAATTCCCATTGGGATAACTGCTGCTCTATCGCGGCAATACGTTCAGAATATTCAATCATTTGCGCTTGATGAGATTAAGCAAGTAGGTGCCATAACCACTTTTAACAAGCGGCTCTGCAATTTGTTTGAGTTGTTTTTTGTCTATAAATCCATTGCGATAAGCGATTTCTTCAATACAACCAATTTTTAAGCCTTGGCGTTCTTCTATCACTTGCACGAATTGGCCCGCTTGCATTAAGGAACTAAACGTGCCGGTATCTAACCAAGCGGTGCCGCGATCCAAAATGGCTACTTTTAATTTACCTTGTTTCAAATACGCTGCATTCACATCAGTGATTTCATATTCTCCACGCTCAGAAGGTCTAAGATTTTTTGCAATCTCTACTACCGAATTATCGTAAAAGTATAATCCAGGTACGGCAAAATTAGATTTAGGGTTTTTAGGTTTCTCTTCAATAGAAACAGCCTTGTTTTCCTCATCGAATTCAACTACACCATAGCGTTCTGGATCGCTCACGTGGTAAGCGAATACAATGCCACCTTTTGGGTTAACATTCCCACTTAACAAGGAATGTAGCCCTTGACCATAAAAGATATTATCTCCTAGGATTAAAGCTACCTTGTCTTTACCAATGAACTTTTCTCCAATCACAAAGGCTTGTGCTAAGCCATTAGGTACTTCTTGCACGGCATATTCAAATCGACAACCTAGGCGGCTTCCGTCACCAAGTAGTTTTTCAAAATGGGGTAAATCATGAGGGGTAGAGATAATTAGAATCTCGCGTATTCCGGCACTCATTAAGGTGCTAAGTGGATAATAAATCATCGGTTTATCATACACCGGCATGAGTTGCTTTGATACCGCTAACGTAAGTGGATGAAGTCGAGTACCCGACCCGCCTGCTAAAATGATTCCTTTCATGCGAAATGACTTTGGTTGTTCAAAGATAGGGAAGTGGGGTGGTCAAACCAAACTAAAGCCAGCGAAACATATCATCGAACATACGCTTTCCCCAAGGCGTATTTCCGTAGTCTTTTTCCAGTTTTTCTCGAAGCTCTTTTAAGGTAAATAGCTTGTTTTTACCGATTTCTACGCCCAATACTTCTGGTTTTGGTCCAACCGAGAAATCAACTTTATCCGCAAAATATATGATTCCGCCATCTTCTGTTGCAATGCCTAGTATTGTTCCTGGTAAACCACAAAAACCTTCCGGACCGATAGACGGTAAGATATTGGGAGCATACCACGCATATATTCGCGTGGAGTCGTTTTTTTCATAAATTGCTTTGCGGCAATTAAAACCGCAGATGGTACGCTTACTGTCTGTTATTTTCCAAGATCGAACGGGTAGTGAATCTTTTACGTAAACCGATGTACCAAAGAATTGAAAAATGGTGAGCTGTTTATTCGGATTTAGGTATTGATAATACTCATTCTTGGAAGTTAACCACGCCATTTCATCTGCAGTAGCAGGAGGTAGGTATTTAAATACCGAAATCGTATCGTTAAAGGCTAAACTGAATCGATCGTTTTTAATTTTATTGTCTTCAGTTACAAAACGCTTCATCCGCTGATCCGTAAATCGTTTTTGAAGGTTTGTCCTTCGGGTGTAATAAATAGTCCCCTCCGAGTAAAACTGAGCGAATCCGATGGAATCGACCCAGATGAAAAGCCCTATTAATAGTATCTTAATGCCATCCTTCAAAATCATCTTCCTTCGTTTTGTTTTTATTAAATCGATAAGTCAACTTCAATAAGAAGTATCTTGTAATTAACCGCGTGTAATTATCGGTTATAATGTTATCATTAACCTGTCGCTGTAGGTTTAGGTTTTGATTCAATAAGTCATAGGCATTAATCGAAACTAACAGGTTTTCTGTTTTTAAGAATGACCGTTGGATTTCAGCATTTAACACAAAAATGTTTCGATTGAAACCACTGGCTCGCTGTGAGTTAATGGTATATTTCCCATCGGCAATTATCTTGAAATTCCAAGGAAGTGTCCATTTAAACTCAGCCTTATACTCTTGAGTAGAATACGGCATATTTGAAGCAGCGTTAAAGGTACTTTTAGGGCTAGAATAAAAATAATTCTGTGACAACTTCACCTCCAATGAATCAAAGTTTAGTTCTAACGATAAGCCTCCACCGATACTCGGATTGTAGGTAATGTTTTCAACGTTATTGATGTAATTCGTCATTTTAGAGTAATTCGCATTGAAATTAGGGCTAAGCTCCAGTTTTCGGTTGAACATAGGTAGCCCAACGCCGAAAAATGCGTTAGAAAAGATATTTCCATCCACATTCTCTGTTTTAGAAATCGTTCTGCCCAAGGCATCAAAATAGGTGTTTGATGCAAAGGCATTGTTGGTTACTGTGGCACTTAACCCACTGTATAAATATCTTCCTGACAATGCTTCCCATCGGTTAAATTGAAAGTTGAAGCTGTGAACATAATTCGGTTTTAAGGTTGAATTCCCCACCTTAACGCGGTTAGGATTGGTATTGTCCTGTACCGGTTGAATATCGTTTAATGAAGGTTGGTCGGAACGTGTAAAATACTTAAATACCAAGCGAGTTCCCATACTTGGTTTGTAGGTATATGTGAATTTCGGAAGAAGATTACTAAAGTTTTGAAGGATGCTTGAATCTCCGATAACATTATAGTTATCTAACTGTATGTTTCTAAATCCGATACCGAAATTAAACCAATATTTTGCCGTTTCATAAATTAACATGGCAGTACCACGATTCTGTAATCGTTGGTTTTCAAATTGGTTCGAAAGGGAATCCACTAATTGGGTGTATGCACCCGAAAATAAGCTAAAGGTGTTGCGTGTTTGATATGAATTTCCTATTTCTAGGTAATACTCCAACTGTAAGCGCCATTTTGCAGCAAGTGGTTCGGTATACGTTACTATCGCGTAGTTTAAAAAGTTGCCGTTATCATTCTTTTTTTGCTGGTCCACACTGTCTACAAACCCTTGAAAGATATTTTGGGTAACCAATGAACCTGTAGTTGAATTGTCTGTCTTGTTTAGAATATATTTTACTTCTAGTTCTCTTCTTGGTTTGTTAAAGAGGCGCATGAGTGTTGCCTCCATGCGTACATTTGATCCCTTTGAATCATTGTTCGTTTCTATGTCCGAGGTAAAGGTTGGTATTTGATTTTCGGTAAGGAATTGATTGGTAGTGATGTTTTGTGTTTCAGCCATATCAAAGCTAACTGAAGGCTTAATTTCGATGCTTGTTAGCGAATCCAGCTTTGCAACAAAGGAAAGATTCATTTTATGGGATGTATTCGTCGAAATGTTTGATATAGAATCTTTTGTAAAGTATGAGGTATCTTGCAAGAAATACTGAGATAAACTGCTTTGCGTGGCGTTCAATTGATTTTGATTGAAGCTGTAATTAAATCCAATTTTTCCCCAATCTTTAATCCGGTCATTGAAGTATATTCCAGCCTTAGTGGTTTGTGGTATTCCTGTATTTGTCCGTTGACTACTTTGGTCCCACATGCTCATCCCGCTGGATTCCCGTTCGTTTTCTAATCCAAATTTACTCATGTCACCCAACCTGAAATTTGAACGCGGTGTATTTGAACTCAAAAAGAATACAGAGAATTTCTGTTTTTTGTCAAAACGATTAAAGAGTAGTTCGCTTTCATAAAATGGAAAGTTAGTAGTTGGATTGCCAATTATTCCGCCATCCGAAGCAATGGATGCTTTTCCAAAATATCCTCGTTTCGCATCGGCTTTCAGCTTTAAATCCATGACTTGAATTTTCTCATCCATTCCAGACGCATTATCCTGGGCTTTCTTTTCATATACTTGAACAGATTCGACGCCTTTGGCTCCAAGGTTTTTAGTGGCAATCGTTGGGTCCGATCCGAAAAATTCATCGCCGTCTACTAAGACCTGACTAATTTCTCTTCCTTGTGAAGTTATTTGTCCGTTTTCATCAATTTTAATACCTGGTAGTTTTTTTAGTAAATCCTCCACTACGGCATTCTCGGCAACTTTAAAACTATCTGCTACATAGATTAAGGTGTCTCCTTTATAATATACCCGGTTCTTATTTCCTTGTACCACAACTTCAGCTAGGTTTTTAACCTTTACTCCCATGCGAATAAATGGAATCTCTACTGATAATTCAGAAGGATTACCAAATACATACAAGGTTTTTGCTTCAAATTGTGGATGTTCAATTAGAAGATAGAATGTATCTAAGGGGACATTGAAGTTGAATTCCCCGGTTTGATTGGTCCGATAGTAATCAACGAGTATCGAGTCATTGAGACGAACCAGCGAAACTACCGCTTTATTTAACTTATTAACCCCGGAAGAGTCGTTTACTACGCCAGAGATTTTAATATGTTGTCCGAATAAGAAGGAACTTGTGGAAATGAATAAGCCCATTAACAACCAAAGGCGCGATAGTTTATTTTTCATTGATTAGCTTGATACCTGTTAACCCTTGGTACGAGAAATTGTTCATTTCAGTTACTTTGGTGAATTCTACTCTAAGTTTCTTGTTGATAAACTGATCATTTTGTTTAACCATCGTTTCGGCTAAAGGGAAATTGTTGTTGTAAGCTATGGCAGATTTTTGTCCTTTTTTTCCTCCTGTACCCACAATGATAAACTTGTACATGTCGGTCTCGATGTGTCCTTGATATCGTGTTTCAAATGGACCTTTTTGATTAATGATTTGTATGGCTTTCGTTGGGTCAAAACTGGTTTTTTTGGTTCGAGTCGCAACGGTTTGGTTTAATTCATCTTCTGAATTTCCAAGTTTCGAGGCGGTATAAATCACCTTTTTATTCGCTCCAAAGTAGGAGAAGATTTCACCGAAGCCATTTTTTTCCTTTTGATAGTCATTGATGTGCTGCCTAGCGAAGAATATATCTTTTCCTGTGAAATAGAAATCTGTTTTAATCATTTTACCGTCGTTGGCAGACTCATCTAGGCTAAGTTTAACAACGTCTTTGTTTTTTGTGAGGTAGGCTGTAACAACCGAGTGATTCATTCCGGCGTCTTCGTACTCCAAGCTCATCGCTTTATCAAGACCCTTTTCGCTATCAATTGCTTTGATAAGCGAATCATACGAGGTTTGCTCAGCAAATGCAAGCGATTCGTTTTGTGAATCTGGCGTAGCGGTATCTTCAAGTGAAATTCGCTTGTTGTAGCCAGAGCAACTGCTAATAAGTGCGCTTAAAAAGAACAAAATAATTAAGGATGATTTTATGCTCATACAAATAAATTTACAGCAAAGATAGAATAAACATCTCGGCAATTGGATAAATCAAATTAGCGTATTTTTGTAACATGTTAATCGGAGTTGATTTTGGTTTAAAAAGAACAGGGGTGGCAGTCACGGATTCATCGATGATTATTGCATCCCCCTTGGATATGATACCGTCAGATCAGATTATGGAGTGGATTAAATCCTTTAATGCGAAGCATTCACTTCACGGTATTGTGTTAGGATTTCCCTTATCGGTAAATGGAGATTACACGCATATTACCGAGAACGTGCTTTTGTTTAAATCAGCCCTTGAAAAAGAATTCGTTGGTTTGCCGGTTTATTTGCAGGATGAGCGGCATTCTTCTCAGCGTGCATCCGAAGCAATCCATCACCTCGGTAAAAAAAAGCATGGAAAGAATAAAGGTATCGTTGATAAGGTAAGTGCTGCAATTATTTTGCAAGATTACTTAAATGAACGAAGTACTTAATACGAACTGATGTATCTTTGTAGATAGTTATGATTTTACCAATAGTTGCCTACGGTGATCCCGTACTTAAAAAGGATTCAGAAGATATTTCTAAAGATTATCCAGCATTGGATCAATTAATAGAAAACATGTTTGAAACCATGTACCACGCTAAAGGGGTAGGTTTAGCCGCTCCTCAAATCGGGTTAAATATACGCTTATTTGTTGTGGATGGTTCTCCATTCGCTGATGAAGAAGGGGAGGAACCGGACCCGCGCGCTGTGGGCATTGAATCGTTCAAAAAGGTTTTTATTAATCCGGTGATTGAAGAGGAAACCGGCGAAATATGGTCGTTCCAAGAGGGCTGTCTCTCCATTCCTAAAGTTAGAGAAAATGTTCCGCGTAAGTCTGATGTGCTTGTGAGCTATTATGACGCAGAATGGAATTTGCATGAGGAGCGATTCTCAGGATATGCCGCACGAATTATTCAACATGAATACGACCACATTGAAGGGATTCTTTTTACAGACCATTTAAATCCGCTGAAAAAGAAGCTCATTCAAAAGAAATTAAAGCAGATTGCAGAGGGTGCAATTACGACAGATTATAAAATGAAATTCCATAAATTGAAACGATGAAAACATTCAATGCCATAGCTATATTAGCGGTAATGTTTTTTGGGGTGTATTCCTGTAAAAATTCTACTTCAGAGACCACAACAACTGCACCGGTTTCAAGAGAATCTTTAAAGGCATCCATCCAAGCCATGGAGGATTCGATTACGACCTTATCTACCCAAAAAACCACAGGGGCCATGCTCAGTTTGAGTCAGCAAGAGTTGATTAATCGCTTAACCGCATATTACAGAAACTATCCGGAAGACCCATATTCAGCTGATTGTTTATTCAAAGTACAAATGGTTTATTCTGGATTGAATGCACACCGTAAAAGTATTGCATATGGAGATACCTTGCTTAAGCAATTCCCAGGGTATAAAAACAAGTACTTGGCCATTGAAAGTAACATAGCGGCCTTAGATGTATTTATTGAACCGCGCGACACCGCTGAAATTCATAGATATTATAACATGTTATTAAATGACAATGATTACCCAAGTGCAAAGAAGACAGAAATCAGACGAAGACTAAAGTATCTCGAGCTTTCGATTTTTGAATATGCAAGCCTTCCGAAAAATAAGCCGCTTAAAAAGTAGCCTGTTAATGATGTGTTAATTTTTTTATTATTCTCAGCTTGTCAATTACTTTTGATACAGAAATTAAAACTCAAAAACTATGAAAAAATTATTGTTTGCTCTTAGCGTTGTTTTTGCTGCAACGGCATTAAACGCACAAACGACCATCGAAAAAGGTCCGAAAATTTCTTTCTCCAAAGAAGTTCATGATTATGGCAACATCAAGTATGATGGTGATCCTAATTGTAGTTTTGAATTTACAAATACAGGAGATGAGCCTTTGATTATTTCAAATGCGAAAGGATCTTGTGGTTGTACAGTTCCAGAATGGCCGAAAGAACCAATTGCTCCAGGAGCAAAAGGAACAATTAAAGTAAAATACGATACTAAGCGTTCTGGTCCAATCAACAAAAGCGTTACGATTTCATCGAATGCAGTAAATGAACCAGAGAAAGTAATTCGAATTAAAGGTGAAGTTGGACCAGCTCCTGAATCAGGAGTACCTGTGAATAACAGCGGTGCACCAACAAACAACTAAGATTTTAAATCTTTTATTAAAGGCTCCTTCGGGAGCCTTTTTTGTTTTACTGAATCCAAGCGCTTGTTTTCGGTAATTCGGCTGCTATACACATCGACTCTTTGGTTATTGGATGGGTGAATAATAGCTTTGCTGAATGTAAACAAATGGAACCGTCCTCATTGGAGCGCTTGGCTCCGTATTTTAAATCACCACGGAGCGGGTGACCAATATGTGCCAGTTGACAGCGAATTTGATGATGTCTACCCGTTTCAAGATTTACCTCGATCAGCGTATAGGAATCAAATACTTTAATTGGGTTATAACTTAATCTTGCTTCTTTCCCTTTTCCAGAATCAACGACAAAACTTTTATTTTTTTGTTCGTTCTTTCTCAATTCATGCACTAGAGAATCCCTATTCGGTAATTTACCATGAACCAGTGCAACGTATGATTTATCTGTAAGTTTTTCTCTAAATTGAGCATTCATGCGCTCAAGTGCCTTACTTGTTTTTGCAAAAATCACAACGCCACTGGTTGGACGATCCAAGCGATGAATTACTCCGCAAAACACATTGCCCGGCTTGTTGTATTTTACTTTTAAAAATGCTTTGATTTCATCCGCAAGACAAGCATCTCCTGTTTTATCCCCTTGCACCAATTGCCCTGCGCGTTTGTTTATAGCAATTAAATGATTGTCTTCAAATAAAATTTGATCGGGACTAAACGAATTCATTGACTCTATTGCTGCGTATTGGAATGTATTTGCTTATTGCGCAACCATGAAAACACGCTCATTACAATGAAGAAAACGATGGTCCAAATTAACCAGGTAGGAAATTTTCCTAAGCCATCACCTTGGGCATAGGAATGCAATCCTACCAACATGAAATTCACACCGAAATACGTAAAAAGTATCGCCGAATACCCCCAGAACGAGGCTAAGTTAAAGGCAAACGCGCTCTTTAATCCCGGGATAAAGCGGAAATGTAAAATAATGGCATAAACAAGGATGGAAACTAAGGCCCAGGTTTCCTTCGGATCCCAACCCCAATATCGACCCCAACTTTCATTAGCCCAAATCCCACCAAGGAATGTGCCTATGGTTAACATGAATACACCAATCGTCATTGTCATTTCACTCACTGCAGTAATTTGACCTATTTGATTTTGTATGTTGTGTGAATTAGTCTTGGTTTGAAACAAATAAAAACTCAAGTTGAGTAATCCGAGTACGAATGACAAGCCCAAGAACCCATAACTGCCTGTAATTATTGCCACGTGGATCATTAACCAATAGGATTTCAATACCGGTACTAGCGGTGTTATTTCTGGATCTAATAGATTTAGTTCCGAAACGAAAAGCATCATGGCTGATAAAATCAACGCCATTGGCATAACAACCTCTATTTTTTTCAAGAATGCCCAACCGGCTATTACCGTCACCCATGCAATAAATACAATGGCTTCATAGCCATTGCTCCAAGGAGCATGTCCTGAAATAAACCATCGGAAGCCTAGTCCGGTGCCGTGATATATGAATATTAGGGCTCCTAATCCTAAAAATATATTCCGAGTGATTCGTAGTACCTTTTTTCGTTTATCAGAAGGCGATCCAAAAATGGAGGCAATGAACACAATGAGGAGGATTAAGCCGATAAGCAAATAGCTTCGATAGACTGATTTGAAAATTTGCAGTTTATTATACCGGATTTCAAAGGCGACTTTACTCGGCGACGGAACCACGGATTTACCAACTGTTCGTTGGATTTGATCCATTTTCCCTAATAAAAAGAGGGCGTTAGAATAATTCTGATCTTGGGTCGCCTGGTCTAAAGCGGCAAGATATTTTAAGGTTACGATCGAACTAATCGAATCTTCCCCCATGATTTCCATACTCATGGGAACAAACCACTTGTTATTAGCATCATTCTTTTTTGGAATAATCCGCATATACTGCCAGCTAATTATTCCTTGGAACACCTCAAAACGTTCTGTGAGTTTAATGAGTTTTTTCTCGAATTCATCTTGGAATTTTTCTGCTTTTCCATGTGCTGCCGCATATTCGGATTGGAATTTATACCGTCCATCCGCTTCGATGAGGTCATTGAAAGCACAGTATTTTTTTAGGTGTAGCCGTTCTCTTACCGCAGTTGGCACCAAGATCATTGGTTTTTTCATCCAATACTTCCCATACATGTGCAAACTAAGTATAGTTTGTACGGCATTGTAAGAATCAAAAGTCGGTTCCCCATGTATTTTTCGAAGAAGTTGGTCGCACAAGGTATGCATAGGAATAATCCGACCGCCTTCATCCTGAACAAGCAGGGTAGCTAGTTTTTCCGAATGTTTTTCATCGATTACGCGATAGATTTTCGAATAGTCGGGTTCATTTCCATGTTGGGCTTGAACGGATAAGCCAATTAACAATAACATGGCCGTTAGCGATTGTTTTTTGAGTTTTCCTAACTGGTCGCTTAAGGCCTTGAACCTACCTTTTGGTGCGAACAATGATAGGATCATCCCAACAGCCATTAGAAGATAGCCTAAATAGGTAATGTTTGTCCCCCATGCATCGTGGTTAACGCTAAGTCTTGTCGCTTCTTCGTTTTCTGGTGTCGCTGGATTATCTAACTCATAGGAGGACTGAAAAAATCGATATCCATCATAGTCTGTAACGTGATTCATGAACACATGACGGTCACTTTTATAATTATTTCGTTGATCAATGATCTGCAAAAAGCTTTCAAAGGAAGAAGGAGATTCAGAACCTGGATATTTCAATAATTTAAAATCTTTACAAAGAACACTAAATGGGAGGGGACGTCTAACAGAGCCATATTCAAGCTGTACCAGAATCCCATTGATTTCAAAATACTCTGGATCTGGTATATTATTGAGTCCGCCCCTAAGCACTACCGTTTTTTTGTCCTTACCAGAAGAAACATCAACCGTCAGATAATCTGAACCTTGATTTTTTACTTTCGCTTTTAGCCGAGCTTTTCGGGCATGATAAAATACGTTTTTAAGAACAAATTGATTACTTCCGGATTGATATAGCGTTTTTACATTGGCCTCTACCCAAGTGTTTTTAGGGATGTTTTTATAGGCGGAATCGGGAATAGGTGCCCCTGTTTTTCTCGCTTCCATCATCATCGTCATGGGCAACATGCGTAATTCCACTGCTGTTTTTAACATGGCTTTTTCCCCAATCATTTTTAGCGTGATTCCATCCGCTGATGGCGTGCCAAAAGATAAGGGCATGGTTCCTGCCATTAGTTTGTCTCCTAGTTCCAAGTAATTCGATTTCATTTGACCAACCACGACATCTAACACAGCATCTGGTATGGACTTGTCAAATTCAATGGTATCTATTGCATTTGAAATAAACGATTTATAGGCAATTCGCAAGGATTTCGAGCCGTGTTCAATTTCATAATGAAAGGAGTTGTTTACCATGCTCCAATCCGACATCCACGCAGGATAAGCAAGTACTTTGGGTTCTTTAGGGTCGCTGATAGAAACTAAAAGTTTGGGGTCTGAGGTATAGATATAATCAACAGCGGTTCCTTCTCGGATAACGGCTAATCCTTCATACCCTGTATAGCGGGTAATTGCTGCGCCAACCATAATAATAAGAAAAGCGACATGAAAACTTAGCAGGGCAATTTTTTCACGTTGCCACATCCTGTAATTAATGATATTTACAATCATTGCAATTGAAAGATAGACGAGAAGGGTAGTGAACCAAAGCGCATTGTAAATTAGTATTTTCGCCGCTTGCACACCATGCATCGATTCGATGAATGTTGCAATTCCAATGGCTGCTAGGAACACAAATAAACCAAGCGATACAAGCCGCATTGAAAATACTATTTTTATAATTCGTTCCATGGGATTTTATTTGGTACAAAAATACGCAATGCCTTGGTTATTGCCATCCTTTTATAATATTTGTACTATGAAATTTAGCGTATTGATTCCCTGCTTTTTGCTTTCTGCTTTGATGTATAGCCAAGTAAATCCATTCGTATGGAAGCCTGCCACTAACCAACCCTCTGAAGGGAAGTTATACGAGTCGGTGCTAACCAAGGGGTATCTCTCGGGAAGGGTAGTCCGCGTTTGGATTCCCGAGACGTATACGACGTCAAAAAAAAAATATAATGTAGTATATTTTCATGATGGTCAAATGTTATTTGATTCATCCAACACCTGGAACCATCAGTCTTGGAATCTTGCCGAATCAGCATCGGAGTACCTTTCAAAGAAACGCTGTGTTTTGGTTGGAATTGATAACGACCCGAACCATCGTTACGCCGAGTTTTTTCCTTCACCAATTTATTCAGCCCTCCCGGTAAGTGTTCAACTGACCTTGCGTGATTCCTTGTGGAATGGGTTGCCACGGTTTGATTCCTATGCTGATGCCTTAATTAACGAAGTATTCCCGTTAATTGAAACTCATTGGAATGTACACCCTGGTGGAGCGCATCGAGCCATGGTTGGATCAAGTATGGGGGGTATTGTGTCCTTAGCTTTTTTGTTAACCCATCCTAATGAACTTTCACATGTTGCGTGTCTTTCAATTCATCTTCCACTTATCAATTATTGGAAATTCGGTGACCGGTTAAAAGAGCCATTAGCGGCAGCATTCAATGAATTTATTGTGAAAAATTCAGTTGCCGTGAATGGTAAATCTATCTACATTGATCGGGGTGACCAATCCCTTGATGCTTCCTATGCTGGCTATTTCCCGGCATTTGAATCCGCCCTAAATTCCTATGCAAAGAAAAATAGGGTATCAATAAAAGTGATAACAAATTCAGGACATTCTGAGCGAGATTGGGCAGCCCGAATTGGGCCAATTCTAAAAACCATCATTAAATAGAAAGTCCCGCAAGCGGGACTCTATATAGACGTCTCTTACTATCCGTATTCCGGGAAGCAAGAAACGAGGAAGAGTCCCGCGAACGGGACTCTTTATGTTCCAAGTTAGCACTATGTTCGTTCAAACAAACCCGCCTATTCAAAAAGTTATGTAAGCTTTTCGCTTAGGTAGGTGAGCTTGTCGAAAGGTAGGTGAGCTTGTCGAAAGGTAGGTGAGCTTGTCGAAAGGTAGGTGAGCTTGTCGAAAGGTAGGTGAGCTTGTCGAAAGGTAGGTGAGCTTGTCGAACCTACATCATTCCGGGCATTCCTCCACCCATACCACCCATGGCTGCTGCAGGATTTGCCTCTTCAGGTTGGTCTGCTATAACACATTCTGTGGTAAGAAGCATTGATGCAATGGATGCGGCATTTTCAACGGCTATTCGAGTCACTTTAGTAGGGTCGATAACACCGGCTGCATAAAGCTTTTCGAATTTGTCTGTTCTTGCATTGTATCCAAAATCATCTTTTCCTTCACGAACCTTTTGAACGATAATCGCTCCTTCAGCCCCTGAATTTGCAATGATTTGACGCAAAGGCTCTTCTGCCGCTCGTTTCACGATCGCAATTCCTGTAGTTTCGTCATCATTCGCTCCTTTTAATTTGTCTAAGGTTTCAATTGCGCGAATTAATGCAACGCCTCCTCCGGGTACGATACCCTCTTCAACTGCTGCACGTGTAGCTGCCAAGGCATCGTCAACACGGTCTTTCTTCTCTTTCATTTCAACTTCAGTAGGTGCGCCTACATAAAGAACGGCTACACCACCGGCAAGTTTTGCCAAACGTTCTTGTAATTTTTCGCGATCGTAATCAGATGTTGTCGTTTCAATCTGCGCACGAATTTGATTTACACGCGCTTTGATATCGTCTTTTTTACCTTTTCCATTCACTATGGTTGTATTGTCCTTGTCAATATCAATCTTTTGTGCTTGACCAAGCATATCCATTGATACATTTTCCAAGGTCATTCCGCGTTCTTCAGAAATAACTTGTCCTCCTGTTAGAATGGCGATATCTTCTAGCATAGCTTTTCTTCGGTCACCAAAACCTGGAGCTTTAACAGCAGCAACTTTTAATGAACCTCTCAATCGGTTAACCACTAAGGTGCCCAATGCTTCCCCATCAACGTCTTCAGCAATAATTAACAAGCCTTTTCCAGCTTGAACCACTGGCTCAAGAATTGGAAGAAGTTCTTTCATACTTGAAATTTTCTTCTCAGTGATCAGAATTAATGGATTCTCCATTTCAGTGATCATTTTCTCTGTATTCGTAACAAAGTAAGGAGATAAATAACCGCGATCGAATTGCATACCTTCTACCGTTTTAACTTCGGTTTCTGTACCTTTAGCTTCTTCCACGGTAATTACACCGTCGTTACCAACCACCTTCATTGCTTGAGAAATTAGTTTACCTATTGTCTCATCATTGTTCGCAGAAATAGTAGCAATTTGCTCGATTTTTGAAGCATCTTTTCCAACTTCTTTGGAAAGCTTTTTTAGGTTTTTAACCACTTCGGCTACCGCTTTATCGATGCCTCTTTTTAAATCCATTGGATTCGCTCCTGCGGCTACATTCTTAAGTCCTGCTGTTATGATTGCTTGTGCCAATACGGTTGCAGTTGTAGTTCCATCTCCAGCGATATCCGCTGTTTTAGAGGCCACTTCTTTTACCATTTGCGCACCTAAATTTTCCATTGGATCTTTCAACTCAATTTCCTTAGCTACGGTAACCCCGTCCTTGGTAATGTGCGGCGCACCAAACTTCTTACCAATAACTACATTTCGTCCTTTTGGACCTAGCGTAACTTTTACTGCATTTGCTAATGCATCTACGCCTGCTTTTAATTTTTCTCTTGCTTCAAGATCAAATAATATATCCTTTGCCATTTTATTTATTTTTAATAAGGTTTATCAGATTTTTAACTTAAAATACGCCATAGATATCGGATTCACGCATAATCAAATACGCACTCCCGTTTATTTTTATTTCTGTGCCTGAATATTGACCGAACAATACCTCATCACCAACGCGAAGGGTCATTGGTTCATCCTTCTTTCCTTCACCGATAGCAACGATTTTGCCTTTTAGTGGTTTTTCTTTTGCGTTATCAGGAATGATAATCCCACTCGCTGTTTTTTGCTCTGCTGGCGCCGGCTCTACCAGAACTCGATCCGCCAATGGTTTAAAGTTAACTGACATAAATTATAGTTTTTAATTGTATATCCACTTCTCGAATTTCATACCATTGCATGCAAGTGAGACAAAATTTCCCTGAACAAAAAAAAATGTCAGTATGTGCTGACATACTGACATTCGAAATTTGTCTATGTGTTGTTTACTGGTTATTCCCCGATTGCCCTTGTTGGCCTTGTGGAGCGGATTGATTTCCGTTACCAGATTTTGGTTGCGTTTGTTGTGTAGGTTGTTTGATTGGTTGAGGTTTTGGTTGTTGCATGGTCATAACAATACAGCTAAGTACAATCGTTGCCGCAAGACCCCACGTTAATTTGTCTATAAATTCTGAGGTTTGTTTTACACCACCAAGTTGCGTTGCACTTCCGAAATCACTGCTTAAACCGCCTCCTTTTGGATTCTGAATGAATACAACAAAAATCAGCAGTAACGCTGCAAGGGTAATAATAATTGAAAAAATGGTCGTAATCATGTTAATGACTTTTAGCTAATTGTTTAATTTGGCTTGCAAAGTAACTCTTTTTTTCGGGAAAAGCCAAAATTAATTGTTCATAAATGGCAATGGCTTTTGAATGATTTCCTTGAATAATGAAGATTTTTGCCAAAGTTTCACTGATTGGAACGTTATCCGCATCTAAACTTTCCTTTGCTTTTTTGGCAGGTGAATAAAATGCTATATTTTCACGTTCAATAGGAATTATTGTTTTTGGTTTTATTTGTGGCCTAGGTGAAGTGGTGAGTTCTGAACCAGACAACCAAGAAGTGAATGACTTAGGTTCATCGGTTGGTTTGGAATTTTCAGGTATTTGTACATCCTCGAACGCTTCGTCTGTTGGTTCATGTTGTTCAAATTCATGCATGAATCGTGCAGATGCAGCACTACCTTCAATTAATGCTTCAATTGCATCGTATTCTTTAACGGGGGGTGTATCCGGTAAATTTTCTACTAAGGGTACTTCTTCCTCTTTAACTTCAGTAACTTCGGCAGGTTCTATGGTTTTCAACGCAGCTTCATCCTCCCTTTTTGAAGCATGCATCATAGTAAACAATTTTTCTCGATTGTTTATTCGAAAGGCGTGCTTTGGAAGTCCCTGGCTAAGCCTGATGTCTTCACACTGATACATGCCCTCTAAATAGGTGAGGGAGAAAATTCCTGCATAGGGAAACTCCTCGCAAAGTTGCTCTAATTGCGTTAAATCAGCAGAGGTAATTGTTGCTGGGTTAAGACAGAGGGTGTTGATATGTGTTTTGTTCCAACTCACCAATTGCTCATTATCTTATTAATTACATCCTGAATTATCTGCTCATTGATTGTATTCAGGAGTTGCGTCTCGACACTTGATAAGTTACTCGAGGCATCAAAATCTGCAAAGCGGGTAACGTTGAGTTTAATTTCTTCTTCTTTCGGAGTGGTTGTGAAAATAGTGAACTGTACACTTACAGTCAACCTGTTTTTTGCCGCATTATCGCCATTTTGAATGGCAATTGGATTCACATTATAACTAGTTATTTCACCAGATATTTGTACTTGAGCATCTCCAGTTTTTGTCGCTAAACCCAGTCTGGTATTGTTTTGAATGCCGTCTTTTATTGCCTCAGTTAGTCCGGCAGAATAACTTAATGGACAGGTTGCAGCATTGTTTTGTAGCGTCTGCAAATGAAAATATTTCCATTCTTCAGGCATGCCTCCAGTGTCCTTGAATCCGATTTTACTCGGCCAACAACTGGATAACCCAAGAATTACCAAGGAAAGAAGGATGGTTTTCATTCAGCTAAATTATATTCTTTTATCTTTCGATAAAGGGTTCGTTCGGATATTCCTAATTCTTTGGCTGCATACTTTCGTTTTCCGCGATGCTTTTCTAAGGCTTTAATGATAAGTTCTTTTTCACGCTCTTCAAGTGAAAGTGATTCAATGAACTCTTCATGTGCAACAAATGAGGTATCATTATCTATGAATTCGTCTTCTGCAGGGTCTATGATTGGTGATATAAGTCCTTTGGTGGCAGGTATTGTTGCTCCGAAATCTTGATATAACTTATCAATGACTGCATGCTGGTCCGCCGAAATTTTAAAGTTCCCGGATTGGCTGAGCAACTCCACAACTAATTTTTTTAATTCAGTGAGATCTTTTTTCATCTCAAATAAGAACTTATACATCAGTTCGCGTTCAGATATTGCCTCTTGACTCGCATCACCAACAAGTGCTGGACTGTTTTCCTGAATGATCGGTAAATAGGTTCTAAGCAATAAGGAATCGATGTTCCGTTCTGTTTCAATAATGCTTATTTGCTCTACGGTATTTTTAAGTTGTCGAATATTTCCAGGCCATGGATATTCAGTTAACAGGGTTATTGCATCGGGTGTTAATCGAATTCCGGGCATTCGATATCGGTCAGCGAAATCACTGGCAAACTTTCTAAACAATAGATGTATATCTTCACCGCGTTCACGCAGGGCAGGCAGTTGAATTGGAATGGCACTCAAGCGATAAAATAAATCTTCTCGAAATTTACCTTTCGCAATGGCACGCTGCATGTTTTCATTCGTTGCTGCAACTACACGCACATTTGTTTTAAGCGATTTAGAAGCACCAACCCGAAGGAATTCACCTGTTTCAAGTACGCGCAACAAACGGACTTGAGTTTGCATAGGTAATTCAGCTACCTCATCCAAAAATATTGTTCCTCCGTTAGCCACTTCAAAATATCCCTGTCTGCTTCCAGCAGCTCCCGTAAAGGATCCTTTTTCATGGCCAAATAATTCAGAATCAATTGTTCCTTCTGGAATAGCGCCGCAATTAACCGCAATATATTCCTTGTGCTTACGCGCACTCAGTTGATGGATTACCTGAGGAATAATCTCTTTACCCGTTCCGCTTTCTCCAGTAACTAAAACGGATAGGTCTGTAGGCGCAACTTGAGCAGCAACTTCCAACGCCCGATTTAATGGAGACGCATTTCCAACAATTCCAAACCGTTGTTTTATTTGTTGTAGATTCATTGTAAGTTGCTTAATCGATCAGTTCTCCAAACAAGGTCGCTGAAGTACATCCTGTAATTTTTACCTGCACATAACTGCCTTTTTCCGCTTGTTTACGATCAAATACAACCATGGAGTTTCTTGAATTCCTTCCGCAAAATTGTAATTCAGACCGCTTGGAAGGACCCTCAACAAGTACTTCTTGAATCGATCCAACTTGTCGTTCATTCGCGGCAAGGCTATGCGCAGTTTGCAATTCAATAATTTCAGTAAGCCGTTTACCTTTTATTTCTTCAGGCACATCATCTTCAAATTTGCGTTCTGCTAATGTTTTGGGACGTTCTGAATACTTAAACATATATGCATAGTCAAATTGAACCTTTTCCATTAAGGATACTGTATCGCGATGTTCTGCATCCGTTTCGCCGCAAAACCCGGTAATAATATCTGTCGAAATCGCACAGTTTGGTATAATTCGGTGAATGGCCTCTATGCGCTCTAAATACCATTCCCTTGTATAGCCACGATTCATTCGGTACAATACTTCTGTATTACCAGACTGCACCGGTAAATGAATATAATTGCAGACGTTATGGTTTGAAGCAATAACCTCTAAAACGTCATCTGTCATATCCTTCGGATGGGACGTACTAAATCTAACCCTAAGTAAGGGCGAAACATTGGCAACCGCTTGCAGAAGTTGCGCAAAATTCATAGCTTCCTCCGTTGGGTTTTTTAGTTCTCCTTTCGAACTTAAGTTCCAACGATAACTATCAACATTTTGCCCCAGTAAGGTTACTTCACGGTATCCTTTATTGAACAAATCATGGCATTCCGCTACAATCGATTTCGGGTCTCTTGATCTTTCTCTGCCACGGGTAAAAGGAACTACACAAAATGAGCACATGTTATCACAGCCCCTCATAATTGTTACGAAGGCAGAAATCCCTCCTTGATCTAATCGAACAGGGGAAATATCGGCATAGGTTTCCTCCCGTGAGAGTAGCACATTTACAGCTTTTTGTCCAGTTCCAACCTCCGAAATTAGGTTCGGTAAGTCACGGTATGCGTCAGGCCCGGCAACAATATCTACTAATTTTTCTTCTTCAAGTAAGTTTTTTTTGAGGCGCTCAGCCATGCATCCTAATATTCCAACGACTAATTCTGGATTTTGCTGTTTGTGATGTTGGAACTCTGTCAGTCTATTTCTTACGCGTTGTTCTGCATTATCACGAATAGAGCAGGTGTTTATCAGTACTAAGTCTGCCTCCGCAATATTTCGCGTGGTTGCATAACCATCTTGTGCTAGGATTGAAGCAACAACTTCGCTATCAGAGAAATTCATCTGACAGCCGTAGCTTTCTAAGTACAATTTCTTTTGACTGTTATTCGGGTCAATGGTATCTCGTAACAATACCTCTCCTTGACGGTCCTCTGTTAGGGGTTCATTGGATGTTTTATCATGCTGCATGGTACAAATTTACCACAATATAGCACAGTGTCAAAATGTCATGTTTTATAATTTCAGATGTTTTAATAAAAAAATATCTTGCCCCTTAACCATAGGTTAAATATATAGTGGCAGAAATAATTAAAAAAAACAATCCGTGTATTGCATGGTTTTAGTTATAAATTTGTCGCAAATATTGAACCCTATGTCAAAAAACTTAGTCATCGTTGAGTCGCCTGCAAAAGCCAAAACCATTGAAGGATATTTAGGAGCAGATTACACGGTAAAATCTAGTTTTGGTCACATCAGAGATTTAGCTAAGAAAGGCTTATCGGTTGAAATTGACAACGAATTCATACCCAACTATGAAGTATCCGTTGATAAGAAGCCCTTGGTGGCTGAGCTGAAGAAATTAGCAAAAAATGCAGATTATATATGGCTAGCAACGGATGAGGACCGCGAAGGAGAGGCGATTTCATGGCATTTATTTGAAACCTTAGGGTTAAAACATGAAAATACGCATCGCATCACATTCAATGAAATTACCAAAACCGCAGTTCAAAAAGCCATTGCAAATCCCAGGAAAATAGATCAAGACCTGGTAGATGCGCAACAAGCTCGAAGAATTTTAGATCGCATTGTCGGATTTGAGTTGTCGCCTGTATTATGGAGAAAAGTACGTCCAAGCTTATCTGCCGGAAGAGTGCAGTCGGTTGCTGTACGACTTATTACTGAGCGTGAAGCAGAAATTCAGTCGTTTCTTGCCGATTCATTTTTTAAGACAGTAGCAAACTTGAAGTCAAAAAACGGTTCGCTCAGCGCAGAATTAGATCATAATTTCAAAGACGCTACAGCGGTAGAGGAGTTTTTAAATGCAATGAAAGGAAGAGACCTTAGCGTTGATTCCATTGAAACAAAACCAACGAAAAGAACGCCTTCGGCTCCGTTTACGACCTCTACCTTACAACAAGAGGCTTCGGTTAAGTTAGGTTTCTCGGTTTCTAGAACCATGTCTGTAGCTCAAAAGTTGTATGAAGCAGGACACATTACTTATATGAGAACTGACTCTACAAATTTATCCGAAACCGCGCTAAAAGGGGCCGCAGATGAGATTGTTTCAACCTTTGGGGCGCCTTATTCGAATCCTTCAAAGTATGCAACAAAGTCCGCATCTGCACAAGAAGCGCACGAAGCGATTAGGCCATCAAATTTTGCGGCTACACAAGTTTCGGATAATCGAGATGAACAAAAACTGTATGAACTCATCCGAAAACGAACCTTGGCAAGTCAAATGGCTCATGCGAAACTTGAAAAAACTACGGTTAAGTTATCGGGTGCACCAAATGACTTAGTTTTTACTGCCAAGGGAGAGGTTGTAGTATTTGATGGATTTTTGAAGGTTTATGCGGCAACTAATTTAGAAGAGGAAGAAGAGGAGGAAGGTATTTTACCCAAAGTAGAAAAAGGTGAACGCATTGAAGTACTAGATGTGTTATCAACACAACGCTTCACACGAAGTCCTTCAAGGTATTCTGAAGCAAGCCTTGTTAAGAAAATGGAAGAGCTCGGAATTGGACGACCATCAACCTATGCGCCAACGATCTCAACCATTCAAAAACGCGGATATGTTGCTAAGAACGAGAGCGATGGAATTCAACGCCCGTATGTCCAGTTTAAGTTAAAAGGAAATGACCTTTCGAAGTTTGAAAAATCAGAAACTGTCGGAGCCGACAAAAATAGATTGGTACCAACAGATATAGGTGTACTTGTCACAAGTTTTCTTGAGCAACAGTTCGCTAAAATAATGGACTATCAGTTTACAGCTCGCGTAGAAGAGGCCTTCGATGAAATTGCCCAAGGTAAAGTGAAGTGGAATGAAATGTTAAAACTTTTTTATGCGCCATTTCATGCAACTGTTGAGGAAACCATGGAAACCTCTGCTCGCGTTACCGGGGAACGAGAATTGGGACTAGATCCCAAATCTGGACGAAAAGTTATTGCACGGATGGGTAAATTTGGAGCGATGATTCAAATTGGGGATGAGCAAGTGGATGGAGAAAAACCAGCCTTCGCTTCGTTGATGAAAAGTCAGTCCATCGCTACGGTTTCGCTTGAAGAGGCGTTGGAATTATTTAAATTACCTCGAATTGTTGGTGAATTAGACGGTGAGGTAGTGAAGGTGAATACGGGAAGATTTGGCCCCTATGTTCAATTGGGTAAATTGTTTGTATCAATTCCAAAAGACGAAGATTTAATGGAGTTGACATTTGAACGCGCACTTGAGTTGATCCAAGAGAAAAAAACAAGCGAAGCCAATAAAACGCTCGCATCGTTCGAAGAACGACCGGATGTTTTAGTGCTAAATGGGAAATATGGTCCTTATTTGAAAATCGGAAAGGAAAATTATAAATTACCCAAAGGAACAGAGCCCAGCACCCTAACCTTGGAAGAATGCCTAAGTATCGCAGAAAACCAACCATCATCCAAAGCGAAGCGTTCGTTCAAAGGAAAAAAATAGTAATTTAGACAAAAATAGCAGCAATGAGCGGCACTGTAAATAAGGTTATTTTGATAGGGAATTTAGGTAAAGACCCTGAGATACGTCACTTTGAAAATGGTGGTGTTTTAGCTTCTTTTCCTATTGCTACATCTGAATCTTACACCGATCGTCAGACGGGTGAAAAAAAAGAAAATACCGATTGGCATGATATCGTTCTGTGGAGAGGGTTAGCGGAAGTAGCCGAGAAATATCTACACAAAGGAACCAAAATATATGTTGAAGGTAAGTTGAAAAAACGTTCTTATCAAGATAGAGAGGGAAATACCAGATATGTTACCGAAGTAGTTGGGGAGGAGATGACGATTTTATCTAGGCCCGATAATGAGCCGAAGACAAATAATCCGTACCCAAGCAATCCGATTTCAACTCCGCCTTCAGATGCTGCTGGATTTATTGCAAAACCCGAAGATGAAACTCCATTTTAATTTGTAGTATGCCTGACCCTTCCCCCATAAGGCCGTTGTTGGCCCAAGTATCGTGGACAAATACGGAAACTATTTACACCTCAATTATTGTGTTTTTGCTCATTTTGGCAGCTATAACTACGAGCTCTGAATCTGCATTTTTTTCACTTAACCCAGAGGAAAAAGATCGCTTGAAATCTGAGAACTCTCGAATTTCAAACATCATCATTGACCTCTTATCCAAGCCTAGGGAACTCATTGCATTGCTTCTGATTTCTATAAATTTTGTGAATGTCGGCATTGTAATCTTGTCTACCCTCATTTTGAATAAGATGATGGAAGGCTACAGTGAAGTATCGAAATTATTGGTTGAAATTTTTGGAATTACTTTGTTGATTTTGATTACCGGAGAGGTGATTCCTAAGATATACGGAGCCAACAACGCGTCCAAAGTTACCCGATTTATGGCGCTACCAATCGATGTAATTCGAAAAACACCGCCAATTTCCTGGTTAAAAGCGCTCTTAGTGAACGGAACAAGTTTCATTGGAAGAATCGGAGGTAAAAATGTTCGGATTTCATCCGCTGAATTGGAGCAGGCGATTGCCATAACTAGCGATGAGAATTCCTCGGGAGATGAACAAAAACTCTTAGAAGGGATTGTTAAGTTTGGAAAAACAGAGGCTGTTCAAATTATGACGCCTCGGATTGAAATGTCTTCGATTCCAAACAATATACCCTTTTCTAAGGTAATCGAATTTGTCTTGGAATTTGGTTATTCCCGCATTCCTATTCATAAGGAGAGTGCAGATAATGTGATAGGGATTTTATACATTAAAGATTTGTTGCCACATTTGAAAGAAACCGATGAGTTCCCTTGGTTGAATCTTATTCGTAAACCATTTTTTATCCCTGAAAACAAGAAAATAGATGATCTTTTGCAAGAGTTCCGCGGCATGAAAATGCATTTAGCTGTAGTGGTTGATGAGTATGGAGGAGCAAGCGGTATTGTTACCCTTGAGGATATTTTGGAAGAAATTGTTGGCGATATTACCGATGAATTTGATGACGACCAAGTAGATTACAAAAAGATGGACGATGGCTCTTTTGCATTTGAAGGACGGACCTCGTTGAAGGATTTTTACAAGATTTTAGAAATTGAAGGAGAGGAATTTGAACAGGATAAGGGGGATTCAGAAACTATAGGTGGATTTATTATGGAACAGTCCGGTAGAATCCTTAAAAACAAAGAATCAATTACCAAAGGGAATTATAAACTTTCAGTAATTTCATCCGATAAACGCAGAATTAAATGGGTAAAAGTTCAGGTGCTTTAATCTTATTCTTTGTTGCTTGGGCTTTTTTGTTCGTTTCTTGTAACGATAAAAAACCCGTGCCCAAACCCTTGTGTTATTTACGAACCGATTTCCCTGAACATCAGTATTCAAAATTCGAAGTAAAAAACCCAATGTTTGATTATCAATTCGATATTTCAAATTTATATGGGTTGCGACAAAATGTGGGCGATAAACGATACGGATTCCAAGAATTTGATTTGGGTCCAATTAATGGAACCTTGCTAGTTTATCAGAAATGCTTCAATTCAAAGGATTCCCTAATTAGGTTAATCAATGCGGCAAATGATTTAGTGGATGAGCATAAAATAAAAGCGGATCGAATCGATTTTGATCAATTAATCGATCACGAAAAACGAGTGTTCGGCACTTTTTTCACCCTTAAAGGCAACGTTGCTACGAATTATCAATTTTATTTAACGGATTCTACTTCGCGGTTTGTACGAGGGGAGATCCTATTGAACTGTCGCCCTAATTATGATAGCCTTCGTCCTACCTTGGATTATCTCAAAGTAGACCTGGATCGAATGATGCAGAGTTTTCAATGGAAGCAGTAAACGTTGCTTTTTTGTCCTTGGGTTCTAATTTAGGCGACAGGGAGTCCCAAATTACGCGGGCCATTGAATCTATGAGCTTGCACGGCATCAACCCCATAAGAAGTTCTTCTTTTTTTTATTCCGAACCCATGGGTTTTGATTCTGAAAACCATTTTTGTAATGTTTGTGTGAAAGTAACTACAACGCTTGATCCACTCATGTTGCTTGAGCGCTTAAAATTTATCGAACAGGAGTTCGGTCGCACCAAAAAATCAATTAATCACACCTATGAGGATCGTATTATTGATATCGACTTGATTTTTTATAATCAGATTTCCTTTCACAGCACCGAATTAACCTTGCCTCACCCCGAATGGAATAAGCGTTCGTTTGTGTATTGGCCGCTACTCGAATTAGTTGAATCACTAAATATTTGATTTATTTAATTATTTACTTAAATTTGACCTGCATAAATCAAATAAACTATGAAATTTAATTTTTACAACGTTCTATTCCTTGGATTTGCTGCATTAAGCGTAACAAGTTGCGATCAATTAAAGGAGTTGTCCTATTCTACAACGCCAAATCCATTAGAATTACACGGTGATAGTGTTGCAATTACGGTTACCGTAAATATTCCACCTAAAGGAATAAAGAAAAAAGTAAGCGCAGAAATCACACCAATGTTGGGAGATATCAAACTTACTACGTGGAAAATTCAAGGTGAGAAAGTTACAGGAAATGGTCAAACAATTGCCTTCAAACCAGGAGGTACGGCTACATTTACAGAAACCGTTGCTTACAATTCGTCCATGGAGGCGGCAGATTTAAAGCTAACAGGTAAAGTATTTAAAGGAACCAAAGAAAAAACAAAAGAAGCACTTCCTGAAACTAAATTAGCGGATGCAACGATAATTACTCCATTACTGGTTCAGCCTACCTTTAAAATGCTTACTGAAACGGCGACTATTCCAAGATCTTTTGAAAAATCAGTTTCTGCTGAAGTGAATTACCTGAAAGGAAAATCAGATGTTCGTGCTGCGGAAATGAAAGATAAGGATGTAACGGATTTAGTAGCATGGATTCAAACGGCACAGACTAATCCTAAAATTAAAATCAACTCGATAGATGTTAAAGGGTATGCTTCTCCTGACGGTGAGGAAACATTTAATAATAATCTATCCGGTGCACGTTCAAAAGCAACACGTACTGCGTTCATGAACCTCATGAAAAAAAGTAAGTTAACCATGTATGCAGACACTACGAATTACGTAACTGCTGCTTTAGGTGAAGATTTTGAAGGATTTAAGGTTGAATTGGAACGAACAGCAGGTATTCCACAAAACGATAAGGATTTATTTCTTCGTGTTTTAACCATGTCAGCGGATCCAAAACAACGTGAAAAAGATCTTGTTGCACTTGGTAAAGGATTTACACAACTTGAAAAAGAAGTTTTTCCTAAAATTCGTCGTGCTGTGATTGTAGTTAACTACACAGAGCAAGGTCTTTCTGACGATGAACTTCGTGCTAAAGCTGATGCTTCTCCTGCAGAAATGTCTGCTGATGAGTTGATTTTTACAGCGTCTACCTTAGTAAAAGATTTAGCAACTCAAGGTAAAATATATGATGCTGCTGCCCTAGCTTATCCTTCGGATGTACGTGCATTAAATAATGCAGGAGCAGTTGCTTATATGCAAGGAAACGTATCGAAAGCAAAAACGAATCTAGAAAAAGCACTAAATGTTAAAGACAATTCAAAAACAAAGAACAATTTGGCTGGAGTAGCTATGTCTCAAGGAGATCGTGCTACCGCTAAGAAAATGCTTTCTCAAGTAAAAGATAAAAGTGCAGAGGTTTCTTATAACAATGCAGTGATTATGATTTTAGAAGGTAAATATTCTACAGCTGCAACTGCTTGTGGATCAGAAGCTTCTTTTAACAAAGCACTTGCGCAACTGTTAAATGGAAATTTGGATGACGCCAGCAAAACGCTTTCTTCCAGTAAAGATAAAGACTCTGCTGATGGCTATTATTTAAAAGCAATCATTGCAGCACGTTCGAATGCAGGTGTTGATGCAGTAGTAAGTAACTTGAAATCTGCGATTTCTAAAGACAAAAAATATAAAGAGAAAGCATCTAAAGATCGTGAGTTTATAAAATTCATGAGTGATGCTTCGTTTAGCGCAGCTGTTAACTAATTATATATTTGGATACTTCAAAACCCTGGCTTATGTCAGGGTTTTTTTATGCAAATAAAGTTGCTCCCATTGGCCCGGGGTTGGAATACATCGCCATTCGCATCCTAAACAAATAACATCCATCAAGGTGGTGTAACCGCAAAAACTATATATAACGGCAGCTTTACTTAAGGATTGATCGGCTTCACTCCATGAGCGAATGCAACGTGAATCATTTATAAGTTTAGCGTCGGCACCAATGATTACATCGAATTGATTTAATTCTGCTTTAAATGCATTAAGCAATATGCCTTGGAATTCAATGGGGCCATTAAAAAGCAACACTTTAAGTTTTTTTTCTGTTTTACCCGAATTACTTTCTAATTGGAACCTTGATTTTATTCCAATATAGTGTTGCATTTCAGTAAATTTTTTCGAAAGTTTTCCAGCATAGCGCTCTTTCTCATTATCTAATATCCAAGTTGCATCAAAGCGTTTGATTAAGAACCGGTTAATACATTGTCCGAACGCTAAATACCATGGTAGCGGAAGCGTACATTGATGTGTAATAAAAATTGAACACTCACTCTTACCACGAAATCCATAGCGTTGATCACTTATCACGTAATCTGTTGGATTAGAACGTAGGTATTGGTTAATTCGATAACGCTCTTTAACATATTGCCTAATTAAGTTCGGTAATTGCCTAATAAATTTAGCCAATTTAAAACCCTCACTGCTGAAAGAAAAGGAATATGAATCATGCCTAATGAAGTGAAGGTTATTAAAATAAGACGCATAGATCGCTTCTTGAGGAGCGCTACAGAATACAGTGATTACATTGTTCTGACGCAGTAATTGTTCAAGCAGAGGAAGTGACCTGCTTACATGCCCCATACCCCAGTTGAGGGGAGAAAAGATGATTTTGGCGTTGTGAATTCGATCAGGGCTTAGCATTTCTGTAAAAATAGAAACATAGATGTGAAATTGTGGCGTGTTTTGGTTAATTTTGGAAAATAATCAAATCACATATGAACGAAGGACAAGAATTTTTAAAATACGCTACAAAACATGTAGGGTTAAACAGTATGCACCTTGGGCATTTTATAGAATCGTCAATGACGCCTTATATCATTGAAGAGCGTCCCATGAATATGACACAAATGGATGTTTTCTCTCGTTTAATGATGGATAGAATTATCTTTCTTGGAACAGGGATTAACGATCAGGTGGCAAACATCATCAACGCGCAGTTGTTGTTCTTGGAGTCCTTGGATGCGAAAAAAGACATTCAAATTTACATGAATTCACCCGGTGGATCTGTATATGCTGGTCTTGGTATTTATGATACAATGCAATACATTCGTCCGGATGTGGCAACGATATGTACAGGAATTGCTGCTTCAATGGGGGCTGTTTTACTATGTGCAGGAGCTGAAGGAAAACGCAGTGCTTTGAAACATGCGCGCGTCATGATTCATCAACCCCTAGGAGGTGCTCAAGGACAAGCATCAGACATTGAAATTACAGCGCGTGAGATTCAGAAATTAAAGAAGGAATTGTACGATATAATCGCTACGCACTCCAAACAAGACTACGAAAAGGTTTGGCAAGATTCAGACCGTGATTATTGGATGACATCGGAAGAGGCAAAAGCGTATGGTATGGTGGATGAGGTGTTGTTGAGAAATCCGAAATAAGATGGCCTCTAAACGAGAATGTTCCTTTTGTGGAAATGAAATAATTCATCCGCACGTTTTAGTTTCTGGTGCCTCAGCTGTCATATGTGACGAATGTGTTATTCAAGCCAAGCGCATTGTGGATAGTGAGCTAAGCAGAACCTCAACTGAAGCATCAACGGTAACAACTTCATTCAGTGCATTAAAGCCTAAGGAGTTAAGCGCTAAATTAGATGAATATGTGATCGGACAAGATGAAGCGAAAAAGGTCTTGAGTGTAGCTGTTTACAACCATTATAAGCGGATTGAAGCGAATCTTCAGGAATCTGATGTTCAAATTGAAAAATCAAACATCGTCCTTGTAGGTCGAACAGGAACAGGAAAAACCCTCTTAGCTAAAACCATTGCAAATCTATTGGATGTACCGTTTTGCATAGCTGATGCAACGGTATTAACCGAGGCCGGATACGTAGGAGAAGATGTTGAAACCATATTAACTCGATTACTCCAAGCCGCTGATTACAATGTTGAGAAAGCACAGCGCGGTATTGTGTTTATTGATGAAATAGACAAAATTGCACGTAAAAAGGATAATCCATCAATTACACGTGATGTTTCAGGAGAAGGGGTGCAGCAAGCGTTATTGAAATTGCTTGAAGGAACCATTGTTAATGTTCCACCGCAAGGAGGTCGAAAGCATCCAGAACAAAAACTGATTCAATTAGACACTCGTAATATTTTATTTATTTGTGGAGGAGCATTTGACGGAATAGAGAAGTTAATTGCAAATCGTGTGAATAAGTCGACCATTGGGTTTTCATCAAAAGAGCAACCCAACGTTGAGAAAATTGATTTATTAAGTTACATTTCACCAAGCGATTTGAAGGCCTACGGATTAATTCCTGAGTTAATTGGCCGTTTCCCTGTATTGAGTCATTTACTTCCTCTAGATCGCGCTGCCTTGCGCCGCATCTTGACAGAACCTAAAAATGCCTTGATGAAACAGTTTGTAAAAGTATTTGAATTAGACGGTATTCGTCTGACCTTTGACCAAGCCGTTTTGGATTTTATAGTGGATAAGGCCATTGAATTTGAATTAGGCGCCCGAGGCTTACGTTCTATTTGTGAAGCAATTTTCATGGATGCTATGTACGAATTCCCCTCGTCCAACAAGAAAAAGTTCCATGTGACCTTGGATTATGCGGAAACTGTATTCAATAAATCAAAAGTGGGCAGATTATTCGCAGCTTAGTTTATTTTTATTGACTCGTTTATTAACTTTGCACCTCGTTTACAACATTTTACCTTTAACATGAAAACAATTCAGTTTCGAGAAGCTTTAAGAGAAGCAATGTCCGAAGAAATGAGAAGAGATTCTTCCGTATTTCTGCTAGGAGAAGAAGTCGCCGAATATAATGGTGCATACAAAGTTTCCCAAGGAATGCTAGATGAATTTGGTCCGAAACGTGTCATAGACACACCAATCGCTGAATTAGGTTTTGCAGGAATTGCTGTGGGTGCATCCATGAATGGCTTGCGTCCAATCGTTGAATTTATGACCTGGAACTTTGCGATTCTTGCTGCGGATCAAATTATTAATTCTGCAGCTAAGATGTTGCAAATGTCAGGAGGACAATATCATTGTCCGATTGTATTTCGCGGAGGTAACGGAACAGCAGGTCAATTGGCAGCAACACACTCACAAAGTTTTGAGGCATTTTATGCGCATGTACCTGGTTTGAAAGTGATTACCCCTTCAAATCCAGCGGATGCGAAAGGTTTGTTGAAAGCTGCCATTCGTGACGAGGATCCTGTGGTCTTTTTAGAATCAGAAAAAATGTATGGTGATAAAGGAGAGGTTCCTGAAGGAGAGTACATCATTCCAATTGGGGTGGCAGATGTTAAGCGTAAAGGAACAGATGTGACCATTGTTTCTTTTGGTAAAATCATCAAAGTGGCATACGAAGCTGCAGAGGAGTTGGCCAAAGAAAATATTCATGCTGAAATCATTGATCTTCGTACGATTCGTCCATTGGATTATCATACAATTGTTGAATCAATTAGAAAAACCAATCGCTGCGTGGTGCTGGAAGAATCTTGGCCTTTGGCAAGCATTTCTTCGGAAATAGCCTACCACTTACAACGCTATGCGTTTGATTACTTGGATGCTCCAGTAGAACGGGTAACACAAACGGATACACCGTTTGCGTTTTCACCAACGTTAATAGATGAGGCTTTACCGAATGTTGAGCGCCTAATTAAAGCAGTTAAACGTACCTTATATCGTTAGAAAAATTCACATTAAAATAAAAAAGGGGCCGAAGCCCCTTTTTTTGTTAGTCAATCTTGTGATTATAGAACCACCAGTTGTTTTGTTGCAGATAATCCGTTTGGACCTTTAACGGTAATGATGTAAAGTCCTGATTCCAAGTTTTGAATAGGCATGCTATTCAAATTAGTAACTGATTTCTCCATAACAATCCGCCCACTTTGTTCTGTTACTATAACTTTCGTAACGTTACCTTTCCATTGAATTTTGGCGTCAGAACTCGTTGGATTTGGATATACATTTAAGGCAATCAATCCAAGCGATGTTACGTCAGCAGAAGATTCGTTAGCTACTTCCACGAAGGTGCTTGTTGCGCAACCATTTGCATCGGTTGTAATTACGCTATAGGTTCCGGCAGCTAATCCAAATACATCTTCCGTTGTTTGTCCATTAGACCATTCGTAGGTGTATCCCGGAGTTCCACCGCTAACATTAAGGTCAATGCTTCCGTCATTGTTTCCAAAATCAGCACTAACGATAGGATTTAATTCAATGGCTGCGGGTTCATTAATTACATACGTTCCGCTTGTGCTACATCCATTAGCATCTGTGATTTCAACAAAGTAAGTTCCAGCGGTCAATGAGCTAAGGTTTTCCGTTGTGGCACCGTTGCTCCAATTGTACGTGTAGCTAGGGTTACCATTATTCACAACTAAGCTTACCGATCCATTCGTTCCTCCATTACAGCTTACATTATTCGAAATGGAATTCTCAATTACAGGGGTTCCGTTGCTTACGGTGGCTGTTGTTGTTACTACACAGCCATGGGCATCGGTAATTTGATACGTATAAGTTCCTGAAGATAAGTCGCCAAAGTAAAACTCAGACTGACTATTGCTTGGATTTACTTGATACGGTTCTTGTCCTTGAGATGGTGAAATAGTTACTGCTCCGCTACCTTCAACACATCCGTTGGTTACATTCGTTACCACATCCATATTGTTTTGAGTTGCAATGGCCATGGAAACAGCCGCATTAGCATTTAATCTTCCAACGCCAATTGAACCAACATAATTTGGATTGAATACATCGATGTTATTTGAACTATTTTTTAAAATTTGTTCGATTTCGTCGTTATCTATGCATGGATTTACGCTCAACATTAAGGCTACAGTTCCTGTTACAAAAGGTGCGGCATACGAAGAACCTGAAGCGGTCATGTAATTTACCGGAGAATCTGAAATGTTAACTTTATATCCTGGCGCAGCTAAGTCAACTGCACTGTTGTGTTGGTGGGTTGTGTTCGGATTCCCTGGGTTTTCCTCGTGATTATCAAATTCCCCTATGCTGGTAACCGAAAATACGTGGTTATAAGAAGCTGGATAAGCCATTGCAGATGGATCACCACAGGTTGTTCCGTTCCCTGCTGCTGCAACGATAAAGGTGCCGTTTAAATAAACTTCATCGATTACGTCTTGTTCAAATTGACTGAATGAACAACCCGAGAACCAACTCACATTGATCACATCTATACCTGCATATGTCGCCGCAAGTAATTGATTAAAGTTCATTTCATAAAAAGCGATAGATGAATTAAATCCAATAGAACTCAATCCAACCTGATTGTCAGTTTTTCCTGCTGCTATGATTGCCACTGCAGTTCCGTGTTCAGATGGTAAGGTGTTGTGGTAGTCGTAATATGTTATTTTCCCAGCTAATTCTTCGTGGTATGGGTTTAAGTTTTCATCGCTGATACCAACTATGATTCCTGCATTAGATTGTGTTTGATTCCAAGCTTGTGGTGCTTTAATTAAGTCCAATGCATAATTGGTACTAAACACAGCGTTATAGTCATTTGGAACATACAAGGTTTTGTATTCCGGTGCTCTTTCGATTTCAGCTATAACACCTGGAAAGTTTCTAAGCGTATTTTCTAAGGTTGAAACGTCGCACGCACAATTGAATTCATAAACACCTTGTAATTTTTCGTTTTTTGAATTTGAAAGGGCCTGATGAACTTCACTCACCCCAATTTGATTTAATGCATTTGCGAATGATGGGTTTGTTGAACCTATGCTCCCGTTGTCTAATACACGCGGTGTGCTTTGAGTGTCTGAGATTCGAGCCCAAATTCTTGAGTTTTGCGCTTCTGCAGTAAAACTGCTAATTCCGATTAACCCGGTTAACAGGATGCTTAAGTTGATTTTAGTTTTCATGGTTATATTTTTTTAAGTGGTTTCTGAGACAAAGATGAAGACCATTTAAATAGGGTAGGGAATTCCATGTCAACTTGTACACAAATTACACCTTGTTACGTGGGTGTGTTTAAGCAGTTTTGTGGATAAGGCTACGCGTAACTACTTAGTTACTAGTTATTTTTGAGCTGTTCGGTATAGGAAAAATGCAATGATCCCAAACAGTAAATTCGGCGTCCATACAGCGATTATCGCGGGTAGACCAACATTCAATGCAGCAACAGCCATTACTTTCATGGCAAAAATGTAAACAAATACAAATCCGAGCCCAATGGCTATGTTCAAGCCAATGCCCCCTCGTTTTTTGCGTGATGCTACCGAAACACCGATTATGGTTAGAATATACGTAGCAAACGGATAAGATGTTCGTTGATGCATTTCAATTTCATAATAAGGCACCCTCGAAGAACCCTTCATTTTTTCTCGTTTAATTAGCTGAGCTAATTCCGGGTATGTCATGGTCTCGGCTACATTTTCTCGCTGCGCCATTTCATCAATTGAAAAACTAAGCACCGTATCCATACTGGATCGGTATTGTACCTTGCCTTTTGGGAAACCGATCTGTTTGATGTAAACATTTTTCAAGGTCCATTGCGTAGTTCCCGGACGATTAATCGCTTCGTTTGCTTTTAAAAAGAAGATGGGTTGACTGGAATCACCCCACTGTTGTACTACGAAATTTGTTACTTTCCCCGCCTCATTTGTGTAATTGGAAAAGTACACTGAAGTATTCCCTGGATAATCCGCATGGTAATTTTCAACCATCATGACGTCCCGGTAATATTTCTCTTCAAAACCGAGCCTCAGTTTATTCGCATTCGGAACAATAAAGTGATTCAACAGCAGCGAAAGGAGCATAAGTATGGTCGCTGCGATCATATATGGCCTGATGAAACGAGCTATTGGTTTACCTGAAAACCACATCGGAATCAATTCGGTGTCTTGCGCTAATTTCGCCGTAAACCATATCACGGAGATGAAAATGATCATGGACGAGAACATGTTGCCATGAAACAATAGGAAGCTCAAATAATATTCGAAAATTATAGCACTGACAGGTGCGTTGTTAGAAATGAACTCACTTAATTTTTCCGATATATCGAACACCATCGCAAAAAGCATGATGATACCCAACATGAAAAAGAAGGTGCTTAAAAACTTCCGAATGATGTATTTATCAAGAATACTTAACATTATAAGCGTCTCGTTAACATTGGGATCAATTCAGTTTTCCAGGATAAAAATTCACCTGTGGCAATTTTGTTTCGAGCTTCTTCCATGAGTGTTAGGAAAAAAGTAAGGTTGTGCAGGGTGGCAATCTGCATTCCTAAGTTCTCTTGTGCCTTAAACAAATGTCGTAAGTACGCTTTCGTGTACACATGATCCGCCCAAAGCCCTGTGCTGCTGTCGATTGGACTAAAATCAAGTTCCCACTTTTTGTTCTTTATGTTGATTGTACCTTCTTTGGTGTAAAGTAAACCATGACGAGCGTTTCGGCTGGGCAATACGCAGTCGAACATGTCGATACCAAGCCCAATACATTCCAATAAATTCCATGGGGTACCAACGCCCATGAGATAGCGCGCTTTTTCGTGGGGCAATACATCAGTTACAATGTTGGTCATTTCATATAGTTCATGCTCCGGTTCGCCAACGGATAAGCCCCCAATAGCAATCCCGACATCCCCGAAATCAGACATATATTCAGCGGATTCGATTCGTAGGTCTTTATATACAGAACCCTGTACAATTGGAAACAAAGTTTGTTGATGCCCATATTTAGGGGAGGTGTTGTCAAATTGATTAAAGCATCGCTTAAGCCATTCATGTGTTAATGCTAAGGAGTTTTTTGCATAACCATAGTCACATGGGTAGGGCGTGCATTCGTCAAAGGCCATGATGATGTCTGCACCAATGGTACGTTGAATATCAATAGCAAATTCAGGCGTGAAAAAATGATAACTCCCGTCCAAATGACTTTGGAATTTCACGCCTTCTTCCATGATTTTCCTTGTGCCTGCAAGCGAATATACTTGATACCCACCGCTGTCAGTAAGAATCGGACGTTCCCAATTCATGAATTTGTGTAATCCTCCTGCAGCTTCCATGACCTCCATTCCGGGACGCATGTATAAATGGTAGGTGTTACCCAAGATTATTTGTGCCTTAATGTCTTCCCTTAACTCTTGTTGGTGAATTCCTTTTACTGTAGCTGCTGTACCAACCGGCATGAAGATAGGGGTTTCAATGGTTCCGTGGTCCGTGTGTAAACGGCCGAGCCTAGCTTTAGTGGAAGTATCGGTATGAAGTTTTTCGAAGTGCATAAGCGTGTTGATAAAAACACGATCCAAAGATACAGCTATTTACGTTCTCACCCCATCTTTGCATTCTCGAATTAACGCATATGAACTTAGCATCATTTAATATGTCAGGAATTAATCAGTGGATTTTTATCCTTTTTATCGGTGCCTGGGGTATTCAGTTTGCATATTTAGTGTTCATTCACCTCCGTTTTATTTTGTTTCGTTCAAGCCCGATTGACCCAAATGGACAATACCCTCCACTCAGTGTAATTGTTGCGGCTCGTAATGAATCGGAGAACTTGTATGAGTTAATTCCATTGATATTAGAACAAGATTATCCAAATTTTGAGATCATTGTAGTAAATAATCAATCAATGGATGATAGTAAGTGGCTTTTAAAAGCATATCAGAGACAATATCCAAACATCCATGTGGTCGAACTTGAAAAAAATCAACACCTTCGTCCAGGAAAGAAATTACCGCTTACCCTGGCTGTTCGTGCGGCTAATTTTGATCATTTTATCTTTACCGATGCCGATTGTAGGCCTACCTCAAAGCATTGGTTAAAAACAATGGCCAAAGGCTTTTCTTCCTCCACAGAAATTGTATTGGGTTACGGGCCATACGTCGTAGAAAAAGGCTTCCTTAATCGCCTAGTCCGTTTTGATACCGCTTGGATTGCGATGAATTATTTTTCTTTTGCATTAAGTGGTTTGCCTTATATGGGGGTGGGCAGGAATTTAGCCTATTCAAGAAAAGCATTTGAGTCTGTCGGTGGATTCAAGTCTCATTATTACATTGTTTCCGGAGACGATGATTTATTTATTCAACAAGCTGCTAAAAATCGTAATTATACCATTGCGATAGAAGAAGAATCTTTTTGTCCCTCGGCACCAGAAACAACTTGGAAACGATGGGTGTATCAGAAAAGACGCCATTACAGTACCTCTTCGCATTATAACGTTATCAAAAAATCGTTGTTAGGAATATATCCCGTGAGCTTGTTTTTTCTTTTGATTTCCTTCATTTCTTTGCTCCTGACAAATACCATGGTTTGGGTGTCGGTTGGGTTGTTTTTCGGGTTAATCCTGATGAAATGGCTCATACAAGGAAGGGGATTGTTCAAATTGAAAGAAAAGGGCTTGGCTTGGTTCTTTCCGTTTTGGGACTTCTTTTATGCGATATTCATACCCTTGGTGTTTTTGTTATTGAATCGAAAACCTAGAAATAAATGGTAGAATTTGACCACCTGTCGGACAAAGCAAAGCAGGATTTAACGCTTGTAGAACGTGCTAAACAAGGAAACCAAGCGGCATTTGCTTCTTTAATGGATCGCTACCGAGAATCTATTTATTTCATGATGCTTAAAATGGTAAAGAATTCTGATGATGCGGAAGATCTAACCATAGAAGCCTTCGGTAAAGCGTTTAACCGTATTGATCAATATTCTCCGAGCTTTGCGTTCAGTACTTGGTTGTTTAAAATTGCTTCTAATAATTGCATCGATTTTATTCGAAAGAAACGCATTCAAGTGCTTTCTATGGATCAGGGAATAGCTACTTCAGATGGCGGTTCGATTCGAATTGACGCGAAAGCCCAAGTGAATAATCCGGAGGAATCGATGATGCACGATCAAAAGGTGATTCACATGCGACTCTTGGTTAGCAAGTTAAAACCTCGTTACCGTCAACTCGTAGAAAAACGCTATTTCGAAGAATTATCTTACGAAGAAATCGCAGACGAATTAAACCTTCCCTTGGGAACAGTAAAAGCACAATTATTCCGTGCGCGTGACTTCCTTGCCGGGATGATGGACAAAACAAAGGATTCGATTTAATGCAGTGGAACGGATTAGTCATTATTTCCCATCCTTAAGTACACTTCAAGTAGCGCAGTTTTCAAAACTTCTAAACCTTTACACGATTTGGAATAATCAAATCAATGTGATTTCAAGAAAGGACTTAGATAATTTTTACGAGCGTCATGTGTTACATTCCTTAGGAATTGCTAAAGTATATTCATTTCAGCCAGGAACTACGGTGCTCGATGTTGGCACGGGTGGTGGTTTCCCAGGAATACCTTTAGCCATTCTTTTTCCTGAAACAAACTTTGTATTGGTAGATTCTATTGGTAAAAAGATTAAGGTGGTTAATGAGGTGGCAACAGCCTTGGGTTTAACCAATGTTCAAGCACATCATTTAAGAGCAGAACAAGTAAAAGGCACCTTTGATTTTGTTATTTCTAGAGCTGTTACCGCCATGCCAGTATTTGTTGAGTGGGTAAAAAACAAGATTAAAAAAGGTAAGTCTTCCGATGGATTTTCAAACGGTATTTTATACCTTAAGGGAGGAGATTTAACGGAAGAATTTAAAGGCCTTCCGGGTAAATGCAAAGAATATCCGTTGTCTAACTATTTTTCAGAAGATTTTTTTGAGACTAAAAAAGTAATTCACTGGGTTAGTTGATGCTTAATCTTGGCTTGTATTTCTTCACAATCGCTCAGTAAAAAGAAACTCCCCATAACCAGTATAGCTTGATGTTCCTTTCGATGCGCTAAGGCTGAATTAATGGCTTGATTTACTTGTTCAAACCGCTCCGTCTTTTTTAATTTTAATTCGTCAATCACTTGCTTTAAATGGTCTCCTCGATAACTCCTGGGGTTAGTAAATTCACAAAAATACCAGGCATCAATTACATCGTTAAACTCTGATAAATGCGCTAAAGATTTATCATTAGAAGCCCCGAATATGACAATAGGGTTTGAAATTCCCATACCGGTTAACGACTCCATGGTTGTTTTAATGCCATCTGCATTATGAGAAGCATCATACCATAGGTTTTTATATCGTTCGGATGGAAAGAGTCTTCCAATAAATCCGGTATGGTTGAATAGGTTTAACCATGTTTCTTGGATATTAATTGCTTGGGTGTCCATGCCGAGGATATTCAATGCGTTCAAGGCTAAGGCCGCATTTTTTCGCTGATAGCTTGGAAGAATACGGGTTGGGTCGTCAATGCGTTCGTTTGTGAAAACAATGGGAGCATTGATTGAACGTGCTCTTTGTTGAAATATCTCAGCCAATTCTTCCCGTTCTTCTCCACAAAGGACAGGTACTGAAGCTTTAATAATTCCTGCTTTTTCAGAGGCGATTTCCGCTAAGCTATTTCCCAAAAATGCTTGATGGTCAAATCCAATGTTGGTAATGACCGCCAGTAGGGGAGTGACCACATTCGTTGCATCTAATCTTCCGCCCATACCAGTTTCAAGGATTACATAATCGCACTGTGCGTTATTGAAATGTACCAAGGCCATCGCTAAGGTGATTTCAAAAAAGGACAGATCTGCTTCGTATGCTCGAACCTCTTGACAAAATTCAATCACTTCAGCTTCCTTAATTGCTTTCCCATTCACGCGAATTCGCTCCCGGAAATCTACCAAGTGTGGAGAAGTAAAAAGTCCAACACGGTATCCGGTTTGTTGAAGAAAACTACTTAGGAAAGCACACGTCGAACCTTTACCGTTCGTTCCTGCTACGTGAATGAACTTAAGTTTAGTTTCAGGATTCCCAACTTTGGTTAGTATTGATCGGGTATTTTCAAGCCCGGGTTTGTAGGCTGAAGCTCCTAAGTTTTGATACGATGGAAACTGGTTGAATAACCATTCCGTGCAATCGGTGTACTTATTGAGCATTCACTTTAACCGTCAGATAACAATACGCCGGTCTACCTTCAGGGTCTTTTTTGTATTTCACCTGACGTATAACTTGACGTATTACATCATTGATAATCGATTGATCGGTGGTAGTTGTCTTACTTTTAATGCAAACGGCAGTTGAAACACCACCATCTCCTGAAACGGTTAATTTTAAGTGGATTTTTAAATCAACATCTGTATTATATTTCGGTAACACAGGATCGTTAATTCGTATTCTTGATTTACCGTCCCCAAATCCATCTCCTTCGCCATCACCTTCACCTCCGGTACCACGACCATTTCCATCAAACGGACCATTACCTCCTCCTTTTCCACCGCCATTTCCGCCATCACCGAAGGGATTGTTGGCACGAGTGGGAGAGCTCGATGGGTTATTCGGGTTATTGCCAACCGTATGATTCGAATTTCCGTTTTGGATTGGGGTGTTCCCTCGATCCGTTACTGTTCGCTCGGTTTGCTCCATTGGTTCTGTTCGTTCATCCATCGCAGGGGTTCCGCCACCTTTCGCTGAACCGCCATCGGCAATAAACAACTCTTCTAATGGGATTTCATCCAAAATTTCATCCTGAACTACTAAGTGATTCGCAAGCGGTGGATCCGAAGGTTTTAACTTGGATAGAAATAAAAAAGAAAATAAACACAAGGCTAAAATGCTGCCACTGGAAAGTACGGCACTTAGTCGTTTTTCTTCTGGAAGGCTATCAATGTTCCAATAAAGGGTTGTTGCATTTGTTGTCATAGGTTCTTATATCGTTTTTTCCACTAAAAAGTTACAGGCTTATCCACATAAAAATGAAACCGATTAAATATCCTAAAAGGGCTAATGGGGCAATGTTTTTAAGGTACCAACTAAAACTAATTTTTTCCAGTCCCATGGCAACAACTCCAGCAGCCGAGCCGATGATTAGTATGGAGCCCCCAGTGCCTGCAGTGTAGGCGAGTAAATGCCAAGTAGTATGATCAAGCGGATAGCTAAACATTCCCATGGCACCTGCAACTAACGGGACATTATCAATTACTGCAGAGGCAATTCCCAAAATACCCATAAAGAGTGGCGTGGAAATTCCTGCCTTTTGTACGCTTTGTCCTAAATTGAAAATAAAGCCAATCGATTCAAGTGCGGCCACGGTTAATAAGATCCCAAGGAAAAAGAGAATCGTTGGTAATTCTACCTTTTGAAGGGATTTCATGGTCGGACTTTGTGGGGTTAAATTGGATTCCACTTCCGTAAGTTTAAAGTTCCGCTTTGTTTTGATTTCCGCGTACAACGCGAATAGGCAAAGTGCAAGCAACATGCCCATGTAAGGTGGAATATGAAGTATCGATTTGAGTATCGGAACCGATAAAAATAACAGTACCCCAAGGATGAATTCTATTTTTCCGTTGGTATTTTCTGGTTTTTCTGTAAGTAGTATTTCACCTTTAAATGCAGGAATAAAACGCGCTACTAAAAGCGGAAAACCAATCGATAAGATGGAAGGAATAAAGGTGTTTATTATCAGCGGTGCGGTACTCACTTTATGACCAATCCATAGCATGGTGGTTGTTACATCGCCTATCGGAGACCAAGCGCCACCTGCATTTGCTGCGATGACAATAAATCCCGCATACCATAAACGATCGTTTGGGTCAGTAATAATTTTGCGATAAATCGCAATCATAACTAAGGTCGCTGTAAGGTTGTCAATTACAGCAGAAAGAAAAAAGGCGAAAGTGCAAAGTAAGACCAATAAATTCCATTTTTTTTTCGCCTTAAAAAATCCCTGCACCGCATCAAATCCATTGAAATGGTCAATGAGTTCCACAAGGGTCATCGCACCAATGAGAAAGACCACGATTTCAGCCGTTTTGCTCAAATGATGCTGAAGCGCCTCATTAATGAGTGCCGTCTTTTCGCTTGTATTTCCAACTAAATCAGGTACAAATCCCAATTTAGAAAGCAGGAGTTCAGCAGAACTCGGATCTAACCATTGTGGAATGTAATTAGGGAAGACAAAAAGGAGACCCCACGAAAGTACCATCATCAAAATGGCGGGAATCATTTTATCTATCCGATGCCAATGTTCGGTAGAGATAAATACGTATCCAACGATAAAGATGAATAGTATGTAGACTGTCATTATGGAGCGAGTTGTGTCAGCGCAATTTCAAAGGCTGTTTTCGCTAAATTCTTAGAACTGGAATTGTTTGCATGCACTTTCTTCAAGGCATTTCCGATTATTTCTGCGGTATCCTGAAAAATTAGCGCTTCATCAATTTCTTCCAAGTCGTTACTCATGAGGTACGCAAAAACCCTAGCCATGCCACAATTCGCAATAAAGTCAGGAATCAAGGCTAAGTGCTCATCGGCATATCCTGCAATCGGACCAAAGAAAATTTCAGGGTCGGCAAATGGAACATTCGCACCCGATGAAATGACCGATACACCCGCGTTAATTAACCGTTCTAATTGATTTTGATTCAACATGCGGCTACCCGCACAAGGAACAAAGACATCCGCTTCGACATCCCATATTTTTTCATTGATCTCTTCGTATGAAAGTAAGTTCGGATGGGATAGTGCATTGCCATTTTTAGTGATAAATAGGTGGCGAATTTCTTCAAAGGAGAACCCTTCAGGTTGAATTAATCCCCCAACACGGTCAATAATTCCTACAATCTTAGCTCCTTTTTGAGCTAAATAAAATGCCGCGGCTGACCCTACATTTCCCCATCCTTGAATAATCACTTTTTTTCCCGCTAAAGATCCTCCCCAAATGGTATAATATTGATCAATCGAAACACAAACGCCATATCCGGTAATCATATCGGCGACCAGGTAGTTTTTGGAGGTATCTGGACTGTATGTTTCGGAACTTAAGGTATGTGAAACTCCTTTTTGTAATTGTCCGATGCGGTGAATTTTTTGGTTTGAATTCGGCTGAAAATGACCGTTGAATACTCCTTCTTGCGGATGCCAAACGCCGTTCGCCTCAGTAATCGGAATTACTTCATGGATTTCATCTACGTTTAAATCTCCGCCGGTTCCGTAATACGTTTTTAACAAGGGCGCAACCGCCGCAAACCAGCGCTTCAATACGCCTTCTTTTCTTGGGTCGTTGGGATCAAAGTTTATCCCTGACTTAGCGCCTCCAATGGCTGGACCAGCCACCGTGAATTTAACTTCCATGGTTTTAGCCAGCGATTCTACTTCGCGTTTGTCGAGGCCAACGCGCATTCGAGTACCTCCACCCGCTGCACCGCCGCGTAAGCTATTAATTACTACCCACCCTTCGGCCTCGGTTTCTGCATCCTTCCATTCAAATACGATTTCCGGACGCTTATTCTCAAATTTCTTTAATAATTCTATCATGTGTGTTGTTGCAAAGTCCAAAAATACCGCGATTACGAACGCTGCGACGGAGGGAAATGTTAATTTTCTCCAAGTTTCAATGTGAATAAACTACTTATCGGGGATAATGCAAGGTACCGCCACACACATTTTCGCTCGCTCCAGTGACAGAGGCTAGCGAATTAAATTCCCGGTTTAAAAAACGATAACCTAAGAAAGCAAAAATGATAGCCTCCTTGAAATTCACGATATCAGCGCTCGGAATGATGAGCTCTCCGCTATATTTCGCTCTGATGTGGTTTATTAATGTAGTGTTCAATGCCCCGCCTCCCGTGATGTAGGCACGCTTCAAGTGGTGTTTTTCTAATACGGTCACCAGTTGATGAGCAATATGTTCATTGATCGTGGCAATCGCTACGCTTGGTGATATATTCGATGAAATACAGGGGTAAAAACTTGATTCGAGCCATTCTGTTCCTAATGATTTTGGACCATCCTCTTGATAATACGCTAATTGATTAAGTGCTTGAAGTAGGGTGGGGTCAGTTACATGGCTGGCGGCGATTTCACCTCCGGCATCGTATTCCTTTCCGAGTTGCCTTGCATAAGTATTCATGGGAAGGTTTCCTGGGCACACATCAAACGCTGTCGTTGTTCCGTTGTTATTAAAGCTAATGTTGGTAAAACCACCAATATTAATGAAGGCATCCGCCATACCCCCAAATAACAGGTGATCACCAATTGGGACCAACGGAGCACCTTGACCGCCAGCTGCCACATCCAATGATCGAAAGTCATTGATAACAGGAATTCCGGTATGGTAGGCAAGGGTAGAGCCACAACCTAATTGAACGGTAAACCCTTCTTCCGGTTGGTGATAAATGGTCTGACCGTGCGAGGCAATGGCGTCTATGCTTTCTTTTTTCAAATTATTCTTAGCAAGGAATGAATTGACGGCCTCGGCATAGAATTTTCCGAGTTCTGCATTCAATTTGAAAATCGCTCGAGGTGTTTGTGCTTCAATGCGTAATAAGCGTTCTTTTAATGGGGCAGGAAGCGGGACCGTTTCGGCAGCTTCTAGAACAAAATCTATCTGCTTGGTGTTATGATATAAAAGAACACAGGCAATGTCTAAACCGTCTAAGGAGGTACCCGACATGAGTCCAATTATTCTTTTTTCCTGTATCTGATTCGAATTATTCAATAGAAAATAACTTATTTTTGTAAAATTAAAAATCAAAACTACATCGCATGCATTTTGAACTAACCGAAGAGCAATTAGCCGTTAAAGAAGCAGCAAGAGATTTTGCACAAAACGTACTTAAACCTGGGGTAATTGAACGTGATAACTTACAGAAATTTCCAGCTGAAGAAATTAAGCAATTAGGCGAATTAGGCTTCATGGGAATGATGGTTGATCCGAAGTATGGGGGTTCTGGAATGGATACCTTATCCTATGTGTTGGCTATGGAAGAAATTTCAAAAGTTGATGCGTCTACTTCGGTATGTATGTCGGTTAACAATTCCCTCGTTTGTTGGGGTCTTGAAAAATTTGGAAACGAAGAACAAAAACAAAAGTATTTAGTTCCTTTAGCAAAAGGAGAAAAAATTGGTGCATTCTGCTTGTCTGAGCCTGAGGCTGGGTCGGATGCCACGTCACAACGTACCACAGCGATTGATAAAGGGGACCATTATTTGTTAAATGGAACGAAAAACTGGATAACCAATGGTTCATCAGCATCTGTTTATTTAGTCATTGCTCAAACCAGTGTTGAATTAGGTCATAAAGGAATTAATGCTTTCATTATTGAGCGTGGCATGGAAGGATTTGTAGTAGGTGCTAAAGAAGACAAAATGGGAATCCGAGGTAGCGATACGCATACCTTATTATTCAATGACGTTAAAGTACCTAAAGAGAATCGCATTGGCGAGGACGGTTTTGGATTCAAGTTTGCCATGAAAGTATTGAGTGGTGGACGAATCGGGATCGCAGCGCAAGCCTTAGGGATTGCAGCGGGAGGTTTGGAATTGTCTGTTGCCTACTCCAAAGAGCGTCAAGCCTTTGGAAAAGAAATTTATAAGCATCAAGCGATTGCGTTTAAAATTGCAGATATGGCGACAGAAATCGAAGCAGCGCGTATGCTGGTTTATAAGTCTGCTGTTGACAAAGATCAAGGTAGAAACTATGACCAATCCAGTGCCATGGCTAAATTGTATGCCTCAAAAGTAGCGATGGAACAAACCGTTGAAGCGGTACAAATTCATGGCGGTTATGGCTTTGTGAAAGAATATCACGTGGAGCGCCTCATGCGCGATGCTAAAATCACCCAGATTTACGAAGGAACTTCAGAAGTTCAGAAGATCGTAATTTCGAGAGGGGTGTTGAATGCGTAGTATTTAATCTGGGTGTGGGAACCCATACCCAGATTTTTAAATCCCTCCTAAAGCAGGGTGAACAATTATTTTCCTCCCTTGAGGGAGGATTAAGGAGGGTGAAAATTACTTAGTAATTAACCAAGGAGGTTTTTGGGTTTATTTTCCTCCTTTGCCTTGTCCGCCAGCTGGAGGAAAGTAGGATTAAGGAGTGTGAAAGTAGAAGTTTTATCTTTCATTTAAACGATGATTTTAGAATTTACGTTTTCCTGAAAAAAAATAATGTTTTCTAACAATCATTATAATAAAAAGCTTAAGGAATACGCAAGAAATCTTCGGTCTAATAAATCTACTAAGGCTGAAAAGTGTTTATGGAAAAACGTGCTGTCTAGAAAGTTAACAGGCGAACGATTTCTTCGACAAAGGCCGATTGGAAATTATATCGTTGATTTTTTAGCACCTGAAATTAATTTAATTATTGAAATTGATGGTTCTTCACACTCATTTAAAGGAAATATTGATGCTATTCGCCAAAGGAATTTAGAAAAATTAGGATATGTATTTATGAGGTTTTCTGAGAATGAAGTTTTGAATGACCTTAACAATGTTAAAGAGAAAATAGCTTTTGGTATTTATTGTTTGAGAAATAAATAATCACCTCCCTTTATCCCTCCTCAAGGAGGGAATTGGGTTACTTTCCTCCCTTGAGGGAGGATTAAGGAGGGTGAAAATTTCTTAGTAGTTGAACAATGGTGAATCTGGTTATTTTAAGATTTCATCACCTCCCTTTATCCCTCCTCAAGGAGGGAATTGGGTTACTTTCCTCCCTTGAGGGAGGATTAAGGAGGGTGAAAATTACTTAGTAGTTGAACAATGATGAATCTGGTTATTTTAAGATTTCATCACCTCCCTTTATCCCTCCTCAAGGAGGGAGTTTTTTTCTATTCCTGATTTCATGGTCCCATAAAAAGAACATCACAAACCAAACTCACTTCTTAACTTTCTTCAACAATTTGTTGTAATCCTTCAACAGTTTGTTCTCTTCTTTAAGCAATTGAATTTCCTCGTTTAGTATGTAGTGTGTCGTGCTCAGATGCATAAAGAAGTCATATTCCAGTACCCTAGAGATGCTTTGAAGTAACCCCGTATCTATCGTTTTTCGAGTAAAGATGGAATAAATATTCTCTCTTGATTTATTGATGCGTTTGGCGAATTCTGTTACAGAAATCCCCCTGGATTCTAACACGCTCTTGATTTTGTTGCCAATGTGTATGTCCTCCATGCAGCGAAATTCCTCATTTCTTGTGGAACTTCACTATGCATAAACGTTTGAAAAAATACACATAATTGGTTGAAAATATAAATACTTTATGTATGTTTGCTTTGTAAATACAAAATCAACCTTTATGAAAAAACTACTTTTACTATTAGCGATTCCAGTGGCGCTTTCTATTACTGGATGTAAAAAACAAGGATGTGTTGACCCAATTGCGACAAATTATTCTGATGCTGCAAAAAAGGATGATGGTTCGTGCACGTACACGAGTAAGTTAATTTTTTGGCAAGATATAGATGCTGCAACAAGTTGGAGCCCTCTTGGTGTAAGTAGTTTAAAGTTTTACGTAAACGGACAATATATTGGCTCCTGTATGGCTAATGATTATATGACTGGTCAGCCTTCTTGTAGTCAAAATGGTCAAACTGCAACGACGTTAGAGTTAGGAAAGAACAAAACAGGCACGGTTCAAATTAAAGTAACCGACCAAACTGATTTTATATGGTATGAGGAATCAGTTACAATAACAGCGGGAGATTGTAATTATTATCAAGTTTTTTAAAAGGAAGATAAATGAAATCAATTTTATTAATATTGAGCGTTTTTACATTATTTCTTGCGAAGGCGCAATATTATACAACAACAACTGCAAATTCTGTCAATGTAAAGAAAGAGTGTCAAGCTTGCTACAAAAATTTGGAATATACTGTTATTGGTCTCAAATGGAATTCAGATTGTCCAACCGATGATCAAATATATAAGATGAAAGTTGGATGCTTAGTAGATTTTATACTTTATCTCTCATATAATTCATTAGTTGTTGATAAGATAGAAATTTGGAGGACTATTCATGATTCCAAATGTTCAGAGAGTAATTCGGGAAAACATCTTTGGAAGGAAATTAGTTCTGAGTCTACTATTATAACTGAAAATCAAAAATACCCTTTGAATAAAGATTGGTGTGATATAATAGAGTCAGCACAAAATGAAAACCCGGTATCATTTTTAAATTACAGGGCAGCTCGAAATCTTGTTATGAAATGGCAAAAGGAATAAAATGTCAATATTCCCCCCCAATCCCCCTAACCACCTTCAAGGCCTCATCAATATGCTGTGTAGCGTTCAGTTGAGAACTGAAGATCCCGCGTACAATCCCTGATTTATCGATAATGTAGGTTACCCGACCCGGCAGCAGTCCAAAAAGGTTGGTGGGTACACCGAATAAGGTGCGCACCTCTTTTTTCTCGTCTGCCAATAAGGGGAACGGTAATTTATACTTCATCGCAAAGGCCTTGTGCGCCGCTGGTTTATCAGAGGATATTCCAATCACTTCGCAGCCTAAGTCTTGAAACACGGTGTATTGATCGCGAAAGCTACATGCTTCTTTGGTACATCCTGGGGTATCGTCTTTCGGGTAGAAATACAAGACCAGGATTCGTTCTCCAATAAATTGGGTAATGTCTACAGGCGTTCCGTCTTGGTTGTTCAAGGTAAATGCGGGAAGTTTATCTCCAAGTTGTATCATGCGGTTTTGTTTAGTGCGGTTTTAAATCGGTCGAGTACGCGATTTCGCGCAAAGGTATGTTCAATGATCGGTTTCGGGTAGGATGAGGTTCCATATTCAGGGACCCACTTCTTGATGTATTCGAATTTCGGATCAAACTTCTCTTGTTGTGCCGTAGGATTAAATACCCGAAAATACGGCGCCGCATCGCAACCTCCTCCGGCAGCCCATTGCCATCCACCAATGTTACTCGCCAGATCAAAGTCTAAGAGTTTTTTAGCAAAATAGGCTTCACCTAAGCGCCAATCAATGAGTAAATGCTTGGTTAAAAAGCTAGCGGTCACCATACGCACTCGGTTGTGCATAAAGCCTGTAGCGTTGAGTTCGCGCATTCCGGCATCCACGAGCGGATAGCCTGTTTTTCCCTCGCACCAGCGCTGAAAAAGGCTAGGCTCGTCTTCCCATACTACGGCATCATAAGCCGGTCGAAATGACCCCGTCACGGTATAAGGAAAATGATAGAGGATCATTTGGTAGAACTCCCGCCAAATGAGTTCATTCAAAAAGGTTTCATTCAAGGGGATGGCGCGAAGGGCAAGGTTTCGTATGCTTATAGTGCCAAAACGCAGGTGAATTCCAAGTTTGGAAGTGCCTGGTTTTGCTGGGAAATTCCGTTGATCGCTATATTTTTGAATCAAGAGGTCTTCTACGCCTGTCGATGGAAATTCAATGCCAGAAGGTCGAAACCCGAGTGCTTCGAGGGTTGGTATTTTAGGTTCTTTGGCAATGCCTTGGACGTCTTTAAGGGCTTTGTTGGAGTCAAATAGGGTGATGGGCTGTTGACTAAGTCGTTCTTTCCATTTTCGGGAGTACGGGGTGAACACGGTGTACGGTGAACCGTCGGCTTTAAGTACCTCATTTTTCTCAAAGATCACATGGTCCTTGGCACCCTGAAAATCAATTCCTTCCGCTTGCAGTCGTTCAAAGATTGTTTTATCCCGTTGCAAGGCATAGGGTTCATAATCCCGATTGGTTACGACGAGGTTCACGTTAAGTTCCTTGGCCAGGGCGGGAATGATTTCAATGGGATTACCAATTTCTACCCGTAGATGAATATGGTGTGCGGCATATTCGGTAGCAAGGCGTTCTAGTTCTCGGTGTATGAATTCAACGCGGGCATCGGTGGGTTCTAATTCATTTAAGATTTGGGTATCAAAAATAAAAACGGGTTGCACATGCGTTGCGCTTTGACATGCTTTATAAAGTCCTGCGTTATCCGTAATGCGTAAGTCCCTTCGGTGCCAAAAAATTGCCTTGCTCATGGAACTACAACAATAAACTAAATGAAAGGTTTTGTGCGTTACTGTTACACGGGATTTAAATCCCGTGTAACAGTAACAAATGAAAAACTATCAACATACGATTAAAAAATCTAGTAGCATCTATTATATGACGATCACGGTAGTTGAATGGCTTACAATCTTTCAGGATGCATCGATTCTACAGATTATTGTTGATGCCTTGAATTATGCAATACAAGAAAGGAAGTTGGTTGTTTATGGGTATTGTATTATGCCTAATCACCTTCATATCATCGCTAATACAGAAGAACCAATTCTTTTGAAGGATGTGATGCGAAATTTTAAGCGGTTTACTTCACGGAAAATTACGGCTGCACTTATTGATAAATCTGATGACTGGTCACAATATTGTATTTCCTATTTTAAGGTATGTGGTAAATTTCATCGGAAGAATATTGAGTATAAAGTTTGGAAGGATGGGAATCATGCGATTGAATTGCATTCGTTCAAATTTTGCCGTCAGAAATTGAATTATATTCATCAAAATCCTGTACGGGCGGGACTTGTTGAACGACCGGAAGAATGGGTATATTATTCGGCAATAGATTATTTAGGGGGGGAATCGGTGTTAGTTCGGGTTGCACCGTTACCCGGGATTTCAAATCCCGGGTAACGGTGTGGTTTCAAATCCCGTGTAACGGTGTGGTTTCAAATCCCGGTTAACGACAAGGATTTAAATTCATACTAATGCTGGTTACTCCCCATCATATTCTACCCAATTCTTTTCTGTTTCAAACAGCTTAATGGATAGTTTGCCATAGGATTGTAAGTGGGGTAGTAGGCGATTATAACACACCAAGGCGATGTTTTCTACGGTGGGATTTAGCTCAAAGAATTCCGGACAATCGAGGTTTAAGTTTTTATGATCGTATCGATCTTCGACCTCAGTTTTAATGATATTTTTTAGAATTTTCACGTCAATGATGTATCCGGTTTCGGGATTAATTTTCCCATCAATACCTACTTCTAAAACGTAATTGTGACCGTGAAAATTCACATTATTACACAATCCAAACACTTCATTGTTTTTCTCGTGATCCCAGTCTTTTCTATATAAGCGATGGGCGGAATTGAAGGTAGCACGACGAACTATTTTCATACGGTTAAAAGATCTTCAAAAGCAGATTTGTATTCTAGAATGATTTTTTTAAACCAAGCGGTATAGTGCGATTCGTTTTTTTCAATGTCATCTTCAATTTCATGCATGGAAATCCATTTGTAGTCGCACACTTCGTCGGGGTTTATCAACGGTTGCTCATCGGTGAACCCAATGAGGACATGGTCTAATTCATGTTCTACCAAGTTGTTTTCAAGTTCGGCACGATAAATAAAGCTAAACAACGGTGAAAGAGAAGTTTTCATTCCCATTTCTTCCACTAATCTTCTATTGGCAGCTTCAACAATTGTTTCTCCAGGTAGGGGGTGGCTACAACACGTGTTGGTCCATAATCCTTCTGAATGATATTTTCCAAAGGCCCGTCGATGAATGAGTAATTGTCCGTTGGAATTAAAGATTAATACCGAAAATGCACGATGCAACATACCTTGCACATGGGCTTCCATCTTTTCCATGGTCCCAATTTCCTCATCGTTTTTGTTTACAAGAATGACCTCTTGAATCATAACAGGTTTAAATTATGACGAACATACGATGAAAGTAATAAGCCTACTTTGCGATTATTTGGTATGCGAACACGTTCGTTTAAAATCACCTTGGCTGGGGTGTTTTTAATTTTCTTGAACAATTTATAGTAATAGATATATGCTAAATAAACGCCAAATCGCGCTTTTTTCGGAAGTTCAAGAATTCCTAGATAACCAGCATGGAAATCTGCTTCAATATCACGTTCAATATCATGCTTTACCGTGGCGTTGAATTCATTCATGTCAATTCCTGGGAAGTAAACGCGACCTAAGTGCTTATAATCGTCATTCAAATCACGCAGAAAATTGATTTTTTGAAAGGCTGATCCCAGTTTCATTGCGGCAGGTTTCAATCGCAAATATTCCGATTCATCCCCATTAACGAAAATCTTTAAACACATTAATCCAACTACTTCAGCAGAACCTAAAATATACTTTTTGTATTGATCCTCATTATACGCTTGTTTGTTGAGGTCCATTTTCATTGATTCTAAAAATGTTTCAATCAAATCCAAGGGAATTTGGTATTTATTTACCACCCATTGAAAGCTGTTTAGTATCGGATTAAGTGAAATCCCGTCTTCAATTGCTTGGTACGTTTGCTTTCTAAAATCTTCCAATAACCATTCTTTGTCAAATCCGTGAAATGAATCAACGATTTCATCTGCGAAGCGAACGAACCCATAAATCGAATAAATCGGTTGTTGTAAATCTGCATGCAGCATTTTAATGCCAAGGGAAAATGAGGTACTGTACCTTTTGGTAGTTAGCGTACTCATTTCATGACTTATGTTGTCAAATACCTGTTTCATTTCATGGAATTTTTATGGACATAATTAGCTACGACCTCTCCAGAAATAATGGATGGTGGTACGCCCGGACCAGGAACGGTAAGTTGCCCAGTGTAGTAAAAGTTTCGAAGCTTTTTATTTTTGATTTGCGGTTTAAAGATTGCGGTTTGCTTTAAGGTGTTTGCTAACCCGTAGGCATTTCCTTTGAACGCATGATAGTCTTCTTTAAAGTTGGAAATTGAAAAACTTCGTTTATAAACGATGTTGTCCTTGATGTCATTTCCCGTCAAATGCTTTAAGCGATCAAGTAACAAATTGAAATAATGTTCTCTGGTTGCTTCATCATCTACTAAATCTGGTGCAATCGGAATCAGGAAAAACAAATTCTCAGAACCTTCCGGTGCAACCGATGGGTCTGTCAGTGAGGGTGCACTCAAATAAAATAATGGAGCCGTTGGCCATTTCGGATTTTTATAAATTTCTTTACCGTGTTCCTCAAGCGATTCATCAAAAAATAAGTTGTGATGTTGAATGTTCGATACACGCTTATTGATTCCTACGTAATAGAGTAGGGCCGATGGCGCCATTACACGTTTGTCCCAATACGCATCTGAATAGTTAGCTGAACCATTTAGTAAGGCTTTTTCAGTGTGTTGATAGTCCGCTGAGGAAATAAACACATCGGATTCGTAGCGATTTCCGTGTATGTCGATGGCAGCATTTACCTCACCGTTCGATTTTTCTAAGCTGGTGATTTGAGCATCTGTGATAATTTTTACTCCTTGTTCCTTTGCGATTTTCTCAAAGGCTTCAATAAACTTATACATTCCGCCCATAGGATACCAAGTTCCCAACTCCATGTCAGCATAATTCATGAGTGAATACAAGGCCGGTGTATCTTTGGGCATGGCTCCTAAAAATAATACAGGAAATTCTAAGAGTGCTCTTAATTTCGGATGGGTAAAAAACCGATTAATGTAGGATGAAAAAGAGTTTGTTAAATCCATAGATAGCAAGCCTTTTAAAAGGCGTACGTCCATAAACTCGGTTAATTTCATCGAAGGTTTGTAAACCAAATCCTTCATTCCTACTTCATAATTATATTTTGCGTCCTTTAAAAACTCCCGTAATTTAATTGAACTTCCTGGTTCAAGGGATTCAAATAGTGCTTCTAATTCGCCCATTGTGGCGGGAATATCTGAGTGGCTTTGGTCCTCCCAATACACCCTGTACGAAGGGTCTAGTCGTTTTAACTCATAAAAATCCGCTGTGGTGTATCCGAACTTCTGGTAGAATTGTTCAAAAACATCGGGCATCCAATACCAACTTGGACCCATATCGAACGTAAAACCTTTTTCAGAGAATTGACGCGCTCTACCACCAATGGTTGGATTTTTTTCTAGAATGGTAACATCCCAACCAGATTTCGCTAAAAACGAAGCAGCAGATAGTCCGGAAATACCGGCGCCTAGTATGGTGGCTTTTTTCTTCATGAACTTAGTTGTCTGAATATTGATAATCTGGCAACTGGTCCATTAGCCGCTTTCTTGCGATGAAGATACGACTTTTAATCGTACCGATTGGTAATTTCATCGAATCAGCGATTTCTTTGTATTTATATCCTTCAAAATGCATCTTGAAGGGAGTCTTTAATTCCTCTGTTAAATCTTCGATTTTTTGAGTTATTTCTTTCGTGGCAATGCGTTCTGTTGGAGATCCCATGCTTGATTTGTGGTTGGTAACCATATACGAATCTTCCGAGTGATCAAAAATCATTCGTGTTTTTGCATTACGGCGGTATTGGTTGATGAATATATTCCGCATAATTGTAAACACCCACGCCTTGAAATTCGTATTTGGCGTGTAATATGAACGATAGTTGATCGCCTTGAGTAAAGTCTCTTGCGTTAAATCACGGGCATCTTCACGATTCTTCGTAAAGTTCAATGCAAAAGAAAAGAGGTTCCCCTGCAAATCGATTAAGGCTTCGTTGAATTCTATTGTTGACATATTGTTTAATTATTTCGATATAAAATTAAACAAAAGTGTTTAACAAAACATCAAAAAAATTAAACAAAATCTAAAAAAGTGTTAATATCACACCTAATTATCTGTAAATCAAACAGGTAGTTATTGAATATTTTTTAGCATGACCTCCGTCATGCGTTCCAAATCAAATCCCAATTTCCAGTCCCAATCCGCTTGCGCGTAGCTATCGTCAATTGAATTAGGCCACGAATCGGCGATGGCTTGACGGAAATCTGGTTCATAAGTGATTTCAAATGCCGGAATATGGCGATTAATGGAAGAAGCGATTTCTTCGGGGGTAAATGATATACCACCTAAGTTATATGCTGATCGGATTCTTAAGCGATCCGCAGGTGCGTCCATTAATTGTATCGTTGCTCGTATGGCATCGTCCATGAACATCATTGGTAACGCGGTATCTTTCGAAAGGAAGCAGGTGAATTTCCCATCTTGTTTCGCTTTGTAAAAAATATCTACAGCATAATCCGTGGTGCCACCTCCTGGTGGACTTTTATAGGAAATAAGACCCGGGTATCGTATACTTCTCACGTCAACACCAAATTTATTGTAGTAATATTCGCACCATCGCTCTCCGGCTTGTTTGGATATACCATATACCGTGCTTGGTTCCATCACGGTATGTTGCGGTGTATGATCTGCTGGTGTTGTTGGGCCGAATACAGCAATTGAACTTGGCCAAAAAATCTTTTTTACATACCCTTCTTTCGCTAAGTCGAGGATGGTAAAAAGTCCCTCCATATTTAATTTCCACGCGAAATCAGGGTTTTTTTCTGCGGTTGCTGAGAGCAGTGCCGCGAGAAGATATACCGTTTCAATTTGATTATCAATAATATAGCTTCGAACAGCATCGCGATTCAAAATATCCATTTGAACGTATGGACCGTCCTGTATCAGTGTTGGTGCGACTTCTTTAATGTCCGCAGCAATGATTTGATCTATAGCATATTGGTTTCTCAACGCTAAGGTTAATTCTGTGCCAATTTGTCCTCCAGCTCCAATGATTATTGTTTTTCCCATAACCACAAATTTAACCAAGAAAATGCCTGAAAAAAATGGAATTTATAAAAACTGACGAAAATCATTTGTAACTTGGTCAACCTAGCGGTACATTTGATTTTTAAATTTCAAAAAAATGCCTTTTTACCATAAACTTGGACAAATTCCTCCAAAACGTCATACGGTGTTTAGACAGCCAAATGGTAGTTTATACCACGAGCAACTCTTCGGAACAGTTGGTTTTGATGGGATGTCAACCCTAATGTATCATGTTCATCCACCAACGGTGGTTAAAGAAGTAAAAGGTCAAACGAATGTTGCGCCTGAAGTAGCCTTGGAGAAGCACATGACCATGTTTTCATTGCAAGGTTTTCAATTAACTCCTACAGCGGACTTCTTAGATAGTAGAACGCCCGTTTTAGTAAACTCTGATTGTTATATTGAGTTAGCAGCCCCGCAGCAATCCATGACTGATTATTTCTATAAGAATGCCGATGCGGATGAGGTATTGTTTGTTCATAAAGGCAGCGGTACCTTAAAGACACAACTAGGAAATATTGATTTTTCTTACGGTGACTACTTGGTGATTCCACGTGGAATGATTTACCAAATTCATTTTAATGATACGAATAATCGCTTATTTGCCGTGCAATCATTTAATCCAGTATACACACCGAAGCGTTACCGAAATTGGTTTGGACAATTATTAGAGCATTCACCTTTTTGTGAGCGTGACATTCGTCCTCCCCATGAATTAGAAACGCACGACGAAGAAGGCGAGTTTTTAATTCGAATCAAGAAACAGGATGTATTATATGATTACGTGTATATGCATCATCCGTTTAATGTGATAGGCTGGGATGGATATAATTTTCCGTATGCCTTCTCAATACACGAGTTTGAACCCATTACAGGAAGAGTGCATCAGCCACCTCCAGTGCATCAGACGTTTGAAACAACTGGGTTTGTGATGTGTTCGTTTGTGCCAAGGTTGTACGATTATCATCCGGATTCGATTCCGGCGCCTTACAATCACAGTAACATTGATTCTGACGAGGTCTTGTACTATGTTGATGGTGATTTTATGAGTAGAAACAACATCGAGCAGGGACAGATCACCTTGCATCCTGCAGGGATTCCGCACGGACCGCATCCGGGAGCGTATGAGCGAAGCATTGGAAAAACCGAAACACAGGAATTAGCGGTAATGATTGATACCTTTAGGCCGTTAAAGGTTACAAAACAAGCCCTGGGATTAAAAGTTGATGGCTATGAAAAGTCATGGATTCACTAAAAAAATATTATATTAAAACATGGCAGCAGAAATAAAAAATTTAAAAGACATTGCAAACTATGAGTATGGCCTGAAAAAAATCTTCGAAGATGCCGAAGATTTCTTGCCTTTACTAGGAACAGATTATGTGGAGATGTATGTAGGGAATGCCAAACAGTCGGCACTCTATTACAAAACAGCCTTTGGATTTCAATCAGAAGCCTATGCTGGATTGGAAACAGGAATGAAAGACCGTGTTTCCTATGTATTGCGACAAGATAAGATTCGCTTGGTTTTAACTACGCCCTTGAATGAAGGCGGAGCATTAAACGAGCATATTTTAAAACATGGAGATGGAGTGAAGGTTGTTGCGTTGTGGGTTGAGGATGCAACTAAAGCGTTCGAAGAAACTGTAAAACGAGGTGCAAAGCCATATATGGAACCTACACGAGAGGAAGATGCTCATGGGTATGTAGTACGTTCAGGAATTTATACGTACGGAGAAACCGTACACATTTTCGTAGAGCGGAAAGGATATGATGGCATATTCCTACCGGGATATAGAAAATGGGAATCTCATTATAATCCAGCGCCTGTTGGTTTAAAGTTTATCGATCACATGGTTGGAAATGTAGGTTGGAACGAAATGAATACCTGGGTCGAGTTTTATGCAAAAGTCATGGGCTTTGCTCAAATTGTTTCGTTTGATGATAAAGACATTTCTACTGATTATACGGCCTTGATGTCAAAGGTAATGAGCAACGGTAATGGTCGTATTAAGTTTCCAATTAACGAGCCGGCTGAAGGAAAAAAGAAATCTCAAATCGAAGAATATCTTGATTTTTATAATGGTCCGGGAGTTCAGCACATCGCTGTTGCAACAGACGACATCGTTTCAACCGTATCAGCTATGCGTGATCGAGGCGTAGAATTCTTATATGTTCCTGAAACGTATTATGATGATTTATTGGAGCGGGTAGGGGAAATTGATGAGGATGTTGCGACCTTAAAGAAGCATGGAATTTTGATTGACCGTGATGATGAAGGGTATTTATTGCAATTATTTACTAAGCCAGTGGTAGACCGTCCAACCTTATTTTTTGAGATTATTCAACGAAAAGGCGCACAGTCTTTTGGTAAAGGAAATTTCAAAGCCTTGTTCGAAGCCATAGAGCGAGAGCAAGAGAATCGTGGGACTTTGTAATTGAAAATAAGCATAACAAAAAAGGGAGGCGAAGCCTCCCTTTTTTTATTTAAATCGGTTTGATTCTTATACCGTCATGATGTCCTTTTCTTTGATCTCGAGCACATCATCAATGCGTTTAATAAAACTGTTCGTGATTTGCTGTACATTCTCTTCTGCTCCTTTAGCTAAATCCTCAGAAAGGCCTTCGCTTTTCATGTCCTTAATCATATCCATGGCGTCTTTTCGGTTATTTCGTACACCTACTTTTGCATGTTCACATTCAGCCTTTGCGCGTTTAACTAAATCACGTCTACGTTCCTCAGTTAACGGCGGTACAGAAATTATCAATTGTTCTCCGTTGCTTTGAGGGTTTAGTCCAAGGTTTGCATTAAGTATTCCTTTTGCAATATCATTTAATAAGGGTTTTTCCCAGGGTTGAACCACGATGGTTCGAGCATCCACGGTATTAACATTGGCCACTTGTTGTAGGGGAGTCATGGATCCATAATATTCCACCATCACACCGTTCAACATACCTGGACTTGCTTTTCCAGCCCTTACTTTGCTTAATTCTGCTTCTAAATGGACGAGAGTCTTTTCATTGGAAGACTTGAACTCGTCAAAGATCATATCTAATTCTTCTGTCATCGGACTAATTATGTACGAGGGTTCCTACTTTTTTTCCTTTTAGTAAATCTTTAAGATTACCTGGCGTATCCATATCAAATACGATGATTGGCAGGTCATTTTCTTTACAAAGTGTAAACGCCGTTAAATCCATAACGTTTAAGCCTTGTTGATATACTTCGTCAAAGGTGATTTTCTCATATTTCACAGCACTGCTATCTTTAAACGGATCGGCAGTATAAATACCATCTACTCGAGTACCTTTTAAAATAACATCTGCATTAATTTCTATGGCTCTTAAGCTAGCAGCAGAATCTGTAGTAAAGAATGGGTTTCCAGTTCCTGCACCGAAGATTACAATTCTTCCTTTTTCCAAATGACGAACAGCTCTTCTCCGAATAAATGGTTCAGCAATGGCTTTCATTTCTATTGCGGAAAGTAATCGGGTTTGTAATCCAGAAGTTTCAAGTGCAGATTGTAGGGCCATGGAATTAATCATGGTAGCCAACATGCCCATATAGTCGCCATGGGTACGATCCATACCGCCTTCTTCTGCTTGAACGCCTCTAAAGATATTTCCGCCGCCAATTACAATGGCAATTTCAATACCCATTTCATGGATTTCTTTAATTTCAGCGGCGTAGTTCGCAAGACGTTGATTATCAATTCCAAATTGTTTTGAACCCATTAAGGATTCACCACTGAGTTTTAAAAGGATGCGTTTGTACTTCATGATTGGATTCAAAGATAATTAAAATGCCGTTTTTAGAGCAAAAAAAAACCCCGTATTAACGGGGCTTAGTATTAACTTAAGGAAAATCTTCGGAAATCCGTGACGGTTAGTCCTTTCTCCGTAGTATTTAAAAACTGCTCTACAGTCAATTTGTTATCTCTAACGAATTGTTGACTAAGCAAGGTATTTTCTTGGAAGAATTTATTCAAACGACCCATAGCAATTTTTTCTGCCATATCTGCCGGTTTGCCTTCTTGAATCGCTAATTCTTTACCAACTTCGATTTCACGCTCAATGGTTCTGGCATCAACGCCATCTTTATTGATAGCAATTGGGTTCATTGCAGCTACTTGCATTGCTACTTGACGCCCAGCTTCAGTAGCATCTCCAGAGGCACTATTCAATACTACCATTGTTGCTAATTGGTTACCTGGGTGATTATAAGCAACAACACTTTCTCCGCGCATTACTGCGTAGCTAGAAAGGTCTAGTTTCTCACCGATAACACCAATTTGCTCTGTGATTTTGTCTTCGACACTTAATTTACCATCATATGATAATGCTTTAAGTGCCTCTGCCGTTTCAGGCAAGTTAGTAAGTGCTATGTCTACTAAGGATTGAACAAGAGAAACATATCCCTCGTTTTTTGCAACGAAATCTGTTTCACAATTCAATGCCAAGATAACTCCTGCTTTTCCATCTGCAGTTGATTGTGCAAGGATAATTCCTTCTTTGGCTTCATTATCACCGCGTTTCGCAGCAATTTTTTGTCCTTTTTTACGAAGAATGTCAATGGCTGTTTCGAAATCCCCGTTTGCTTCAACTAGGGCGTTTTTACAATCCATCATTCCGGCACCGGTTTGCTGTCTTAATTTGTTTACGTCTGCTGCTGTAATTGCCATGACTTAAAAAATATAAATGTTAAATAATTATGCTTCTTCTGTTGCTGACTCTTCGGTAGATGCTTCTTCGGTTGAAGTCTCTTCAACCGCTGGTGCCTCGTCTACTGCTGGAGTTTCTTCCACTGCTTCTACAACAGGTGCTTTAACAGCTGCTTTCTTTTCAGCTACTGGAGCCTCTGCAACTAATTCATCAGAACCTTCATCAGTTGAATCACCTTTCATGTTTTTGCGATCTTCAAGACCTTGTTGAATTGCGTTGCAAATCTCATCCAAAATTAACGCGATAGATTTAGTTGCATCGTCGTTAGCAGGGATAGGGAAATCAACTAATTTAGGATTTGAATTAGTATCTACAATAGCAAAGGTTGGGATATTCAATCGTTTTGCTTCAGCAAGGGCGATATGTTCTTTTAAAATATCAACGATGAAAATAGCTGCTGGTTGACGAGTCATATCAGCAATGGAACCAAAGGTTTTTTCTAATTTCTCACGTTGACGTGACTTGAATAATTTCTCACGTTTGTTTAGGGTATCCCACGTACCATCCGATTTCATTTTGTCAATTAATGACATTTTACGAATCGATTTTCTCGTTGTTTGAAAGTTGGTAAGCATACCACCTGACCAACGCTCAGTAACGAAGGGCATATTTACTTTCGTTACGCGTTGCGCAACAATTTCTTTTGCTTGTTTTTTTGTGGCTACAAATAAAACTTTTTTACCTGACTTCGCGATTTGTTTCATCGCTGCCGAAGCTTGTTCTAAATGAACAATGGTTTTATTTAAATCGATAATATGGATTCCCTTTTTCTCTTCGAAAATGTAAGGAGCCATTGCTGGATTCCATTTTCTTTTAAGGTGACCAAAGTGTACTCCTGCTTCGAGAAGTCTTTCAAATGTTAATTTTGACATATATAATTGTTTACGTTCCTATTTTAAAGCAATTGTTGAGGGTTGAAAAAGGTACTCAACAATTTGGATACTAAACCTCCAACTCTTCGATTAACGTTTCGAGAACTGGAATTTCTTTCTTGCTTTCGGCTGTCCTGGTTTTTTACGTTCTACCATTCTCGGATCACGTGTCATTAAACCTTCAGCGCGTAGTGCCGGTTTAAAATCTTCAGATATTTCAACCAATGCTCTTGAAATCCCTAAACGAACTGCTTCCGCTTGTCCGTTAATTCCACCACCGTTCACGGTAACTTTAACGTTGTACTGTCCAACGGTATCAGTTAATTCAAATGGCTGGTTAATTTTGGTTAACAATAAATTTGTAGGGAAAAATTCAGAAACTGGACGATTGTTAATCGTTACTTCTCCTTTACCTTTTGAAAGATAAACACGCGCTACGGCTGTTTTTCTTCTTCCTAAAGCATTTGTAATATCCATGAGTTATAATAAATTGTCTAAGTTCAACACTTCAGGTTGTTGCGCATCATGCTTATGCGCAGATCCCTTGTATACTTTTAAGTTGGTGTAAATTTGACGTCCCAACGTATTTTTTGGTAACATTCCTTTAATCGCTTTTTCAATTAAACGCTCAGGATGTTTCTTCAACATGACTTCGGCTGAAGTAAATCGCTGACCACCTGGGTATCCAGAGAATCTTACGTATTCTTTATCTTCTAACTTGGTACCAGAAAAAGCAACCTTTTCTGCATTGATAATAATCACGTTGTCCCCGCAATCTGCATGGGGTGTGTAACATGTTTTGTATTTACCACGCAGCACCTTTGCTACAACACTAGCCAAACGACCAACATGTTGTCCTGATGCATCCACAATGAACCACTTTTTTGCTGCAGTAGCAGTGTTTCCTGAAATTGTTCTATAACTTAACGTATCCACAATCTTAATAATTTAATTGTAAAACCCTATTTTAAGGGGGTGCAAAGATAGAAGGAATGTTTTAATAATCCAACCCGAGTTGTAAAAAAAGTGCAATTATTTTGATTTAAATGCGCTGATCGCATTTCGCGTAAATTCACTAAGCACCAATCTACCACTAATTCCTGCGCGTTCTTCTAATAAATCATCCCAATGCGAGGTGCCTTGCCAAAAGATTTGTTTTAGGTCTTTCATGGCCTCTGGATTTGAATTAGAAAGACGCACTGCAAGCTTCTCAACGGCTGCATCCATGGCCTCAATACTATCAAAAACTTCGGCATAGAGCCCTTTCGCTTTTGCCCATTCTGCACTCCGCCATTCTGTTGCATTAATGGCTAATTCACTCATTGCCGACAATCCGATTTTTCGTTCAACAGCCGGTCCGACAACAAAAGGACCTATTCCAACGGCTAATTCTGAAAGTTTTACTTCTGCTCGTTGCGTTGCAAAGCAATAATCTACAGCGGATGCTATCCCAACACCTCCACCAACAGCTTTTCCTTGCACGCGGCCAATAATCAATTGATCCACTGTCCTACATGCATTAATAACTTGCGCAAAACCTGAAAAGAAAATCTTGCCCGTTTCTAAATTATCAATCGCAACCAATTCGTCAAAACTTGCACCGGCGCAAAATGTTTTTTCACCTAAGGATTTTAAAATGATTACACGAACTTCCTTAGATGAACCTGTTGAACGGATTTCATTTGCTAAAGCCCTTAATATTTCGCCTGGTAATGAATTGCTTTGAGGGTGACCAAAAGTAATGGTTGCTATTCCGTTTGCAATGCTGCTGCTTACTGAACCGTTTTCCATTTTATTTAAGTGTAAAACTATCTGTTCCTATGAGCTGGCCTTCGCAATAAACTCTAACCTTGTAGTTCCCTTTGCCAACTTCGATCCCTTTTAAATCGTAGTAGATCGTTAAATCAATGGCCTGATTGTTATAATCAATGTCTTTTTTGTCTGAATATCCTTGTTGACCATTTTCTGTTTCTATTACATAGTTTGCTTTACTTTGTAATACTTCCCCGTTGGGTCCAACAATTTGTAAATAAACAGATTTCCTCCCTCTGCTAGCAATTTGATTTTCACCGATGGTAAAGGATGATCTCATCTGAATCACATTTTTAGCTTTGGTTGTTGGTTCTGTGGTGTTGTTTAATTTCATGCGCAACGCTTCAGAATTAAATCCATACGCTTGAAGTTTTGCTCCTTTCTTGAGTTGTTCTGATTTTTGTTCAGCGTCTTTTTTATACGTATCCCTTTCGGTAGTAGTTTCAGTAAGCCTGGTGTTCGTTTCGTCAAGAACTGAAGTTAATTTGGTATTTAATGTGTTCAATGAATCTATCTGTTTTACATAGCCTCTCATTATTGATCTTAACACTTCATTCTCTTTCTTTAAATTGAAGAGTTCACGAGCAGATAATTTCTTGTTCGTATTTAGTTGGTTTAATAACTGAGAAATCTGCGCTTTTTGTTTATTCAAACTGTCTGCTTTGCTTTGGTCCATTTCGATCAATTGATCGTAGGTATCAAGCATGTTCTTAAAATCTGTTTTTAAATCATTCGACAACCCACCAACATACCCTTCTAACATCTTATTCATGCCTTCCATATCTGATTTTAAAATCAAGTTGTCATTCTGACATTGATTTAATTCGGATCGCTTAGCGGACCACATAAAGGTTAGTGTCGCTAATCCAATCAGCAAAATACCGATTACACTGTAGAGTAATAAGTTAGACGATTTTGATTGGGTTTCATTCATGATAATGTATTTTAAGCAAAGGTAAGATAAAACAATTTAAGTTCCATGTGATTTTTGAACAGATACATAACGAATAAAGCGTAAAATGGATGCTTCGCCGACGGCAGTAAATCGAGCATCGCTGCTTGCAGGGTATGGTCCTCCATGATGCATTTCCGGAATAACGGCCACCCCCGTAGGCACACCAGATAAAATTACTCGGCCCGCCATGGAACATGCAAGATTGAAAAGCGTTGATTGCTCTGGGCTCTTTCCGATTATTGTCGTGGTAAGTTGTCCCTTAAGTTTGGTAAGTGTATGCGCTAACATTCCGATATCATTATATTCAGACAACACGCAAAACGGACCAAAAACCTCTTGCCTTAATGTTTCGAAATGGTTTAATTCTGTGTTTTGTACATGCATAAATCCTTGGGTTACACAAAATTCTTGATCTTGCTTTATGTATAATTTGCCAGTATTTGTTGATTGAATTTCACTAAGTCGCGTTTCATACCGGGTTTGAATGGTTGGATGCAACATCGGGTGGGTTGGCGTTTGATTAAATCGCGCATTCAACGTTTGAATGGCTTCTTCAATTAATGCGCTCGGACAAAAAATGATTCCTGGTTTTGTACAAAACTGACCCGCGTCGGTTGTTATTGAATCAACCAATGCATGTAAATGAGCTGTGAGGCCCTCTATATTTGGTAAGATGACAACTGGGTTTAAACTGCCCATTTCAGCGAAAAACGGAATCGGGTCCTTGCGGTTTTGGGCGATTCGGTAAAGTGCCATTCCACCTTCATAACTACCGGTAAAACCACAGCCTTTGATTCGTGTATCTTGAACTAAGGCCTGCCCAATACGATACCCGTCGTCCAATACATGACCAAAAATCCCGGGATGTAACTTGAGTTTACTTAGTGTATCACGAATGATTTCTGAACTTAATAAACTGGTTCCTGCATGGAAGGGGTGGCCTTTAACGATTACCGGACATCCCGCGGCAAAAGCACCCATCACATCTCCTCCTAAGGTGGAATAGGCTAGTGGAAAGTTAGATGCGCCAAATACGGCTATCGGGCCTACAGGTATAGGTTTTTTTGAAATGACTCGGTCTGTTAATATGGATTCTGTACGCTGCTGTTCAAGTGCAATTGCTGCATCTCGATACACGTGCAGTTGGTTTAAGGTGCGTTCAAATTCTATTTCAAATCGAGGGCGGCCAAGGCTGGTTTCTGACGCGTATAGCTCAAACAATTTTTGTTTACGAACAACAATTTCTTCGTGAAGTTCATTTAAAAAATTTGTCCGAACGTTTATGTCGAGTAAAATGCCTGAATCATGTGCATCCGATGCTTGTTCAAGACATTTGGATAAATCATCAAATGAAGAAACGGGATAAGAAATCGGGTTAATGGTGCCTGTGCGACAATGATATGTCTCAATAAAATTAGGCAAGAACTTAAACCGCTTCTACGGTAAATGTATACGATTCCATGATGGCGTTTGCTAGCATTTTCTTACATGCTTCGTCTACACGTTCTTTAGCTGCTTCCATCGAGTCTGTTTCAACAAATAAGCGAATATGTCTTCCGATTCTCACGCCTTCTATTTCATGCATTCCAATGGATGACATGGCGTGGGTTACTGCTTTGCCTTGTGGGTCTAATAAGGCATCGTGTGGCATTACGTCTATTTCAGCTTTGAATTTCATGGTGCTTCGTTGTGTTGTGCTCAATAATGGATAAAATCACATACAAAATTACAATTATTGGTAGTGCGTAGATTTTAAAAACAAAAATTGTTATCAACGAAATTCCTAACAAAAGGTATTGATAGATATTGCTTTTAAGGCTGAAATTCTTGATTTTTAAAGAAAGTAAGGGGATTTCAGAAATTAACAACAGTGGAAATACTAATGCGGTACATGCCAAAACTAGAGGGTCTAATACCCATGGATAAGACGGTTCAAGAGGGGTGGTGTTTTCAAGTCCTATTTGCCAATACAGCAAGGGGAAGAACAAAAAGAATATGGTACTGGTCGGAGTAGGTACTCCAATAAAGCGATCTGTTTGGCGGGTATCATTGTTGAATTTAGCCAGTCGAAACAAGGAAAAGAAAGGTATGCTGAGGGCACACAAGCTTAACCAATCGGTATAGTTGTGAAATTGGAAATCATGAAATTTTAAGTACGTGGCTCCCAAGTTCCCATTAAGTCTTAGCTCAATGGTAATAAACATCAGGATCCCAGGAGCTAAACCAAATGATACCAAATCAGCCAATGAGTCTAGGTCTTTACCAATCGGAGAGCTTATTCCAAGTTTTCTTGCTACAAACCCATCAAAGAAATCGAATACCATCGCCAAAATGAGGAGTAAAGCACTTATTTCTAACCTTCCAAAAAAAGCGAGAATAATTGCCATTACGCCACAAATAAAGTTGCTCGAGGTAATTAAATTCGGAAGATTAAACAACTTCTGACCCATTTCATTCATTTCGAGCGAAGGTAATTCAAAAATCGCTTATATTTATCGAGTTAAATCTTTCTTTACACAATAAATGCTGTTGTTTAAGAGTTTACGAGGCCCAAATTTTTATATGAAATACATCATTCTCTCCTTTGTCATAATTCAGTTTTTCTCTATCAAAGCCCAGGCCCCCAAGTACTCTAATGAATTCCTGCATCTTGGCGTTGGAGCTCAGGCTTTTGCAATGGGTAACGCTGTTGCTGCTTCTTCCGAAGATGTTACTGCAGGGTATTGGAATCCTGCGGGCTTAACGGGCGCCACGGAATGGCTTCAGGTATCAGCAATGCACTCTGAATATTTCGCAGGAATCGCCAAATATGATTACGTGGGCGTTTCGCATTCACTCGGTAAAAAAGGAGTTCTTGGCTTTACCTTCCTTCGTTTCGGGGTAGACGACATTCCCAATACCACACAACTTATAGACAATGACGGTAGAATTAATTATGACAACGTGACCACCTTTACCGCAGGTGATTACGCGTTTATGGGGTCTTACGCAAAAGCCTTGGCTGTTCCTGGGTTATCTCTTGGAGGAACTGTAAAAGTCATTCATCGTCGAGTGGGAGACTTCGCCAAATCTTGGGGGTTTGGCTTAGATGCAGGTGTGAAATATCGCCTGAATTCGCATTGGAAATTTGGCCTAGTAGCCCGCGATGCCACATCAACGTTTAATGCTTGGATATTTAATCTTTCTCAGGACATGCAACAAGTATTCTTGTCCACGGGCAATGAAATCCCAACGAATGGTCTTGAGTTATCGCTCCCAAGATTTATTACAGGAATTGCTTTTAATCATTCGATTGGCAATCCAGAAAAAGGATTCAATATTGCTGCAGAATTGGATATCGATGCTACGACAGACGGAATGAGAAATACGCTGATTAAATCCAACACCTTTTCACTTGACCCGCACATGGGTGTACAATTGTCCTTCAAAGAATTAGTTAAGGTTCGCGGTGGGGTTTCTTCCATTCAGCAATTTAAGGCAATCGATGGCTCAAGTAGTTGGGGTGTTCAACCAAATTTAGGACTTGGTGTTGGCATTAAAGGATTCAACTTGGATTATGCATTTACGCGGTTAGGTGCGGCAGAGGCAGGGTATTACACCCATGTGTTTTCATTGAAGTTCAAATTAAGTCAGCCTAAGAAAAAGTAACGATGAAACGGTATTTAAGTGTCATATTACTCTTTTTTACCTTTCAAGTTAGTGTCAATGCCCAAACCTTCGGGAACGAATGGATTAATTATAGTCAAAAATATTATGCGTTTCCTGTACTTCAATCTGGAATTCATAAGATTTCGTATCAGAATTTATTTGACGCAGGGATTCCTGTTTCTTCCATTCCGATTTCAACCTATCAGGTGTTTGGAAAACAAAAGGAACAACCTTTGTATATTATTGATGATGGGAATAACATCCTAGATCCGTATGAGTTTATATACTTTTATGCAGAAAAGAACGACGGCTGGCTCGATTCAACCCTCTATGATAACCCGTCGTGGTTAGGCAATCCAAAATACAGTTTATACAACGATACCATTCGCTATTTTTTTAGTTGGACAAATGGCGCAGCGGGATTAAGGTTTACCCCTGAAAATGATATTGATTTCGCGAGTTATCAAACGGCTTCGCATCTTCTGTTCGAAAAGAGCCTGATTAATGCACAAGCATATAATGAGGGGGAGATAAGTTCGCAGTCCGCAAGTTCCTTGTTTGTGCCCGGAGAAGGGTGGGGGAGTCCGATGCAAAATGGTGCTTCGGGTTATTCTTGGAACTATTCCGCCACTACATTAGATAATTTATATACCGGAGTTGATGCACCTCAAATTCAATTGAAATCGGTTATTGTTGGGGGCTCTAACGCGTATTCACCAAATTTATATAATCATCATACCCGATTAACCATTGGTCCTAACAATAGTGTATTGCTGGATACCCTGACTATTGGTTATAATGCGATAAATGTGACTAAACAAATTCCGGTTTCTACCCTTTCGGCCAATGGCGCAACAAATTTTAAGATCAACATTGTAGGCGATCTTGGGGTGGCAACGGATTATCAAAGTGTTAATTATTGGTCATTTCTTTATCCGCGAACCATGGCCTTGCCTGGGAGTAACAAAAGCGAGTTTTTGATTCGAAATGAACTCAATCAACCGAAAATTAAATTGGCGCTCAGCGGGGTAAGTATGACGAATCCTATAGCCTTTGTGTTTGGTTCAAATCCAAAGGTGATAAATGCAGTTTTTACAGGGAACACCTGTCAATTACTCGTGCCAAACGATCCGATTTACACGAACCAAAAAGTAGTGATACAAGCAACATCAACTGTAAATTCAATCTCAGGATTAACTCCTGTAACGCCATCCGCTACATTCACGAATTTTTCTGCTGTACCCAATTTGGAAGCTTCCCTTCTCTTTGTTTATCCTAAAAAACTTGCATCGGGTGTGTTTGATTATGCAAATTACCGAAGTTCACCTGCTGGAGGCGATTATAATGTGATTCTTGCTGAAGTAGAAGAATTGTATGATCAGTTTGGTGGGGGGATTGTTAAGCATGTAAACGGAATTCGTCGCTATGCTCAGTTTATGCATAGTTTAAGTCAGCAAAAACCTGTCGGTTTATTTCTTGTTGGAAAAGGAATTCGTGAGGCGAATGTGGCTACTACGCTAGCAACTGGTCCCGGTGCCCGCGCCAATGTGTTGAATTATTCTATGAATTTAGTTCCATCTTTCGGTCAACCTTCTAGCGACCAAAGCATGACTTCCAATTTACCAGGTACGGACAAATGGACACCGCTAATTCCTACAGGTAGGATATCCGTAAATAATCTCGTGGAGTTAGCGCTGTATTTGGATAAAGTTAAAGCCTTTGAGCTTGCTCAAGATTCTATGTCAATGTATGATTCGCCAAGTAAAGATTGGCAAAAGCATCTGATTCACTTTGCAGGCGGGGGCAATGCCAATGAACAATTTATTTTTCAAACCTACCTTAATGGAATGGCAGATATTGCTGAAGATGATTTTTTTGCTGGAACCACTACGCGAATTGTTAAAGAGTCTGCCAATCCGTTAACGCCGGCCCAAATTCAAGGCATTTCCGAACGATTATCCGAAGGGGTAAGCGTAATGAATTTTTTCGGCCACGCATCTTCTTCTCAAAGTGGTTTTGATTTGAACATTGATGATCCTCAGCACTGGAATAATCAAGGCAAGTACCCTTTGTTAATCGCAAATTCATGCTACAACGGTAATATATTTTATAGTGTACCTACGAAATCAGAACAGTTTGTCTTAACCCCAAATGCAGGAGTGATTGCATATCTCGGAACACTGAATTACGGTTTTTCGGGTGCGCTAAATGACTACTCCAATCAATTCTATCGACAGTTTAGTAAACACAATTACGGAGGAACCATTGGCGAACATATAAAAAACACCATTGATTCCGTAATGAACATAAATCAACCGTTGAGTACTGAATCGGTTTTCCAACAAATGACGCTTCACGGCGACCCCATGTTGCGCCTTAATCCACACACAAAACCGGAGCTTGAATTAACGGAAGATCCCGTTTCGTTTGGTCCAGATGATATTTCATTAACTACCGACTCGCTTGAAATCCAAATTAAATTGCGCAATTTGGGGCAATCCATCCCAAGTGATTTTGCCTTAGAAATTTCACGCGACTTCCCGGGTTCAACGGCTGATTCAAGTTATGTTTTCACCATCAACGGGATCGATTATGAGAAAGATATAGCGGTCAAATTACCTTTTTATCCCCTAATCGGTGTGGGCTTGAATCAATTCACGATTACGGTAGATATCCCAAATTTTAATGATGAGGTCTACGATGAAATTAACAATAACCGCATTGTTAAGTCATTTAATATTCGAGTAGATGGTATTGAACCTGTATTGCCAATAGATTTTGCTGTCGTTCCTAGAGATACCCTGGCTGTATTTGCATCAACCATTGATCCCTTGGCCCCTGCGAATTCGTATCGCTTTGAAATGGATACGAGCCATTTGTTTAACTCATCGTTCTTGAGGTATGCGAACGTTACTGGAGCGGGTGGTGTGAAGTCGGTTAATTGGAATCAATGGATAAGGGCTTCATCTAATTCCCTAGATCCGGTTTATTTTTCGGACAGTGTGGTGTATTATTGGCGCGTTGCTGTGAATAACAGTCCCTTTATTTGGAAGAAACGATCGTTTCAATACATACCTGGAAAAGAGGGCTGGGGTCAGGATGATTTCTTTCAATTTACAGACAACTCCTTTACAGGGATTTCAATGAATACTCAACAAGAATTGCGTGAATTTGTCCCGATTCAAAAAGGCATTTCTTGTTTGGTTAAGGCGGCAACTACAGCTCCTGAGATTTATGATAATGCGTGGTATTTAAACGATGAACAGCAAGAGTATGAGGTGTGTAATATGACGCCGAAATTGCACGTAGCAATCGTTGATAAAGCCACGTTGCTTCCATGGGAAACACGATATACATATCCCAATGGCACCGTGGTTAATCCGGGTAATAATTTTGGAAATGCGAATGATAATTCCGGGTGTAAACCGCGGTCTATGAAGTATTTTACCTTTCATCAAAACAGTGCGGTGCAATTGGCTGCATTCCAGAATTTAGTTCAGAATGTGGTTGAAAATGGAGATTACATCCTGGTGTATTCTCCGATGACCACGCGCTACGATTGGTGGAATACCTTTGCTCCGACCTTGTACCAAACCTTTGCTGGATTGGGTTCCGATAGCATTGTTCAAGGACGGCCAAACAAGCCTTTCATCTTCTTAACCAGGAAGGGTGACCCCACGTTTGTTGTGGAGAAATTCACCCAGGGGACGGAGGATATTCATATGGATACTGTGATTTATGGTTCTCAATTGGTTGGGTATGAAACTAGCCCATTAATCGGACCCGTAAGCGATTGGCAGTCCCTCTTTTGGAAACGAGATCCTTTAGAAGTTCTTCCGGGTGATTCGACCCGAATGCGCGTTCAAGTATATAATACCTTTGGCGCCTTAGATCACATCATTGATACCTTGATGACTCCCCATGATTCTATTATTAACCTCAATAATTTAATCAATGCAGCACAGTTTCCTTTTGCGCGGCTAAACGCTTTTTATGCGGATTCAAATTTTCAAACACCAGCACAATTGGATTTTTGGCATGTGGTATTTGCGCCACTTCCGGAAGCGGCGATTGACCCATCCACTGCGATGTTTTGGTCTGCACAAAACGATTCAATACAAGAAGGACAACCCTTAAATTTTGCGGTGGATATTCGCAATATTAGCGAATTCAATATGGACTCACTGCTCGTTAGTTATTCCGTAATTGATGAAAATCAACTCGTTCATCCGATAGCCTATCCTCGGCAAGCGCCACTTTTAGCTAATGGACATTTGTATGATACCATCACGATTCCAACCTTAAATTTAACCGGTAATAATTGGTTGCGTGTGGAAGTTAATCCTTACACGGATCAAAGTTTTACGCAAACGGACCAGCCTGAACTAACCCATATTAACAACGTTCTTCAGATGGCCTTTACGGTTGGTGGAGAAGATGTGAATCCAATTTTAGATGTCACCTTCGATGGGCAACACATTTTAAATAATGACATAATTGCTCCGCAAAGTGAAATTCTTATCACCTTGAAGGATGATAATCCGTATCTCATTATGGATAGTGATGCCGACACCTCGCTGTTTGCGATTTACTTAACTGATCCGGATGGTGAAATGCGAAAAATCCCATTTGTAGATGCCCAAGGTACGGTTGTTATGGAATGGGTTCCGGCCAATGCGACGAATAAGAAGTTTAAGATTTTATATCCGGCCCTTTTCACCAAAGATGGTACGTATACACTGCTCGTACAAGGGCAAGACCGATCAGGGAATATGTCTGGTGACTATGAATATAAAATAAGTTTTAAAGTGATTCATGAATCTTCGATTACTGAAGTAATGAACTACCCGAACCCGTTTAGTACAAGTACTCGATTTGTTTTCACGCTAACAGGTTCCGTGTTGCCGGATGAGATGCTCATTCAAATCATGAACATTAGTGGAAGAGTCGTTCGAGAAATTACTGCGGATGAACTTGGTCAACTACGAATTGGGCGTAACATCACCGATTTTGCATGGGATGGCAAGGATAATTACGGAGATTTATTGGCGAACGGAGTGTATTTATATCGCGTTGTTGCGCGAAGTGGAGGTCAAGAAATAAAGCACTTGGAATCGGGAGCAGACCCATATTTCCATAAAGGACTCGGTAAACTATATATTTTACGTTAAAAGAATTTACAGCTTAATATTGCGGTGTCGTCGCCATACGGTAATTCACCTTTCCATTCATCCAATTTTGAAAATAAGATGTTGTTCATGTCTTCCATCTTGAGGGATGAAAAGGCTTGCACATTTTTTATCATCCGTTCTATTCCAAACTGTTCTCCCTCGTCATTTTCTAATTCGACTACACCGTCTGTATACAGTACCAAGGTGCTTTTAGGTGGAATTACAATTTTACCAACTTGTAGATTTGGTAGTTCATCTAACATCCCAAGTCCAATGCATCCATCGTGAAGGAGTTGATATTTTCTACCCATTAAAAGAACAGGCTGATTATGGCCGGCATTAATGTACTTTAATTTACGTGTGTATGCGTTGTAGTGGGCAATAAAGAAGGTGATGAATTTTTCTCCCTTGGCAGCGCCCATCACCTTTTTATTTAATTCTTCAATAAGGAACGAAAGATCGAACCGCTGGTACCTAAACAGGGTGCGTAAGGTTGCTTGGAAATTCGCCATGAGCAAAGCGGCCGAGATTCCTTTTCCGGAAACATCTGCGATACAAATGATATATTCTTCATCTCCTAAGGGGATGAAATCATAATAATCTCCCCCAATTACGTGCCTCGAAATATACTTAGCCGAGATATCCATTTTTCGGTTGGAAGGTAAGTCTGAAGGGAAGAGTAGTTTTTGTAATTCAGAAGCCGTTTCTAGGTCACGGTTGATCATGTCTTTAGAAATCAATCGGTTCGTTAATCGCTGATTTTCAATAGCAACGGCGATCACATTGGTTAAGGTCTGTGCAAATTCCAGATGTTGTTCTTTTTCGGTCTTAGCTACAGCGTTTTCAGATAAAAGTAAGAAAGCCAACGGATTTCCTTTATGAAACACCGGAATAATGATATTAAATTCATTAAGTAGACTGGAGTTGGATTCCGCTACGATGGTTAATTCTTTAATGCGTTGCAGTTGATCAAGATGTGAAGTCAGGTCAATTTTCCCTTTCATTCCAGATTTATGAAGGATTTTCCAACCATTAGAATTGGTGATCAACACGAATTTTCTGATGCTTAGTTGTTCCTTAAGAATAAAGGAATAAATATTGAGTAAATCGTCTACAGAAGATTGGGTATTAATTGCTGAGGTAATAGACAGCAATGAATTGAGTTTCAATTCATGTAATGCGAGTTGACGTTCAAGGGAATTAATTACACGTTCGCTCATTGATGTTTTCTGAGAAAATCAGGAAGTTGTTTTAATGCGGCCATTTCTTTGAATTTTTCTCTCACTTCACTGCATGGACTTCCAAAGTAGGTGGCATTTCCTGCAAGGCTTTTTGAAATTCCACTTTGGGCCAAGATGACCGCATCGTCACCAATATGAATCCCGCTTGCGCAGCCGACTTGTCCCCACATGGTTACTCGGTTGCCAATATCCACGCAACCGGCAATCCCTACATGGGAGGCAAATAAACAGTTGGTCCCGATTCTGGTATCATGTCCAATCTGAACTAAATTGTCGATTTTAGTACCCTTTCCAATGTAGGTGACATCCGTCACGCCGCGATCTATGGTACAATTTGCTCCAATTTCCACATGGTCAGCAATTTCTACATTCCCACAACTAAACATTGCCGTGTATTGCTGGTTGGACTTTTTAAAGTAAAATGCAGTGTGTCCGATTACCGTATTTGGACCAATTACTACATGATTACCAATGATGGTGTCATCCATGATGCAAACCCCAGGAGCAAGTTCGACGTTGGTCCCAATCGTTACATTTTTCCCAATAAAAACTCCGGGATATTCCGCCGAACGATTAAACGGGGCACGTTGTTTTTGTGAATATCCGAACCGTGTGATTTGGTTGAAAATATCAAAGGGTTTTTCGGTAATCAATAAACCTTTTCCTTCAGGACATTCAACCTGTTTATCTATAATTATTACAGTAGCATTCGATTGCAGCGCTTTGTCATAATATTTCGGGTGATCCACAAATACGATATCTCCCGGAACCACACGGTGTATTTCATTAATTCCGGTGATTATTAATTCAGGGGAACCAACGGAGGTGCATCCGAACTGCTTTGAGATCGTGTCTAAGGTGTATGGAATATCAAACTTCATGTGTATCTTGAAGGTATAAAAATAAGGACATCCGTTACGTGAAAATTGCAAGGAATAAATAGTTATGAGTCGTTTTCTGTTAGTTTATTTGAAAATTACTTAAATAGGGTTTGTTTAATTCAATTGATTTACTACCTTTGCACTCCTATTTTGTATCATGAAAAAAGAAATACATCCAGACGATTACCGATTAGTAGTGTTTAAAGACATGTCTAACGATTATGCATTTATTTGTCCATCTTGCGCTCCTGCGAAAGAAACCATTCAATGGGAAGATGGAAATGAGTATCCGTTAGTTAAATTGGATATCTCTCACAAGTCTCATCCATTTTTCACAGGAATTGCTCAATTTGTAGATACAGCCGGACGTATTGACAAGTTCAAAACACGTTTTGGTCGTACGATGAAATAAGTACCATTGCTTTTACCATATTTAAAAACCATTCCGTTTCGGGATGGTTTTTTTTTGCGCGATTGTTTAATTGAATTTTGCCGTAGCGCGTTGAAGTCGATCGAGAATGGTTAAGCCAAGGCCTTCGGCCAGCGGTTTTTCTATATAGATTGCATTGAAATCACAGCGATCCATGGTAATTAAGGTATGGTACAAATTCCGAGCTACTTCTTTTAAATCACCGTTGGAACTTAATATCATACATGGGGAAGAAGGAAAACCCTCAGGGATGGTTTGTATGAAAATATAGCCTGTATTTTCTTTGAATTTAAGATCCTTCGTTAGGTAGTGCAGCGGGGTTTTTGTTGCATAGTGGTATTTCACCATGCCCGGTGCTAGGGGTGATTGTTCCGCTTGATTTTTTACCTCTGGAATATATCCTAAGGTTGCGGAAAGTTCATCTAAATCAATACTTCCTAAGCGATAAACAATAACCCGATCTCCATCCATACCAACAATGGTGGATTCCAAGCCATATTGACACATTCCACCATCTAGAATTAAAGGGATTTCTCCATTTAATTGAGCTAAAACTTCTTCAGCCCGTGTTGGACTAACCGACCCATATTTATTTGCACTCGGCGCAGCAACGGGAAAATCAAGAAGATTCAACAAGGCCAAAAATTGGGGATGTGATGGGAAGCGCACGGCCACAAGCGATGACCCACTCGTGATTTCCTTAGGCACATTTGGTGTTTTAGGTACAAGAAAGGTAATTGGTCCAGGACTAAAATGATCGTACAAAACCTTCAATTCTTCATGAAAGGAAAGCATATACGGCTGTGCCATAGGTAAACTTGCAAAATGTAAGATCAAGGGATTGCTCGTTGGTCTTTGTTTTACGCTAAATATATTTGAAACTGCTTCTAAACTCAGCGCATTTGAGGCTAATCCATACACGGTTTCGGTTGGTATTCCAATGACTTGATTCGCCCGAAGGGCATCAGCAGCTTGCTTAATATCCGTGGTTATTTGTGTAATCACGAAACAAAGATAACCGATATTTTTTGGGCGCTAATCGTGCTGTGAATCTCTTGTTAAAAAAAAAACTTCGGACCCTTGAAGGATAGGCCAACAAGGTGTATCTTTGTCTTGTTTAAAACCATTCTAAATAAGTGAAGTTAATTTTAGCAGATAGCAATCAATTGATTCGGGTCGGTTTAAAGGCAACCCTTTCAGGGATGTCTGAGATAAATTCGATTACGGAGCTAAATAACGGAAAGCAGTTAATTGATTTCGCTCAGCAAGGAGGAATGGCGGTAGTGTTAATTGACTATACGGCAGAAGGATTTGATATTGATCATGTTACAGCTGCACTTCGTTTAAATCCTGAGTTGAAATTTATTGGTTTAACTTACCTCCAATCTGCACAAACTTTAGTGGATGCCTTACGGGGTGGTGTGATGAGTTACATAAAAAAAGATTGCGATCTTCAAGAGATTTATGATGCTGTACTTGAAACAGCTAAAGGAAATAAGTTTTTTTGTGGTAAGATCCTTGAAACCATAAATAAATCAAATTTGGATGTGGATGATATTGATCAAGGCAGTTTAACCTGTGATCCGGTCATGATGTCTGAGCGAGAAAATGAGATTATTGTCCTTATTGCTGAAGGCTACACCAATGATCAGATTGCGGAGATGCTATTCTTGAGTAAACATACCGTGAATACGCATCGCAAGAACATCCTCTTTAAACTGGGTGTGAAAAATACGGCCGGAATTGTTATGTATGCTGTAAAAACGCAATTAGTTTCGCCGAATAAATTTCTTTTTGCGGCTAATTAAAGCGACAAATAAACTTTAAATTCACCCTACGTTGGGTTAGGTAATTTGGAATGCTATAGTACTTTCCTTCCACATCTTGAATCCATTGTTTTGACAGTACATTATTTACCCCGAGTAAATTGAAAATTTCCAGAGACACCATAGATTCCGGTACATGTTTGTGCCACCACCCTTGTTTTTTACTTACCAAGTTATAAGATAGGCCCAGGTCAACACGGAAATAGGCCTTCATTCTAAGGGTATCTTTGTAACGATCTCCTCCTGGAGGACCATAAGGTAAAGGTGCGCCGTATTGTAATCCCATTTGTACGGTAAAGTTTTCAAATCCCGGCATTTGATCTTGAACTAAGGCACCAACAGTTAAGAACTGATCGGTTGGACGTGGAATGAACCCCGGGAAGAACGTAGCACTATCCACCACTACTTGATCTTCACTGTATCCGAAAATTATTTTCTCTCCAGCTGCATTGTAATATTCTTGGTACGAATCATATTTCAAGTTTTCGCGCGTTTGCATGATGCCAAGTTTGAAAAAGGATTCAATCCCGGGAACAAATTCTCCATGCACGTTGAAGTCAATTCCAGTGGCATAAGCTACGGCATCGTTGTTCGCATAATACCGCGTTCGCACATTTTCTATTTCATATGGATTTACGTCCCACAAATACTTGTAAAATATTTCCCCAGAAAATTTAAATGGCCGTTCTCGTTGCCACATGTTGAAGAATACATCCGCACCTAACACGGCATGAACAGATTTTTGTGATTGTACCTTTGTATTTAAGTTCCCATCCAGCGTTCGAAATTCACGATAGAAGGGCGGTTGGTAATAGGTTCCTGTAGCAAAGCGATAACTCAGGTTTCTTCGAACGACTTTGTTGTTTCGCACCATGTATGCGCGGGGAAAATAGGTGGCTGAAAATCGTGGAGTGAGATAAAATTCGTTATTAACGGACGTGTAGCCAGCCCGTCCACCCAAAGAAAATGCAAATTTTGACGCACTTTCGGCAAGGGTTTCGGTGAACGTTTTGATGATTTTTTTACCGTCGATTTTTTGTTTTTGTTGTACCGTTACGCGTTCTTGAAAGCGCGTGTGTGATTTACTATAATTCCATTGAAGATAGCCGGTAGCCTTATGGTTTACAAGGTTTAAATTACTCTTGATGGTTTCAAATAACTCCACTTCATTTGAGTTTCCTTGCGGAACGCTATATCCCGCAGAGTCGATCATTTTCCACTCGCTCAGCACATCCTCGAAACGATCTAATTCATAACCCGCGCCCCACAAAAGCTCAGAACTAACAAATCGCGTTCTGTACATATCGATGTAATCCTTTTTAATCACATACGATCCCTCATGATAAGCATTATAAATTTGTGCGTTCAAGCGATTTCTTGCATGGTTTAAGAAGGTTCCGATTCCCAATACGGCAATAGAATCTCCATACTCTTCTTTGGACGGATCGGTTTCAAGTTCGTTGATGTAGTATTGTCCTTGAATATCAAAATATTCACGTTCATCTGATTGAAAACCTGTTAGGAAAAACCCAAGTTTGGTTTTTGTATTAGGGGTATAGTTAAGTGAGGTTCCAACCATTCCTGTTTGAAATCGCGTACTTTCTTTACCATCGAAGTAAATCCGAAAGGAATAGGCTTCATTAGCCGTTCCGAAATCAGTATTAGATGTTTGTGGTGCAAAGCGGTAGTTATTGGAGGAATAGTGAGCTAATACCGACCACGTAAGTTTTGGATTAAGCTGGTACTCTCCAAGAAATTGTCCATCTGCAAATACCGGATTATAGGCCCCTTTGGTAGGAAGTGAATTAAGAAAATACCCATTTGATCGATAGCGAGCTCCCGCGACATAAGTGAATTTTTTTCCTAATGTGCCTTCCAGATGCGCTTCTTCACTGAGTAAGGAAAGTGCTAATGAGCTTCTAAAAGCAGTTGGTTTTTTATAGGTAATATCAAGCACAGAACTCAAACGATCGCCATATTGAGCATCAAAGCCTCCTGCTGAAAATTTTACTTTCTCTACTAAGGCTGAATGAATAAAACTCATACCTTCTTGTTGTCCGGATCGTGTTAGAAATGGGCGATATACAAGGAATCCATTTACATACACTAAATTCTCATCATAATTACCGCCACGCACATTATAGTTGGAGGTCAGTTCGTTGTTTGAAGTAGCTGGTTTTGTCAGTGTGAGGTATTTCTCAACCGAAATCATTTGCTGTAAGTCAATCGTTGGTAATTCAATTAAATCAAAGGGGTCCTCTTTAATGCGTTGAACTACCACCGTTTCACTCACTTGGATTTGAAACAAGACGGTTGGGATATAAGTCACTGGACTTTTATTAACCACGATTTGACGTTTTTCTTGGTATGCTTGATAGCTAAATAACAACGAAAGCGTATCACCGAGCACTGCTTCAAAAGCGAATTTACCCTTGGCGTCTGTAGTTGAAAGCATCGTTACATGTTTCAGATCGGTGATGGTAACCTCTGAAATTGGCTTCCCTTTTTTGTCGATACAAATTCCCTCAACGTTTACTGCCTGTCCGTAGGAATGGATAACAATTAAAATAAAAAGGAGGGTATTGAAAAGCTTCACAAGACAAAAGTAAACGAAAATAGGCGTGTAATTATTTTTCGTTGGGAATAATAAGTAATATCCTGAGTGCTTACTTGCAAATTAAGGAAGAAAAGTTTTATATTTGTGCCCCTGAAATGGAGGTTGTAGCTCAGCTGGTTAGAGCGTCGGATTGTGGTTCCGAAGGCCGCGGGTTCGAACCCCGTCTTCCTCCCAAGGTTCTTTAATGAACAGGAATATATCCCGATTCGCAGCAGTGGTCGGGATTTTTTTTACCTTTATTTGAGATCGTTGCATATGAAAAAATTAGTTTTTGTTTTCTGCTCCCTTCTGCTATGGGCATGCCATGCTCCTGAAAAAAAGGATGAATTCGGATCGAGTATTGTTGCAGACTCTGAAAATGAACAAGCCCTTGATGCTACCTTGGCGGAGGCCAAAAAGGATGAAGCTGAACGTCAAAAAACGCTCAGTTCCGTTGGTTTTGATCGTATGCTTCATGACTTTGGAAGCATAACAGCAGATGCAGACTATACCACCACATTTATAATCAAAAATACGGGTAAGAAGCCTTTATTAATCTATGAAGTAAAAGCTTCTTGCGGGTGTACCGTACCAACCTGGAATAAGAAGCCAATTGAGCCGGGTGCGAGCGATCAAATAGAGGTTACATTTCATCCCGGAAAGTCACAACTTGGCGAGCAAGATAAAACTATTTCTGTGATAACAAATACTTCACCGGGTGTTGCTGTATTGCAATTGAAAGCCTTTGTGAATCCTAAAAAATAAACCATGAAAATCCATGTAATTGAAACCGGTCTCTTTAAACTTGATGGGGGAGCTATGTTTGGGGTAGTACCCAAAACACTGTGGCAAAAAACCAATCCAGCCGATGAGAATAACATGTGTACTTGGGCCTTGCGATGCTTACTGATCGAGGACGGCAAACGCCTAATATTGATCGATACGGGGATTGGAGATAAACAATCAGAAAAGTTCTTTTCTCATTACCATTTGCAAGGAAACGATACCTTAATTGGTTCCATTCGGAAAGCAGGATTTCACGAGGATGACATTACGGATGTGATTCTCACTCACCTACACTTTGATCATTGCGGAGGCGCGATTGCTTGGAATACCCAAAAAGACGGCTATCGTCCGGTGTTTAAACATGCGATTTATTGGAGTAATGCGCCACATTGGCAATGGGCCACCATACCAAATGCTCGTGAAAAAGCCTCTTTTTTAGCAGAAAATATTCTCCCGATTCAAGAAAGTGGGCAATTAAAGTTCGTTGAACGAACTGGCTCATTTAGTAGAGAGGCTTTTCCAAACATTGATCTTTTATTCGTGGATGGACACACGGATAGTATGATGATTCCTCATATTAAATACAAAGGAAAAACCATTGTTTTTATGGCGGATTTATTGCCGAGTGTTGGGCATATTCCCTTACCGTATGTGATGGGATATGATACCCGACCCTTGATTACTCTGGAAGAAAAAGGAAGTTTCTTAGATACTGCCGCCACAGAGAATTTTGTATTGTTTTTAGAGCACGATAGCGTCAATGAATGTTGCACCCTTCAGCATACGGAGAAAGGTGTAAGATTGGCGGAAACCTTTGCTTTTTCGTCACTTTAATGAAGTCGCCTTCTGAGATTATTGAGTTAATGTTAGCTGGAGATGCCTTCAGTAATGGATTAGGCATGGAAGTATTGCACATTGAGCCAGGTCAGTGCACAGTAAGAATGCAGGTGAATGAAAGAATGGTGAACGGTTTCAATATTGCGCACGGAGGAATTACCTATGCACTAGCGGATTCAGCGATGGCCTTTGCTTCGAATGCACATGGATTTCAATGCGTAAGCATAGATACGGCGATTTCGCACATTAAAAAAGTTCAAATAAACGAAGTGTTAAAGGCCACTTGTACATCGCTTTCACGAAATCGAAAAGTGGGGATTTATGAGGTTAAAGTAACGAATCAATCCGATGAATTAGTCGCTCATTTCAAAGGAACGGTTTTAATCTCGGATCGGGAATGGTAATTTTTTTTATCACCCTCCGTAGGGTGATAAATCTAAAGGCACTTAGATGTTTCGGTTTTCAAGCCGACGTTCGTGAAATTGTTTTGCACCGTAACTTTAACCTTTTAATTCGTTACTATACGCCCTCATGAATCAACAATTATTTCCCAACGGAACCATTTATTGCGCAAAAGAATACACTACTCGATATTCTACGTATTTAAAGACTATAAGCGATCAGGAATTGGCCTCGGCATTCAATCAAAAAGTTGGGATTCGCTACTTTAACTTCGCTTTACAAGGATTTATGAAGGCGTTAATTCATGAAATGCAACAGCGTGATATTGATTTTTCGGCAATCAAAACTTCAAATGGCATTAGCTGGGCGAATAATATTCGCATTCAGGATAAGGTGGTAAAGATCCAACACGCTGCTTAATTAACAACTGAGGATTAAGTGCCCTTAACAAAAATAACTACATATTTCTGCGATACTGCCCTCCAACCTCAAACAAGGCCTCGGTAATCTGCCCCAGCGAAGCGTATTTACAAGCTTCCATCAATTGTTCAAACATGTTGCGGTTGTTGATGGCTGCTTCTTGTACCTTTTTAATGTGTTCTTGTGCGGTTTCACCATAGGTGTGATGCAATTCATCCAACATGTGGATTTGATATTGTTTTTCTTCCTCTGTCGCTCGAATCACTTCTTTAGGCAATACCGTAGGAGAACCTTTGGAACTTAAAAAGGTATTTACACCAATAATTGGAAATTCTCCCGTATGTTTCAAGGTTTCATAATAAAGGGATTCTTCTTGAATCTTCGAGCGCTGATACATGGTTTCCATAGCACCCAAAACTCCGCCACGTTCAGTTATGCGGTCGAATTCCGTGAGTACAGCTTCCTCGACTAAATCCGTTAATTCGTCAATAATAAATGAACCTTGAAGAGGATTTTCGTTTTTCGCTAAGCCTAATTCACGGTTTATAATAAGCTGTATTGCCATTGCCCTGCGCACGGATTCTTCCGTCGGAGTGGTAATCGCCTCATCATACGCATTGGTGTGCAGAGAATTACAATTATCGTAAATAGCGTACAAAGCTTGCAAGGTCGTACGAATATCATTGAAATCAATTTCCTGTGCGTGCAATGAACGACCTGAAGTTTGAATGTGGTATTTCAACATTTGCGCTCTGGCATTTGCACCATATTTTTTCGCCAGGGCTTTTGCCCAAATTCTACGTGCTACTCTTCCAATCACCGCATATTCAGGGTCGATTCCATTTGAGAAGAAAAACGATAGGTTAGGGCCAAAATCGTTGATGTCCATTCCTCGGCTTAAATAGTACTCTACATAGGTAAAGCCATTTGCCAAAGTAAATGCTAACTGAGTAATCGGATTCGCTCCAGCCTCTGCAATGTGATATCCTGAAATCGAAACGGAATAAAAGTTTCGCACGGCATGGTCAATGAAATACGATTGGACATCACCCATCAAACGAAGCGCGAATTCAGTGGAGAAAATACATGTATTTTGTGCTTGATCTTCTTTTAGGATATCGGCTTGTACCGTACCTCGAACTTGCTTTAAGGTGTCTGCTTTAATTTGAGCATAAACGTCAGCCGGTAAGACTTGGTCTCCAGTAACTCCGAGAAGCATCAACCCTAATCCGTCATTTCCTTCCGGAAGTTCGCCTTGATATCGTGGTCGTTCGGTACCTTTGGCTTGGTAAATAGCTGCAATCTTAGCCTCTATTTCCGATGCTAACCCATTTGTTTTAATGTACTTTTCGCAGTTTTGGTCGATTGCAGCATTCATGAAAAATCCGAGAAGCATAGGTGCGGGTCCATTTATGGTCATAGACACTGAGGTCGCAGGATGACTTAGGTCAAAACCCGAATACAGTTTTTTTGCATCGTCTAAACAGCAGATAGAAACCCCTGAATTTCCAATTTTTCCATAAATATCAGGACGAACTGCGGGGTCGTTTCCGTAAAGTGTAACAGAGTCAAAGGCTGTAGAGAGCCGTTTTGCAGGCATACCTAAGCTTACATAATGGAATCGTTTGTTGGTGCGTTCTGGTCCGCCTTCCCCAGCGAACATACGCGTTGGGTCTTCTCCTTCACGTTTAAAGGGAAATAATCCGGATGTATACGGGAATTCTCCTGGGAAATTTTCTTGGAGAACCCAACGTAAGATATCGCCCCAGCTGGAATATCGCGGTGATGCAACTTTTGGGATTTGAGAATGAGACAAAGACTCCGTGTGCGTTTTGATGCTTAATACCTTGTCGCGAACTTTGAACTCATATTCAGGATTTTTAAAGGCTTGCTTCTTACTTTTCCAATGCTGTATAATTTCCCAGTTTTTCGGGTCAAAATTAAGCTTCTCGTGTTCGAAGGCTTCTTGCAATCCTTTAATTAAACGGTCTTTGTCTTCAAGGGATGATTTCGAAAGGGTTTCAATGGAACTCTGAAGCCCCTGTAATTTATCAGCAACCACTACTTGTTTATCAACCCAGTGGTCGTAGGTGCGATTATTTTCTGAAATTTCCGAAAGGTATCGTGTTCGATCGGGTGGAATCACAAAGATTTTCTCCGACATTTCATTGGTGATTTCGAAGGTTGAATGCAAGGCTGCACCTGATTTTTCAACGACTTTGTCCATGATTACCTTGTATAAGGTGTTCATGCCGGGGTCATTAAATTGCGAGGCTATTGTACCATATACCGGCATATCATCTACCTTTTCATCCCACAGGTTGTGGTTGCGTTGATATTGTTTTCGCACATCACGAAGCGCATCCAAGGCACCCCGTTTGTCGAATTTATTTAGTGCAATAACATCGGCAAAATCTAACATGTCTATTTTCTCAAGTTGAGTTGCCGCACCATATTCAGGCGTCATAACATAGAGAGAAAGGTCGCTGTGGTCAAGTATTTCAGTATCGGATTGACCAATACCCGAAGTTTCAAGAATAATTAAATCATATCCAGCTACTTTTAGTATGGAGATGGCTTCTGCTACATGTTTTGAAAGTGCAAGGTTTGATTGTCGGGTAGCTAAAGAGCGCATATAAACCCGTTCATTTTTTATCGAATTCATTCGAATTCTATCTCCAAGTAAGGCTCCTCCAGTTTTTCTTTTCGAGGGGTCTACGGAAACAACAGCAATGTGTTTATCTTGAAAATCGATTAAAAACCTACGAACTAATTCATCTACGAGGGAGGATTTACCTGCTCCACCGGTTCCGGTAATTCCGAGAACAGGTGTTTTAATGGTTTTCGCCTTGTCGCGAATTTCAGACAAGGTTTTTTCATGTTCATCAGCATAATTTTCAGCACCAGAAATAACACGAGCAATTGCAGGGACATCCTTAATGGTTAGCATGCTTGCATTTGAAGGTAGCTTCTCGCCAACAGCAAAATCACATTGTTTAATCAGGTCATTAATCATTCCCTGTAATCCCATGGAACGACCATCGTCTGGATGATAGATTCGAGCAATACCATACCCATGAAGCTCTTCTATTTCTGCGGGTAAAATGGTTCCACCCCCTCCACCGAAAATTTTTATGTGTGGCGCACCTTTTTCCTTGAGCAAGTCGTACATGTACTTAAAGTATTCCATGTGTCCTCCTTGATATGAGGTCATGGCAATCGCTTGTGCGTCTTCTTGAATTGCACAATTCACTACTTCTTCCACGGAACGGTCATGACCTAAATGAATTACTTCACATCCAGTAGCCTGAATGATTCGGCGCATAATGTTAATCGCTGCATCGTGTCCATCAAATAAGGACGCGGCAGTAACAATTCGGATTTTATGTTTTGGGATATACGGGCTAACAGGTTCCATGCAAATAATTGTGCCGTAAAAATAAGGAAATTTAGCCGTTTATAAGTGCTTCTATCTCCTTTTCATCCGCAAGTAAATAACAATCTGATTCGTTTAACATCTCTTGAATTCGAAGTGTTTCAAAATAGGTGTTGGCCTTAATTTTAAGTATTATTTTCTTGCTACCAATAAGCTGAATTTCGGTAAAGTTGGACGGGTCGGTGATTTTGTAAAAATTCTTACCTGACAGGTGCTTTCGATATTGCGGAAAGCTCATTATCCTTGTTTGCGAATAAATTCAATGGCCAACTTATTGAACGCCTCCGGTTGTTCCACATTCACTACATGTCCGCATTGATCAACTATTTCAAGGGTTAAGTTTGGATTACCTTTAACAATTTCTTTTGCTGTACCAACAAATAAGTGGTCCTCACTACCCATGATGTATAGTGCTTTTTCATCTTTGTTCTCATGATGAAGGTAGGTGAGGTATTTGGTTAGACGCCCAGTTAATTTAAACCATCGTTTAAACTCTTTATTCATTAGTTTTTTCGCCTCTCCGATAAAGATAATACGCGATTCCTTATGATTTTTTTTAGGCATCATAATGTTAGCGAACAGCTTGTATAGGGCCATGTAGGGCAATACGGGTTCCAAAGTTCTTCCAAGCTTTAGAAAAAATCTTGATTTAATATCCATTTGGGTAATCGCTCCAGCAAAAATCATGGATTTAACCATTTTCGGATAATTCACAGCGATTTGGCGGATGACGATGCTTCCCAACGATACACCAATAAAGTGCGCTTTTTGGATATTGAGAAAGTCGATAACTTCAGCCACCTCTTTTGCGATTAACTCAAATGAGTATTTGCGGTGTTGAGGAAGGCCTTGGGATTTACCATGTCCTCGCAGATCGATAAGCACTACGTTAAAATGCTCTTGAAAATCCCTAATCTGTTTGAACCAAACATTAGAACTTCCTCCAAAGCCATGAATGAAGACTGTCCATTCGGTGCTATTGGGATGAGTAAGTACTTTGTGATGAAGCATGCGCAAAAATAGAAAAAGGGCTCCGAAGAGCCCTTATGTTTTTAATATAAGTACGATTATTTTTTATCGTTTACTTCTTCGAAGTCTACATCGGTTACTTCATCGTCAGGATTTCCAGAGCCGGTTTGTTCACCACCTTCGGTTGAAGCACCGCCCTGTGCGTTTGCTGCATTATACATGTCTTGCGATGCCGCTTGGAAGACTTGGTTTAGTTTTTCCATTGCAGGCTCAAGGTTTTCCATGTTTTTTGCTTCGAATTCTTTTTTCAATTCATTCAATGCATCTTCAATTCCTTGTTTTTTATCCGCTGGGATTTTATCACCGTATTCTTTCAATTGGCGTTCCGTTTGGAATATCGTGGAATCTGCTTTGTTGATTAAATCTACCTCTTCACGCTTTTTCTTGTCAGATTCAGCATTCGCTTGCGCTTCAGCCTTCATGCGCTCGATTTCTTCGTCGCTCAAACCAGACTTAGACTCAATTTTAATGGATTGTTCTTTACCTGTTCCTTTGTCTTTAGCTGAAATATTCATGATACCGTTAGCGTCAATGTCAAAGGTTACCTCAATTTGTGGTACACCTCTAGGCGCTGGTGGAATATCAGACAATTGAAATCTCCCTAAGGTTTTGTTATCTCCTGCCATAGCACGTTCACCTTGAAGCACATGGATATCTACTGCGGGCTGACTGTCTGAAGCTGTAGAGAAAACCTCTGATTTTTTCGTTGGAATGGTTGTGTTTGCCTCGATAAGCTTCGTAAATACACCACCCATGGTTTCGATCCCTAAAGAAAGTGGAATAACATCAAGTAGTAATACATCTTTAACTTCACCGGTAAGTACACCTCCTTGTATTGCAGCACCAACGGCTACTACTTCGTCAGGATTTACCCCTTTTGATGGTGCTTTACCGAAAAACTTCTCAACAGCATCTTGAATAATTGGAATACGAGTTGAACCACCAACTAAGATTACTTCGTTAATGTCTTTTGGGCTCAATCCAGCATTTTTTAATGCAGAACGACAAGGTGCGATTGTTCGTTCAACGATTTCTGAAATCAATTGCTCAAATTTTGCACGCTGTAAGGTTCTAACCAAGTGTTTTGGAATACCATTCACCGGCATGATATACGGTAAGTTGATTTCACTTGAAGTGGTTGATGAAAGTTCGATTTTAGCTTTTTCTGCGGCTTCTTTCAATCGTTGAAGAGCCATAGGGTCTTCTCTAAGATCAATTCCTTCTTCACTTTTGAATTCGTCGGCCAACCAGTTAATGATTGCGTTATCTACGTCGTCTCCTCCAAGGTGCGTATCTCCGTCTGTAGAAAGTACTTCAAAAACACCATCTCCAAGTTCAAGGATGGATACATCATGTGTTCCACCACCGAAATCGAAAACAACGATTTTTTGATCGATACCTTTTTTGTCTAATCCGTAGGCAAGCGCCGCTGCTGTTGGTTCGTTAATAATTCGTTTGATTGTTAATCCCGCGATTTCACCGGCTTCTTTGGTTGCTTGACGTTGCGCATCATTAAAGTATGCAGGCACAGTAACTACAGCTTCCGTTACTTCTGTTCCTAAATAATCTTCTGCAGTTTTTTTCATTTTTTGCAAAATGATGGCAGAAATTTCTTGTGGAGAATATAAGCGGTCATCGATTTTTACCCGTGGCGTATTGTTTTCGCCTTTTACTACCTCATAAGGAACGCGTTTTGTTTCTGCGACTGAATCGTCATAGCTGCTTCCCATGAATCGCTTGATCGAGTAGATTGTTTTTGTTGGATTAGTTATTGCTTGACGTTTTGCTGGATCCCCAACTTTACGCTCGCCTCCATCTATAAATGCAACTACTGATGGCGTAGTTCTTTTTCCTTCTGAGTTTGTGATTACCACTGGCTCATTTCCTTCCATGACCGATACGCAAGAGTTTGTGGTACCTAAGTCAATTCCAATTATTTTTCCCATGTTAACTTTTGTTTTTAAATGTTGACGTCTCCCCATTTTCAATTAATGTGCCATGCCTCTATATCATGAAATTATATGACAAAGAGATAAACACGGCAGGGTTAAGGTGACGATTTGGCAGAATTCCTGAATTTTTCTACTTGATTTATGCCGTTTTAGCTAGTTTTGATTTTGTAGCCAACCAAGCCATGGGAATATATGCCAAGCTCAGGTCTAGAATGTCAAACCATAAGGGGGCATTAATCATATAAACAGCCATGATACCACCAGTAAAAAACAAGAAGCCAATCGTATAAACAACCCAAGTGGCATATGTTCTCACAAGTAATAGTGCAATCAAACAACCACTCAGTGTGCCCATAGCATGCGCTATGAAAGGGAAAATATAATATTTAAAAGGTAGTTCACTAAAAGCTTTCAATCCTTCAGGTGTATTAAAATTTACTCCGTTCGGATATGGGATTATTTTCATTCCTAATTCAATGAAACTGCCATTCACCATGGCGCCTACAAAAAGACCGAGGAATAATCCTAGAATTATTCGAAGGACATTCATTATAAGTGAATTACTTCACCATAAGCAGCAGCTGCCGCTTCCATTATTGCTTCTGACATGGTAGGGTGAGGGTGTACTGTTTTGATGAGGTCCATGCCGGTGGTTTCTAATTTACGAACAGCAACGATTTCCGCAATCATTTCTGTAACGTTCGCCCCAATCATGTGAGCTCCTAGCAATTCGCCGTATTTTGCATCAAAAATTAATTTTACAAAACCATCCTTAGCACCAGCTGCACTTGCTTTTCCAGAAGCAGAGAACGGGAATTTACCTATTTTAATTTCTCGTCCAGCCGCTTTTGCTGCCTTTTCGGTCATTCCAACTGAGGCAACCTCTGGCGAACTATAAGTGCAACCTGGGATGTTTCCATAATCCAACGGTTCTGGGTGATGACCTGCCAATTGCTCCACACAAATGATTCCTTCAGCTGAAGCAACGTGAGCTAATGCCGGTCCTGGTACGATGTCTCCAATGGCATAATACCCTGGGATATTTGTTTGATAGAATTCATTCACCGGTATTTTTCCTTTATCCTGAATAATTCCAACCTGCTCTAATCCTAATCCTTCAATATTTGATTGTATTCCCACAGCGGATAATACCACGTCGCATTCAATCTTTTCTTCGCCTTTTGCTGTTTTAACCGTCACGATACATCCTTTGCCTTTGGTGTCAACACTTTCTACAGACGCCTCGGTCATGATTTTAATCCCGGATTTTTTGAATGATTTCTCGAGTTGTTTTGAAACTTCTTCGTCCTCTACAGGAACAATGTTTGGCATGTATTCTACAATTGTCACTTCTGTGCCCATGGTATTATAGAAATAGGCAAATTCTACCCCGATTGCACCCGAACCAACAACGACAAGTTTCTTAGGTTGCTTTGCTAAGGTCATGGCTTGACGGTATCCAATGATCTTTGTTCCGTCTTGTGGAAGATTAGGTAATTCTCTAGAGCGTGCTCCGGTAGCAATGATTACACCTTTTCCTGCCGTGTAGGTTGTGCTTTTTCCCGCTTCATCGATTACCACTACTTGTTTTCCTGGAGCTACGGTTGCAGTGCCCTTGATTACATCAATTTTATTCTTTTTCATCAAGAATTGAATGCCATTACTCATTCCGTTGGCTACATCACGAGATCGTTTAACCACCGCATTAAAGTCAGCACTGGCCTCTTTTACATTGATCCCATAATCTGATGCGTGTTGAAGATATTCAAAAACCTGTGCGCTTTTTAATAGGGCCTTGGTCGGAATACATCCCCAATTCAAGCAAATTCCACCGAGTTCTTCACGTTCAATGATGGCGGTTTTCATTCCTAATTGTGACGCTCGGATAGCGGTTACATATCCACCTGGTCCACTTCCTATAACTATAATGTCGTAATTCATATCATTCAATTTGTTGACAAAATTAAGGAAAATAGCTGAATGCTACTTTTTTTTCGCCAATAGAATAAATAATGTCGAGCAGATAATAAATGGGGTGCAGCTCAATACAATCCAAATATTTCCGGACAGAAAACCAGCCAACAAAATAAAAGCAATTAAAAGGTATAATCCTAAAATCCCAAGGTAAACCATGGTTGTTTTGGGAGATATTATACCAAAGATTAAAATGAGGAGTTGACTCAGTAAAGGCACAATAATTAAGGGATGCATTACTGCGCTTGGATCGGAAAGAAATTGATTAAGAACGAACCATTCGGCCTGAAATAAAAACGTTTGATTTGTTTTCCCCCAGGATAAATAAGGGCAGAGTGAAGAAACTAAAATCATTAAAGATAAAAACCTAATTTGCATGGTTTCGATTATTGAATCAAACAATCTTGATGTTATTCTTTATCGTCAAGATGCAGTATGTGAAGGAGCCGGTGTATGATTGGCGCCATGAAAAGCGCGGTGATGCTTAGAAAAGCAACGCCACTGTATAAGGCATAAAACGAAGAGAATAATTTTGCTGCCGCTGTTTTCATTTCAATAACCGGTCCCATTCCTGTTAAAATCAATGAGGACATATGAAAGGCATCAATCCAGGAAGTTTCTCCAATGTAATGATAACCGAAAACTCCAATAATTAAAGAAAGTATTATTAAGATGGTGGTTAAGCATATATACCAGAACATGCGTTTAAAAAATGATGGATATGATGCTAATTTTTGTTTTTTATTTTCCATAAACAAGTCATTTGTGTTTAGAGAGTTTGTTTAACACATCATTTAAATAATCAAGCTGTAATTCTTGAATCTCGAGCAATTTTTTATTCTGTTGAACGATGAGGTGATCTACTTTTTCGCTCAACAATTTTATTTCTAACTCGGCTTTCAGATTGATTTTATAATCATGTTCTGCTCGTTCTCTGTCCTTTTGCTCTTGACGGTTTTGACTCATCATGATAATCGGGGCCTGAATTGCGGCTAGACATGATAGAATTAAGTTTAAAAGAATAAACGGATATGGGTCGTATTGTTGATTTCCAAGTACGTACGCATTCAGAATAATCCATCCAAAAAGAAACAGGAAAAAACTAATAATAAAGGTCCAGCTGCCCCCGAAAGTGGCTATCAAATCAGCCATGCGTTGTCCTAACGTTAATTCTTCGTCAATTTTTTCTTCAATATTTTCAGATAAAACGGCATTCGATCGAATCGCCTCAACAACATCTTCATCAATTTTCGCTAATTCACCTTTTTCTTGAATTACCAATTCGGTTATGTATAGTCTTCTGAAGAAATTAAGTTCCTCGTAACTTACATAACCTTCATTGCTAAATTCCGGATGATTTTTTTGAATAAAACTTAAAAGACTTTCTCTGATGTCTGAGGCTTTTATGGCTTCCGACGGTTTGATATTTTTATTTGAAATTGAACTAACTATCATTTATTTGGATTGTTCCAGGGCCAATAGGGGTTAATATTACTTGATTCTTCTACCCAAATGGAATTTTCCTTTTTCATCTGAATTTCCTTATATGGCCTATAAGAATTGTGGAAGAGGGTATCGGAACGTTTGACGTATTTCTTACTGAGATTTAATTTGATGCTATTTTTTTCTTCATTCATGTGCGTTAACCGTATGTTTTTTGAACCATAAATTAATGCCCATTCCTTTAACGCACGTATGTACTTTTCGGGTGTTTTGGTAACCATTACAACAGACTCTAAACCTAATGAATCTTTGAAGTGAATTATATGGGTTTGTGCTAATTGTTTTTTCACACAGCCACTTGCTTCAGTTGGGTTAATATACTCAATCGTATAACCTTTCCGATGCTGTTTGATGATTTCGTTTTGATACACATAGCAATCGCATTCATCCATAAATTGTTCATGGTATGTGATTTCTTCTTGACAAGCCCCCAATAAAAGCGCTAAAATGAGTAGACGAATATACATGGGGTAAAGGTATGATTTCCTAGGAAAGACTGCAACTTGGACAAATCCCTGATATGGTTAGGAATAACTCTTTTATTTGGTATGTATTTGGGAGCTTAACATGAATCAAATGTTCTTCTAAACATTCGATTTTTTTGCACGTAATGCAGCTAAAATGTAAATGATCATGAGCATGCTCATGCGCATCATTACAACGAATGCAACGCGCGTAATTGATAGTGCCATCTACATTTACAATTTTATGGATTTTGTTTTCGGTTACGAGCCTGTCTAATATTCGATAAACGGTTACTCGATCGCACATGCCTTGCACTCGATCAAAAATTTCAGGTTGACTTAAGGCAAACGAAGATTGGTTGATTTCATTCAAAACCGCTTGCTTGGCTTTTGTATTCCGAGGATTAGACATTTTTTAGTTAATGCAACAAAATTGCAATTAATATTTATATTTGCAAAACGCAACAATGTTGCATTAGCTGTTTTTCAATGAAGAAAATCTTGGTTTTGTACTTTTTCTTTTTTCTGATTGGCTCGTTTCATGGCCAGCAATTAACAGTGGAAGTCTTTGATTCGATTCGTAATGTTCCGCTTCCTAATGCAACGGTTTACTGTGTTGAATTCGATCAGACGGTACTTACCAATTCGAATGGAAAAAGTGTAATTACAATTAACACCCGCGGTTGCCTTAATATTAAAGTAATAATGCTAGGGTATCGAAGTGCTTTTTTCACTGTATGTGAGGGACAAAGCAATTTGAATATTTACTTGTTGCCAGTTCATTTAGATATGCATGAGGTTACCGTTTCTTCGGGGGCACTCGTTCAGTCGAACAAAAATCCCTTTCATATTGAATCTCAGAAAATGTCATCCCTTGGAATGATTTCAAATGTGACACTGGGGGAAGCCTTAGCAAAAATACCGGGTGTCTATAATGCGGCGTTAGGAAATGGGATTTCAAAACCTGTGATCCGCGGTATGCAGGGAATGCGTGTTGTAACGTTGTTGAATGGGTTAAGGTTAGAAGGACAGCAATGGGGTGGTGATCACGGAATTGGAATTACAAGTCTTGGTGTTTCTGCAGTTGAAGTTATTAAAGGTCCTGCCAGTTTATTGTATGGCGCGGATGCCTTGGGTGGAGTTGTCTATTTGGTGGATGCCCCATTTGCTCCTTCCAATGCGCGTTCCGTTGAATTTCAATCAGAAGGTTTTTCTAATACGCTAGGGGGGAGGGCTCAATTGATTTACAAGGAATCTTATCGTAAATTCCGTTGGTTCGTGGCTTCGACGTACGCTAATCATGCTGACTTTCAATTGCCTTCAGGTAGGTTTGCGAAAAATTCGCGGTTCAATGATTTGGGGGCAAAAGTAAATTTGTCATATACCGGAAAGCGAAGTTTGTATTCCTTGCGTTACACGGCAAGTCACTCCGTGGTGGGGATTCCGGGACATACACATGATTCCTTAGCAACACCAATGACTTTTCAGGTGACTGAGCGCGCCAGAGCGTATGAGTTGCCAGCTCAGTTTTTTCAGAATCACCTGATACAAGCCACTGCTAATTTTTATAGGGATAAATCAGATGTTTTACTCATGTATGGTGCGACACTGAATCGATTAATTGAATTTGATGAGAAGGTTACAATCCCTTCCTTGAGTATGTCTTTATTTAATCATTTGGCACAGCTGAGGTGGCAATTGAAGTGTAACAAAAGAACAAAATTGACCACTGGCTTTCAGGCGATGACCCAAGACAATGCCAATGCATTAAATGCTACGGATACCTTAATTCCTAATGCCCAATCAGTTGATGTGGGTGGTTATGTTAGTGTCAATCACGAGCATAAAAAATGGAATCTTCAGGCAGGCATTCGTTATGATCGAAGAACGATATTTGGAATTGATATGCCTCATCAAAATAACATCAGTTTTAATGGGTTAAATGGAAGTGTAGGAGTGGTGCGCAGTTCGGAGAAGTTTGTTTGGCGAACTTCATTATCCACGGGTTTTCGGGCGCCACACCTCACAGAGTTGTTCTCAAATGGGTATCATCACGGTGCGCTGAGGTATGAGGTAGGTGATGCTGCGTTGGTCCCTGAAAAAGCTCGACAATTAGATATTACCTTAGAGTGGAATCAAGCACACGGTGCATTAGTGCTTAATCCGTTCGTTAGTTTGATTCAAGATTATATTTATTTGACGCCGATGGGGGTCTTATTTGATGGCATTCCAGGGTATCGGTATGTTCAAAACAATGAAGTGCTTTTTTCCGGCATAGATTTATCATATCATGTGCATCCGCATTTTGCGCATGGTTTGCATTGGGAGGTTTCATTATCCTACCTACATGTAAGTGCCCTTGGAGACAGCTCAGTCTCTATGATTCCACAGCCTCGAATGCAAAATGTGCTTAGGTATGAATTTGATTCAAAGAACTTTATTCGATTGAAAGAAGTGAATATACAATCCACCTTAATGGGTCCCCAAAATAATGTGGCTTATCTCGAAACCTCATCTAAGGGATATCATGTACTTGATTTTTCTTTGGTATTTGCCTTTGGTAAAACCAACCAATTTACCATAAAAGGGGGAGGTAGAAATGTGCTTAATTCCACATATATTGATCATTTATCCCGATTAAAAAACATTCAAATGCCATTTCCTGGAAGAAATTTCTTCCTTGGTGTTGGATATAATTTTAATAGTAATCTTAAAAACAAATCATATGAAAAGTAAATTGGTTCTTTTGGCTGCACTTTGTGTTGCTGCACTTTCATTTGGCGCTTGTAAGAAAAATAAATGTGCCGACTGCCATTATGATAAAGCGGGCGCTGAAATTGAATTGGGTGCAAAATGTGGAGATGAAATGGAGGCCTTAGAGGTGAATGGGTATACGGATTCTACCGGAAACTACATCGTTCATTGTGGTCATTAATCTTCATCCATAGCATGTTGAGTAAATCCGGGAAACCGGATTTTTTTTGTTAATAAAGTTGGGTTTGTTTATTGTGAAATTCCCTGATTGGCTGAAAGATAATCCGTACTTTTGTGCTTGAAATTTATGATGGAAAATACCCTACAAAAAGAAGCAACGCTAACGCAGGCGAAAGAACTCGGATTGTTAGCAGAAGAATTCGAGCAAATTAAAGGAATTCTTGGACGAACCCCCAACTTTACAGAAACAGCAATTTACTCTGTGATGTGGTCAGAGCACTGCTCTTATAAAAATTCAATTCTTTGGTTAAAAACACTACCCAAAGATGGTCCACACATGCTCGTTAAAGCCGGGGAGGAAAATGCTGGATTAGTAGATATTGGTGATGGCTTGGGTTGCGTATTTAAAATCGAATCACATAACCACCCAAGTGCGCTTGAGCCTTATCAAGGAGCGGCAACGGGAGTAGGTGGGATAAATCGAGATATTTTCACCATGGGTGCGCGTCCAATTGCGCAATTAAATTCATTACGTTTCGGGAATTTAGATTTGCCAAGAACCAAATGGTTAGTTAAAGGCGTGGTTAAAGGAATTGGCGATTACGGAAATGCCTTTGGAATTCCAATTGTTGGAGGTGAAGTATTTTTTGATGATTCGTACAATACAAATCCTTTGGTGAATGCATTTTCAGCAGGTATTATTGATACAAAACGTATTATTTCTGCTACTGCGAAAGGTCCTGGTAATCCGGTATTTATTGTAGGTTCTGCTACCGGTAAAGATGGAATCGCAGGGGCGGCTTTTGCTTCAAAAGATATTACCGAAGATTCCGCAAATGACTTGCCTTCTGTTCAAGTAGGTGACCCCTTTATGGAAAAGTTGTTGCTAGAGGCGACAATGGAGTTGTCACAAACGGATGCAATCGTTGGTATGCAAGACATGGGAGCTGCAGGTATTACTTGCTCTACCACAGAAATGTCTGCTGCTGGAGGTGTAGGAATGGAGATTTATTTAGATAAAGTTCCTACCAGACAAGAAAATATGCTTCCCTATGAAATTTTACTTTCTGAATCCCAAGAACGAATGCTGGTGGTGGTTCAAAAAGGAAAGGAACACGTGGTTAAATCCATCTTTGATAAATGGGATTTACATGCCGAGGAAATTGGTCATGTTACAGATACCGGTAGAATTCGCTACTATATGCATGGAGAACTAGTAGGAGATGTTCCAGCCGAGTCCTTGGTGCTTGGCGGTGGGGCGCCCCAAAATAAGCGTGAATATTCTGAACCGGCTTATTATGCCGAAGCAAAGAAATTCAATCCAGATACCATCTCAGTTCCTTCAGACCTTAAGGCAGTAGCATATCAAATGTTGGGATTGCCTAACATTGCTTCAAAGCGATGGGTTTATGAGCAATATGATTCCATGGTAGGTACTGTAAATATGTCCACCAATGCACCGTCAGATGCCGGAGTAGTTTCTATCAAGGGAACGAAGAAAGCGCTTGCTATGACGGTAGATTGTAATTCACGCTACGTCAATTCTGATCCTGAAATAGGTACAATGATCGCTGTTTCTGAAGCGGCACGAAACATTACGGTTTCAGGAGGTATACCTTCTGCAGTTACGAATTGCTTGAATTTTGGGAATCCATACAACCCGGAGAGCTATTGGCAGTTTGTTGGTGCGATTAAAGGAATGAGTGCTGCATGTATAAAATTTTCTACCCCAGTTACCGGAGGTAATGTTTCCTTCTACAATCAATCGGTAATCGCAGGAAAAGAAGTCCCAGTATTTCCAACTCCAACCATTGGTATGATTGGACTCTTGGAGGATAAGGATAAAAAAATGACGCTTGATTTTAAAGAGAAAGGGGATTTAATTTATTTGGTTGGGAATTATTCTGATGATATGGGATCTTCTGAGTATTTAGCTTCTATTCAAGGTGTAAAACTTTCACCAGTTCCAAGCTTTGATTTGGATGAAGAGTTCAACATGCAGCAAACCATCAAAGAACTCATTGAGCAAAACTTAATAAACGCAGCACATGATGTTTCTGACGGGGGACTTTTCGTTACGTTAGCTGAAATGGGCTTTCCACGAGGACTCGGATTTGATATCGAAACAGACATGGACATTCGCACCGATGCCTTTTTATTTGGTGAAGGACAAGGAAGAGTAGTGGTTACTTTACCTGAAGATAAACGGGATGCGTTTAGTGAGTTCAAAAAATCGTGTGATACGAATATCATTCTATTGGGGCACGTAACCAAAGGTAAAATACAAATAGATTTGCAACCATTTGGTTTTATCGATGAGGCACGCGATATTTACATGAATGCACTTGGTGCAAAAATCGAATCTTAATGGAATATAATACAACACGTGGTAAACTGATCCTACCTGAATATGGTCGTAATGTGCAGAACATGATTGCGCATGCGATGGAAATTTCGGATAGAAAAGAACGTAACCGCGCAGCACAAGCCATAATTGAAGTGATGGGGCAATTAAACCCTCACCTGCGTGATGTGGATGATTTTCGACATAAATTATGGACGCACCTTTTCGTAATGTCCGATTTTAATTTGGAAGTTGATTCGCCGTATGAAATACCAAAGGCAGAATCCCTTCAAGAAAAGCCAAAGTTGATGGCGTATCCGAAAAGTAAGATTAGATATGGTCATTATGGTAAATACACGCAAGAAATTCTAGAATCAGCCAAAGACATCACAAAAGAGGATGAACGTGAGTTCTTGAAAAACACCATGGCTAATTTCATGAAAAAACAATTCCTGTCACATAATAACGATACGGTTGAAAATCATGTGATTGCTGATCAATTAAAAGAACTTTCCAAAGGCGATTTAGTATTGGAAAATCCAGACGAGCTTATGAACACTAATGTTTTATTGCGTTCTATGGGGATAGGGAATAACAATAACAAAAAGTTCAGCAAGAATTTTAAGCAAAAACAAAAGAAAAAAAATTTTAAAAAGTAATGGCATCTTTTGAAATTCACGGCGGTAAACCTTTAAAAGGTGAATTGCATCCACAAGGGGCAAAAAATGAGGCACTTCAAGTGTTGTGTGCTCCCTTATTAACGGCAGAAAAAGTAACCATCTCCAATGTTCCTGACATTATCGATGTAAATAAACTGATAAGTCTGTTGCAAACCATGGGGGTGAAGGTGGAAAAGGTTGAAAAAGGAACCTATATTTTTCAGGCTAAGGAGATTGACTTAGCATATTTGGAAACTGAAGACTTTAAGAAACGTGCTTCTGCTCTTCGTGGTTCGATTATGATTGTTGGACCGCTTTTGGCCAGGTTTGGTAAAGGGTTTATTCCAAAACCCGGAGGAGATAAAATTGGCCGTCGAAGATTGGATACGCATTTCGAAGGTTTTACACTACTTGGAGCAAAATTTAATTACGATGCGGGAGAGCATTTCTACTCTATTGAAGCAAAGAAATTAAAAGGGACATATATTCACCTTGACGAAGCCTCGGTAACTGGAACAGCAAATATATTAATGGCGGCTGTGTTGGCTGAAGGTAAAACAACCTTCTATAATGCTGCATGTGAACCCTATATTCAGCAATTGTGCAAGATGCTTAATTCCATGGGAGCAAAGATCGAAGGTATTGGTTCTAATTTATTGCATATCGAAGGGGTTAAGGAGTTAAAAGGATGTTTTCATCGTATTCTTCCCGATATGATTGAAATTGGAAGTTTCATTGGATTGGCGGCAATGACGCAATCTGAAATTACGATTAAAGATGTGAGTTGGGAAAACTTAGGGATTATTCCTAATGTATTTAGAAGGTTAGGTATTAAGTTGGAACGAAGGGGGGATGATATTTATATTCCCGCACAGGATCACTATGAAATAGATACCTTCATTGATGGTTCCATCTTAACAATTTATGATGCGCCATGGCCAGGGTTTACACCGGATTTACTTTCTATTATTTTAGTTGTTGCTACCCAAGCTAAAGGGTCTGTATTGATTCATCAAAAGATGTTTGAATCCAGGTTATTCTTTGTCGATAAATTAATAGACATGGGAGCGCAAATTATTCTTTGCGACCCGCATCGAGCTACAGTAATTGGATTAAACCGAGAACATCAACTCAAAGGAATTTCTATGACCTCGCCCGATATTCGCGCAGGAGTATCGCTGTTGATCGCAGCGCTTTCTGCAAAAGGAAAGAGTGTTATTCACAACATTGATCAAATTGACCGAGGGTATCAAGACATTGAAATCCGTCTTAATAATATCGGTGCAGATATTCGAAGAATAGGATAATGAAAACTTTCCAACGATTTCTGCCTTTGGCTTTTATTATACTCATTTTTTGCGGTGCTTTCTGTTTTAATAATTCAGAAGAGGTCGCTGTAAATCCCAAGGGTTTAGCGCCGGATATTGTAATGAAATCTCACAAAGGAAAAAAGATTGCATTATCGAAATTAAAAGGAAAAATGGTCTTAGTGGACTTTTGGGCATCTTGGTGTGGTCCTTGTCGTAAAGAAATGCCTAACGTGGTAGAGGCATACACTAAATACCGTAAAAAGAAATTCACGAATGGTAAAGGATTTACTGTATTTAGCGTATCCTTAGATCGTGAGTCCTCAGCATGGAAGGAGGCCATAAAATCGGATGGGATGGTTTGGAAATACCACGGCCTTGATGAAGGAAATAAAATTTCAAATCTTTACGGTGTATATTCAATTCCCAGTGCTTTCTTAATTGATGGTAATGGAGAGATTGTCGCTAAAGGCGTTGAACTCCGCGGAATAAACCTTCATATTACCTTAGATAAATACCTAGAAAATTAAGGTACCCTGTCTAGAACAAACTGTATCAGTTCATTCATTTCTGTATGATATCCTTCTGAAAAGGTGGTGTTGGGTCGATTTGCAATACCTAAGCAAATGGTAGCGCATCGGTGACCTAACCCCCTGCCTAAGGCAAATAAAGCCGAACTCTCCATTTCAAAGTTTAGTAGCCTTAAATTGTTTTCACTGAAATGCTGTGCCTTCATTTGAATATCGGCTATGCGAGAATCAAGGCGCAATTGTCTTCCCTGCGGCCCATAAAATCCAGAGCTCGTAATGGTAATTCCAGGAAAACAGCTATCCGCTGTTAATTTGAATGTAAGCGCTGAATCCGCTGAAACAAAATACGGTTCTATTGCCTTCGGGAGTTGAATGAATTCTTTAATGCGTTCGTTCATGTAGCGTTCAGTGTCCGTAAATTCAATGTCGTAAAAATGCGCTACATTATCGAGTCCAAAAGCATGTGTTGAAACAATGTAACTATGCACCGGAATTTGTGGCTGTAAAATACCACAAGTTCCAATCCTAATTAAATTGAGTGAAGTATGGGTAGGTAGCGAAGTTCTTGACTTAAGATCGATGTTAACTAAAGCGTCCAGTTCATTAACTGTAATGTCAATGTTATCCGTACCTATTCCGGTTGAAATGGCAGAAATTCGCTTTCCTTTGTATGTTCCAGTGTGACAAACAAATTCTCGATGTTGACTCTTGTGCTCAATGGAATCAAAAAAATTAGATATCAAGGACACACGGTCTTGATCACCTACTAATATTACGGTTCCCGCTACTTGATCTCGTGATAGGCCTAAATGATATACCTGTTGTTGCGCATTTAACGCAAGTTCAGTTGGAGGAAAATGTTTCAAACGATGTAGGTTTAAATACTACTAAAAACTTTCATTAATATGTCAGTAACCCTGGCACCAGGATCTTTTCTGATTTTATTTTCTTCCTTCTCTACCAACTTAAATAAGCCTTGAATCGCTAACTGTGTAACATAGGCATCTAAGTCTGGATTGATTTTTTCTCCGCCTGTAAGCGCAACAGCAGCATTATATTTGGTGATAATTGGATTCCAATAAGAAGTTAATTGTACTTTGCTTGTCGCATTCTTTACCTTGGGCAAAAATGCAACAGCAAGGCTGTCTGATGTTTTATCTTTCAAAAACTTAGTAGCCGCACCATTTCCGCCTTTCAAAATAGCAAATCCATCTTGAATAGACATATTTATTATGGCGTTTTTGAAGATAGGTAAGGCTTCTTTAACAGCCTCTTCGGCCGCACGATTCAAGGTGGTTTCAAATTTATCTACTTGCCCTTGCATACCTAAATTAATAGCTTTTTCCTTAACTTTAATTGCATCCGGAGGGAATGGTAAACGTATTGCTGGATTCTTTAAAAAACCATCAACCACTGAACTCGAATCTACTGAATTCTTAATACCAACGGTCAAAGCTTCTTTTAACCCTTTTATTACTTCATCGTTTGTTAGCTGAGGTTTAGTTGGTGTTGAATTTCCAACAGGGAGTGATGAAATATCTACGACGCCACAACCAAACAAAATACTAGCAATTAAGATTACTGTTAATACCTTTTTCATACTTATCTCAATACATTTATGAATCCTTGTCTAATTTTCTTGCCATCACTGTCACGTTCTTTATACCAAGCGGTCCATGTATAAACCCCTGGTTGAACCAATTTTCCTCCATACATACCATCCCATTCACCTGCTGGATCAAATGATTCCCAAACGGTTTCTCCCCATCGGTTATATACGGTTAAGTGAAAGCCCATCTCATCGATGCCTTCAACATAAAACCTCCACGTTTGGTTGTGTTCGTCATCATCCGGTGTAAATGTATTCGGTACATAGAAAACGATGTCTGGAATAATTTCTAAAGGCAATGAGATAGAATCTGAACAGCCTTGGGCAGTGGTAACCGTTAAGTTTAAATAGTATGTTCCAACTACGCCTTGCGGGAAGGTAAACATTGCATTAATTCCATTGCTGGTAATGCTTTCTGCTCCATCGCAAGTCCATTGCCAATCTACAATGTTTCCTTGAGAATTATCATTTGCTTGAACCGAAGTTTCAAACCAGGTTACAGGGTTTCTTGAAAGTACAAAGTCCGCTGTAGGTAACGGTGTCACTTCAACGATATCTTGAGTACTGTTAGTATAAACACACCCATAGATAGAAGTTGCGGTCATGTTAACACTGTAAAATCCGGGATAAGGGAAGGTGTTTGAAAAATTCTGCATCCCCGGAACTGTGTAGGTGTCTCCGTTAGAAAATGTGTAAACGGTAGATGCAATTTCTGCTGCGTTGGAAGAGGTATTTGAAAAATTGAATGAACCAGGCATACAAAGGATAGGGAAATTTGGAGCTATACTCGGAATGATTGGTGTTGGGAAGGTAATTGTCATACATTGTTGTGTGGTAGGTGAGCCACATTGCTCCGAAAGTGTAACACAGTATTGGGTTGGTGTAGTAGCAGGATCAACTGTAATAGAGCTTGCTGGACCAAATGAATTCCCATTATTATCTACCCAACTAAAAATATATGGGCTTGAACCACCAACACCTTGAGCACTTAATGTAATGCTTGCCTCAGGACAAATCATCGTGTCTTGTGTTAAGAAGGATATGGCTAATGCAGGAGGTTCACTTATGTTAAAGGTTGTATCTTGAATACATCCATTCGCATCTGTTACAGTGACAGTATGAGGTCCGGCACCCAAGTCAATTGCCATATTTGATACAGAGGCAGAACCAGTCCAACTGTATAGATAACCCGGTGTTCCTTGAGTTACATTTATGTTTGCGCTACCGTTATTTATGCTGTTGCAGTTAGCGTTGACAACATTGGTTAAATTCAAAATCATCGCCGGGATTTCAGTAACCGTTATGGAAACACTTCCTGAACAACCACTCGGTGTTGAAACGTTACAGGTATAGGTTCCTGCTGTTAATCCTGTAGCTGTTTGGGTAGTCTGACCATTACTCCAAGAATATGTGGCACCTGGTGCCGCTGGTATTATGTTAGCCGTAGCCGTACCATCATTACCACCTGGACAACTAACCTGGGTCATGGTGGCAGTATATTGAGCCGGTGTATCCCCAATAACTCCAGTTCCTGTAGCTGGACAACCACTTGCATCTTGAACCGTTACGGAATACGTTCCAGCGGGGAGGTTGTTTACAGTTTGTGTGTTCCCTATGTTTGGTGTCCAAGTATATGTAAATGGTGGTGTACCTGCTGTTGGATTGGCAGTGACAGACCCAATAGATTGGGAACAAATATCATTCGTTACGGTTACATTAACTGCGGCTCCACCGATAGAAATCCATGTCGTATCGTTAGTAATCGATCCGATACTTGCATTACATGCTGATCCCGATAGAAAATATCCTGTAGGTCCAGGCGTTGGGACATTATTAACCACCAAGGTACCGTTATTGTATGGGAAGGTTTGACCAAGGGTGTTCTGCCAAATGAAATTTGTGCCCGGACTAGAAACCAATACATATGGAATTTGTGCCATGGTATATTGATTTGTATTATTGGGAGCTGTCGGGGTAAATCGACGGCCATCTTGATTTGCACCCCAAACTTGGTTGTTTCTTCCTGGGGTAATATGTGCTACGGTCATTGGATTATTTTCAGACCCTTGAATCGCTAAGCCACCATTCCAACCCGTACAGATTGGTTTATTTCCAATATGCAATTCAAATACATTGGTCGTTTCATACATAATGATTGCCATGTAGTTACATTGTTGTGTACAACTAAACATCATAATGTTTTTATATAGCACTACAAATCTTCGGTTTGGTGCAGTACCTATCGTTTGATATTGAATTTGACCTCCAAGCGAAGGGTTAATATCTTGATAGGTAAGCATGATTGAATTCCTTGCAGAGGTTAATTGCATGTTCGGAAGCGGAGGAACACCTACCAATCCCCAAGGACAAAATCCATTCGCATTTGCTAGGTTAAATGATACTAATCCATTTGAACCTATTACACACTGATTATAATTTTGACCATAAAAATTGAAGGGGAATCCGATATTAACTACACCTGACCAAGAGTCATCAGATAAATTAACTTGGCTTGGGGCATTCAAGTAAACACCCGCAACATTATTGCCACCACCACCTTGATTACAGTTGTTGATTGTCACTGTTTGACCTGGGCATACAGATAGGTCTTGGCCAAGACAAACGGTATATTGACTGTGTGCGAAATAAGTGGTAAACAATACAATTACACTGAGTATAAATCGTGTCATAAAATAAAAGTTAATGTTCGGGTTACATTCTTTACGAGAATATTAACCAATCGTTGCCATTCTCACCTTCAAATTTATGAATTAAATGCCAAACTACATTACCTCAATAAATTCACATGACCAATGTATGCTTTTCTGCTATCGGAGTAGGGGGATTTAAGTATTATTTTCCATGTATAGGTACCCTGAGAAACATTAATTCCATCCGTTCTTTTTCCATCCCAACCCAATTCGTGGTTATGGTTTTCCCAAATAATTTCACCCCATCGGTTGTAGATGAAACAACTATATTCATATGGATCAAAATCTGCAGTTATGATGGGAAGCCACGTTTGATTATATTCATTACCGTCCGGGGTAAAGGTATTTGGCACGAAAATCAGCTGGGATTCTAATACAATTACAGACCGTGTTGCCGTATCGGTACATCCGAATTCTGTGGAAGCCACCAAAGAAATTAAATAAGTTCCCGCGGAAGAGGTTGGGAATGCATGAATCGGCTCAAATTCGCTTGAATTTGATGTGCCGTCACCAAAATCCCAATCATAGTAATCTGCGCCAGCACTGTAGTTATCAAACGTTCCGGTAGTATTCAAAACAGTCATTGATTGTGGGGTAACATTAAAGTCTGCAATTGGAACAGGATAGGCACACAAATAATCAATATACGTGGTGTCCCAAACACAGCCAAGTGCAGTGGTAAGCGTGAGACTCACATCATAACACCCCTGAGCGTTATAGGTGATTGAACTGGTATTCAAACCATTTTGAGTTACTCCATTCCCAAAGTCCCACGCTGCAGTCAAATAAGGTGTCCCAGTAGAAGTGTTTGTTAAGTTGGAGGTAAACGGAATGCAATCTTCCGTTATATCTGCGCTAAAGTTAGGGATTGCTGCAGGCTCTATGGCTATGTTCATATTGTCTGATCCAATACATCCGTTTTGATCGGTTCCAATTACCGTATAGGTTAATGTGTTAATTGGTGTAAAGTTTACTTGATTCAATATCCCATTGTTCCATTGATAACTTACCGCACCAGATCCACTTACCTGCGTACTACTTCCTTCACAGATACTTTGGTCAACTCCAGCATTCACTGTTGGATTCGCCCAAACGGTTAAAATCATATCACTGGTGTCTGTGCATCCATTTGCATCCGTTCCTATTACGTGGTAGGTGACAATTCCCACAGGTGGAGTCCAGGTGTTTCCATTAATTAGGCCATTATCCCAAACAAAGCTAACAGCACCGGATCCTGAAATTGTAACCGGTGTTCCCGAACATACTTGAATATCTGGTCCGGCATCAACTACTGGGGCTTGAAAAACAGTTACAATTAAGGTATCGTATGCAGGGCAAAGATTGGTATCCAATCCAATGACAGAAATGATTTCACTGTTAAGTGGAATGTAATTGCTCCCATTGTTGTTTCCGTTACTCCAAGTGTAGGTTGCAGTTCCGGTAGCATTAAGTAAGATGCTAAATCCAGGACAAATACTGGTGTCATTACCTGCAAATACTACAGGTTGGGGAATGGTAATTTGCATTGTATCATATCCAATACAGCCGTTGGTATCTAAACCAGATACATTCCAAAGACCAGTTGATAGCGGTGTAAAGAAGGAGCCATTAGTTATTCCGCCACTCCATTGATAGCTTATACCACCTTGCCCTAAAAGTTGAGTAGAATCTCCTTGACAAATAATTTGGTCAGCTCCTGCACTTATTCCAGGATTCGAAAATACGGTTAAGACCATCGAATCTACATTCGTACAGCCATTTACCGAAGTTCCAATTACAGTATACGTAGTAGTTCCGAGGGGAGGTGTAAACGTTTGACCATTGGTAATCCCGTTGTTCCATTGATACGTATTAGATCCCGTTGCAGTAATCGTTACCGCTGACCCTAAACACACGTTTATATCAGGTCCTGCATTTACAAGTGCTCCTGGGTAGATTGTAATATCCATAGAGTCTTGATTCACACACCCGTTGTTATCGATACCAACTACGGTTAGCGTGGTACTATTCGCGGGTAGATAGGTTCCTCCGTTGGCTGTTCCTGTTTCCCATGTCAACGTAAGGGCACCGGTTGCGTTTAAGGTTACTGGCGTACCCGGACAAACAGAGACATTATTACCAGCATTGATTGGTGGAAGTGGATAGACTGTGACAGCTTGTGTAAGGGTATCCGTGCATCCTCCAGCATTTGAGGCAATAAGTGACACATTGAATGTTCCTGCATTCGGATAAATTTGTATTGGGTTGATTTGTGTTGAATTCGGACTTCCGTTTCCGAATAACCATGTGTATGTTACTTGCGCTAAATTGGGGTCCTGGGTAAGATTCGTGAAACTAACAGTATCATTAGCACAACTATTATTGAAATTGAAGTTAATTGTTGGGGGTGGTGAAACCGTAATGGTTTGACTTATAGTATCTGAACAACCGGCTTGAGTAGTTACAATGTGTGTGACGGTGTAGGTACCCGGATTTTGATAGGTATGGGTTGGATTCATGTGCACCGCGGGGTTATTACCGGTCAATGTAGAACCATCACCGAAATTCCATGACCACGACGAGGCACCACCATTAGGTAGAGCAACCCCATTTATGGTATTAGGTGCAATGGTTGGCGTACTTGTAAATTGCATTGGGCTCCAGGGGCAAGCCGCTGTGTGCGTAAAATTAGTCTGAACAGTGGTTGGAATGGCAGATGCTGTGAGTGCCACCGTGCAATTCCCTTGATTAGAAAAAGATTGCATGGTTACGGTATAGCTAGGTGCTGCAGTTGCGGCCGGAACACTGATGCTTTGCGTATTTGCTCCGTTACTCCAATTGTATGATTGAAAGCCCGCCGGACCTGAAATATTTATTGTCGGCGAACCGAAACAGTAATCCAGGTCTAGGGTTAAAGGCATACAATCAGCAACTACATAAGCATACCCATAATGTCCACCTAAACTGCAGTCTTTTGTGGTGAATTCGATTGTAACATTTTGTCCTAAATACGCTTGTAAATTCACACCAACTACCGTCCAAGGGAGCCATTTTCGATTTCCACAGGTTTGAAAGTTTTGACCAGGCTGACCAGCGTATACTGTGTATTGTCCGCAATTTCCGCCGATTTGTGTCCCATTCTGATTTAATAAGCGCATTTGAAAAACAGGTTGTTGAGCCGCGGAATGACCGGGGTCTTGAAGCACACATGCGTATTTATAGATAAACAGAGAATTCTGTGTGTTTACATTGATCGTGTAAGACAATCGTTCCCCTTGAGATCCTGTGCTCGCATTTCCAAGTCTAGCTGATCGTGTGCTTCCCGGGGGAATCATTTGGAGCCCGCCACAGGTGTTTGGGTCAATACCTGGGGTATTAATGATGGTGTGTCGTCCATTAACAATTCCAAAGGTTGCAGCCGGATTCCCGTAAGTACCAGTCCATCCTTGCCAATTAGTAAAATTATTAGAGCTGAAATTTGCATTAGGACACCCCGCATTGTTTTGAGAAACCCCTAGAAAGGATGTTAGCAGTATAAAAAGTGAAAAAAATAATCTCATGGGGTGCAAAGATATGGCATTTAACTCAGGTTATCGCAATAATGTTACGTGTCCTGTAAAAGCTTTGCGTTCGTCACGATAAGGAGATTTTATTAGTATTTTCCATGTATATACTCCTTCTTGAATGGAGGTTCCATTCATTCGTTTGCCATCCCAACCAACCAAATGATTGTGATTCTCCCAAATAAGTTCTCCCCAACGATCATAAATTAAGCATGTGAATTCGTAGGGGTCAAAATCAGCGGTTATAACAGGAAACCACGTTTGATTGTATTCATTGCCATCAGGAGTAAAAGTATTAGGAACATAAAGTAATTGAGTTTCTGTTAAGGTAACTACACGATTTGTTGTATCTGTGCATCCATTGTCCGTGTATACAATTAACGTTACTAGATAATTGGCCGTGGTAGTATTGGGGAAGAAATGGATTGGTTCAAATTCTGTTGAAGTACCTCCATCACCAAAATCCCATGCGTAATAAGTTCCTCCTGCACTTTGGTTTATCATCGTACTGGTGTTTTCTAAGTCCGTTATGGTCATAGGACTAGGCTCAAAATCGGCAATCGGCAACACATAACTGCATAAATAGTCAGAAATTAAGGTGTCCCATTCACAGCCTAGTGCCGTTGTTAATGTAAGTCCCACATCATAGCAGCCTGGACTATTATAAGTGTAAGAAATTGGTCCCGCTCCTGTTGCGGTAGCTCCGTTTCCAAAGGTCCATTCTGCCAAAGTAAATGGTGTTCCTGTAGATGTATTATTTAAAACAAATGAGAAAGGGGTACAATCCGCCAGTATTGGGGCGTTGAAAGATGGATATGCCGCAGGCTCAATGGTCAAATTCATATCGTCTGTCCCGGTACACCCATTGTTATCAGTACCAATTACTGTATAGGTTGTATTTACCGTTGGTATGAAATAGTCATTATTGATTATACCATTATTCCAAGTATAGGTACTTGCTCCTGAACCAGATAATAGTGTTGAATCCCCTTCGCAAATTGATTGATCATTACCTGCATTGACCACAGGGTTTGCCCATGTAGTTAATATCATTTGATCGGCATCAATACAACCGTTCGCATCTGTCCCTGTTACGGTATAGGTTACTACACCAACGGGTGGGGTGAAGGTCTGCCCATCAATTAATCCGTTATTCCAGGAGTAACTTAGTACTCCTGATCCGGTAATTGTTACGCTGGTACCGAAACACTCACTAATGTCTGGTCCAGCATCAACAACCGCTGCAGGATGAAGTGTAATTAGTATAGAATCAGCATTTATGCAAGCGTTTGCATCTGTACCAATTACTGTTAACATCTCACTTGTTTGTGGAACATAAGGTGAACCATTGGCTGTTCCCGTTTCCCAACTATAAGATACTGCGCCCGTTGCGTTTAATGGAATACTAAAACCTGGGCAGATTGTTGTGTCGTTACCAGCAAATACAGGGGGGAGTGGATGAATTGTTACGGATTGATATAAGGTGTCTGTGCATCCACCCACATTTGTGGCAGCCAATCCAAGTTGATATGTTCCAGCTATCTGATAAGTGTGCGATGCGTTTGTTGTTATGTCATTTGCGCTCCCATCACCCCATAACCACTGATAAGTAACCTGAGCAAGATTTGGATCTTGAGTGGTATTTGTTGTGTTAACAACATCTAAAACACAGGCGTTGTTGTATGTGAAGTTGATGGTAGGCGGTGGAAGTACATTGATGGTTTGAGAAATCGTATCGCTACATCCTGCTTGGGTAAATACGATATGTGTAACGGTGTATGTTCCCGGATTAGCATAAACGTGCGTCGGGTTTTGATGTACGGCTGGATTGTTACCCGTCAAGGTGGAATTATCTCCGAAATCCCAAAACCATGAAGCCGCACCCCCGTTGGCTAGGGTTACTCCGTTGATTGAAGTAGGTAAAATAGTAGGTGTACTGTTGAATTGTGTCGGCGACCACGGACACGCTTGAGTCACAGTAAAATTATTACTAACGGTTGTTGGGATAGCTTGTGCTGTAAGAGCTACTGTACAATTCCCCTGATTAGAAAAGGATTGCATGGTCACCGTGTAAGAAGGTGCCGCATTCGCAACCGGTACTGAAATTGACTGCGTGTTTTGTCCCGAGCTCCAGTTATAACTTTGAAATCCAGCAGGACCAGCAATGTTGATTGTATTTGCCCCAAAACAGTAATCTAAATCTAGAATTAATGGCATGCAGTCAGCAACAACATAGGCATAGCCAAAATGACCGGAATAATCACAATCCTTGGTGGTGAATTCAATGGTAACGTTTTGGCCCGTATATGCGGTTAGATTAACGCCAACAATAGTCCATGGTAACCATTTTACCCCCCCGCAAGTTTGAAAATTCTGACCAGGCTGTCCTCCATACACAGTATATTGTCCACAATTACCACCGATTTGAGTGCCATTTTGGTCCAACAAACGCATTTGAAATACGGGTTGAGCATTAGGCGGGTGTCCTGGATCTTCTAATACCACAGCATATTTGTAAATAAACAAAGCATTTTGAGGTGTTACATTTAAGGTGTATCGCAATTGCTCTCCTTGAGCTCCCGTGCCTGAGTTCCCTAATCGTGCTGAAAAACTCGATCCTGGAGGAATCATTTGTAATCCACCACACGAAAATGGGTCATTCCCCTGCGCTGTAATTACAGTATGTCTACCGGGTACAATTCCTACGGCACTCGCTGGATTTTGGTAATTTCCCGTATACCCTTGCCAATTGCTGAAATTACCCATGCTGAAATTCGCATTAGGGCAACCGGCATTATTTTGAGCCCAAAGAGGCAGAGCTGCTGAAAAAAATGAAGTTATAAATATAAAAAGTAGCCGAGCGTAGGTCATAAACGTTTAGGTATTCAAATGTAAGGAATTTTTTATGTAATTAAAAACAATTTTCATTACGTTTTACTGATCGATTGGTTGCTATTTTTAAAATTAAAACAATTTGAATTGTTTGTTAATTTAGTGTCATTTTAACACTTAGTGTTTGTTGAAAAATATTCAATTCACAACTCAAAAACTTGTTACATTTGTGAGCAAATTTTAAATTTAGTTTTATGTCAAACAAATATCAAAAGGAAATAGATGCCTTCATGGAAAAGGTGAAGGTAAATAATGGTCATGAGCCAGAATTCCTGCAAGCAGTTCACGAAGTAGCAGAAGCAATTATTCCATTTACAGAAGAACATACAAAGTATAAGGATGCGAAAATTCTTGAACGTATTATTGAGCCAGAACGAACCATTATTTTTCGAGTTCCTTGGTTAGACGATAATGGAAAAGTCCAAGTAAATCGCGGATACCGTGTTGAATTTAATTCAGCAATCGGACCTTACAAAGGAGGTTTGCGTTTCCACCCTTCAGTGAATCTTTCCATTCTTAAATTCCTTGGTTTCGAGCAAATTTTCAAGAACTCATTAACTACCCTTCCTATGGGTGGTGGTAAAGGAGGTTCTGATTTTGATCCAAAAGGAAAGTCTGACAATGAAGTGATGAAGTTTTGCCAATCGTTTATGACCGAACTTTCTCGTCACATTGGTGCAGACACAGACGTACCCGCAGGAGATATTGGTGTTGGTGGTAGAGAGATTGGTTACATGTTCGGACAATACAAGAGAATTCGAAATGAATTTACAGGGGTATTAACCGGAAAAGCAAGAAATTGGGGTGGTTCTTTAATTCGTCCGGAGGCTACAGGGTATGGAACTGTTTATTTTGCAAAAGAAATGCTTGCAACTAAAGGAGATTCTTTCAACGGAAAAACGGTTGTAGTTTCAGGTTCAGGAAATGTGGCGCAGTTCGCATGCGAGAAAGCAACTCAATTAGGGGCTAAAGTGGTAACACTTTCAGATTCTTCAGGTTATATCCATGATGCAGACGGTATTGATGCTGAAAAATTAGCATTCGTAATGGAATTAAAAAATGTTAAGCGTGGACGAATTGTAGAATACACTCAAAAGTATCCGAACGCAAAATTTGTTGCTGGTAAACGTCCATGGGAAGTGAAAGCTGACATCGCATTGCCATGTGCAACTCAAAATGAATTAAATGGCGAAGAGGCTAAGGTACTTATTGCAAATGGTGTTAAATGTGTAGCGGAAGGTGCGAATATGCCTTCTACTCCTGAAGCAATTTCTGCATTCCAAGCAGCAAATGTTTTGTTTGCACCAGGTAAAGCATCAAATGCAGGCGGTGTAGCAACATCAGGACTTGAAATGTCACAGAACTCTCTTAGATTATCTTGGTCGGCAGAGGAAGTTGACCAACGTTTACACGGCATCATGGTTTCTATCCACGAAGCATGTGTAAAATATGGTAAAAAAGAAGACGGTAATGTAGACTACGTGAAAGGAGCGAATGTTGCTGGATTCGTGAAGGTAGCAGATGCTATGATTGATCAAGGATTAGTTTAATCTTCATTTTCTCAAAACTCTTAAAACCCACCTCGGTGGGTTTTTTTATTTGTTAATTTTGCATCGTGGAAAAATTATTAGACCAATTGCATATTACGTATGATCGAACTGGATTCGATAACGAAGAATTAATCAATATTTATAAAGCCATTCTTCTCCCGCGTCTGATTGAAGAGAAGATGTTGGTCTTACTTCGTCAAGGAAAAATCACCAAGTGGTTTTCTGGATGGGGACAAGAAGGGATTTCTGTAGGTTGCGCGTATGCACTGGATTCGGATGAATATATCTTACCGATGCACCGAAATTTAGGGGTATTTACTACAAGATCAATTCCGTTAAATCGCCTATTTGCCCAATTTCAAGGTAAAATGTCTGGATTCACCAAAGGACGAGACCGTTCGTTTCACTTTGGTTCCCAAGAGCACCATTTAGTAGGAATGATTTCTCACCTTGGGCCACAATTAGGCATTGCGGATGGGATTGCCTTAGCCCAAAAACTGAAGAAAAGTAATAAAGCAACTTTAGTATTCTCCGGAGATGGTGGGGCATCTGAGGGAGATTTTCACGAGTCCTTGAATGTCGCCTCAGTTTGGGATTTACCCGTAATCTTCTGTATTGAAAATAATGCGTGGGGACTTTCAACCCCATCCAACGAGCAATTTAAGTGTAAGCAATTTATTGATAAAGGTATTGGATATGGCATGGATGCAATCCAAGTGGATGGCAATAATATTTTAGCCGTAATTCGTACTATCCGAACCATTGCTGAAGAAATTCGTGTGAATCCAAAGCCCTATTTAGTAGAATTGATGTCTTTTAGAATGAGGGGCCATGAAGAAGCGTCTGGAACGAAATATTATCCGGAAGGAATTCAGGATAAATGGGCACTTAAAGATCCGGTATCAAATTTTGAGTTGTTTCTACTTCAAGAAAAGGTGTTAAACGAAGAGGTCATCGCACAAATAAAAGATGAGTTTAAAGCGGATATTCAACGCTCATTTGATGAGGCAAATGCTGAATCGGCCATTGTTCCTTCATTAACGCAAGAACTTTCCGATTTGTATGCTGCTAACTCGGCTAAAGTTATTCCACCAACTGGCGAGTCTAAAGAGCTTAGGTTTATTGATGCCATACAAGAAGGATTGAGTCAAAGCATGGAAAGACATCCGAATCTTGTTCTGATGGGTCAAGACATTGCGGAGTATGGTGGAGCCTTTAAAGTGACTGAAGGATTTGTTGAGAAATATGGTAAAGATCGTGTACGAAACACACCCTTGTGTGAGTCTGCTATCGTTGGAGCTGGGTTAGGGCTATCCATTTCTGGAATGAAAGCCATGGTAGAGATGCAGTTTGCAGATTTCGTTACTTGTGGTTTTAACCAAATCATAAATAATTTAGCCAAGATTCATTGGCGTTGGGGACAGCAAGCCGATGTAGTAGTAAGAATGCCTACGGGGGCAGGTACTGCCGCAGGTCCATTTCACTCTCAAAGCAACGAAGCTTGGTTTACACATACCCCTGGGTTAAAAGTGGTTTATCCTTCGAATCCATTTGATGCTAAAGGCTTACTGAATGCGTCCATCGAAGATCCAAACCCCGTACTTTTCTTCGAACATAAAGCGCTCTATCGGAGTACAAAAGGGATGGTTCCTAGTGCGTATTATCAATTGGAAATCGGTAAGGCAGCAGTTGCGAGCGAAGGAATGCAAGCCAGCGTAATAACTTATGGTTCAGGCGTACATTGGGCATTAGAGTTAAAGGAGAAACTTAACTTAGATGTTGAGATCATTGACTTAAGAACCCTTCTCCCGTTAGATACGGATTGTATTTACCAGTCTGTAAGAAAAACTGGAAAAGCACTGATTCTTCATGAGGATTCCTTATTTGGAGGAATTGGAGGTGAGATTTCAGCCCTCATTAATGAGCATTGTTTTGAATCCTTGGATGCGCCCGTAAGAAGAGTTGGTTCCCTTGATACCCCAGTACCTTTTGCTGTGGCTTTGGAAGAACAGTTTCTTCCTAAAAAACGATTCGAAGAGACTTTATTGGAATTAATTTCCTATTGATGATTTCTTGGGTGAAAGGTTAAAATAGCCTCCCTCAAGAAGCGTTGATCCATGTGGGTATAAATCTCGGTCGTTGTGATCGATTCATGTCCCAACATTTCTTGTATAGCCCGTAAATTAGCCCCACCTTCCAGCAGGTGGGTAGCAAAAGAATGTCGAAACGTATGTGGAGATATATTCTTTTGCAAGCCGATGGATTCAGCCAGTTGTTTAATGATTGTGAAAATCATCACCCGAGTAAGGCGTTTCCCCCTTCGATTTAAGAAAACAATTTGTTCATCGCCTTTGTAAATATCGAGTTGTTTACGTTGATTATCCACATACCATGTAATCTCTTTTTCTACCGATTTACTCATAGGAACCAAACGCTCCTTGTTGCCTTTTCCAATCACTCGAATATATCCTTCGTCGTAATATAAATCCGATTGTTTTAAGTTGACGAGTTCACTAACCCGTATTCCACAACTATAAAGAGTCTCTAATATGGCACGGTTTCGATGCCCCTCGGGTTTTGAAACGTCAATGGCCGCGATTAAGGCATCAATCTCCTCCATGTCGAGCACTTCGGGGAGTTTTCGCCCGATTTTTGGCTGTTCCAACAGTTCGCTTGGGTCGTTTTGAATGAGTTGTTCAAGGAGTAAAAAACCGAAAAACTGCTTGATGCCAGAAATAATTCTTGCCTGAGTTCTAGCGCTTAAGCCTAAATCATATAGAATTGAAACAAATTCTTTTAAGTCCTGATAGGATATTCCAGTAGGGGATACCTTATTCGAAAGACAAAAATCACGCAATTTTATTAGGTCCTGTTGATAGGCAAGACAAGAATTCTCAGAGAGCCCTTTTTCAATTCTCAGATAGGAAATGAATTGCTTCGTTAATTGCTCCCAGTTCATGGTTTAGATTAATTTACACCACGCGCATTGTGGTAACTCAAAGTTAGTAGAATAAGTGCATGAATTGTAAAATTCCCTTATTTTTACTGCATGAAAGTTGCGATTGTTAATGGACCAAATTTGAATTTACTTGGCACCAGAGAACCTGAGGTTTATGGCAACCAATCCTTTGAGGCGTTTTTTGAAGAATTGACCCATCAATTTAATGGAGAACTGTGTTATTTTCAATCCAATATTGAAGGGGAATTAATTGATTTCTTGCAACAGTTTAAGGGTGACGGAATTCTGATTAATGCCGGTGGTTATACCCATACCAGCGTGGCTATTCGAGATTGTATCGCTGCGATTGAGACACCTGTTGTTGAAGTGCATATTTCAAATGTAGCGTCTAGAGAATCGTTCCGACATGAATCCTTATTAACTCCAGTTTGCATTGGTTTGGTAATGGGTTTTGGGTTGGAAAGTTACCGCATGGCACTTGGGTTTTTTACCCCCCATTGAACCAAATCATACCTGGGGTGTACCGATGGCAAATTATATAGCCATGAAGTACATTTTCTTATCCATTTTTAGTTTACATCTTGTTTTTAGTTCCGTTGCGCAAACGGGAAAACGTAAAGTTCAACTCGTAATATTATTCGATACGTCGAATAGTATGGATGGACTCTTGAATCAGGCGAAAGCTAAAATTTGGGCGATTGTTAATGAGGTTGCTAAGTTAACCTATCAAGGCGCTTCGCCAGATTTAGAAATTGCGATGTACGATTATGGGAATCAATCCCTGAACATAAAAGATAATTACATTCGACAACAATTGAATTTCACTCAAGATCTTGATTTGGTTTCTGAAAAGCTTTTTGGATTAAGAACCAATGGAGGAGACGAATTTTGTGGTGCTGTAATTCAAAAGTCTTTAAATGATTTAAGTTGGTCAGTGGATAATGGAGATTTAAAATTAATTTATATCGCAGGCAATGAACCCTTTAATCAGGGACCAATCTCGTACAAAGAAGCCTGTGCGCTTGCTAAAACCAAAGGGGTACTTGTAAGTACCATTTTTTGTGGTCCATACGATGAAGGCGTTCGTACATTCTGGCAAGATGGTGCTACCTGTTCTGGTGGAGATTTTTTTAACATAAACAGTGATCAAGCCATATCTTACATAGCAACACCCTATGATTCTTTAATTCAAACATATAACTTCAAGCTTAATGGCACCTATGTTTCTTACGGTTTTTCCGGGGCGGACAAAAAAAATAAACAGGCCATGCAAGATGATAATGCCAAGACCTTGAATGAAGCCGTAATGGTGGAGCGTGCTGTGGCGAAAGGAAGTACCTATTATTGGAACGGAGATTGGGATTTAGTGGATGCTGTTGCCGCAGATTCTACGGTATTAACCAAGTTGAAAGCGGAAGACAGAACGGATGAATTAAAAGGAAAAACTGACGAGGAAATCAAAACCCTGGTAGTAGAAAAAACCAAGGAGCGTCAACAGGTCCAAAAAGAAATTGCAGCGTTGAATCAAAAACGACTTTCTTATATCGAAGAACAATCAAAAAATAACAACAGCAAACCGGATGATTTTGGAACCGCAGTTGCAAAAAGTATTCGAAAAAATGCAACTCAACTTGGGTTTGATGAAGAACGAAAAAATGAATGATATTCGGTATATTTGAAAAAAAACACGAATGTCACTGCAGAGGGATGATAAAATAAATTATGTGAACATCGGGCTAATGTTAATTACAGCCACACTAGCCTTTTTTATGCCTTTTGAAACCTTTTTGTTGGCTTACGCTTTCTTGGGGCCATTACATTACTTAACCGAAATTAGTTGGTTACATGATCGACAATATTTTTCAAAGGGAAAGTACGATTTTATCATTCTGTTAGTAATTGGTGTTCTGCTATCCATTGCTGCTTTTGCGAGTGATTTTGGATATGATTGGCAGATCTACGAATCGTTTGTTGAGCTTAATTTGTTTGATAAACTCTTAGTTTTTGCCCTATTTTCTTCCGTTCTTTTTGTCCTGATTAAAAATACGATTATAAAGCTATTGGCTATTGCATTTTTGTATGTGTTTGTTGCAGGGTGGTTAAGCCCTGAACGAGCTGCGGAGAATGAATCGAATACCTTAGTATTCGCTTTAACATCTCTTGTTCCCACCCTTATTCACGTTTATTTGTTTACCGGTTTATTTATGCTCTACGGAGCGCTTAAATCTCGGAGTAAGTCTGGCTTATGGCAAATCGTAGCTTTTATTATTATCCCTATAGTCTTGGTATTTGCCATCCCTGTAAATTCCAAAGGGAATAAACTCACTACCTATGGTGAAAATGCTTATTATGCTAAAGGAAATGGGTTTTTCATGACTAACGTTTCAATCATGAATCATTTTAAGTGGATCGATGAGCAATATATGACCAATAAGCAATACTTGGATTCTTTCGTCTTAAAGGAAAAGAATGGATTTCCACTCCTTGAAAAGCAACGCATCAAAGATTCACTGGCAAATCGGTTATCACAGTCATATATTGTTGAGAATGAAAACAATGAGTATTACCAACAGGCTATTCCATTGCGTTATGCATTTCCTACCAATTCGAAAGACTATTTTTGGAATTCCGTTTTCTTTTCTACGGTCGGTATTATGCTCATGCGCTTTATTGCCTTTGCATACCTCTATCATTATTTAAACTGGTTTAGTAAAACCGAGGTCATTCGTTGGCACAAGGTACCCAAAGTGCGTTTTATTGCCGTGGTAGTGCTTTGGTTGGCTGCTTGTGGATTTTATTTATATGATTATAGTTTAGGATTAAGTGTTTTGTTTTTCCTAAGTTTCACCCACGTCCTACTAGAATTCCCTTTAAATATTGTTTCGATTATTGGTATCGGAAAAGAAGGAGTATCCATCGCTAAAAATGGATTCAAGCCTGTAAAGTCGGATTCTTAGCTTTTATTGTTTCAATAAACAACTGCTCTTGCGCAGGTGAAATGAGTATTTCATCCCATTTACCATAGCTTACCACAAGTCCTTTCCAAGCCGTATTAATTTTAAAACCGGCATAAAGCCCTTTTTGGGGTTCGATTCGACGTATTTCTGATAATCGTATTCTTTTTTTAAATCCAAAAAAATGACATACTAACTGTTCTTCATCGATTGTATAAAAGGTCGTTTTTAGGAAGAGGTAAATGAATGTGCCCTGTAATGCCCAAACGGCAGCTAATACGATCAGTTCTGAATAATTTCCGCCACCGGACACGATTACAATGCCCACAATGGAATAAACTATTAATAAGATACCCAACGCTATGGGATAGGTCCGGTCTTTTTTTGATTCAAATAGAATCACCAGGCAAAGAGCGGTTTGTTGCCCATTAGTTGTTCAACCTTCACTTTAATTTCCGCCATCACTTGATCGTCTGAATGATGTTGTAATGCAGCATCAATTAATGTGACAATTTCATTGATTTCAAGGCCATTAACGCCACGCGACGTAATTGCAGGAGTTCCAATGCGAATTCCAGAAGTTACAAACGGAGATTCCGTGTCGAAAGGAACCATGTTTTTATTGACTGTAATGTGCGCTTTTCCAAGGGCTAATTCCGCATCCTTTCCGGTAATTCCTTTATTGCGGAGGTCAATTAACATGCTATGATTATTCGTTCCACCGGATACAATGTGATATCCACGCTTCATTAACTCTTCGGCCATTATTGCTGCATTTGACTGAACTTGAGTCATATACGTAGTAAAAGAGGGGTCAAGTGCTTCACCAAATGCCACAGCTTTTGCAGCGATAACATGTTCTAATGGTCCACCTTGAATTCCTGGAAAAACTGCGGCATCCAATAAAGCAGCCATGGATTTTGGATTTCCGTTATTCCATTTTAACCCAAATGGATTATCAAAATTATGTCGTAACATGATGATGCCACCGCGTGGGCCACGAAGGGTTTTGTGGGTAGTTGAAGTAACGATGTGACAATATTCCAAGGGGTCGTTCAATAACTTAGCAGCGATTAACCCTGCAGGGTGAGATATATCTGCTAGTACGAGTGCTCCAATCGCGTCTGCTATTTCACGAATGCGCTTATAATCCCAATCTCTTGAATACGCGGAAGCTCCACAAATAATCATTTTAGGTCGTTCTCGCATGGCGGTTTCCTCCAAGGCTTGGTAATCGATCAACCCTGTTTCTTTATCCACACCATAGAAAAAAGGCTGATAAAGTTTACCCGAAAAATTAACGGGAGAACCGTGTGTTAAATGTCCACCATGGGATAAGTCGAAACCAAGTATTTTGTCTCCCGGAGTTAAGCAAGCTAAAAACACTGCCGCGTTTGCTTGTGCGCCAGAATGTGGCTGTACATTTGCCCATGTAGCACCAAACAACTGACATAAACGGTCTATTGCTAATTGCTCCACTTGATCAACGATTTCACAACCGCCATAGTAACGTTTTCCTGGTAAACCTTCGGCATATTTGTTAGTGAGGATACTCCCCATTGCCTTCATTACATCATCGCTTACGTAGTTCTCACTAGCGATTAGTTCGATACCTATGGTCTGACGAACGCGCTCCGCCTCAATTAAATTAAATACTGTTGTGTCCATGTGTTGAATATTCTGATTGAGTTAATATAAGTTGAATGCCTTTTTGAAGTGTGGTACTTGGTTTAAAGCCGATCAAGTTGTTCAATTTTTCCGAACTGCCGATCCTTCGTTCCACTTCATAATCATATCGTTTTTTTGGTGCGTCTATGTATACTATTTCGGAGGACGAACCGGTGAGTTCAATGATAGTTTCAGCTAATTCTTTGATGGTCCATTCGTGTTCGTTTGCAATATTCACGATATGAAATCCCTTTGTTTTTTGCAGTCGAATACAGGCCTCAATTACATCATTAATGTAAGTGAAATCTCGTGTTTGTTGACCATTTCCGAAAACTGTTAACGGTAGATTAGCCTCAGCTTGTTCTAAAAACCTCGGAATAACCATGCGATTATCTTGTCGTTCCCCGTAAACATTGAAAAAACGCAAGGCAATGGTATTTACCCCTTTTTCTTCGAAATGACTTGCTAAATATATTTCGTTGTACCGTTTCGCCATGGCATAGGAGGTTCTTGGATCAACCAATACTTCCTCGCTAAGGGCCGTTTTAACAATCGCGGAGTGGCTGTAAATACCGCTGGTTGAAGCGTAAAAGAGTTGCTTAACCCCATGTTTATGCATGGCTTCAATTACGTTCCGTGTCCCAACAACTTCAACGTCCATGGTCTCAACGGGGAAGTCTGCCACAACATCTACTCCAAGAACTGCTGCAAAATGATAAACCACATCGATGTTCTCCATGGCATTCATTACTACTCTTAGATCGCGCACATCTCCATTAATAAATGTTATTAAATCTTGTACATGAGCGGGTATTTTATTCCCACGAAGTAAATTATCGATTACAATAACCTTATGCTTTTCATGAACCAAACGTTGCACCAAATGGCTGCCAATAAACCCTGCTCCTCCGGTAACTAACACATTCATTTCAACGCTTTTTTAACAAATATCTAAAATTTATCTTGATTATTAGCGGTATCGTTTGATCGAGTGAAAATGATGGCTTACTTCCGATAACTCATCGTTCCATATATTTCCATGTTCAAGCCGATCAATTCTTACCCTACCCGATGCATGAACGATTTGGTTTTCACCAAGATAAATTCCAACATGCGTGATATTTCCTTTGTCGTTTTGAAAGAAAAATAAATCGGAAGGTAAGGCCTCGTCTATTGCTATTGAATACCCGGCTTGCTGCTGCTCAGAAGCATCTCGAGCTAGGTTTATCCCAATGACTCTGTAATAGAGTTGTGAAAATCCGGAACAGTCGATTCCAAAAGACGTTTTACCACCCCACAAATATGGAACGTTTATAAAAGAATTTATTAATTCGTCTGAGCTTTGGTTATTTGGACCAGAATGCAAGGTGAATGTTAGATTTCCGATATTAAACTGGGAATCCATTCCAATAAAACTTCCTGCAGGAATTAATTGTTTTCCCCATGGCGTATCGAGTGTAAGCGCTATGCTTTGCTGGATTGTACGTAGATCATGCCATGTTCTTACTTCCTTTTCGCTTAAGCCAATAAGATGCCGGCGATCAACAAATCCATGGTACCCATCAGACAAGGATTGCACCTCGATCCAATGGTTTTGTTGCGAAACGATTTCAACAGTTTCACCAAAGGTTAATTGTGTGACCATTTCAGATCGGTCCGTTGTTTCTTTGCGAACCGCGCAAACAGGGGCATGACAAAATCCAAGTTTTTGGTGGGGCAGGAGTAATTGCATTTTCTTTAATTCTGCTACAAAATTAATCAAGGGCATGAATAATCGTTATTTTTGTAACTCATGGATACTAATCAAAAATTAATTCTCGTAACAAACGACGACAGCGTAAACGCCAAGGGTATACAATCATTGGTGAAAATCGCTTCTACTCTAGGTAAAGTTGTAGTTGTTGCGCCGAATAAACCGCAGTCTGGAATGGGTCATGCAATTACCTTGAACGACCCGATTCGCTTAAATCGAGTTGGGATGTTTGGAGATGTTGAAGCCTATGCCTCATCTGGTACTCCTGTAGATTGCGTGAAATTAGCAATATATGAAGTGTTGCACCGTAAACCTGATTTAGTACTATCGGGTATTAATCACGGTGAGAATTCATCAACCAACGTATTGTATTCTGGAACGATGTCGGCAGCGATTGAAGGAGCCATGGAAGGCTTACCATCGATTGGGTTTTCACTTTCAACCTACAGCGATGAAGCTGATTTTATGCAATACGAGGAATTTATTTCAAAATTAATTAGCAGTGCCTTAGAAAATGAATTCCCTGCGAACACGTGCCTCAATGTCAATATACCGAATCTTCCCGCAAAAGAAATCAAAGGAATCCAGATTTGTGCCCAGGCTCATGCGTTTTGGGCCGACCGTTTTGACAAGCGTGAGGATCAGTTTGGACGCACTTATTATTGGTTGACTGGTGAGTTTGGCGAGGTAAATCCTCGGGAAGATTCTGATTTACACGCCTTGAATGAAGGCTATATTTCGGTGGTTCCAACCCAATTTGATTTGACGAATTACCGTGTGTTGGATCACCTTAAATCTTGGAATTTATGAATATATCAAAACAGGCATGGCTTGGGTTTGCTATTGGTTTAGCCACACCTTTTGTATTTCTCCCGCTGGTATTACTTGTTATGTCATTCGCTTTTTCGTATGACTTTTCATTTTTTTGGCACCAGTTCACCACCAGCTCGCTCTATGCAAGTAAGTACTTGTCCTTGGGGAGTATTCCTAATTTGATTTGGTTTTATATCTTTTTAAATCGTGAAGCCTACTCAACCGCAAGAGGGATTATTATGGCCACATTGGCTTTGGTACCATTTTCCATTTATGTTAATTTCTTTTAATGTCCACCCGTAAGGTTTTTGTGATTTGTGGCGAAGCATCGGGTGACTTGCACGCAGCTAATTTAGTTCGGGAGCTTCGAGCAATTGATTCACGAATTAGCATTCAGGGCTGGGGTGGAGATCGCCTGAAGGCAGAGCAAGTGGAGGTACTCAAACACATTCGAGAACTGTCATTTATGGGGTTTCTCGAGGTTTTTTTGAATCTATTTACCATTTTAAATAATTTCAAAACCTGCAAGGCTCAAATTGAGTCTTTTGTTCCGGATGTGTTAATACTAGTTGATTTTCCAGGATTCAATTTACGGATGGCTGAATGGGCAAAGCAAAAAGGCATAAAAGTGGTTTATTACATTTCTCCGCAATTATGGGCTTGGAAACAGAATAGAGTTAAAAAAGTAAAGGCTTTCGTGGATGAGATGTATTGCATACTTCCTTTCGAGCAGGAATTTTATAGAAATTTCAATATTGATGTGAAGTATTTTGGACATCCTTTGCTGGATGAAATCGTTCGATTTAATGCATTAAATTTAGAATCCTTGCCGTTTGAAAAACCTATTCTTGCATTGCTTCCAGGGAGTAGGTTACAAGAAGTTCGTCGGAAATTGCCAATTATGTTAGAGGCGGCAAAGGGTTTTCCTGAATATCAGGTTGTTGTGGCTTGCTCCGCTCAAATCCACCCCGATTTTTATGCGAATTTTAATACTGCAGACGTATCCTTTCTGTTGGGAAAAACATATGAAATATTAAATGAAGCCGCTATAGCCTTTGTGACTTCGGGCACCGCGACCTTAGAGACCGCCTTATTTGATGTTCCTCAGGTTGTTTGTTACAAAAGCAGTGGGCTTTCTTTTTGGATTGCAAAGCGTGTTGTAAAAATTAAGTATATATCCTTGGTTAATTTAATTCTTGGAAAGGGTTTGGTGACAGAATTAATTCAACAACATTGTAATTCCAAGCAACTCATTGAGGCGATGAAAAGAATAGCAATCGACGGTCCTGATCGGGATACTATACTTCAAGGGTATAAAGAGTTAAAGCTATTGTTAGGTGGGGAAGGGGCAAGCAGACGCATCGCTACGTCCATTCATGAAACATTTTTACGTAATTCATAGTAATAGTCCTCATGTTTTCCAAATTCTTGATTGCTTTTACCATAGGATTTTTTGCGTTTAGTGCAAATGGACAACCCATGCGAATTGGATTATTCCCTAACCAAAAGTTTACCAAAATAAAATTTGCGAATGCGACATGTAATTATTTTGTAATTGCCGACACTTCGTTCATAGGAACTCTTGATCATTTTTCATTCTGTGAAATTTCTAAAGGTGCTTCAGGTCTTATGGATGTTTCATTTCAGGGGCTAAAGAAAACAGGAATTAAGCAAGTCAAGGTTATTGCGTCAATGCATGAGAAATCAATTGAAGTTTCTGGTCTTTCCCCTGCAATGAAGGCAAAAGCATTTGAAGGCGATTTTGAAATTAAACACATAGATGGTAAGCTTTTGATCGTTAATCTTGTTGATTTAGAGACTTACTTAGAGGGCGTCGTGGAATCTGAGGCGGGTACAGGTCAGAAATTAGAATATTACAAGGTACAAGCTATTATCTCACGGACCTTTGCAATGAAAGCGTTGCACAAACACGCAAAGGATGGTTTTTTCTTATGTAACCAAGTTCATTGTCAAGCTTATCTTCATAAACGAAATGGTGGTGCACTCATCGATACGGCTGTAAAGCAAACGAAAGGTATGGTTATGATTCAGAAAGACTCAACCTTTGCTCCTACATTTTTTAGCGCCAATTGTGGAGGACAAACGTGCGATCCAGCACATGTTTGGAATGAATCAATACCTGGTCTAAGTTCCTTTAAGGACACCTTTTGCATATATACAAAACAAGCTAATTGGGTGAAACAAGTTTCGCTATCAGAATGGAAAAGGTTTTTAGTTGAAAAATATAGGTATCCGGTAGATGATTCTGTCAGTGCTACAATGATGTTCAATTGGACTACGGATTCAAGGCCAGCATTTTTGTTTCATCCCGGGTATGGAATACCCATGCGGGATATTCGGGAGCATTTCGAATTAAAATCTGCTTTTTTTAGTGTGATTTCCGACGGAACAACGGTTACCATAAAGGGGAGAGGCTATGGTCATGGAGTAGGTTTGTGTCAAGAGGGGGCAATGAAGATGGCTAAGTTAAACTATGACTATAATCAGATTTTAGGGTATTATTTCCCCTCATTTGCGTTTTCCCTTATCGCTTCGGGTTCCCTTTAGGGATGATTACAAAAATCTCTTCGTCTACCTGTTTGAAATATTTTGTTGATCGTGCGTAATGTTCCAAATATTGAGTCTTTTTTAGTCGCTTTAAGGTTGCTCGACTTGCAATAACTTTTTGGTGCATTTCGACTTTTTGTTCCGTAAGGTCACTACGTTTTTTGAGATTCCTAACCAAGGTAAAAATATCCATGTCATCCAAGAAAAACATGTAACTCAAAAAAAGAATTGAGGTAATTACGTATTTATTTTTTAGATAGCTTGGGATTTTCACATTTCAAAATTAAGTATTCAATAAAAAAAGCCACGGTATGCGCGGCTTTTTTATCAATGAGCGAATGTTGAAATACGATTATTCTTGGCAACTATTAAACTCTTTAGAATAAAACGTTGCGAATTCGGTGTCATCTATTAAAAATGGCTCAACAAGAGAAAGCAACTTACAAGCCTCCTTTGGATTTTGATTATCCCTTGTTTTCATAACTTGTGCGACCTTCATTGCACCTAGTTTAAGCACTTTTAAATCAACCGTTGAAAGAATAATTTCATTGCCAAGATCATCTTTATAACGCTCCCCGTAGGCCGTTTTCTCGTCCAAGTTAACAAACTTTTTAAGCTTTAAAATTTCTGTATTCCAAAGAAGATTTGCTCCTTTCGAATCCTTTTTCAGGTATTTGAAATATCCCTGCATTAAACTTGCGCAGACTGGTGCTGAGGTTGTTTGACTGTAATAATCAATATATTCAACTAATTGATCATAGCTTTCAGGATTTGATTTTGGGTCAGCATCATAATGCACCAAGATATTTTCATTCAATAAATACTGTTGAAGTTCATCCAAAAAACGTTGATGTTCATCATCCATGATAACACCATTTTTATCAAGTTCTTTTGCTGCAACAAAACTTGAAATACAATCCTCAATAGCCGTTTCAAAACGAGGTTCAGGATTGCCTGATTTTACAAGACCTAAATACCCTTTTGCAAGAAATAAATTTGGTGTAGGGTCATTAGCAAATTTTGGTTTTACAATGTATTCTGAGGATTTTTCTACGAGTTTAACATAGTTAGGAACAGGTTTTTGAGCATAAAGTGCCGCTAACTCTGGGAAAACACTTCGTACCGAGATAAAATCTTCTACTTCTCCACTCACTTCATTTTCGTCTTCTCCAGAAATTGCTACAATCGTTAATCCTATGGTATAATTTCCTATTTTATTAAAGGAGATTTTAATCTTTTCGCCACTTAGCGTGGTGCCTTTAACAAGTTCCCATCCCTTTCCTGGTTCAGACGAGCCGTTAATGGTCCATGTGTAGGTTTTTTTACCGTTAAGTGGTGTTTTTAGCGAACTTTTGATTTCAATAGTATTCTCAGCTTTAACTTCACCGTTCACGGTAGGTTGCACTAAGCGTTTGTCTGAAGTAAAGGTAATGTCCTGCGCTAACATGATGTTAAAGACTGCAGTTAGAAGGAGTAAAAAAAGATATTTCATACGATTATAATTTGTTTTGCGTGTCCCAAATTCTATGCCGAAAATACAATTTAATTGTGACTTTTCATGAGAAGGGTTAAGATTTCAATGGCTGATTCGGCAAGTTTAGTACCTGGGCCATATATTCCAAATACACCTGCTTCAAATAAATAGGAATAGTCATTTTTAGGTATAACACCTCCAACTACCACCATGATATCACTTCTTCCAGCCTCATTTAACGCATTAATTAATGCGGGTACCAGCGTTTTGTGCCCTGCTGCTAATGAAGAGACTCCTACCACATGCACGTCATTTTCTATTGCTTGTTTTGCAACTTCCATCGGAGTTTGAAATAGTGGTCCCATGTCCACATCAAAACCTATATCTGCAAAAGCCGTTGCAATAATTTTGGCTCCGCGATCATGTCCGTCCTGACCCATTTTGGCAACAAGAATACGCGGTCTTCTTCCTTCTAATTCAGAAAAGGTATTGCAAAGTACTTGCGCTTCCTTAAAGGTTTGATCTTTCATAGCAATTGATTTATACACACCGGAGATGGTCCTTATGTCTGCTTCGTATCTACCGAAAACCTGCTCTAAGGCCAGAGAGATTTCACCTAAAGTACATCTAGCTAGGGCACATTCCACCGCAATTTCTAATAGGTTATCTGAGGTTTTAGCCGCTTGTTCTAAACGTTTTAGGAGTTCATTAACCTTGACATGATCTCTTGATGATTTTAGTTGTGCGAGTTGTTCCACTTGCTGTGTACGAACTTTAGTATTGTCTACTTCCAATAAATCAATTTGCGTTTCTTCAGCATGTTGGAAGCGATTAACTCCCACAATGATTTCTTGTTCGGCATCAATTCTCGCTTGTTTCATCGCAGAGGCCTCTTCAATTTTTAATTTTGGAATACCTTTAGCTATAGCCTTTGACATCCCACCAATGTTTTCGATTTCCAACATTAACGTGCGTGCTTCTTGAATAAGCTGATTTGTTAAGTGCTCGATGTGTTGACTTCCTCCAAAAGGGTCAATGAATTGTGTGACTCCCGATTCCAGGGCAATAAACAATTGTGTATTTCGTGCAATTCGAGCAGAAAAATCTGTGGGAAGTGCTATGGCTTCATCTAATGAATTGGTATGTAAGGATTGGGTTCCCCCAAAAACAGCGGCATAGGCTTCAATCGTTGTCCGAGTAACATTATTGAATGGGTCCTGTTCGGTTAATGACCAGCCCGATGTTTGACAGTGAGCACGTAGTATTTTCGATTTTTCGGATGTAGGATTAAATGCAGAAACCAAGTCTGCCCAAAGCTCTCTTCCCGCCCTTAATTTTGCTACTTCAATTGGGAAATTCATTCCAATTGCCCAGAAAAAACTCAATCTTGGTGCAAATTCATCGATGCTCAGGCCTGCTTTAATCCCAGTGCGGATATATTCCAGTCCGTCTGCAAGCGTAAAAGCTAACTCTTGTGCTGCCGTAGCACCGGCCTCATGCATGTGATATCCTGAAATAGATATGCTATTAAACCTTGGCATTTTTTCAGAGGTATACTTGAAAATATCGGCAATGATTCTCATCGATGGGTCAGGAGGATAGATGTAGGTGTTTCTAACCATAAATTCCTTCAAAATATCATTCTGAATTGTTCCTGATAATGCGGATAAATCAACACCTTGTTCAATAGCGGCTCCAATGTAAAAGGCAAGAATTGGTAAGACCGCGCCATTCATGGTCATCGAAACGGACATCTCATCAAGCGGAATTCCGTCGAAAAGCCGTTTCATATCCTCAATCGAGTCAATAGCCACACCGGCTTTACCTACATCTCCTGTAACCCTGGGATGATCAGAATCATATCCCCTGTGTGTGGGTAAGTCAAAGGCGACCGACAATCCTTTCTGACCAGCAGCTAAATTCTTTCTGTAAAAGGCATTAGATTCTTCTGCCGTTGAAAATCCCGCATATTGACGGATAGTCCATGGTCTGATTGTATACATAGAAGCATATGGACCTCGTCTAAAAGGTGCAATCCCAGAATGCTGTGGTTCGATTTCTTCTTGTGGAGGTGTATTTGGAATTCTAATTCCATCAATTACTTTCTCCGTGACTTTTACGGGTTCCCGACTCGTTAAGTAGTTTATCCAATTCGACATATTAAATCGTTTCAAAAAATAAATAAGGAAGCCCAAGCGCCCCAGTTTCTTTCGGACTATACGATTGTTTTTCGCTCGTATTCATTAAATAATTAATACCAATAAATCGATCGCTTTGATCGCTTATGCGCATTTTTCTTAGGGAAATAGTAGCTTGAATTGCCGACTTCAGCTTATCCTCAAATCCTTCAGTCAAGGCTAGTTCTTCCCATACTTTGTCACACAATTGGTGAATTAAATGGGTGGTAATGTAGCTTCCTTTAATGAGCCCATTAAACCAATCTAAGTGGGATTCTTCTTTTAGAATGTGTCCTATATTAACAGCCATTCTTCGAGATAATTCAGTTGGATCATCTTCGAAAAATTGATCATATGGGGTAATACATAGTTGATTTACACCAGCCACTAAAGCACACAGCGCTTCCGAGGTTTGTCGTATTTGATTCGTGTGCAGTTCGCCAATGGATTTATTCCTCCATCCAAGGCGTGCTCTCAATGTTATATTTAGGTCTTTACGCCCGTGTTTTGTTAAAAGGGCTTCACACAACCATTGAAATGAAGTGATTTTTACCGCTTCAATAATGAAATTTTCACCTACACCAAATTCTACCGTAATCTCTTGATGCTGAGGAATTTTATGTAGCTGCATTTCAAATTCCTTGCATACATAGGCCAGTTCTTGCCATGCATTTGCCCCAACAGCATACATTGAAAACCCATCAATTCGTAAGGTAGCGTCTTCTTTAAATGTTGACAACTCTACCGCGAAATTTGCAGGATTCCGTTGCTTTATCCATTGATTAATGAGCGTAAGGTCTTCTAAATTACTCACCATCACTCGAGTTTGAATGTATTCGAACAGGACGTCATTAAACAAGAGATCGAAATCAGGTAATTTATCCCAACAAATCAATAGACCTTGGGTTCCTTGATTTAAATCTTTTAATATTTCAATGTTGCTTTGCTTCGCATCTTTAACCTTGTAAAAGCTATAAAATGTGCACGTCGTATTACTTGTATTCGAAAAATCAAAAGAAGGTAAGGACTTATTATTATCTGTAAAATCCCAGCGTAAGCCTTCAATAACAGACTGAAATTCACTTAACGATTCTGCTTTAAGTTCTTTCTTCAGTTGATTAACCCATTGTTCTTGTAGTGACATAGTTCAATTCTTGTCCCAAAGATACCATTCTTCGGCATTTGACGCGAAACAAAAGATTGAAAGAAATCCTTATCTTTGTTACACTTGATGAGACCTTACTTACTATTCGTTGCACTTTTATGGTTCCTCGCTGCCTGTTCTTTAACAGCGAACCAGGAGAAATCGTTAAATCGAGCGATAATTCAATACCAAAATGCATACAATAAGGAATTAACAATTCTTGAAGTTTCCTTAACACATCCATGTGTAATTGACGCATACTTATCGGATACAGGGAGTTTAAAAAAATTATTTATTCATTCGGGAGCCTCATTAGAAAATTATGACATTCAAGACATAGATAAGGATGGTGCGGATATGAAGGTCAAGTTAACATTTGATTATCTAAACGGTCAGACGGAAATACAGGATTCAAAAAAAACAATTTATGCTTTATCTTCGAACCGTGGTGAATCTTGGTTTTTCTTGAGTGCTTCGCACATGAAATATTTAAATTGCAAACGTTTTAAAAACAAATAAATGCACCGGATAATTGTAATAGTATTGCTGGTATCGGGATACAGTTTTGGTCAAGGCTGGGCACCTGCTGGCAGTCGTTCAAGAGGAATGGGAGATGCTTCTGTAACACTCCAGGATGTTTGGGCATATCACCACAATCCGGCATCCTTAGTTGGGGTAACAAAATTGGGAATCGGAATAGCGTATGAAAACCGTTTTTTATTGAAAGAACTTCAAACGCAATCAATGTCGATAGCAATTCCGATGAAAAAAGGGGTAATTTCTGCAGGTGCCCAAAGTTTTGGTTATACTCAATTTAGAACTATGAAAGCTGGAGTAGGGTATAGCCTTAAATTATCTGATATTTTAGCCTTGGGGGTTCAGATGAATCTGCACCAAATTCGTATAGGTCAAGGATATGGAAATGTATTCAAAGCTACAGGAGAGGCTGGATTATTAGCTCAAGTTAATCCGAAATGGCATATTGGGTTTGCAGTGGTTAATTTTTCAAGGGTAAAGTTGAGTGCTTACCAAGAAGACCGTCTTACTACTGTTATGCGCTTGGGGTCTTCCTTTAAGTTCTCAGATAAATTATTAGTGTGTGTGGAAGGAGAGAAAAATGTAGATTTTCCTTTACGCGGAAAGGCGGGGCTCGAGTATAGTCCAATAACTCATTTAAGTTTTCGCACAGGATTTTCTACCCAACCCATAGAGGTAAATGGAGGGGTCGGATATGCATTCAAAGGCATATATTTTCTAGATTTCGGCTCTGCATTTACACAACAGCTCGGATGGTCGCCTAATGTTTCATTTACATATCGCTTGAAATGAGGCACCTAGTTGTTTTAGTAGGGTTGTTCTTTTTTCCATTGAGTTTAATTTTCGGTCAGGATAAGTCTGAAATCATACAACAACGCATAGAGTTTATTTCGGAACGTTTTCAATCGGAAAACATTGATTTAACCAATATCATTGAGCAATTAGACTTTTATTTTGAGCATCCGATTAATTTGAATTTCACAGATGGTGCAGAATTAGAGGAGCTCGGATTATTAACAACTGTTCAAATCAGTGATTTAGTTTTGCACCGCAAGTTATTCGGCAAGTTCATTTCTATTTATGAGTTACAATGCTTGAGCTACTGGGATTTAGAGACTATTCAGTTAGTCCGACCTTTTGTCAAGGTTGATGATAAATTAGACAACATTCATATTACGCTTAAGGAGGCCTTAGAACAAGGGAAATACGAAGTCTTCTTAAGGTACCAGCCAACCGTGGAACGCAAACAAGGGTACAATGAGGTTTCCGATTCAATGCTTCAAACAAGTAATAATTATTATTACGGGAACAGCGATCGGTATTACACACGCTGGCGTTACACGTACAAGACAAATATCAGCATTGGGGTAACTGCAGAAAAGGATGCGGGAGAACAATTTTTCAGAGGAGCGCAAAAAAATGGTTTCGATTTTTACTCAGCGCATGTATTTTTCAAAGGTGGGAAATATGTTCGTGGCGTTGCACTGGGGGATTATCAGGTTCAAATTGGACAAGGTGTTGGATTTTGGTCGAGTTATGCGTTTGGAAAAACAGCAGATATTGCAACCGCGAAACGTACAGCTATACCCTTGCGGGCATACACTTCGGTGGATGAAAGTAGATTCATGCGTGGAGCAGCTGTAGAGCTTGGGTATAAGAGCCTGGGCTTACTCCTTTTTTCCTCAAGTAAGCGGGTTGATGCAAGTACAATTGCCGATTCAACCTTTGAAGATTTGGAGTTTATTTCTACCCTTGACTTATCGGGATTGCATCGCACGAATAGGGAGATTTCAAAAATGAACGGACTTCGTGAGAATATTCTAGGGGCCAACCTAAACCTGAAGAAAGGCTTGTTTAAAATAGGGGTATCGGGCGTTTATCAAGGATACGATAAGCCATACATAAAAGATGTTAAGGTGTACAATCAATTTGATTTTCGAGGGCAGCATCATTTTAATACAGGGGTTGATTATTCGTATAATTTTAAAAATATTGCGCTCTTTGGCGAAGTGTCTAAGGCGTTTAATGAGCAATTAACGCAATGGAATTCCGGCTGGGCAATGATGCATGGCGCACTCATCTCTTTAGATTCTAAGGTGAGTATGGGGTTGATTTATAGGGATTATCAACGCGATTTTTATTCTTTCTACAATGCAGGGTTTTCAGAGGGGAGCAATACCCAGAACGAACGTGGATTGTATGCTGGTTTGAAAATGAAATTTAACCCTGCATGGAGCCTCAATGCCTATATGGATGTTTTTAAATTTCCGTGGATGAAATTTGGGGTTGATGCTCCGAGTCAAGGCCATGAATTCTTAATTCAACCAATTTATAAACCGAACAAGATATTTGAAATTTATTTTAGGTTCAGACAGCAATTACGAGAAAAAAATAGTTCGATGTATGCAGGTGCTGTTACGCCAACTGAACCGTTCGTACAGCGTAATTATCGTTTAAATCTATCTTATGTTATCAGTGAGGCCTTTACCTTTAAAAGTAGGGTGGAGTTTCTCACAATAAATAGTCAGAGTAAGGGATTTCAGCACGGCATGTTAATTACTCAAGATTTACTTTGGAAACCTAAAAGCTCACCAATTGATCTATCCGTTAGGTATGCATTATTTGATACCGATGGATATGATACACGGATTTATTCTTTTGAAAACAATGCCTTGTATGTATTTGCTGTTCCAGCTTACTACTATCAAGGAAGCCGAGCGTACCTCTTGTTTCGATATTCTTTTTTACGACATTGCGACCTTTGGGTCCGATATGGTGTGTTTTTATATAATAACCGATTTGTTATAAGTTCCGGCGCTGAACAAATCAATGGAAGTAGAAAATCTGACTTAGTTGTTCAACTAAGAATTTCACTTTAATTTTTTTTGTTACGTAATTTATTGTTTTGCGTTATCCCAAATAACAGGACTGCAAGCCTGTATTGTTTAACCCTAAATCTAAGTAATTATGTCAGCTTCTCTCCTTTATTTTGACAGGTTCGGAAAACCAGAAGATGAATTAGCAATCATTGAACGTGCAAAACGAAACCCTGAGCATTTTGCGCCTTTGTATAAAAAATATCACGAGGCAATTTTTAGATACGTAATAAAGCGCGTTGATGAAGAGGAGTCAGCATATGATATCACTTCTTGCGTATTTATTAAAGCGCTGACGAACTTGCCTAAATATGAATATCGTGGTATACCATTTTCTTCTTGGTTATTTCGAATTGCTAAAAGCGAACTTTATCAGTCCTTTCGAGATAAAAAAGCACAGCGTACAGTAAGCATTGATTCAATGCAATTAGGAAAGGTTATGGAAGAGTTTCAGTTGGATGAATCTGAGCACAAAAGAGAAGTACTTTTGAAAGTTCTCCCTTTGTTAAAAGAAAATCAATTGCAGCTTATTGAAATGAGATTTTTTGAGAAAAGATCCTTTAGAGAGATGGGGGAAATCTTAGAATTAACCGAAAACAACGCAAAAGTGAAAACATTTAGAGCCTTAATTAAGCTTAAAGAGCTCTATGCAAAACATAACAATCAAAAATAACACGGTATGACTAAACTTCTAATTGACAGACAGTTTCCATCAAGCGAGTCTATAGCTTCTCGAAGAAATTTTAATGCAATCCTTGATGGGTTACCGAAGAAAAAAACAATTAATAGCCCCTGGTTTTATGGGGCTATTGGTTTTTCTACGGTTTTCCTATTAATTCTTTTAAACTTTTTTATATAGAAAACAGTTACTTTTACTATCTTAGCATCATGAATAGAATATACACAAAATTCATAGTGCTGCTTTGTATATTGCTGGGCGTTAATGCTTTCGCTCAGCGAATCAATTTTAATACCCAAAAAAATTGGTCGCTCAACAAAAACGAGCTTTTAATTAGTTTTGGTCCAACGCAATTTTTGGGTGATTTAGGTGGCGCTAATTCTTCAAATTACGACTATTCATTGAAAGATTGGGATTGGCAAGCGCTCGGTGGAAATGCGGGCATCGGATATCGATTTCGTTTTCATCCAAAGTTCGCAACAACCAGCAACTTAAGTTATTTAATGTTGCGCGGGGATGACAAGTACTCTGAAGAGTATGTTAGGTTTCACAGAAACTTACATTTCCGAACCCACATGGTTGAATTTCAGCAGCGTTTCGAATTTATTTTATTTTCAGTTGAAAAATTCGCTCCAGCATACAACCTTCCGGGTGCTAGAGGAGGAAAACGTAGAAACCAACAATATTATGTGTTCGGTGGAGTTGGCGCTTCTTTTTTTATTCCTCAAGCCAAATATCAAGACAGTTGGGTTGCGTTGCGGCCATTAAAAACTGAAGGTCAAGCTAACCCATATTCGCCAATCGCTTTCACGGTTCCAGCAGGGTTTGGATTTAGGGTAGGACTGGGTGCTCAATGGAGAATCGGTTTAGAGGCAACATACAATATGGTTTTTTCCGATTATGTGGATGATGTTTCTACAGTATACGCCGATCCTAATAGCTTTAACGATCCAACCGCCGCCTTTTTGTCGAACCCATCAGATCCTTCGGTTACTGTTGGTGTTCCTAATGGAAGCATTGGAGGCTTCAATTGGTTTGGTGCCGGTTACCAACGAGGGGACAATAAACAAAGAGATTCATATTATCGCCTAAATATAGTTCTTGCAAAGAATTTGACATACAAGGATTATGGCCGTCAGCGAATTAAAACCACTGGAACAAATCCAACAGGAAAGAAAATACGCTAACTCAATGTATCGATTTTTTCGGTCACTCCTTTTTATTCTTTCCCCTGAGCGGGCTCACTATGCCTCCGTTAGTTTAATTAAGCTTGTATTAGCTGTTCCTCTTTTAAGGAACTTATTAAAATCGAAACCAGATGATCCCTCATTAAATCGAACCTTGTTCGGTTTGAAATTTTCCAATCCGATAGGTTTAGCCGCTGGTTTTGATAAAGATGCACGTTGTTTTCAAGAAATGGGCGCCTTAGGATTCGGTTTTGTTGAGATCGGTACCGTCACCCCATTACCACAAGCAGGTAATCCGAAACCAAGACTTTTTCGCTTAAAAACAGATCAAGCCATCATTAATCGCATGGGCTTTAATAATGAAGGCGTGATAAGTGCTGCAAAACGCTTAGCATCTCGTGATTCTTCCTCTCGGTTAATTATTGGCGGAAATATTGGTAAGAATAAGTGGACTCCCAATGAAAAAGCCACTGAAGATTACTTAAAAGTGTTTACTGAATTATATCCACACGTTGATTATTTTGCAGTAAATGTGTCATCACCCAATACGGAAAATTTAAGAGCATTGCAGGATAAAGAGCCCTTGTTGAATCTTTTAAGTGCACTTAAAAATCTAAATTTAGAACTGGGCTCCCCAAAACCAATTTTACTTAAAATTGCTCCGGATCTAAGCAATGAACAATTGGATGATATCGTAGAAATTGCGCGGACTTTACCATTAGATGGAATAATAGCAACAAATACTACAATTAGCCGCAATGGCCTGAAAGCGTCATCGGATTTGATTTCAAGTATTGGCGCAGGAGGTCTTTCTGGTAAACCAATTACTGCACGCTCTACAGAAGTGATTAGATATTTACATAATCAATTGGGAGCGGCAATACCTATCATAGGTGTAGGAGGAATTCACAGCAAAGACGATGCCTTGGAAAAATTAGCTGCTGGTGCTTCATTAGTACAGTTGTATACAGGGTTTATATATGAAGGCCCTGTTTTAATAGCAGATATTAAGAAAGCATTAATTAAGCGTGCATAATACTCCTATCCATATTACCGAGTGTCCACGAGATGCAATGCAGGGAATTCATGACTTTATTCCTACGCATCTGAAGGTTGAATATCTGAATGCCTTACTTAACTGTGGGTTTGATCGCTTAGATTTCGGGAGCTTTGTTTCCCCTAAAGCTATTCCTCAACTTGTGGATACCTCGGAAGTTGTTGGACAATTGATTGAATCTGATACCAAGTTGTTAGCAATCATTGCGAATGAAAAAGGAATGGAACAGGCGCTTAGTTTTGAACGAATTTCATTTCTTGGGTATCCATTTTCTATCTCAGAACAATTTCAGTTGCGAAATACCAATACGAGCATTCAAGAATCTAAAAATCGCTTAAAGCGAATGGTAACTGAAGTTCATTCAGCAAAGCGTGAGCTCATGCTTTACCTTTCAATGGGTTTTGGTAATCCATACGGAGATCCATGGTCACTTTCTTTGATTGTAGATTACGCGAGGGAATTGCACGAAGAGTTTGGTGTTTCACACATCGCCCTTTCTGATACGATTGGAGCCGCAACACCCACGGTTTTGCATGAAGTGTTTGAGTTGGTTTCTGAAAAATTACCGGACATAGAAATAGGGGTGCATTTACATACTGTACCGAGTAATGCCTCCCAACTCATTCAGTCAGCAATGCGCGCAGGTTGTCAACATTTTGACAGCGCGATGATGGGAATTGGTGGTTGCCCAATGGCTACCGATGTATTAACAGGGAATTTAGCCACTGAAACCTTGATAGCACATTGCGTTGAACATCAGGTGAACACAGGAATAGATATGGATGCAATACAATTCGCTCAAGAAAAAGCAGCATCAATTTTTAATTTTTATCATTAAATGAAAGAAAATAAGCAGGAAGTAAAAAGAGACAGAACCGCGGTAAGTAGAAAGTTGATAATTGTTATTGGAGCCATGGTTTTATTTGCTTTGGTATTAGTCCTTTGGTTTTATAATTCCAGTAATTCCCCTAAACCGATTGAGAAAAAATTAACTAAGCAAGAAATTTATACGGATTTTGGATTGAATTCATTTAACAGTGAAATAGAATTAGCACTGCTTAAAGAATTGAGAATTTGTGATACCACACGTGTGGGTGATGAATTTGGGGCTTGTTCACCAAAATTCTTTAGGTTTTTTAAATTGAGTAAAGATAAACCCTTGCGTGATGGTTTTATGCTCTTAATTAATGGAATTGCTTTTCAAGATCCTGAAGCAAAATTCCCTATTCGTCGTTTGTTGATTTTTGAACGCGAAGGGGGCAAGCTTGTTGCGGTAAATAAGTTTAAAGGGAATTTAATTGAAACGCGAGAAGTGAAAGATTCTCCCTATCAAGACATTTTGATTCGATTTAAATTGGATCAGTATAATGAAAAATATCATGTGCTTTATTCTTGGAAGAAGAACCGTTATCAATTAAAGCAATGCGAGAAACTAGTATATTGGGACGAGACTCAGATGAAGTTTGTAGGGGGCGCAGTATTAGCCTCTAAAATGGATTCCGTTTCACGAGAAGTAGAAAAAATTCTTATTGAAGAAAACCTAGTTTTTTAAAAATCCTCAATTGCTCCCAAGCCAAACAATGCAAAGTCCAATTTACTTGGGTCATCAGGAATTAGGTGTTTTGCAAATTCATGTAACAATTGGCTACTTTTCCAATCGTTTTGGTTGCGTTCTAAAATCCCAAGTTTTCTAGCAATATTTCCAGTGTGAACATCTAGTGGAATGTGTAAATCTTTTGGCGAAAGAGTTTTCCAAATACCAAAGTCTACTCCTTTCGCATTCGATCGCACCATCCATCGTAAATACATATTCAGGCGTTTACATGCGCTATTTATCATTGGATTTGAAAGATGCTTTGTGCTTCTTGAAAGATGCGGCGTTTGAAGCATAGCATTTCGAAAGTTCGTTATAGAAACCTCTATTCCTTCAGCTGCTGTTTTTTTGAAGGTGGCTTCTAATCCATCTGCTTCATATATTGTCCTTAGTGCTTGAATAAAAAATACCAAATCTTCTCCTGAAAAGGTGCGGTGAACGAATTTAAAGGTTCGATTTGCATTGAAATTCATTACATAATCATACGGAGATTCGCCAAACAATGCAACGAGGTGGTTTCCGCTTTTTATAATTGATTTTCGATTTCCCCAGGCAATTGTAGCAACTAAAAGGCCTATAATCTCAATGTCTTCTTTCAGTTTGAATTGATGTGGAATAGAAATAGGGTCATCCTCAATGAAACTTAAGCTTTCAAATTGATCCGCCTTCGTAAGAAGAAATTCGTTTAGTTCACTCTTGGTCATACCATGAGTCCATCCTGCATTTGAAGCATACGGTCCGCTTGCTTAGCTAGATGTTGGTTGTGAGTTACTATAACAAAGGTTTGATTCAGTTCCTCTCGCAACTTAAAGAATAATTCATGTAACTCATTTGCATTTTGAGTATCAAGATTGCCTGAAGGCTCATCGGCAAACACAATATTGGGTTGGTTTACTAGGGCTCTACATACCGCAATACGCTGTTGTTCTCCGCCTGAAATTTCATTTGGTCTATGACTAGCTCGGTCCTGTAGTCCTACTTTTTCAAGGAGTGAGAACGCTTTTTCACGCGCATCTTTTTTAGAAATCCCCTGAATCATAGCGGGAATCATAATATTCTCTATGGCATCGAATTCAGGGAGCAGTTGATGGAATTGGAAAACAAATCCAATCTTACGATTTCTAAAATTTGCTAGTTCTCTTTGTGATAATGCAAATGGGTTAATTCCATCAATAGTAAATGTTCCATCGTCTGGACGATCAAGGGTTCCCAAAATTTGCAACAAGGTTGTTTTTCCTGCACCCGACGAACCGACAATAGATACAATCTCACCCGCATTCACTTCGAGCGAAATTCCTTTGAGAATTTCGAGCTCACCATATTTTTTTGTGAGATTTACCGCCTTAAGCATTGTTGTCTAGGTGTAAATCATGACCCATTCGATCACGTTTGGTTTTTAAATAGGCATGGTTATGTAAGTTTCCTGGAATTTCAAGGGCAACATTTTCAACAATTTCAAGCCCATAACCAATTAATCCTGTTCGTTTCTTTGGGTTATTAGACATTAGCCTCATTTTCGTAATTCCTAGCTCTCTCAGCATTTGAGCTCCAACTCCGTAATCACGTTCATCGGCCTTAAAACCAAGTTCGATATTTGCTTCAATCGTATCCATGCCTTGTTCCTGCAGTTTGTATGCTTTGAGTTTATTTGCTAGGCCAATTCCTCGTCCCTCTTGGTTCATGTATACAATTACACCTTTCCCTTCCTTTTCTATCATCTCCATTGCTTTATGTAATTGAGGTCCGCAATCACATCGGCACGATCCAAAAATATCCCCGGTTAAACACGAAGAGTGAACCCTCACTAATACGGGCTCATCCTTTTTCCAGGTTCCCTTTACCAACACCAAGTGATCTTGATCGGTATTCTTATCCTTAAATGCATGCAATTGAAAATTCCCAAAGCTTGTTGGAAGGTTAACATCTACGATGGGTTCAACGTGTATTTCATGTGCAATTCGATACTTGATGAGTTCCTCGATGCTGATAATTTTTAGATCAAATCGCTTAGCGATTTCAACCAATTGAGGAAGTCGAGCCATCGTACCATCCTCATTCAATATTTCAACAATAACACCAGCCTCTTCAAATCCGGCCATTCTAGATAGATCAACGGCTGCTTCTGTATGGCCAGCACGTCTTAATACACCACCTTTTTTTGCGCGTAAAGGAAAAATATGTCCAGGTTTGCCCAATTCTTCTGGGCGAGTATTTTCGTCAATTAAAGCTAAAATTGTTTTCGAACGATCACTTGCGGATATTCCTGTTGTACAACCATGACCGATTAAGTCAATACTAACCGTGAAAGGAGTTTCATAGGCGGCGGAGTTATTTCGCACCATTAATTCTAAGCCTAACTCATCGCAGCGTTCTTCGCTTAAAGGCGCACAAATCAATCCCCTGCCATGAGTTGCCATAAAATTTACAACTTCAGTGGATGCATTTCTTGCGGCTGTTAAAAAATCACCTTCATTTTCTCGATCCTCATCATCAACAACGATGATTACTTTACCATTACGAATTTCTTCAATGGCCTCCTCAATGGTATTTAATTGATATGACATTATGCGTTTTGGGGTATGTGTTTAAGAGTTTCAAGTAGGTAGGACCAGAATTTTTGAACCGAAGATATTTGTACTTTTTCATCCGGAGAATGTGCTGCTCGAATGTTTGGACCAAATGAAATCATTTCCACACCCGGCAAGTGTTTTCCAAGAATCCCACATTCTAATCCAGCATGACAAGCTTTAACTTGAGGTGTTTCTTTAAATAACTGTATATAAAGCGATTCCATCAACTGGAGAATGCTCGAATTGCGATTTGGCTCCCATCCTGGATAATCTCCGGATTGTTCTACAGTAGCGCCCATGTTTTCAAATGCCGTACGAATGGCCATGCTTACCTCAGCCTTAGTACTTTCTACTGAACTCCGTTGAAGCGATTGGGTAGTGAATTGACCCTCGTGAATAATCACGCGTGCCAAGCTCGAAGAAGCTTCTACGAGATTTGCTATTTCAGGGCTCATTCGAAAGACTCCGTTATGAACAGCACATAAGGTGTTTAAAATTTTTGTACAGTCCGTATCATCCATCGCATCACCACTGCTAACTCCCGATTCTATTTCAATTTGGTGCTCCGGTTCGATGCGTCCATATTCTTGTTTTAAATTTCCTATGGTTCTAAGTAAAATTTCTTTAGCCTCTTCTTCGTTAGAAACAGCAATTCTGCATGTCGCTTCTCGTGGAATCGCATTTCTAAGACTTCCACCGTCGAATGAAATTAATTGAATAGGGGTATTTTGCTTTAATTCCCAGAGTAATCGAGCCATCCATTTATTTGCATTTCCTCGTCCTTTGTCTATATCCATTCCCGAATGGCCACCTAATAATCCGCGGATTTTTATTTTAAGTACGTACCATCCTTCATGGATTGCGGTTTCTTGATAGGTGTATGATGTGTTTGTATCGATCCCTCCGGCGCATCCAATGGAAAGCTCATCGTCATCTTCGGTATCTAAATTCAGTAGTATTTTGCCGTTCAATAAGGTTCCGTCGAGTTCTTTTGCTCCAGTCATTCCGGTTTCTTCATCGATGGTAAATAGGGCTTCGAGTGCAGGGTGAGCAATATCTTTAGATTGAAGTAAGGCCATGATTGTAGCCACACCAATGCCGTTGTCAGCTCCTAAGGTCGTGCCTTCAGCCAATACCCAATCCCCATCAATGCGCATTTTTATGCCTTCTTCATCAAAGTTAAATACCGTGGTTTCATTTTTCTGATGCACCATATCCAAATGGGATTGAAGGATAACGGTAACTCTATTTTCCATGCCACTTGTAGCTGGTTTCTTGATGATCACATTTCCAATTCCGTCCTCGAGTGTTTCTAAACCAAGACCTTTTCCAAAGTCAACCATGAATTGCCGAACACGTTCTTCCTTTTTGGAAGGACGTGGAACTGCATTTAAGTCAGAAAAAGCTCGCCACAGTGAATTTGGTTCTAAGAGATGAATAGCCATGATTATGGAAATTTAGGGAATTGTTGAAAGTCAGGATCTCGTTTTTCTAGGAATGCATGCTTCCCTTCTTGTGCTTCGTTTGTTAAATAGTAAAGCAAGGTCGCATCGCCGGCTAACTCCATTAACCCGTGTTGCCCGTCTAATTCGGCATTCATTGCGCGTTTGATCATTCGAATAGCCAAGGGACTTCGTTTCATGATGGTTTTACACCATTCTACCGTAGTGTTCTCGAGTTCAGCCAAGGGAACTACTTTGTTTACCATACCCATTTTTTCTGCTTCCTCTGCAGTATATTGGTTGCATAAGAACCAAATTTCTCGCGCTTTTTTCTGTCCGACATGACGGGCGAGATAAGAAGAGCCGAAACCACCATCAAAGCTTCCCACCTTAGGGCCCGTTTGACCAAATCGAGCGTTTTCAGAGGCAATGGTTAAGTCACATACTACGTGAAGTACATGTCCTCCGCCGATTGCGTAACCATTTACCATGGCAATAACGGGTTTTGGTAGAGAGCGAATGGCTTTGTGAATATCGAGTACATTTAATCTCGGTACACCATTTTCTGAAATGTACCCACCAATTCCTTTTACGTTTTGATCTCCTCCAGAACAAAAGGCTTTGTCACCTGCTCCGGTAAGTACCACAACGCTAATATCATTTCGTTCACGGCAAATGTGCAATGCATCCAAAATTTCCATATTGGTTTCCGGACGGAATGCATTATATACTTGAGGTCTATTGATGGTGATTTTAGCAATCCCTTCAAAAAACTCAAATTTAATGTCGGTGAAAGACTTTAGGGTGTTCCAATTTCGCATGTCATTCATTTAGTGGCAAAGGTAATAACAAAGTGTGAAGGGTTAGGTTTACAACCAACACTTATTCCTCAATAAATGATAATTTTTTGGATTTGGTGATAATCAATAAATTTTAGAAAATAAACCCCGGGAGGTATATGGTTTGTAATAATTTGGTTTCCATCGATTTGAACATCATATTTTTGGCCCAATTCATTAACCAAATGAACATTACCTAAAGTTTCAAAAGGACTGTAAACTGTAAAAGTACCGCGATTAGGATTTGGAATAATTTGAAAATTATTTGGGATAAGTTCTTCTGTGTCTAGTGGAGAATTGCACTTTAAAGTTTTTAAGGTTAAATAATTTATAGCGGATGGAAGAGGGTCGTCGGAAATGAATCCTGTAAAGGAATAAAAGTTTTTATTTGCCGCTAGTGCACTTGCATTAAACGTATTGACATAACAAGGAATAAAGCAATCATTTGAGCCGTTATCGGGCATGTGCATCCACCAACTTTCAGGTTGCTTGGGCCAGAAGGGGGTAAATGCATTTTGCATGTGAATACCGCCCCAAATTATTCCATTGTTGGGGTGTTTTTTAATTATCCGTCCTTCCCCATAATAACTCATATATTTTTTTGCCCAGATCACATTTCCCATATCGTCTATTTCCATGTAAAATGGTTTATTTCCGGGCGTAACATAATTTACTTCATCATAGAAATAACCTGTTAAAAAAATATGGTCATTGGCTGTTAAAAATGCATCTTCAAAGAATTGTTCATGATCAGAACTTTCCACTTCATATTCCTTTGACCACAATAAAGCCCCATTTAAATCTACGTTAGTTAGTGTAACTCTATAATCATTGTTATTGATAGCTTGTCCGCAAAGCAATAGGGTTCCGTCTGATTTTTTGAAGATTTTGAGCACCCTTCCTGCCGGTGTCACATAGGTTTTCGCCCAAGATAATTGTCCATTTGAAGATAATTTCATTAATAATAATCCTCCTCCGACCGTTGTTGTTCCACCAATATAAATATCGTCGTTGTTGTTAACATAAACACTATACCCACATTGCTGTCCTGTATACATTCCATAAGATTTTGTCCATACGGTGTCTCCTTGTGGCGTAAGTCGAACAGCAAACGTTTTCAAATTATAGGAGCTGTGATAGTAATAGCCAACCACTAATCTATCGCCATTAGACATCAAAGCAGCTGCATATCCGATGTCATTTCCGTCGTTAATCGCGTTCCCAAAGGATCTGCCCCATAGAAATTGGCCGTTTTCATCGCATTCACTGACCCAAAAATCAGCTTTACACACGCCATTGCATAGTAATCCTGTTCCTCGCCCCGTTAGAAGTAGATGTCCATCCGGCGTTCGTAAAATAGAATTAATTTCTTCGAAAGTGGTTGATTTGGAATACACCAAATTACCTTGAGCGTCAAATCTACTCAGTGTGCCTATCTCTGAAACTGTTCCCCCATTTAATGGAGATCGCTTCAAGAAACCGGCAACAAATAATTCATTATTTTGATTGAAAACTGCATCGTTGATGTAGTCTTCTGCAGTACCGTATGCGAGGGTGTCAATACCATAAAGCCCGTTTATTAATTGACTTTTCACCGAAATTATTAATACAAGAAATAACGCAGTAAATAATGGTTTCATGGGTAGTTAGTTTAGGAAAACATATCTAAACTAATAATTAATTTTATTTTTTTTAAATTATTTTATAAGTACCTCATCCATGAAAATCCATGGAGTATTTCCTTCACCAGGGAATCCTGAAGGTATCGTTTTTGGTCCAGTGATTTGAAGTCGAAGAGACTGCGTTTTATTTCTAAAGCGAATGACTGTTCGTTCAGATGTTATTTTCACGGATTTAGTTTTACCCTTATTTGTTGTTGTTTTCACCTCGCTTGGTAGATGAATCCATGAGGAAGGTTCATATAAAAACCCAAGTTCCAGGCCTTTTATTTTTCGTTTTTCTTCCAAATCTATACTAATCTCTATGGTATTCGTATCAAAACCAACCCATTGATAACCTCTCCACGGGCGTGCTCCAAATTGCCCATCCACTAAGGTTAAATCACCAGAATTATAGCGCGTGTTAGGCGGCGTAATGTAAGTTACCTTTGCACCCAACCCTTGGTGTTCTATCATGGTCAGCGAATCGGCACAGCACGGAGAGAAATAGGTAAGTTTTCGTTGAATTGAATTTTTTTGTGGGCGGTTAAATGGTAGTTTTTTACCCTGTGATAACCAAATTCCTTCCTCGCGCGATGGAATGCTCACCACAACGGATTCGTTAGTGTCTTTAAATTCAAAACTTAGGGAGATTCCATAGAATTCTCGTTCAAATTTAATTTCCGGTTTCATAAAGCTGAGTGAAACATTCGTGTTTAAGATCGGACTCATCAGTCTTGGGATGTGATATGTTTTAAGTGCCTCCTCAAATGTTTTATAAGGCGCTTTAGTTCCGCCCCAAAGTGCTTGACTTAAGGCAATAGCCCGAGGATAGGTCATGTAGGTGAGTTGTTCAAAAGAAGGAATATACTCGGTCCAAAGGTTTGCTTGCCCACCCAAAATAAATCGCGCTTCATGGTCTTTAAGTCCTTCAGGGACTGGGTTGAATTCATATACTTTTTCAAGCGGTGTGTAGCCTCCTATGGCTAAAGGTTCTGAAACTGACTTTCCTTGGTAATGATCAAAATAGCAATGAGACCCTGGGCTCATTACTACGAAATGTCCTTGTTTAGCGGCAGCAATACCACCTTCTGTTCCACGCCATGACATAACCGCAGCACCCGAAGTTAAACCGCCTTCAAGAATTTCATCCCAACCAATTAATTTGCGTTTATGAGCTTGAAGGTATTGATCCATTTGTCCTATAAAATAACTTTGAAGTTCGTGTTCGTCCGCTAAGGCAAGGGATTTAATAGTGGCTTGGCACGTGGCGCATTGTTTCCATCGAGTCTTCGGCACTTCGTCCCCTCCAACATGAATGTATGGACTCGGAAATAACTCCATGACTTCGTCTAAGATGTTTTGTAAAAACAATATGGTGCTATCCTTGGTGCAGAAAACATCGTCAAATACACCCCAAACACCTGGAACGGATTGTTTATTTCCGTTGCATGAAAATTCAGGATACGCGGCTAATGCCGCTCTGGCGTGTCCGGGCATTTCGATTTCAGGTACTACAGTGATTTGACGTGCCGCAGCGTATGCAACCACTTCTTTGATTTGTTCTTGGGTATAGAATCCTCCATAATGCGTGGTGTTCCATGTACGCGGAAAGGTAGAGTAGTGGTTTTCAATGGTGCTGTCTCGCCATGAACCAATGCTGGTTAATTTAGGGTAACGTTTGATTTCGATTCGCCACCCTTGATCGTCGGTTAAATGCCAATGAAACACATTGAATTTATACATCGACATTAGATCGAGGTATTTTTTGACTTCGTCTACACTAAAAAAATGACGAGAAACATCCAAGTGTAATCCCCTCCAACTAAAGGATGGGTAATCTTTTACGAAACAGACGGGCATACTTAAACATTTGCCATCATCAGTGAGGGTAATGAGTTGAAAGAGGGATTGTAGGGCGTTGAAACAAGAGGATTCAGTGGTGTATGTTATTCGTATTTGATCTGTGTTCGCGTTGATGGAATAGGACTCCGGATAAGCACCTGTGAGTTGTTGGAACGTGATAATCCCTTTATTCCTCAACAATTGAACCAATGAAGTGTCTGGTAGATATAATTTGGCAATTTCAGGAATTACATCGGCAATGCCTTTTGGAAGATTTTGCGCATTAAAACGCAAAGTGTCGCAAACGAGGAAGGTTTTATTTGCTCCGCCATCAATGTAAGTTACTGGTCTTGGCAGAATGGGACAAAGTTCTTGAGCATTGAGGTTAAGGATATGAAAAAGTGCCCCTAGGATGATTAAAATTCGCATGGGGTAAAAATACGGTAAATTATAAAAGAAAAAGGCCGGGATCCCGGCCTTAAATTAGTTTTTGTGCATCAATGGAAACTTAAGTTTCGTTTTGTTTTGCTCCAAGGATTTACTGTAGTTAAGTAAGAAAGTGATTACGCTTTCCGGTGCTTGTGCTACACGATTGGAATTGATTACACGCTTTGCATTTTTGTACTTTTCAGTCATAGGCTTTTTTTTACCCAAAACGATGCATCGCTCATATTATTGCCTTGCATGTTATTTTCACATTATTTTTACCTTTGTGGACCATCAACAACCAAATTTAACCATGAATGCACTTATAAAACCTGGGGTAGCTACCGGCGATCAAGTTCAAGCCATTTTTGCATTAGCGAAAGAGAAAGGCTTTGCGTTACCCGCTGTCAATGTAACCAGTTCATCTACTGTTAATGCTGTCATTGAAGCTGCTGCGAAATTGAATGCGCCAGCAATCCTTCAGTTTTCTAATGGTGGTGCACAGTATTTTGCTGGAAAAGGCTTATCGAATTTAAATGAGAAAGCTGCGATCTTGGGTGGGATTTCAGGAGCAAAGCATATACATGAAGTTGCTGAAGCCTATGGAGCAACCGTTATCTTGCATACAGACCATTGTGCCAAAAACCTGTTACCATGGATTGATGGCTTATTGGATGCGGGTGAAGCGTTTTTTGCACAAACCGGCAAACCACTGTACAGTTCACACATGATCGATCTTTCAGAAGAACCGATTCATGAAAATATTGAATTGTGTAAGAAATATCTTGCCAGAATGTCAAAAATGGGTATGACCCTAGAAATCGAGTTAGGGATAACCGGAGGGGAAGAAGACGGAGTTGATAATACGGGGGTGGATAGTTCAAAATTGTATACACAACCTGAAGAAGTTGCTTATGCATACGAAGAGCTAATGAAAGTATCTCCTCGTTTTACTATCGCTGCTGCCTTTGGAAATGTGCACGGGGTATATAAGCCAGGTAATGTGGTGTTGAGACCCATAATTCTAAAGAATTCACAAGATTATATTCAATCTAAATTCCATACCGGGGTAAATCCTGTTGATTTTGTCTTTCATGGAGGATCTGGTTCAACATTAGCTGAAATCCGGGAGGCTATTGGGTATGGTGTGGTTAAAATGAACATCGATACCGATTTGCAATTTGCTTTTACCGAAGGAGTTAGGGATTATGTGGTAAAATACGTAGAGTATTTAAAAACCCAAATTGGAAATCCAGAGGGCGACGATAAGCCAAATAAAAAATACTATGATCCAAGAAAATGGATGCGCGATGGAGAATTAACATTCATAAAACGCCTTGAGCAATCATTTTCAGATCTAAATAACTTGAATACCTTAATATGAGTTGGTTTAAAAGAAAAAAAGAGGGAATCACCACCAAAACGGAGGAGAAAAAGGAAACTCCAGATGGGTATTGGACGAAATGTTCCAATTGTAAAACCCTTTACATAACAGACGACTTAGCAAAGAATAATTTTGTTTGTGAACGCTGTTCTCATCATGAACGCATCGATGCAGAATCTTATTTTCAGTTGATTTTTGATGAGGGAAAATACACTGAATTGGATCGGGATATGGTTTCTGGGGATCCACTAGAATTTCAGGATACAAAGAAATATGTTGACCGTGTAAAAAGTACGCAGAAAGCCACTGGCTTAAAAGATGCCTTACGTGCAGCATACGGAACCCTTGATGGACAACACTTAGTAATCGCAGCCATGGATTTTGGATTCATCGGCGGTTCCATGGGGAGTGTAATGGGTGAAAAGATTTCTCGTGCGATAATGAAAGCCATTGATCTTAAAGCACCATTTATGATTATTTCTAAATCGGGTGGGGCACGGATGATGGAAGCAGGATATTCGTTAATGCAAATGGCTAAAGTATCCGGAAATCTCGGCTTACTTTCTGAAGAAAAATTACCTTATATCTCTTATTTAACGGATCCAACCACAGGAGGCGTTACCGCATCTTTTGCTATGCTTGGCGATATTAATATTGCAGAGCCCGGCGCATTAATTGCGTTTGCTGGTCCACGCGTAGTTAGAGAAACAATTGGTCGAGATTTACCTGATGGGTTCCAAACAGCTGAATTCTTATTGGAGCATGGATTTTTAGATTTTATCATTGATCGAACCGAGATTCGGGAAAAATTGAGTCAGGCGATTCGACTTTTCATGAATTGATGAAAATAACCAAGCTAACCGATGACAGTTCGTGGTTGATAGAAACGGCGGATTTTACCTTAGTTGTTGATCCCTGGTTTACTGCTCAACAAGTCGACGGACATCCCTGGTTTTCCTTGCAAAAACGTTCTGAGACCTACGGACCTTTTGAGTTTCCAAAGGACAAACCCTTGTTTATTTTTGTTTCTCATCCATTCTCTGATCACTGCCATAAAGAATCATTACTAACTTTTCCAACTGAAACTGTGGTGATTGCAGAAGACCGGGCACTAAAGAAAATTCGTGCGTGGAATTATTTTGAAACACTGACTCCCTTAGCTAAGTCCCCTTTTTTATTGGAACAACTTACTAAAGTAAGTCTCCTGAATCAAACACACCACGCCTTCATTTTACATGTGGAAGGGAAATCCTTGATGTATGCACCCCATGGGGTTAAATCAAGCCAAGATCTTCCAAGGGTGGATGTGCTAATTACCACCACCACGACCTACAACTTGCCTTTTTTCTTGGGTGGCACCGTAAATCTTGGGTTGAAAGAGGCAAAGGCTGTGCTCAATAAAACGAAGTCTAGTGTGGTATTAGCTACGCACGATCAACAAAAAGAAAGTAAAGGATTGGTGGGCTGGTTTGCTAGGCCAGTTTATGAAAATGAACCTACCTTTAAAAGGCTTTTGGCTGGAGACTCTTTATCGCTTGCTTAATTTGTTGAGTGTGATTTGTCGTTGTGCGTTGGACTTGAATGTAGTTACTCCATCAATTCGCTTTTTTAGGTGCTTCAAGGAGGAATCTTCGACACGCTTACGCCATAGAATGTAACTGCTTCGTTTTAGTTCCTTTCGCATCAGCGCTCGGACTTCACTTTCCGTTAAATTAAACTGAATTTTAATTGCATCGAATGGGGTTCGGTCTTCCCACGCCATTTCTATAATTCGATCGATTTCTTCCGGATTCATTCTTTTATTCGAGGGGCTTTGTCGGGCTTGGCATATTCAAACCGCTGTATAATTCGTCCTTCGGTGTAGGCATCCAAACCGATACACCCCACAATATCTGCTTTGGTTAGATCAGCAAATCCATCGCTAGCCACAATGTCTTCTGGGTAGTTTATCCATTGAACTTCACCAATTACTAGGTTTGTTCCATTTAACGGAATCGGGATGTTTTCTCTGAATACTAATCCAAAGGAAATTGGGGCAGAGGATACACTTGGTGCATTAAATCCATCAACATAGTATGGTTCTAATCCCGTGGCATCAAATTCAGATTGCCGCTTCGGATATCGCGCTGAAGTCTGGTGCGCTGCGGCTATATCGTCGGTCGAAATTAAGTTGATTGTATATTCTTTCGTTTCAAGAATGTTCTCGTAGGTATGACGCTCCACACTATCCGGCCTAAAGATAATCCCTAATAATGGTGGATTGGAACCAATGTGAACCAAGGAATTAAAAATGGCAAGATTATCTTGGTTGGCGGAATCTTTTGTCCCGATTAAACAAACATTTTTATGGCCTACGATACTATTAAAATACTGTGCTTTAACTCGTTGTTCTAGCGTATCGTATTCAGCCCGGTTCATTAGCTTCATAAGTGAATAACTATTCAAAAGGCCTTTTGTTTACTACTTGTGTAACTTTTGAGACAATCTTATTCAATTGCAATCCCTACCTTTGTTTCATGGAGATTTTCGGATATTTGGCATCCTTAGTTATTGGGGTTTCCCTTGGGTTGATTGGAGGAGGAGGTTCCATTTTAACAGTTCCCGTGTTGGTTTACCTTTTTCACGTTGACCCAGTTAGTGCTACCGCATATTCCTTGTTTATTGTTGGTACCACAAGCTTAGTGGGCGTTTTTCCGAAGTATCGGATGGGAGAAGTGAATTTTAAAACGGCTTTAATTTTTGGTGTTCCGTCAATCGCTGCGGTATTTTTAACGCGTTCATTACTAGTTCCTTTGGTTCCAAAGGTATTGTTTTCAGTGGGGGAATTTCAAGTCACGAAACCCCTTTTGATGATGTTGCTTTTTGCAGTTCTAATGGTATTTGCTTCCGTTTCGATGATTCGAAAGCCTAAAAAAGAAAGCTCAAATCAAGGTCCTCAGGTCTTTAACTATCCGGTCATTTTATTAGAAGGTACAGTTGTTGGATTACTTACTGGGTTAGTTGGTGCGGGAGGTGGATTTTTAATTATTCCAGCCCTAGTTATTTTGAGTAAGTTACCTATGAAACAAGCGGTGGGAACATCCTTGTTGATTATTGCTGCTAAATCGTTAATCGGGTTTACGGGGGATTTAGGTAAAACAACCATGGATTGGCCGTTGCTGTTACTAATTTCAGGATTAGCCATCGTGGGTATTTTTATAGGATCTTTCCTTGCTAAACGTATCGCTGCTGATCGGTTAAAAATAGGTTTTGGGTGGTTTGTATTGGTGATGGGAATTTACATCATTGTGAAAGAACTGTTCTTTGCTTCCCCCTCGTCGCATTAGTTTTAAATTTAACTTTGCATTATGAATATTGAACAAATTTATACCGGTTGTCTAGCGCAAGGCGCGTATTATATTGTTTCCGGAAATGAAGCCATTATAATTGATCCACTTCGCGAAACAGCACCTTACTTGAATCGACTATCCAAAGACGGAGTCAGCTTAAAATTCATTTTGGAAACGCATTTCCATGCCGACTTTGTTTCGGGTCACTTAGACTTATCGAAAGCAACGGGTGCTCCCATCGTTTATGGACCCAATGCTGCTCCGCGCTTTGATTTTTATTCAGCAAAGGATGGCGAATTATTGACCTTTGGTTCCTGTACGATTAAGGTACTTCATACCCCAGGTCATACCATGGAATCCACGTGTTATCTCTTGATTGATGAAAATGGCAAGGAAAGCGCCTTGTTTTCTGGAGATACCTTATTCATAGGCGATGTAGGTCGCCCTGACTTGGCCCAGAAAGCAGCTGCTATGACGCAAGAAGAATTAGCGGGAACGCTTTTTGACTCCTTACGGAATCAACTGATGCCCTTATCCGATGACATCACCGTTTATCCAGCGCATGGTGCAGGCAGTGCATGCGGTAAGAACATGTCGAAAGAAACGTTTGATTCACTTGGCAATCAAAAACGAATGAATTATGCCTTGCGTGCGGACATGACTAAGGAAGAGTTTATTAAAGAGGTAACCGATGGCTTACTTCCTCCACCGGCGTATTTTGGACAGAATGTGGCCATGAATAAATTAGGATATCAACCCTATGCCGAAGTGCTTTCAAAAGGTCTGACGGCACTGAATACAGAAATGATTCAAAGCTTAGATGAAGAGGTATTGTTACTGGATACACGACCGGCAGGAGAATTTGCGAAAGGATTTCTTCCAGGTAGTATTTTTATTGGCTTAGAAGGGCAATTCGCTCCATGGGTTGGGGCGCTTATCCCGAGTGTAAAACAACCTATTGTTATCATTACCACGGAAGGAAAAGAAGAGGAAACCGTACAACGCTTGTCGCGTGTTGGCTATGATAATGTATTGGGGTATTTAGCTGGAGGAATTGCAAGTTGGGAAGGTGAGTTGGATCAGATTGATCGCCTAGAAGCTACGGCGGTTGAGCATGGATTAGCGGCTAATGAAGTATTGATCGATGTGCGCAAGCCCGGTGAATATGACGCAGAACATTTGCAGGATGTTCCAAGCATTCCATTGGACTATATCAATGAGCGCATGGCTGAATTCCCTAAAGATAAAGGCTTAGTTCTTCATTGTGCAGGCGGTTACCGAAGCATGATTGCCGCATCTATTTTGAAAGCGCGAGGATTCGATCAGGTTAAGGATGTTATTGGTGGGTTTGGTGCCTTAGCAAAGACTTCGCTTCCAAAGACGGTGTATGTGTGTCCGAGTACCTTGAAATAAGAAGGAATTTGAGAACAATTACTACACTTGGTTAACTCATATTAAATTACGAACTTCGTATTTATGGACATAAAGCAATACATCGAAATTAATCCTGAGAAAAGATTTGGCAAGGCTATAATCAAGGGGACACGTATTTCGGTTGCCGATGTGTTGAATTGGTTGGCAAGTGGAATGACCCGACAAGAAATTATTCGTGACTTTCCAGAATTAGGAGATGAACAGATCAATGCATGTTTGTTTATTGCTGCTTCCAGAGAAGGTCATTTAGGAATAGCATCATGAAATTGCTGTTCGATCAGAATATTTCACACCGTTTAATCTCTCATATCCAGGACATCTTACCCGATGCGAGGCAGGTTAGACAAATTGGTCTTGAAAATTCTTCAGACAAACAGATTTGGGAATATGCGAAAGAACATAATTTCACTATTGTGACCTTTGACGGTGATTTCTATGATTTTTCGCTCGTTTGGGGTCATCCCCCAAAAATTATTTGGATTAGAACCTATATCCAGACAACAAAAAACGTGGAGGAAATGCTTCGTAAACACATCAACACATTGATTGACTTTCAAGATGATAAAGGACTTGCTTGTCTCGAAATAATACATGCAAGTTAATCTGAATGCTATGCAAGTATTACCTTAGTTAATTTTATTACCTTTTCGTAAGTACATGAAATCCGAGTCCAGCACTAATACCATATTGGGCGATGGAAACCGACATAAATGGAGTTTTTCGAATCCATCCGTTACTGTAATTTATTTCTGCGAAAAAGTGACAGTATTTTGAAAAATAAAAACTTGTGCCACCTTTTAACATATAGGAGGGGCTAACACTCCATTGGTATGGTGCAGGAACGATTAAAAAAGGATGTTGCTCCATTTCGGCGATTACGACTCCAGGTTCTGCGTGAATGTCGAATTTCCAGTTTTTCTTACCGAGGTGATACCCAAACCCTGCATAAATAGAAGTATAGTTTCGTGGAAATTTTTCTGGCGAATTAGTGTACAAAAGTTTTCCATTTGGAGCCATAATGTTGGCTTCTCCACGAACACTTATGCGGTTTTCTAATACATATTCTACAAACCCATTGATCAAGGCGACGGTAGTTTGTTGGGTATAGAAACGAGTAGGGGCGATGGTCGCACTTGCTCGAAGCAAGGAAGGTTGAAAATAGCTTGGTTTTTCCTGGCTATAGATCAGGGTACTTACAAGCAAGAATAACCCTGTTATCTTCTGGTGAATCCCCATAACTTCGCAATTTTATAGTTTAAACTTAGGGTTACCAACAGATGTCCCGCCAAGGATGCTCCCTTGTGTTCATTGAAACTTAGCACACCCGTCGTGAAATCATAGTCGGTTTCAATGTGATTACCTAAATGAATCATGTATTGCCCGGTAAGTGAAATATCAAACCTTGGAGATAATTCCAGGTGTGTTCCAAGACCAGCTTGTACCGCAGAACTCCAACGTTCGGCCGACATTGGCCCATCCAAGGGACTGAACCCATCTTTAGCTTCGATCTTTGAATAATCAAAGCAATGCCCAGCCAGTATGTACGGTCGAAATTTAGGTTTAAATTCCCCTTCTTGACGGAAATAGTCCAGCTGGTTTATTGGGTAAAACAAAACACTCCACCCAATGTGATAATCGGTGCGATGCGCATAATTCAAAATGTCACTGGTGATGTAATCAAAAAACCAATCGGTGTTTACTGCATCGGAAAATCGTAAACGAAATTGACCACCAACTCCAGTTCCCGTCATTTCATTCTCATGGTCGTTGAATAAACTCACGGTGGTTCGGCCGCCAAGTGACAACATCCCGGCTGGCGTGTATTTTCGATCGGCCTGACCAAAAAAACAAAATCCAAGGCTAAGTGTAAAGATTAAAAGTATGCCCTTCATATAACGAAGGTAAGAAAGAATTTGATTTTGTATCTTCGCAAAAAGAATCAATATGCGGGTTTATTTAGATAATGCGGCTACCACACCCATGGCGGCGGAAGTAGTGGATGCCATGTGTGAGGTACTTCGAAATAAATTTGGGAATCCATCCTCTACGCATTCCTTCGGTCGTGAATCAAAGGCCTTAATCGAAACAGCCCGTAGAAACATAGCTGGTCATTTAAATTGTCACCCGGCCGAATTGTTTTTTACCTCAGGTGGGACCGAAGCCGATAACTTGGCTTGCCACATTGCGGTGCAGGAATTAGGCGTGAAACGCATTATTTCAACTTGCATCGAACATCATGCCGTGGGGCATACCGTGGAAATGTATCGCGACCGCTTTAATGTTCAGTTGCATAACTTAACCTTAGATGCGCAAGGGCATATCGATTTGTCGGAATTAGCGGCGCTATTAAAAGAACCCATTCCCACCTTGGTTTCCTTGATGCATGCCAATAATGAAATCGCAACCTTGATTCCGCTGGAACAGGTGGCTGCTTTGTGCAGAACGCACGGGGCTTATTTTCATTCGGATACGGTCCAAACCATGGGACATTACGCCTTTGATTTGAAAGCTTTGGATATCGATTTCATTACCTGCGCAGCACATAAATTTCATGGGCCAAAAGGCATTGGGTTCTTGTATGTGAACAAGCGCATCAAAATGACACCAATGATTTTAGGTGGTGCTCAGGAACGTGGATTTCGTGGCGGAACGGAGAATATTTCCGGAATCGTGGGACTGTCGAAAGCTTTTGATTTGGCGTACGATGACGTCTTAGGACATCAAGCCCACGTACAAGGATTAAAAAATTACATGATGGAGCGATTGAGAGCTCATTTTTCAGATCTTGCCTTCCACGGGGATACCACACCAAGCGGTTCTTTGTATACGGTCCTCAATGTGTGCTTTCCTCCAACCGAGAAGGCCAGCATGCTGCTTTTTACCTTGGATTTAAAAGGGGTAGCGGTAAGTGGCGGAAGTGCCTGTACCTCAGGAGCTACCAAAGGTTCTCATGTGTTGGAAGGTATTGGCGCAGATATGAGTCGTCCGAATGTGCGTTTTTCATTTTCTAGGTATACCACGAAGGAAGAAATCGATTTCGCATTGGAGCAAGTGTTTTCTGCCTTTGCTGTCGCCTTAGCCTAATGAGCTCGCCAAAAAACGTATTGTTTTTAGCTTCTTGGTATCCTCATCCAAGCAATCCGACCTTAGGTAATTTCATTCAGAAGCATGCCGAGGCCGCTTCTATACACCATAACATAAGCACACTTTCAGTGCATGCTACCGAAGTATCAGACGTATTTGTAGAACAAACGAAGCGTGATAAACTGACCGAAATCCGGGTGTTTTATCCTAGAGCGTCTGGGCTTTTTAAGCGCTTACGGCAATATATGCGCTGGAGAAGCGCGGTGGTCTTAGGGGTAGCAACCTATCGTCAATTGGTCGGCGAACCGGACATTGTACATTTAAATGTGGTATTCCCCTTGGGTTTATTGGTGAAGCAGCATTTCCCAAGTACGCCATTAGTGATTACAGAGCACGCCAGCGGCTTGCATGAAGGACCCAATGCCTACCCGAAGTGGATGTTGAAGCGCATGATACCGGTGTATCAACGCGCAGCCATGGTGTTGCCGGTGAGTGCGAATTTGGGGGAACGGATTAAGTCATTGACCGGAACATCGTATCACGTACTACCGAATGTGGTTAACGAGGAGGTCTTTAGTTTACCGAAAGGAACACATTCGAACCATCGCTTTGTCCACATTTCTACCTTGTTTGAAGCGGCAAAAAACGTGCATGGGATCTTGCGTGCATTGGCTGAATTAGCGAAGACGGAACAAGATTTTGAATTTCACATTATCACGGATGGCGATGCTTCAGAGGCGAAAAAAGTAGCCGATCAGCTTGGTATACTCGACTCGAAGGTATTCTTTCATGGCACCATGGAGACTGAGGAAATCGCGTCGTTTCTACACACGTGCAAGGCCTTGGTCTTGTTTAGCAATTTTGAGAATTTCCCTTGCGTGATACCGGAAGCCTGGATGAGTGGGGTACCGGTCATTGCCACCCGGGTGAATGGAATTCCTGAATTTGCCAACGAACACAACAGCATCTTAATCGAACCACGCAACGAGGCGCAATTGGTTGCGGCAATGAAGTCCGTATTGGAAGGTAAATCCTTTGATGCCGAGGCGCTACGTACCTATGCCTTAACCCATTTTAGCTATGCTGCGGTAGGTAAGCAATTGGATGAGGTGTATAGGTCTATTTGATTTTGTGAATAAAATTCATTCCAGGTGCGGGTTTAAACCCGCACCTGGATAAACCCTTCCCGTTCCTCGGGATATGGAATCCAGAGGAACGGGCGACTCACCATCACTCCTTTACTACAATCGCCGATTCATAAGCTCCTTCGACCTTCAGAATGTAGATTCCTTTGCTTAGGTTGCTTAAGGAGATGGTGGTGTTGGTACCGCTTAGTTTTCCAGAACCTACGGTTCTACCCATTTGGTCGAACAGGGTATAAGGCTCGTTAGTAAACTTATCCGAGGTAATGGTGATTTCTGAGGAGGTAGGGTTGGGGGATAAATCAATTTTTAAAACACCATTTTTTTCTATTGAAACAATTGAAGGATCAAGTTTAGCGAAACATTGTAAATCTAGGTGAGTGATATTTGAGGGATTACCGGGATTTCCTGCCAAAAAGGTTGAAAAATTACCTCCGGAGAAAATTTCATTTTGATATACAATTGATGTATTACCTGCATAGGGTGTAGAAAAGTTTATCGCGGGTAAATTCCATGAAGTTCCATCGAAAATATATAGTGGTGTTGGATCGAAATCATGGTTTTGATATGTTCCGAATCCAGCAGAAACAAATAACTTGTTATCGTATACCTTCAGAGAATTAAAGGAGACATCACTATTTGTACCTATACTAGGAACTGCAGGCCAAAAACCATTGGGCATAGGAATACTTGACCATGTTTGCCCATTGTATTTCGCAAATTTCTCAACAGAAATTCCTCCAATTGAGAAAATCACACCAATTGCGTATAATTCTCCATTATAAGTTTCTAAATCGACGATTGTGGGATTATTTGTAACTACGCCTGTGCAGTTAATCCAGTTTTGGTTGTTGAATTTAAACAATCCTAAATCCGTCCCAAGGTATAATTCATTATTGTAGTCTGCGATACAAATAGGTGTGCCAATTTGATTTGGAACATTCAATTCTAAAAACGTGTTACCATCGTATTTTAATAAATTCCCAAAATCTGAAATTAAATACAATTCATTATTAAAGACGTGCATGTTTATAGCACTAACATTTTCTACTTGTTGAGTACTTAAATTAAAATATGTCGGAATAGTCCATTGGTTACCATCCCAAACATGAAGATTATTAAATCTTGCTCCAACGTATAAGCGATTATTATATTCACACACATCTGTGATATAGGTGTTTTGTAAATAATTCCCTGGACCTAAAGTACTCCATGCGGTACCATTCCATTTTGCAATACAGTGTGCAACTAAACCTCCTATCGAACTAAAATTACCTGCAACAATTAAATCACCATTGTATTCATCCAAACAATTTACTCTTGGTGTTTTACCATTACTATTTGGATCAAAAAAACCTATTGCCCCGGGAAAAGGAGTGGCAGGTACCCACATCTGACTGTAGAACTGGGTGTAAACGGCAAATAGAAAAAGATAAACTGATATTTTTTTAAGTTTCATGGTTTTTATTACTTGTTTTTAATCACTCCATTAGCACGAGCGTAGGTTTATCATCTTAACTTAAACACCAGAAAGTTTGCTTATGAATAATCTTTTGGAATTAGACTTTACTTTAAGTTTTTAATTCAATGAGTATTCCACCCTATATAATTCTTGAATAAGTTGTATTATAATTTCCGAATTATAAACAGCACTTTGATTTTTAAATTTTATTACTTCATTAAATAGCTTTTGACTAAAATTTGATTTTTCAATATTCGAAAAGTTAGTCAAATTTGGATCTATTGAGTAATTTGAAACACAAATAAAGTAACCTTGAATTGTATAAAATGCATTAAAAAGACCATCTAAATGTTCTGGTGTTTCAACATCATGAAAATCATCGTAAATACAATTAATGTTTGACAGTAGTGCCTTATCAAAGGATAAATTTTTGTATTCTGCAGAAAGTTCATCTATTGATGATATTATTTCGCTTAATTCGATTTCTCTATTTAAAGATTGATTTATTTTAATAGACAAATTTTCAGTAAGTTCATCGATTGTAATACCTTCCAGTTTCAAATGATGCTGCAAAACAAACAAAATAGTTAATGATTTAAATAACTCTGGAGTATTAATAAAAGAATTATTAATGAAGTGAAGAGGTGATTTTGAAGGGAACTCATTAATAGTTGATTTAATTCCTGATTTGAATTCTTGAAAATTTAGATCATCAAGATGATTTAAATATTTTGCACAAAAATGTCCATGTTGCTCTAAAAATTTATCCGAATGACTGACAAAATTTCTACGAAAAACATTATTTAAAAATCTCATATTTTTATTGATTTATTTTAGAGAATTAATTTTATCACTAAACGGAAAGTTATCATTTTGCATTTCTTGAATAAGTTCGCGCATTTGTGTATATGAATTAGATATTTCACCAAGTCGCATCATTTTTTGTTCAGAATATGTCATGAGTGATACATCACCTATAAATCTATCGGGATGTATTTCTTTTTTAAGTAAACTAAAAAGTTCCTTAGATTTGGTGATATCATTAAATAAATCAGATCCTGAGCCTAATGGTTTTTCTTTTTTTAATTTGTTAAGTATCTTCTTTTTTCTTTGAAAACGATATCTAAATATTAACAATATTAAAGTAAAGTTCAAAATCAAACTCAAAATCAATATAATGATCATGGTAAATAAATATTATTTTGTAACCTCCATTGAAGACCAGAGGCAGAGTTTGAAGGATGTACCTCAAGTGTATCCCAGCCTAAAGTTATCATTGTCCGAACTATCATGGGATTTCCAATTATTGCTTTTCCGATTTCTATTACTTCGTCACGGCTTAAAGGCCTACCGGTTACGGCCTTTATTCTAAATCCACCTGACATGAAGCGAGAAAATGAGTGTCGATAATCTGGATTTCCATAAGACGTAGTTGCATTCAATAATAAATCTGTATTTCCTAGTCGAAAGGCTAACTTTGCAGATTCATTAAATTCTCTAAGAAATAATTGTCGGTCCTTCTTTTCCTGAAACCAATTAATTAATAAATTCCAAATTTTCATTTACCTTGATTATATTCTTCAATTGCATTATTTATTGCATTATCCCTTATGTCTTTTTGGATACAGCCTTTAACAACACCTATTACTAAAAACAAAATTATTGCACTAATAACTCCAATTATTCTTCCATATTTGTTGAATTCTTCCATTTGAAATTAATTTAATTAATAAGGATTATAGTAATAGGAGTTATAGTAATATGTCGGCTGATAATACGTCGGTTGACGGTAATATGAATTGTTGTAATAAGAATTATTATAATACGAATTGGAGTAGGTCTTGGTACCTTGTTTCCCAGTGTACGGGTTATAATTTGGGTAGGTACTCCAGTTGTCGTACACGGTATTGTTCGGGGCGGTACGATAATGCGGTGCCACATAGGTGCCGTTCGATTTATAGTAACCATTCACATACACCTGGTTTTGGCTCATGACTTCCCCACAGCAGGTGAGTCCAATAAAAACAGTAATAATTTTAATTATATTTTTCATATAGTAGGTTTTATAATGTATACAAATATATAAATTATAAAACTATATAAATGGTATAGTAATAAAATATTTTAGCTCACCTTTTTAGTTCTTTGAGTGTTAGCTTTGTCGCATGTCCTCCATTCACATCGGTCAGTTGATCAAGGAACAGGTAAAGCGCAAGCGCCTTAGGGTTTCTCAACTTTCTGAGCGGCTAAATGTCTCTGAGCCGAATGTGTATAAGATTTATTTGCGCAGTTCGATTGATACCGAATTGTTAGAGAAAATCTGTGTCGCATTAGATTATAATTTCTTTTCCGTTTACGCCAGCCGGTTTACGCTCGATACAAAGGATTCACGCTTAACTCAATGCGAGAAAGAAAATGAATTGCTTCGCCAGTTGGTTAACGAGAAGGAAGAAAAGTACCAGTTATTACTTTCATCGCGGCGAGATTATTAGTTAGCGAGCATATTAAGTCGTCTTCTGTTCGAATTATCCCGCTAATCGAGATAGCGGTGAGAATAGCTTCTCCTATTGCTTTGTTCTCATTCGTATAAGTAAAAGGTAGAATACTTAATAAAGTAGATACTCTCTTTACCTTTCTTTTGTCTTGATGTTTCGAGTTCCTCAACACAAGTAAAAATGAAACAAAAAATCAACCGCGACGGGTTTTATATTGGTGCGCCCTTCGATACGTCCGTCGTTGCGAACTACTCAGGGACCGCACCTGATGTATTGCATATAAATAAAAGCGGTCCCTGAGCCTGTCGAAGGGCCGCTTTACATGCTAGTCAGGGACCGCTTCAATCTAAATCATCAAGCAAATCGCCCTTGCTTAAACCCTTCACCGAGCTTTTTGCTACTTAGACGTACCCTGAGTAGACAGCCTTAGCTGGCGTATCGAAGGGTGCGGTAAAAAAGGAGGGGAAACGGTACCTAAGTCTTAGTTTACTCAACTTACTCGAAAAACAGTCGCTAGAAAATACAAGCGGTTTGTCGAATCGTTCCTCAAGATTTCAAATCCCGAGGAACGAGGAGTTATTTAAACGAAAACTTTCGCTGTAAAAAATAGCTGATGGTTACCACAACCACCGAGGCAAACACATTGCAAAGGGACGCATTCCATGCGAAGGTATCTACCATGAGTTTAATGAGGATCCAGTTAACTGTAGCAGAGATTAAGGCACTCAAACCGTACCGGAAAAACTGTACCCGGCCTTTGAGCTGACTTTCCGTAAATACCACATAGCGCATCATCATAAAGCCAAATAAAAAACTAAACACACCACAAGCTGCAGCTATTACTGTGTAACTGTGCACGGGATGTTCGATTAGCGGAAGTTTAACCGTTTTACTATGAATCACCCAATGATCTAATACCCAAAACAATACCCAGCCCAGTACTAAATTCGTTGATCCTGCCACCGCATAGTAATAAGTCGTTTTGTCGAAGATTCGCGAAACGATTGGATAGAAAAAATCAAGGAAAGCGCGTATTATCCGAATCATATTATTTCCATTCTACTTCATAGCCGGTATGTCGGCGGATATTCAATACTAAATAGTGGTCAATGTAGAGGTATTGTCCACGAATTCCCGTAAGTTTTCCTTGTATACGAGGTTCTTTATCGAGGGTTAGGGAAGCTACTTTTTCAGGATAAGCCAACACTGGATAGTTAAAGGTAAAGACCATTTCATCTTCTGTGAAATACTGACCAAGATCTGCTGGGAGTTGTTCTAATAATTCCCATTTTTCTTGGGCTAAGTCTACTGATTCATTCTTAATATCTCGCAACATGTTTTGCCAATTGGTTTTGTCACTATACATTTCTTTCAAGGCTACTTCAAGTACGCCCGCCAAATACCGATTGGGTGTTTCTGCCAATATAATCGCTTCCCTTGCCCCTTGGTCAATCCATCGGGTTGGCATTTGCGTTACGCGCGTTACGCCCACTTTTACCTGGTCGGTTGAAGCGAGGTATACATAATGAGGTTGGTTGTGGTTTTTTTCTTCGTAGGCTAAATCACGTCCTTTACCCAAATGCGCTTCACATAATTCCGGGTGCAAGATGCATGGACTGGCTTCCGGCGCCGACAAAAAACATTGATAACAAAAGCCTTCACCGAATGATTTATTCGTTGATTTAGCGCATTTTCTGCACACGATGTTACCGGTATATTGAAGTAAAATCTCGGTACCAATGCGTTCATTCAATGAGGTCCCGTCTGCAAACGCATATTGAATGGGTTCTTCGTGTGTTGTATGTAATTTTTCTAAGATCATTCCTTCGGAAGGATATTCATTTTGTCGGCGAAATGATAACAATAGTCGCGCAAATCTTCACAAATATTTCCCTCACCGGTAGCTTTTTCAAAACTATCAGCCATCGTTAATAAGGTTTGATGGAAGAACTGCTTCATTTCATCTACAGTCATGTCTTCGGTCCATAAGTCTATACGCAAGGTATTGTTTTCTCTGGGGTCCCAAAGCGACAAGAAAAATGCTTTGGTTGGTGCATCTTTTTGTCCGCTATCGGCGGCTGACCATTGGATGGATTCTGGGACATTGTTTTCATTCAAGGCCACTGAAAGTTCGATGGTGGAAGTTTTTTTCATGTTATTTTTTTTCGGGTGCTTCATAGGCTTGAAGGATCTTCAAGTATGGGGTGTTTTTTAATTCGTTGAGGCTTAAATCGTGTGTTTCCATATATTGTTTTACCATGCGGTAGCCTAAAAATTGTCCCATTCGATCCGGACTTTCTTGGGGTAAGCCACGGGAAAATGGACCTTCATGCAATAAGCTTTGTTTGGCGTCTTCTCCAGTATTGTAAAGCAATTGTTCATCTACGATATATTTCCATAGGGCGCCTTCGCTGGCCAATGCCCAGTCGTAATCTTTTGATGTATAGCGCAGGATGATTGATTCTTTTTCCTGAGGTAGGCATGCGGAAGTAATAAATAAGAGTTTTCCCCATCGAATCATTTCGGTGGCGTAGTTTTCTTTCGTTTCTTCGATGTGGTGTGTACTTAACCAACCAATGACCGCGTCGCGCTCGAGGTATTGGGGAGCCATACCTTCTTTGATCCATGAAAAGAACCGGTCATTCGGTAGTTCTTTGATTACATCGGTTTTTTCACCTAAATACCGTTCGAGGCCCAAGGCAATGGAATTTTCTGAACAAAAAACAGAGCTCGTAAAACCTGAGTTAATCCAAAAGATGTGCTGCGGAAGGGCTGCGTCCTTAAAATGATATTTCATTCGTTTGAAGGCAGCAGTTAAGGAAGCACGATGCTGGGGTATTTTTTTCTCAAATTGCTGATTGATTCGTAATTCTAAGCGCACAACAAACGGGTTGTTGTTGTACCGACTCATTCCGTTTAGAAAACTCGAATCGGGGTTGATGCGGATGCCATAGCAATAGCCAAATAGGTAGCCAGCAATGTCTTTGTCGATTTGACTGAGTTCATTTCGATGGGAGATTAATTCCCTTGGATTCGGTTTTGATAGGATGGAGTCACTGTGATGAAAACTTAAGGGTAGATTGACATCACTTACATCAATATCATATGAATTGCTGTTGCATGCGAGCAGTATGAATATAAATGAAAATAAAAGGAGGGATTTTCGAAAGAAACCCATGGAATTGTATTATTTTTAATTTTGTCAAAAATACTACAAATAAAAACGCATGAAAAAAGTTGCTACATTTTGTTTTTTCCTTTTAGGCTCAATTTCAATTACCAGTAGTTTGTTTGCTCAGGATTCAGCCCCACGTCGATTACAGGCGGGTATGACCGGGAATTTTGGAATCAACATGGTAAAACCTACGGATTCGTACTTTAAAGCTGCGCCATTTAATCATGACCTATCGGTAGGAATGATTTTTAATACCAGTTTCAAGAATGCCCCGAATTTAGGGATTTCAACAGGTTTTGAATTTGAGTTTACTAAGCTAAACTACGAAGCGATTGATTCAGTTTTTTATCGGTATGCTGGTGCTAATATTTTACATCAAGATGAATTGGGTGGAACAGGTTATCTGTTAACCGATCGTCAATACAGTAATGTCGGTGTCGCTGTACCGTTAATGATGTTGTTTCGTATGGATCCGATTGGGGATTGGAAGATTTTTGCAAAGTTTGGTATACGGAATAGCTTCATGATATCTCAACGAATCAATGACCGAGGGTTTGAAATAGGAGCGGATGGTAATGGCGCTGCTACGTATACCGCAAAAGAGAATGCTAATTTAAAGTCATTTGGAGATCAGTTTTTTTATAAGGGATCGGTAGGCTTATCTGCTGGAGTAGAATGGAATTTTGTAGGATCTACCTCCTTGGTTCCTGAGCTTGGATTTTTCTATGGCTTAACTCCTTTACATTTTAGAGCCATTGAGGATAATTTCACATTCTCAGATGCTACTGGAACGTATTTTTATCAAAAAGCACGTCAAAACCAATTGATTTTAAAAGTTTCTCTTCTTTTTTAATTTGAACCTCCTCGAAGAATACATTGTTGATTGGTTGAGTGAGTATGCTCACAAGGCAAAGCAGGATGGATTTATTGTTGGTATTTCCGGCGGTGTTGATTCAGCGCTAACCTCTACCTTGTGTGCCAAAACCGGGATGAAAACTATCTTGGTTAGCATGCCGATCCACCAACATCCTGATCAATTAAAGCGTGCTCATGACCACATGCACTGGTTAACTGATACCTATTCTAATGTTTCTTCGGTGGAAGTTGATTTAACCGATTCATTTGAATCCCTTCGGCGTGCCATTCCAAGTGAAGTCTCCAATCATGAATTGAGCATGGCGAACACCCGCGCACGTTTGCGTATGACCACACTATATGCTATTGGTCAAACGAACACATGTTTAGTTGCGGGAACCGGAAATAAAATCGAAGATTTCGGGGTTGGGTTTTATACAAAGTATGGTGATGGGGGAGTGGACCTCAGTCCGATTGCCGATTTAACGAAATCTGAGGTGTGGGCTTTAGCAAAGCACCTGGGAGTTTCAACGGTGATAACCAATGCCAAACCAACGGATGGCTTGTGGGGAGAGGACCGCACCGATGAAGACCAACTTGGTGCGAGTTATCCAGAATTAGAGTGGGCAATGGAATTTCAAGGAAATGAATCAGACTTGAGTGACCGTCAACGCGAGGTGCTTGCAATTTATCGGCGATTTAATGCGGTCAATCAACATAAAATGCAACCGATTCCGGTATGTATTATTCCTGACGAGTTAAGGGCTTAATTCGTGGACTCTGGTGCTAAGCGCAAAACAATTCCGTCTATAGATTCATCCAAATGGATTTGACATCCTAAACGGCTATTAGATTTCACGTAGAAGGCTTGATCTAGCATATCTAATTCTGCATCGCTTTGTTCAGGTAGTTCAGTTTCCGATTCTAAATACACCTGACACGTGGCGCACATGGCCATTCCGCCACATTCACCTAATACAGGCAATTCATAGGCTTTGCACAATTCCATGATGTTCATGTTCATGTCGGTTGGTCCTACCAATTCATGTGCTTGGCCTTCTCTGTCGATTATTGTTACCTTAATTTCGTTCATATCAGTTATAAATGCGAAGAATGTTTGATCCGTTAAATTGTGTGGCGTATTGTCTCAATCCATATTGCGAATTGCTAATGGGTGAACCATCGTATAATGAAAAACGGGCGTTGTTGCACGAATCGATTAATTCTAAAAAGTTATTTGCGTCTGGGTAGAGTGGTTCTAAACAGGTTCCTTCAGCATCTGCGGGCGAATGCCGATCAAAGGCCACAAATTCATTTAGGGATTTTCTGTAAACGATAATTCCTCTGGATCCGCCATTCACATAGGTGTATCCGCTTACCCCTTGAAGTGCACTGTAACTTGGAAAACTGAGGTCAATAGTAACATCTACCGGTACGTTGGGTACTGGATTCTGATTGTTTTTTCCACAGGAAAGCACTGAAAGTGAGGTAACTAAAACAAAAATTACACGTTGAAACATGGGTCAAAGGTAATAATAATGCGATTAATTCACTTCACGTGGCGACATTTAGTCATGGTCTGTTTGCTTATTCTGGTAGCTTGCAAAGCCGGGGCAGACGGATCCTTTGAAAAGCAACGTGCTGCTCAATGGAAAAAGCACAACAAAGAGGAAAAGCGAAGAAAACGCATGGTGGAAAAATCCTACAAAACACACTTAAAAAATCAGTCAAAACCCATGCGAAAAGCCATGAAAAAAGATATCCGACGCATGCGGCGCGATAAGCGACGAAAAGCCAGAAGATATTCGTGATCTATTGTTTGATTCCTATGAATCAGAGGTGTTTGCTACGTTTTTATTCAAACTAAATGAGCTATTCCTTGTTTAGGTTTCATGAAACTAATCTTTTTTATCTTATTCCTTGCCTCAATAGCTGCACAAGCGCAAGACCTGAATGTCTTTAATCAAGCTCGTCTTAAACGGGATCAAGGATTAATGCTCAGTCTCGGTACATGGGCAGTAGGAAATATTACCTCCGGAAGTATTGGTTGGGCTACCGCTACACAGCCCGATCTAAAAGCCTTTCATCAAATGAACGTCATGTGGAACACGGTAAACTTAGGATTGGCAATCCCAGGTTATTTACGTGCCCGCAATACAAAAGCAGTGCTAACTTTATCTCAAACCCTTTCTGAACAACAGAAAACAGAGCGGATACTATTATTTAATTCTGGCTTGGATATTGCCTATATGACCGCTGGGTTTTTATTGCGCAGCATGGCGCTTAATAATCAATCGAAGGCAGACCAATTCAATGGATTTGGAAACGGATTAATACTTCAAGGTTCCTTTCTATTTGCCTTCGATTTAACGGCATTTGCCATTCACCACCGCCATGGGAAGCAGGTATTGAGATTTATTGAGCGAAAGGAATAGGCATTCGTACATTGAAGCTGAAATTTGACGCACCCTGAGTAGTCAGCAGAGCTGGCGTATCGAAGGGTGCGTTAAAAAAGTGGATCAAATCAAGCATCTCCCTATTCCGCCAGCGCCTCCCAAGCTTCCATTAATTTGTCAAGATTAGCTTTGAGCGTATTATATTCATTCAACAGCACGTGGTAGTTTGGGTCGTTGTAGTTTATGTCTGCTAATTGACTTTCAAGTGTTGCAATCTTTCCTTCCGTTTCTTCAATGTTGCGCTCTACTTTTTGAAGCTTTTTTTGTAATTCACGATCAATGCGCTCCGCCTTAGGTGCCTCTTGAATTTTTTCCACTTCTTCGACCTTCTTTTCTGTGGATTTAGCCTCTTTTGGTGCCTTATATTTCAGGTATTCATCTAATTCAAAATGATGAATTTTTAGTTGCTGCTCTTCAATATCCCAGATTCGGTTGGTTAGTCCCGCTAAAAACTCACGGTCGTGGGATACAATTAAAAAGGTTCCTTCGTAATTCAATAAGGCATTCTTTAAGATTTCCTTTGACGGGATATCCAAGTGATTTGTCGGTTCATCCAGGATTAAAAAATTCGAAGGACTTAATAGCATCTGACACAACGCGAGCCTTGTTCGTTCGCCACCGGACAGCACGCCAACTTTTTTCTGGGTGTCCTCCCCACTGAATAGGAAGGTTCCAAGAAGGCTTCGGATTTGTTGACGAATTTCTCCTTTGGCTACATGATCAACGGTTTCGAATATCGTTAAGCTGGGATCCAATTGCTCCGCTTGGTCTTGGGCGAAATACCCAATGCCCACGTTATGACCATAATCAACGGTTCCATCGTAACTGATTTGATTCATCATGATTTTAAGTAGCGTTGATTTTCCAACACCGTTAGGTCCCAAAAGCGCGATTTTTTCACCGCGTCCAACGGAAATAGATACGGAGTGGAACAGGTTTTTTTCGTATGTTTTGCCAACACCTTCCATGTTAAGCACCCATTTCCCGGGCTGTACACTTAGAGGAAAGCGCACCCGCATTCCCCCGTAATTATCGCGCTCAATTTCTATGCGTTCGGTTCGATCTAACTTTTTAATTAAGGATTGAGCAAAGGCCGCTTTTGATTGCTTCGCACGGAATTTTTCAATCAACATTTCGGTTTGCTTGATGTCTTTATCTTGTTGCTTCTTGGCTTGTTCTAGGCGCTCGGTCTCTTCTTCACGTCGTTCCTTATATTTTGAGTATCCAAATGGAAAATCCATTACCCTTCCCATGCTTATGTCCAGCGTGCGCTTCGTAACGTTGTCTAAGAATAATCGGTCGTGCGAAATCAAGATGACAGCTCCGGTAAAGCGCTGAAGGTATTGTTCCAACCATGCAATGGAGAGGATGTCAAGGTGATTTGTTGGTTCATCCAGTAACAAAGCATCGGGTTCATTCACAAGGATTCGAGCAAGTTCTGCACGCATTTTCCACCCGCCGGAGAATGTATCTAAGGGACGGTGAACTTCTTCTTTGTCGAATCCGAGCCCTTCGAGAACCGCCATGATTTTTTCTTCCCAGTTATACCCATCGTGTATTTGAAAGGATTGGTTGGCATCAGACAATTCATCCAATAAGGCTAAATAAGAATCAGATTCGTAGTCTGTACGTGTGGTTAAGGCTTCGTTGATTTGTTCGATTTTCTCATTCAGTCCGGTAAGTACCGGGTTAGAAGTAACTAAGTATTCAAATACCGACTTCGAAGTATTGATTTTAATGTCCTGAGATAACATCCCTATTTTCATCTCTTTTGGCAGGTGAATTCTGCCTTCTGATGGTTGTATTTGTCCAGTTAATAAACGAAGCATGGTAGATTTTCCTGCGCCATTTTTACCGACTAATCCGATTTTGTCTCCGCGATTAATTTGCAGGCTAACGTCAGAGAATAAAAACCCTTGAGGGAGAAAATAACCAAGTTTTTCGAGTGAAATCATGCGCAAAAATACGGCAATGTTTGCAGAGTGCACAGGATTTTATTTTGCAATGCGTTTCTTAAAATTTCACAAAAGCGAACCAAATCCGAGAAAAAATGTTTATTTTGTATAAAATTCAACTTTTAACATGGGTAGACCACCAACACGACCGGCACGCTTAAAGAATGGCTTTTACATAGAACTTAAAGTGCCTGGTACAAGTTCAATACTAATACGAAGAGACACCAGAGAACAAATGATGATGGCCGCCGAAGAATACGCGCGTACTAAAACCGTTATTATTCGAGGTGAAATGTTTAACGATAAATGGATCGCTGAAGATTCTAAAAGTTAAATGAATCAGAAGTCCTTTGGATTTATTCCGTGGCTTATATTCTTTTTTGTAGCCTTAATTTCAATTCCTTTTTTTATTTGGTTTGACCTGCTTGGTGCAGCAAAATTCGTAGGTATAGCTGTTACTGTAAGTTTAGTTATCGTGCTTCGGATTTGGCTTTATCGTCTGGGTAAATTAGGTAAGCCACCGCGCGTATCACTGAATGCAAACGATGTATTTGAGTTGAAACGATTAATTCCAGCCTTGGATTCTATCTCCGCTGCAGAACAGCTTGCTTTTCAGCATCGTATTGGATTGCTAATGTCGAAGATTACAGTTCAACAAGAGGTATCCCTTAGCCCAATAAATTCATCACCCAAATCCCTAGCAATGCTTGGTGCAACTTTGTTTTTATTGAATGGTCTTGAAACTCAAGAGGAATTAATCTTTGTGTTGGGTGAGAACACTACCTTGAAGTTAACTGATAATCAATTGTCTATTTCATTAGAAGGTGCTATTGAAATAATTAGTGGGTACACCCCTGACCAGATTGTTCTTGCTATAGCACCCTAGTGTTTTTTCCAATCGCTTAATTTGGTGCTCAATCCGATGGAATTATTCATACCAGCCTTGGAATATACCATAAAGCCATAATCTAACCTGAATTTCCGGAAATTGAGACCTACACCGAAGGATAAGCCAGCTAACCCTGGTGCTTGTTCCAGTTTTAATTCTTGTCTTCGGTGGTAATCAAATCCGATGCGTAATTGAAATACACCCTTAGTTACTAATTCCGCTTGCACTGCCAAATGTCGTGCGAGTTGTTCTACAAATCCAACGCTTGGCGGTTGTATAGTGTCTCCAGTTAGGCCGTCAATTTTCGGTAAAATCGAGGGATCGTAATATCCGATTTTCCATTGATTTAAGTGATGTCCAATAAACGTGAATCGGAATGGAGCGTGTTTTAGTTTAACGCTCACACTGCTCTGAATTTCGATCGGAAGTGGATTCAGTGCATCATCCAGCCCGGTATATCCTTTAAGTTGAACACCAACATTGCGAGCGAATAATGTCGCATGAATTAATTCGTTTGGATGGTGGTATTGTACAGCAAAACTACCGGCTAAGCCATAGGAGGAATATGTTTCTAAATATGATCCAATGATTCCTGCATTAACTCCTAAGGTAAATACTGGATTTAATTGGTACGCATAACTAGCCCCAGCTTGAAAATCAAAGGCACTGAATGTGTTTGTAGTATTTCCTGTGGCGTCATAGCCTTGAAAAGACCCATAACTTACGTGACGAATGTAGGGAACTAAAATTCCCTTTTTTACCGAAATGGCTGTGGATATTGTACCGAAAGTTATTCCCGAAGGCAGTATAGCTTGTTGAATCGAGTAATTTCCGAGCATCGATTCATTGGCTAATGAGGGGTTGATTATTGCAAAATCTAACGTTTTGTCTGCGGTTGGTGAGGCATATCCTCCAAGTCCTGCTGCTCGGGCACCGGAGGGTAAATTTAAAAACCCAAACACATAGTTTCCACCGAGTTGCGCATGTACATGGATTGATGCCAAACTGATCAATATTAATAAGAGGGTATAGAATAACTTCATCGGCGCTTGTCAACGGCAAATTAACACTAAAATTGTTTAATTTTAATGAAAAAAGCGCATGGATTTTTTAGCCGCAGCAAGTTCCTTAGTTTTAGTTGGAAACCACGCCAAATCCTTGATCCCAAGGGATGTGTTTTCAAGTGTTCATTCGTTAACGTATGTCTCGGGTTCAGTTACTGAAGATACTGGTGGATTACTCTTAGACTCGAGTAAGTCAAATCCCATACCTTGTTTGAGCTATACACCAGAATCACTTGCGGATGCGATTAACGTATCTTTGGATAAATCCTCAAACACCATTTTAGTAGGCGATCCCAGTGAGTGGATTATGGCAGCGGCATTAAGCCAATATATGGATTCGAAAGTCTTGGCAGCAGCCTTTTTTGTATATCCTGTCGGAATGGCGGCCTTGGATAGCCGTAAAGAACTTGCGCAGTTGATTTTACAATTAAAATCAAAGGATATACCGACATTTTTACTTCGTAATCCGGAAGGGTTTTTTGAGGGAGTTGAACCGAATTTAGCTTGGTTTGTACAACAACTTAAAGAGGGTATTTCGATGGGTACGCGCATCGAGTACCTGTGCGGATTGTCACAGCCCTCTACAATAGATTCAAATGGTAGATAAAAAACATATCGACGTAATTTTCACCGAACTCTTGAATCGATATCAAGGGTTTTTTCTGCATCAAATTCGCTTGAAATTTGAAGGTGAAGAAGTGTATGATGTCTATCAAGAATTTTGCATTCACCTCTATCAGATTTTATCGACCAAATATTCTACAGATATTGATTTGTTTAACACGCGCTCATGGTTAAAGGCCGTAGTTTCTAACTTTAGTATATCCATGCTGCGCAAAAAGAATAAAAAGCGAAAAGTAAATTTGATTTCTGAGGAAAAAACAAGCATTGCCAGGGCAAATTACTCAGACGAATCAGACAATACAGATCAACCCAAAGGAGAGCCGGATTATTTTCATGCCATGTCCGATGTGCTCCTTCACTTAAATAAACGCGATGCTTTAATGCTAAAGCTTAAGTATTATTATGGTGTTCCATCCGCGCGTATTGCGCGAATCTTGAATGTGGCTCATGTGGATGTTACGATTGGACGCTTAAAGCAGCGAATCATACGCAAATCAGGAATAAATGACTTAGATGCCTTGTTGCGGACATACCCTTGGCTGACATAAGCTAAACTCAGTACGCCATGTGGCGTTCCTTCTTTTCTGGGAAAATATCAGCGATAGTTACAAGGATTCCGGTTTCTTCTACCCCGCCAAATTCTGGATTTACCGCGGTGCCAAAGGTTTTCATGGTTGGCGATAAATTCATATAAATATTTACTAAGGGTGGGATGAACTCACCTTTTTCTCGAATGTGCGCATTGAGCACTTTAAATCCATCTTTGAAATCTAAACCCTTCAATTGACTCTCCACATAGGCCCGATCATAGTCTTGCACCAAGGGGTGGAATGGTTTCATTAGGCCTTCGGTATCCGGAAAATACGTATGCATAAAATGCAATAAGAAATCCCTGCTCGCGGTATCATAATTTGGATACATGGTTACTTTACCAAAAAAGTACTTGATCTCAGGATGCTCACGAACCAATACACCCAGTCCATCCCAAATGTTGTCCAGCGCAAATAATCCTTTTCTTGGATTTACCGTAGGTTGAAAATTAGGTTGAACCCAACTTCTGCCCAATTCGATGGTATAAGGTAGGTATTGCGTAATGAAGGTATCTGTGAAATCAAAATAATGCGTAGTTGATAAATGAATGATCCCTTGTTCGTCAATGGCGCGATCGCAGAAGGCGAAACGATAACCCCCTATGATTTCCTCATCTTCCGGTGACCAAACAATAAGTTGCTCATAGGCATACGGACCAAGGTCGTATTCATCCAAGTCAATGGGTAATCCTGTGCCACCTCCAGAGGCTCGAAACGTGATTTCTCTTAAGCGTCCAATTTCTTGAACGACATTCGGGGCATTGGTATTATTAACGATGTAAATTTCATTATCTCCCTTTCGTGTTGTTCGAATTAATCCGTTTCTGTGGAGTTCATCCTTAAGGATGGATTTAGGAATTGCTTCGATTATTGGTTCCATATTTTGTTGGTATGTTATAAAGTAGTTCTTTTATTTCTTGGGCAATGCGTTGTTCATCCTTATTTTCCTCATTATTTATAAGGTGGATAGGATCGCCTACAGTAAAAACGATTTTCTTGCCTCGTTGTTTATAGAGCTCATCTGCAAGATATAGCATTTCAAGGGTTATTTTAATCCCTAGCCAAGTTCTTAGGCGATGCAATCCATAGAAAAAACGAGATAATTTTCCTTCGATGTGAATTGGTATTATCGGATGTCCAGTTGATTTGGCATAGGTGACGAAGGTCCGCTTCCATTCAAGGTCTTTAATTACCCCTTGTTGCTTCCTGCTCACTAGACCAGCCGGAAAAATACAAATTGCTTTATCTGAGTTGAACATGGCTGCAATCGTATCGCGTGTATCAGTCCTATTTTTACCGTGTTTGTTTACGCCTACAAATAAATCCTTTAAGGGTACAATATTTAAGAGCAAATCGTTTACCAAGAATACGAGGTCAGGTCGGTGATTTTTCATTGCGGCTATGAATGCCACCCCATCCACACCGCCTAAGGGGTGATTAAGCACTATAATAACTGGTCCTTGCTTAGGAATGCGTTCGATTCCATTAAATACAGGGTTGATTTTTAAGTAATCTACAACGGCTTCACAGAATTCATAGTTTTTGAGATGACCATTTTTCTCCAAAAATGAATTAATTTCTTTTTGATGGATAATTCGTTCCATATACGATATGGCAAAGCGGGGAAGTTTTTTAAGCAACCCTGGATTCTTATCACCGATTAATTTTCGAACATCAATATGGAGCTCATTCATGGTTCGTAAAACTAGTAATAATACCGAAGTTAACTATTGAATTCTATCCGTAAGCCGTCAAATGCTGGATTTACACCACGCGGTAGTTTAGCGGAAATTTCATTGTGTGTACCAAACAAATGGGAGATATGTGTTAAATAAGTTTGCTGCGGTTTAATGTCATCAATGAATGCAAGCGCCTCCTCTAAATTGAAATGGGAAATGTGTTGCGATTCATGCAAACAATTGATAATTAGTATTGGAATACCTCTCAACAACTTCCTGGACGATTCAGGAATGGTTTTCGCGTCCGTAATATATGCCAAATCCCCAATTCGATAACCGAAGACACGCATCGCGTGATGCCAAACGGGAATCGGTGTGAAGGTAAAATCATCGACGACAAATGGTGTTTCGTCAATTTCATGGACAGTAACTTTGGGAATTCCTGGGTAATTACCTTTGAAAATATAGGAATAACTCTGATGCAACGCAGCCACCACTTCTTTCGGAGCATACAAAGGCATCGCTTGCTCATGGATATAATTAAATGCTCGAACGTCGTCAAGTCCAGAAATGTGATCCCTGTGTTCGTGTGTATACAAGATGGCATTTAAGTGTTTAACCTGTTCTCGAAGCATTTGATACCTGAAATCTGGACCTGAATCTATGCAATACGTGAACTCATTGATTTGAATCAAAACGCTACTTCTTAGCCGCTTGTCTTTTTTATCGGGAGATTGGCAGACATGGCAGGAACAAACCGGCATTGGTACACCTTGAGATGTTCCAGTACCCAAGAATGTTAGTTTACCTTTCACAACCGAACGAGTTTAAATCCTTCACCTTTCCGAAGATACAGATTTATAATGGAGCGAATGTCACGGTTCTCATCTTTCAATTCAATGAATCGCTTCCATTGTTCTGGTGGGGCACTGTTGAAATGAAATGGCGCATAACCGTGGCCTCGATACGTTCCCCGTTCTATCCAAATAATGCTTCGTTCCATTTTTGAACGCCCCTTATCGATGATGTAGAAGGTGTCCTCTTCGTAACTCATGGAACGGATCAGTTTATTTACTTTTTCATTGTAGGTTTCAGCGGGTTCGTGACCGATGCATGCGCCTTCGCACTGTTTAATTGAATATTGAAAACACGCGTCTTTGGTCGGATAAACCCCATTGATTTTTTGACATAAGCCAAATTGGTCACCTCGATTTTTTATAAATTCATGGGCCTCTTTCCGAGAATTGAAATAGGTTAGGGGGGCGGCGCTTGATTTGCTCGTTAGGCCAACCGTTAAACTTAAGTAACCTTGTTCATTGGGTTCATCATAGAGTCCATACGTGAAAATGGATTTCCTGAGTTGACGGTTGAATTTAGGCTTGAGCGCTTTGATCAGTTCGCTTTCTAATAACATAGCAATTAACTCAGAACCTGTTGTATGATGTTCAATGCGCGCAATTTCTTGCATCATAATACTGCCTTTGCTTGTTGAATTATTACGTAAATGCTGTTCTACACGTTTTTTAATGTTCTTGCTTTTACCTATGTAGATGAGGTGATTGAATTCGTCATAAAAACGGTACACTCCCGCCTTTGTTGGTAATTCATCTACCACAGCAATGTCAAGTTTTGGATTTACCTTTTTAGGATTGATTTCATGCTGAATAAACGACTCTAATTGATTGGGGTCTTTGTGATAAATCAGATCAAATATTTTTGTAGTAGCTAAAGCATCTCCGCCAGCGCGGTGTCTTCCGTCAATCTGAATTCCTAGCGCATTGGAAAGCTTACCTAAACTATACGAATCATGACCGGGGATCACATACCTTGAAGCACGAACGGTGCATAAGTGTGGGTATCTGAAATCAAAACCAAGACTGCGGAATTCATGACGAAGCATTCCATAATCAAATCCAACATTGTGAGCCACAAATACACATCCATCACAAAAAGAAAGGATATCTTTTGCGAGTTCATAAAATTTAGGTGCTTCTGCAACCATGTGATTCGTAATGCCCGTCAAACGAACAATAAACTCCGGGATAGGCTGTTCTGGATTAATCAAGGATATTAACTCATCAATGATTTGAATCCCATCGTATTTATACATAGCAATTTCTGTAATCTTCGATTGCTTTGGGCTTCCACCGGTTGTTTCCACATCAACAATTACATAATGCATGCTGCGAAATTAAAAATCTTGGCTTAATGTCTTGTCTTTATTGCATTAAACTATTGTCATGAGATTTTCAATTTTTAGTGTTTTTCTGATGGTTTACGGCATATTAAGGCCAAAAACCACAGTAAGCGGGTGTGTTTCTGGTAAATGGACCGCAGCGAATAGAACATATTAAGTGACAAATAACATCGGCCATACTTCATCCACGAAATAAATCGTAATTTTAACCTTGAAACACTTACTAAGAAATTTATAAAGCTATGAGATCAAGTATATTTTTTGGAATCCTTTTTCTAACCCTTTCATTTTTTGCTCAAAGTAACTTGACCGTATTTAACAACGGTGGACAAAAGTTTTATCTCATAATGAATGGGATTAAGCAAAATTCGGTAGCCCAAACGAATGTCGTAGTAAGCAACATCAAAGATGGGGGATATTCTGTTAAATTGATTTTTGAAGATGGAAAAACAAAGGACATCGATAAGAACTTTTTCTTAGAATCTCCACAAGACATCACGACCCGTGTGATTTTTAAGAAAGGAGTAGGTAAATTACAGCTCGTAAGTATGGTTCCAACAACTGGAACGGTAGCTGCAGGATCAGTAAGTTATCGCCCAGATAACAATGCGGTGTTTTCGGATGCGGTTACAACCACAACCACTACAACTACACAAACAGTATCTACGGAAACTTCAACCGTAGGAGGAAATACCACCAATGGAAATGGCAATGGAAGCGTTGGTATTCAATTTAATGCAACGACACCAACGCCAACACCAACACCAACAAGCACCCCAAACACCAACATCAATACGAATACCACAGTGACGCCAGCGAATAATGGGAATGGCAATGTGAACATTTCGGTGACTGACCCAGTAAATGGGGAGAACATCAACATGAATGTGAACATGAACATGAATGGCACCGATGTGAATCCAAATGCACAAAATGTAAACATGAACATGAATGTGAATGTTTCTGGAGACGGAACTCAACAAAATACAAGCAATACACGTCCTGGTGCCAATACGAATGTTAATGTGGGAACTACAACGAATAGCTCAACCCAGCAAACAACTACAAACGGGGCAAATGTCAACGTTAATGTAAATGGAAATGGGGTAAACCCTTCGGTAAACGCTACCGTTCCTGGTGCAGCAACCAATGTGACTGTCAATGGTGGAACCGTAACACAAAACAGTTCTAATACCACCATTACTACTACAACAACGACCACAACCAATGCCTCAACGACCACGACCAATGGTACCTCGAATACCAACGCAACAACCACTGGGGGAACTTCAAATGGTCGAATGGTCTGTGCTAAGACCTTAACTAATGTGGGAACCTTGAAGACTGAATTGAATGGGTATTCATTTGAAGATGATCGAGTAGGAGCGCTTAAAATCTCCCTTAAAAACAAATGTTTGTATGCAGCGGATGCGGTGCAGTTAATGGACTTATTCACGTTCGATGCCAACCAATTAGAAGTAGCAAAGTTTCTTTCAGACCATTTGTTAGATTACGACAACGCGTCAAGTTTAGCCGCTAAGTTTTCGTTCGATTCTTCGAAAATGGAGTACATGGAATATGTAGGGAGGGATTAACTGGGGTCACAAATCATTTCTGCAAAAGAAATGAACGAAAATAAAATCATATCGTCTAGTTATGATAAAAAACAGGTTTGGATTCTTCCATTGGTTTTTGTGTTGCTAACCATTTTATTAACCCTAACTCAGCACGATAAAGCTTTTGTAATTAGTATAGGCATTATCTTCACATTGGCTATCCTTGGTTCTTATTTTTTGATACCTTATCGCATAGAGCAAAGTACCGATAATCTCATACTAAAAAGAATTGTCGGAGATGTTATAATTCCTATCGCAGAAATTCAGTCAATTGAAAAAATAGATTTTACCGATCTTCAAAGGAAATTGGGTATCGGCGGTCTTTTGGGCTATTATGGTTATTACGAAATGTGTGGTTTTGGCAAGGTAAAGGTTATGAGTAAAAGTGCAACCAATTTACTTGTAGTTTATTCAGTCAATTATAAACCTATCGTTATTTCGATTGACGATATTAACGAGTTGAACGATTTATAAATTAATTATTCAAGGGAATAAATACAGTTTGTCCGGATTGATCTTTATTCTAAAATAATAGACGAATTAGCTGATTTATTTTTTATCCGTTCACTTGATATTGTTTCCAGAATATCTTGTTGCTTAATCGTGTTCAGTCCAATTCGATATCTTCTGTTATTTATTTCATTTTCTTTATCCGCATGAGGGTCTTTATGCCAAACATTATAATAGGTGTTGTTATACTTTCTCTTTCCCCATCTGGCTAAAAAATCATTAAATGAACCGAATTGATAGGGAAGAAGATTCCCCTTATTGATTTGTTCAATTAACATGTTGTTGATGTCTGGTCGTCGATTACTGTAGTAATGTATGAACATGATGTAAGCATGAGTTTCTCTTAACCAAGGCCCATTTCTATAATATCGGTTGATGCTTAGAATAGAATCGTTCATGGGTAAGGGTAATCCAATGATTTTTTCACCTGGATACCCTTTCTCTTCGATTATTTTTTTGAGAATTTCAACTTGCTTTTTATTGTTTCTTAGCCATCGTATTGCGTGGTATGTATACCTTGTTAATATGAACCCGTCGTTTACTTTTTTGGTGTAGTCTTGGTCAATCTCAATTAAACAATCAATTTGTTTTCGTAAAGAGGTGTCTATGGAATTTAAATAAACGTTATGTAGGCTGTCATAACTGCGAAGGGTATTGTTTGTATTGCTATAGTTTAGCGAAGATTTGGTGATTTCATTATTTCTAATCATCCATAAAGGAACCCCCTGAGTAAGCGATTTTTCTAACCATAGATTTACGTGAAATGAATCTCTTATTTCACAACTTATTTGCAACGCCTTGAAGCAATGTCGTGCAAAAATAAAGTCAAATCGTGTGTAGATGCTATCTAATCTATTGATCGCCGTCGATAGTTCATTATTAAGTATGTCTTGGTCTATTCGATTTATACGCTGATGGTACTCGATGTAATCCTGGGCATGGACCTTAGCAGCAAAACAAAACAGGAAAGGCAAAAGCTTGAAGTAAAAGGATTTCATGACAGATTTACCCACGACCTTACTTCTTCAAAAACGCCGCCTCGTAGCGTTCAATCCATTGTTCGGGAGAAATTTTTCGCATCAAGGAACCAATTAATTGAAAGGGAATAGGTGTGGTCTTCTTAAATCGAATACAACTTTTACCCATGTCGGGTTTTTTACCAGTTTCTTCTATGTATTCCTTCTCAAACCACGAAAGCATCGCAGAATCCGCATAGAGTCCCATGTGGTAAAAGGTGATAATGTCTTTTCGAATGACCAAATTTACAAAGGGTAAAGGCTGTTCTGGAGAACAATGATAGCCCTTTGGATACAAGGAATGTGGAACAACATACCCAATCATTCCATAATTCATCTCCTCTTCAAATCCGTTCGGAAGGTTTTTGATGATTACATCCCTCATTTGGAGAAACAATTCTTTCCTAGGACCTTCCTCAATAGCATTTATATAATCAACTACCGGATTCATCGGATTGTACCTGGATATTCTTCTAATGCTACGCGCAAGCAATCTACCGCCTTACGCAATGAATCTTGATTCAAAACATACGCAATGCGCGCCTCGTTTTTCCCTGCTCCTGGGGTAGAGTAGAATCCATTGGCAGGCGCCATCATAACGGTTTGTCCTTCAAAAGAGAACGACTCTAACAACCATTGACAGAATTTTTCGGCATCGTCCACTGGGAATCGCGCCACGCAATAAAATGCGCCTTTTGGTTTCGGACAAAATACACCAGGTATAGCGTTTAAGCCGTCCACCATGATATTTCTACGGGCTACGTATTCATCTACCACTTCATCAAAATAGGATTGTGGAGTAGCGAGGGCCGCCTCTGCTGCAACTTGGTCAATGGTGGGTGGAGAAAGGCGTGCTTGGCCAAACTTCAATGCTGCAGCCATAACTTCCTTATTCTTGCTAATGAGTGCACCAATGCGTGCGCCACACATGGAATATCGCTTAGAAACGGAATCGATCATCAATACATGTTCTTCCAGTCCAGGTAAATTTAATACGGAGTGAGGTTGCGCGCCATCATAGCAAAATTCACGGTACACCTCGTCTGCATACAAGAACAAGTCATGCTTTTTTACAATTGCTGCCAAGGCTTCCAATTCCGCTTTGGAGTATAAATATCCGGTTGGATTGCCTGGATTGCAAATAACAATTCCTTTAGTACGCGGTGTTATTTTTGCTTCAATTTCTTCCATGGCAGGAAGTGCAAAACCATTTTCTATGCTGGAAGTTACAGGAACAACACGAACCCCTGCTGTTACTGCAAAGCTGTTATAATTGGCATAAAAAGGTTCAGGAATAATCACTTCGTCACCCGGATTGCAAGTACACAACATAGCAAAAATCAAGGCTTCGGATCCTCCGGTCGTGATTAGGATGTCTTCTACTTCTACAGGAATACCTTGTGCTTTGTAAGAAGCGGATAATTTTACACGATAACTTTCAATTCCCGCGGAGTGACTGTACTCCAGTACCTTGTCATCAAAATTATGGATGGCTTCTAAGGCAGCATCTGGCGTTTGAATATCGGGTTGACCAATGTTTAAATGATACACGGTTTTCCCTGATTTTTTGGCCGCTTCCGCAAAGGGAACTAATTTACGAATAGGAGAGGCAGGTACGATTTGGGCTTTTTCTGAAATATGTGGCATGGTGTTATTTATCTTTAGATTTCAAACTTAAGTTCTTTTTTTGAGTGAGAAAAACAAATCCGTTTTTCATATACAATAATTTGAGGTTAGGGTAGGCCTTGAGGTAGTTTTCATGCAAGGGGATACGCGCCACATAGTATACCGGTAGATCAGTAGAATCTGAACAAACCCATGCTTCATTGTACCGATTTGCATTTTGATGCGGCTTGATTTCCCCATAGAACAAATGCGCATAGGATTTGAATCCCAGGGGAATCAGATACACATTCTTTGGAGCCTGCTGTTTATAAAATGAAATGGCGGCGCGTTGTGTGTACTGTTCAATATGGGGTAAAATGGTCCCTTGGATACATAGAATTCCTAGGGGTACAGCAATTAATAAGGTCAAAATTGCCTGTTGAATGCGTTGTTTTAATAGAAAATGGATGCTTATTGATGCTGCAATTCCCCATAAAAAAACGATTGTAAAATCTACAGTTCGCCAGGGTTCATGTGCGTTCAGATTGGCGAAGGCAAAAGGATCTTTTATCGTTATAAGCTTCGTAATTCCCGGTCCGAAAACTTGAAAATAAATCAAAACACTTAGGGTAATCGTAATGATTAATAGGTAGCTCACGGTAACCCAGGTACTTCTACGGATTGGTTTTTCCGCTTGTGAAATGGATAAGGCCGCAAAATAGGTAATGAAGAAGTAACAAAACGAAGAGTAATGAATAATTTTCGTTTGAACAATTGAAAACAGGATCAACGTGAATAGTCCTGAAATAATCACCAAGGTATTGAATGGATTGGTATAGCTTTCCTTTCGAAAGAAACTGCTAAGCGCAAAGAATGAGGCCGGAAAACATCCGAGCAATAACACGAGCCAATGGTAGTAAATTGGACCTCCGTGCCCTGCATCTTTGGTTTGGAATAGGCGTACTTGATATTCAAGAAATTGGGTGATAATGGCCTTGTTTCCACTAATCCAAAGCAAGAAGAACCACAGTAAACTAATGATTAATGTAGCGATCAGGGTAACGGAGATAAACTTAAACTTCGGAAAGGATTTGAATTTTGTAAAGAGATGGAAAAAGAACACCGATGCACCTATAAGGATTAAAGCTACCGGACCTTTCGTCATTACAGCGAGTCCTGCGAACAGCCCGGCATAAAGAAATTCACGGAATCGTTGTTTCGTTGTCCCGAGGTAATAAAATGCGATGGAATTGAAAATAAATAGGTTAAACCAAGGATCGATTATCCCGGAATGAAAATACATGTTCGGTAAAAAAGAACCGATGTAAAATGCAGCCCACCAATAGCCGAATTTCCTATTATGGTGTTGCGCTCCGTGGTAAATTAAGGTTAGGATTGTGAATAAGGCGGCAAATACATTCGGGAAACGCGCTGCAAATTCATTCACACCAAAGAGCTTCATAGAACATGCCTGCATCCAAATAAAAAGCGGTGGTTTTTCCCAAAAGGGAAGATAGTCTATTGTTACAGTGGAGTAGTTTCCACTAGTAACCATTTCTCGTGCACATTCTGCAAAATTAATTTCATCCCAATCAAAGAGGTGTACACTGCCAAGAAAGGGAACAAACAGGAGGGTGCATACCCCAATAACGATACCTAAGGTTTTTGCATTCATCGGCTTAGGTAAGGGGAATGATTATTAAACCAAGTGTTCGGGAGTACTGCTAAGAGAATATAGGCACTTAGTACTCCAATTACGGAGCCGACCGTTACATCCACTAAAAAATGCTGTGAGAGATAGGTTCTTGAAAATCCAACAATACAAGCTCCAAGGAGCAAGCCAATGGATTTTAGCGAATTATCTTTCACGGAAAAACTAAGTATCGCAGCGAGCGCAAAGGCACTTGCCGTGTGACCGGATGGGAAACTATGGAATTCGTAGTACAGAAATCCCGGAATCGCATGAAAATCCGGAATGGTTTTTAAATAGAAATACGGCCGCATCGCCTCTGGAAACAAAACGTGCTTACTGAATTGTACGATAAGTGAAGAGAACAGGTAGCTGATTACAATTAACCACCCTATACGTCGATTAATAAACAAAAGAAAAAGCACTCCCAAAAGGATCACGAAGAGGCCATCTCCTAGCATCGTGATGTAGGGCATTAGCAGATCAAGGATGAGTTGATTCAATTGATTTGTAGCGAGTTGAAGCGGAATTTTTTCGGTAAGAAGCAAGGTCAAGAGGCAAGCACTTAACACAAGCAAATATCCAAGTAAAAAAGGCGACCGAAACGCTTTCACAGGGTAAAATTAAGAAAAAGCAACGGCTATCAGATTAAAGATGTTAGTCTTTGTTATTTACAATACTCGTAAAGAGCACCGCGTCATAGGCTGTATGTGCCATAACTGCGAACCATAATCCGAATAACTCATAGCCATAGGAAAGCAATACAATGAACGGTAGGATAATCAGTCCATATAAACTGAATTTCCAGTTCCAGGGGTTTAGATACCCATGAATGGCGACAAATAGGATGGAGGTAATCCAAATTCCGAGGTAGGGTTGAATGGAGGCTCTAAAAAGTAATTCTTCTCCAACGCCTGCACATACGGACAAAAACAAGCCTTTAACTACGGTAAGCTTAAGTTGTTTAATGAGCTGTTCCATGCGGTTTCCTAAGGAATCAAATATGGGAGCATCCATAAATAGTAGGGCAAGGAAGGCGTAAGCAAATCCAAACATTAGTCCATAACCTACAGGGATTACGGTAAATGATGATAGCTTGAGAAATTCGACCACATGCGTAAAATCAAGGCCAAAGCACAAGAAATAGCCAAGGATTGGAAATCCAATTAAGGTTACTAATCCCATCCAAAGCACGTTGTTCGACATAACCCGATGAATTTTCAATGAAAGTACTAAAAAGTTAATTGACTAGCGATTTACACAAGAAATCTTTACTTTTACGTTTTACAAATCTAAACCAGCTCGCCTATAGACACCAAATTTACTTAACCCCAAATTCTTGGATTAACTGTAAATTATGTCGATAGTATCATTAGGAGATCAAGAGCTAGTAAAGCTGTATGTTAACGGAAACGAAAAAGCGTTTGAACTATTAATCACACGTCACAAAGACCGTGTTTACCGATTTATTTTATCTAAAATCAAAGACCCTGAGTTGGCGAATGATTATTTTCAAGATACCTTCATGAAAGTCATAGTTACCCTCAAAGGTGGAAATTACAACGAAGAAGGGAAATTTTTACCGTGGGTTTTGCGGATCGCCCATAACTTGATTATCGATGGATTCCGTAAGAATAAAAAGGTGCGTTTTCTATCTGAAACGAGATCAGCCTCTGAGGATTATTCAGTTTTCAGTCGCTTGTCCAATGATGATTTAAATGTGCTTCAAATTACCTGCAAGGAAGAATTAGAAACTCAAGTGGTTCGTTTCCTAGATGAATTGCCAAGCGCTCAAAAGGAAATCATCTACCAACGTTTATATCAAGATTTATCGTTTAAAGAAATTGCGGAAATGGAGGACATTAGCATTAATACGGCCTTAGGTCGCATGCGCTATGCACTCATCAATTTGAGAAAATTAATGGACCAGCACCAAGTGGTTACAGAGATTTAGTTTGTTTTTAATAGTTGTTTTAAAATCCCTCCGAGGAGGGATTTTTTTTATTCGCTTAAAATTACTTTTTGGGTTGCTTTTTCGTTTGAGGTACTTACTTGAACATAAACTGCAGAGGCATTTTTTATTTTCCTCGCGTTGAGTTCTATGGTATTAATACCAATGGAAGGACTAGTGATTGTTTCTGTGTAAAGAATCTTTCCTTCTGTACTTCGGATTTCAATAGTAACAGGTTCTATTTTTGTTATATTGTATTGAACAATGAATTCACCATCGCTTGGATTTGGATATACTTGTAGTTGTAATTTCCCTTGACTTTGGGTATTCAACAGATCTATTCCACTTACTTGATTTTTTACCAAGTATACGTTCATTAATTGATTGCTGGCGAAACTTTCAGTTCCTGTATTAACAAAGAAAATATTGGCTGCTGAGCTATGAATTCCGCCATAAATGTATCCTACTAGTGTGGTATCTTCAGATAGGTTGTCTAATTCAATGATGTGTTGTTCATCATGTGGAACCAAAGGATTTAAAATAAATTCTGATCCTGCCCCCATGTAGCCGGGCATTTGAATTGGCATTAAGTGTTCCCCCATAGTTCCGTTTGTTTCCCTTGTCACTCTCGCAATTGTACGTACAAATGGAACATTATTATCTTGAACTAGGGTTCCTCCGTCATTGTAATATTGTGCAATTCCGCCAAAAAATACCGTATGCATTTGGTTTGATGATTGCTGATAAACAGGCAATACCGCACAATGATAGTGATTGTAATATTGTTGAAAGTTGTTGTTCACATAATGTCCATTACTATCAATATCAACACTATTAAGAAAAGGGAGATCCACATTGGCTTGAAAAACTCCTGAGAATGCCGTCATTCCTCGAGTACCATCAGGAAAGCGCTGCGCTACAACATTGTAATCTCGTCGATGAAGGTTGGCAGCATCGATGATACTTGGTTTGTGGGTTATTTGAATTGAAATGCCATCGTCCTGTATTTCAAATTTGCGGATGGCATTCGTATATTCTTGCGTATATGTTGGGTTACCCATCGGGTTATAGTTTCCATCGAATTTATTACCACCAACTAAATAATAGGTGTTATACAATTTTTTTAAGTGCCCACCCGTAACAGCAAATTGTGGATCAGCAATTTGTCTAACGAATGGGGTAATTGATTGATTATTTATTACGGCTTGCATCACATTTGAAACATTGATGGCGCATAAATAAGGGAATGTCATTCGCGCCGCTGAGGCATTGTCGTAGCCATAGCCACCAACCAAATAAAGAATATCTCCCGATTGATAAAATTGCATATTTGTACTACTCAATTGCTCCTGTAATTCTATTGATAAGCTACTCAGATTCGCTGTCCATTTCGTGTGATTTATTGGGTCGAACACAATGAATTGATTGTTATTTCCTGCAACGTCAAAGGATGCGAATGGCTGTCTTTTGTGCAGCCCATCGAGCCTTCCGCCTACAAGTAAAATCAAACCATCGGCTTGTCCGTAAGCATAAGATTGAAGTCCACCTAATTCTGGAAAATCTTGGGGGACTAATACTACTTGGAAAGGTGCTGTTTGGGCAAATAGGATATGAATTTGAATAAAAAACAATAAAATAATAACTTGTTTCATCTGTACTTTTGTTCAAAGAAACGAATTAATCGAATGAATCCGGGTAACTAATGTTACATATGAATTTCCACTAAGTTGCTATCAGCAAAAATCGATCCCGGAGAAATTACGGTTTCATTCAATGGAATATTTTTTCCATAGCGTTCGTTTAGTTTGGCACGAACCACAGGAGAATTTAAGTTAAAATCCCGCAATTTTTGCAAGGTACCCACAGAAATACCCGCACCCCGCTGATATATTTTGTAAACCAGTTCTGAACAGTAGATGCGGTCGTCATTCCATTCAAAGGTTAAATCATAATTCTTTCCTAACAGTTTTTTTGCCTCTTCTTTCATTTTTTGTTTCACATCACTGGTTAATAATGAAGCTGCAAGCTTATGCCGTTTACTTACAAAGTGGTGGCCGTCGCCTCGATTAATCCATTCAGAAAGTAAGGTCTTTTTGACTGGTTGTACTCCTTCAAAAACCATCCATTGGTTATTTTCTTTGAAGAGAATTCCACAATGGGAATAGGGTGACTTGGTGGCTAATTGAATGGCTTTTCCTTGGCCAGAGGTCGAGATTTGAAACAGAATATCTCCTTCCATTAAGGAATCAACGGCTTGAATATCGGAAGTATCATTACTATGTTTAGCCACCTTTTGCTTTGGTTCATTGCTGCAAGCGGCAGTTAACAGCAGGGTTGCAATCGAAAGAATGCGGACAACGATCAACTTATTCATAGCTATATGGGGTTTCCGATAAAATGAGTGATTCCACATTTTGATACACCTTTTTCATATAGGTTTTCCAAAATACCTTGGCAAAGGTCCATTGAAGTGGATAGAGCAAGAATCCCTTTGCGTATAATTGATACGTATAGGTGATTTCAATTAACTTATTATCTAATTCGTTGGTAACCCACGTACCATCAAACTGATAAAATCCAAGCATCCACGATTGAAATTGGTCAACTCGAATCTTCCAGCGTTTGTTTTCAATCCGTTCCAGGACGTGATCCAAAGAAACAAATCCCCCTTTTTGAATCCAAGATTTATTCGAGTAAATGCGTTTAGATCCTCCTATCTTCCCCCAGCTTTCGTCGTGGCTAACCCCTGTAATTCGAGGCATAATTCCGTAGCCAGTATGTACTAAGTTAACATCGCAAAGCATGGGGCACTTGAAAGTGCGTTCGATTGGGCAGTTTAAGGTTCGTTTTATCTGAACTTCAAATGTCATTATTGCTTAATAAACTCAGTAAACGGTAAGATTTCGGGTTTGGTCACAGATGTATTCTTTTCGAGCATAATGCTGAAGTCCTTAATTTTTGTCTCTTTCAAGGTATTGAATTCCGATTTCGCTTTGTTTAGTTCGTTTTCTAAGGCAGAGATGTTGGCTAATTCAGAAACCGACGGTGCACCGAAATAACTAGAAACGGTGGAGAAAATCTCATTGAATTTTTCCCGGAGCTCATCTTCTGCAGCACCGACATAGTTATCACCTGTAGTTACTACCAATTTGTTTCGCATCGCGGTTAATTCCTTCGTAATTGCCTCAACCGTTTTGTTCGATTTGGTATTTTTCGCTTTATATTCTAAGGCCTTGGCATCCCACTGATCAATTTGATATACCAAATATGCAAGGTCCTGAATCATATTATACACTTCTTGTGTGGTTTGTTGTTGTTTTTTTCGATCATCCAAACTAAACAATGAAGTGCTGTCATAAATCACTTCAATTTGTTTTTCAAATACTTCATTCCCTTTACTGATTTTAACCAAATATTTACCTGCAATAACAGAAGGTGGTGGCGCTACAGAGAACCCTTTTCCTTTGGCAACTTTTGGTGCAATTCCATTGAAGCCCCATTCAATTGTATTTATCCCTTTGTTTTTGCCTACTTCAAGCTTAGAAACTAAAGTGCCATCTAAGGTGGTAATCTCCCCCGTCATTTTACCAAAGGTGTGACGTTTCGGTAGTAAATAGCTAATTTTTGCATTGCTGCTTGGATTGTCCCCTACGAATTGATTTTCTGAGGCGGTCCCTCCGAAATTACTTTTTTCCGGCAGCACGAATGCTTCCGTTTCAAAGAAACTTAGGTTTTTAGTTAGTAGCCCTTCATTAATACTTCGAAGCGGTCGAATGTCATCAAGAATTATGATTCCTCTTCCATGGGTTGCAGCGACTAAGGCATGTTTTGTTGGGTGCAATTCTAAATAATGAACAGCCACTTTAGGGAAGTTATTCGTAAATGGTGCCCACGATTTTCCCCCATTTAACGTAATGTACAAGCCATTCTCGGCCCCCACATACAATAAATTCTTGTTGACGTAGTCTTCTTGAATATTACGGACAAATGCTGTGATTTCTGATGTTGCAATGGATTGCCAGGTTTTACCAAAATCAGTTGTTTTGTATATATAGGCTGTATAATCATTCTTCGTATGTCCATCGAACACGGCATAGGCGACTTCTTTTCCAAATACACTGGCTTCGATGTGGTAACACCAGGTATTGGTTGGAAGCCCGGTAATGTTCTTAGTTAGGTTCTCCCAAGTTTTACCACCGTCTTTGGTTACCTGCACATTTCCGTCGTCTGTTCCAACCCAAATGACTTGATCCGTTAACGGAGACTCAGCAATGGTGAAAATCGTACAATGGTTTTCAGCACCTGAATTATCTGCGGATAAACCACCTGAAGCTTCTTGGTTTTGTTTTAATTTGTCGTTGGTCGTTAGGTCGGGTGAAATTTTAGTCCAGCTATCGCCTCGATCATTAGATACATGAACAAACTGACTACCAACGTATAATCGGTCTGGATTGTGTTTGCTTGTTGTTAGCGAGGCATTCCAATTAAATCGAAGTTTAGGGTCGCCCTCAACTGGGTAAGGTTTTACTGTTTTTAATTGTTGTTTCTCTACATCAAATCTCCAAATAGCCTCCGCTCCTTGCATTTCTGAATACACAATGTTGGGATGTGTCGGGTGTGGATACACACGAAATCCATCTCCTTGACCAACTAATTCCCAATCGCGTGCCTCAACGCCACCAGGACTGGCAGAAGGTCCAAACCATGAATTATTGTCTTGTAAACCACCATAAACATAATATGGACTCCGGTTATCAAGGCTCACATGATAAAACTGACTTACGGGTAAATCTTCAATCATCTCCATACTGGATCCACCATCGAGCGAACGGTATAATCCACCATCGGTCGCCACAAATACTTTATCTGGTTGGTTATTGTCAAACACCACGTCGTGAATATCGGAATGCATCGAACCTAAATTCTTAAATGTTTTTCCCCCGTCTCGACTAATTGAACCAAAGAGTCCTCCTTTAGCAATAATATTTGGGTCCTTTGGGTGTATAGTAATTCTTGAAAAATAGAACGGACGGACAGTAAGAGCAAAGTCTCCGTTCAGGAAGGTCCACGTGCTTCCTCCATCTTCTGAACGATAAAGTCCTTTTTCTTCTTTTTTCTTGGCTTCGATTACGGCATAAACGATGGAAGAGTTGGATGGCGCAAGCGCAACGGCAATTCTCCCTTTTTCTCCTTGTGGTAAGCCATTTTCAAGCTTCTTCCAAGTTGCGCCACCATCTACGCTTTTGTACAGTGCGCTGTTGAGTCCGCCTGAATTAAACGAATATGCGGTCCGACCAAATTCCCAAAAGGCTGCGTACAATACTTGGGGCTGCGTTGGGTCCATTACTAATTCAGAACATCCGGTTATATTATTTACAAACAGGATCTTATTCCAAGTTTTACCCCCATCGGTTGATTTGTACACGCCACGTTCGTTGCTTTGCCCCCACAAGGCACCAAGAACTGCTGCGTAAATTTCATTTGGATTATTCGGGTTGATTTGAATCGATGCAATGCGGTCAGATTTCTCCAAGCCCATTTTAGTCCAATTCTTTCCTCCATCGGTTGTTTTGTAAATACCATCACCCATGGAAACACTGTTTCTAGTCCAGGTTTCTCCCGTACCAACCCAATAGGTATTGTCAGGATCACTTGGATCTATGGTAATACAACCAATGGATTGACAGTATTGGTCGAATATTGAAGTAAAACGTACACCACCATCTTGTGATTTCCAAACACCTCCACCAGCCGCGCCAACCAGTAAAATGTTTGAGTTTTTAGGATGAAGTTCCACATCGGAAACTCGACCGCTCATGAGTGCCGGACCGATATGTCTGGCTTTCAAGTCGCCGAAATAGTCACCGGCGTTGAGTGCTGGAGTTTGTGCCCATGACAAGACTGCCCATCCTGAAGCGAATAGGGAAAGGATTAACTTATTCATTAGTTACTTTTTAGGAAATGAAAACTTAGTTTCTTCGACTTTTGGATTGACTTCTACTTTGTCATATTGAATGGTCTGTGACATGCCATCCTTTATGCCAGAGGTATTTGAGAACGCGATAATAACCCCGTCTACTTCTTGATAATCTGAATACTTTGTTTGTGAAATCTTGCCTTTCATTTCTCCGGTTTGGATTTCCGTTTCTGTAAGGATTGGAACATTGTTCTCTTTGTCAATGTAGTAATATTCAATGTTTGGTACTTCTTTACCCTCGGCCATGATGGTTTTCTTCTCTAATTTAATTTTATGACAAGCTGTACCATCGATAGTCTCTGAACCAAGAAGGGTTGGCGTATATCCAAGTGCTTTGTAATTAACCAATGCATTTGGGAATTCTTTGGCAGCACGTTTAGCATTTTCACTTTCATCAGATGGTGCTTTTTCAGGTTCCATCGACATGAAGTTAGTCGTCCAAACGGTGGTTCCATCGTATGCTTGCATAATCATTGTATTTCCCATGAGGGTGATTTCAGTGTACATTCTTCCGTCTTTAAGCATGACAACCTCAACTGGGATTTTCATTCCGCCTTGTTCGACATTAGCATTCATGCGAAGTCCATTCACATTATTCCATTTTTCACCACCAATGGCTTGTTGGAATTGATTAATAATTTCCTCGGCAGTTTGAGCTTTGTATCCAAATGAACAAGCCATTAGGATGATAAGTAAAAATGAATTTTTCATAGAAACGAGTTAAAATTTAAGTGACAATATTACTATAATTACTTTGAATGGACTTGTTATAAATTGCTAATTTTCTGTAATTAAAGCCCAAATTGTTCGAGGTGGTGACTGATGTGTTTTCGGTGGAGTAAAATCCACTCTTCATGATTTAGTGGGCCAAAGTAGGGGTGGGGATGGGTTGCTTTTGGGTTGGATTCATAGTATTCGTCGAAGGCCATAAATCCCTCAATAAACGCATCTACAGCCAGTTCTAGTTCCTCAAAAGTCAAGGGTTTTTCCGAATTAACAAATCCCACCTTGATGTCTTTCCCAAACGGTTTGTCTGTATATAGAAACGCTTTTGATTGAAGGGCTTTTTCTTCCGATACTTCCATCGGAAAATTGATCTGCCCAATGGACAGTGAAAATCCTTTCGCTAGATGTTCAACCATTTGTTGCGCTGAAAAATTACCCCAAAGCGGTTGCTTGTCGGTGGTTAGTGTATTGAGCCGAATTAAAATTTCTGGGAGATCCCAATCGATAAAGTTCATGTTATTTTACAATAATGCGAAGGCTTCGCGGTACAACATCCACTTGGACTTTCTTTCCTGAGGAGATGGGTTCACCATCAATTTGTCCGTAAGAGTGAGGGAGAACCAAGGTAGCGTGGTCAGTTTTTATAACTTCGGTTAATCCACTATAATCTGTTCTTCCTGAAAAATAACGAAACAACATAGCAGGGATGTTCCAAAAAGAAAATGGTTTTAAAATAACCACTTCAAACTTTCCATCGGTTGCATCAGACTTGGGCGATACAATAAATCCGTTGCCAAATTCTGAGGTGTTAGCAATGGTGCAAAGAAAAACAGGAAGTTTTCTTACCTGACCATTCGCATCGATTGACACATTGATGGGATTGTATTTGAAAACTTCTTTAAGTACTAGTTTGATGTATGAGATAAAACCGCGTTTGCGTGATCCTTCGAATTTTTTTGCAATCAAAGCATCAAAGCCATAACCGCCAAATCCAAGAATCGGTTTGTTGTTTACCTTTAATGTATCCATTTCAATTCGGTTTCCTGAATTGATACATTCAATGGCTTCTTTGATTTTTAATGGAATTTTCATGTGACGCGCCAATCCATTCCCAGAGCCTAGGGGTATGATCGCTAATTGCGTTTGAGATCCAATAAGTGTGGTGCCGACTTCGTGTACGGAACCATCTCCACCTACAGCACAGACAATGTCAATTCCTTGAGCTACCGCCTTTTCAGCTATGGTTATAGCGTGCCCTTTGAATTCCGTTTCAATGATTTCGTAATCAAATCGATTATGGTCCAAATGGGCAGCAATAAGCGCAGGAAGACTTGCTTTTTTACGGCCTCCTGAAATCGGATTTACAATAAACCAAATGCGCTCTTTCATCGGTGTGTTCTATTCAATCGGAGGTCTTTTCTAAAACGTTGTAGTAGAGAAAGGAACCTTGTTTTAGATTCTCCTATTTTCAAAATTAATGTTTTTTTACCAGAATGTGAAGGATTTTTCACCTTTTTTAAGAGAACGAGCCAAGACGCATTCGTTTCATTGTATTGCAGCTCAAATTCATCATTCCATATATAATATATTCCATTCAAGTATCGAATAAAATCTTGATTTTTTCGATTCACAAAGGAATACAGGTTTACATTCCAGTTTAAGGCCTTGCATAAGGTAGGAATGATTGCTTTCTGTTCCTTCACCTTGAAGGGGTACTTCATAACATCGGGCGGAATGATTAAGATAGGCACGGAGTAATAATCTTGGATTTTATATTGTGCATTGTCTAGATGGACAGGGGTGTGGTCACCCGTTATGATAAACAGGGTGTTTTTGAACCATTTTTTATGTTTGTTTTGTTTAAAAAATAGCCGTAACTGATCATCGAAATACCGATAAGATGCTGCTTCGGCGGTTGGTATCTTGTATTTATTCTTAAAGCGTTGAGGGATATCGAATGGTTCGTGGGTTGAAAGGGTGAAAAAAGTCATCATAAACGGTTTTTTATGACCGTTTAATTTGTTTGAAATGTGTTTAAAAACCTCATGATCATGAAGTCCCCAACTCCCTGTTTCAGCATTGGAGGATGACAAGTCATCACGGTATAATTGGTACTTGAATCCGAGTGAACTTGCCAAGGCATCAAAGCGCATAGATCCTTCTTTAGCGCCATGTACAAAATATGTTTCATATCCGTGTTGATTGCAAATCGAGGGAAATCCGGTAAGTGTATTGGTGCTATAATTACTGAGTATGAAGGGGGTTTCTATCCACGAAGGAATACCTGCAAAAAGTGCCGGTAAACATTCAATGGAAGTCTTTCCTTCTGCAAGACCTTCCATTGCGAAGGTGTTCATTTGTTCCGTGGCTATTTTATCTAAAAAAGGCGTGACTGGAATTCCATTAACCTGTTGATGTAGTTGCTGTTTGCCAAGGCTTTCAACAATAATGAATAGTATGTTTACTTGGGATGCTTGGTGTTTGCTTCGAATATTAATGTCTGGATTGGCATATTTTTTTTCAAGGCTCTTTTTAACTAAGTTTTGATTTGGGGTAGCTTCATTTTGAATTGTTTTTAACACTACAAACGGAGCGTTTAAGGTAAATTGTGCGCCCATTGGGTGCTGAGTTTTAAGGGCATCGGCAATTCCTAGCGGCTTGGGGCCAAAACTATTTCTAGCCGAAATGAAACTAAAGCTTATTAAAGTTAAAAACAGTATTACGCTCGAAGTGATGGTGATTTTTTCATGCTTAGCTTGTGGTATTTTCTTCAGTACCCAAATAAATAAAATGATCCATATAAGGCACAAAATTAAAACATACCAAAAGCGTTTAACAAGCCCGCTCAGTTGATTTGAATCTTCCCCTAGGATATAAAAAGTGTAGACATCAAACGTTGCTCTTTTTGCAGTATAATTTATATAGATTAAATCCCACATCTCTGGAAAGAGAATGGCTAAAAATCCGATGATTCCAAATGCTTGAAGCATTCGTAAACCTATTTTTTCATTGGGAATCCAGTTGGCTATAAAGGTTAGTGTAAACAGGGGGAGGGCAAGATAACCAATAAGGCTAACATCGAATCGAATTGCCGTAAATAGTTCAAGATCTTTGGGGTTAAACAATGCCTGATTAACAAGTATGCTTTGAAGCCTTAAGAGCCAAAGTTCGAGCAGGAAAAGCCCGCAGATTTTTAATGCGAATTTATAATGGTTATTAATCATCTTGTGCGTTTGAAATTACTCAAAATCATCCGTATGTTTGTAAAAACTACAAGATGGCCAAGGAGCAAAAACTAAACCCGAAAGAACAAAATCGCCTTCAACTTACGCAACTATTGCAAAATAAGGCAGCCTTAAAACAGGATATTGCAGCCGATGCAGAAGCCGTATTCTTGAATTTAAAAGAAACGATTAAAGCAGAATTGCAAGCCTTGAGAGCTATTGTTTCAGATGAACGTGTTCGTTTGCATTACAAGGAACGAGGAGATTATGAAATTCACGTATACATCGGGAGTGATGTGTTGGTGTTTTCTTTACATCATAATGTGTTTCGTCTTCCTGATCATAATCCATTGTGGGGTACAGGGTATTTTCAACAGAATGAACAACGAGGCTATTTTGGGGTGATTTATGTCTATAACTTTTTGGCCGAATCCTTAATTCAAAATCGCCTAGATGATTCAGGATACTTAATTTCTCGCTTGTTTATTAATCACGAGAAACACTTTTTCATTGAAGGTAGAACTCAACTTTCAGGAATATTTAGAGATACGGAGCGCCATCAATGGAATGATGATATTTGCGCCTTGGTCGTGCAAATGACCTTTGCTTATGCCCTGTCATTTGATCTTTATATCCCGCCGTATGAAATACAAGATGAGATCTCTGTGAATCAGATGCATTACATGGGAGAAACCTTGAAATTACAGACCGGAAAACGGCTTGGGTTCAAGATGAAATCTGAGGATACGGATATTTCTTAAAAAAATCGATTCAAGGCTTTGCCTGTATGGTTTTTAGCCTTATATTTGCACTCCCAAATTGGGGGTATTTTTTATTGGCCCATTCGTCTAGTGGTCAGGACGCCAGGTTTTCATCCTGGAAACAGGAGTTCGATTCTCCTATGGGCTGCCAAGTAATTGGCCCATTCGTCTAGTGGTCAGGACGCCAGGTTTTCATCCTGGAAACAGGAGTTCGATTCTCCTATGGGCTGCAAAAAAAAATGTTATTAAATTTAAGCTATGGCAAACCACAAATCGGCAATTAAAAGAATCCGTTCGAACGAAGCAAAGCGCACGTTGAACAAATATCAACACAAAACTGCGCGTAACGCTGTTCGTAAATTACGTGGATTAACAAATAAAGCAGAAGCAGCTACTTTGTTTCCAACCGTTGCAGCAATGTTGGACAAACTAGCGAAACGAAATGTAATTCACAAAAACAAGGCATCGAACTTAAAGTCTGGTCTTCAGGTTCACGTGAATTCGTTAGCATAAGCTGATACTGAATAAGTCTTATTATTTCGGGGGCATAAGCCCCCTTTTTTTGTATCTTTGTTTTATGAAAATCCATGCGCTTATTGCATGTTTTATGTTGTTTTTTGGGCTCAGTTCTTTGGCTCAAGGGCTTGCAGTAGACACCATTTTGCCCAATACATCGTTTTTAAGTACTGTTGATTCCATTGAAGCGTTTACGCAATCAAGTTATGCTACCGTTCCTTCTCTTTGCTTGCAAGGTGGGGTTTTTATGGACCCTTTCAAGGTGTATCGTCCTTCGGGGGGACTGATGCATCCGCTTACCTTATCGGATCAACCCCTGCGTTTCACCGCCTTGCCTTTATTGGGTTTCGCCTATGCATTTGGAACCCAAGGCAGCCAACACCTGAAGTTTTCTTATGCGCAAGCGTTTAAATATGGGTGGTTATTGAATGTTCATTACATGGGGCATGGGGCAAATGGGTTTGTTCGAAACAATGCATGGAAACATCGAGATTATCGCTTTGATGTTGCGAAACTATCTAAGCGATATCAAACTAAATTAACCTTCGAAGGCTTGGTTGATAATCGGCAATTTTCCGGGGGTATTCAGGTTGATTCATTAGCTGGAAGTTTTCCATTGACCTTGCTTCCCGTACGTAAAGATAGTTGCAGTTCCAACTTAAGAATCCAACGAATTTCAATGCTGCAATCTTTTAATTTCTTGAAAGATTCAAGCCGCTTTTTTGGCTTAATTCAACAAAGCAATCTTTCCTCAACGAAAAGATTGTATGCTGAACAAGACACCTTGGCGGGCTTATATAACACGATCTTTTATGATTCAACATCAACCGTAGATCGATTTGAATTAGTGAGTACACTTAATCGGGTGGGTTTATCACTTTCTAATAAAGGGTTTTCTGTAAATTCAATGCTGCTCGGAGAATATTGGAGAATGCGAATGGCTGGATTTCAGCATGACACCTTAGAGTTGGGTTTTCGTAGTGAACTAAATTATGTGATCTCTTCATGGAAATTGGGTGCTAGCGTTGACCATCGACTAATCGGAGCATTTGGAGCGACGCGTTTTGAGTTGACTGCCAAAGGAAATATTTTTAAAAACCACCAGCTCCGCGTGAGTTGTTTTCAGGGGAGTTTAGCACCGGATGTTTATCAACGTTTTTACTATGGAAATACCTTGAATTACCAATTAGCTACTCCAGAATTACAACGCTTAATTCAGGTAAATGCCTCCTTGAATGGTACCCTTTTCGGATTAGATTATGAGCTTCAAGTTAAAGGGTTGTCTACGCAGGGGGTGTATCAATTTCAAAATCAACAATGGGATGCATCCACCGAAAATTCAACTAAGCGCTTAATTCAAGGTGCGGTGTCCTTATCTAAGTCCTTCCGGGGATTTTCTGTCAGTCCCAATGTGCGTTATTTAGTGATGGAAAATCCGGTATTTCCTTCGATAATCACAGGGGCAAGTGTCGGCTACAACGGGTTCATTACTAAATCCAAGAATTTGTATTTATTTTCAAAAGTAAGTTATCAATTTTATAATCGGTATCTGCCTCTTTCTTTAGTTCCTATGCTATCACAGGTGAATTTAACCCCAACAGGGACAGTTGATAATTCATACCATAACCTTTCTGCCACGATAGGATTCAAGGTAAAAACCTTTCGGTTTTTTGTTTCCGGAGCAAATTTAGGTTCCTTATGGATGAATGCGGCTCAGCCATTGTATGAACATCTGCCAATACCAAGTTGGCAATTACAGGTAGGGTTGGTTTGGGAGTTTTGGAATTAATTCCAAAATTATGTTAGGTATATTATTTGCTATGCAGTTACACCCATTACTTCGGCCATTTTAATACCGATATGCGCTGGAGAATCTACCACATGAATACCACATTCACGCATGATTCGTTTTTTTGCTTCCGCTGTGTCATCCATTCCGCCAACAATAGCACCGGCATGACCCATGGTTCTTCCTTTCGGAGCAGTTTCACCTGCAATGAAACCAACTACGGGTTTCGTTCCATGTTCTTTAATCCAACGTGCGGCAATGGCTTCCAAGTTCCCACCAATTTCACCAATCATTACAATTCCTTCAGTTTCGGGATCGTTCATCAATAATTCAACGGCTTCTTTAGTAGTAGTTCCAATGATTGGGTCTCCACCAATACCAATGGCTGTAGTGATTCCAAGTCCTGCTTTCGCTACTTGATCAGCTGCCTCATAGGTAAGCGTTCCTGATTTTGAAACAATTCCAATTTTTCCAGTTTTAAATACAAATCCTGGCATAATTCCAACTTTCGCCTCACCCGCAGTAATTACTCCCGGGCAATTCGGTCCAATCAAGCGACAATCAAATGCTTTAATGTATTCTTTAGCATTCACCATATCTTTTACTGGAATACCTTCGGTGATGCATACGATCACTTTAATCCCAGCTTCAGCGGCTTCCATAATGGCATCTGCTGCAAAGGCAGGCGGTACAAAAATAATGGATACGTCAGCACCTGTCGCTGTTACTGCATCACTAACCGTATTAAATACTGGTCTGTCTAAATGGCTTGTTCCCCCTTTACCAGGAGTTACTCCACCAACTACATTAGTACCATATTCAATCATTTGACCTGCGTGGAAGGTTCCTTCGCTGCCTGTAAAACCTTGAACTATAACTTTAGACGATTTGTTTACCAGTACACTCATTGTTATGCTTTTAATTGTTCACAAAAATACACATTGTGTTTTAATTCATTGCAAGGTTAATTGCGCTAAAAAATGATGTTCATCGATTTCGATTCGTTTACATTTGAATCCGACAGAACTTGCAATGTCATGTAGGTTGTCGTAATCAATATATAACCAATCAAAAATCTCAGTAGATTCTTTTTTATAATGTAATTGAAATTTGAAATTCCCGTAATATTCCGCGTTTAAATCCATCCAATATGATCCATCCTCTTCTTCATATAAGAAGGCTACATCAGAAGAATCACACAAGATTTGCCCTCCTGGGTTTAGTAAGGTTTTAAGGTGCTTTAGAAAGGTGGGAAGTTTGCCTTTGGTTCCGGCTATTCCGATGCCATTCATTAATAACAGGATGGTATCGTATGTTTCACCTTTCAGGTCGAGGATGTCTATGCAACGGGCATCAATATTAATCGACTTGAGGTAACTTACGGCGCCTGGAGAGGTATCAATTGCGCTAACGCTGTTGCCTAATTCACTCAGGTATATACTGTGTGGACCTGCTCCTGCACCGACATCTAGAATTCTTCCTTTCGATAAAGACATGGCATGTTGTTCCAATGCAGGCATCTCTTCGAAGGTTCTAAAAAGTACTTCAACCGGAATAATATCATCATCGCATAAATCTGCCGTAACAATAATGTCGGCCGGTTTTTTTGTTTTTAGATAGTCTTTTATGGCTAAGCCAATTGGGTCATGAGTGGCCATTAATATTCGAATTCATTAAAATCACTAAAATCCTCTTCGTTGTAATCATCGTCATAATCATTAAACCCATAGTCATCGTCTTCCGCTCCATCTCCCTGAATCTCAGACCCTCCGCCGCTGGCAAAAAAGTCTTCCTCTAAGGCTTCTTTGGAATTCTCTTTCGGCGCTTTTCCAACCTCAAGTACAGTGAGCGCTTCCTTTGGACTTTCAGCTTCATAACCTATAAGTTCAATCAGAAAAATCCACATGCGCATGAAATCGTAGACAAGAATGAATTTTTGGTCTGGCTCTTCTACAAAATCTTTTAAGATGGCTTTATTCATTACATTGGATGGAGTATCCAACGCATCATCGTCGTAGGACATATCCATCAGGTTTATTTCATGACCCTTGTCCCATTCATCGTTGGATACATAAAAGCTTGCCATTTGATCACCCTTAAATTCAAACGCCGACATAATGGCGTGATAGAACGTTTCAAAATTGCTTTCATTAGAAATTACCACGTCGCGAAAAACTTCATCTTTATGGTCTGAATCTAATAATACTCTGAACTTTAACCCAGGCATGTGTTTTTTTTTACAAAGTTATTTATTTAGACGTAACAGGAACAAGTCCTAAGTTCTTTGCTAGTCCAATCATTTCTTGTTCTGCTTCTTCAAAGGTGTTTTCGATTTTACCTTCAAGGATTGCTTCTTTTATAGCGGACTTAATTATCCCAATTTCCGCACACGGACCAATGCCGTAATAAGACATAATGTATTCCCCGCTTACCGGAGGTTGAAAATTCCGGATACGGTCCTTCTCTTCTACTTGTTTTAATTTTTCGCCAACTAATTCGAAATTCTTACGGTATCGTTTGACTTTAAACTCATTCTTAGAAGTTATGTCGGCACTGCAAAGTGTCATTAAATCCTCAATATCGTCTCCGGCTTCAGATAATAACCTTCGAATGGCTGAATCTGTCACAGATCCCTTGACTAATGCAATAGGCCGAAGGTGAAGGCGAACGAGTTTTTGGACATATTTCATTTTCCCATCGAGTGGGAGTTTTAATTTTTTGAATATTCTTGGTACCATTCGAGCACCTAATTCTTCGTGACCATGAAAGGTCCAACCGGATTGCGGGTCATACCGTTTGGTTGGTGGTTTGGCTATGTCGTGCAATAATGCGGCCCACCTCAGCCATACATTGTCGGTATGCGCACAAATATTATCCAGCACCTCAAGGGTATGGTCAAAATTGTCTTTATGGCTATGGCCGTTAATTGTTTCCACACCACTCAAAGCAAGCAGTTCTGGGAAAATATGTGGCAGCAATCCACTTGCTTTTAACAAATAAAAGCCGCGGGATGGTTTCTCGGAACTCATGATTTTATTAAGTTCCGTAGCAATACGCTCCATGGAGACAATGGCAATTCGATCGGGTTGCTGTTTAATTGCTTCCAAGGAAGGACCGGCAATTTTAAAGTCGAGTTGTGTCGCAAATCGAATGGCTCGCATCATTCGAAGGGGGTCGTCCGAATAAGTGACCATTGGATCTAAGGGCGTGCGAAGTATTTCTTTTTCTAAATCCTCCAGTCCATTAAATGGGTCTTCAAGTTCCCCATAGTGTTCTTGATTCAAGTTGAACGCCAAAGCGTTTATTGTAAAATCACGTCTGAGCTGATCATCACGCAATGTTCCAGGAGTGGTGGATGGTTTTCTTGAATCTTCTGTGTATGATTCTTTACGAGCCCCTACAAATTCAACATCTAAGTCTTTGTATCTAAAGTGAGCGGTACCATATCGCTTGTAAATGGATAGATTTTTCACCCGAAGTTTCGCGGCAACGAGCGAAGCGAATTCAGGGCCATCACCTACCACTACGATGTCAATGTCTTTACAAAGCCTACCCAAAAAAGCATCACGTACATATCCGCCAATGACAAAGGCCGGAATATTTTGTTGGGAACATAGTTCAGAAACAACTTTAAATACGGGGTGTTGAAGAAAGTGGGAATAGGTTTCCGACATGAATGCAAAGGTACAAAAAATGGCCAATCCTAGATTGGCCATTTTATATTTAAAGGGATTTACTCTTCGTCATCTTCATCATCGAACGAAAACAGACTTCCTGTTAATTCATCATCGTCGTCATCGTCGAAAAAGCGATCTTTTTTTCCGCTTTTTTTATAGGCGTCCATTTTCGGTTTTTTAGATCGATCTACCTCTGTATCGGGTTTTCTTTCTTTTTCCTTAGGAATCACTTTTTTTCGAGGGTCCAATACATTCGGATCGAATGGTGTAGGAACAAAGCCTTCAGAAGCCGGTTTTTTATTTTCGGGTTGATACCCCTCGTTTCTTCGTGGTGCGTCTGTTCTTGGTCCTTGGCTGCGGTTATCACCACGGTCTTCGGCTTTTTTAACAGCGATAGTTCTGCCATTTACAGAAAAGCCATCAAGGGCTTCAATCGCAGCAGTTCCTTCGGATTCATCATCCATCTCAACAAACCCGAAGCCGCGAGAGCGTCCAGTTTCTTTATCGGTAGCTACGGTGGCTTTGTTAACTTTTCCGTATGGCTCAAAGAGCGAACGCAATTGTGCGTTGTCGACACCAAAATCAAGTTTGGCTACGAAAATACTGATCATAACAGGTTAGACACGTTTAATAATTGTTTTTACACGCCGAATTTATGAAAAAAATCAGTAGGCCAAACCATTAATGTAATTTCTTCTTAAATTTTTACACTTAAGGTAAAGTAAATTGATCGACCTTGATTGGTTAGTAGCCCTGGACCAGGGTAACCACCGCTTCGTCGAATCGGTGTGATTTCATTCAATAAATTGTTTACTCCAGCCTTAAATTGATAGTTTTCAAAGAATTGGGTGCTAATTCCAAGGTCATGTATGCCGTATGCTGGAATTAATCCTATCGTTGCAGTTTGATTGGGCGTAACGGTATTCACTGCATCGGAAAAGCATGCCGCCGTATATTGATATTGATAGCTAAACGAAAGGATTCCCGCTTTATATTCTATTCCTGCACGTGTAATTAGTTCGGGTGCGTATTCTGCTTTTTTACCAACAATTGATGTTGCTTCATTTCCAGCAATTGAAGGATTGTTCCATCGTTTGTACCGCGCATCTTGAATGGTCCCACTGACATATACATTAAGTTGTTCTGAAAATTTCGAATGCTTGAAGAAAGGATTGAACATGCTCGCTTCAGCAAACACTTCGATGCCTTTCGATTCTAGGTCTCCTATATTAGTTTTATATGATGCTCCAAAATCGATCGGAGGAAGGGTTCCTACCTTATTATTGTATCGAATAAAAAATGCATTTACGTCGTAAGTGAAATTTATTCCTCTAAACAATCGATTGCCTTTGATTCCGAATTCACAGCTGTAGCCCGTAACATCTGTTAGGTTTGAATCAACGATTTCTGTAGTTGATGATGGAAGTAGTTCACTGTACATTACTGGACGATAATTCTGGTTTGCATTAGCGTAAAGACTTGCATTCGCCGTCTGCTTTTTCAATAGAATATATTTGCCACTTAGCCCTCCGAGTAGAATAACTCTGTTTTTTTGAATTCCACTAATGTATCCTCCGAGCACTTGGTTTGTTCGCCCACTCATGCTTGCTTGTATTGTTTCCGCTCTAAACCCAGGGACCAGGGTGAGTTTTTTACCGATGGTAAACAGCTGTTCGGTAAAGAGCGCAATGTTTTGAGTTTGTAGGTCAAGGTCGCGTTGGTATATTTTTCCGGAATTATCTGGCGTTACTGATAAATCAAAGTCACTTCCACCGGATCCTATTCCTTTTTGTAGGCGCTGAATATCACTCAAACAATAGCGTAAGCCTCCCGTAAATACGTGCTGATTTTTTCCAATCTTAACGGATTGGTTTAATCTGATTTCACTCGATAGTGTATTGTAAATATCTCTATCAACCTCCCTTCGGTTGAAGCTACCCAAGGCAGTATTGAAGGTGTCTGCAATGTTGATAGCTTTTAGGAAGCCCACACTGTTCCGGTTACCGTGAAGGTAATTTACTGTAGCATGTAATTTCAATCCGTTGTTGAATGTATGTTTCAACTGAATCGAGGCCATTTTCCAAGGAAGTTCAAACCAATTTCGGTTTCGAATTGAGGTGTCTGGTGTTTCAGCCAACATGGTGTCGTGAATCCCCCCCGATTGCTTACTTAGATAGTAACTGTTGTTGTATTCAACCGTTAATTTTCCTTGCTTCCATCCATATCCTACTTTACCGTAATAGGTATTCGTGAAGTATTCACTGTTTGCTCTAAACCCTTGGGCTTGACGGTGGTGCATATATCCGTAATAGGTCCAGTTTCCAGTTTTTCCACCGATGGCATTAAAACTATTGAATAATCCATACGATCCGGCGGTGTGGGAACCTTCATACGTTATTGGACGTTCACCGAGTTGGTCTTTTAGTTGGTAATTAATCATTCCGCCAAATTGTGAGCCATATTGTAGGGCAGAAGATCCTCTGTAAACTTCGATATTTGCCACCGCATCGAGTGAAGGCGTGTAATATGCCTCAGCATATCCAGAAGGGTCAGCAGCTATGTCGTAACCATTTTGACGCATATTAAATTCCCAAGAACGGTTGGCGCTTAATCCGCGGGTAGAAATGTTTGTTTGAAGTCCAGAGGCGTCATGCTCAGAAACAAAAATTCCCGGAGTTTTTCGAAATACTTGACGGTAATTATTTGTTGATAAATCCATTTCACGACCGTTTAATAAAACTACCTCCATCTTTTTACCGGCTACGATCCGCATTCCATATATTGAATCTGGTGTAATTTTATTTAGTGGGTACGTTCTCACCAATACGTCAGCCGTAATTTTGTTGTTGTCTTGACCAAAGGTTGTGTGAATTAATGCAATAATAAGAAAGAGTGTACGTACGATTAAACGCATGATTTTTTTTTCTGCAAAGTAACTGCCTAGTAACACCAAATTCAATACCTCAAAAATGGTATTTTAGAATGATTCTAAATAAATACCTCGAAAAGGGTATTCATCCCGTTTTTTTTAGACCGCAACGAGGGATATTTTTATCTTTGTATCATGCGTCTAGTTAAGGAAATTCCACACAGTCATTATTTGGTACAAGTTCATGAATACAATGGGAAGTATCTATTAAAAATCACCTTGGATAACTATGAACAAGTATTTAAAATTCCGACAAGTGAATTAGAAAACTTAGATGAATTAAACACTAAATTAACCCATGAATTTTGGTCTTCTTGCTTGCAGCGATTCCTTTTGATGCGATCAGATTATGAGAAATTCATTAAATAAACTCTTAGTTATGAAATTATTTTTTGCAAGCTGTTTAGGATTTTTATTACTCTCCTGTAATGATGCTAAAAAAAAGGATTCCGCAGCAGATAAATCCCCAACTGTAATTACTCGTTATGACAAAAGTTTGGTTATTGCTTATTATCACCAGGACAGTTTAAAGGAACGTTTTGATTATTATAAAAAGGAAGACCAAGTGATAACCCGAAAACAAAAATTGTTTGAAGCGGAAATGAAACGTAGGGGAAAAGAGTTGGAGGATTACGTGCGTCGAAACGATGAAAAAGCCCGTAATGGGTTGTTGTCACAAAATGAAATCATGCAGATTCAACAAAAAGCGCAAAGCATGGAGCAAGAATTAATGCAATATCAGCAAGCGCAAGCTGCGAAAATTGAGGAGGAATCTGTTAAGAAGTTAGAGGCCATCACCAAGAAAATTGAAACCCTTGGTAAAATGTATAGCGAGAAAAACAACATTGATATCCTATTAATTCATGGCGCTGGGGGACAATTAAATTTCATCAACGAAAAAATGAACGTGACATCTGATTTTATTCGGTTTTTGAATGAGAACCAAGCAAACATCGAAAAAGATTTGAAATAATATGCTGATTGCAGAACAAAAACGAAAAGAGAACATCATAGAGTACTTGCTCTATATGTATCAAATTGAAGACATTGTACGAACTATGAATTGTGATTTTGAGCGAATAAAAACCTCACTAATCCCTTCCATATTACCGAATCCATCGTTCCAGCATCAATATGAACGGTGGTATGAAGACATCTGCAAGGAGTTAAAGCGTTCAGGAAAAACACAAAAAGGACATCTCTATGAATTGGAGGAGGTGTTTGCAGAATTAACACTCCTGCATCGGACCTTACTTGAAATCATGATCGACGAGAAATATAAGGTATTGGTCGAAAATGCACTTCCTTCGATTGAGGAATTTGCTAGTAAATCTACCCTAATGAATGCTCATCCCATTGAAGTGTGTCTTCATGCAATGAATATGAAATTGCAATTGAAGTTAAGGAAACAAGAAATCACTGCAGAAACGGATGCGGCTATGGACTCCATGCGCATTTTATTAGCCTATATCGGTCGAGAATATGCTAAAATGAAAACAGGGCAGTGGGGTGTTAATTTAAATTAAGTTGATCTTAAATTTTATCTATTCCTTCAGTCCATATTCCCTCGTGGTAAATATGACAACTTAAGCCATTGGTTATTATTAGTTTTTCAGCTTGAACAACTTTTTGATATGCGCTAATTTGGACCATGACCTCTGGTGTACATGGCACGGTTGTGCGCTTGCATTCAACTAATATACTTGGATTCCCCTCCGAGTCAAAGGTTGCGATATCCCATCGTTTCAATCGCTGGTTATAGGTCAAGGCTTTTTCAACGGATATATTACCGGATGGTATTTTTTTAACGTGAATTAAATACCCAATTACATGTTGTCTGACCCATTCTTCTGGTGTAAGAACTAACCATTTCTTACGAATAAGGCACCGCACTTTATATTGTTCACCCTCCTTGTGAAGTGACAAGGGTGTGGGAGGAAACGAAAGTGGAATCATCACAGGCGTGGAAGCAATAAATCGATGGGTTGGTAATTCAGGTCGAATACATGGCCAAGTACTTCATTGGTCAAAACGCCTTTATACATATAAACGCCATCCTTAAAGCCAGGCTTGAAGCGAATGATGTCTTCTATACTTCCTTTCTCACCAATGTCTAATAACAACGGAGAGAATATATTGGATAGGGCAAAAGAGGCAGTTCGAGATACGCGCGACGCAATGTTTGGAACGCAATAATGAACTACTCCGTGCTGAACAAAGGTAGGTGCATTGTGGTTAGTAACTCGGGACGTTTCAAAGCATCCACCTTGGTCGATACTCACGTCAACTACCACAGAGCCTTCTTTCATTTGTTCCACCATTTCTTCTGAGACCACACATGGAGTTCTTCCCATTGGAGCTCTGAGTGCTCCAATCGCCACATCCGCTCGGCGAATGGCTTTAGCTAATACTTTGGGCTGAATGATCGAGGTGAATACCCGATTCCCAACAGCGATTTGAAGTCTTCGTAAACGTGCTACGGAATTATCAAATACTTTAACCGAGGCACCCAGTCCTAGCGCTGCTCGGGTTGCAAATTCTCCCACCGTACCTGCGCCGATAATTACTACTTCAGTTGGTTGAACACCAGCAACGCCCCCCAACATCATGCCTTTTCCTTGGGTAAACGAAGACAATAAATCTCCCGCAACTAGAATTGCGGTGTTTCCTGCAATTTCACCCATGGTGCGCACAACGGAGAATACGCCCTCTTCATCTCGAATGTAATCCCATGCAATACAGGTTGTTTTCTTGTGCATGAGTTTTTGCAAAATTTCTTTTGGTTGTGTTGAAATTTGAAGCGCTGAAATAAAGGTTTGATTTCCTGGCATTAATTCAATTTCTTCCTCGGAAGGCGGAGCCACTTTGAAAATGATATCACACGAATAAACTGCTTTTTTGTCGTACGAAATTTCAGCTCCCGCTTCACTATATTCTGTGTCTGAGAAATTTGTTCCTTCTCCAGCTCCGGTTTCAACCATCACGCGGTGACCGTTAGCAACGAGTAGTGAGACTGCTTCTGGAACTAAGGCTACACGGCGTTCTTGAAATGACGTTTCTTTCGGAATACCAATAAAAAGTTGACCTTTTTTTCGTTTGATTTCCAGCATTTCTTCCTGCGGCATGAATGCCCCTTGGTGTAAAAGTGATTTGAGTAATTCAGGATCCGTGATCATGGGGTATAGAATAAGTTCTGGTTAACGAAGCATTCGTAGTTATGGTTAGTTTAATTCTACGCTCAGGTAGAAAATTAATGATTTTTTCGGCCCATTCTACAAAAAAGAACGCATTTTCCTCAAATAATTCGTCCAAGCCTAATTCAAAGGCTTCATCCGACGTATTGATGCGAAAGGCATCGATGTGGTAAATTTTGGAGCCGTTTTCGAGCGGGTATTCGTTAATTAGGCTATAGGTTGGCGATCCTTCGGGGTCTTGCACACCCATTTTTTTCAATAGTTCAATAACTAATGTAGTTTTGCCAGTGCCCATTTCACCATGTAATTCAAGTACCTTGGTTTCCTTAAGCAACGTTTGCAGTTGTTCTACGAGGATTGGCAGGGTTTCAAGTGAGTACTCTTTACTTTCCTTTTCCATAGGGGGGATCATAAGAATGAGCATGTTGACCATCCCACGTAAAATATTGTGGAATATCAGAATCAATTTTCATAAAAGTTTGATAGTGAATCCATTCTCCTAAATTGAAATACGTGCCCTGCTCAATGGGTAGGGCATAAGGCAAATGTCGATGGCCAAAAATGTAATAATCGTGCGGGTCTTTTTGTTGCATGCCTTGTGCAAATTGGTATAGCCATTCATGCTCGAAACCCAAAAATTGATGTTCGTGTTTAGATCCTTCTCTACTTTTTCCGGAAAAAAAATTGGCTAAGCCAATCCCGAAATTAGGATGAATCCGAGCAAATGCCCATTGGCAAACCTTACTTCGTAAAAATAATTTAATGAGCTTGTATCCACGGTCTCCTGGGCCTAAGCCATCGCCATGACCTAGGTAAATACGCTTCCCATGTAGAGTTAATTCGATTGGGTTTTCATAAATCTTCATTCCAAATTCTTCGGTAAAATAGCTCTTTACCCACATATCGTGGTTCCCGTAAAAAAAATGAAGTTGGATGCCGCGGTCGGCTAATTCTGCAAGCTTACCAAAAAATCGGGAGAACCCTTTGGGGATTACAGCAGCATATTCAAACCAAAAATCAAATACATCACCTACAAAATAAATGTCTGTTGCATCAGTTGCTGTATAATCTAACCACCTAACAATGGCGAGTTCTCGAATCTTAGATTGTTCCTTCGTAGGAGCGCCTAAGTGAAAATCCGATGCGAAATAACAGACTTGCATGGGTTAGTGACCAAAAATTTCAGCTAATTTGTTTTCTAAGGCTGGTCCTCTAAGGTTGGTTTGAACGATATTTCCTTCTTTGTCTAATAATACCGTAAATGGAATGCTTGATACGTTATATTTCTTGGATACCTTGCTGTTCCAACCCCCCAGATCACTCACATGATTTGGCCAAATTAATCCATCGGCTTGAATCGCGCCGAGCCATTTTTGTTTATCCGTATCTAAACTTACACTAACAATGGTAAATCCATCGTCTTTATACTTATTGTAGGTCTTTACAACATTCGGGTTTTCTTTTCTACACGGGCCGCACCAAGAAGCCCAAAAGTCGATTAAGACGTAAGACCCTTTTAAGTCAGAAAGTTTGAGGTTTGTTTTGCGATCTGTCAGTAATTCTTCGAAATCTGGCGCTGGTTTTCCTGGAGCAAACAAGGCCGCACTTTCTGCTTGTCGTTTCTCTTCTTCTTTTTGCTTAGCTAAGTTGTTTGCATAGTTAACGTATTCTTTCACGGTAGGACTTTGTCCGAATCCTATTACGATCTGGTTAAGGATTGATGCCCACGCATCAAATTCATTATTAACATCTAAGGAAACAAGGGCTACTATCAAAGCCGCTGAATTTTGATTACTAGCCACAAATTGTTGTCGGTCATTCATATACGAAATATACTCCCGAGTCATGTAATCGTTTAGTTTTCGTCGACTAGCCGTATCGGTAGTTGGTATTGCATTTATTGCCTTATAAGCCGAGTCTTTTTTCATGTTCCAGCGTTCCATGCGAACGGCGAATTGGTTCATAGCTTGTGATTCATCGGATCCAACAAAATTGCAAATGTCTTTTAGGTTCTTTTTGTCGCCATATACCTTGATATCACTACTATCTCTTAAGATGATATTGGCATGCAAGTTACCTACACGAATAACATAGTAATCCGGCGCTGGAACCGTGGTTTTTAAGGTGAATTTCCCTTGTTTATCGGCTTTCGTACCCTGGTAGTTGATATATCCTTTCCCAGTAAATTTTGCAATGTACACAGAGTCTGATGGCGCATTCAAGAATTGACCACTTACCGTTACTGAGGTTTGCGCAAAATTAAGGGATACAAGAAGTATCGAAAAAATAGCTATGATGAAATGTTTCATTGGTTCGTAGTATAAAAAGATTCTATTTTTTGAACTAAGGCAGCTCCGCGAAGTCCCTTAGCAATTATTTTTCCTTCAGGATTTACGAGTACTGTAAATGGAATACCATCAAAGCCATAGAGTTGAGGCATGCCGCTTTTCCAACCGCGCAAGTCGCTGACATGCGTTTTCCAAACTAACCCGTCACGCTGTATCGCTTCTTTCCATTTGGCTGGATCTTCGTCAAGCGAAACTGATAATATCGTAAAGTTTTTGTTTTTATAGGTATTGTAAAGCTTTACCATATTTGGACTTTCTTGGCGACAAGGCCCGCACCATGATGCCCAAAAATCAATTAAGACTAAATTCCCTCGGAAGTCAGAAAGTTTCACCGCTTTTCCATTAACATCCAACAATGCGAAATTTGGCGCTGTTAGTTCACCATTTTCAATCTGTGCAAACTGTAAGTATCCCGTTTCAAGTTGGCTGTATTGAGCCTCTAAGGCTGAGGAGGCAGGACATACGCCGTAAGTGCTGGTATACGAATCACTGACCTTTTTGAAACTTTTCAAATTGGATTCATCCCATCCATCAAATCCCGTCATTGGAAAAAGTTCCATGGTGAGAATAATATTATATGGATTGGAGGGATTTTTATCGATTTCCTTTTTGGCGAAACTCACTAAAGGTGCTTTGAAATTTATAATGTTTTTCGCGTATTCTTGCTCTGTTAGCTGACCCTGATTAGCCATAAGTTTCATTTGCTCTGCACGAAAAACCGCTTGCTTAGCCATGTACTGATTCATAGTTTTAGTCCAAGGAGCTCCTGATACATTCGGTTTAACTGTAAACTCGTTAAGCGAAGTATTAAGTATTAATTTATCGTTGGGAAGTGGGGTAATAGGAATTGCATTTTCTTTGTTGTCTCCGAGTCTTAATTGATAGAATCCAAGACCTGCAATGTTTCCTTCTAATTCAATTTTCCCTTGGTCGTCCACTTTTCCAGAAAAAAGGGAGATCATCCCGTCTTCGCTAGGGGCTTCAACATATACCATCATTCCTTCAGCGCCTTTAATGGTGCCACTAATCCAAAGATTAATTGGATTCCCTTGTTCGTCGGTGGTATCCTTGCATGCTGCAAGCAATACAAGCGTAAACAGAAAAAATATTACTTGTGGTATTCTCATTGTTCTAGGGCGTTTCGTAACGCTTGATTAGCAGTTTTCGGATCTACCTTTCCGCCTGAGGCTTTCATAAATTGTCCCATAAAGAAACCAATTAATTGCTTTTCCCCGTTTTTGTATCGTGCTACTTCAGCGGCGTTCGCATCAAGTACTTGTTTAATGGCTGCTTCAACGGCAGAATTATCTGTGGTTTGAATCAAATCCTGGCTTTCGGCAATGGTTAACGCGGTTTCCGAAGAAGTAAGCATAACAGGAAAAATACGTTGCGCAGCAATGGTATTGGATACTTTTCCATCATTGATGAGGTTAATAAGTCCCGCTAATCGCGTTGCATCAATTGGAAACGCTTCAATTTCTATTCCTTGTTCATTGAGATAAGATTTAACCTCACCCATAATCCAGTTTGCAGCGGCTTTATAATTGGATGTATGCAAGATTACTTCCTCAAAATAAAGCGCGATTGCCTTTGAATCCGTCAGGTTGGAGGCATCGTATTCGCTGAGGTTTAAGGTCTGTGTGTATTTCTCAAACAGCGCACGAGGTAGGGGAGGCATACTTGCCTGAACCTTATCAATATCTGCTTGATGAATATGAAGTGGCGGAAGGTCGGGTTCTGGGAAATATCGATAATCATTCGCAGCTTCCTTGGTTCTGAGTGAAACTGTAATCCCTTTTAATGCATCAAATGCTCGAGTTTCTTGTGAAAGGGTACCACCGTTTTCTAAGGTCTCGATTTGACGGTTAATCTCAAATTCAATGGCGCGTTGTACATTTCGAATCGAGTTCATGTTTTTCACTTCGACCTTCGTTCCGAAAACCGTAGAGTCCTTCAGCATAACTGAAATATTGGCGTCGCAGCGAAGAGAACCTTCTTCCATATTCCCATCACAAATATCTAAATACCGAACTAGCTTTCGTACTTCCGTTAAGTAATTGTAAGCTTCTTGTGAACTTTCAATGTCTGGTTCAGTAACGATTTCAAGCAATGGGACTCCTGCACGGTTTAAATCCACTAGGGTGTCATATACATCGATATCATGGATGCTTTTTCCAGCATCTTCTTCCATGTGAATTCGCGTTAAACGCACCGGTTTTTCCTTTCCATTCTCATCGCGAATGATGATTTGACCTCCGGTACAGATTGGGGTTTTATCTTGGGTAATCTGATAGCCTTTTGGTAAATCAGGATAGAAATAATTCTTACGCGCAAAATGTTGTTTCTCACTAATGTGACAAGAACACGCTAATCCTAATCGAATCGCATATTCAATCGTCTTTTCATTCATCACGGGTAAGGTGCCTGGATGACCAAGTGTAATGGGGCTAACTAAGGTATTCGGGGCATCTCCATAGCGATTCGCATCCGAAGAATAGGCTTTCGAAGCGGTAAGCATTTGCGCATGGACTTCTAATCCAATGACTACCTTGTATTTTGCACGAACTGTTTCGTCTATCATGTTATATTCGAGCAATGAGTTCTTTCATAATTTGAGTCATCTTCGGTTCTTGGCGACTCGCCACTTCAACTACATCTTGGTGGGTAACATTTTGAATTTTACCTGGTACACCAAGATCCGTAATAATCGAAATGGCAAAACATGGGATTTGCATGTGACGCGCAACTATGACTTCAGGAACCGTTGACATACCAACCGCATCTGCGCCAATGGCACGAACATAGCCATATTCTGCTGGAGTTTCAAGCGTTGGTCCGGTAAGTCCAGCGTAACATCCAACAGACACTTTAATGCTGTTTTCTTTGGCAATATGTAAGGCAAGATCAATCATGCTTGGATCATACGGCACACTCATGTCTGGGAATCTCGGACCTAATTCATCGATGTTTTTACCAATTAATGGATTGCCTGGAAATAAGTTGATGTGATCATTCATGATCATGATTTCGCCTACTTCAAAGTCTGGATTAACACCTCCTGAGGCATTACTTACGAACAAGCGTTCAATTCCTAAGAGTTTCATTACCCGAACAGGAAAGGTAACTTCTTGTAAGCTGTAGCCTTCGTAATAATGAAAGCGTCCTTGCATCGCAATTACATGTTTTCCCCCAAGTTCTCCAAAAATTAGTTTCCCTGAATGCCCTTCAACTGTAGAAACCGGGAAATTTGGGATTTCTTCATAAGGAATTACATCAATCGCGTTGATTTCTTTTACTAGGCCTCCTAATCCGGTGCCTAGAATAATCCCAATGGTCGGTTTAACGTTTGTTCTTGATTCAAGATAGGCGACAGTCTCTTTAATTTTTTCTAACATATGCTTGTATTGAGGTTAAAAATTCGGATTCATGATCAATGGATAATTCAATGGGTTGTATAAACCAAGGATACCTTGATAGTTCTGGGTACAATTCCATAGCGCTCAGCCGCATGAAGTCCTTTTCTGTTGTTATAATGATTGTTTTTGTTGCCTCAAAGGTATCAAATTTCTTATGAATTTTCTTGATTTCTTCCTGTGTAAATTCATGGTGATCTGAAAATTTAATATGACTAACCGTAAAGGTTTTTTCAAGGTGATTTTTTAAAGGCTGGGGATTCGCAATACCTGTTACCAAAAGGGCATGGGTTGCTTCTGAAAGAGGAATTCCATTCATCGATTGCAGGGGAGCATATGCGATTTTGCTAAAAAAAGCCTCAAGGCCAAGCTGTGCCGCTTTTTCGGTATACCGTTTCTTGGTGTCCGCGCTAATTTCGCTTGGACATTTAGTAAATAACACAAGGTCTGCACGTTTGGCACCTCTTCTGGGTTCTCTGAGGTTTCCAATAGGTAAGATGAAATCATTAAAAAACGGGGCATTAAAGTCACTAACCAAGATGCTGAATCCGGCACGCACTTTTCGGTGTTGAAAGGCGTCGTCTAGCAATAAGATGTGATTTGAATCCCTATTAAGCTTCCGTATGGCCTCGCTTCTGTTTTCGGAAACATGGATTTCATCCTGTGGATTCTTTTGTTTGAAATACATCAAGGGTTCATCACCAACATCCACTGCGTGATGTGCTGGGGTAAGTTGAATATGACCTTTTGTTTTTCTTCCATATCCTCGAGAAAGCACTTGAATCGTATGTGTGGATTGAAACGCCTTCATCAAATATAAGGTGAGTGGGCTTTTCCCAGAACCTCCTACATTTAAATTACCGATACAAATGGAAATTCCTTCAATATCATGGCTTGTGAAAACACCTGCATCATAGCATGCATTGCGAATGCGAGTAATGACCCAATAGAGTAGGCCGAACGGTGAAAGTATCCATCGCCAAGCATTCATTTGCTATTCTGACCCGTAATTAGATATGCTTTGATTGTCAGCGTAATAGAAAATTCGTACTTGACAGGTATCGTTCAGGTAGTCAATTTTACCAATTTCGAATCGATTGATTATTAATCCTGTTTTCGCCTCAAGTTCTTTTTTCATTTCCTCATGCTTCTCTGGATGAACTAAATCCACACGATCATAATTTACAATTTTACGTGTCTCGTGTTTTACCAACCAAAGATACTCCATGATATACAATACTATGATTACGGTAATGTTAATAACACCCAATTCCAGTAAATTAATTTGATACATACCTTTTTCTACTTCAGTGGCTAACATGGCATTTACTACACTTAAGCCAATGACTAAGAATAGATAGGTCATTTCTTTGATTTCAATGGCATCGGTTCTATAGCGGATAATTCCAAAGATGGCAAATAATCCTAAGCCCATTCCGGTATCAATGTCTAATTTTTTAAGCCCGAAACAAAGGAAAAAGGTGATGATTCCAATTAAAAAATAGGTAAAAAGGTAGTCCTTACGTTTTGCTTTGGGGTAATAAAGTAGGCGTATTATGATATACAATACCAATAGGTTGATTCCTAATCGAATTCCCAGTCCATCTAAGTCTTGATAATCCCAAGAAAAGGTGGCTATTTCCGTCTGGGCCTTTGCTAAAAGCGGTGTAATGAAGTTAAGCAGCATGATTATTTATTTTTTCGAGGTACATTAATTTTTTCTTAAATCGGTTGTATTTTAATTGTTCGCTTCCGATTAATTCAATGGCACCGATGCAATATTTACTCAAACGGTAAGGTCTTAATTGCATGGATTTCATCAAACTGTAAAAGGCAGATCTTCGGTTTAGTTTGGATTGTTTCAATTCCGCAATAACCAACTCTGATAATTCTACTGTTTTTAGTGTATTGTTGAATATTAAATTGAAATCTAAGGTAAGTCGTTCATTTTCCGTTTTGCTTACCAAGGTGATTCGCTTGAATTTATTGGTAAGGACAGGAATTAAGTCGTATGTTTTATGACAATGCGTCTGTATTAAATTCAACTCGCTCTCAGTTAACTGCTCATGAAAACCATCAGTTGCAATGCGGTGCTTATCTGTTCTACCCTTGATTTTATGTTTGATTTCAAAAAAGAACAAGTTTGATTCTACATAATTCCGTATTCTGAATTTATAGCGATTTACACGACGGTTGTGATGGTCGTGAAATAGGCTAAAAGCAGCATCGTCAAAATACAAGCTTTCATAAGTAAGTGCTCGTTTCCCCTCGATTTCTAATGAGAAATAATTTTCTGTAAGCTTAGGGAGTATCTGAATTAGCGTATTTTTGTCAAAAGCAAATTTGGTGTCAATGCGATTCATCAGCTTTACTCGATCCATTTCTTTCAATGAAATGGGATCAAATGATTGAAGTTGGTCAATGATTTCTCGTTCTGACATGAGAATCAAAGGTACGTTAATTTTCGTTTTTTGTTCCAAATCCCTGCTTTTGTATTAACAATTAATGAATGTAATGTTAATTTGATGTCATGCAGAAGAAAATCTTACTCTTGGGTTCGGGTGAATTAGGAAAAGAATTTGTAATTGCTTGTCAGCGCTACGGTCAATATGTGATCGCAGTGGACAGCTATCCAGGAGCTCCTGCCATGCAAGTAGCTCATGAATTTGAGGTGATTGATATGTTGGATGGGTCCGCCTTGGATGCCGTCGTTGCAAAGCATGCTCCAGATTTAATTGTGCCTGAAATCGAAGCCATTCGTACGGAGCGTTTCTATGCCTATGAATCACAAGGAATTCAAGTTGTCCCAAGTGCAAAGGCTGCGAATTTCACCATGAACCGAAAAGCTATTCGGGATTTGGCCGCCATTGAATTGGGGGTAAAAACCGCAAAATATAAGTATGCAACGACCTTAAGTGATTTTCGAGATGGCGTTGCGTTTTGTGGCTTACCCTGTGTGGTAAAACCTTTAATGTCCAGTTCGGGAAAAGGACAATCTGTGGTAAGAACACAAGAAGATATTGAACGGGCTTGGAACTATGCGCTGGAGGGGTCACGCGGTGATTTAAAGGAAGTGATTGTTGAGGAATTCATTGCGTTCGATTACGAAATTACGCTGCTTACAGTAACTCAAAAACAGGGTCCAACCTTATTTTGCCCTCCAATTGGACATCGACAAGAGCGAGGCGACTACCAAGAAAGTTGGCAACCTATGCCCATGAATCCTGCACATTTAGAGGAGGCGAAGGAAATGGCAGCACAAGTAACTGGAGCCTTGGGAGGCGCCGGCTTGTGGGGCGTTGAATTTTTCATTACACCTTCCGGTGCGTATTTTTCGGAATTATCTCCACGACCTCATGATACCGGAATGGTAACCTTGGGTAATACTCAGAATTTTTCAGAGTTTGAATTGCATGCTCGCGCGGTGCTGGGATGGCCAATTCCAGAAATTGTGTTGCAACGAAATGGTGCAAGTGCAGTAATTTTAGCTGAACAATCCATCGAGCGATTGCCTGAATTTAAAGGAATAGAGGCTGCGGCCGCGACGCCATCTTCGGATCTGAGACTTTTTGGAAAACCCAGTGCACGTCCTTTCCGAAGAATGGGAGTGACTCTTTCTTTTGGACCAGAATCTGTTGAATTTCATGTAGAACGCGCCAAATTGATGGCCTCAAAAATTGCTGTAGTATGATTCGTTTTTTTCTGTTTTCCATATTGATACTTTCCTTAAAGACCGCAGCCTTTGGGACAAAAATTTCCTATTCGCTTAAAATGCCCAGACCACAAAACCACTATTTTCAAGTGGAAATGCAGGTGGAACAAGTAAAGCAAAAAACTGCAACGGTTAAACTGCCAGTTTGGGCACCGGGTTCTTATTTGGTGCGCGAATTTTCACGCCATTTAAATCAAGTAAAAGCCTATTCACTTCAAGGGGCCGTGCTTCCAATAACAAAAAAAACAAAGAACGCTTGGGAAATTGATTTGAAAGGACAAACTGCATTTGTAGTGAAGTATGAAGTATATGCCTTTGAGCTAAGTGTTCGCACCTCTTTTTTAGATGAAACGCATGGCTTTGTGAGTGGACCGAGCATGTTTATGTATTTAGACGGCCACAAAGAAACGGGTGGTGAATTGTTAGTTCAACCGCACTCGTCCTTCAAACGAATCTCTACCGGATTAACTCAAAAATCTGATGTTAAACAAGGGAATAATCAAACCTTTACGTTTGACAATTATGATCAATTAGTGGATTGTCCGATTGAAATCGGAAATCAATATGAATTTGATTTTGAAGCGGCAGGAGTGAAACATACCGTTGCGATGTACGGTGAAGGTAATTTTGACCCGGAACGCCTAAAGGAGGACATGGCTAAAATTGTTGAAGAAGAGACCAAGGTCGTTGGTGTGAATCCAAACAAGCGCTATGTATTTATTGTGCATAATGTAGTTGGTGGTGATGGCGGTCTAGAACATTGCAACAGCAGTGTTTTAAGTGTTGATCGATGGACCTACGACGGAAGTAATTACATCAATTTTTTAAACCTCGTGGCTCACGAGTATTTTCATTTGTGGAATGTAAAGCGCATTCGCCCCATCGAACTTGGACCATTTAATTACGATCAAGAAGTATACACTAATTACTTATGGGTAATGGAAGGGTTTACTTCGTATTATGACGAACTAATCTTGCGTCGTTGTGGTTTTTATTCCCAGGAGGAAATGGCTAAGAAAATTCAAATTGCTGTTAATTATGTGGAGTCTAGCGTTGGTGCAAGAGTTCAACCCGTGGCGCATGCGAGTTTTGATGCGTGGATTAAGGCATATCGACCAAATGAAAATAGTAGCAATACAACCATGACGTATTATTCACGTGGAATGATTATCGCCTCGGTATTGGATGTCATGATTATTAAACATTCGAATGGAAAGGAATGCTTAGATCATTTAATGCAAGATTTATATCAAACCTATTACGTAGCTAAAAAACGTGGTTTTACGGATGCAGAATTTAAAGCGTGCCTTACAAAACATACGGGACAAGACATGACGGAATTCTTCCTTAAGTATATAGATGGAACAGAAGTCATACCGTATTCCATGTATTTTTTACCGCTTGGGGTAGACGTCAGCGATATAGGCGGAGTTAAACCTGTTTTTGGAGCCAATGTGGCTGAAGAGGGCGGTAAAGTAATCATCAAAAGCATTCGAGCAAATTCATCCGCGGAAGACGCTGGGTTGAGCGTAAATGATGAAATCATTGCGTGCATGAACTACCGAGTAGACAAATCGATGCTGGATGCCTTAATGAATGGAGCTGCGGTTGGTGATGAGTTTGAATTGACCATATCAAGAGATAAATTGATGCGAAAAGTGATCGTTAAAATTACAGGACAAAAAAGGTCTACGTTCATATTTACAAACCGACATACCGATGCATCGTTGCCTCTTTATAATTATTGGTTGCGTTAATTACGTACTAACTTTCGGTCAATTTACCAATTACCGAATTAGCCCAATTAACCATAATCCGGTTGAGCCTTCGGTGGCCATAAATCCCCTGAATACAAAGGAAGTGGCAGTTGGGGCCGTTTTGGATGATTACTATTTTTCTACGGATGGTGGCATTCATTGGAAAAGCGACACCCTAAAAAGTCTATACGGTGTCTATGGTGATCCGGTGTTGCAATTTGATGCTAAAGGAAGATTGTATTATTTCCATTTATCCAATTATCCAAAAGGGTATTGGATTGATCGCATTGTATGTCAGTATACCGATAATTTTTCAGATGTAAACGCTTTTTCTGAGGGTTCGTTTCCCAAACCCTTTGGCAGAAAAGCACAGGATAAGCACTGGATAGATATTGACCCAAATACAGGCGTAATTTATATGACATGGACGCAGTTTGATAAATACGATTCCAAAAATTTTATGGATTCCTCTCGGATTATGTTTAGTAAATCGATGGATCGGGGATTAACTTGGGCCAATCCTAAGATTATCTCTTTTTACAATGGCGATTGTTTAGATGGCGATAAAACGGTAGAAGGTGCGGTTCCTGTGGTAGGGGTGAATGGACAACTATACGTGACATGGACCGGACCCAAAGGCCTTATGTTGCAACAATCTTCGGATGGGGGTGACACGTGGTTGCCTGTAGAGCGCTGCTTAATGCAACAGCCCGGCGGCTGGGACTTTAAGATACCTGGTATTTTTAGGTGCAATGGCTTACCCGTATTGAATGTAGATCGCAGTCAAGGAAAACACCAAGGGACCCTTTACCTCAGTTGGAGTGACCAACGAAATGGAGTAAAGGATACCGATGTTTGGCTAACGAAATCCCAAGATGAAGGGAAAAATTGGTCTAAACCGATTCGTGTAAATCAAGACAAAACCCAGACACATCAATTTATGTCGACATTCACGATCGATCAATCCGACGGGACCCTTCATTTCTTATTTTATGACCGTTCAACTGCGAAACAATCCAATGAAACGCAGGTGGTTTGGGTGAAATCCCAAGATGGAGGGAAGCGCTTTGAGCAACAATGTATTTCAGCAAAACCTTTTGTTCCAACCGCTAAGGTCTTTTTTGGAGACTACATCTCAATTGCTGCTGTTAAGGGGCACATTGTACCCGTTTGGGTTCGTTTAGATCAGGGTAGAGCTTCCCTCTGGACGGCTAACCTTAACGTAAGGTAATTCCACTTCTTAATAATTTTTTAGCTTTACCAAAATAAGTTACCATGAGTGAAGAAATGAAAGAATGTCCATTTTGTCAATGTCCGTATGGATATGAAAGTGGCGAAAATGAGTATACCTGCCCAGAATGTTCCTATATATGGACAGTAACCGAAGGGGATGATACGGATGAACTCATGGTAATGGATTCAAACGGTGTTCGCTTGATAACTGGTGATTCCGTAATTGTAATTAAAGACCTTCCGGTTAAAGGCGCGCCGAAATCCGTAAAGGCCGGAACAAAAGTTAAAAACATACGCCTAACCGATGGTGATCACAACATAGATTGTAAAATAGAAGGGTTTGGTGCCATGGCACTCAAGTCAGAATTCGTTCGAAAAGCCTAAGCTGCCAATAATTAGAACTAAGGCAATAAAATCGGTCGATTAACGATACCGAATTCATGAAAAATATACGCGTTTACTTTTTAATTGTTTGCTGTTGGTCTTGCTTGAATGCGCAAGATTGGCAGGTGCTTTCGTCATTTCCCGGTGTAGAACGTGATGATGCGACCGGGTTTGTCATTGGAGACGATCTATTTATTGGTACTGGGTTAAGTCCATGGTGGTCGGCCTTGTCAGATTTTTATCGCTACCAAAGTGCCACAAATCAATGGATAAGCGCAGCGTCACTTCCCTCTGGAGCTGAACGACAATATGCTGCTGGGTTTACCTTAAACGCTTCGGGTTATGTGTTCGGTGGATATAATGGAAGCGACTATTTGAATGATATGTGGCGCTATGATCCGTCTTCCGACTCCTGGTTGATCAGCGATAGTTTACCTTCGTTTGGTCGTTCTGGATCTGCATCTTTTGTCTTGAACGATAGGTTATATCTTGTGGGCGGTAAGCATGCCTTGGGTGCTGCAACAGATGAGGTCTGGTCGTATGATGCAGTAACTTCTGCGTGGATACAAGAAGCGAATTTTCCATTTGGTCCCTTGTGGAGGGCTTCAGCGTGTGCACACAATGGAAAAGGATTTATGTTGTTTGGTCGGGATGAGAACAATCAATTTCAGCAAGGATTTTATTCGTTCGATCCAATCACCAATCAATGGGAGTCCTTGCCTTCATTCCCTAGCCTCGGACGAAGTCATGCGGCCTTGTTTGCCTTGAATGATGGTATTTATGCCTGTTTTGGTATTGATAGTTTAGGAAATTCGCATAATGATTTGTGGAAATTCAATGAAATCGGCAACGAATGGATTGCTCTTCCTGGCATTCCAGCGTTGGGCCGGCGCGGTGGAGTTTGTTTAACTACCCAAGAATCGATGTACTATGCCACAGGAATAGATGAAACTAATAACAGGTTGAATCAAGCCTGGGTTTATGCGCCAATGTTGGGTGTTAATACGATTTCGGGTTCAGGAAAAACCTTACTTGGTAAGTATGATGTGTTGGGCAGACCAATTTCGGAAAAACAAAATCAGGTAGTACTGCAGGTATATTCAGACGGAACAGTTAAACGAATCGTTCAATGGGTCCCATGAATCGAATTCCTCTGACAATTAAGGTCTGGTTTTCTTTTTGAATATAAATAACGTTTATTTTCGGGACGTGAATCTTACAAAATATCTCCCCATCATAGTGCTCTTCGGTGTATCGTTTTCCATTCTTGGTGCCTGTGAATTTAAAAAGTCAGATAATTCATCCGGTACCTATGTAAAACCAACTGTTACCAGAACCGGACAAATTAGAAAAGGGTTTGTCCGTAAAAAATATAGTACCAATAAGCATGCGGTCCGAAATCGAATGCGTTCACGATATTATTATCACACCCGAGGAAAGTATAGGAGGCGACATTAAGAATTTGCAGACTAAGCACAAGTTAAGTGATATCTCTCTACATTTAACCTTAGCTATTATATCATCTTACTTATTTGCGTATTAAACAAGTGTGAAATTCATACTTGTAAAGATCGATTTCAGCCATGTATAAGTTTTATATAACTTAGAAAAAATTCAAATTAATAATCAGTAGTATGAAACCAATTATCCAACTGTTATTTGTATGTTTTTTAAGTAATGCATTTTTCTGTCAACATTCAAGAATCGAAGCCATTCCGAAAAATACAGCGTTAAAAACTCAGGTCATTCAACATGATACAAAAATTATCGTTCAGGTAGATTCGATGAAATATAAGGGGCACTGGAAAATAGTTAATGATTCAACCATTCTTGTAGGTAATAAGAAAGTACTGGTAAACGATATAGATCAACTAATTTTCGCGAAACATGGAAGATTTTTAGTAGGTGCACTTTTAATAATTCAAGGTATGATTTCAGGGGTAGTTGCTTTGGTTAATTATACTGCGGGGATTTTATTTGATTTATTGTCATCTAATTCTAGTTCCTACTATTCCAATTCGCAAATAGCTTCGATTGTTTCCTTATTCTCATTTTCTAGTGGAGGAATCTTAATCGTTTCTAAAAAGAAACTAACCTCGGCGGAGTATAAATTCAAGGTAGAATTAAAAAAGTAATAAGTGTAGTCTTAAAATTACATAAGTAAAGGCTCTGTATCCCTGATTGCGTGTTCTGTGCCTAGGGAAATACATCATGGGAAACACATGTTTTTATTTAATTGGATTCTAACATTTATTTTGAATTTACAGCCCGTTGCTGATGGTTAATCGGTTACAAAGTGGGCTGAATTTAAGGCGAGCACCTTATAGTTGGCATCAATTAAACTCCCCCCTTCGGGTATTTCATCTGAAAAGGTGAACGCATTGTCCTCAAAGAAATATGCCACAAAGGGTGCAAGTACTAAACACATTTTTAATGCTTTTGCCTCTACTGGATTGATTTGCTGATGGAATTGCCGAACTACATTAAACAAGCTGCTGAAATTTTGTTTCCCATTGGTGAGGGAATCTACCCGAACGCGTAAGCCTGGTTTCTCTGGATTGTTTTCTTCATAGAAATGTATCGGAAATTGCATATACACACCGCCGTGTAGTCGCAAAATCACATAAGGAAAGACACCATACCCCTGAGCGCGTTTATCTGCGCTCAGGGGAAATACATCCTGGGAACTCATGCTTCGATTTCTTTAATCATGAGTTCTTCTGTTTCCTCTAACGGAAAGGGAAGTGGAAGCGGCATTAAGACAATAAACCTAGCCTGCGATAGAATCATGAAGGCTCCGGTGTTACGGTTCTGACAATAGGTCGCCCCTGTGAAATAACGGTCTTCCCCGAATTGAAGCACCACACAATCCTTGAATCCGCTCAGGTCGATTAGGGTGGTTAATCCATGATGGCTTACTTCAATCAGTAGCGGTAAATCTACGGTGGTACTTGGAAAGGTAACCTGGTGAATCGTTGCAGCAATAACCTGCGCATTCATTTTGGCAATCATGCCATTTTTTAACCAAACAATCACTTGTTTTTTCATACAAATAAAATTTAAACGTGAATAAACTTATTTGCATTTCGATTTAATTGGAAACCAACGTTTTTTTTGACTTTACAGTCCGTATCGTTTTACCACCGTGGTGTCTTCACTCGGTTGGTACCATTCAAGGTTCGAAATACAATATGAAAGTAATTGTTTTTTTTTATTTGGTTACAATTTTACTCGTTCATAAACAAATTGAATTGTTTTGGGTTATGATTTTACTACTATATCAAATAACCTAACCATGCATGACCTTGTCCGATTCTATCCAATATGATTATGTTTTTCTTGGACTGGGTTGCGGAAACGGCCTAATGTTACTTCAGTTAGAGGCTGAAGGGATGTTTACCAATAAACGCATCTTGGTCATTGAACCAAACCAGATTATAAAAAATGATCGGACCTTTTGTTTTTGGATGGAACCGGAACGGGTGAATTCATGCTTCTTATCAACGCTGGTTGAAACTCAGTGGAGTAAAGTGCATGTCGGGGAAAAAGTTCAATCCTTAGATTCGCTTCGTTACTATCGCATTTCTGGAAGAACCTTGAGTGAAAACGTTCAATCGCTTCTTGCGCGAGAAAACGCTCGAATCATTCAAACTAAGTATGATGGAATCCCTGCAACGGTTGGCGAAAACGCACAATTAACAATCTTTGGGGAGCAGCTTACCGCGTCCTTAGTTTTTGATAACCGTCCACCAAGTTATGTTAAGCCAAATGCAAGTGAAACACGCTTGTTTCAAAGTTTTTATGGGTGGGAAATTAAATCCGATCTTCCGGTGTTTGATGCAGATTGCTTTACGATGATGGATTTTAATGTGCAGCAAGAAGGAGCTACCCAGTTTATGTACGTTCTGCCTTTCGATGCACATCGCGCCTTAGTGGAAATTACTCGGTTTGGCGAAGAGTTACTTCCTTCAGAACGTGCAGAGCAGGCTTTGTTAAGCTATTTAACCCAGCATTCGATACCTTATTCGATTGAAGACAAAGAAAAGGGCGTAATCCCAATGTTTAGCCATTCCATTTCGGTGAATACATCCAGCAGTACGTGGATTAATACAGGGGAGCGCGCGGGCATGTTGAAACCGAGCACAGGCTATTCGTTTGAACGGTCCTTGACTTTTGCAAAGCAGGTGGTTCAGGGAATCAAATCGAACAGTGAACCCATTCAATGTAGAAAAACGCGCTTTGCTTATTACGATCGCCTGTTGCTTCAATTACTTCGCGATCAACCAGCGCAAGGAGCACGCATATTTACCCAATTGTTTAAGCAAAATGCTGCGACCCAGGTGTTTAAATTTTTAGATGAGCGCAGCACCTTTCGTGAAGACCTTCAAATCTTAAAAAGCCTACCGTTCGGACTTTTTGTTGGTGCCGCCGTGAAGGATATGGTTTGGAGGAGCTCCAAGGTTTTGCATGGCTTGACCCCAATGCTGCTGATCAGCTGTATGGTCCTTTTACTACAAGCGGTCGGACAGATGCCCTTGGTTTATGGGATATTGGGAATTGGAATGTTAGTCCTTGGAATTCCACATGGCGCCCTGGATCACCTTCATGCTTTAAAAAAACCATGGGGTTGGAATATGCTACGTTATGTGTTGATATACCTTGCGCTAGGTGCCTTGATTCTTGGGGTTTTTTCGCTAAATCCGTGGGGTGGATTACTCCTTTTTCTTGGTTATTCCATGTGGCATTTTGGGGAGGCTGATTTTGCACATTGGCGCTTGGGAAGATCGGGGATGGCATTGCTCTGGGGCTGTTTTGTTTTGGGCGGTATACTTGCTACTCATCTCCAAGAGACAGTCATGATTTTACGTGAAATGAAGGTGTCTATACCTTTTGATTTGGATGTATTTAATTCTTTTGGCATGTGGTGGATTCTATTCGGTGGTGCCTTTTTTATTGGATGGAAAAGAAATCGATTCATGATAACCAGTGTGCTGTCGCTCTTGATTTTGAGTGTCCTTCCCTTGATACCGGCTTTCGCTGTTTTCTTTATTTTTCAGCACAGTTTCCATGGTTGGAAGAAGTTGCAAGAATTGAATTCCGAATCGGATATGCAACGTTGGATTCAGGCATTGCCTTTTACTATAGGTGCTTGTTTGTTGTTTGGACTAAATGCCTATTTTGGATCGTTCACATGGGGCCAAGTTTTCATATTTCTTGCGGCACTCAGTTTCCCGCATGTGGTGCTTATGGCTACCCTGTATCGAAAAGCCTCGATAGGAGCTTGATTCGATAGCTAATTAAGTTATTGTCCTTTTTTTGTAACCAATATACCTGACCTCGTTGTTGGGGTATAATCATCCAGAATTTCTGTGTTTACAGAAGCCAACCGACCTGGCAGGGCACGGTGGAAAAATGATGAGGGGCGCCGCTCAAAAGAATATGCTAAGCCAGTTTATTCTGAATGATTTTATTGTTTAACCGCCATTAGGCATACAATCTTTTAATCATGAAAACAGTAAGAAATCAATCCAGAAATGGCAAGTTATGGATCGCATGCATCTTCCTTCTTGGAAGTGCCTTTTTCTATCCGCAGTGCATTGCACAACAAATTCAAGTAAAAGGTAAATATCACAGCAGTAAGGTGGATGATTGGCCGATTGAATATAGTCATACTGCCACCTTTAGAACCAAAGAAGAAGCTATTTATTTTCATAAAGTGATGCTTGATCTAAATGGGATCGATACCAGTAAAACATCCGTTGAGTATAGCTTAGATGCACCTATTTTTTCAAGTTTTTTACACGAAAACGATGAGGAATTAGCTATAGTTACCTATGTGCGAAAAAACTCGTTTGGTCGTTACACCAGTTGCTTTTTGGAATGTAAAAATGTGACCTTCGATTTATTTGAAAGCGATGGGTATATGCTTACTCAGAAACAAATTGAAAAATAAGTAATTAACCTTTAATCTTTAGAACGTATGAACCGTTTAAAATCACTTTGCTTTTTAGTTTTGTTGCTGTTAGTGTTCCACTGGGTTCCTATGCACGCACAAGAAGAAAATCCGATGGAGCCAACGGCCAAGCTTGGGTCCTTAACCTTCTCTGATGGAAGTAGTTATTACGGAGAAATAGAATTGGGTCAAATGAGTGGCATAGGTACGCAATTTTTTACAGATGGCACCTGGCGAACAGGGCATTTCCAAGATAATAAATACCTCGCAGACTTTATTGCTAAACCACCTTGGCATATGCTTGGTTTCGATTTTATGCTCGATCAGGTTTATGATATGGAAACGTTTTCTATGGACCTCAAGGTGTTGACAGATGTACCAGATAGTTTACAGTTGTATATCGCCCCATTTGGAACGGGGGAGTTGAATGGAACCCAGTTTTATAGCGGTATTCAAACACAGTGCGGGGGATATTATTCCGTGATTAAAGGTGAGAATAGCGGACGCTTTATTCCTTTGGGTAGAGCGATGATCTTCTCTCGTTGGGGTACACGAGCCTCCTTAGCGTTGAAAAAAGCAGAGGGAGGGGTCTGTGAAAGCAGCGGGTACGAAGATGACTTTGTATCGGTGCGTAACGGACTCTCGTGGAAGAAAGGAACATATACCTTGACCTTAAAAAAAACCAAGGAAACAGTGATGTTGGATAGCGTCTTGCATAGTTATGTAGAGATGCAGGTTTATGACCACAAGAAAAAGCAAACGTATAGTTGTGGAGCTTTAGCCTTTCCAGGTACTAACCTAGAATTAAGTCAACGTCAGTATATCTTCTTTGAATTGTATGGTAAACGGGTTAATGTAAACAAGCTTCCACACTTGAAGTTGGTTTGTGAGAATTACCGCGTGAATGGCAACCCGGTTGGTATTCCCTTTGTGGTGTCAACGTTTTCAAAAGAATATCCCCAGTATGCCGATGCCATGTACAAAGATGGGAGATTTAACATAGAATTAGGTAAGCCAAATGCTAAGCCACTTACTGAGGGTAATGGAGTGAACTATCGAATATTGTATGAAGCAGAATAGGACTATAGGTTCTGGGTACTAAATGGATATCTAGGTACATATGCCCTGCGGTATGATTCGATAGGCTCATGACAAGCTCAGGGACCTTTGCACCCAAATTTTCATCAATGTTTGTATTAATAAAACCCCAACGTGCTATTCTTCCGAGATGCCTTTTTTAGATTTACGATACAGATAAGCATCATAGATAAAGCGTTTCGCAAAGCGTACTTGCTTGTCTGCGTTGATGAATTTTTTGAAGACATTCGCATTGACCCCGAAGTACTCGTAGCAGTCGCCGTTGGTGAAGGTAATTTCAAGCAGTAGCCCTTTGTGTTTGTAATCGGCAATCCCACATTCCATAATCACTTGTTCGTATTCCGGACGGTTAGCTTCAATCGTTTCTGGGGCAATACTCACTAGGAAATGATAGCCATCGGTTATTTCTCGGCCCATGATGGCCGCTTCGGCTTGCATCGGATCACCGTCTTGAAACTTGTCAGGATGCCATTGTTTTACGAGGCTTCTGTAGGTTGATTTAAGTGCTCCCAACTCAATCTGGTCTTCGATTTGAAATAATTTTTTGTATTGATTGATGCGTTTCATGGAGCTTGGCTATTAGATGTCAAAGGTAGGTAAAAAGGATGGGGTGCGAAAATTAACCGAATCGCTTAATATTTCAAGCGATTGTTTGAACTTTTTAGTAAACTTCGTGTTTCAATTTCATACAGTTTCTCATGCGAAAATCAGGTTACGTTTTTACACCTTACGATGCTCCAGACCAAACACCATTCGAAACCATGTTCGACGTGTTCATGGAAATTATTACCCATACGTCAGGAGATATGGAAGAGGCCATGGAATGGATGAACGTTATTGATCAGGAGTATAAGTTAACCACCGAGGACTATACCATGGATGATTTCATTGAAGACCTAAAGAAAAAAGGATATTTAAGGGAAGAAATCCAACCAAATAAGCAAGGAGGTTTGTCGATTACAGCCAAAACGGAGCGTACACTTCGCAAGAAAGCTATGGATCAAATTTTTGGAAAGATTCGAAAAAATGGCATGGGAAATCACAAATCCAAAAAGAGTGGTCAAGGCGATGAGTCAACGGGTGAGTTTCGGGATTTTCAATTTGGCGATTCAGTGGAGCACATTTCGGTAACGGAAAGTTTAAAGAATGCACAAATAAACAACGGGGTTGGCGAGTTTAAATTAACGGAGCAGGATTTAGTAGTTGAAGATACGCACCATAAATCTCAAATGAGTACGGTGTTAATGATTGATATTAGCCACAGCATGATCTTGTACGGAGAAGACCGAATTACACCGGCAAAAAAAGTGGCCATGGCTTTGGCTGAGCTCATTACTACTTCTTATCCGAAAGATACCTTGGATGTTATTGTGTTTGGTGATGACGCATGGCCGATAAAAATCAAGGATCTCCCATACTTGAATGTAGGACCATATCACACCAATACGGTGGCAGGTTTGGAATTGGCTATGGATATCTTACGCAGAAAACGGAATACCAACAAGCAAATATTCATGATCACAGACGGTAAACCGAGTTGCCTTCGCTTACCAGACGGACAATATTACAAAAACAGCAATGGCTTGGATGAATACATTGTAGAGAAATGCTATACCATGGCTGCGCAAGCACGAAAAATGCACATTCCGATTACGACTTTCATGATTGCACAAGATCCGTATTTAATGACATTTGTGGAGGAATTTACGGCATCGAACAAAGGAAAAGCATTCTTCACAGGATTAAAAGGTCTTGGAGAAATGATCTTTCACGATTATGAAACAAACAGAAAAAAACGAATCAACTAACACATGAATACTTCCCTAAGCACTTTTGGCGCACTCAAAGCATCTGGATACCAATCGAAAACAATTAAAACTGAATTACGCGATAACTTAATTCTGAATATTCAAGCGGGGAAAAATTCGTTTCCAGGGATGCACGGGTACGAACAAACGGTAATCCCACAATTGGAACGTGCTGTACTTTCTAAGCACAATATCAATTTATTGGGTTTGCGTGGACAAGGAAAAACAAGAATTGCTCGCCTGATGGTTAATTTATTGGACGAATATATTCCCTATGTATCCGGCAGTGAAATGAACGATGATCCCTTTCATCCAATCAGTCGCTATGCCCGCGATTTGATAGCCGATAAGGGAGATGATACACCGATTTCGTGGCTGCATCGCTCTGAACGGTTTTTTGAAAAATTAGCTACTCCAGACGTAACCATTGCAGATTTAATTGGGGATATAGACCCCATCAAAGCAGCGAATCTAAAACTTAGTTATGCCGATGACCGTGTGATACATTTTGGAATGATACCACGAGCGAACCGTTGTTTATTTGTAATCAATGAATTACCTGACTTACAAGCACGAATTCAGGTGGCCTTGTTTAACATGTTAGAGGAAGGTGATGTGCAAATTCGCGGGTTTAAATTGCGTTTGCCGCTCGATGTTCATTTTGTGTTTACCGCGAATCCAGAGGATTATACCAATAGAGGCAGCATTGTTACGCCACTTAAAGATCGAATTGGTTCCCAAATCTTAACCCATTATGCGCCAACTATTGAAATTGCAAAACAGATAACGCAGCAAGAATCAGCGCACTTAGACCAACGCTTATGCACGGTACATGTTCCGGAACTCGCTAAGGATATCTTAGAGCAAATTGCATTTGAAGCTCGTGAGAGTGAGTATATTGACCAAAAAAGCGGCGTTAGTGCACGAATGAGTATTACAGCCTATGAGAACTTAATCAGTACGGCGGAACGACGAGCCTTGATGAATAATGAAACGGAAACGACGGTTCGCTACAGCGACTTGCTGGGCATGATTCCATCGCTTACGGGGAAAATGGAACTAGTTTACGAAGGAGAGCAGGAGGGAACCTCCTTTGTGGCGGAACACTTAATCAGTGCGGCAACGAAAACACTGTTTCTTCAATCTTTCCCGAAAATCGAAAAATTAAAAAAACAAGACCAAGAAACTGCGTATGACGAGGTGTTGCAGTGGTTTTTTGATGCCGATGAAATGGAATTGTTGGAAGAAGCACCAGAGAAAGTACACCTAAAAACTTTGTTAGCTATAAAACCCTTGCAGAAATTGGTACAGCATTATTGTCCGAAAGTAACTAAAGCCGATCTTCCGTTCCATATGGAGTTTGTGCTTTGGGCTCTTGTTGAATTTAAGCAACTCTCCAAAAAAAGAACAGCCGCAGGACTTTCCTTCAATGATCTGTATGGTGAATTTCTAACGGGATTGTAGGCAATATTTGGATGTTTGGACATTAAGACGTTTGGACATTAAGACGTTAGGATATTCAGAAATAACTATTATTGATTTTAAAGCGGCCCTTATCTTGTCCGCAGTAGCGAGGCGAAGGTGGACAAGCTCAGGGACCGCACCCATAACCAATGTTCGGATGTTTCGGTTTCAGCAGTTTATATTTTTTATGAGCGACTGTTTTACTAGCAAGAGAGACGAACTAAGGCTTGGGCAAGACCTTACCGAGGGCAACGAACGTAAGGTCACCATGAAGAAGCCGAAGGATCACTGAAATGGTCAAGCCTTAGGAGTAAATCGCAGCGTATAAAACCCGTCGCGGAGATTTTTTCCTACTTTTTGGATAAAAAAGTAGTGGGGAGTTTTTGTACGTTATGCACCCTGAGTAGACCAAAGGGCGTATCGAAGGGTGCGGTAAAAAAGTAGGGGAAACGGTCCCCAAGTCTTTTCCATAAAGATTCCTTGTGCAGGGAGGTCTTTCGTTTTAATTTGCACTTCAATTTGATACACTTGATTAGTAAGTCCTTCAAGTTGATTTTCAAAACGATTCATGCGGTTGTTGATGGCGTATCCTTTGAGCAAGTAGTCGGTTAAACGTTGTGATGCCCATTTCCTAAATTGCGTTCCTCGTTTTGAATTCACTCGATATCCTATCGAAAGAATCGCATCAAGATTATAATGTTCTACCTGATATGTTTTACCATCTGTAGCAGTTATTGCAAAAAATGCAACAACTGAATTTTTTATCAGTTCCTCTTCTTTGAAGATATTCTTTAAATGTTTTGAGATAACGGATTTATCTCGATCAAACAATGTTGAGATTTGATTTAAAGAAAGCCAAACCGTTTCATTTTCAAGGGTTACTTCAATACGTTCTGAATGGCTATCGGCTTGGTAAATAATGATTTCGTTTTTCATGGCAATTCGTTGGATAGTCCAAGTAACGATGCGCAATGGATTTCATTGTGGTGGGAAGTTTGGACATGAAGAAGTTTGGACATCAAGACGTTAGGATATTCAGAAATAACTATTATTGATTTTAAAGCGGCCCTTCCCTGTCCGCCTTCGCCTCGCTACGGCGAACAAGCTCAGGAACCGCACCCATAACCAATGTTCGGATGTTTCGGTTTCAGCAGTTTATATTTTTTATGAGCGACTGTTTTACTAGCAAGAGAGACGAACTAAGGCTTGGGCAAGACCTTACCGAGGGAAACGAGCGTAAGGTCACCATGAAGAAGCCGAAGGATCACTGAAATGGTCAAGCCTTAGGAGTAAATCGCAGCGTATAAAACCCGTCGCGGAGATTTTTTGCTACTTTTTTATCCAAAAAAGTAGTGGGGAGTTTTTGCTACGTTATGCACCCTGAGTAGACAGCCTTAGCTGGCGTATCGAAGGGTGCGGTAAAAAAGTAGATTAATCCCTTTTATAATATCCTTATCTTTACGCATATGAAACACGTAACGGTGGTAGCGGCTGTCATTGAACGGAATGGAAAAATTCTCTGCGTGCAGCGCGGAAAATCCGCACTCCCGTACATTTCAGAAAAATGGGAATTCCCCGGTGGAAAAATAGAGGCTAACGAAACGGAGCAAGAAACCATTGTGCGCGAAATTCGGGAAGAGCTCCACATGGACTTCGTGGTGGGAGAAAAGCTGATGGTGGTAGAACACCGCTATCCAGATTTTCACCTGACCATGCATACCTATCGCGGTACCTCGAACGAAGAACCCCAACTCACAGAACACCTGGCTTACCGTTGGCTTGATATAGCCGCCTTGCCTTCCTTAGACTGGGCGGAAGCGGATGTGCCCATTGTTGATGAATTGATGAATGAACACGTCTCTACTCTAACAGTGAAGTAAAGTTTATTTTTAGTTAATAAAATTCTTTTCAACGTAAAAAAAATACGTTCAGCTATGGTTATTTTTACCTTATGAAAGAAATTAGAGTCGTTGAGCTGTTTGCAGGAGTCGGAGGTTTTCGTTTGGGTCTCGAAGGTTATGATATAGATGGAACGGGTAACAAAAGTGCCTCAAGCCATTACACGATGCCTTTTGAATCACCGTACAAAGTGATTTGGTCTAATCAATGGGAGCCGAGTTCTAAAAAGTCAGGTGAAGCACAGGAGGCTAACTTAGTATATCATAAAAATTGGCCTAACACCGCCACTTCAGTGCATTATCCGAATGATTTGAATACGGTTGCATCGCCTGATTTTACTGACAAAAAAGTTGATTCTCTTATTCCAGATCACGACATGCTCGTTGGTGGATTCCCATGTCAAGATTATTCGGTTGCAGGTGTAAACACCAAAGGAATTGAAGGGCGTAAAGGAGTTCTTTGGTGGAATATCCATAAAATTTTAAAAGTTAAAAAACCAACGTTTGTATTTTTAGAAAATGTAGACCGCCTTTTAAAATCTCCAACCAACAAACGGGGTCGTGACTTTGCCATTATGCTTGCTACGTTAAATGCGTTGGATTATGTTGTGGAATGGAAAGTAATTAATGCAGCTGACTATGGTATGCCACAGCGCCGTAGACGAGTTTATATTCTCGCATATAAAAAAAATACCTTTTCAGTGAATAACCTTTCAAAATGGATTGAAACGGAAGGTGTATTTGCGACCGCTTTTCCAAGTTCGTTGAACGGCTTAGTTCAAGAATTAACCTTAGAGAAAAATATTCAACAGATTTCAGATCAATACAATTCAGGTAAGTTTTTGAATTGTGGTGTTATGAAAAATGGACGGGTTCTTATGTCAGATTTTAAAGCAATTTGTCCTAAGTCAGAACAAAAAGCATACAGTTTAAAATATCAATTGCTTGGGGATATTATACTTAACGGTGAAATGAAAAATGAAACCAGTTATTTTGTTGATACTGATAAATCACTAAAGGAACCATTATTTAAAATCATGCAACCTGGTTTTGAAGTTGATTCAAGATTAAAACGGCATGGTGATGTAATTGAACTTCATACGGAATTGGATAAGTGGATATACTTAAAGGGGCGTAAGGCGGAGGAACGTATTTCAAATAAAGGGAAATTCTATTACAAAGAAGGACCATTATCGCTAACAGACGACCTCAAGAAACCTTCAAGAACTATAATCACGAGCGAAGGTGGTCCTGGCGCTTCCCGATTTAAACATTTGATAGAGATTGAGGGTAAATATCGTCGTTTACATCCCATTGAATTAGAACGTTTGAATATGTTTCCAGATGATCATACAGCAACAGGAAAAATAAATGATAAGGATGTGGAAATTGGTCCTGCAAAACGCGCATTCTTTATGGGCAATGCACTGGTTGTTGGGGTGGTGGAGAAAGTTGGGCTAGAATTAATTAAGAAAATTATTGCTGAATGATAAAAGAATTATTTATTCGAGAACAATATTATCACCATCATGCATACGAAATATTAACGGCACATCATGATATTAAGTCTTTCTTAGAAAAGAGTTTTACTACCTCAATTGAATTAACTGAAAGGACAAAATTAACCAAAGGAAAAGCATCAGAGGCAATAAAAGCAGATGATTTGAATAAGGAAATCAGAAGATTATTATCAGTAAAAAAGGAGTTTAAGTTTGAGGTTAGTGAGGAGATGGGTGTTTTTTATTTTAGTTCAAAGAAATCTTCAATTGGCGGTTTTGATTTTGCATTAATAAACCACGAAGAAAATCTGACCAAGCTACGTAATATTTGCTTTGGAGAAATAAGATATAATGATAACATAAGGCGTTGGAATGATTTTTTGGATAAAAACCCCGAGCTAAAAGAATTTGCTAATCAAATTAATACAACATCAAATCAAGGGATAAATATCCCAGTGGTTAAAGGGCTTTCATCAACGCCACTTATAGTAGGAGAAATTCAATTTGGCAATTGGGCATTAGCATACAGGGATTTTTTTAAAGTTCTTAAAGCAAACGTGCAAAATTCAATAGATTGTCTTGTATACATTGTTCCAACCGGCGCTCTTGAAAAGAGTTTATCAGATGGGATTGTTACATTCGATAAAACATTAAAAATTATTAAAGATTTCGAAAAAGTCATCAATGTACCTGTTTGGCTTGTGGGAATTGATATTAAAGATTAATTCGTGTATCTCTCCAATCCCCTCAAATCCAACGAACCCGTAGTTCATTTTACCTACAAATTAGAGCATGCTGTGGAAAATGCGCTGTATACGTATTTGGTTGGGGAGGGTTAATAATCTCCCTTTCCTGGTATAACATTTCTAATTCCTCCGCGCGGATTTGATACATCATCTTTTCGTCGTGGAATAATGTGAACATGAGCATGCATGATGGTTTGACCAGCGATTACTCCTTGATTAATACCAATATTGAATCCTTCAATTGTCGTGTCCTCCAATAATAGCTTCTCTCTAATTTGATTGATAAGTGAATTAATAGCGAGTAATTCAGCAGATTTTAATTCAAAATAATTAGCAAAATGTCTTTTAGGGATTATTAAATGGTGTCCTTTGGTAACCTCAAATTTGTCTTTTATTACAAAGGCCAAGGGATGATCGAATACAACCTCTTGGTTGGTAATACAAAACGCACACGATGTATCTCTCATCTCAAAGAGATGCACTCGATTTCTAAAGTCGGTATCATCTGTATCTCGTTTATTCGTATTGCATTTGTAGCACAATGCCTGATAGTTGCTTAAATCATCGGCGCCCTTCCAATTTTTAGGTACAATGTGATCCACTTCTAAGGCTCTGATTTCAGAGGAGATTCCACATAACTCGCAAACATTGTTCGCTCTATTTAATACTTGATATCGTATACTTCCGTCAATGGGGGACCTATTCTTTCTTCGATGATCCCAAATCATCATGCCTCGTTTTTCTTTGTATTCGTCGATTTTAACAGCACATAATTCAATGAGTTTTGCTCGTTCTATGTTTGTTAATTCTTCAAATCCAATGAGCTGGTATTCATTTTTCACTTTAACAACTATCTGATTGTTTCGAAGAACCTTACCAACCATTTGATTTACTCTTTCAGTATAATACTCTAGTTGGCTTAAGTCATTCTGAACTAAATCGAGGGCAATTTCATCTGCTTTTGCTTTTCCTTGATTGGAAAGCAGTTTCATGATCATTACGGGTTGATACACATGACTCATGCGCATCCGTTTGCTTAAATAATCCGCTAATAAATGATACTTATTTATTGACACTAGATTTAAAAGTAACCATTTTTTATTGCCGATCTATTTAAAACACTTAAGATCAATCGGATTACCGTTTCCATTTCTTCGGGTTTACTTGCCGCTGTGAATAGGGTCAAAGCCGCTAACGCATCATCACTTATTGATTTATGTCCATTTTGATTATATAGTAAATTATTTGTTTTAATAAAGAGTAGAAAGCAGGCCGCAGCAATACGTTTATTGCCGTCGGTAAACGCATGGTTTTTGGTGATTAGATATAATAATACAGCGGCTTTCTCCTCTGCTGAAGGATAAAAATCTTGATTATCCATTCCCTTTTCGATTTGACGAATAGCACTTTCAAATCCTTTATCTTTTTCTATTCCGAATACTGGTGAATTGAATTCTGTTTTCATGGACTTAATCAATTCATAGTATGAATTGAGCTCGGGGTATTCTATATTCGAATGGGTTAATCCTTTTTTATCTAGATTTTCATTGTCGTAATCGTCCAAGAGTGTTAATCCGCTGGAGAATTCGGCCAACCAATCTAACGCTGAACCTTCAGATTTCTCCTCGATAACTCTGCTTAAAATACGTATGCCTGACTTGAGTACTTCCACATTCTTCCCCAGTTGTTCCAGACGTTGATTATTAACGGCTACCCCTCTAATTAAAAAATCGTTTAGTCGCTGTGTTGCCCATTGTCGAAATTGAGTACCGCGTATCGAATTGACACGATATCCCACGGAGATAATCACATCTAAGTTATAGTGAATTCGATCGCGTTCAACCTGCCTTGTCCCTTCTTTTTGAACTGTTCGGAAATTCCGAACGGTTGAGCCTTCATCTAATTCACCTGATTGAAAAATATGCTTAATGTGCTCACTAATATTGGCTTTACTAGAATCGAACAATTCAACTATTTGCGATTGAGTGAGCCAAATAGAATTATCCACCAAGCGAACATGAAGTTCAGGGCGCCCCTCGGGTGATTTGAATATTTCTATATGATTTACGTGCATTGAATGTTCTTGCATTGAAATTGCATCTTAGTGCTTAGGATGAATGATCGGAGGTATTACACTAAAGTAATAAAATTAAGCATTCTTATTATTTTAAAATATTTGCATTCATCCCCTCCACCGGCCTCAGGTCGTTTACTTCTACCTCCAACACGTAGCGGTCGAGTTTGGGGTGATAGCTCGTAAAGGGTGCAATGAGGGGGTAGCGGTCTTTGAGCAACAGAAATTCTTTAAAGGGTAGTTCCAGGCGCAGGGGGTATTTCTTTCCCGAGAAGGCAAAGCCAAACACATCGGGAATTTGCTGTTCATGGAGTGTTTCGTGTTTAAATGCGGTTCCGGTATATTCCACCGAGCCAATGCGGTCGATGTTGTACGTTTTATTTTTTTGGCTAGCCGGTTCAAAGGCCATCACGGTGTGGTAGTTTTCGGTAAAGCCGAAGGGTTCAACCACGCGGTCTGTAATGCTTTCCGAGTTGATGGATTGATATTTCTTTAAGGTGACTTGTTCCTTGTTCATCATGGCTTTGGTGAGGCGTTCCACGACCTTACCGTTCTTGGAATGGAGCAGGTGGGTGGCCACCATGGGAAGTTCAGAACCCATGTAGATTTTACTCAGGAGCGTATCTTTTAGCTTGGAGGATTTTCCGGTGCTTAACACAAGCGATTTGAGCAGCTGCGCTTCCTCGGGGGTGAAGTAAATGCCGTCGGTAGCTTGCTGTTCGATGTAGTAGCGTTGGTTGTGGTCTTTGTGGAGATCAAACCCACATTCCCGTAGCAGGTCGAGGTAGCGGTATACGGTCCGTTCGGTGGAATCCAGGAACGAAGCGAGTTGGTTAATGGTTTTATGGGGGGATTCTTGCAGGTAGGTAATGAGTTGCAGTACACGGAGAATCTTATGTTGATTGAGCATAGGCAGGAATCTGGTCAACAAATAAATTTAATTTTATTGATATGCACAACTTATTGACCTGAGTTGTCAGGGGAAAATTAAAAGTTCTCAGGGTGCCACGGTCCCTGAGTCCGACGAGGCGGATCGAAGTGGGCACCTGTTTTAGATAATTTAAAATTAAAGCGGCCCTTCGATACGTCCGTCTAGGTCGGCCTACTCAGGGACCGCTTGAATCTAAATCATATAGGGTGAATGTTTAAGCATGTAGCATAGCGAACTGAAAAGCGGCCCTTCGATCCGCCTCCGCCTAGCTTCGGCGGACTAGCTCAGGGACCGCACCTGATGCATTACATATAAATTAAAGACGCACCCTGAGTAGTCCGAAGGACGTATCGAAGGGTGCAGTAAAAAAGTAGGGGGAACGGTCCAATTAATGAAGGGGGAATTTAATGGAAGGCTATGTGAAAAAGTAGGTAAGTGTTTTCGTAGCAAGACAAAAGAACTATATTTCTCGAAAAACAAAAATCTCCCAAAAGCAAAAACCCTAAGAAACTTGATACTTCCTAGGGTTTTCTAATCCTCCAGCCATAGAGGCTTTTCTTTAAACGAACCGTTTCGCGGTCTGGACGGGACTCGAACCCGCGACCCCCTGCGTGACAGGCAGGTATTCTAACCAACTGAACTACCAAACCGTTTTTTCTGCCATTTCTGACTACCGCAACAGCGATATTCGAAAAACGTGTGCTCCGTAAAGCGGATACAAAAGTAGATTATTTTTTTAGTTTAAGCAAGAATTAACCATTTTTTTAATTTTTAGTTAGGCTTTGTTAGTACTTTTATCACACTGTTTCAATCGCTCAATGAATTCCAGTGAATAGCCTAAAACAATTTATTTCTCGGTATAAAAAGTGGATTAAGCGAATCGGTTTCGCTTTAATTGCCTTACCTATCTTAGTATTTGCGGTCTTGGTGGCAATTCTATATGCTAAACAGGATTACTTTGTTGGCTTAGCACTTGAAAAGGCCAATACAGATTTTAACGGAAAAGTTGAAATAGAAGGAAGCCATATCGCTCCGTTTGCCAATTTCCCCAACATTTCAATTGATCTCGAACACCTTAAGATATATGAGTCAAAAGCAGATAGCGCCGCGTGCCTGGTTCACCTGAAAGACACCTACTTGGGTTTTGATTTGAGCGAATTGATTTCAGGAAATGTAGTGGTTAAGAAAATTAAACTCAGTGATGGCGTAATTGATATCCGTCAGCACCGCGATGGTTCCTTTAATATTGCCAACGCATTAGCATCTAAGGTTCCCTCCGACGAAGTTTCCGAAGATTTACATTTGTCTTTGGAATCTATTGAATTGGATCATGTGGATATCTCTAAACTCAATGAATCAACACACCTAGCCGTTGATTTACTCATTAAGAAAGCCAAATCTAGTTTTCATTCTAATAAAAAAGGCATTGATTTTAAATTAGATTCTGATCTAAAGTTGAGCATCATTCAAGATAAGGATACAACCTTCTTTAATAACAAACACCTCGAATTTGAAACTGAATTCTCTTACCTCAATGATGGAAGTGTACTTAAATTTAAAGAAACATCGCTAGCCTTCGAGAAAACCTTATTGGATTTTCAAGGAAAACTACACCTAACCAAAAACGTGTTTGTTGACCTCCAATTAAAAGGGCATAAGCCCGATTTTAATCTGTTCTTATCGGTGGCACCTCCAGCCCTCAGCGATGCACTTAAAGAATTTGATAATCAAGGAAAAATTTATTTCAATGCCTCTATCAAAGGAAATGTAGCCAACGGTTATCAACCTGCTATTCACGCCAACTTTGGCTGTAAAGAGGGCTTGTTGGAAAATACACTCACACACAAAAAAATGAAGGAGATTGCCTTTAATGGATCGTTCACGAATGGTTCAAGGCGCGATGTCTCTACGATGGAATTTATCTTAACCGGCTTTCATGTTCGTCCCGAGCTAGGCGTGTTCAATGCCGATTTACGTGTGCGTAATTTTAGTACTCCAGAAATCGACATGCGCATTGATTCTGAATTAGACCTTTCCTTCCTCGGAAAATTCAGTAATGCCAACGCCTTAAAGAATATGGCGGGGAGAGTCGCGCTTGAGATGCGATTCCATGATATCATTGATTTGAATCGACCAGAACTGGCCATTCGTAAGTTAAATGAAGCATATTATTCCAAATTGAAGATAGAAGATTTTCATGCGAATTTCAAAGAGCTTCCACATCCCATCAAACAGTTGAACTTAGAAGCTGTTGCGAACGGACATCAAGTCGATATCAAGCAATTCCACATGAACTATGGGGCATCAGATCTTTCCCTACATGGGTATTTAAGCGACCTTCCTGCCTTGTTGCACCATACCGATATTCCAATCGAACTGGCCTTAGATGTGAAGGCAAATCACCTGAATTTTGCGGATTTTTCTACCGATGCTAAAGCAAATGAAAAGACTGCAGAACAGTTGAATAAGGTCCACTTTAAGTTTAAGGCGAACAGTTCGGCAAAAGCGCTGATTGAATCTCAAAACTTGCCACGTGGAGAATTTGTTATCCGAGATTTTCAGGGGAAATTCAAGCATTATCCGCACCGGCTTCATGACCTAAACCTGGCGGTCCATGTAGATGACACCGACCTGTTGTTGAAAGAACTACGCGGATTTGCAGATCATTCAGATCTAAACATGACAGCAAAGGTGCACCATTATGATTTTTGGTTTAAACCTGCATTGAATGGACAAGCTTCCGTTACCGTGGGATTGAATTCAAACCAGTTGTTTTTGAAGGAACTGTTTTATTATGCGGGGCATAATCATTTACCAAAAGAATATCAACGTGAAGAAGTATCTAATTTGACATATCAAGGGCATGCAACGCTGGGATTTCATCACGGGGAATTGACCAAAGCAACCTTGTTGACAGATAAATTAAGTGCCAAACTTAAGTCGCATCCCTTGGCACTGCATCACTTTTCCGGAGGTTTAATTTGGCATGCCGATAAACTTGATTTTTCGCACCTCAAGGGAGCACTTGGAGACTCCGATTTTGAGTTAGATGGCGCCTATCATTTGAATGATCCAACCCATAGAAATTCGATCCGATTCAAGTCAAAACAATTGAATGTTGATTCGTTTTTAGCGCATGGAGCAGCAAGTGATACACCGGTTAAAGGTACTGATCATGATAAAGTCCCAAGCCTATATGACTACGAGTTTCCAAATTTGGATGTTACCTTGGATGTTGGGCATCTCATATACGCGCCGTATGATGTGAAAAATCTTCACGTAGATGCACATGTATACAGCGATCACCACATGGAGTTGAATCACCTGCGCCTGCAAACCGCAGAAGGTTCCATGTCGGGTTCGGGTACCTTTAGTGGTCGCGACAAGAAACATATTTATTTTTCGCCTCACCTCACGATTCATCACTTGAACTTGGATAAATTCATGGTGAAATTTGATGATTTTGGTCAAGATCATTTGGTTTCTGAAAATTTACACGGGTATGTAGAAGGAACCCTAAGTGGTAAAATTCACATGCATGCCGATTTTGTTCCTAAGCTGGATGATTCAGAACTTAAGATGAATCTAACAGTAATTAATGGTAGGCTTGAAAATTATGCCCCGCTGTTAGACTTAGGCACCTACTTCGAGGATAAAAATGTGAGCAGTGTAGCCTTTGATACCCTCAAAAATAACTTCTCCCTGAAAAACGGTAAAATGACCATACCTGAAATGGTGATTGCTTCCACGCTTGGGTATTTAAAAATCTCTGGAACGCAAGAAATCGTTGGAAAAATGAATATGGACTACCAAGTAGGAATTCCTTGGCAAATGATTAAGGATGTGGCACGTAATAAACTGTCACGTAACAAAGATTCAAAGGAGAGTTCCAATGATATTGTTACTGCGGCAGAGGATTCGAAGTACCTTTATTTTAAAGTAAAGGGTGATTTGGATAATTTTGAAGTTAATTTAGTGAAACGTAAAAAGTGAATATCAGCGGGGTTAGATATATTGTAGTGTTCATGTGGATGCTGATTGGGCAGAATTTCTTTGCCCAACCGACCAATTCGGAAGAATTAGATGATTCTACGTATGTGGAGTTAATCGAGGTGGCGCCGCGAAAAACCTTGGAAATCCCAACCTTCCAATTGATAAATCCGGATACGCTTAAACTTGGTGAGCACGATGAACTCGTCTGTGATTCCTATACCGCCTTGGGTATGCCATATGTATATGACGCCTTGCATTCGTTTAATGCCCGCCGCATGGATAAATTCGGAGGCTATTTGAATGTCAAAATAAATCAAGGCCTAGAAAGCATTCGTAAAAAAGGATTCAATTCCGATGTGAAGCAGCTGTACATTCAAGTCAATCCGAAAACACTTACTGTACATTGGGTAGCCGTAGTGGGGCCCAGCGAAGATGGAAAGTGCTATGTGCGCGTTGATAGCCGCGGTTCAGCCGGTGGGGGATTGCCCGCTGTAAATAAACAACTTCCAAGGATGCACAACTTATACCCAACCTTAACCGCCGTAAAGTTGCTTGAGTTTAATGAAAACGTAATCAAATGCTACGACTGGAATGGGAATCCCTTGGATTCGGTATGTTCCTTTGTGAATATTCGTCAGCACTTTTTTAAGTATTACGATAACCAAGTAGGGAATTCAATTACCTTGGAAGATTACGTTGCAAAATATCCCTATACCACCGACGGTGAGGCCTTGCCAGGAACTAAAAAGTTTGTAGCGCCAAAATATCGAACATACAAAGTAAAATCAGGAGACAGCTTATCCACCATTGCAGCGAAATACCATACCACCGTTTCTAAAATTAAAAAAGCCAATGGCTTGCGTTCTGATTTAATCCGGATCGGACAGGTATTGAAGATTCCTGCTTAGGTACTTGCTATGATAGATTCTCTGGAACTCATACACCGCAAACAGCAGATTTTTGATCACGGTCCGATGTATAATGAATTTGTGCATGACACCCTGATTCATGAACCCTGGAATGCCTATAGTTCCTTATGTTTCTTTATCCCAGTTATTTTTTGGTTGATTTATCTGCGCGGCAAATACCGAACCTATGGCATCATTACCGCACTTTTACCCTTACTTTTCTTAAATGGGTTGGGGTCTACCTTGTTCCATGCCTTTCGCGCATCCAATTGGTTTTTACTCCTAGATTGGCTCCCGGCGGCGCTAATGACTTTAATTCTATCGATTTATTTTTGGCATCGAGTAACACATAAGGTTTGGAAAGCCATCGGTGTGGTCCTTGGGTTTTATGCCTTGGCTTTTACGATGGTCAAGGTTCTTTCTCAACAAACCGGTCTTTCGGGTCCAAGCATTGGCTACTTCTTTACGGGGGCGGCCTTTTTAGTGCCCGTTATCATCGACCTAAAACGCAATCAATGGAAACATGTGGGGTTGTATCTGCTTTCTTTGTTCTGCTTAGTGCTTGCGCTCCTCTTTCGAATCTTGGATTATCCCACGCCAAATCCTTTTGCATGGCTCCCCCAAGGAACGCATTTCTTATGGCATGTTACGAGTTCACTCGCCGTATTTACCTTGGGTTTTTATATCTATAAAACAACCAACGATCATCGATTTAAGAACTAAAGATTCCTGAATAAGGGATTCATCAAAACGGCACATCGTCTTCATTGATGTCGCCTAAGGTGAAAATCCGAAAAGACTCATCTTCTAAATAGACGCGTTTACCAGGGTGTTTAAAGGTATATTGTGTCTTAAAATTCGTGCATTCGAAAACACTTAAAATCCCTGCTTCGTTGCGATGGAATAATAGATGCATGTGTGCCTTACTTTTATTTCCAACAAAATAAAAACCAGAAGAGGTAGGGAAACATTTGGTACATTTTCCTTCAATAACATTGAGTTGTTCATCCCCTTGGTCCTTGAAATAGTTAAATGCGCGTTCCAATCGACGAAGTAAATCTTGATGTTCCCCTTGATCGTCTTCAGGCATTTCTTTAAGTAAGAGCTCAACCATTTCTAAGTCGAGTTGCTGAATAAAATGGCGCAGGGCGTCATCAATGGTTTTGAGGGGGCGAAGTGTAAATGGCATAGAGAAGTGACTTCTTCAAAAATAGCAAGCATGGGTTTTCGATTGCGGCCCTACCTACTAAAAGATGTTAACATGTTGAAAAATATCACAAGATGCCAGCTTGGATTAAAGCTTGCTCAACCGCCAACCAATCAACCATAAATCCCTTGGCAATCATACGGTTTGGAATCAAAGGTATTTCTTCGGCAATATCGTCAATGTAGAGCTTTTCAAATCGAAGACTTTCCTTTAAGTCAAACGGACCGGGATGAATTTTCCTAGCGGTATGTTCCGTGATTGGGAGTAAGCCATTGGATGGTGAATTCAAATATTCCAGTGCCTCTGCTAAACTTCCGTCGTTGATGTCGGCACGATAGGTGTTCAAAATGATGTGATGTCCTTTGACTTGTAATGCACGAATAATCCGAAATGCATGTGGGTTTTCAGCACCTAATGCTGGATATTGGTGTTCCACCACCGTTCCATCGAAATCTAAGTAAATGGTCATTTATTGTATTCGGATAATTCCTTTACTTATTTTTTGACCCTTAAAGCTGCATTGTAACCAATAGGTTCCTTCAGCCATTCCAGAAGTTTCTATAGTAAATGGGGATGCAGGATTGGAGAATTCTTTCAGTTTTCTTCCTGCTGCATCATAAAGGGTAAAGCTAAAGGTTTCGTTCTGTGGAATGTTGTGCGTAATGATTGGGTTGTTTACGGAAGGGTTCGGCTGAATACTTACCTGTATTTCTCCATCGGTTATTTGAATTTGTTTGGTGGATTCTCCGATGCATCCCAAGGTATCGATTACCGTCATGTGCACGTCGTAAATCCCGGGCGTTGCATAGATGTGGCTCACCGTCTGCCCACTTGATAAAATGGTTTGATCGCCAAAATCCCAAAGGTATTGACTGTTCGTACCATTATTCCCAACGAAAATATAATATACATCACCCGCCACGTGCAATCCTTGAGTGAAGGTGGAATCCGGTGCAGAGATGCTGACCGTCATCGGCAGTGTGCGTTGACATCCAAAGTTATCTTTCACTCGTAAGTTAAAGGTGCCTGGGGTGTTTAATGTGATGGACGGTGTTTCAGGTCCTGGTATCCAATTGTATGAATAACTCGGATTGTAGGGAGCGGTGTATGTAATTCCTTTACATACGGTAGTGTCTGAGGGGATAGTTACGTTAGGAAGCACGGCACCAAAAGGCGCCAATTCATTATCAATCCATGCTAACCGGTAATAAAGATATACTTTCATTTGCTGCACCTGCGCATTATACGTACTTGCACCTAAGGTTTGCCAAACCGCAAAATTTCGATCGGCAGGTCCTTGGAATAAGGGAGCAGAAATACTATCAATAAATGCCATAAAACGAGGAGTTTTCAATACATCCTCCCGTAAACTAAACCAACGGCAAGCTAATTCATGACGATACACTGAATCCGTATATAATTTAGACCACCAAAAAGGAAAAGGCCAATACGGATGCGTGTTTTCCCAAACCCATCCCGAATTTGGATCATCTGCCATGGCACGGTCGTAATCCCAAGGTGGACCAATACACAATTTGTTTCCGTCGGTATCCTTTTCTTTGTACATGTAGGTGCTGCGACCATAACTGTCATAATTCATGCTGAATTCATTCACAATCAAGAAGTCGATGAAGGTTCCTACATCAATCCATTTGCGGTACCCCAAGGTATCGTTCGTATAATTCGTTCCGTTCAAGGCATTTTCGAAGGAGTCTACATAGGTCTTTATGTAGTTAGCTTGCACCGGTAGGATCGAATCTGCCTTTGGATAGACATATTTAAATTCCACCGCATGGGGTGAGGTTGCGCTATTGATTGGTGGATAAACCGAATTCCATGCCGCTGGGTCGCCGTTAATGTTCATTTCAATAATATATCCTCCCGTTAATTCACTTCCTGCCGTATCAGCCGATGTCATCTTGGCGATATCTAAGCGGTTATTGTCGCGTTTCACTTTTTCCGTCAAGGTATAGACACCAATATACGTTCCGTCGAGAAAGATCTCACATTGTCTTGTTCGCGGAGCATATTGTCCCATCCGCCGAGAAAACTCATAGGTCACTGAATTAACTAACAAGGAATTATCCAAGTATTCTGCTTTGAAAATCCAATCATTCTCAGCCGGCATACCCAACAAGGAGGTATCAATGTCATTCCCGTTCGCATCGACCAAATCAAAGTCGTAGTTTTTCTTGGGATATCCAGGTCCAGTGAATCCTTGCCATTCCGTCATAATGGTTCCTTCATAGGAATAAACGGTATCAGACGCTGAATTGAGTAATCCTGGTCCATTATCAATGATTTCCATCACCACAGGAACTTTCACATCGTTGTTGATCGCATTATTGACGGTAGATAATTTTACGATGGGTAGAACCGAAGTCATGGCACCCTCATACGTTATTGAAAAAGGAATGCTCGCAGCACACGCCGTATTCGCTTTTAAGCCAATTTTGATAATGTAGGGAATTCCTGCAGTGAGTAAGGGATGCAAATCGGCTTGAACTCCGCACAACGCATTGTCATCGTTGTAATAAAGTGCACCGGTAGCTGAACCGTTGAAGTCTACGTTGGCGCAGTTGTTATATACCCAGATTCGTGTATCGCATGCGCTCAGATTACACGTAGAAATGGCGAAAATTCCGGTTGTATCCGGGGTGAAGGAATAGTATAAGTTTTCTTGAGGAGAAACCGTTACTCCGGTATCTATTGGAATCGGGTTTTCGCAAATGGTTCCTGGTCCACAATTAAAAGAATGTGAAGCAGTAAATGCAAATTGTCCGCCACTCGCTACTTGCGTTCCATTCAAGGTGATTACATACGACCCAAGTCCATAACCACAACAAATCCCATCGCCATAGCTATCGTGGATATCAAAACGAATGCAATCCGCGGTATCAACACAAACCACCGAACCGTTTACATTGCCGTTGGCGACTTCATTCCCATTGCTGTATAAATTCCAAGTCGTTTCTCCAGGGTAATCATCAGGAACAATGGTGATTCCAACGGGCCATTGTCCGGCTGGACATTGCGCCATTATTTGGGGTGCAACCAGTAGGATAACTAATGCAACTGCAAGTTGGTAAAAAATAGTCATAAGCAATTCGGTTCTTAACAAAGATAGAGATAATTAAACTATTGTTAACTTAGGGCATCCTAACTTAAATATTGACTACAATGCGCTCGCTTATTGTCGCTTTTTTTACCTTCATCTCATTAAGTGTTTCTACTTATGGGCAAGCGTGGAAGAAAGAATTCGAACGCCCAAAATGTTTTATTGAAAATCAAGGGCAATTCGATGAATATGAAAATGAACATACGGGGGAAATTCGATATGCTGCAGATTTCGGAAAGGCAAAGGTTTTCTTTGGAATTACAGGAATTAGCTATGTTTTTTTAGATGCAAAGAAGCCACTTAAATCTGAAGTATCTACTGCACCCATTACTTCATTGGAAGATCATAAACAATGGGAACGACGGATTGGAAAATACACCTACACCCAAGATGAACTAAATGTTAGGTTCCCAAGTGCAACGAACGCTGAGCTCGAGGCCAGTAACCCACGGTCGGACTATTTTAGTTATTCGTACCAATCTGCTACCAAGGAAATAGTCAATAAAACCAATATCAAAGGATTTAATGATCTGGTGTATAAAGACATAGCGCCCGGAATAGATTTAACATACCGTATTCATCCGGAATCAGGACTTAAGTATGCCTTAGTTGTTCATCCTAACGCTTCAGTGCAAGATTTTCGAATGATTTTTGATCGTGACCTTCACCTGATAAATGATGAAATCCACATAAAAACGATGTTTGGTGATTTAGTTGATCATGCACCAATATCCTTTTATGAGTTTGCAGATAATGCCACCATTCCTTCTTCGTTTGATATTTTAGATCAGCGGACTGTTGGGTTTAACTTGGGTAACTATGACAATGCACAAAGCGTAATCATTGATCCGTGGACTCAATTACCAAGTTTTGCAAGCAATTGGGATTGCGTATGGGAATGCGATAAGGATGCCGCAGGAAATATTTATGCCATTGGGGGCGTGATGCCAATGCAAGTGCTCAAATATAATGCGGCGGGAGCCTTACAATGGACGTACAATACGCCCTATGATACTTCCAATGTGTGGCTTGGAACCTTTGCCGTAGATAATGTAGGGAATTCGTATGTCACGGCTGGATCTACGGCTGCGATACAGAAAATAAGCCCAGCTGGTGCACTGGTTTGGAACAATCCGAATCCAGGTGGATTATTCAGTAACGATGAGTTTTGGAGCATTTCATTTAATTGTGATCAGAGTATGCTCGTGGTGGGTGGTACCGGTGGAGCGGGTTTGAATTTAACAGCATCGATTTACAACATTGATATTGCCACAGGAAATGTCACTTCCAGTGCGGATGTGGCTCAGGGAAGTACTTTTGGATTTCCTCCTTCGGTGCAAGAAGTACGCGCAATTTGTGCCTCGCCCAACGGGAAATATTATTTCATGACACAAGATACGGTTGGAGCCTTTAACCAAAATTTTAATGCCTGTAATGGTGCGCCTTTATTCTATAAAATAGATAACAGCTATGATCTTGGATATAAATGCGAGAATTATCGCTACGATAATGCAGGGATTTGCGCCATTAAAGCGAATAACAATTTTTACTACACGCAAAATGGAGTGAATGTGGTGAAACGAAATCTACAGACCGGCGCAATTATTTCCACATCAAGTATTCCAGGTGGAGCAAATACGACGGCGCTCGGTGATTTTTCGGTGAGCAATAGCGGATTAGATATCGATAATTGTGGTAATGTGTATGTTGGTTCATCTACAGGGGTAGTTAAGTATGATGCCAATTTGGTCCAAGTAGCTACCTATCCAACTTCCTTTAAAGTGTACGATGTCCATGTTTCCTTGGCGGGAGATATAGTTGCAGTGGGAAGTACAGGGAACTCTTCAAGCAATACACGAACTGGATATATCCAAACCTTTGCTGCTGCTGCATGTGCGCCAATGACCTCTTCTTGCTGCGATGCCTCGATCTGTTCTCCTCAAAATGTATGTATTTTGGATGCCCCCATACAATTAACCGCGGCGACGCCGGGAGGAACATGGAGTGGACCTGGTGTAAGTGCCTCTGGACTCTTTACCCCAGCGAATGCTGGGGTGGGTAATCAATCTATTACGTACACTTTAGCTTGTGGATCAGAATCAACAACTATTGTAGTTAGTCCGTGTCAAGGCTTAACTGCTTGTATTGAAGCGAATGGTTCACTAACGGTTAGTGGAGGAGTAGCGCCTTATGCTTGGGCATATTTTCAAGCCGCTCAAAATACTCCCATTACGAATCAAGGAGAATGTCAAAGTTGCGGTTATACGTGGTTTTTTGGACAATGCTTAAATGGCGTGGTTCCGGTGAATTCCTGCAATTCTCCTGCTCAATGGGTGAATTTCGCAAATGGAACGAATGCAACACCACCCGCAGGAGTAGTTCAAGTTCAAGTAACGGATGCCGCAGGAACAGTGCAAGTATTGACCATTGCAAATTTGTTGCCTTGTAATCCGAATCCTTGTCCTTCCATTACCGTGAATTTGTCTGGAATTTCCAATGTTACTTGTTATGGATTAAGTGATGGGGAAGCAACAGCTTCAGCTATTGGTGGAACGGCGCCCTATACCTACGCGTGGATGCCGGGTAATCTTTCGGGAGCTTCTCAAACCAATTTAGCCGCTGGAACCTATACCATTACGGCCACGGATGCGATGAACTGTACTGGAGACACAACAATCACTATAACGCAGCCCAATCAGATTCAAGTTAGTGCGCCCAATATTACCGGAACCCAATGTGGGGGTGCTACCGGTGCGATCGAAGTTAGTGTTTCTGGGGGTTCAGGGAATTATACCTTTGCATGGAATCCGAATGCAGGAGATACAAATTATATTCAAAATTTAGCGGGAGGACAGTATGCTGTAGTGGTCACCGATCAAGCTTCGGGTTGTAGCACCACGGCAACCTATACCGTACCTAGTTTGGGTGGTCCAATCCTTAATAATCCAAATGTTACCAACGTACTTTGCGCAGGTGAAACAACGGGTGCCATTTCAGCCAGTGCAGGAGGTTCTACCCCTCCGTATCAGTATCAATTAAATAATGGTCCATTTCAAAATTCAGGCGTATTCGTCTTCTTGGCTGCTGGACAATATACCCTTACAGCAATGGATGCCACGGGCTGCCAAAATTCATTAACGGTTACGATCACTGAGCCCGCTTCGTTGCAAGTTTCCTTGCCATTAAGTGTTTCCTTGTGTTTTGAAGATTCTGTTCAATTGGTTTCCACAGTAACCGGAGGCGTGCCAGGTTATACCTATGCGTGGAGCACAGGAGAAAGCAATCCATCCATTTGGGTTCAGGGGGTGCAAAACGAAACAATATTATTCTCGATTACAGATGCCAATGGGTGTCTTGATGATGCCTCCGTGGGAATTGAAATTATTCCTTGTGGCAGCATCGAGTATTTTATTCCCAATGTTTTTTCTCCGAATGGAGACGGCACGAATGAACAATATGGAATTTTCTCCCAAAATGTACTTAGTCAAGAAGCGCTTATTGTCAATCGATGGGGAGAACTAATGGTTGAATTAAATCAAGTCAATCAATTTTGGGATGGAACCTTGCCAAATGGACAAGTAGCCAAGGATGGAACCTATTTTATGAAATTCAGGCTTATTGGTCTTGGAGGTGAGGAAAAAGAAGGGCATGTATTTTTTCATTTGGTACGTTAGGTTTTAGTCTCTTAAAGGAAATGATTCATTAGATATTAATTTTCCATCCTCGAGGAGGGATTATGGTCTGATGACTCTGACGAGTATCAGACTCCGTCAGAGGAGGTGACATTGATTGATGAGGTTATCCAATCGGATGGAGTCTGATACTTATGAGTCATCCCCCTTTGTCCCCCTTCCAAGGGGGAAATAATGCATTAGATATTTATTTTTCATCATCAAGGAGGGATTATGAGAGGGGACATGGGTTGATGGAGTTATCGCCTTCATCCGCATCTTTTACGTTATATCGCGCGAACAAAAAGAATACTTAAGGGTTTTGCTATATCTTTAACACATGAAAACACCTATTTTTGGCTTCTGTTTCATCTGCTTATTCATGCCCTTCGTTGGAATGACGCAAGATGTGCATGAACTGGCTCGAAGTGGAACAGTTGAATCCATGACGGCTCTTTTGGATAAAGATCCATCATTGCTTAACCGGCTATCAGAGCGCGGGATCACACCCTTTGTGTTGGCTTGCTACCGTGGAAATAATGATGTCGCAAAATTATTGGTGCAGCGTGGAGCAGATATCCGGTATTGTGCGGCTGAAGGTTCAGCACTCTATGGAATTATTTTTAAAAACAATCTAGAAATGCTTTCATTTATCCTGGATCAAGGGGTTTCACCCGATGATACGTGTCAGTTTTCACAATTCGGTTCCCCCTTGCACATGGCCATGAGTATGAAGCGCTATGAGATGGTGGATCTCCTGCTTGCTAAAAATCCAAACCTTAAGATGCCAGATCAGAAAGGCCGCAGTATACAAGAATTATTATTGTTTTATCAAGACGAACGACTTACCGCTATTTTTACATCGCATGAAAAAAATTAGTTTATTTCTTTTAATGATTGTTTCGCTAACGGCGTTTTCACAAACGTATACAACAGGAACCGTCACGTTAACAAGTACCGCGGGATTGGCAATGTCTATCAAATTGGATGTTGGAGCTAATGTTACCATGACCTTAACTGGTCCTTCTGCCCGTTGGTTTGCTGTGGGTTTTAATGCAGGGTCAATGGCTGCCGGTGCCGATGTTGCTGCTGTGCACAGTTCGGCTACGCTGACTAATTTTGATGCATACCTCTCAGGTTATTCAGCACCAGTTGTGGATGCACAACAGCATTGGACGATTACCTCCAATGTGGTTTCCGGCGGGGTTAGAACCGTAATTGCAACTCGAGCATTGAACACTGGGGACGTAAATGACCATGTATTCACTGCCGCTCCAGGATCTATTTCCTTAATATGGGCCAGAGCGAGTTCAAATACCTTTACTTACGCCTATCATGGGAATACAAATCGCGGGATTTCTACAGCTACATTTACCTTAGTTCCGGTTACCCCTCCACCAACGGGTAATTCACCACAAACAGTGTGTACTGGCTCAACACTTAATCAGCTCCAAGTAACGGGTTCAGCTATTCAATGGTACGCCACTGCTTCGGGGGGAAGTCCTTTATCTAATGCAACAACGCTGGTGAACGGAACAACTTATTATGCATCACAAACTGTAACTGGACAAGAATCACAATCGCGATTGGCGGTTACAGTTAACGTAATTAGTGCGCCAATCAACGCACCTCAAACTGCAAATTTCCCTCAGAATATTTGTAGCAATCAAAACACCATTGTACTTAACTCAAGCAATGTACAAGGAGCCACAAGCTACCTTTGGACTATTAACGGCGTGAATTCAACGACGCAACAACCTACGTTAACGATTACTCCTCAAGCGGGCGTTCCACTAATCGCTATACAGGTCGCGGCAACAAATGCCTGCGGTAATGGACCATCATCTTCCGCGCAGATTCAGGTGGTTCCAGCATATTCTGTGAGCCAAACCTTGAGTGCATGTGATTCCTTGAATTGGAATGGCCAAGTATTAACACAATCCGGAAGTTATACATTTCAAGGTCAAACCCTATCGGGATGTGATTCAGTAGTGACCTTGCAATTGAACATTTTATCGAATTCACAAACCAATTTGGTGTTTTCTCAATGCGTTCCCTTAACCTTAAATGGACAAACATATAGCCAGAGTGGTACTTTTCAGCAGATTTTACCAAGCAATCTTGGGTGTGACTCCATACTAAATATTCAGTTTACCTTGAATCAAGGAGATACGGTGTTGGTGCCGCTAAACAGTTGTGATTCCGTTATTATTGGGGGGCAAACCTATAATAATTCAGGGATTATTTCTGAATTGTTTACGAATGTGAATGGTTGTGATTCGTTGGTTTTATGGGATATAGTTATTAATCAATCGGCGCCTTTGACAGTATTTGACACCACTGTTACGAGTTCGTTTACATGGAATGGTCAGGTGTACACAAGTTCCGGTTCATTTACACAACAATTGAGTACTGTGAACGGGTGCGATAGTTTAGTGACTGTGAATTTGACTGTTTTTACCGGCGGACTCTCGGAGGATGAACTTAAATCCCCATTCCCGACGGTGTTGCATCGGGGTGAGGAACTTACATTACCTTACGGGAATTGGAAGCTGATGGATATTAATGGTCGAATTTTGTGGAAAGGTACCTTAACTGATAATCGTTTGAGAATGGATGCGGTCCCAGGGATTTATTTCGTTCGAAATGATAGAAAAGCGGTACAAATCATTGTAATTGAATAACTATGAAACATGTAATATGTAGTGGGATTTTGTTTTTTTTGCTCACAGGGACTTATGCGCAGCGAACAGTCCAAGCGAAATTTGGTGATACCTTATCCACCAATTGGATAGGAGTTAAAATCTCCTTATCGGACAGTGTGTTTGTACAAATTGACGGTCCTACAAAAAGTTGGTTTGCCTTGGGCTTAAACACAAAGCGTATGCAAGCAGGGGTGGATGTAATTATGGTGCCAGCGTGGAAAGAGGCTTTTATGATTATCAAACCGTATGATGCCGTATTAACGGGATATGCGCCCGCCAAACGCGACAAACTTGAACATTGGGTAATACAAGCTGAAGAGATGAAGAATGGTCGGCGGAAATTTTCAATGGTTAGGGCACTTGCCACAGGAGATGCTGAGGATTTTGATTTTACGCAACTTGCTACAAATGGGGGCGTGTTGGATGTAATTTGGGCGATGGGGTCAGAGCGAGGGGATGAAGTGGAATATCACGATAATAAACGGGGGAAGAGAGCCATCCAGTTTTGATTTCAAGATAGATTCTAATGCAATTTATTTACTTGTGAATTAACGCTTAGTCGTTTAAGTCATTTTAAGGTCAAATTTTCATCTAGAATCCACCGCTAATATTGAATAGCGTTTGTATTAAATGTTAAATAACGCAGCGCTTCGTGTGGCTATGTGTACCTTTGCATCCAATTTAATACACATACATGAAAAAAACTACAGTTTTATTAGCTTTTCTCTTAAGTTTAGGGATAAGCGCTCTAGGTCAAGACACCACCAGTTTTCGCCTTCTCGGAATTTCTTCAAACGCGTCCTTAGACTTTTTCAAAAACGACTCTACCTATCTAACTTCTAACGAATATATTAATAATACAGCAGGCGGTAATGGCCATGTTATTTTTCAAGATCCAAGTTCGGGAAAAGTTTGGGCACTATTTTCAGATGTTAATGCTAATGGAGGTAATCAGGGAGATAGAAATCTATTTGAAATCGACCCGACCACCGGTAGTTACACCTTAGTAGCCGATTTAACCAATAATTTTTATAATTCGGGCGATATGGCATCCGATGGTTCCATTTATTTAATTGGTGGTAATGGAAACAATGGGGCGATAGCAGGACAAATTTGGAGGTATAATCCGCAAGACAGCTCTGAAGTATTGGTAGGGCAATCTGCTGTTACCGACTCACGCGCTATGGAGTACAATCCAAATAATAATTCTTTGTACATCTATGAGGGGTTTAATCCCAATGCCCTTTACATTTTTGATTTAACCACCAATAACGAAACAGCAAGTTCTTATGGTCCTCAATTGATTGATGATGAATTGCATGGAGCGTTTTACGATGCTGCATCTCATACCATGCTTCTTTCTGCATACGGCGGAGAAATGTATGTTTCGGATACAACCCTAGTAACGTTTACCCAATATGATGATTCCTTTAATAGCATCATGGATTTATCAGTAATTAAGTTCTTAATCAACGATGAAAATACCGGGTTTTGTCCAGGGGATTCCTTAGTACTTTCATGTATTTGGGATAGCACCTCTTACGAGTGGTATTTCAATGGTCAGATGATTCCATTTGGTAATTCTCAATCAATAACAGTCAACACAGCAGGTACATATCGTTGTTTAGTTACGCTAAATAATACATTAACACCAACGTTTATTTGGAGTGAGGAAATTAACGTAAGTGCATACACAATGCCAACTGTTAGTATTTCAATTCAAAATGGCGATTCTCTGTGGTGTCCTGGGGATACAATTACTATTCAAGGTGCCAATGGTGGTTCACTTCAATGGTATTTGAATGGTCAAGAAATTAGCGGTGCTACTACTTCAACATTGAATGTTACTTCCCCTGGAACATACACTCAAAGTAAAACGAATCTTAGTGGCTGTATTGCCTTTGCACCATCAGATATTGTAATTTCTGAGGATGTTGATTGTATAAACGGTGTAAGCACGATTGAAACAAATCAACTATATGTTTATCCTAACCCAAGTAATGGTCAATTGAGTATTGAAGGAACGCTTCCTGAAAGTGAGTTTCAACTTTTTGATCTATCCGGAAAGTTAATCAAGTTGTCAAAACTTGTAAATGGATCAACTAATATTTCATCTTTGAATCCGGGGTCTTATTTTATTCAAATAGGGTCGAACAGAGTTCGATTCGTAAAGCTTTAAAAGTTATTTTATTAAACAGGGAAAAGGGAGCATGGCTCCCTTTTTTTTACGGCGTTTTTCAATCGATCTAGTGTATTTAGTTTTGAAATTGACTATTCAGAAAATTCACTAATTAACACCTGACTATTGTCCTTTAATTTAATGACGAAAATCATAGGGGAGGCTTTATTAATAGCCTAGGTTTGTTTTATTAAAAATAAACATCAATGGAAGAGAACATTTACAAACAACATTCAGAGCATTCGGACTGGATGAATAGGGTAGCATTCTATAAAGAAGAAATCACCATTTTAAACCAATTATTGTCGGAGATTGCGAATAAAAATTCCAGTGATGAGGCTTTGAAGGATGTTGAACATTATCAAAATCAGTTCATTATTCAGAAGAATAACTTGGATGAATTAGCACATAATATCCGTATCCATGAGCAAAAATTACAACACGAAGTTGATTCTAATCCGGTGGCAGTTGATCACCGTAAAACTGAATATCATCAAGCGGAAAAAGAATTTTTAGATTATTTCGAAAACAATTTCAGTACGTTACGTAAAGACTTTAAAACCTTTGCATCAAAATGGATGTAATGCTATTGCACTAGGATTGCTTGATGCTTGAATATCCCGCGTTGGAAATCAATGTCGATGCGTCCCAGAAATAGTCCTGCCCAGCCCGTCTGATTAATTAAGACGGGTTTTTTATTGGCATTTTCCATGATCAAGGGTTTTTCCATAAACGTATGGGTGTGTCCTCCAAGAATCAAATGAATGTTGGCTGTCTCAGCGGCAAGTACCTTATCTGAAACTTGTGAACTTGAATATTCGAAACCTAAATGCGACAAACAAACTACCAAATCACAGCCTAAATCACTCAGTAATTGGGCCATATTATTAGCCTGCTCAATTGGATCAATATAATTCATACCAGCATAACACGATGCAGGGGAGAGGCCGTCCAAATTTACTCCAATGCCAAAAAAACCAATCTTAACTCCGCCACGTCTTAGGATATGATACGGCAAGGTTTGGTTCACTAAGGTGGTGTTCTTAAAATCATAATTGCTGCATACAAAGGGGAAATTCGCAAAGCGCTGCGCATTCTTGAAACCTTCCATCCCAATATCAAAATCATGGTTCCCCATGGTGGCAACGTCGTATTGCATGGCCGACATCAGTTTCATCTCTAATTCCCCATGGTATCTATTAAAGTAGGGGGTCCCTTGAAAAATATCTCCAGAATCCACTAAAATCACATGTTCTTCTTCCCTTCGGATCTGCTCAATTAAGGCGGCTCGTTTTGCCACGCCACCCATTCCAGGATATTTAGTATGGTTCAATGGGAACGGATCAATGTTCGAATGGGTATCGTTCGTATGAAGAATCGTAAGCTTTTTACCCTTTCGCTGCGCAGAAGATCGAAGTTCAAAGGAACTTGTAAGTGCACCTAAACTCGTTAATCCAGCTAATCCTACAAAGGCTCTTCGATTCATGGGATAAAGCGTTTTTCCGTATTATTAACCAAAGTTCCCTGTCGTTTAACTTCTTCGATAAACACATCGCGAAGATTCTTTGGCTTCAGTTGGTATGATTCGGGCATTAAAAAAAAGGTCATTTTATCGCCGCCTTGCGCCAAATAATCCGAGGTGATTACCCAAAAATGGGTGTGCGTTTCAGTTAAGCCGTGAATCGTTAGCTTGCCTTTTTCAAACCGAGCATTCGCAAGCGGAACACCTTTGGGTTGGTTTTTCATAAAGGTCTCAATGGCTTCAATACGCGACACAGGCAAACGAACCCATGCTACACTATTGTCGAAGGGCATTAGCTTGAATAAATCACCAACTGTAATTGGTCCCTTATTTAAGCTCGCGCGTAAACCGCCGGCATTTAATATACAAATCACAGGTTCAGCCAAGCGGACCGTCTGCGTTTCTTGAAGGAATAAGGCGTCAGTAGCCCAATTCATAAGGTTTGAACTTGGGAAAACGACTTCGAAACTAGTGTCTGCTCTACCGATTACCTCTCCCATTTGAAGGGTTAATGAATCGCGGTACGGAACAATGAATTGCTCGATGTGTTCTGTCGCTTGTACACTGGAATCAACGCCAATGTTCTTTGAGGTAGAAACAAGGTGTGCCTTGAAGGAACATCCAAGGGTTCCTGCAACAACAAGTGTACAGAGAACCAGCTTACGCATTACTCTTTGATAAAGCTTCCACGCGTGTTACCAAGTGGCGTACTCACTTCAATCAGGTACTTACCAGATTTCAATTCGTTTCCGTTAACTATAAGCACATCCTCATTGATTCCGATAGCGGATTTAACAATACGACCACTCAAATCGCTAAGGGTATATCCTGTAATGGTAAGACCATTAACTTGAGCATATACGTTTCCATTTGATGGAACCGGGAATACGGACAAATTAGCCGCTAATTGCTCTTCAATCCCAACATTACAAGAGGTTTCTAAATACGACATGTTGTCAAAATTTACATGGCACGCAAAGTTTACCGAATCAATGTATGGATTTCGGTTACCCTGAACACTGAAGATATACTCCTGACGTGCAATTTCATAAGAATCCGGGAGGTCAGCAAAATGCCAAGTTTTTAAGGTGGCTTGATCTTGGTTGGCTGCGATTCCCCAATTCAAGTTGTTTTGCATGTTGTAACATGTGGCTTGATAAAAAATCGAACGAGCAGCATTTCCTTTTTGTGCATCTCTTGGTTCGTAACACATTTGTGCACCATTGTATCCAACACTACCTTCTAGGTATGTAAAAAGTACATTTCCTGTGATATCCATCAACGGAAGGTTACTTCTGTAAGAATTCGCATTCGCTAAGTTAGTAGGGTATAGGTTGTGTTGGTCTGTATATTCCGGTTCCTCGGGATTATCGCAAGGGAAGGTAGGCATCCAAGAATGGCAATAGGTATGTTCTCTTGAATAACCGGTCGCTGTCCAATCAAATGGATCGTTAAATACCTTGTTCTCACCTGAATATACACAGGTAACAAAGGATTGTCCGTTCGTAGTATCTGAAACCTCAAATTGGTTCATTACCGTTTGCTTGTAATTGAAATATGAAATGAAGGTATGCGGATTGATTACAGCGGATAAATCTGATACAAAGGTTGCTGAATTGGAATTGATCCCGCTGTAGTAATTTCCAATGTTCAATCCGGTACTAGTGACCGTCCCCGTGGCTGGGGTAGTTGTTTTGTAATTCTCAAATCCAGCAGGACCATTAAAGGCATATACTGAAAAATAATACGGTTGATTGGCACGAACACCTCTAGGAACAAACGATGTAGCACTTCCTGTATATGCTACTTTAGCATTCCCAATGATATCCCCTCGTTGGTAACTCGTTCCATCTACAGGAACACCAGAAACCGGTGCGTTTTTCGACCACAACACGAGGTATTTTTCCGCCCCAGCTCCAGCCGTATATGAACCAGAAAGCGTATATGCTTGAACATTCGAAAACGTTAAGTTACTTGGGTTGGTCGTTGGTTCGGTAGCTAGGTTATCCAATCCTACCGCGATTAAGTTAATGACGTACGGATTTTCATCGCTATCGTCATTGGCTATAGTAATCGTAGCAGTTCTTGATCCGTTACCTGTTGGTGCAAACGTTAATGTAAAGTTTCCAATACCCAGGCCAGCCACGGTCGTTGCGTTAAGACTCGTTGTAAAATCTGCTGCATTTGCGCCGGAAATTGCAGTTCCTGATACCGTTAAGGTTTGAACCCCAGTATTCTCAATAGTGATGATATTATTCGTTGTGTTACCGATAACATAGCTAGAGTTGTTTAACGCGGTAGTACCATTAATTTTAACGTTGATTTCACGGTTTGGAGCCACATAAGGCACAATATCCGAGGTGCTTCTCGGAACGATTTGATAGTTCGCATTAAATTGTCCCATCAAACCGGTGATGGTAACTGGTCCTGCCGGGATGGCACTTCCGTCGATATTGGTAGATCCATTAATTCGAACATCCAAGGTATTGGCTCCGTTGGTGATTTGTACGGTGCTGTTACCCGTGGCAAAGTTTCCGCTTTGTACGAAAGTTACATTTTCAATGCGAACAAGCTGCGCTTCTAAGGCTTCTCCTGCGCTTGTAATCGGAATTACTTGAGGTACATTTGGAGTAACAGGTCCGTGATCAGTAAAGCTGTTCGTTGGCGATAATTCTAATAAGCCGCTGAAATCAAATAAAACACCGGTAGCAGTTACAGAATCTCCTGTGGTGAGACTCGTGAGTGTATTCCCGTAAATAGCAATACCTGCCGTACCGTCTTGCAAATAACGTATCGATCCAAGTTCAGTTCCGTTTGAAACCACACCTTTTACGGTAACCGTAGCACCAATAGACATGTTTCGTACTTGTTGAATGGTTTGTGCGCCCAGTGTTAATGTACTTAATGCCGCAACGAGTGTAAAAATTTTCTTCATAATTAGAATTGATAAGACAAAGATACATTAAATCGCAACCCTTGACCAAACATCACCGCGGATGAGGTTGCATCAAAACTTTGGTTACTTCCGTTCATGTTGTTAGAAGCATCTGAGATAAAGGCTTTATTAAGAAGGTTAATCACATTTCCAGAAAGAATTAGTGCATCTTCTTTGAGTTTGAATCGATACCCTGCATAAAAATTAACCAAGGTGTATGATGGCATCATCCAAGATTCTCTTCCACCGTTCGCACCTTGCAAAGAAAAGGGATTAAAGTCCGAATAATACCGGTCGAAATATTGAATTTGACCCTTGAAATACAAATTTTTAATAGGTTCGTACCGAAGAGTTGCGGATAACGCAGTTTGGGCTGCATCTCCCACATGAACGCCTTTGGCATCAAAGGTATATTCCAAAGAATCGTATTGCGGAATGACAATCGTTTTACTGGAATTCCAGAACCAATCCCCCATGGAGAACATTAATTCTGCAGATAATTTTTTAGAGATTTCCCAAGCCACATCAATCTCACCACCAACATGCACCGCATCCATGCCGTTAATGTTTACGTATATGTTTTCACTTGGATCATTCGGATCCGGAACGGCTACCCCATATGGAAAAGGTTTGTTTTTCCAATTGGTTGCGTATGCGTTTACGTTGATACCAAATGTTTTCGTTGCGTATGAGAACCCTTGTTCCAATGCTAGAATCTTTTCATTATTTATTACGCCAAAGAATTTGTTGTAGTTGTTATCAATCACGTTGGAGTACATAGGAGTTCGGTTTAGGAAACCAACGTTCATAAATACGCTCGCAAATTCACTCAACTTAATGCTTGCTCCCGTTTTAAATGTAAATCCTGGAATGAATTTCCACGGTGTTTTTACGTAATCTACGCCTTCAGAATAGCTGTGGTATGTTTGACCATTATATGTTAAAGTGTCGCCATAACCAAATTGTAAAATGGTATCCCCAAGATTCAGTTCACGTTTTTGGAAGTAATCGATCCCACGATACCCATTAGCGATTCCTGTAAGATTCACAAAGGCACTCACGGTTTTAGTCTCGTATGAAACCTGAGAAAAAGCACCTAACCAAGAAACTAATCCGTCGCGGTTTGAATTGAATAAATTCTTCGCAATTTTATCGCCAACCCGCTTCATTGGACTGGCAGCATTCTTATCGGATAAATCGATGTAGTAATCGCCGCCGATTAAATCTTTAACTTCTTGATAATGTGAACCACGGTAGTATCTAGCATCTAGCCCACCTGAAATCTCGAATCCTTTTTTTATTTCGTAATTCACCTGTCCTAAATAACCAACCCAAAAGTGATTATTTACACTAGCAAGTAGGATTTGAGAACTCTTAATTTCCGTTGGTGAATATTGCATGTCAATGTTGGGAGTCCCAAAGAGCGGGTTCACCTTATTGGCCTCAACCATCTGATCCCAATCGATTAACATATTCGAATCACGAATAATTGCTGATGAATTGTACAGCGCTGTACCTCCTCCGCGTCCAATGGATAAGTAAGCGAGATTCGAAATGGATAATTTCTTGCTTACTTTCCAAAAATCCTTCAAGGTGATTTGTGGTTTATTATAATAGTTCAAGCGCTCACTCATTACTTCCTTCTGGCCATCTATGGTTCGATACCCCCAATGCTGGTTGTAGCGAAGGCCCAGGTCTGTCATGAAGGCATTGGTATCGATATCCACGCCGAGTTGCTTCGCTTGATCTTCACTCCAATATTGAATGGGTTGACGAAATGAACGCTGTCCGTGCTGCTGCGGTGCCGAGAAACCAGAAAGTGTGACTAAATGCTTTTCAAATTGTTTCGATATTTTTAAATACCCAAAAAATCCTTGACTTGGAGTACCATCTACCCAACCAGTGGCTTGTTTATAACTGGCTGCTGCGGTAAGTCCCCAACCACCTTTTAAAATCCCGGTGTTATACGCAATCGAAGTCCGCATCAAGTTTCCAGTACCGTATTCTTGTTTTAGACTTCCTCCTTTCTTATTTCCGATACCTTGCGTAATAATATTTATGGTTCCACCAATCGACGGCATTGCGATTTTGGTTGCTCCTAGTCCACGTTGGACTTGCATCGTTGCGGTAATCGCATCCAAGCCAAACCAATTGGACCAATACACCCATCCGTTTTCCATATCGTTCACTGGGACACCGTCTATCATTACCCCTACGTTTCGTTGATCGAAACCACGCACATTAATCCGAGCATCACCATCTCCACCACCGGACTGTGTAGCATACACGCCCGCTGTTCCGTTTAACAACATCGGTAAATCTCTCGAACCTAATTCCTCTTGGATTTTTTGGGTACTTATCTTGGTTACTGCGATTGGTACAGGCCCATCTTTTACCACATTACCAATCACACGAACTTCGTCAAATTCCAAGCTTCCGGACATGCTCAAGTTGACAACATGTTCGGATTTGAAAATCTTCACCTCTTTTACAATAGTATCAAACGAAATAAGGGTTACGGTAAATCGGTAATTTCCGAATGGTACATCCTTGATTTCATAGGAACCATTGGATTCAGAGAGTACACGATTAACTACGGTGCCGCTACTAAGAGATTTTAATTCAATTTTTGCTCCACTTACGGTTTGACTTGAAGAACCTTCAGTAATTGTCCCTGTAATGCGGGCTTTAACAGTTTGTCCATAGGAGATTGAACAAAGGGCCCCTATAAAAAAGCTAAAGAAGAATAAATGTTTCATAGAAAAAAAATCCCGCCTCGGCGGGAATTAACTTATCGAATGATTACTTTTCGAATCTCTGTTTTACCGTCTTTGGTGGTAATGTTTACAAAATACACACCGCGAGATGCTTCAATTTGAAAAACCACCAAGTCTTGGTTAGTTATTTCCTTCGATGAAAGTACTTGTCCGAAAGCATTCAATACTTGAAAACGCTTAATGCTAGCCGCATTTTTAATGTACAGTGTACCAGAAGATGGGTTTGGATAAATAGAATAAGCTAATTCATCCATATCGTTTGTTGAAGCAGGATTACATTGGCAATCGTGCGTCCCAAGTGAATTCCAATTTCCGTCTAAGATGGGATTTCCGCTTCCTCCTAATACCGGATTGCCATTCTGATCTAATCTAACAATTACTGCAGGAATCGTATCCCACTCTAATAAGGGATCAAAAAATGCAACTTGCGTGGTAACTCCTTTTTGAATGTTTGCTTTACGAATCATAGAATGATCTTTGGATACAATCACCCCTTGTCCGTTGTTGAAGGGAAAGGTTGTAGCCCAACCTCCGTCATTTCCTGCAGATGAACCGGTTTCATTTGCTGGGTTTTCTCCAATTTTACCGTAAATATCAACGAGGGCAAATCCAGGTACATTTGCGGGACTAATTACCGTAGCAGCATTAGCCGGCAGTGTTCCTTTCGCTAAAACCACCGCATCATTTCCGTTCCAATAAAATGCATTAGAGGTATTGTACACTGGGCAATAGAAACCATCTGCTCGCACTTGTAATGAATCCCAGATAGGCGCTTCTTGTCCCGTACCTGCACTATCTAATTTCTCTAATACTGCAACGTAAACATCATGGGCTTGTACCGTTCCAGATAATTGAACTGCATTCGCAACTGTTGCAGTACTCGAACCGTTAGAATAACGAGCTACGAAATACCCATTTAAGTTTATTGCCTGATTCGTCGGGTTATAAATTTCAAGGGCCTTATTATTCGACCAGCCTTCTACATATTCTGAAATGAATAAATCTGAACAATTTGTTTGTCCATGGGAAAATGAGATAAAAGCAAGTGTGATGAGCGTAAATAATTGTTTCATGTAATCAATTTTATAGAACAAAATTAAGTTCTTTTTTTTAAAAATCCTTCAGCTATTAAGGTTACCATTCTGTTAATTTCAACAATCTGTTGAAATATATTAAATTCGCGTCAAATCAAATTCATGAAATATATACATACAACCCTAGTTTTATTGGTGTTTACCGCCTTTTTTGCTCAGGAAATCAGCGTTGAAAAAATTTGGAAAAAATACGAGTACCGCACCCAAGGAATCGTCGGATTTAACTCACTTGCAGATGGAGATCGCTATACCCAATTGGATGATCAAGGGAATTTAGTACTTGCCTATATTTCCAAGCCGAACGAGGCTCCAAGTGTACTTATCAACGCAACCTCCTTAACATACAAAGGAAAACAGGTCATCATTGAAGATTATAGTTTTGATAAATCAGAACGCAAAGTTCTCATCATGACTTCAATTAGTCCGATATACAGAAGAAGTTACAGCGCCGTATATTATTTATATGACTTGGACACCAAGGTAATTGAGGCATTGTCAGAGGAGCATAGTCCACAAACCTTAGCTGAATATTCACCAGATGGTAAAAAAGTGTCCTTTATTTATAAAAATGATCTGTATGTGAAGGATCTCGCTACAAAGAAAATAAGCCCTATAACCACCGATGGAAAACGAAACAAGGTAATTAACGGTACAACTGATTGGGTATACGAGGAAGAGTTTTCTATTACAAAAGCTTACAGTTGGTCTCCGGATTCTAAATATATTGCCTTTCTAAAATTTGTAGAAAAAGGCGTTAAAGAATTTGGTATTGATTTTTATGGCGAATTGTATCCCGATCGTTTTGAATACAAATACCCTAAAGCTGGAGAGGATAATTCAATCGTTACAGCGCATTGGATTGCCGTTTCTAAACCAACAAAAATCAACCCAATCACCTTGGGTAAATATGAATACATCCCGAGAATTCAATGGTCCAATGTTTCCAATCGCCTGTTGTTACAAACCATGAATCGACACCAAGATAGTTTGCGTTATCACATGGTAGATTTTACTGCGGGAAAAAAACCAGTGCACAGCATTCTCTTTACAGACTTTAGCAATACCTATGTCGATGTGAATGAGTCATTACATTTTATGCCTAATGGCAATGGGTTTTATTTTACTTCAGAAAAATCAGGGTATAATCAATTATATACCTTGGATTATTCGGGCAAACTCAGTTCAATTACTGACGGTGAATTGGACTTAATTGATTCATACGGCGTGAGCCAAGCAGGCACTCATTTTTACTACACACGATCCCATCAGTTTGGCGTTTCTAAAGTGCTATGTCAAATTAATGTTCAAACGAAAGAGGTAAAAATATTGTCGCCTTTTGAAGGCTGGATGGAGGCTTCGTTTACCCAAGGCATGAAGTATTACGTTGGTTCCTATTCAAATGGAAATACCCCGCCTGTACACAGTTTGTATAACTCGGATGGAGCTTTGGTAAAGGTTTTGGAAGATAATGCAGCATTAAACAAGGGGTTGGCCACCTTGAATTTGAGTGAGAAAACGTATCGCACCATTATGGTAAATGGTACTTCGCTCAATGTGTCAACAATCTTTCCACCGAATTTTAATGAATCCAATAAATACCCAGTTTACATGAATGTTTATGGTGGGCCGGGCCATAATGAAGTAACCAACCAATGGGATGGCAATGATTTTATGTTTCATCAGTTATTGGCATCGAAAGGGTATATTGTAGTCTCTGTAGATCCAAGAGGAACCCAATACCGTGGAGCAGCATTTAAAAAGGCCACCTATTTGCAATTGGGTAAGTTAGAGGTGGAAGATTTTATTGGTACCGCTAAGTATTTTCAATCCTTACCATACGTGGACGCAAATCGTGTGGGAATCATGGGGTGGAGTTATGGTGGGTTTATGACTTCGCTCGCCATGACAAAAGGTGCCGATGTATTTAAAATGGGGATTGCTGTGGCACCGGTCACGAATTGGAGGTACTATGATAATATTTACACGGAACGATTTATGCGAACACCCCAAGAAAATGCCTCAGGGTATGATGATAATTCTCCAATCAATCACGTAGATAAATTGAAAGGTAAGTTCCTTTTGGTACACGGGATGGCAGATGATAATGTGCATTTTCAAAACAGTTCGGATATGATAACTGCGTTGGTTAAAGCGAATAAGCAGTTTGATTTTTTCGCATATCCAAATAAGAACCACGGAATATATGGTGGAAATACGCGAAATCACTTGTTTTCAATGATGTACGACTACATTTTAAAGAATTTGTAATTAGGTAAATGTAACCGTCTTTAAATTTTGTTTAAGATTTTAGTGTTATCTATTCCATAACCCGATTTTCTTTAGTAAATTAGGCGGAAATTTTACTAGAAACAGATTAACAGACCATGAGCGAAATTGCCAAAATCGAATTAGACGGAAAGGTATATGAATTACCTGTAATTACCGGTACTGAAAATGAGAAAGCCATTGATATCTCGAAATTAAGAGACTTAACAGGTTATGTAACCTTGGATACAGGGTACAAGAATACGGGTGCAACTAAAAGTGCAATCACATTTTTAGATGGTGAGGAAGGAATACTCCATTACCGCGGCTATCCGATTGAGCAGTTGGCCGAACAAGCTACCTTTTTAGAAGTCGCTTATTTGTTAATCTACGGTTCATTGCCAACTCAGGCTGAGTTAGATGCATTTGAGAACAGCATTAAAAAACACACTTTAGTTCATGAAGACATGAAGCGGTTTTTCGAAGCTTATCCTGCAAAGGCGCATCCAATGGGTGTATTGTCTTCGATGATTTCTTCATTATCTACCTTTTATCCGGAATCTTTGGATCCGAATCGAAGTGCTGATATGAAAAACCTTACCGTACATCGATTGATCGCCAAATTACCAACACTCGCAGCTTGGTCATACAAAAACTCCATGCGTCACCCCTTCATGTATCCAAGAAACGATTATGACTATGGGAAGAATTTCTTGTACATGATGTTCGGTATGCCTACTGAGAATTATGAAGTTGATCCTGTGGTTGTATCTGCATTAAACACCTTGTTAATTTTGCATGCAGACCACGAACAAAACTGTTCTACTTCTACGGTAAGAATTGTAGGTTCTTCAAACGCTAACTTATACTCAACTATTTCTGCAGGAATTTCTGCTTTGTGGGGCCCGCTTCACGGTGGTGCGAATCAAGAAGTAATCGAAATGCTTGAGCAGATTGCAAACGATGGTGGAAATGTAGATAAATGGGTAGCCAAAGCAAAAGATAAAGAAGATCCGTTCCGATTAATGGGCTTCGGACACCGCGTTTACAAGAATTTTGACCCACGGGCTCGAATTATCAAAAAAGCGTGTGATGAGGTATTAAATAAGTTAGGAGTAAATGATCCATTATTAGATATTGCCAAGAAATTGGAGCAAGTAGCCTTAGAGGACGAATACTTCAAAGCAAGAAACCTTTATCCTAATGTAGATTTCTATTCAGGTATTATCTACAAGGCGCTTGGAATTCCAACTGAGATGTTTACTGTAATGTTTGCGTTAGGAAGACTTCCAGGATGGATTGCGCAGTGGAAAGAAATGACAGAGAACAAGGAACCAATCGGTCGTCCGCGTCAAATCTACACTGGAGAAACGAACCGTAACTACGTTCCAATCAACCAACGTTAAGATTTTAAAATCGATATAAAACTTAATTAAGCGTAAGGATACCTTACGCTTTTTTTGTGTCGTTTTCTACTGCGGCAGCTTTACTTCCCGCAAAGGTGTCATATCGTCTGAAGCTGCAACGTAAGTCGCCATTGAATACCTCATATTTTTTACTTGGTTTCAATCCAATGGCTTTCCAGCCTTCTTCGTTGCTACTAATTATCCAAGCAGGAACCCCTTGCATTTTGTGTTTTAACCAGGTTCCGAGTTGCTGATATAATGCTTCGTCCTCCAAACTTAATCGCTCATCATACGGTGGATTACACATCAGAAACTCAATTTCCGGATTCGCCTCAATGGCATTAAAATCGAGAGATTGCACATTAACAAAGCGACCAAAGGAAAATCCCCGTAAGTTTCGACGTGTTTTAAGTACCATTTCATCGGAAATATCTGAACCTCCAATTTTGCATGGCAATTCTTTTACAATACGCGGCGCTTGATCGATGATTTCTTGCCAAACGTTCGCATCGAAGGTATTGAGGTTCTTGAATGCATAATGGGTTCGCTCAATGTTTGATGGAATTCCAGTTGCGAGTAATGCCGCCTCAATTAAAAAGGTTCCTGCACCACAAAAAGGGTCGTAAAACGCTTGTTTTCTGTCCCAACTCGATAATCGAATTAAGGAGGCAGCTACCACTTCATTAATCGGAGCGATGCCGGTAGCAATCCGATACCCGCGCTGAAATAAGGGCAATCCACTGGTGTTTAAAGATATTACCCCTTCGTAATCTGTTAAATATAGATCGAGTCCAATTTTCGGATGCTTGGTATCAATCGAGGGGCGTTCCTTGTTAAGTTCTTTAAAGTGATCTACCACGGCATCTTTTACCAACAGAAATGGGTAGTGGGTATTGCGTATTTTCTTGGTTTGAATAGCTCCTCTTACGGCAAATGTATTGCGTTCATGGAATAAATTAGACCAATTTACAGTGAGCGCCGCATCGTAAATATCTTTTTCATTTCTAAACGGAAAACGGGTGATTTCAACTAATACATTAATTGCACAGCGGCTGTAAAGGTTTAAATAGTAAACATCGCGCCAGCTTCCTTTTAGCGTTACTGCACGATTCCCTTTTATTAAATCAGTATACCCTAATTCTTGGAGTTCCTCCATGAGAACATCCTCGAAACCATAAAAACATTTTAATGTAATTGTTAATTTTTTGTCACTTTCTGCTGTCTGTTTTGCCATTGACACTGTATTGCGCGTATTTTTGTACAAATGAACAAACTTTGAAGGGGATACGCACCATTTTATTTTTCTTTTTTTTATGTGGTGTCTCGCTTCAATTCCATTCCCAACAAAAAATCGGTCTAGTCTTGAGTGGTGGTGGAGCCACTGGCTTAGCGCATATTGGTGTACTGAAAGCCTTAGAAGAAAATCACATTCCAATAGATTATATCTGCGGAACATCGGCCGGAGCTTTGGTAGGTTCGATGTACGCCTGTGGATGGTCACCTAATGAAATGGAAGCTTTTGTCACATCCCCGGCCTTTCAAATGATGACAACGGGAAGTATTCCTTCTGATCGAAGGTATTTATATCGAGAAAGCGACCCGGATGCGAGCATGCTTGAATTTCCGTTCAGTACGGATTCGCTACTCATGACCTCAATTCCTATGAATGTAATTCGCCCAAGGTATTTGGATTTGGAAATGCTAAAAATAATGGGTGCAACAAGTGCTTTAGTTGGAAAGGATTTTAATAAATTATTAGTTCCTTTTCGTTGCGTAGCCAGTGATGTGATTCACAAGAAAAGCGTTGTTTTTGACACAGGAAATTTAAATGCAGCGGTTAGGGCCTCTATGACCTATCCCTTGTACATCAATCCCATTAAAATCAATGACATCATATACTTCGACGGAGGTTTGTACAATAATTTCCCCGTAAACGTACTCTACAATGAATTCAATCCGGATTTTATTATCGGAAGCAATGTTTCTGATAACAGCCCCTTGCCAGACGAACATAATTTTATTGGTTTACTAGATCATATGACTAGAACGCCAACTGACTATACCTTACCATGTTCACAAGGGATTTTAATACAACCAAACAGCAAGGTTGGAACTTTTGATTTTTCAGAAGTCAAGCAAGCCATTGATAGCGGGTATTATGAAACTATGAGGTTAATGGACTCATTAAAAAAACATGTTACAACCCGTTCAGATACAACCCAATTAGGAATTCAACGAAAAGCGTTGAAATGTGAAATGGACACCAAGTTAATTTCCGATATAAACATTTCGTTTCACGAAAAGAAATCACCGAGTTATGTCACTCGCTCTCTAATGAAATCGAGAAAACAAGATCCCATTACTTGGGAACAATTCGAAAATAGATACTATCGCTTATATGCATCGCAACAGATTGATTATTTATACCCTACATTATCTGCAAACCCTGACAGTAGTTTTGACTTGGATTTATACGTCCGTAAGGCTAAACCCTTTCGCTTAGAAGTCGGTGGACATTTATCTTCTCGCCCAATCAATACGGGATACCTTGGGCTAACTTATAGAATAATGGGAAAGGCCGCAGTAACTCTTCACGCAGAAAGTTATTTCGGTAAGTTCTATGGATCGGCAAAGGGAGAAGCTACGATTGATATTCCAAGTGTCTTTCCTTTGACAGCTTCTGCTTATTTTGTAATGAACCGGTGGGATTATTTCCGCAGTTTCGCAACATTTTTCGAAGATGTTAAGCCTTCTTTTCTTGTACAAAATGAGATGTACTATGGGGTGAAGCTAAAGCATCCGATACTAAATAATTCGAAAGGTGTTTTCGATGTGAGATTATTTAATTTGGAGGATGATTACTACCAAACATCGAACTTTTTAAGCACCGATACAACAGATGCAACGTATTTGAACGGAAGTTTGATGTCTTATGAGATAACAGACAATTCGCTTAATAGAAAACAGTTTGCTAACGAAGGACATTTCTTCACGTTTAAGGTTAAGTATTTGACGGCTTTAGAACGAACAGTGCCTGGTTCAACAGCCTTGTTTGATAGTACTGTTACCAAACAGCACGATTGGTTAAATATAAACATTGAGGGACAGTATTATTTTTTAACAAAACCGCATGTTCATTTGGGCTTTCATGGTAAAGCCATGTTCAATTCCCAGTCTTTATTTGCGAATTATACGGCAAGTTTATTATCGATGCCAACATTAAATGTTATTCCCGATTTGGAAACCTATTTCTTCAAGGAATATCGTTCTCCACAGTTTTTCGCAATAGGAACTAACTTTGTTTTTCCACTGGTTAAAGGACTTGAGTATCGATTCGATTTTTATTATTATCAGCCATTTTTAACGCTTCAAAAATTGGAAGATGGTTCTATTAAGTATTCAAAGCCTTTTAAAGGGGATACTTGGTTGGCTTCTACAAGTTTGTTATATCATACGCCGTTGGGACCAATTCGTGCGACCTTGAATTATTTTCCTTTACAAGCGATTCCACTAAATTTCCAAGTGAGCTTTGGTTATGTGTTGTTCAACGAGCGTGCAGTTCGTTAGAAAAATTAATTTTGCATAAAATTTATTGAATGAAGCCAATTATCTGTGGTATACAACAAATGGGAATCGGGGTGCCGAATGTCCAAGAAATATGGGCCTGGTATCGCACCATGTTTGGGGTGGATGTCCGAATTTTTGAAGAAGCTGCAGAAGCGCCTTTAATGACAAAATATACCGGTGGTGTAGTGCATGCACGTACGGCAACATTAGCACTTAGTATGGATAGTGGCGGTGGTTTTGAAATTTGGCAATTCACCAGCAGAAATACAGAGAAACCAAAATTTGAGGTGAAACTTGGTGACCTTGGATTGTATTCATGCAAAATCAAATCACGAAATGTTCGAGAATCCTATCGACACATGAAATCGAAAGGAGCTAAGGTGCTAAACGAACCTACAGCAACACCGGATGGCACATTGGCGTTCTTTGTCGAGGATCCAAATGGTAATATTTTTCAGGTCGTTCAAGGACTAGGTTGGTTTAGTAATACCGGGCACCCATCCCATTGTGGCGGAGTAGCAGGGAGTGTGATAGGTGTTTCAGACATGGAAGCATCGCTTAAGCTATATCAAGAAGTACTCGGATATGAGTCTATTGTATATGATGAAACAAGGTCCTTTGAGGATTTAGGCGCCTTATCTACGGGTGTTTTTCGTAGGGTGCGATTGATTCACCGGGAAGATAGAAAAGGCCCGTTTGCAAAACTACTTGGCCCAACCTCCATTGAACTCGTACAGGCTATTGACCGCAAGGACGTCAGACGAATTTTTGAAAACCGTTTTTGGGGTGATTGGGGCTTTATTCATTTGTGCTTTGATATCCAAGGAATGGATGAACTTAAAACACGTTGCGAAAAAGCAGGGTTTCCATTTACCGTGGACAGCTCAGATACCTTTGATATGGGTGAAGCAGGCGGTAGATTTTCTTACATCGAAGATCCTGATGGGGCATGGATTGAATTTGTTGAAACCCATAAGGTTCCTGTGATCAAAAAGCTTGGCTGGTACATTAATTTGAAAAACCGTCCCGCAGGGAAATTTTTACCAAAATGGATGCTCAAAGCAATGGCCTTTAATCGGGTTAAATAGCGAGGAGGATACGAAGACATTTAGACGTTGAGACGCTAGGACGTTAAGATAATAAGATATTTAGACGTTCAGAGAATTTAACTTCCAAAAGTCCCGATGCCCAATAAGACGTTAAGATATTGCACACCCTTCGATACGTCCTTCGGACTACTCAGGGTGCGTGCAATTGGCAAAAATTTCGGCGGGCTTCAATACTGATGAGCGTTTCGGTGATTATTGAATTTCTATGGGTGCGCCCTTCGATCCGCCTCGGCGGACTCAGGAACCGCATTAGATGTATATTTTTTTGAGTTAAAGCGGTCCCTGAGTAGTCCGAAGGACGTATCGAAGGGCCGCTTTCCAGGCACTTGCATCCTTAAATCCTTACGTACCAATGTCCAATAAGACGTTAAGATAATAAGATATTTAGACGTTCAGAGAATTTAACTTCCAAAAGTCCCGATGTCCAATAGTCCAAAAATCCAGATGTCCAATAGTCCAAAAATCCAGATGTCCAATAGTCTAAAAGTCCGAGAGTCCAAAAGTCCGAGAGTCCAAAAGTCCCAAAGTCCCAAAGTCCAAAAGTCCCAAAGTCCCAAAGTCCCAAAGTCCGAGAGTCCAAAAGTCCAAAAGTCCAAAAGTCCAAAAGTCCAAAAGTCCTTTTATCTACTTCCCATAACGCGCATTAACTATCTCATACACTACATGCTGAATGTTTGTACGAATGCCCATGTCGCGTAGTTTCCAATTGTCCTGGCTCGGATGAACCCGATTGGATAAAAACACAAACACCACCTCGTTCTTCGGATCGGCCCAAGCTAAGGTTCCAGTAAAACCGGAATGACCAAAACTCTGCTGAGACGCTAACTCATCGCAGGTACCGCCGCCAGATGCTGAAGGCCTGTCAAAACCGATTCCTCGCTTATTCCCCGTAAATTGAGCTTTTGTAAAATAGGTTACGGTTGATTTATCAAAGAATTGTTGTCCAGCATAGGTTCCGTTATTCAAAAACAATTGCATGATACTCGCCAAATCTGTTGCATTGGCAAATAAGCCGGCATGACCACCAACTCCGCCCAACATCGCAGCGCCTGGGTCATGTACATGACCTTGCAACAATTGCTTGCGAAAATATTGGTCGTTTTCCGTTGGTACAATTTGGTTCTTGTTGTAATGTGAAAGCGGTTTATAATTGATGTAACGGAGACCCATGAGTGAATAGATGTGGTTTCGCACGTATTGATCTTGTTTCTGACCAGTTATTTTTTCAAAAATAGGCTGCATGAAATAATAGCATAAATCAGAATACACATATTTCTTTTCCTTTAAGGGATTGCGTAATATTCGAGCGTACATGCTGTCCTTATATGCCGTTTTTAGAAATAATTCATTCGCGACTTCTAACCCGTGTTCTTCATCCTTTGTTTTACTATACCAAGGGGATATTGGTTTCTCCTCGCTTAAGGTACGCTTGTAAAATGGAATGAATGGTTCAAGTCCCGCTTGGTGGGCCATCATCTCCCGTATAATGATGCTTCGGTAAGGAGTTTCTCTCGTGACTTCTGGGATATATGTACCAAGCGACGCATTTAGGTCCAATTTTTTTTCATAATGTAACTTCATGGCAATGAGGGTGGATGAAGCAATTTTTGTTATCGAAGCAATGTCATACAGGTCCTCATTTTCTACGCTCTTTGACGTGGATTCGTATGTAAAATTCCCGAACGATTTACGATAAATTATGGATCCTTTTACGGCTACTACTATTTGACATCCCGGATAAGCCCCCGAAGTTATTCCGTTTTTAGCCAATTGATCGATGCGGTTAAAATCTGCGCTTCGCATCTTTAATTCTTCCGGAGTACTAAAGCGTAATCGACCATTCACTGCTACTTTTAGTCCTGTCCCACGCTTGAACACCCCAAGAGCTTGCTTTAATTTTCCTTCAATTGGAATCGCGCCCATTACCTGCTGAGAAATCCGATCTTGCATGTGTGTGTGATTTTCCGGTGCCATTAAAATTCCATCGAAGGTACTGATCAGCGAAGTCATTTGCGGAAGGATTTTACCAAAGGTTAATAGAATTCGTTCCCTTGCGGATGGGATACGCCGTAATGCTTCCCATATCCATCCATTGATCGTAAGCGAATCAGGATGCACCGGATGTATACTGAGTATAATGCGTTCTGTCTTTAGGGTATCCAATTTTGCTAAGTCTTCCTCTGCAAATACTTCAAGGAATCGCCCGTCTGAAAAGCGTTTAATTCCTTGATGTAAGGCATCAGAATTGCCCCCTAGACTTACATAAACAGTCGGTACATTTAAATCATTTAAAGGCAAACATTGGTTGTTTTTTAAACAAACCACATGTGTGTCAATGGCTCGCATGAGTTCATCATATGCGGTTATACCCTGAAATGGCTCACTTAACCATTGATTTTGCGCTTGCGGTTTAATCGGAGCGTCAAGGCCCGATAGAGCAAATACACCAAGTAATGCAATACATGCAACAACGATAGTTAATAGCGTTCGCTTTTTCATGACTACGAATTTAATCATTCTATTCGATTCAATTAGGTATTGAAAGTGTATGTTTGACACTTACTTGAATATACAAAAAAAATAGACATTTTACAATTTATTTTCTCCACAGAAATATACGGGTGGTGTTAGTAAAAACCGAGTGATTTTAGCGTTTTTCTCTTTTCAATTCACGTAGCTTTGCCAAAGAATTTTCAATAAAAACGCCTATGTCGAAATTTGGTACGCTCGGAACACATTCCGATTTAACAAAATCCCTAGGATTTGAAAACGCCTCGGCAGAATATTGGAATTTAGCACCCGACGAATTGGTTCGTGCCACACTAGAGCGCGGACAAGGAAAATTAGCTACCAACGGCGCCTTAGCTATCGATACAGGAAAATTTACCGGAAGATCTCCCAAAGATCGCTTCATAGTTAAAGATGCGCAAACAGAGGACGCAGTATGGTGGGGTAATGTCAATATTCCCTTTGATGCGGATGCCTTTGATCGCTTATATGATAAAATGCGCGCTTATGCAGAAGGTAAGGAGTTGTTTATTCGTGATGGCTATGCCTGTGCTTCTCCGACTTATCAGTTAAACCTTCGGGTAGTTGCAGAATTCCCATGGTCGAATTTATTCGCATACAACATGTTTTTGCGCCCCTCAGCAGAGGAATTGAGCAACTTCGATCCGGAATGGCATGTCATCTGTCTCCCCGGATTTTTAGCAGACCCCGAAGTTGACGGTACACGTCAGTCTAATTTTGCGATCCTGAATTTTACGCGCAAAATGATTTTAATTGGCGGTACAGGATATACCGGAGAGATTAAAAAAGGAATTTTCTCCGCCCTGAATTTTATACTTCCGCACCAAAAGAATGTGCTTTCTATGCATTGCTCTGCCAACATTGGTAAAGACAACGATACTGCGATTTTCTTCGGCTTATCTGGAACCGGAAAAACTACACTTTCTTCTGATCCGAATCGCCGCTTAATTGGTGATGATGAACACGGTTGGGCACACGATGAAGTGTTCAATTTTGAAGGGGGCTGTTACGCGAAAACAATCGACTTGAGTCGTGAAAAAGAACCTCAAATCTTTGATGCCATCAAGCCAGGAGCCCTTTTGGAGAACATTGGGTTTAATGAAGGAACCAACGAACCGAACTATGCCGATGGATCGATTACAGAAAATACCCGTGTTTCGTATCCAATCTTTCATATCGATAACATCGCGCGTCCATCCATGGGAAGCGCACCTAAAAACATTTTCTTTTTAACCGCTGATGCCTTTGGTGTCTTGCCTCCAATCTCACGCCTAACAAAGGAGCAGGCCATGTATCACTTCATGTCCGGGTATACTGCGAAGGTAGCGGGGACGGAAGTCGGAATTACCGAACCAACAACCACCTTTTCAGCAGGCTTTGGTGCGGCGTTTTTACCCTTGCATCCGGCTAAATATGCTAAATTACTCGGAGAGAAATTGGAAGGTACTGACATTCGCGTGTGGTTAATCAATACCGGTTGGACCGGTGGTAGCTATGGGGTAGGGAGTAGAATGAAACTTTCTTTTACCCGAGCGATGATTACCGCAGCCTTAGAAGGTAAATTGGATGCGGTAGATTTTGAAACCCTTCCATTGTTTGAATTAGCTATTCCTATGTCTTGTGAAGGGGTTCCTTCCGAGTTACTTAATCCAAGAAATACATGGGAGAATAAGGAGGAGTACGATGCTACTGCAGAACGCCTAGCGGAAAAGTTCGTAACCAACTTTAAGAAATTTGAGGCGGAAACAGCGCCTGAAATTCTTGCTGCTGCACCTAAGGTGTTAAATTAGTCCATCAACCAACCACGATAGAGCCCTGCGCAAGCGGGGCTTTTTTTATTTTTGTAAAAAAACCAATTGGACCATCTCCATTATCTCGAAACTGAAGCCATTGAAATTTTGCGTGAAACTGCGTTTCAATTTGAGCGTCCAGTGCTGCTGTTTAGTGGCGGTAAGGACAGCATTTGCATGGTTCATTTGGCGCGCTTAGCGTTTGCCCCGAATCCCATTCCATTTACCTTATTACACATTGATACCGGTCATAATTTTACCGAAACCTTAAGCTTTCGGGATAATCTTGTTCAAACCATGGGACTATCCATTGAGGTTCGATCAGTAGTAGAAGCGATGCGCAAACGTGAGATTCCAGATGCAAAGGTGAAATTCCCTTCGCGTAATGCGATGCAGAGTTTTGCCCTATTAGATGCCATTCAAGAACTGAATATCGATGCCTGCATTGGAGGAGGTAGACGGGATGAAGATAAGGCACGTGCCAAAGAACGGATTTTTTCCTTTCGCGATCACGAAGGAACTTGGAACCCCTTGAGCCAGCGTCCAGAACCTTGGACTATGTTAAACGGAAGAATAAATCCAGGTGAAAATGTGCGTGTATTTCCACTCTCGAATTGGACCGAACTGGATGTGTGGAACTACATACAGCGAGAACAAATCGCCTTACCTAGCTTATACTTTACCCATGAACGACTCTGCGTAGAGCTCCCGGATGGCGCATTGATGGCGTATAATCCCTATGTGCGCTTAGAATCTTCGGATGTTTTGGTAGAGCGTAATGTGCGCTTTAGAACCATCGGTGATATGACCTGTACTGCCGCAATTCCAAGTATGGCAGCTTCGGTGGAAGAGGTGATTGCTGAATTAAATCAAACTCAACTTTCTGAACGCGGAGCAACTCGTTTGGATGACCGGATCAGCGAGGCTGGAATGGAAGATCGAAAACGTCAAGGATATTTTTAAGGGAGAACGAATATGCGAATACTAAAGGTTTTTACTTGCGGGAATGTGGATGATGGGAAAAGTACCTTACTGGGGCGCCTGCTTTTAGACAGTGATTCCATATCGGTAGACATCCTTCATCAGCTCACGGAGCAGGGGGGAGGTGTGCCCAACCTTGCCTTATTAACGGATGGCTTGCGAGCAGAGCGCAGCATGGGAATCACGATTGATGTCGCCTATAAATTCTTCACCACGAAACATACAAAGTATATTTTAGTAGATACGCCGGGCCATCAGGAATATACCAGAAACATGTACTCAGGGGCCTCGGAATGTGAAGTAGCCGTCGTACTAATTGATGCATTAAAACCAATCGAAGCACAAACGAGAAAACACCTCGAAATCATGGAGGCACTCGGAATCAAGCACCTGATTGTTGCGGTAAATAAAATGGATGCCGTTGGGTTTGACCAGGGTGTATTTTTGGAACGGCAATCCGAAGTGAAAGCGGTGCTTAATCTGGAAGAGAACCACCATGTGCATTGGATTCCAATAAGCGCCTTATCTGGAGTGAATGTGGTCGAAAGTACCCAGGCTATACCGTGGTATACTGGTCCTACGATTCTTGAATGCCTTGAATCAATCCCACCATTAATCGATACACACAGCGCGTTACCATTGCTTGAAATCCAAGGAATTTATGAGGGGGCAGCCTATGGAAAAGTGCTACAAGGAACATTGGATCTTAAAAACACATGGCACCGCGGAACTCAATCCTTAGAAATCGAGGAATGCTATGTGAATGGAATCCCGAGGGCTGTTGCAGCACCAGGAGATCAAGTTGCCTTGCTGGGAACTAACATAAATATGCTTGCGCGTGGTCAGCAATGGGGCGTAAAAGCACCGTTACAATGTACTGAGTGTACCGTTGAACTGTGTTGGATGGGAGATGCCATGGAGCCTGGTGCCATGGAGTTCATACTACGTAGAGGTGCGGCTGAACGAACAGCACGAGTAGACTTACCAACACGAATCAACCCGAATGATATCCAACTCCTTACCCTGGATTTGTCAGCTCCGATTGATGTGCTAACGGATAGAATCAAGTCTAAAAAAGAGCGCATTATACTCATTGACAAAACAACAAACGCGACGGTCGCGGCGGGAATAATTAAACAGATTAACCAATGAAAGCAACTACGGTAGATCAATATTTACTAGACGGATGTGGGCGCTGCAGTAAAGGCGGTACCCCGAATTGTACAGTGCATAAATGGCACCCGATCTTAGTAGCCATGAGGGAATTAGCAAAGGAATGTTTGCTAACCGAAGAAGTGAAGTGGTCGGTTCCCTGTTATACCCTAAAAGGAAAGAATGTCCTCATGATTCATGCATTTATGGAATATTGCAGTATCATGTTTATGAAAGGTTCCTTATTAACGGATCCGGAAAACATATTGCATCGACAAACAGAAAATGTAACAGCGGGACGTCAATTGCGCTATACGAGTATTGAAGACTTTTTAGCACAACGAGAACGAGCCAAAGCCTTTATTTTAGAGGCCATCCAATTGGAAGAGGCGGGTAAAAAAGTTGAAAAGCGCACAGAAGAAGAACCAATGGTTGAAGAATTGAAAGAGGCCTTTGCACAAGATAGTACATTGAAAACGGCGTTTTATCAACTTACACCGGGACGACAACGTGCGTATTTATTGCATTTTGCACAACCTAAGCAAGCAGCTACGCGGGCTTCACGCATTGAAAAATGCATGCCTATGATCTTGCGGGGCGAAGGCTTGCATGATGCCTATCAGAAGGGGAAAAAGTAAAAAATATGAAACTTATACTCATTACATTTTGTTTTCTTGCAATCATTGGATTCGCATTGTCCGTTTTTCTTGTAATCTGGGCGTTCGCAAAGAAAATCACATGGGTTAAATCGATAGTATTTGTTTTTTTGTATGGAGTCCTTTGTATTGGGATTCTTCTTTTTATGATTGATAGACGAAAGCCGGATTTAGTGAAACGAATTCCTATCGTACGAACCATTAAACCAAGTGAAACTAAGCGTAATTGCGACTGTACATGGTCTTCGCTGGCTTTACAGAAGGATGATTATCCAACCAAACATAAACCTACGGCAAAACGCATTACCAATGGGATGTATATAAAAAATGAGGCGTCTAGGGTGAAATGGATTCGAAGACGAAGGTTAGTTCCGGTAGAAGAAGCGGATGGCTTTGGTATTTCTAATCTTGACTATAGTTCTGCCCATTTAACGCCCTTGGCGAAAAAGCGACTGTATGAACTCGGTCAGCGTTTTAGGGAGCGCATTGAAAAACCTAATGAAAAAAAGAGCTATTTTATCGTGAGCTCCATCACTCGAAGCCAAGTTCAGCAAACTCAAATCTGTGATCGATACCCAAATGCGTGCACCAGAGACCATTCGCCGCATTCTTATGGGGTGGCATTTGATATCTATAAATTAACGAGTTCCGATAAAAACTGTAATATCGGTATGAATGCCCTGCATGAAGTGCTCACTCAAATGCAAGGTGAAGGTAAAATTTTACTTTGTCCTGAATCGAAGTGTATCCATGTGACGGTGTGTGGGTGATTCATCAACCGTGGTGTTCAACGGGCTTATTTCAGCAGGTTGTCTATAATTTTTTTAAGATAGGTAACCTCTTCTTTCAACGTTTCAATTTGCTGTTTGTATAGTTCGCGCTCCTCATTATTAAGTGCGTTATTTTGAATAATTAACCCATTTCCAGTTTGGTTGTGCATGACGTTAAACACCATGCTTTCATTGAACGCAATCACTTCTTCAGGTTTCATTCCCAATTCACCGGCAATTCGCTCCAGCTTGCTGTAGGTAATTTCCGTTTCACCCAACTCCATTCGGCTGTAGGCACTTTGCGTAACGCCAATCACGCTGGCCATGTGTTCCTGCGTCAGATTTTTTAACTCGCGCAACTTTTTAATCTTGGTGCCAATATTCAACGTTTCCATGGGAATGAATTTTTACGAAGATAGGAATCTTTAATAAATTGGGAATATAGTATGTTTTTTACGAATAAATTATGAGACGAATAGATATATTTTCCATATGCTTTGGGATACTTTTGAATACATATAATTTACTGTAATTCATCCCTATGTTTTATTCAAGAATCCGATTTACGCTGATTTTACCCCTGTGTATTTTATTGTCGTATTTCATTTCATATGGCCAATGGAGAAATATGAAGAGGTTCAATTCATTTGGTATTGTAAATTATCATATGCAAGTGTTAAATGTAAAGGATGCTGAAAAAGATGCCAAACGAATAATAACTGAGACAATTTCAATGAATTCGAATTTTGATGAAAAGAAAGTAACCTTCAATAAGGGGAAAACTCTTTTTGTCAATGAGTACATGGTAGACCCTTTAAATTACAATTATGTATATGTTATACACGCCATAAAAAGTAATCAAAACGGATTCAAAGTAATAAACTTATTTTTTTACTATATCGAAAATCGATTAAGATATTTCTATGAAATTGATAACAATGATGAACGAGTAATTCTTCAATGGGATCCGGCTTTTGTAAACATATTAGAAGATAAAGAATGAAATATACCGTAACAGTTGCTTTAACATTATTAATTTCTTCTAACTATATGTTCTCTCAATATCGCTATATGGAAGACATGAAGGAAACGGCAATTCATATTGGTTCTGGAAATTATTTCTATCATGTGGATGATGAAGGAAAAGTTAAAGATTTAATCAATGAGATTATCAAGGCAAATCATATGCAGCATGAGAAATTTGTTTTTAACAAGGGTAAAAACCTTTATTATTCCGGGTATCAGATTAACCCAGTAGACGATAGCTTCATATATTTCATTTATGCGATACGAACGCGTGAGGGGTATGACGTATACTGCCTTTATTCATTAAACCGATACTGTTATTTTTTTGATTATGAAGAAGGTAAGCAGAAGTATAGTTTAATTTTTGACCCGAAAGTAAATAATCAAACAAGTTTTACTAACCTGCCTGGGATACTGTATCAAATAGAAGAACCAAGTAAAGATTAATAGGCTATTCATTTATGAGAATTCAATATATTTTTTTAGTTGTAAGTTGCGTGCAATTCTACCACGGATTCACTCAATCTTTCCCAATCGATTCATCTCGATTTTTTAAATCCAAGGAAGGCTGTAAGGTCTATAGTCTTTATTTTGGTGAGGGTTTCGATTTCTCTTGGAACGGAGCTTGTTCTGCAGGCTATGCAGATGGGCAAGGGGAGTTGTTGATTTTAAGTCAGGAGTCTGAAAAGCAAGCCGGCTCTATCAAAGGAGTTTTTACTAATGGCGTCCCAACAGGTCCGTGTGTAGTAACAACCCCTTCTGAGTCTATAATAGAGGTTCCTTTTGTGGATGGAAGAATTTGGGGAAAGGGGACATTTACCATGAAAAATGGTAAAATATTCAAGGGAAATATGGTCAATTTAACGAAGCACGGGGAAGGGGAAATAATCTACACAGATGGCAATGTGTTTACTGGCATATTAAATGACAATGAGCAATGGATAGGGAGGGTCCTTACCTTAAAAAAAGATACAATTTATATTGAGTATGGGGAGGAAGTGGAAAAGCCTTCAAAATTCATTTCACGTACACCTATTTTAAATAAAGAACAGACAGAATACTTTGATGCGGATTGGAACCGCTGTGAACAGGTAAATGCTTCTTATTATCGTAAAATTACCTACGCTAGTCAACATATGGCACTAGGACCAGTGCGTGATTATTATATTAACGGTAAACTCTTTCGAGAGATGCATCTTTATTATGTCGATTGTAATGATGTCTATATGGACTTATTTGGCTATGGTTCCTATAAAAGCTATCATCCCAATGGTAACCTTCGATTTGAAACACAAGTGAATCATCGAGGTGAATTCGAGGGTAGAACCATTTCGTATCACGAGAATGGAAATTTCAAATTGATTGGTGAATATAGTGAACTCGGTGAAGAAGATGGGAATTGGGCAACCTTTGATGAACAAGGTAAGTTGATTAAATATCAGGTGTATGAATATGGTCAACTTATTGACGGTAAATACTATTCAATCGATTCAGACGGTCTATGGCAGTATAATGACGTATACAAATACGAGAATTTCGAGGCGGATGAAGCCTTTTGGATTGATTATAATGAGATAGGGGATCGGAAATTTCCGAACCAAATCCTTATGAATGACAGATTGTTCATACCTGTTAAGAAAGGAGAGTCTTACCTGCGCGTGGTTCCGATGACCGTAGATAAGGAACTTAATTTTGGCTTATACATGGATGCTTCCGCTTTGAAAAGTCAAGTAAAAAAAGGAAGTTCATTTGGATTAGTATTTAACTATCGTTCTGAATCGGAGTTTTATTCTTTTCAGGTTAATAACAAGGATGAGGTACAGCTTAAGGCACATAAAGGGGGTAAAGAAACTGTGTTCTTCTCGGTTCCTCTTGAAAAGCAGCATAAACGATTAAATAAAGGAAATGAAGCGTATTCATTTGCCATAGAATCTTCGCCGAGTAAAGTTAAGTTTTATGTGAATGATCAAGAAATCACCAGTTTTGATAACGACAACGAACTCGGGGATATGTTTGGGGTATTTGCTTCCGGTGACCTTGCTTTTGCTTTAAGGTCCATTGAGAGCGTGGAGTTTTTTAATAAAGAAGAATCTGAGAGTTATACCAATTTTGTTGAGAAGAAAGTTGTGAATTATAACCCCAGTGAATATGATGGAAACGGGAGTGGGTTTTTTATTTCAAGACAAGGTCATATCGTAACCAATTACCATGTGGTGGAGGAGACGTCTGAATTATATACCAAAATCACTTTGAATGGACAAATTGAAAAACTTCCACTTAAAATTGTCGCAAAGGACAAGGTAAATGACCTTGTTATTTTAAAGGTAGATAAGGCTGGATTTGACCTTGGAAAGGAAATCCCCTATGGCATAGAATTCAATACTATGGATGTTGGTGAAGAAGTCTTTACGTTGGGTTATCCAATGGTAGATGTGATGGGCGAGGAATTGAAATTTACAGACGGTAAGATATCAGCCAAAAGTGGCATTGATGGGGATATTACTACCTATCAAATTACAACCCCGATTCAATCTGGTAACAGTGGCGGACCGCTGTTTCAAGAAGAAAGCGGCAACATTGTGGGAATCGTTAGCGCCACATTGAATAGAAATGAGTTTAACGGTGAGAATGTAAATTATGCCATCAAATCAAACCTTTTGAAAACTTTAATTGAATCCTCAAGCGAACCAATAAAAATAAATACAGTCGCGCCCGCCAAAGAAATGAAGTTATCTGATCGAATTAAATTGTATCGGGAATTCATGCCCGTAATTTTCTTTAAGGATTAGGGATATTGTTAACCATTGATTTAATACATAGTATTTATGAATATTTGTTCTGTTAAAACACTAAAAAGAAAATTAATACCTATTGTTATAGCATTAAATCTTTTTGTTTTTACCGATCATGCGCAAACTTCTACGAGTTTAAATAAACCCAAAAACCAACTAGCTAGCGGTGCTTATGGATTTTTAATGGCGCAACAGGAAGGGTTGTCATTGATTGAGAAAAAGTTTCCTAATCTTCAAAATGATGTAATTAGCGCTAGGTTGGGTTTTGATATTGCTTTTGGTAAAGCGGAAGAGGAAATAACACGCTATCTTCAGGAATACATGGGTCTCGAAAATTTTAAAATGTTTAGGGATAGCACCCTGTCTTTAAGTAAAACAATCAATAATCCTGAGCAGATAACCCCAGAAATTGCAAAAGAATTTTTAAAGATAGTTGAAAGTCGAATTAATGGAATTATTCCTTCACCTTACCTTGAAACCCTGCTTGCATTTAATTATAAAGATTCACCCGCAAATGAATACATTTTTGGGTTTACCAATGAATTCTCCACACTTGGACATCCAAAAGCGAAAAATACCGATTGGAAAATAAATGTGCCGATTAGTTGGAAAAAGGAGGAGGGGAGTCGACCGAATGTGATTCAAAAATTCAGCAGTGATATGGGTTTCGGTGGGGAATTGGTTCTTCTTATGGTCAAAGATTTAGAGATGCCGCTAACTGGATTCACAAAGTCAGATATTGAGGCCATGTATACGGAGGAAAACTTTCGTCAAACACTACCCGAGGATGCTCAGTTTGTTTCCTTTTCCAAAATAACCATAGATAACATTCCAGGAGGGGTTATTGAAATGGATCAAGTATACAAATCTCCAGATTTTCCAAGAAAATTAAGACTTAAGCAATATTCTTTCATTTACAAAAACAAAACATATGTAATTCAATGTTCCGTGAGTTCTAAGAATTTAGACGAGGATCTTTCATCAAAAATGTCAGAATTCAGTTTTCTATTTAAAATGATGGTGAATTCCGTAGTGGTTAATGAGCAATATAAATAGCTTTGTGGTGTGTGAATTATAAAATTCTTCTATTCCTGAATATTAATACGAAAGTTCCTTACGGCAATCTTAACCTTTAAACAATCCCCTCCCTGTTTTGTTGTAATTTATTAATTATCAATAAATTACAATGTTTTTTACCGAAAAGTTTAAATCACGGTTCGAATTGCTTACGCTTTATTTCGGTATCAGTACATTTATTCTTCATGCTGCCATCATTTTTTTTTTAAAATGGGGTTGGTTGGATTCAACCTATTTCCCCAAAAATCTCTTCGGAAATCCATTCTCAGCGTTGTTTTCACCTTTCAGTTCTTTGTTGGTTTATGAGGTATATTTATTAATTTTTTACTTGCGTAAAAGCTACACTAAAAGTATTTCTAAGCAGTTAGAAATTATGGCCCTAATTCTATTGAGAAACTGTTTTAAAGATGCTGGAAGCCTTACGGATGGCACGAATTTACTTTTCCAAAGTGAGTTGATAAAAGACCTTACCGGTTTTGTTCTGCTAATGTTTCTTGTTTGGGCTTTTCATTACCTCGATGCAAAACGGGTAGATTTTAAAGTTCAACTCTCGGAGCGGTTTGTTTTATTGAAAGACCGCATGGCAACTGTTTTGATGGTAGTGTTTTTTGTGCTGTCCATATATTCATTTAGCGATTGGATAATTGGACTTTTTCGCTATTCTTCTTCTTCCTCTGTGTTGGAAGATCCATCCCATATTTTTTATAAAGAGTTTTTTACCTTGCTCACCTTTGCTGATGTGTTATTGCTTCTTAGTAGTGCAAAAAATCTCAAAAACACTGTTTTGATAATTCGGAATTCTGGGTATGTGTTAGCCACATTTTTATTAAGAATCTCTTTCTCTCTCAACGGATGGGAACGTATTTTCATCCTTGTACTCGGTGCAGGTATGGCGGTTTTTATGCTTTGGATTAGTCGTAGACAAGTATTCTTGGAGTTAAAAGAGGAATAATCAAATTCCCTCCCTTTTCCCTATCTTCGTTCTATGCGAAGCGTTTTATTCTTGGTCTTCATATCCTTCTTGAGTGCTGGACATACGCAGCAAATGGCTACCATGACGCACGACGGTGCGGTCCGTGTGTTTCATTATTACATTCCAAGCAACCTGCAATCCATTGAATCTGTTCCTTTACTTATTGCGCTGCACGGGCTCACCCAAACAGGTTCGGGCCTTATGGACATCACCCAGTTCAATGCCATCGCTGAATCCGAACGCTTCATTGTGTGTTATCCATCGGGCTTACAAAATGCGTGGAATGCGAATATGAATGTTAGCGTTTCCTCCGCTGACGACAAAGGCTTTATTGAAAAATTGGTAGATTATTTTGAGTTAACGTATAATTCGAATCCTACACGCCGATACTTGTGTGGGATGTCTAACGGTGGTTTTATGAGCCATAACATGGTGTGTGAATCTTCCTATTGCTTTGCCGCTATTGCCTCCGTAGCCGGCGTCATGAGCGATACTACATACAATAATTGCAATCCGCAACATGCAACTCCCATCCTTCAAATTCACGGCACCGCTGATGCGATTGTTCCCTACAACGGAGGAGGGGCAACCGGTGCTTCGGTAGGCGATATGCTTACCAAATATCAGCAGTTTTATGGGGCTAACCCCACTCCGGTTATTACCGCCATGCCTAATCCAAACCTCACCGATTTATCCTATCCTGAATTGCACACCTATGTGAACGGTACTGCCGCCATTCGTCACGTGAAAATCTACGGCGGTGGTCACCAATGGCCCGGGATAAATACCTTGCTCGGAGGTGCCGGTACCATCAACATGGATTTCTACTCCCCTCAGTTTATTTGGGATTTCCTTTCAACGAAATCGTGTGCATCAGCTGATTCGCCCTTAATTACAAATGAAATTTCATACAGCCTCAACGGGACAACCCTGCTAATTAGTCGAGTAGATTCGCCAACTGAAGTGTCTGTATTTAACATACTCGGCCAACGAATCTTATTTCGTTCCATGGCTGAGCCTGGCAGTATTTCTCTGAATGGTTTACCATCTGGACGCTACCTAATTCGAATTAATGAATCGCTTACCTCCCTTTTCATTCCATGAGGTATTTATTGTTAACCTTACTTAGCTTATTTTATACATTCGGATTTACTCAGTCATTCTCCGTAAATCAAGGGCAGGCTATTTCTGAATCAATGTCCCACGTTCCAAACATTATTTCCATTCCGGTTTCTGGGCTACCCAATGTCATTGATCAATCGTTCGGTTTAGCGTCGGTTTGTCTTAACATCACCCATCCAGAATTGAATAACCTAACCATAAAGTTAGTGTCCCCCGACGGCACCAAAGTCACCATGTTTCATCAATTGGGGTATACTGATGATGATTTAGTTAATACCTGTTTTGATGATCAAGGTCCGCCCATTTATCTACAATCAGCCCCCTTTACTGGTACTTATAGAAGTACCTTGCCCTTAGGACAAGTAAATAACGGTCAAAACCCGAACGGCACCTGGTCGCTCTGGATTTATGACGATTGGCTCAGTGTAGGAGGTTCTATCGGTTATTTTCAGGGTGTTACGTTGAATTTCAATGCCATGCCGGCGGTTCCTTTTAGTTTTCAGCAAAGTAACCTTCCCATCATTGAAATAAACACTCAGAATCAAGTCATAAATAATTACACAAAAGCTTTGGTGGAATTCAAAACCTTTGACCAACCAAGTGGGGTAAACGACTTCCTTTCGGATTCGCCGATTTATAATTCCAAAGCCTTGGTTGAGTGGCAAGGATGGAGCAGTCCAGGATTTCCAAAGAAGAATTTCGACATTGATTTAGTGGATGCATCAGGTGCTCGTGTTGATTTTCCACTATTCGGGATGCCTGCGGAAAATGATTGGGTGCTCAAAGGGGAGTTTTTAGACCGTACCTTAATTAAAAATAGCTTGGTGTTTTCCCTGTTCGAACGAATGGGACATTACGCACCCAGAACACGGGTGTGTGAAGTGGTGCTGGATGGTGAATACATCGGCGTATACACCTTGCAAGAAAAGGTGAAACGGAATGATGAGCGGGTAAAGATTAATGCGTTAAACCCTGGTGAGCTTAGCTATCCCAGCATCTCAGGGGGCTATATTTTTGAAATGAATCCGACCGGAGCTACCCCTGATTGGTATTCAAGTTATGCGCCAATCAATGATATAACTACAAATTACGATGTGGAATTTAAGGTGGTGTATCCCAAACGTCAAACAATTCCAAGTGCACAATTACAGTATCTAAAAGCGTATACTGATTCGATGGAGCAAGCGATCGCTTCGCCTACTTATCAAGATTCAACGCTTGGATATCGAGCCTTTGTTGATGTGTATTCCTTCATCGATTTTATGCTGCTCAGTGAGTTTTCAGCGAATTATGACACCTATGGCCGCAGTTTTTATTTGGTGAAAGAACATCAAAGCGATAACGGAAAAATAAAAGCCGGACCCCCATGGGATTTTGATCGCACCTTTGGCTATGATTGGCCCAGTCCATACGGGTGGGTTTGGGACATCACGAATTATTATTGGCCCTTCCCTTTTTGGTGGTCCCGATTTTGGTCGGATGAACTCTACCGAAAAGAAACCGAATGCCGATGGAAAAGTTATCGCATGGAGGCGCTCTCTGATGGCACGATTCAACAGGTAATGGATAGCCTTGAAACTCGAATTGCTGAAGCTGTCCTGCGCAATGATGCCGTTTGGAAAGACCACAGTAATATTCCGTATGCAACCTATCGAGACAGCCTAAACAGTTGGATAACACAACGTTTGACTTGGATAGATGACAGTTTGAATCAATATAATGTCTCGATTCCTCCCATTCAAAATCTAAATGACACGAGTGTTTGTGCAGGGGATACCCTAGATTTTCATTTATCCAATCAATTCCGTTACGACTGGGATCCCGGTCCAAAATCACCCATACTAATACCGACGGAATCTGCTGTGTATACACTTACGGTTACTGATACCTTGGGATGTTTTTCGAGGCAATCAATAGCCATTGAAGCAAGAAAACCAAACGTGGATTTTGAGGTTTCTTCAACGGTCGGATTTAATCAAGTGTTTTTTACCGCAATCGATTCGTCACTATCCTATTATCAATGGAATCTAAATCAGTCCTTCATTTCACAGGATGTATCCTGTTTAGCCACCTTTCCATCCAACGGGATCTATATCATTTCGCTAACGTCTACTGATTCTACAGGTTGTACCTGGACTGAATTTAAAGATATAGCCATAGAAACAATTCCTGTTTTGACCCATTCCTTTACGGTGTTTCCCAATCCAACGGCTTCTGGATGCTGGATTTATTCGAATGAAAATTTAATTGGTAAGTCCTACATTATTAGTGATTTACTTGGAAAAGTTGTTCAAGAAGGGGTGGTTTTAACTCCGTATTTCTATGTAGATATCCCCTGGGCTAACGGGGTGTATTCATTTACGATTGCTCGGGAAACCCTTAAAGTACTTAAGTTTTAAGTAAATTCACTATCTTTGTTATATGAGAAGTTACTTATGCTGTTTGTTGTTTCTTGCGCCAATGTTTGTTTGTTTTGGTCAAGGGTATAACTTTTACTTCGGAAATATTCATGCACACTCAGGGTATTCAGATGGGAACAAAGACAGTTTAACGTCTGGGATGTATACGCCGTACCAAGATTTTCTTTATGCGAACGAATCGGAACAAATAGATTTTTATGGCATTTCTGAGCACAATCACAGTGCGGCTGGAATGGCCAGCAAGCAAAATTATTATAACGGTGTAGCCGATGCAGAGTTAGCTACTATAGAAGACACGTTCATTGCGCTTTATGGCATGGAGTGGGGTATCATTTCTCAAGGTGGACATGTGCTGATTTATGGCTATGATAGCTTGATTGGATGGGAAAATAATTTGTATGATGAATACGTGCAACCTACCGATTTTCAAGGGCTCTGGAATGTAATCAACAGCAAGCCCAATTGTTTTGGCTATTTAGCACATCCGCAAGCCGATGATTTCGATTCGCTCTTATTGAAGCCTTGGGATTTTAATGCTGACCAAGCGGTGGTGGGCATGCCGTTTCGAAGTGGTCCCGCGTTTTCTCAAAACTTTACGTATAGTAATCCTTCAACCAGTTCCTATTGGTCTCGGTATACTCAGTTGCTCAAGCAAGGATACCATGTTGGGATTGGTCTAGATCACGATACCCATTACAGTGTGTTTGGTCGTTCACAACAGGGGAGAATGGGCTTGTTAGCACCAAACCTTACCAAGAATGACATCATGTACGCCTTGCGTAAAATGCATTTTTACTCCACTGACGATTGGAATTTTAGACCAGATTTCCGCGTCAACGAACAACCGATGGGGAGCATCATTGAACAAGCAGGTAATCCTACGATATTCATTGATTGTATTGATTTGGATATTTCTGAAGCCATCAATTACATTTCCATTTATTATGGGGTGCCGGGAAGTGGTCAACAGGCAACCTTACTCACTCAAATTGGGGCACAAAATACGGTATCATATAATCACAGCATTCAAAATGGCGAAACATATTATTACTATGCTCGAATCGTACAAATGGACGGGGATGAAATCTTTACCTCTCCCATTTGGTATACGCGTAACGATGGTCAAACTGAAACGGTTCCTACCGTCCACTTTTCAGTGCTTTCCAATCCGGTATGTGTAGGTAATCCTGTAGAACTAACGTACGATGGCACCGCAGGAACGAACGCATATTTTTGGTCTTTTTCTGCTGGAGTAACTCCGGAATATTCCACCCAAGCGAATCCGCAAGTTACCTTTGCTCAAGCGGGTACCTACCACGCAACCTTGTACGTAGAGAATAGCGCAGGTTCTAGTTTTTACACCATGCCAATCACAGTTGAAGGATGTGCGGGGGTACTTGATCATGGGCTAGGATATAAAATTTATCCAAATCCGGCAACAACCCAACTTACTATTGAAGTGGATGCTGAGGTAGCAATAGAAGAAATCGCCTTAGTGGATGCCATGGGAAGATTGGTCTTGCGCCAGGCGCTTGAAAATCAAGGAAAAAATACCATAGACATCAGTGCATTTCCTTCGGGATTGTATGTGATTCAATTGTTGGGATCAACACAACGCATTACTGAATCCCTCTGGATTCAGAAGTAAGGTGATATATCAAAAGTTAAATTTATATCGCTGGGTGCCCTTCGACAAGCTCAGGGACCCCCAGTATTATTCTAAACCGGTCCCTGAGCATGTCGAAGGGCCGGTCCCTGAGCCTGTCGATTTGCGGTCCCTGAGCTTATCGATTTGCGGTCCCTGAGCCTGTCGATTTGCGGTCCCTGAGCTTATCGATTTGCGGTCCCTGAGCTTATCGATTTGCGGTCCCTGAGCTTATCGATTTGCGGTCCCTGAGCTTATCGATTTGCGGTCCCTGAGCTTATCGATTTGCGGTCCCTGAGCCTGTCGATTTGCGGTCCCTGAGCCTGTCGAAGGGCCGCTAAACAATTGAATAGATTTAGTACATTTCCAACCTTTTCTGTCTTTTAGTTGTTCTATGTGTAAATCACCCCTATGAAACGTATCTTTACTTGGCTCACTGTTGGAGTATTCCTGTTGATTGGGCTTAATTCATTTTACATGTCACGAATAGAAAAACCAGCATACACCGTAGAACGTGTGCTAGAAAATAAAGTAGAAATCAGGGCCTATTCTGCCATGGTTGTAGCCAAAACATCATTGGGTGGAGCATCCTTTGATCAATATGGATCGCAAGGATTCCGAAGCATTGCCTCATACATCTTTGGCAATAATCAAAACAAGCAGAAGATTGCGATGACCTCTCCGGTAATTATGGAGCAAGGGGCTGAGGCAAGCATGTATTTTGTCATGCCTAAACAATATGCGAAGAACGAGTTGCCAAACCCGAACTCTGCCAACGTGAACATTACAGAAGTTGGCGCAAAGCGTTTGGCTGTGATTCGCTTTGGCGGATGGGCAAACGATAAACGCATCGAAAAGCATCAACTTAAATTGAAGCAAATCTTGGATGAAGCTAAGATTTCCTATAAAGAACCCTTCTTATTCATGGCTTACAATGCGCCGTGGGATATCATCGCCAGACGCAATGAAGTGGCTGTGGAGTTGTAATTAAATAGTTGCTGATTTAATCACTGGGTGCCCTTCGACAAGCTCAGGGACCCCCAGTATTATTCTGAACCGGTCCCTGAGCCTTTCGAAGGGCGGTTATTGTCACTTGCATTTTGATTTTAACTTCAATTCTTCCAAATTTCCATCGATTAATGCTGTTTTCTTAACCTTCGACCATTTTTGAATTTGTTTTTCGCGCTGAAAAGCTAAATCAATTCGATTGAATTTTTCAAAATATACCAAATCAACAGGTAAATATTTCTTGGTATGATTTGATCCCATTCCTAATTGATGTTGTGCCAATCTTAGCTCAAGATTTTTTGTGCTTCCAGTATAATAACTTCCATTGCTACATTTCAAAATGTACATATATGCTTCCATCATATTTCTTTTATTAACTGGTCCCTGAGTCTGTCGAAGGGCCGGTCCCTGAGCATTCAATAACCGGTCCCTGAGTCTGTCGAAGGGCGGTTATTGTTACATAAACATAAATTCTCGAGAGTGATTTTGACATATAGAAATGCTGTCAAAAACGAATTAAAACAACTTTATTGTTCAATAACAGGGTGCGGATTTAAATCCGCACCCTGTTATTTATCACTCCCTAACCGGCAATCGATAATATTGTCCGTTCAAGTAAATGAAGGCAAATGAAGTTTGAAGTGTAAAGGTTATGCCATCTTTCGTCTTATTCTGAAGCAAAAGCTCAAGTGCTTTTCCTGAATAATCATAGGCTTTAATGTCGCTATGATCTATATTATTGCCTTCAATGGTCCATTCATGTTCATCAACTGCTTGGATAGAAATTTTTGATTCAAGGGCTGAAATCCCATTTGATCCAACGCTTATTTGTATTGAATCTGTTGCTTGACCGCATGGTCCAGTGCCTGTGCATGTTACCCAATAGGTCCCGTTTGCAAAGGTATGTGCTACTTGTTCACCTGTTCCAATTTGATTGTCTCCGAAATCCCACGTGATTTGATCGCAATGACTGCAGTTCGCTTCAAAAAGATAGGCACCGGGAATACCACCCGCTTGTGCGCTAATCGCTACCTGAGTTAAAGAGTCCGGATGAGTTAGCATCCACGTATCGATGCTATCCAGTACCACTAAGTTTGCAGCATCCACTAAGTGTTGAGCTGTTACCGCATCCAAACCTGCCGTGTAGGCTAAATTTGGTGTAATTGCTTTGTGGAATAAAGAAACATAAAAAACTGAGGCTGCTAAATACGTACCCGCCACGGATGGGTGCGACCCATCTCCAACATACAACTGAATACTTGGCTGTGTATCTCGAATATAACGCCATGCCACACCAACTGGACTCACCGAAGCCATACTCGAATCGGCAATTCGAAGATAGGCGTCCCTCAATCGCGCGTTCATTTTATGAAAGTTATTGATGCTATCCCATTGGGGGTCACCAATTTCTCTTCCCCAAGTCATAAAGTAATTCACCTGTGCACAAGTATGGTTTGCATATACTGAATCCGCCAATTGCATCGCAAACGGAAGAGACTGGGTATTCACTTGCTGGTATGGGAATGAAGGCTCTTGACTTTGTCCTTGAATCACGACATAATCCCATGCTTGCGCATTAATTTTTTGATAGCTAACAGGATCTTGGGCATGCATTTGAAACGTGAACCCGCCGTTGGTTTTTGAATCTACATTCACTTGATCACCCATCGCTGCTGCGAGTTGAACAAGGGTACCCGGTAGATCATTCGCATAGGTGTAGCTGTTCCCAATAAATAAAACATTTAATTGCTGTTGTGCGAATCCAAGCGATGTTATGAAGAGGACGAGGATTAATATTGGCTTTTGCATATGCTATTTTTTTCTTCCGTAAATTTACAACATGAATCCTTTTGTTTACATCCGATTCTTAGTTTTAACAAGCGTGCTGTTCGCATTGAATTCGTATGTGGCTCAATTTCAATTCAATTACAACGATTCAATCTCCGTGATTAAATTAGGGAATACCCTCAAGTTTCCATGGGCAGGAGGAATTAATTATGCGCAATTTTCTGAGCTTGATTATGATTACGACGGAGACATGGATTTGATTTTGTTGGATCGAAGCAACGACCAAATTCGAGTGTTTGAACATCGGGTTCAAGGAGCTGCACATTCGTATCAATTCAATCCCTATGGCGATGCCTTGTTTCCTTCAGATGTACGCTATCGCATGTTTCTGGCAGATTATAACTTGGATGGGAAAAATGATTTGTTTACCTATGGAATCGGAGGTGTAAAAGTTTATCGAAATTCCGGTAACAGTGGAGTAGGGCTGCAATGGGTACTTGAAAAGAATTTGCTCTACTCAGATTATAACGGCATGTTCATGGGCCTCTATGTGAGTTCTGCCGATATTCCTGCCATTGTGGATGTGGATGGAGATGCAGATTTGGATATATTAACCTTTTCTATTGCTGGGGATCATGTGGAGTATCATAAGAACATGTCTAAAGAACTCTACGGACATTGCGACAGCCTGATTTTTGTACTTAAAAATAAATGCTGGGGAGGGTTCAGGGAAGCAGTTACTTCGAATGAAATTACCCTGTTCGATTCCGGAAGTTTATGTACCACGGGAAATGTGCCAAATCCACAATTACCTGTAATTACAAAACCAGAAGAAGAAGAAAAAGCACATGCGGGTTCAACCTTGCTGGCCCTTGATTTCGATAACAGTGGGGTACTTGATTTGTTGATTGGGGATGTTGCCTATGGAAATTTAAATAAATTAATGAATGGAGGAACGAATCCGAATACGAATTCGCAGATGGTCTCCGTAGACCCTAACTTTCCTTCAAACTCGGTGTCCTTAAACCTCCAATTGTTTCCTGGTGCTTTTTATTTGGATGTGGATTTTGACGGGAAGAAGGACTTGCTTTGCAGTCCGAATGCTAAAGGCACCTCGGAAAATGAACAGAGTGTGTGGAAATACAAAAATCAAGGGTCACTTACCGTACCCAATTTTATTTATGAAACCGATGCCTTCCTGCAACGCGATATGATTGAACATGGCATTGGATCAGTTCCAGTGTTTGCTGATGTTACCAATGATGGCCTGCCTGATTTGTTCGTGGCTAATTATTTTGCCTATAAACCGACGCTATTAACCGAGTCTCGAATCGCCTACTATAAAAATACGGGAACCTTAGCGAATCCAGTATTTACCTTTGTAGATAATGATTTTTTGAATTTAAGTCAAGCGAACCTCGGGTTTCGAATCATGCCAACCTTCGGAGATTTAACGGGGGATGGAAGGCCTGAATTGATTTTGGGACTTGAGGATGGATCATTAAGGTATTATCCGAATCAAAGTACAGGTGCTTCCCCGGTTTTTGGTGCAGTTCAAACCCAATTCCAAGGGATTGATGTTGGACAGTTTGCTGCGCCACAATTATTTGATTTGAATAAAGATAATGTGTTGGATTTGATCATTGGTGAAAAAACAGGAACGCTTCAATATTTTCAAAATACTGGAACTGCTGCACTTCCAGCCTTTACCTTAGTAGATGCAACGCTTGGGGGTATAGACATAGTTACAAGTACCCCGGATGGATTTCCGCAACCCCATTTTTTCCGCTGGCAGGATACCACCTATGCCATGATCGGGGCCTATGACGGAAAAATACGGTTTTATGATAGCATTGATAATCACCTAAACGATACCTTTAACCTACGTGCCTTTCCTTTTCTCGGAATGGAACTCGGTTCATTTTCCGCAGTTGCAGTGGATGATATCGATCACGACGGTCGCTTAGATCTCTATGTTGGACAAGATTTAGGCGGATTGTTTCGATTAGAGCATGAACTTGGAAGTAATTTAAGTCAAACCGAATTAGTGGACCCTACCTTTACCTTGTATCCTAATCCTACACGTAATGACATCACCGTTAATTCATCGGTGAATTTGGGTAGAATCACCTTGCTTGATCTTTCGGGCAAATGCATACTCGATTACACCTGTGATTCTATGCATTGTACCATACCCTTAACGGATGTTGAACAGGGTGTTTACCTCATATATCATGCAGGAAAACCGATTGGCAGAGTCGTGAAACTTTAATTGAATTTACGAGACGCTTGGTCCTTATTTTACCGAAATTCGATACATTTCTTTTCCGTTCAAGGTGCCCACTAATTCATCACCGATAGCAATCGGACCAACACCTGCTGGGGTTCCTGTAAAGATTAAATCTCCTGTTTTTAGCGTGATGAATTTTGAAATGTACGCAATGATTTGGTCGATATTAAATAACATCATCGTTGGATTACTCTGTTGTTTGAGTACGCCATTTTGGTGAAATTCGAAGGAAAGGGAATCAAACTCCTTTGGTGTAATTGGAAGCCATTGGGATGAAACCACCGCGCTTTGATCAAAGGCTTTCGCCATTTCCCATGGAAGTCCCTTGGCTTTGCATTCAGCTTGAAGGTCGCGGGCTGTAAAATCAATTCCTAGCCCAACACTGCTATAATATTTATGCGCAAAAGCCGGATCGATGTGTTTTCCAACCCGATCAATTTTCACTACTAATTCGCATTCATAATGGATTTCTTTAGTGAATCCCGGAAAATAAAAGACTTCATCTTTTAAGAGTGCAGTATCTGGTTTCATGAAAAATACGGGTACACTTGGAAGTTCCGCTTTCATTTCTGCAGCGTGATCCGCATAGTTTCGTCCAATACAAATGATTTTCATTTTTTATTGAATTTCGATGACAATTGGTTGAGTTTATCTTGAAAACCAGCTTCTTTGTTCGATTCTTTAAGCGCTTTTAGGCGACTCACCTCCGCGCGCAAGCAGTCCTTGGTTTGGAACGGGAAATCCGCATCTAACATCCAACCGTAATACCCTGGTTCTATTTTCATAACTGCTTCAACTGTTTTCCCTTTGTGCTTACCAAAGTTGTACATGATCTCACCCGCTTGATTCTTGGCCAACCTTCCAGCAAAATCTACAGCACCTAATGGACTGTTACTTGAAAATGAGGCGAGGGCAGGGATTTCAGGTGAGAGCTGCTCGTAACGGGATAGTTGTGCAAGAAAAACATCTAAGGTTACTTCCGTATCATATAATGCATCGTGCGCGTTTTCCATGGGTTTACCGCAATAAAACTGGTAGGCTGCCGCCAAGGTTCGTTGTTCCATTTTATGGAAGATGTTCTGAACATCTACGAAATTTCTGCCTTCCATGGGAAAAGGTTGTCCAACCCGATAGAATTCTTCCACCATGAAGGGTATGTCGAATTTATTGGAATTATAACCCGCTAAATCGGAATCCCCAATAAACTCAATGATTTCGTTAGCGAGGTCGGCTAGTTTCGGTGCGTCTTTCACCATTTCGTTCGTAATCCCATGAATTTCAGCAATCTCATCAGGGATATTGATCTCAGGATTAACGATGTAGTTTCTAGATTCGCGTTGTCCATCTGGGAATAGCTTAACTGCAGCAAGTTGTACAATGCGGTCTTTTGTTAGTTGTATTCCCGTTGTTTCTAAATCAAAGAAACAAAGTGGTTTCGTTAAGTTAAGACGCATTCAACGCTTATTTCAAGATGATAAACTCCGTGCGTCGATTTGCCAAGTGATCGGCATCTGAACACGTTACACCATCACCACACGGCTTAAGTAATTCAGTTTCACCAAATCCTTTAGCTGTAATACGCTCCGGATTAACAACAAACGATTTAATGTAATTCATGGCTGTTTTTGCACGCATTTCGGATAACCACTGGTTATAAATAGCTGGTCCGCGGCTATCTGTATGCGAACGGATTTCAATTTTTAAACTTGGATTATCATTCATTACTTGAATAACTTCCTTCAATTTATTTTTAGAATAGTCGGTTAAGTTGTAACGGTCAAATTGATAATTCACCATGTACGGACCTATAAATCCTTTTTGTGTAGCCTCTAATTTGAAGTTCACGATAACCACGGAGTCTTCCAATAAATCGGCATTAACTTTCGAGGATGCATTTAAGTATCCATCAGCCCCTGCGTTTAATTCTCCCGCAATGTGCGACTCGTATTCGTAGGAGGCGATTAGTTCACTTCGGTACAGACCATTCGCTCCACTTATTGCCGTGGCAGTTTTTCCGTCAATGGTTATATTCACTGAGGCATTCGCAATTGGAGCACCATTTTCGATGTCTACAACAACTCCTTTAATTTCATAGGTAGGGAAAGGAATGATTTTAGAATCCTCATCAATGATTAGGACTTTTTTATTAATGATTTCAAACGATGCATCACATGTGGTTTTGAATCGATTCGTGTATGGCTTGTTGGTCAATGGTCCATAGTAATATGCGAGTTCATATTCCTTACATTTTTCCAACGTAGCAACAAATACTCCGTCGCGCATTCTTGGCGAAAGTAAGGTTTCAGTGGAATTAGCACAATTGGTGCATTTAAGTGTAATATATGATTGTTCAGGAATAGGATTACCTTTCGTATTAATGATTCTACCGTCAAGCATCGCAACGGCAGAAGGTGTTTCGTTCGGACTCACTTGGAAAATGTCGTTCATACCCGTAGAGCTCAACCGATTGGAACTTACGTATCCGGTAATTCCATCGCCAGTAACACTAAAATATACCTCATCTGAGAACGAATTCACTGTGGATCCTAGATTAGTTGGTTTTGACCACATTCCATTTTCATCTTTAGTAGATTTGAAAATGTCATAACCGCCAATACTTTGCGCATTGTTCGACGCAAAATAAAGTGTTTTTCCGTCAAATGAAATAAATGGAGCCATTTCATCTGCTTCGGAATTAATCATGGCCAAGTTTTTTGCTTCAGACCACGTTTCACCATTTTTCTCGCAAACAAAAAGATCCCAGCCACCTTTTCCGCTCAGGGCATTGGAAACAAAATAAGCATACTTACCGTCTTGGCTTACGTTAAGCTGCATGTTGAACGGAGCCGATTTTTCTTTGCCGTTATTCACACTCAGTTTCACCGGTTTAGAGGGGGAAAAAACACCGTTCGTTAATTCGCTAACAAATACATCCGGATTGTTCCAACTGGAGTAGTAGAGTATACGCTCATTTGCACTAATTCCACTAATGAGTTCGTCAATTTTTACTTCGTTTATAGGGAACCCAGAGACCTCAGACCAATTGCCTTTTCTATCCATGCTCGTTTGATACACATTTGAAGGTAATACATTGAACATAGGTTCTACAAACGTTGCAGAACCGTTGTCGCTCAAGGGTTTCGCAGAGGAAAAAAGTAAGGATTTTCCATCGGGAGAAATAAAAGCTCCAGATTCATTGTAAGGCGTATTCACTGAAGTCAAGGCAATGCCTGATTCAGGGGAATTACTTAATTTTTTTGCGGTATTGATTTGACTTACTCGAATCTCAGCCATTGGGATTAATGTGGATCCTTTTTGGGTTTCTGACAAAAATTGATTGTAAAAGCTCAAGGCTTTATCTAAATTCCCTAAGCGATGATGACACACTCCTATATAAAAGAACACATCTTTTGGAGCGCTAGTCTCTTTTGGGGAATAAATATCATAATTAATTTCTGTTTTGCCCGCAGCTAATTCAAAATGCTTCAGCGCTATTTCAGGAGATTTATTCATTCCTAAAAGAATAAACCCTTTGCGGTAATTGTAATTGCCATTTTTTGGCTGAAAAGTCAATAATTTATCTGTTACTAAATCAGCAAAATGATAGAAGTTCTCTTGCAGAAAACGGGAACATTCTCCAACAAGTTGAGCCTCTTCGGTAGATTTAATCATTGCTTTTACTTCCGTTTCATTCATTTGAGCAAGAAGCGGAAAACAAAGTAGGGAAAAAATAACACTTAATTTTTTCATAATTCTATGTTTTTGAGTAGGTTAAGGTAGTTAAAAATTACGGTTAATGTCGAATTGCTCGAGATAATCCGCCACTCTACGAACAAATTGTCCACCCAATGCGCCATCAACAACGCGGTGATCATACGAGTGAGACAAGAACATTTTTTGTCGGATGCCAATAAAGTCTCCCTCAGGCGTTTCAATTACCGCCGGAACTTTTCGAATGGCTCCCAGGGCTAAGATGGCAACTTGAGGCTGATTGATGATCGGCGTACCCATCACATTTCCGAAGGTACCAACATTTGTAATCGTATAGGTTCCCCCCTGAATATCCTCAGGTTTTAATTTATTATTTCTTGCACTGTTTGCTAGTTCATTAACCGATTTTGTTAGGCCTGTAAGGTTCAATCGATCCGCATTTTTAATGACAGGAACAATAAGATTCCCAGAAGGTAACGCGGTGGCCATTCCCACGTTAATGTCTTTCTTTTTAATAATGGTTGTACCATTAACAGAAACATTAATCATAGGAAAATCTTGAATAGCGCGCACAACTGCTTCAATAAAAATAGGTGTGAACGTAATGTTTTCACCTTCTCGATTGAAAAATTCTTTCTTAACCTTGTTTCTCCAGTTTACGATATTCGTTACATCTGCTTCAACAAAGGATGTAACGTGCGGTGAAACACTTTTAGACATTACCATGTGATCAGCAATCAACTTGCGCATGCGATCCATTTCTATAAGTTCATCCGTTCCTGATGCTATAACAGGAATTGGTGCTGGTTTCTGATCGTTGGCTTTGGTTGCTGCTGAAACTGGTGGGGTTTGAGGCGTTACAGGCTGATTAGTTCTACCTGCTAAATGTGCTAAAATATCTTTTTTTGTAACTCTTCCTTCAGCACCCGTTCCAACAATACCATCCAATTCTGACTGACTTAACCCTTCTTTACTTGCGATGCTTTTAACTAATGGCGAATAAAAACGACTAGAAGAACTAATAGCTGTGGTAGAAACGGTATTCGCTACAGGAGTATTTACTGCAACTATCTCCGGAGTGCTTACAGGCGTATTTTCAACCGCTTGATTGGTTGCTTTCGGCTCAGTAGTACTCGCTCCATCTGTAGATAAGATAGCAATTACATCCCCTACCTGGGCAACTTCATCCTTTTGAAATAATTGCTTGACCAAAATACCAGCTGCCTCTGAAGGTAATTCATTATCTACTTTATCCGTTGCTACCTCTACAAGGGGTTCATCCAATGCAACGGCATCGCCAATTTGCTTTAACCAATTTGTAATCGTTGCTTCAGTTACACTTTCACCCATTTTGGGTAGACGAATTTCGATTTCTGCCATAGTTCTTTCCTAAGATGCTGCAAAGGTATGAAAAAGGGATTAAAATTCGAGGGTATTTTTAGCTTTGTTGGTCAAGTTTTCTAAAGGATGTGAATACGATTTGAACGTCGGTTAAAACCGTATAATCTCGTGCATATAAAATGTTTAGTTTGTCCAACAGGCCTCGGTCTGTAGCGGTAATAGAAAGGTTTGGTGTTAATACGCCAGGTGTTAGCGCCGGGAGTTGTGGATCCTTGAACCCATCGGTGGTGTCTGTAAACCCAACCCAGGTTAATTTTCCAATAAGCACCTTGAATACATTTTTTAACACCCCAATTTTATGTTGAAAAAACCAAATCGATATGGGCAGGGTAGCGATAAGTAATAGCGAAAAAGTAAGGTCGAAAAAGCGTTTTGACCTCAAATTCTCTGGTCGACTTAGTTTATTTATGTTGATTCGATACGTTTCACCCGAGGTGTCTATCGAGTTGCTCCCAATGATGAAATCAGCATCGGGTTGTGCAATTTTGAAGTCTAAATGCGTTGATTTAATTGAAGTCATCCAATGTATAATTTGATATGCACTTAGATCTTTGGCGCTGAAGATTAACTCGTCATACAGATTCAAATTGGTTCGGTGTTCAAATTCTTTCAGACTGTATCTTGCTTCTGGATACACTTCCCTTATGTAGGTTCCATGCACATATGCTACTTCATTCATATGCTGAAGTAACAATAATTTAATTCGTTTAAATTCGGATTCTTCCCCTATGATTAAAAAACGTTTCTTCCGAGATGGATTCCATCCGCTGGATTGTTTGAAAATCAAAAATCTGATCAACCGATCCATCAAATTCCAACTTAGAAACCATAGTGCTCCACCTAAGATAAACAATCTCGAAAATTGTAGGTCTTTCGGGAGCAAGGCATAGGCAATGAGTATAACGGTGGTTCCGATTAGGGTGCCCTTCAACAATTTTATCGGTTTAAACGGCGGGTCATAGGTTCCCGACATTAAGTTCGTGAGTGACCAAATTATCCAATACGAAGGGATCATTGCGTAATAGACAATGGAAGGGAAGGCAATTTCATTGGATTTCCATAATTCTGCCAAACCGTAAAGGCCTAGGATTCCTACGCCAACATTCCAAAGTATAGGAAAGGTATAATTTACAACTCGTTTTGATACAGCCAAGGAAGCCCTTATGTAAATCCCCAAGTGAATGAACAATGAGAAGAGTAGGGCGTAATTCTGAGAAAAATGTTTCCGCGCGAAGATGATCATCGCTCTGTAAAAAACAAAAACGTAATTAACCGAACTTTTTTTAGTGCTTTCCCCTTTGTAGTGAATGATGGTTGTATCGGCTAAATATAAATTCTTATATCCCGCTTTTTGTATGCGATATGAAAGATCAATATCTTCACCATACATAAAGAATGCCTCGTCTAATAATCCGATTTTATTCAATACATCTTGCCTCAATCCCATGTATGCACCACTCAAAACATCTACCTCGTTGGTTTCAAATTCACTTAAATAGGTCAGGTGGTAACGTCCAAATCGAGAAGATCTTGGAAACAACCTGGATAAGCCAAATACTTTGTAAAATGCGACCATCGGCGTGGGAAGTCCACGTTTGGATTCAGGTAAAAATGTGCCTTTTCCATCCACCATTCGAACGCCAATTCCCCCGAGATGATCGTCCGCCTCAAATGCCGCAATTGTTTTTTCGAAGGTTTGCTCTTCAACAACTGTATCCGGATTTAATAATACAATATACTTACCATGGGCCAATTTTATTCCTTGATTATTTGCTTTCGAAAATCCCACATTATCTTGGTTTACGATAAGGTTTACTTGTGGGAATTTTTCTTGAACCATCGCTACCGATCCGTCACTGCTTCGATTATCGATAACAAATACTTCAAAGTGCTCAATGCCTTTTGAATTAAATACGGAAAGTAAGCATTGCTCTAAAAAGTAGGCAACATTATAGTTTACGATAATGACCGTTAATGTTATGTCTTTTGTAGATTTCAAGCCTTGATTGCAATGCAAGAGATTTCTACAATGGCATCCATTGGGAGTCGACTGATTTCTACCGTTTCCCTGGCCGGAGGTATTTCGCCGAAATAGCTTGAATAAACTTGATTTACGGCAGAAAAATTATTCAAATCTTTTAAAAATATGCTGCATTTTACCACATCATTCATTGTAAATCCCGCCGCGATGATAATGTTTTTAAGGTTTTCCATTACTTGCTCCGTGGCTTCTTCAATCGTATCGTTTTTAAAGGTTCCGTGCAACGGGTCAAGCGGTATTTGACCACTTACGAACAGTTGATTTCCCGCGATTATTGCAGGCGAATAAGGTCCAATTGGAGCAGGGGCGTTTGCTATATTTACGGATTGTTTCATAAAATTGCGCGTTTGATGCGTTATGAAGCTAACTTTGTAAAAGTAAAACAAATGAACAAAATGCGTGTACTTATAGTGGATTTTTACGATTCGTTTGTTTTTAACCTGGTGCATTATTTTGAAGCGCAAGGATGTCAGGTTGAGGTTCGTAGTGACCACGAAATTCCAATCGACGCCATGGATTTTTTGGTTGACTTTAACGGGATAATCCTTTCGCCCGGCCCCGGATTACCCCAAGAAACGCATGCAATGCAAGCCATTATTTCCTTTTGCAAGGGGCGCATCCCGGTGTTCGGGGTTTGTCTTGGTATGCAAGGTCTTGGGCTTGATATGGGAGGGGAGCTGTACAATTTAGAAGCCATTCGCCACGGAATCACCGGTAATGTATCTTGCGTAATTCATGATTTGTTACTTCATAACGTTCCTAATCAATTTCAGGTTGGACTTTATCACAGTTGGGCTGTTAAAGGACTCGAACGCAATGTTATTTCAGCCATTGATGAAGACGGTGTAATCATGGCCGTTGAAAATCACCATACAAAACAGTACGGGGTGCAATTTCATCCAGAATCCATTATGACACCCTTAGGCATGGAAATTGTCCGTAACGTGATATCTAAAATATTTTAGTAGTTTCGAAAAAAAATAAACACTATGAAAAAAATTGCTTTACTAATGACTGTGCTTAGCGTAGTTTCAATAGGCTGGTCACAAACAAAAAAAACAAAAGAATACCATGGGGTAACTTTTTACACGGAAACAACCATTAACGAAGTGCCTGTAGTGATTAATGGCGCTGGGGTTCGTGAAAAGTATTTTATGGATATGTACGTTGCTGCCTTGTATTTGAAAAAGAAATCCACCGATGCATCCAAAATCATTTCGGCGGATGAAGAGATGGGAATTCACTTGAAGTTGGTTTCATCTATGGTAACGCGAGATAAATTTAAAACAGCAGTTACCGAAGGGTTTAAGAATGCCAGTTCTGGAAAAGCAACGCAGGAGGAACAGAAAAAATTCATGACCTGCCTTAGCGAGGAGTTTAAGGAAGGAGATAAAATCTACTTTGATTATGTTCCGAGCAAAGGAGTGAAAATTTATAAAAATGGTGACTTGAAAGGCACCATCCCTGGATTAGAATTTAAAAAAGCGCTTTTTGCGATTTGGTTAGGTACTTCGCCTGCTCAAGAAAGCCTAAAGAATGAAATGTTAGGGAAGGAATAGGGTTTAGGTAACGAACTTTTTACGGCCTCGTATGTTTTGAAATAAAATCAACAGCATGCGAGGTCTTTTTATTTTATTACTTTTTTCCCCTTTATTAACCCTTGCTCAGAATGGTATCGTTCGAGGCAAGACCGTAAATCTAACCAATAACCAAGCCCTTGATGGTGTCAAAATATTAATTGTAGAATTATCTACAGGAACGGTTTCAGATGCCGAAGGGAATTATGAATTCACTAAATTACCTCCAGGAATTTATACGTTTAGAGCTACTGCTACCGGGTTTAAACCCGCATTTCAAAATGAAATTTCAGTAACTAATGCCCGCTCTATTACGCTTGATTTTGCAATGGAAGAACTCGTTTCTGGTAAGGAATCAGATGAAGTTGTAGTAAAAGGACCAAAATTTCAACGAAATACAGAGTCCCCGGTTTCACTTAAAACTTTGAACGCAACTGAAATAGAACGTTTACCTGGCGCCAACAGGGATGTGAGTAAAGTAATCGCTGCGCTACCTGGTGTAGCTTCTCGGGCTACGTTTAGAAATGATATTATTATTCGAGGTGGTTCTCCCGGTGAGAATAAATTCTACCTTGATGGAATTGAAGTGCCAAACATAAACCATTTCGCTACGCAAGGATCCAGTGGAGGTCCAGTTGGTTTATTGAATGTAAACTTTATAAATGAAGTTGATTTTTACTCTGGAGCTTTTCCTGCCAATCGCGCCAACGGGTTGAGTAGTGTGTTAGCCTTTAAACAAAAGGATGGGAACGAAGATGGTTTAATAACTAATTTTGCACTGGGTTCTAGCGATGCCGCCTTAACGTTCGATGGTCCTCTTGGAAAAAAAGCAAACTTCATTTTTTCAGCACGTCGTTCCTATTTACAGTTCCTGTTTGCTGCATTAAAATTACCCATCTTACCAACGTATAACGACTTTCAATACAAAGTAAACCTTGATCTTAATGCGAAAAACCGCATTTCGTTCATTGGTTTAGGTGCGATCGATCAATTTGCTTTGAATGCTGATGTCAATGATGGATTGACAGATACCGCACAAATTGCATATAATAAGTTTCTTCTTGGTAATATCCCTATGCAAAGTCAATGGAATTATACCGTCGGAATAAACTATCAACATTTCTCAGAACAGTCAGTTCAGAATATCGTAGTTTCTAGAAATATGCTGAACAACAAAGCATACCGATACAAGGACCTCATAGAAACACCTGCTAATTTATTGCAAAACTATGCCTCCTTCGAAGCTGAAAATAAAGTAAGGATGGAACATACCTACCGCAAAAATGGGTTTAGATGGAATGTTGGACTTGGGTATGAATATGCCCGCTACCGAAATGAAACGTACGCGAACATTACCATTCAAGGCTTTCCAGTAGTAATAGACTACACTTCAGATTTATTCTTGAGTAAATATGCGTTCTTCACCCAAGTTAGTCAGTCGTTTTTTAAGGAACGCTTAAATGCTTCATTTGGCTTGCGCATGGATGGTTCAAACTATTCAAAAACAATGGCTAATCCCTTAAATCAATTATCTCCGTCGCTCTCCTTGAATTTTCGAATTAATGAGTCTTTGGCTCTGAATGCCAATGTTTCTAGGTTTCATCAGATCCCCGCGTATACCATCTTAGGTTATAGAAATTCACTTGGGGACTTGGTTAATAAACAAAACGACATTCAATACATGCGCGCAGATCATTTTGTGCTTGGCGCAGAATACCGAACCAAAGCAAGTTCTAGGCTAACATTGGAAGGATTCTACAAAAATTATGATCGCTATCCGTTCAGTTTAAAAGATTCCATTTGTCTTGCAAACCAAGGGTCCGATTTCGGTGTGGTTGGAAATGAGGCCGTGAAAAGTATGTCTCAAGGAAGAACTTATGGCGGTGAATTCCTTTTCCAACAGAAATTATATAAAGGGTTTTATGCAGTGGTTGCCTATACTTATGTGATTTCTGAGTTTAAAAATAAGAATGATGAGTATGTTCCAACCGCATGGGATAGCCGTCACATCGTTTCGTTAACGGGCGGAAAACGCTTTAAGAAAGGTTGGGAGCTTGGTATGCGTTGGTTGTTTTCTGGAGGTTCTCCCTACACACCATATGATATAGAAACGTCAAGTTTAATTTCAAACTGGAACATTAATGGGGTAGGTTTACTAGATTACAGCCGCTTGAATACTGAGCGCGAAGCGAGTTTTCATCAATTGAATGTGCGTCTCGACAAGAAGTTGTTTTTGGATAAGTTCAATATGAATTTCTACTTGGACATTCAGAATTTGTATGGATATAAAACCAAGGTAGCTCCTATTTTATTAGTAGAAACAGATGCAGCAGGTGCTCCGGTTATCGATCCAAATGATCCAACACGATATAAAACTAAATTGATTGAGAACACCTCAGGGATAGTACAGCCAACCATTGGTATTATTGTAGAATTTGCAACGAAGAAGAAGGCTTTGCCAAAAACACTCAATCTTCAATAATTCGCATAGGGTGCGTTTGAATAAACGTACGCAGTTCTGTTGAATGCTCAAATTTATTTTTTGCAAACTCAACAAACTCAGGACTAAGAAGAAAGGTTTCATTCATTTTCTTTCCATACACAAATATGAGCATGCTACGTGTAATGCTTAAGTCGGATTGTCGATCGAGATTATTTGCCACGCCTAATAAATAGTGATCAACGCTTTCTTGATATAGAGCCATCCATTTGGGATCATTCCCGAAATGTGCATCCCATTGGCTTAAGGAGGGATTTCTGTATTCGTTGGTCGCTGTTCTTGTATTCTGAGGTTTTTTTTCTGCAATTAAAATGGTAGGCTCATTCTTCAGTAATCGCTTGGGCGTAAGATTTTGTTGAGCTGGTTCTTTTGTATTTTTATGCCCTGGATTTGTTGGCTTGTTGTGTGTTTTAACAATCGCTTTTTCTGGCTTATTTTTCACTTGTTTTGTTGCCGCTTTCTCTGTGGGTGTACAAGCCCAAAGTAGAAAAATTGAAAACACCGTCGTATACTTAAGCATTTGAGTTATTTTAACGAAATTACACATTTTAGTTACTGAAAAGTATTGCCTATCTTTGCACCCAAAATACAAATAAAATGGCAACGAATAGAACTTTTACAATGCTTAAGCCTGATGCGATTGAAAATGGTCACATGGGGAAAATTATCGACATGATTATTCAAGACGGGTTTACAATTAAAGCGATGAAATATACGCGTTTAACAACTGAACAAGCGAGTAAATTTTATGAAGTACATAATGAACGTCCATTCTACGGCGAACTGGTAGAATACATGACGTCTGGTCCAATCATCGCTGCAATTCTTGAAAAAGAAGATGCGGTTGCTTCTTTCCGTAAACTAATAGGTTCTACAGATCCAGCGGAGGCAGCAGAAGGAACAATCCGTAAAGCATATGCAGAAAGTAAAGGAAGAAATGCTGTTCATGGTTCAGATTCTGACGAAAATGCTGCGATTGAAGGAGCGTTTCATTTTACCGCGAATGAGATTTTCTAATTCGAATTAAATAACTTTTCAAAGACCACCTCGTGTGGTCTTTTTCATTTCCATGAAAAACCTAGAAGCGACCGAAAAACGCAGAACCTTTGGGATCATTTCGCATCCTGATGCTGGTAAAACAACCTTGACTGAGAAGTTGTTACTCTTTGGTGGTGCCATTCAGACGGCTGGTGCGGTAAAGAATAATAAGATTAAAAAATCGGCCACCTCGGATTTCATGGAAATTGAGAAACAACGGGGGATTTCCGTTGCTACCTCTGTTATGGCTTTTCAATATCATGGGAAGCAAATTAATATCCTGGATACGCCAGGGCATAAAGATTTTGCGGAGGATACCTTTAGAACCTTAACTGCCGTGGATTCGGTGATTTTGGTTATTGATTGCGCAAACGGGGTAGAAGAACAAACCAAACGTTTGATGGAAGTTTGTCGAATGCGCAAAACTCCCGTAATTATTTTCATTAATAAATTGGACCGCGACGGAAAAGAAGCGTTTGATTTATTAGATGAATTAGAGAAAACCTTAGCGATTCGAGTTTGTCCCTTAACATGGCCTATAGGCATGGGAGATAGGTTTCAAGGGGTGTACAACATTTATCAAAAAGGATTGAATCTTTTTGCTGCCAATAAAACTAAGATATCCGAAGAGGTTGTTTCCTTCGAGGACATTAATAATGCGGAGTTGGACGAAATCATTGGGGAACAGCCCGCGGCTGAATTGCGTGAGGAATTAGCCATGGTGGAAGGGGTGTATGATGAATTTGATAGAAATTCATACTTGTCAGGGGATGTAGCTCCAGTATTTTTTGGCTCCGCAGTAAATAACTTCGGTGTTAAAGAATTGTTGGATACCTTCTGCGAGATTTCTCCCTCACCGCGTGGAAGAGAAACGGATAAGCGTTTTATCGAGCCGTCAGAGGAGAAGTTTAGTGGGTTTGTTTTTAAGATTCACGCAAACCTTGATCCAAAACACCGCGACCGTATCGCGTTTTTACGGATAGTATCCGGTAGATTCGAACGGAATCAATTTTACTATCATGTGCGTTCAGATAAAAAAATGAAGTTCCCGAATCCAACTTCCTTTATGGCTCAAGATAAAAGTGTCATTGATGAAGCCTTTCCAGGAGATGTTGTTGGACTTTATGATTCAGGGAACTTTAAAATTGGCGATACGCTTACCGAAGGCGAAAAAATGATGTACCAGGGAATTCCAAGCTTCTCTCCAGAAATCTTCCAAGAATTAGAGAACCTGGATCCGTTAAAATCTAAGCAATTGGATAAAGGGGTTCGACAGCTTATTGATGAAGGGGTTGCGCAGTTATTTATTCAACAACCCGGTAATCGTAAAATTGTCGGAACTGTAGGTCAGCTGCAGTTTGAGGTGATTAATTACCGCTTGATTCATGAATACGGTGCGAATTGTCGTTTTGTCCCTAGGAATTATTTTAAAGCATGTTGGTTAACGTCTGATGATGACGCGGAAATCGAGCGATTTAAGCGAGCAAAATCTAACCACATGGCGATTGATAAAGATGAAAACTGGGTTTTCTTAGCAGAAACCCCCTTCTTGTTATCCATGGCTGAACAGGATTATCCAAAGATTACTTTTCATAAATCTTCGGAATTTAAATTACAACGTAACGACTAGATTTCTTTTAGAATAATTCGATTTCGTCGAATTTGTATGGCCCCTTTGTTTTCTAATTGCTTTAATAAGCGCGAAATTACTACCCGAGAGGAATGCAGGTCATCTGCAATTTGCTGGTGGGTGTGGTGGAGTTCTAGATTCCCCAATAACTTAGCCTGATCGGTTAAGTATTTTATTAAGCGTTCATCCAAGCGCATGAAGGCAATTTCATCAATGGTTTCCATGAGTTCAAGCATGCGTGTGTGATAGGACTGTAGAATATATTCTCGCCAAGAGCGGTATTTATCCATCCACAATTGCATATATTCGCTTGGAAACATGAGTAGGAGCGAAGGCTCCATCGCAGTAGCTTTTATTTGAGAATCTGTTCGCCTTACGCAGCATTGTAAGGTCATCGCACAAGTGTCACCGCCTTCAATGTAATATAGTAATAGTTCCTCGCCTTCTGAGTTCTCACGCGATACCTTAATTGAACCGTAAACAACAATCGGGATCATTTTTAATTCATCACCGACATGGATGATAATTTCATCTTGAATTGTTTCACGAATTTTCGCGATTTTACTCATCTCTTCGATGAGCTCCTCTTCCAAAATATACCCGATGGTATCGTGTAGCAGTTGTTTTTTATCTACTAGAGGTTGCATTGGCCTTAAAACTAAAGAAGAAGTTTGCCCAAATCACTTTAGATAAGGCATATAAATACGGTCCTAATCCAATGAGCGCGATTAGCACTAAGCTGATTTGTGTCCAAACACCAACGTTATCAAAAAACCAGTTACAAGATGCCCAAATAGTTACAAAAACAGCAACGCCTAAGGCGTATGATACATACATAGCACCGTAATAGAATCCGGGCTCAGGTTTAAGGTCTAATCCGCAGACTACACATTTATCTTTTACTTCCCCCATCGTAGAAAATCTGTAAGGGTTTGCAACCATCATTTGAGATTCCTGACATTGAGGACAGGTCATGGTAGCGATGCTGTAGAGTTTGGATCCTTTTTTCATGATCAATTATTTCTACGAAGGTACAAATTCATGAAACTATTTTAGGTAACCTAAGTTACCTTAATGGAGTTTTTGAATGAAATTCTTTGGTTAATTCGATATAGGAGTCGCTATACGTTCCGTCTTGATTTCTTAGCGAAAAATTGGTTTCAATTCGTTGACTAACCTGCTTCGTGTAGGCGCTAATAATACGAACCGCGTGCTGATGTTGATTTAATAAAACATTCCTCGTTTGTTCATGGAATTTATTGGCGCTTGTAAGCGCTGTAATAGCGTGTTCTTGATTATGCGGGTATATCATACAAAAGGTCCCGAACGGGGCAAGTAAGGCATAACAAGCACGAATCCATGCTGAAAATTCTCCGGTAGTGCTATGTTTTTGGGTGTTATTACGTTGAGATGAGCTGTTGTCGGTGAAATAATATGGAGGATTACTAACGATTAGATCAAACTCCGATGTGAATGGTACTAATAGATCACCTTGGATTACCTTTATTCGTTCACGAAACGGACTCGATTCTACATTTTTATAACATTCATCGGCCGCTTTTTCATCCACTTCAATACACGTAATCTCGGCCTTGGGAAATCGTTGAGCCATCATAAGTCCAAGAACACCACAGCCAGCACCGGCATCTAAAATTCGTTTTGGGGATTCATGCTGCGCAAGCGTACCTAGCATCATAGCGTCCGTTCCAACGGGTAGGGAATGTTCGTTGTGAAGAATACTAAAATGCTTAAAATGAAAGGATCGCAATACCTAGTATGCTTTGGCAAATATTACACGTTGTGCGGAGGGCTTACCGGTAACCATGCAAGTTCCTGCTTCGCTTGGTCCATCAAATGGAATACAACGAATCGTAGCTTTCGTTTCGTTTTTAATTAATTCTTCTGTTTCTGCTGTACCATCCCAATGTGCTAAGAAAAATCCGCCCCCGTCAATGCGCTGCTTAAATTCTTCGTAGGTGTCTACACTAAAGGTATTTGCTTCTCGATGTGCTTTGGAACGCTCCAATAAATTGGCTTGAATTTCATCTAGTAAAACTGTAATGTGTTCAACCACACCATCCACAGCAATGGAAGATTTTTCTTTGGTGTCTCGTCGGGCAATTTCTACTTGTCCGTTTTCTAAATCCCTTGGACCCATTGCCAATCGAATCGGAACGCCTTTTACTTCGTATTCATTGAATTTCCAACCCGGACGTTTATTGTCGTCCCCATCAAACTTGAATCGAATCCCTAAGGATTTCAATGCATTCCCGATGGACTTAAATTTCTCTTCAATCAAATGAAGTTCTTCTTCAGTCTTATATATTGGAATGGCAACCACTTGTATTGGCGCTAATTTTGGAGGTAATACTAAGCCTTCATCATCAGAATGTGTCATGACTAAAGCTCCCATTAACCGGGTACTCACACCCCAAGATGTTGCCCATACGTGGTCTAATTTACCTGATTTGTCCGCAAATTTCACGTCAAATGCTTTCGCAAAATTCTGACCTAAAAAATGCGAGGTTCCTGCTTGTAAGGCTTTTCCGTCCTGCATCATGGCTTCAATACACAGGGTGTCATCAGCTCCTGCAAATCGTTCACTGGCTGTTTTTCTTCCCATAATTACTGGCATCGCCATATATTCTTCTGCGAATGTGGCATAAACTCGAAGCATTTGATTGGTTTCTTCGATAGCTTCTTCGCGTGTAGCGTGGGCAGTGTGGCCTTCTTGCCATAAGAATTCGGCGGTTCGAAGGAATAAGCGGGTACGCATTTCCCAACGCACAACATTTGCCCATTGGTTAATTAAAATCGGTAAATCTCGGTATGATTGAATCCAGTTTCTATACGAGTTCCATATAATGGTTTCAGAGGTTGGTCGAATAATTAACTCCTCTTGTAATTTTGCATCAGGGTCAACCACCACGCTTTTTCCATCATCAGACATTTTCAAACGATAATGTGTAACCACCGCACATTCTTTAGCGAATCCTTCTACGTGGCTCGCTTCTTTACTGAGATAGGATTTAGGGATAAACAAAGGGAAATATGCATTGGAGTGCCCTGTTTCTTTGAACATACGATCCAAAATGTCACGCATGTTTTCCCAAATGGCATACCCATAAGGTTTAATGATCATGCAGCCTTTCACATCGGAATGTTCAGCTAAATCAGCATTATGTACCAAGTCATTATACCACTTGGAATAGTCTTCTAGTCGCGATGTTGCGTTTTTTGCCATAGCCTTAAAATGAATGCAAAGGTACGTATTCCCTACGATTTAGCAGGAGATTTTTCTTCTAAACGTGAATCTTAATTGAATAAAAACTGTTGCTTGGTTGTCTTAAATGCTTCAACAAAGATTGTTTTTACGGTATCACTGGATGGTGAGTTTTTGATTAAGTAAACTGTACAATCTACCGTACTTCCTCCGTAAGAACCTGGTTTAATGTAGTCTTTAAGGTTAAATTCCGCTAACCCATTTACATCAGTAAATTCCGTCATTACAAATGGACTTTGTGGTGGATTTTGAGTTACGCCATCGATTACCACCTTTGCGCTTAATTTCGGTTGACCATTGTAACCAACATATACACGAAGGATGGTGTCGTCTTGCTTGCTGCAACCATTCATTAAAAATCCAACAGCCAGGAGTAGAAATAGGAAGATTGACTTCATGCGGTATTTATTTGAATCAAAGATAAGTAACTTCCCTTGGTTTTACAAATGTTCTTAAATTTGAAACCTATGAATGCTTTGATTGAGTTTTTTAATAACATTCACCCGGTTTGGGCCGCTTTGATTGCAACTGTTTTCACGTGGTTAGTTACCGCAGCTGGTGCGGCATTAGTTTTTCTGTTTAAAACCATGCATCGGGGTGTATTAGATGCCATGCTAGGATTTACAGGTGGGGTAATGGTCGCCGCTAGTTTTTGGTCTTTGCTGAATCCATCAATTGAAATGTCTGAGAAGTTGTATCCATCAATGCCATGGATGCCTGCTGCCGTTGGATTCCTTACTGGCGCTTTATTCTTGTATTTTTTAGATAAAAAAATGCCGCACCTTCACCTCAATTTTAATGAGGATGAAACAGAAGGTGTAAAAACTCAACTCCACAAAACTACCTTATTGGTTTTGGCGATTACGCTGCATAATATTCCCGAGGGACTGGCTGTTGGTGTGTTATTTGGTGCTGCTGCTAATGGACTTGGAGGCGCAACAATAGGCGGAGCAGTGGCATTAGCAATAGGAATTGCCATTCAGAATTTCCCTGAAGGATTTGCAGTCGCAATGCCCTTGCGAAGGGCTGGAGCAAGCCGATTTAAATCCTTTTGGTATGGACAACTCTCGGCTATAGTTGAACCAGTTGCAGGAGTGGTTGGCGCACTTGCCGTGATTTATATTCAACCCATTTTACCTTTCGCACTCGCGTTTGCCGCAGGGGCCATGATTTTCGTAGTCGTAGAAGAGGTGATTCCAGAAACACAACGCGACAAATACACTGATTTGGCTGTATTGGGTTTTATTGGGGGCTTTGTAGTAATGATGATCTTAGATGTGGCCTTAGGCTAGAAGCCCGGACATCGGGACTTTTAGACATCGGGACGTCGGGACTTTTGGACTTGTGGAAATTAGATTCTCTTAATGTCTAAACGTCTAAATGTCTTATTGGACATCGGTACGTAAGGATTTAAGGATGCAATTGCCTGGAAAGCGGCCCTTCGATACGTCCTTCGGACTACTCAGGGACCGCTTTAACTTAAAAAAATATACATCTAATGCGGTTCCTGAGTCCGCCGAGGTGGATCGAAAGGCGCACCCATAGAAATTCAATAATCACCGAAACGCTCATCAGTTTGGAAGCCCGCCGAAATTTTTGCCAATTGCACGCACCCTGAGTAGTCCGAAGGACGTATCGAAGGGTGTGCAATATCTTAGTGTCTAAACGTCCTAATGTCTAAACGTCTTAGTTTCTAAATTTCTAAATATCCAAATGTTTTCTTGATTCTATCCACAAATCGCTTCTTCCGTAGCCTTTAAAATTTCTCGTACTTCTTCCAAGGTTGGCGCTTCAGCATAAGTTCTAAGCACAGGTTCTGTACCCGAAGGACGAATCATTACCCAGCGGTCGTCATCAAAGAAATACTTGAATCCATCGGTAGTTTTTACTTCACGTACAACATATTTTCCAAAGGATTTGTAGTTGTTTTCTTGACAATTTTTAATGATCTTTTGCTTTAATTCTTCCGTGATATGCAGATCGTTTCGCTCGAATTTAAAAGGTCCTACGATTTCATAAACTTCTTCGATCAATTCATCAAGGGTTTTGCCTGATTTAGCCATGAATTCCCACAGAATAAGTCCCATCCAAATGCCATCACGCTCTGGAATATGACCTTTCACCGCAATACCACCAGATTCTTCGCCGCCAAGAAGTACGTCTTCTTTTACCATGATGGCTGCGATATCCTTGAACCCGATTTTGGTGGTGGTGTGTTCTAATCCGTAATGTTCACACATTTTGTATACACGCGGCGTAACACTAAATGCAATGGCAACTTTTCCACTCATCCCTTTGTATTTCACGAGGTAGTGAATTAACAATAAGATGATGTGATGAGAGTCGATGAATTCTCCATGACTATCATACAAGCCAATTCGGTCAGCATCTCCATCCGTAGCTAAGGCACAATCAATGTTTTGATGTGTTTTAATGTACTGCGCAAGTTCTTGTAGGTTCTTTCCGATCGGTTCTGGTGCTTGCCCCATAAACGAAGGATTGGGCTCGCAGTGCATTAAGGTTGTGGATGGAAGTACTTGTGGAATAACTCGTTGACCAGCCCCGTACATCGCGTCATACATTAAGCGCAAACCAGAAGCTTGTATTGCAGGTAAATCGAAGCTTACTTTTACATGGTCGATGTACTCTTTTTCTAAAGGAAGCACTTCAATCAGACCTGATTTTAACGCCTTGTCAACCGAAAAACTTGAGTAGTCCACACTGCAAACATCTGGTATGATTGCTTCAATTTCATTGATTTTTTCAGGCTGTAGTGGACCACCAAATTTGGCCTTTAATTTAAATCCATTATACGACGGAGGGTTGTGACTTGCTGTTAGGATGATTCCAATTTCACATCCGTGTTTGTGGGCACCCAAGGAAATCATTGGCGTAGAAACAAAGCCTTGAGCGATATACACCTTGATTCCCTGTTGAACTAACACCGCTGCCGTCGTGTGCATAAATAATTCACCGGCAAAGCGGCAATCGTGACCAATAACTACGGAAGGATTTTCAAAATGCTGATTAAGCCAAATGCCTGTTGCTTCAGTTACGCGCGCTACGTTTTCAACGGTAAAATCTTGTGCTATAATAGCTCGCCATCCGTCTGTTCCAAATTTAATTTTCTGTACCAAGGTTATGCGTTAAAGTGATTAAATGTTTTTGTGATGATCGCTATGCACTCGTCCATTTCTGTTTCGTTAATAACTAATGGTGGGGCAAAGCGGATAATATTTCCATGGGTAGGCTTAGCGAGTAACCCAAATTCTGCCAGTTTCATGCAAAAGTTCCAAGCCGTATCGCTCTCAGGAGAATCGTTTATAACAACCGCATTCAGCAAGCCTTTACCACGAACTAATGTGAAAATTTTGTTCTGATTAACGAGTCCCTGCATGGCATTTCGGAATTTCTCCCCCATACGACGTGCATTCTGCATCAAGTGTTCATCCATTAGCACATTCAGTGCTTCGGTTGCTACCGCTGCTGCTAAGGGATTTCCTCCAAACGTTGACCCGTGTTGTCCGGGTTTTATAACATCCATGATGGAATTGTCCGCAAATACGCCGGAAACGGGGTAAACCCCACCGCCCAATGCTTTACCAAGAATGAGTATGTCCGGTCGCTGATACGTTTCTTGTCGTTCACAACGGTCGGTGCACGAACAATTACCGCATACAGCTAACATGCTTCCGGTGCGTGCCAATCCGGTTTGGATTTCATCCGCAATAAATAGTGTATTTGTTTCGGTGCAAATTGTCCGAATGGCTTTTATGAAATCGGTATCGGGTACAACTACACCAGCCTCACCTTGAATAGGCTCTACTAAAATTCCAATGGTGTTCGGTGCGCTGAGGGCATTCGTTGCGGCTTCAATGTCATTGTACGGAATACTAATGAATCCTGGGGTGTGCGGACCAAACTTATCTTTGGAATCGGGGTCCGATGAGAAGGAAATGATGGTGGTTGTTCTTCCGTGGAAATTTCCATCACAAACAATAATATTTCCATGATTCTCTTTGATTCCTTTTACTTCATAGGCCCATTTTCGAGCTATTTTAATCGCTGTTTCTACCGCTTCTGCACCGGTATTCATTGGGAGGAATTTGTCAAAACCAAACGTAGTATTTAAAAACTCTTCAAAGGGGCCCAATAAGTTATTGTGGAAAGCACGAGAGGTTAGGGTTAAGGTTTTCGCTTGATTTATTAGTGCGTTGGTGATTTTCGGATGACAATGTCCTTGATTTACAGCGGAATATGCGGATAGAAAGTCGTAGTATTTCTTTCCATCAACATCCCAAACGTGAATTCCTTCTCCGCGTTCAAGTACCACAGGTAGTGGATGATAATTATGTGCTCCGAATCTTTCTTCGAGGGAGATATATGAAGCGGATTTTGTTTCGTGTGTCATTTGCATAGGCAAAGATAACTCAAGCGAGCTAAATTTTATAATTTACTGCCCGAAACCTTTATTCATTTTACCTTTGACCTATGCTAAAATATATATCTTTTTCATTCCTTCTTTTTCCAGTTTTTAGTTTCGCTCAAAAAAATATTAGTAATCAATTTCATGGCTGGGTATCATACACAGGAACTCACAAAATCACGAATAAAATAAACGTTATGACGGAGTATCAATGGCGTAGAGCCGATGGGTTTCGGCATTGGCAGCAATCCTTATTACGATTCGGTGTTGAATATGCAGTGAATTCTAAAGTATCTGTAATGGGGGGGTATGCCTGGGTTAAAACGTTTCCCTATGGAAGTCAACCCGTTCTTCATGAATTTGACGAAAATCGGATGTTTGAACAGCTTAATCTTAAGGATAAAGTCGGACCATTTGAGATTCAACATCGGTGCCGTTTGGAACAACGTTTACTGGAACAGTATGCTAAAAATGCCACCAATGACCTTGTTCAAGTAGATCCGGTTTATCGGAATAGAATTCGATACAGGGCCATGGTCGTGGTGCCACTTTCAAGAAAGGAAATGAGTGATAATACCTTATTTCTAAATCTCAATAATGAGCTTTTTGTTGGGTTTGGCAAAGGAATTGCGAAAAACCCACTTGATCAAAATCGATTTATTGCAGCCTTAGGATGGAGATTTAATCCAGAAACCAATATTCAAGTGGGGTATTTAAATCAATTTGTGATTAAATCGAATGCAACGGATATGGAGCGAAATCATAGTTTGTGGATTAGTATGGTTTACAACTTAGATTTTACGAAGATGTTTGATAGAAAGTAAGGGGATGAAACAAAAAAAAGGGACTTCTGCCCCTTTTTTTGTGCAATAAATGGTTCATTTAGTTTCCGAACCGTTCAATTACCTGTTGCGTTACTCCTGTATTCGAGAACCCACCATCGTGGAATAAGTTCTGCATCGTAACATATCGCGTTAAATCGGAGAACATAGAAACGCAATAATCAGCACATGCAATGGCAGGTGCATTTCCTAATGGTGACATTTGTTCGGAGAAGTTTATAAATTCATTAAATCCTTTGATTCCTTGCCCCGCAGTGGTAACCGTGGGTGATTGAGAAATGGTATTTACACGAACTTTTTTAGCAATTCCATAATGGTATCCAAACGAACGAGCGATAGATTCCAGTAGGGATTTAGCATCGGCCATATCGTTGTAATCTGGGAAAATACGCTGAGCTGCAATGTACGTAAGAGCTACAACTGATCCCCATTCATTCATCGCATCGTGCTTGTATAACGTAGCTAAGGTCTTGTGTAGAGACATCGCCGAAACATCCATGGTTTGTTGATAATATTGGTAGTTGTTCTCGGTATAATGTTTTCCCTTTCTTACATTAGGTGACATACCAATGGAGTGTAAAACAAAATCAATTTTTCCACCAAGGATTTCCATGGATTGGGTAACTAGATTCTCTAAATCTTCGGTATTAGTAGCATCCGCAGGAATAATCTGACTACCAGTTTTTTCGGCCAAGCCATTTATTTCTCCCATACGCATGGCAATTGGAGCATTGGTTAGTACAAATTCCGCACCTTCCTCATGCGCTCGTTCCGCCACTTTCCATGCAATGGATTGGTCGTTCAACGCACCGAATATAATTCCTTTTTTACCTTTTAATAATTGATTTGACATGTTGTTTTTTTTTACAAAGTTAATAATCTTACTTTTCTAGAATCACTTTTAAGTTTTTCAGCCCCTGTTCTAAGTCGTCACCTAACATTTTTTCCATATTCATGACTGCGCCAAGCAAGTTCATAGGGTAAGGCATGTTGTTCGTGATTGCCCATGTTACCTTGGTAGTGTTTTTTGATATTGACTCAGTACTCATGTATGAAGGGTTATTACTTTTAAAGGGTTTGATAAATTTCAGTTCGATTTCCATTTTACAAGATGTTGAATCTTCATGTAGGGATATGATTTTCTGTTGACCTTCACCTACATTATCATCCGTACTTTTCCATGCATGAATGTATCCAACGCTTCCATCCGTTCCGTAAGCGGTGATTTTCATGTTAGGGTCAGCCTTCCACCAAACGCCATATTTTTCTTGATTCTTTAAGTGTTTTACATAATCAAAAACTTCGATTTGATTTCTATTGATCGCAATTTCCCGCTTGACAAGTATTTGCTCAGGTATAAACAATGCGACAATTAATAGGACAGCGATTAGTCCAATCAATACCATTAAGATTCTTTTTAGTATTCTCATGTTGATTCGTTTACCTTGTTTTTGGTATAAAATTACAATTAGGTATTCAACGCTTACCGTTCGTATTGCGTTTTACTCAACAAGCCATTGTTTGAATTGCTAAATTTGAAATACAGTGCGTAAGCTCATTTTTATTATGTTTATTTGTTTTATGATGAAACCAAAATTAATCCTCCTTCTTTTTTTATGTGTTGGCCAGGGACTGTTTTTTGGTCAAGATTCACTTAAAACCGATCAAGCCTTGCTCATTTTACCTGGTTTTGGTTCAAAAATATTTGGAACTCGTGCCTTGAAGCAGTATTTCAAACAATCAGACATGCCGGTCTATATCCCCCGTTATATTTCTAGAAAATCGATTCGATTATCCATGAACTCCTTAGAGCGATATTATCAAAAACAGGGTTTAGGTGAATACAAACAGCTCCATGTTTTGTCTTACATTGTAGGCTCTTGGACCTTAAATCAATGGATCGAGGATCACGGTAAGCGAAATATAAAAACAATTATTTTCGATCGGAGTCCATTACAAGAAAGGGCGCCTTTAATCCTATTAAAGGATATGGCCTTGGTGAATGCCTTAGTGTTCGGTAAAATAACACGTGATTTTGTAAATACACCCTATCCGGTCTTGAATGATACCACAATTATTAAAGGGGTATTCATAGAGACTTATGCTACGAATGTTGTCCGAAAGCATAAAGAAACAGCCATGGAACAAGGACCGCTTTCTTGGGATGTAACAGACTTAAAGCAACCCGTGAATGATTTCACGTACCTGCCACTCAATCACGATCAGATGTATACTAAACCTCAAGTATTCGGTTATGAGGTGTTCTATTTTATTGAACATGGACATTTCTCGGAAGCATTTAAGCGAATTACACCGGTTGAAAACCCATTCATAAAACTAAAGAAGCGATGATTTCGGTATACAACATAAAACCCAAGTTTCAACAACTGATAAAACCGGTGATGGAGTTTTTGCATCGAAAGAAATTCACCCCTAATCATATCACATTAATCGCGCTATTGGGCTCAATACTTACGGGTGTTTTTGTTTATTTAGATTCGGGGTGGCTTTATTTACTGGTGGTACCCATCTATTTATTTATCCGTATGGCGTTGAACGCCATCGATGGGATGATGGCTAGGGCATATAATCAACAATCAGCGCTCGGGGAAGTGCTCAATGAACTTGGAGATGTATTAGCCGATTTGGCAATCTTTTATCCCTTATTGCTTAAGTTTGGAATGGACAAGCATCCAAATTTATTGGTCGGATTTATCGCATTGATGATAATTAATGAATTCGTAGGTGTATTAGGTAAAGCGATGGGAGGGGCACGAAGGTATGAAGGACCCATGGGGAAAAGTGATCGAGCCTTGTTTTTTGGGTTACTTTGTTTGGTGGTTTACTTTTTTCCAGTCGTTTTACTTTGGATTTATTTTTTGATTATCATTGTTGTACTTGCCATGTTGCTTAGTACCATCGCGCGAATTAAAAACTCATTAAACGTATGAATTACTTGCTTTCGAACCGATTTGCTGATAATAAAGAGGTGCTATCAATTATCTTAGTAATTCTCGGGATTTTAATTTTCGCCACGGTATTGTTCTTTGTTTTGGGCAAAATATTCCCGGGCGACAAGGTTAGAGAACTCCAACAGCGCACAAAATCCTGGTGGATCATGGCATCCGTCTTTATTTTAGCTACTGTACTTCATCCAAGTATCTCGTTTGTGGCTTTTGGTTTATTGTCTTTTGCTGCATTACGCGAATTGGCCAGCATCAGTAAGAACATTCGACCGGAAGATCGTCGGGTAATTATCTGGTGTTATCTGGCTATTCCAGTGCAGTATTTCTTAGCGTACATGGGATATTTTAATCTATTCATCATTTTTATTCCGGTGTTTATGTTTATTTGGATTCCGTTTATTTTGGTGATCCGTGGTTTTACGGTGGAAATTGGTCGATCCATGAGTGTGTTACCAGTACAGCTGATGTTTACTGTGTTTTCCATTAGTCATTTAGCATACTTATTGTCTCTTCCTGAATTAACTGGGTTCAATGCAGGAGGAAGGGGATTATTACTTTTTGTCGTGTTTTTAACTGAAATGAACGATGTTTTTCAATTCACCTGGGGTAAAATTTTAGGCAGGCACAAGATTATTGAGAAAATCAGTCCCAATAAAACGTGGGAGGGATTCATAGGCGGATTTGTAACAACCGTAGTTGTTGCATATTTCATTCGGTTTTTAACGCCATTCACTGCCATTGAAGCCCTATTTGCTGGGGCAATTATTGCGGGTGGTGGATTTATTGGCGACATCATTGTGTCAGCAATTAAGCGCGACATCGGACTTAAAGATACGGGCAATTTAATTCCCGGTCACGGAGGGATTCTCGATCGGATTGATTCATTAGCTATTGCAGCGCCCTCGTTTTTTTATTTTGTTTACAACCTATATTACGCTTGATGAGGTGGATTCTGGTAGTTTTCTATTACAAAGTGCTTATGCGTCCTTTTTTAAGCATTTTCGTGGGTGTGAAGTTGATGAATTCAGAAAACCTTATTCATTCGGGTCCTATGATTGTAGTATCTAATCATAATAGTCACTTGGATACTATGTCTTTGATGGCTGCAATGCCTCTAAAACAATTGCTTCGAACTCATCCCGTGGCTGCCGCTGATTATTTTGGAGGCTCTTGGTTTAGGCGATTTCTTTCTAAGTGGGTGCTAAATGCGATTCTAATTAAACGTACACGAGAAGTAGGGGAGATGAGTCCAACAGAACAGATGATCTCCTATTTAGATAAAGGACATTCACTTATTTTGTTTCCCGAGGGTTCGCGCGGTGCACCGGAGCAGATTCAAGAATTTCAAAAAGGAATTGGAGCCATTTTAAAGCGGCGCCCTACGATACCGTATTTACCTGTGTTTATGACAGGAATGGGGAGAATATTACCAAAAGGAGAAAAATTACTTGTACCTTTTGATGCGTATGTCGTTGTTGGTATGCCGTGTATGGTTAAGGCCCATGAAGTCGATTCAATTGTTGAAGAGGTAAAACAAGCGGTTTTGGTTCAACGCGATCAATTTGATCATCAATTTAAAGTTTAATTTATCCATTATGACACATCCCGTTCATCACTCAAAAAAATACGAGGAAATTAAAAACCTGAAGTTATTAGCGGCTATTTTAATTGATTTAATAGGAATGGTTTCTTACATCCTACCCGGAGCAAGTGAATTGTTAGATGCAATTTGGGCCCCAATGTCTGCAATATTAGTTTTTATACTTTTTAACAGAAAATTATCTTGGGCCAGTTTTACGTTTTTAGAAGAGTTGCTTCCGTTTACGGATGTTGTTCCTTCTGCAACGATTGCTTGGTATTTTCACTATCAAAAAATAGATAAAAAAAACGGGCATCATTAATTTTTTTAATAGCTTTGAATAACTTAAAATTTTAGATTTATGAAAAAGTTAATGATTGTTTTAGGAGTAGCGCTTTTTACGATGGCGTCTTGTTCAAAAGATTACACATGCAAGTGTACAGTTACCGATTCAGGTGTTGAAGTAGGTTCTACAAGTTCTACCATTACTGGTAAAAAGAAAGATGTTACTGCAGCATGTGATGCAAATGACGCGTCCGTAGGTACCTTATCTACCAATTGCGAAATTCAGTAAGTAAAATAATTTTAAATTATTCAGGGGGATTCGTCCCCCTTTTTTATTATGAACGCTATTGAAACATTTTTTTTAAGCCTGGGTTTTTCTTTTTCCGGCGCTAAATTTATACCCTACATCATTCTTACCCTTCTTGGTTGGTTTTTAGCGAGGTTTATTCACCGAAGGGTTAAAGCTAATACATCTAAACGTTGGTTGCTCGCTCTGTTGTTTATTGGAACGTTTATTCAACCCGTCCTCATTTATTTTGCGCTCTACCCCATTTATCAAGGAGATTTGGTTGATCTCAGTTATAAGCCTAAAACTTCAATTAACCTTGGTAAATCTAATAAATTAGTGGTCATTGCGTTGCCTGGGTGTAAGTATTGCTCGGAATCTACCCAGCACATGAAGGGCATTAAGCCTTACACCAAGGTGCCGATTGAATATTGGGTATTGGGTTCTGATTCCTCCGATTTAAGCACCTATCAAGCCTTAGTTGGCAATCAAATAAACTGCCAGTTAAAATCAAATCTTTCCGAAGTTTTACCAATTACAGAAGGGAGTTTTCCGACCTACGTTTTGATAGAAAATGGGAAAATCAAAAAAGCTTGGCATAACGATGCCTTTGGCGTACGTGGATTAAATGAACTGAATTAGTCCAGTTTAATCTTATTAAAGAAGAATACAGTCCGCTTGCGCTCAACATCTTTGTCTTTACGGTTAATGATACGCTGAATCCCATACGATAAGAAGTAGTTGTCATACCAATGAAGAATCTCAGCATAACTTAAGCGCGTCTTGTCGTTTTCTGAATTAGTTTCGATGGGTTCAGATTGTTTATCGCTCAGCACATTTCCATCAAAATCAAATACCTTACTCGTAATTCGATTATTATTGGCATACACTAATTTCAAATTGTTTTGTTGTTGGTCAGCAACGTGGATAAATCGTCGAACAGTCATTGGTTTCTGAGCTAACCACATAGGAAATGTTTGGTCCCAAATCAGGTTGCCGTTTTTGTCGAATTTCGCAATAAACGCATGGGTATATTGGTACCCATCAAACACCTGTACATAGGTAGTGGTAGTTACTGGTTTACCGTTTACATAAGAGGTTGTTGTGCGAGTTTCTGTTCTATAGGTTGCATAATAAGCCTCGCCGATATAGATAAAGTCCTCGTTCACTTTGATTGGACTATGAGCAGCGATATTATATGAAATATTCAATTCTTGTCCATTATTCGCTTTGCGCTGTTTTTTCTTTTCAATTTTACGCTGCTGATTGGCCGGAAGGTAGCTCAGGAAGTTCTTGAGCTCCGTGAAATTGTAAAATTTGATAGGCTCCAATTGACCTTGAGCTAAGCGAGAGATAAAAAATCCGTTGGATCCACCAGAATTAGGAACGGAATAGGTTCCAGAAAGAATGTATTCGTTATTGCCTATGTCATACGCTCTAGCATTTCTTAGGTTATTATCTGTTCCGATGCTAATGTCTGTAGTTGCTTGAACTTGTCCCTGTTCATCCAATCGCATTACATAAAGTTCAGTTCGTTTTTTACTGATGTAGGCATTGATGCTGAGTAAGATGTTTTTGCTTTCTGGCATGGTCTCCATGTTGGAAAGGCTAAGTTTTTTAGGTTTAAATCCTTCTAATGTAATTGGCGTGGTCTGCTCCGACCCTGAATTCATATCAATTGATATGATGGAAATGCTATAGTTTTTATTGATGATTGCCATCACTGCACGATCATCCATACATGCTGTGTATTTTATGAAACTGCGGTTTGGTAGTTCACCAGAAACTTCTTTAAATGTTTCACTTATAAAATCATATTTAACCACCCGGTATTCTGTTCGTCGAGTTTTGAAGAAGAAATACACGTAATTCCCTGTTTGGTAGATTTCATCTACATAGAATTTGTTCTCTATGGTATAGCTTACCTCGTGCGTTGATACCAAATCGGTATTATACTTTTCAAATCGGTACGTACTGATTTGATTTTCGTCTTTATCTTGCTTAGAGAATATCAGCATTCCTTTAGCGCTAAATTCAAAGACACGTTCGTTGCTGAAGCCGTCCTTTAAATCGAATTCAACGCGTTTTTCGGTTACTGCATTTTGTGCAAATATTCCTGCACTAAACGCAAGTACAAGAGAAAAGATTAGGTGTTTCATAGGGTTAGTTTTAAGAAAAAAAAACCCTGACGTAAGGTCAGGGTTTTTGAAATCGGTTGAGCTTATTCAGCTACTACTGAAAATGTAATGGTTTGTTTTACGCCTTTGTACAGGTTAGCTTCTGCTTCATAGGTACCTACTTCACGAATCGGTTCGTCTTTAATTTTTAATGACTTACGATCGATGTCATGACCAGCTGCTTTCAATGCTTCAGCTAATTGGATGGTATTGATAGACCCGTAGATCTTACCGTTTTCACCTGCTTTTGTAGCAATTGAAACACTTACATCAGCCAATTTTGCCGCCAACTCTTGCGCTTCAGCTAACATTTTGGATTCTTTGTGTGATTTTTGACGCATTACTTCTGCATGCGCTTTTTTCGCACTTGCCGTAGCAAGGATGGCATATCCTTGAGGAATTAAAAAGTTTCTTCCGTAACCCGGCTTTACAGTTACCACCTCATTGGTGTAACCTAATTTATCTACGTTCTTTAATAGAATGACTTCCATGATTCAAATTTTTATCGATTATTTCAACATATCTCCTACGTAAGGCATAAGTGCTAAGTGACGTGCACGCTTGATTGCCTTGTTAACGCGTCCTTGGAACTTCGCAGAAGTACCAGTAATACGACGAGGAAGAATTTTTCCTTGTTCGTTCACTAACTTCAACAAATAGTTTGCGTCTTTGTAATCGATGAATTTAATGCCTGATTTTTTGAATCGACAGTATTTGTCCTTCTTAATATCTATATTAATCGGGGTTAGGTATCTAATATCGTTTGACATCTCAGTAATTTAAAGGGGTTAATAATTAATTTGCTGATGTTTTTGCTCTGCGCTTTTCAGCGTAGGTCACGTGGTCAGCATCCATACGTACGGTTAAAAACCGAAGCACGCGCTCATCACGTTTCATCATTAATTCATAATCTGCAATTACAGATCCAGCGGCTTCAAATTGAATCAAGAAATAAAATCCGGTGGATTTTTTCTGGATTGGATAAGCCATTTTGCGCAGACCCCAGTTTTCCGAATGCGTTATCTTGGCACCCATGCCTTTGATGTCGCCTTCGAATTTCTGTACTGCTTCCTTTGCCTGATCCTCAGACAAAACGGGAGTTAAAATGAAAACAGTTTCGTAAGAATTCATAAGGTTCTTAATTAGTTAATAAAAATTTAAGGGTGCAAAGATAGCATTATTTTTCTCTTCCCCCAAAGTATTTACCTTGTTTTCAATTGCTTTCTTGGGATTCAAACCTTTTTAAGTAACTTTCGCCTTCAATTCGTAGGTTTATGGGGTATTTTAGTCCGGATTATCTTGATTTCTTTATCGAACTCGCTGCAAATAACCATAAAGATTGGTTTGATTTAAACCGAAAGCGTTATGAAGCCTCCGTAAAGAAACCATTTGCTCAGTTTACACAAACCCTTATCGATCGAATTGCACTCAGCAATCCTTCGTTTCAACAAGTACTAGCCAAAGATTGTATCTTTCGGATTAACCGGGATATTCGGTTTTCTGCCGATAAAACACCTTATAAACTAATGTGTTCCGCCGTGGTTTCTCCAGAAGGTAAAAAGAGCACCGCTATCAATGGGATATATTTTGAACTTACCCCAGAGCATGTGCGCGTGTACGGTGGGGTGTATGAAATCGATAAGGAAAATCTGCTTGACCTTCGCGAAGGAATTGCCGCAAATACCGCAGAGTTTCAGCGCTTAGTTTCAACGTCAGAATTTAGTTCCTTTTATGGAGCCATTCATGGCGAAAAGAATAAAATACTTCCTCCAAATTTGAAATCCGCCGCAGCGATAGAACCCCTGATTTTCAATAAGCAATTCTATTTTTATAAGACGTTTCCTGCGGAATTAATCCTACAGGAAGAGCTCTTAGATACTCTCGTTAAGGCCTACGAAATAGGCAAACCAATTGAATCTTTTTTTAATCAATTTATACATCGATCTTAATTATGCGTTTTTTAATTTTCACTTCCCTTCTTTTACTTGCTTATGCAGCGAGTGCTCAAAAAAAATCGTTAACCGTTACCGAATCCGTGCTCAAACAACGCGCACTTAGTCCGCAACGCACCGTTGGATTTTCATGGGTCAAAAACAAAGCGGCCTACACTTTGCTTTCTGCTGATTATAAGGCATTGGAAGAATATACGTTTATTCAAGATTCAGTTCGGGTTCTTTGTACGGTGGATCAGCTAAACAATCTATTGCCGGATGATGCTAAAATTCAAAATTTATATGGATATGAGTGGCTTTCTTCGGATGAGCTGCTGTATAATAATGGAGCCGTTATTTTTACCTACAATGTCACGTCTAAGGCCTTAATTATTAAAAAGAAGGGGCTTGATAACGTTGAAAATGTAAACTATCATGCGGCTTCGAATAAATGTGCCTATACCATAGATAACAATGTTTATCTGGCTGCTAATTCAGATAAGTTTTATGTTCCTGTTACAAAAAATACAGACAAAAACATTGTTTCCGGTCAATCCATCGCACGTAACGAATTTGGTATCGAAAAAGGCTTGTTTTGGTCGAAAAACGCAAATTATTTGGCCTTTTATCAAAAAGATGAACGTGAAGTAGCTGACTACCCCTTATTAGACATTAATACCACCCCAGGTTCCTTAGTATCTATAAAATACCCCATGGCAGGACAAAAATCAGAGAAGCCGAGCGTAGGGATTTACAATTGCAAAACGAAGAAAACGGTATTTATCAAACCAAGCGGAAATGCAGATGATTACCTTACAAATTTCGCATTTACCCCGGATGAAAAGTTTTGCATCATTGCCGAAGTTAACCGTGCGCAAAATGAACTTTGGTTGAATGTGTTCGATGTTAAAACCGGTAAGAAAATAAAAACGCTTTGGCATGAAAAAAATCAAAAATGGGTAGAGCCCGAGCACCCCGCATATTTTATTGGTGAGGGAAATGATTTTTTATGGATGTCTGAAAAAGATGGGTTCATGAATATTTATTTGGTTTATTTTGACCAACAAGCGATGGATTTTGTCTTTGAAGGTAAACCAACGGAAGTTTTACAACCAGGAATTAAACAACTTACCAATCATCGGTTTGTTGTGAAGGACATACTTGAAGTAGACGCTTCCAAAAAACTTATTTATTATACAGCCACTGGAGAAAATCCATGCAATACCATGGTGTATACAACAGATTTAACCGGAAATTCGAAGGAAATTTCAAAATATGAAGGCGTTCATCGGTTTGACCTCTCGGATGATGGCCTATATTTTTATGATGGCTATTCAAGCCTAAGTATGCCAAATCATGAAATGATTTACACCACGAACGGAAAGATGGCGAAGCTGCTAAAGGAATCTACGAATCCTATGGATGAGTATGCCTTGGGGGTGAGTGAAATTAATTCCATTAAAGGGAGCGATGGTTCAGATTTATACTACCGCATGGTGAAACCTTCGAATTTCGATCCAAAAAACAAATACCCTGTGTTAGTTTATGTTTATGGTGGACCGCACGCTCAAATGGTAACGAATAGTTTCAATGCAGGCGCTAACCTTTGGATGAATTGGCTTGCTGAGCAAGGATATATTGTATTTACCTTAGATAACCGTGGTTCTGCAGAGCGTGGATTCGCTTTTGAATCTCAAATACACCGCCAGTTAGGCATGGTAGAGATGCAGGATCAATTAGCTGGTGTAGAATTTTTGAAATCATTGCCTTACGTTGATTCAGAGCGCCTAGCGGTTCATGGTTGGTCGTTTGGGGGCTTTATGACTACTTCCTTAATGTTACGCCATGCCGGGGTATTTAATGTTGGGGTAGCTGGGGGACCAGTAACCGACTGGAAGTTTTATGAGGTAATGTATGGTGAACGCTACATGGATCGTCCAGAAGAAAATAAGGAAGGATACGCTACAAATGCACTGACAAACTACACGAAGAATTTAACAGGAAAATTACTCTTGATTCATGGTACGGTTGATGACGTGGTGGTAATGCAGCATAATTATTCCCTGGTTAAGAAATTTGTTGAAGATGGAAAGCAGATGGATTTCTTTCCTTATCCAATGCATAAGCACAATGTGACGGGTAAAGACCGAGCTCATTTGATGGAGAAAATTTTAACCTACGTAATTGAAAACAATCAATGATTTCAACAGAAATTTACGTTTCCGCTCCCTTGTCTGTAGTTTTTGATGCGTGGGTGAATCCTTCCCACATCGTGAATTGGTATTTTGCCTCTCCCGATTGGTGTTGTCCCCGTGCCGAACTGGACTGTCGGGTAGGAGGAATATTTAGCATTCGAATGGAAGCCAAGGATCATTCCTTCGGGTTTGATTTTAATGGAACATTTACTGTGGTTGAACATGAAAAACAATTGCAGTATATCTTGGAAGATGGTCGACACGTTGAGGTGAATCTAACACCAACAGCTGAAGGAACGCATATCGTTTGGAAGTTTGAGCCCGAAACTCAAAATCCAGAAGATCTTCAGCAGCAAGGTTGGCAAGCAATTCTAACCCATTTTAAAGCATACCTTGAACAAACCCTGGTTGGCTAAGCTCACAAGCAACATATTCTTTTGGATCGCCTTGTTTTTTTTGGTGCATCTCATCGGAATCTGGAATCCGCCGATTGAGGCCGCTCACAGTTGGCGACAAGCCACGGGCTTAATGGTTGCTCGAAATTATTTCGAGGGAAATACATCTTTTTGGTATCCCATGGTCGATGAAACCAGCGGGGGAACAGGAATTATTGGTATGGAATTCCCGTTGATGTATTACATCCAAGGAAAGCTTGGGGTCTTATTTGGCTTTCATGCCGGTATTGGACGACTACTCAACGTACTAATTTCGACCTTGGGTTTGGTATACTTTTATGCCTTGCTGCGTCGGTTCGCCACTGAGAAAATAGCGTTTTATTCGACTTTGCTTCTTATGGTTTCGTGTTTTTTCATGTACAGCCGTAAAGTAATGCCAGATACCGAAGCCCTAGCCGTGTATCTGATTGGGATCTACTATTTTTTTGAAGCCTTGAGGTTTGGAAGATGGAAGGATGTGGTTTTGTCTTTTATAATGCTAAGCTTGGGGTTATTGCTGAAAATATCCGTGCTTCCCTTGCTTTCTTTTGTAGTTTTTGCCTACGTAAAAACATCGAATGAACCTAAAAAGCCCGTGGTGTTTTTGATTCCATTCCTTAGTTTGATTCCTGCATGTATTTGGTATTTTATATGGAATCCCTATTTGGCCGAACATTTTGGGTCTTGGTATAACCTCGGTGGTGGATTGGTTCACGGAGGAAGGGCCTTTCTGGAGTCTCCTTTTTTACTCCTTCAACAGCTTGTTTTTCATCCCTTCGTCAGTTATTTAGCCTTTGCATTGTGCCTGTATGGGATAATTCGAATAGTAAAACATGGAGTTTCTTGGGCATGGAAACTTAGTTTGCCCCTGTTCTTGGTACTTTTTACAGGGTATGCCTTAAAGGCAGGTGTTATCTTTTTGACGCATGAATATTATATCTTACCCGCTGTTCCGTTGCTCGCTATATTAGGTGGATATGCTTTGTCAACCTTAGGGAAATATGCTTGGGTATTGATGCTCTGTATTTCCATAGAAGCCATCGGTAATCAACTGTATGATTTTAGATTTAATCGTTCTGAAGCGTATAAATTGGAGTTAGGAAACCTTGCGGAACGTTACATCCCAACAGGTGCTTTGGTTGCAATCAATGGAAATAGTAACCCCCAAGAATTGTATCTTTTGGGTAGAAAAGGGTGGAATCTTTCTGATGAAACATTACGTCAAAAAGCGATGGTGAATGAATTAAGAGGTAAAGGCTGTTCGTACCTCGTGATAAATAAACGAAGCTTGCCTAGTCTTCCCGATTTTGGAACGATAATTTATGATGGAATGGATTATCAGATAATTCAACTAAAGAAATAAAGCGTATCCAATTTCAATTTGTATCTTTCCTAAAACTATTACCTGTGAAATCACTTCTTACCACGCTTTTTCTTGCTGCACTGTGCAATGTTACAGCTCAAAAATCATATTATATTGGACAACATACTGAGGGAGGAATTGTATTTCATCTATTTCAGGATAGCCTTGGAAAACAACACGGATTGGTTGTTTCCTTAAACAATTTAACCCGAGAGGCGGAGTGGGGTGACAAAGAAAAGGATATTGAAAGTTGCGAAAGTTCATGGGATGGTCGTGCAAATACCACCGCCATTATGTTCGCTACCAGAGACACAACAAAGGCCGCAGGACTATGCGATTCGTATGTCAGTGAGGGCTTTGATGATTGGTATTTACCTGCCATCTTTGAGCTTCAAGCCATCAACACTAATTTATTCACCGTGGAACGAGCGCTGAGTGAAATCCCGAATACAGATCAGGTGGAAATGAATCTTTATTGGTCTTCAACTGAATCTAACGCTGCTTCGGCATGGTTTTTTAGTTTTTATGACTCCAAACCAACGAATTACTACGACAAAACCAGTAAGACGCTGGTTCGCGCGGTACGGTCGTTTTGATTATTTTATTCCTGTCTTTTCGCTAAGAAAAATCAAGCAAACAACACGCTATACCCTTCGAGTAAATCGAAAATTGCCAAGAGGAGGAGCGCAGGGATGGTCAGATGCTTGTTTTTGATGTAAATCAAGGTAAGTACGAATACCGTAAAAAAGGAATAATTTAACAGTTCTAGCGGCGGAATTAAGGTTAAGATGTACATCGCACACAAGGCCAGTGCTGTAATTTTTTGTTGAATCCCTTTAAATCCCACGGTAAGAAGGACCAAGGGGAACACGCTCAGTGTTTCTAATATGCGGAATAATGACAGGGTGAGTCCTTCAGTAAATTCATAATATGCCGCTTCATCCAAGAAAAAGGTATATGTGAATGGGTTACCAATGCAACGGAATACAACTAAGGTTAAAAGTGGTACATAGGACTTTATATTCAATTTATCTTGAACGATGCTTCCTACAACGACCCCAAACAACAAATAACTAAACAAAGGGAAGGGAACAATCCAGAAACCCGTATCAAGAAATACACTGGTTGCATACGCCAACACAATTAAAAATCCTACAAGCGCAATCTTAACTGATTTCTCCATTACAGTTTAAGGGCATCATAAATATAATCGAACGTGGATAAGATTTCGGCTTTTCCGTTAATTACAGCAACATCGTGTTCAAAGTGCGCACTTGGTAAGCCATCTTCTGTTACAATGGTCCATTGGTCATCAAGGGTTTTCACTTGAAAGGTCCCCATGTTAATCATAGGTTCAATGGCAATGGTTAATCCGTTTTGTATCCGTTTTCCATGACCTTGTCTGCCATAGTTCGGTACCTGTGGTTCTTCGTGTAGTTTGTTTCCTAAGCCATGTCCAACTAAATCCCGTACCACACTAAATCCATTTTTCTCAGCATGTTGTTGAATAGCATATCCAATGTCTCCTATACGATTTGCCGTATTACAAGCCCCGATTCCGAGGTATAGACATTCTTTGGTAACCTTACATAGGTTGCGCTTTTCATCGCTCACTTCCCCTACTTCAAACGTATAGGCGTGATCCCCATAATATCCTTTATACACAGCTCCACAATCTACCGAAACAATGTCGCCGGACTGAATCGGACGTTGTGTTGGAAGCCCATGAACTACTTCTTCATTTATCGAAATCAATAAGGTGCTGGGACAGCCATATAAACCTTTAAAACCGGGAATCGCATGCTGGCTACGAATGAAATCTTCTGCCATCTGATCTAGAAATGCCGGAGTAATCCCTGGTTTCATGTGTTTTGCTACTTCTCCAAGCGTACGACTTACGATCAAAGCAGCTTCACGCATGACGCTTATTTCATCTCTAGTCTTATATATTATTGAATCTCCAAAAAGTGCCATAGGTGCAAAAGTATAAAATCCACATCATTTCAATGCATGTTCAAGCCATTCCATGGTATTTACTCCATCGGCGAAATCATCGATTCGTGGTTGCTGGGTTGTTCCAAAAGGCACTTCATCTGTACCTGAAACACATTGAATTTTATCCCGGTGTTGATTAATGTATTCAATGGCTTCCGAACGGTGGGAATAGCTATGGTAATGTATCATCGCCAAGGGAGGATGCAATGCGGTGGATTCAAGTAATAATAAAAACCCATTGTCTAATAAGGGTTGCTTACTCAACAAGTGAATGGCTCTATTATAGTCGTAATTGTTGCCGTATTTTTTGTTTTGAATTACAGTTTGAAATGGTAGAATCGCCTCAAAAAAGGCATCGAATGAATATCCTTCGGGTACAATGAGGTGGGTCACATTACGACATCCCCTGCCGAAGTATTGAAAAATATCGTGCCCTAAGGCATGTAATTCTTGCGGAGTTTCAGTTCCACTTAGGATTGCAATGGAAGTACGATTTCCTCGAAGCAAATGCGGGATGTTTTTAAAGTAAGATTGAAAATGGAGTAGGGTAGAGTCACTTCCTGTTCCAATTACGGCGTTAAAACCACTAAGCTTTGGAGGATTTAGTTGAATCAAATCAGCATATAAAGGATTTAGTTCAGATAAGCCACGAACAAGTAAGGGAATGAGTTGCTGGTCATCTGAGCTCAATTTGATTTGAAGCTTATATCCACTGAGCAGACCGCAAAGGATGTCGTGAAACCCAACCATCGGGAGATTTCCAGCTAAGATTAATCCCAAGCTTGGACGGAATTCATGATAGGCATAGGAACTTGAAAAAGCGTTTAATGTTTCGTGATTTAACCAGCTTGAAAGGCCTTTCAATGATTGCTTGACTTCGCGGGGTTCAAACCACCCATTTCTATATATTTCTCGTGATATGACAGCATTAAAAGCGTCGCTTAATTCAGGGGAAAAGATTTCTGATTGGGGTGTTTCTGTGGAGCTTAGGCTATTTAGCCACGGTCCAAGTGTAGCAAGGTCGGTTATAAGTTGCTGACGAATCATCGAACAAAAGTAGTGTAAAGTTCGTTTAGCTTATGTTGAAATAGTCGGCTTTTAGTAAAGCCTGTGTATATTTGCAAAATAAAATAGGATTTGTCATGGCAATAATGATTACGGACGAGTGTATTAATTGTGGGGCTTGTGAGCCTGAGTGTCCGAATAATGCAATTTATGAAGGAGGTGCCGAATGGAAATATGCGGATGGTACATCGTTATCAGGAATGATTACCACACCTGAAGGAACATCGGTAGATGCACTCTTGGCGAATGAGCCTGTAAGCATGGATGTTTACTACATTACTCACAATAAATGTACTGAGTGTGTTGGCTTTCATGACGAACCGCAATGTGCGGCAGTTTGTCCAGTAGATTGTTGTGTTGATGATCCAAATTACCGCGAAACCAATGATGAACTCTTATCGAAAAAAGCGTTTTTGCACCTCTAAATTAATCCCGAAGTTTTTTCTTTTCTTTTTTCTTTTCCTGACCTGCGTTGTCCATGCTCAGGGTTCACTGCGTATTCATTTCGTTCAAACCGAAACGGGTGCGGATATAAGCCCTGAACAATCTATTGAAATACAGCAAATTGCTCGGTCATACGGTGTGGAGGTAAGTATTGATCAATACAAACATCCGAGAATTGGTAAGTTACCTGCTATTAATTACAGCGATTCAGTTCCGTTCTTTTCAACAGACATGAGAGCAATTAGGGATGGATTTTTTAATTCGTCTCATCGCCGCACCAAATTGGATTATTACGTATTTATTTCAAAAAACCAGGAAGATTCATTACATACAGGATTTGCTATACCCGGTAAACACATTATGTTTCTTTCTCTAGCACCAAAAAAATCATTTACTAGCAGGTTCGCCACGTATTTTTTGATAGCAGCTGCGGATCAGCAAGGGAAAAATAAAAAAGCATTGGACGCCCTTTCTGAACAATTAGGGACCAAAGATTCGCTGCAAAGGCGACAAGATTCGTATTTTCTTTTTCATGACGAAACGGAGAATTTGGGATCAACAAACGGTATGGTAGCGTTTGCTTTTTGGAATGAAGATAAAGACGGGAAGGTATTTGGGAACTATATAGGATTACCCTTCAAACGAAATTCGGGAAAGGTTAATTTAGATATTGATAATTACTGGCTTCGCCCGTTTTATCGCACCGATTCTCGGTTCATTGCTCCTGTTCATGTCGGATTGGTTTTTCTTGTGTTTTTTATCATGCTAATTTTTAGGAAAAAGGTCAAAGAGCGCGCCGAGAAAAGTTTGAAATTGCATTCCAAGATTGCATTCTTTTTCCTTCGATTGGTATTATGGGGTATTTTTTTACTCATTGGTTATCTTGTTTTTTTATCTTCTGATCAATTGTATAAACGGTGGTTCTTTAATTCCTCCTCGTACAGCAATGTTGGGAACATAGATACCAAACAGTTTATTCATCACCTGACTTCGAGTAACTCTGTGGTCAATCAGCAAGCTAACCATTCATATTGGGAGACCTATGTGAAAAGTAAAAATACATGGGAAATGAAGCGCCTGAAACACGTGTTGTATTTTGAAGTTAGGAAATCACAAGGTAAGGTCGAGTCAATGAAATTTTTGTATGATTCAGACCGTTTGAAAATTAAGTCATTTCAAGGGAAGGCGCAAACGCATTTGATTGTATACAAAGTAATTGATGCGCAAGGTAATTTCATTAAGGAGGAGGTCTACAATTACGCCAAAGTAAACATTACACACAAGTATTCTGAATCTGATCCTGCCCGACGAATTCTTGTTTTTGTCAATGGATATCGTCCGGTTGCAAACGGTGGAACACCGGAGCAGGCACTGATGCAAATTGGAAACAACGGGGTAGAATTTCCTAATTCATCCAATGTTTTGTTCGCAACAGACCGTTTCGATTATTGGAGACCTTGGGGCAATTTTGATCAACGGATTATGGATCGAATTAAACCGAATGAAGTTTACTATGCGGATGGTCACCATTCTGTAGCAAGTTCAAACCATAGGTCTGTTTTTAATTTCGCCAAGGCAGCAGCAGAATACCCTAAAGCGTGCAAGGGTAAGCATCGATGCAAGTTCTCAAAAACAACCGCGGGCACTAAACTTGAAACCTTAGATATGTTGCCTTTTACTCCGAATAAAAAAGGGTTTAATTTAAGACGTAAAAACGGACGTATTGCAGGTAGAAACCTCTATCAATTACTTAATGAGGTTCCTGGGAATTCCGGAAACGACACGCTATTTATTGTAGCACACAGCATGGGATATGCTTACTCCCTAGGTATTGTTGAATCCTTACGGAATAAATGTGTGTTTGGTGAGTACTACATCTTTGCGCCCGAGAATGCGGAAACGGGAAAAGTAATTCAGTCCGAGTGGAGTGCCGTTTATCAATATGGAAGCATACCAAAAGGGGCTAGAAAGCAAGCGCCTTGTCTTCAGGACGGAGTTGCTCCGCAAACAAAAGCTAATGGATTGTCCGCTCAAAATCGTTTAACATTTCCAGCATCTCACTACAAAAAAATGGGTTTCACCGGAAGTCATTTTATCGGATTTTATGATTGGGTTTTTGAAATTCCTCAAGGAGAAAAAGGGGCGATTACTCAGCACTAACGAAATTACTTAAAATTTACTGGCTTCGCTTAATCGAATTTCTACTAAGGTGGACCCTACGCCGCGGCTCGAGTAATTCCCATCATGAAAACTAATTCCTTTCTTGCCACTAAGTAATTGGCGCACAGTCATTTTTAATACACCTTCACCAATCCCATGAATAATCAAGGCTTTCGGTTGGCGATTTGCAATACATTGGTTTAAAAAGCTGCGGCAATAACTGAGCTTCGTTTCGAGTAATTCATTCGGCGGCATGCCGTCAATTCCCAGCGCGGTTGCGTGAAGGTCTAAGGTCGGAATGGAAGAAAGGGCTTGTTTTTTGGTTGCGTTTGGCGTGACTAAGGGTTCTTTATTTTCTACCTCACCTTGTATGGGTGTTCGTTTGATTAAGGAGCTAATGGGAATACGGTATTCAAATCCGAATTCATCCAATACATGCGCATGCGAATCTGAAAGCTGCTTTATTATATAGGCTCCCGATTCATGAAGCATAGATACCGATTCGCCAATCTGGAACTTCATGAAAATTATAGCACCGTTAAGTTTGCAAATTTAAGCAGTACGGTTTTAGAACCGTGGTGTGGAAAGAAGATGACGGCTTTTTTATCTGCACCACTGCCTTCGAGTTGCGTTACCCTGCCTTTTCCAAAACGTGAATGTTCCACGTGTGTGCCAACCATGATGTTATTGAATTCGTTAGCATTTGAAGTGGAAGAGGCCTTCACTTCAGATATCGATTTCAAGGATTTGGGCATGCTCGGCGTATTCAATTTGGTATTCAAGCCACCGGTAAAACTGCGTTCAAATCCACCGCCCATTAATGAACGCCCTTGTTGACTTCGCACAGGGGTTTCAAAATGAACAAATTGCGGATCGATTTCGTCAATAAAGCGACTTTGTTCACATTTGATGGATTGATTCCAAAGGAATCTTGAGCCAGCGTACGATAAGGTACATGATTCCATGGCACGGGTAATTGCCACGTAAAAGAGTCGCCGTTCCTCTTCTAAATCACTTCTAGAGCTAATTGACATTTGAGAAGGGAATAAATTCTCCTCCATTCCAACAATAAAAACATGTGGATATTCCAAGCCTTTACTCGAGTGGATGGTCATTAGCGACACATGGTTTTTATCTTCCGTTTTTTCTTGGTCCGCATCGGTTAATAAGGATACATCCATCAAGAATTCAGCTAAGGTCTTAGGCTCGTCTTCGTCGCCACCCTTAGTGAATTCGTTTATACCCGCTAATAATTCTTCAATGTTTTGAATCCGTTCCACTTCCTCCGGACCTTTTTCTTTCTCTGCATTCAGTTCTTGGAAGATTCCACTCGATTTAATGATGCGCTCGGCAAGGGTATAAGCATCCGCTTTGTTAAGCTCCGCTTGAAAACTCTTGATCATGGTCATGAAATCCGTGATTTTCTGTTTAGTAGGACCATTTAAATCCGCTGAATACCTTTGAAAATCATCCATGACTTCCCACATGCTTACGCCATGTCGTCCCGCAGCAATGATGAGGTTTTCTACACTCGTTTTTCCAATCCCGCGTTTTGGATAATTGATTACCCGCTTCATGGCCTCTTCGTCGTGCGGATTCGCCGTGAGTCTAAAATAAGAAAGTACGTCTTTAATTTCCTTACGTTGGTAAAATGAAAGGCCTCCATAAATCTTGTAGGGGATATTCAGTTTCCGTAAGGCTTCTTCAAAGGAACGAGATTGCTTATTGGTACGATACAAAATGGCAAAATCATTGTAGGTTTCAACTACCGATTGTTTCAGGTCAAATATTTTGTGCGCAATAACACGGCCTTCCTCATTGTCTGTAAGGGTGCGGACCACGGAAATTGGTTTTCCTACTCCATTTTCTGTCCAAACGTTCTTTTTGATTTGGTCTTGATTTCTTTTTATTACACTGTTCGCGGCATCGACAATGTTTTGAGTGCTGCGGTAATTTTGTTCAAGTTTGTATAAGTTGAAATCTGGGTAATCCTTTCTGAAATTCAGGATGTTCTCAATGTTAGCCCCTCGGAACGAATAAATACTTTGGGCATCATCACCGACTACACAAATATTTTCATAGGCCGCAGCTAATTTCTTTACAATCAGATACTGTGCGAAATTGGTGTCTTGATACTCATCTACCAAGATGTATTTGAATTTCTGCTGATAATAATGCAAGACATCGGGATGGTCCGTCAACAAGATATTCGTAAAGAATAACAAATCATCAAAATCCATAGCCCCAGCCTTTTGGCATCGGTTGGCATACTGCGTGTATATTCGACCTAATTCTGGTCTGCGCGACATGCGGTCTTCTGCTTGAATTTGCTCATTTCCGCAATAGGCCTCCGGAGAAACTAAGTTGTTTTTTGCTGCTGAAATTCGTCCAAATACTCCACTGGTCTTGTAGGTCTTATCATCTAAATGCAATTCTTTAATGATATCCTTAATTAAACTCTTTGAGTCTTGCGTATCGTAAATCGTGAAATTCGTAGGAAATCCAATGCGGTCTGCATTGTAGCGCAGAATTCTGGAGAAAACAGAGTGAAACGTACCCATGGTAATGCTCTTAGCTTCTGAGCCGCCAACAATTCTTCCAATACGTTCTGACATTTCTTTTGCTGCTTTATTGGTAAAGGTTAGTGCCATAATGTTGAACGGATCGATTCCCTGTTCAATCATATGCGCTATGCGGTAGGTGAGTACTCGAGTTTTACCCGATCCTGCACCGGCAATAACCATGCATGGACCATAAATATGCTCTACTGCTACACGTTGGCTGTCATTAAGTTCGTCGAGATAAGACATGGAAAAAGAGTGAATATCAAAATTAGCAACAATTTTCGGGTACGATTCCGTGTTTTCATACGAATTCCATCGAGTTTTTAACAATCTCGTACCTTTAGGGCATGAAAGCGCCACTTTGGTTTAGCTTATGGTCTTTTCCTGCTCCCTACGAAGGGGATGAGCCTGCCTTTGTGGATGAAATAGACATTGCATGTACAGAGGCATTTACTGCTCAATTTGAATCCATACAAAAAGAAGTCCACGCGTTCTTGGCGAAACGAGAGACCATACCCTATTTTAAACAATCGATGGTGCAGCATGGTAAAGGATATCATACACTTTCCTTAGCCTGGTGGGGGATTCAATTCAACAAAAACCAAGAGGATTTACCGGTGCTCTCATCCATTCTTAAAAATCATCCCGAACTTTTAACCCTTTCAATTAATGTCTTGGATGCCAACAGCAGTATTCTTCCTCACATGGGAGATACCAATGCAATTTATCGAGGCCACTTTGGGATATCGATTCCAACAACCTTGCCTCAAGCAGGCATTCGTGTGAAGGAAGCGGAACAATCTTGGAAAGAAGGTCACTTTATTTGGTTCATGGATGCATATACCCATGAAACGTGGAATCATACCGGTCAGGCTCGTATTGTATTATTAGTAGATGTCTTACGTCCTGAATTTCGCAATCAAAAAAAACGTATTTGTGCAACCGTAATGACCTCGCTGTTTCTTCAAAAGCGCATTGAAAAATATTCATTTTTCAAACGTAACCAACGATGGATCGTGAACTGCATAGCGCCGATTTTAATTCCCTTGGTTCGATTTCGAATTACATGGATAAATTTCATAAGAAAATACTAATTACTTTACACAGCTTCCCTAACTTTGCAGCGTGAAGTATACCATTTACCATAACCCTCGGTGTAGCAAGAGCCGCTGTGCGCTTGATTGGTTAACAACTAACCAACATGAGGTCACAGTAATCGACTACATTAACACGGGAATAACTTTAGAACAGTTGATGCACATATCGGAATCGCTAGGTATTGGTCCTGAACAATGGATTCGAACCGAGGAGCCTGATTATAAAACCCATGTTAAAGGAAAAACATTTACAGCCGAGGAATTATTTGATCTTATGATTCGATTTCCGAAACTAATCCAACGTCCCATCGTATTATGGGCCGACCGAGCTGTAGTTGCTCGGCCACTTGAACTTTTAATTGATGCCATAACCGATGCGGACTAAATACATAGACCTTATTGATCAAACGTTTGACTTTCCTCAAAATGAATTCAATTTACGTGAAGATCGCTTGTTTTTTCATGGAATTGACTTGATGCGTTTAATCCAGGAGTATGGCACTCCGTTAAAGTTCAATTACCTACCCCAAATTTCAAATAACATCCAACGTGCCAAAGGGTGGTTTCGTGAAGCCATTAATAACCAAGGATACGCAGGGAAATATTATTATTCGTATTGTACAAAAAGTAGCCATTTTGCTTTTATTCTGGATGAGGTTATGAAGAATGATGTACATATTGAAACCTCTTCTGCGTTCGATATTGACATTGTAAACAACTTGGTTGATTCCGGTAAACTTAAAGAGGGAACCTATGTGATTTCGAATGGCTTCAAGCCAGCTAAATACATCGAAAGTATAGCTAAATTAATAAATGCTGATTTTTTAAAGGTTGTTCCGGTGGTTGACAACGCCGAAGAAGTTCGAAACTTGTTAGCAGCGACCGATAAAGATTTGTCGATTGGAATTCGAATTGCAGCGGAAGAAGAACCTAAGTTTGAGTTTTATACCTCGCGCTTAGGTATGCGTTATCGTGAGATTGTACCGTTTTATAAGTCTGTACTGAAAGACAATCCAAGAATTAAGGTAAAAATGCTCCATTTTTTCATTAACACAGGAATAAATGATACGGCATATTATTGGAATGAATTAACCAAATGTTTACGAATCTACAGCGATCTAAAGAAGTTGTGTCCCGAATTGGATTCACTAAACATTGGTGGAGGTTTTCCGATTAAGAAATCCCTGGCATTTGATTTTGACTATGCCTATATGGTTCGTGAGATTTTACAACAAATCAAACGGGTGTGTACCGATAATGACATTCCGGAGCCTAATATTTTTACTGAATTCGGATCCTTTACCGTAGGTGAGAGTGGGGGAGCTCTATTCAGTATTTTACATCAAAAGCAGCAAAACGACCGAGAGAAATGGAACATGATTGATTCTTCGTTCATGACAAACCTTCCGGATACCTGGGCAATCAATCAGCGCTTTATTATGCTACCAATTAACCGTTGGCAAGAAGATTATGAACGTGTATTGTTAGGTGGATTAACCTGTGATAGCGATGATTACTATAATTCAGAGCAACATTCTAATGCCATCTATTTGCCGAAATTTGAGAAAAACAATCCCTTGTACATTGGTTTTTTCAATACAGGAGCATATCAAGAAACCATTGGTGGCTATGGCGGATTAAAACACTGTCTAATTCCAGAACCAAGACATATTTTGATTTCTCGCGATGAAAATGAAAAAATTGTCACACAACTGTTCAGCGAGGAACAGACGGCAGATGATTATCTTAAAATATTAGGGTACAAATCCTAAAAAGCTATTGATTATCTGAGTTGGGCTCCAAATTCGGATTCAAAACACGTTCGAATGGCACGCATTTCTTGATCGATTTCAGCATCTGTTAAGGTTTTATCGGCGTCTCTAAAATGGAAAGATAACGCATAGGATTTTTTGCCAGCCTCGATTTTATCGCCTTCGTACACATCAAACAAATTCGTTGAGGTCAAACGGGTAGATGCTGCTTTCTTAGCAGCTTTTACTAACTCAGCGTATTGAATATTGGAATCCAAAAGCAATGCAAAATCTCGACGAACAACGAATGTTTTTGGGATTTCCGTGAAGCGATCAGAAATGGTTTTGCTCAGTTCAATCCAACGTTTCCAATCGATTGTCGCTCCATAAACAGCTTGTTTAAAGTCTACGGTTTTTAACCAGGATTCTGACAGTTTTCCAAGCGCTGCTAACGGTTTGCCGTTTACTTTAATTTCTATTCCCTCAGAAAACGGCGTATCCTCACCCAAGGCAACTTCTTCAATCGCATGGGGATTCAACCCTTGAATTAAATTCATTACCTCACTTTTAATGTCAAAAAATGTGAAGGGACGTGATCCCATCCATGAATCAGGTTCATGAGATCCAGTAAGGACTAGAGCCAAGGTCGATTTTTCAACAGTACGTTCACCAAATCCATGATAGGTGTGACCGAATTCAAACAACTTAACATTTCCAGCTTGACGATTTTTATTGTAAGCCAAGGTTTCTAAAGCTCCAAAAAACATAGATGTACGAAGAATCGATAAATCACGGCTCAAGGGATTTTTCAAAACCACTGCTTTTCCATCTTGTTTGCTTGTGGTTAATGTTGCGTTAGATGCCTTGGTTAATGAATTGTTCAGAATTTCATTAAATCCATTCGCTGCTAACATAACCGATACCTTTTGACGTGTTGCTTCCGCTGAAAATGTTTCTGAAACTGGAACGGAAAAGTTCCACTTTTCTGGTGTTGGAACGGCATCAAACCCAGCGATTCGAATAATCTCTTCGGTAACATCAATGGGGCGTTTAACATCCGCACGATATCTTGGAATTTTCCAGGTCGTTTCGTTACTTGGTGTGAAATCAAGTGAACTTAGAATACCAGCTAGTTGCTTGTCCGAAAGTGAGGTTCCTAATTGCTTGTTGATGGTTTTAAAATCAATCGCTACTTCAACTGCAGGGGTTGAGAAGGCTTTAACTTCTTGCATATAATTAAGGGTTCCTCCCGCAACGGAACGGATCAAGAAAACTACTCGTTGTAATGCAAACGCCGTTAAATCAGGATCTACTCCGCGTTCAAACCTAAAACTTGCGTCGGAATGAATGCCATGATGTTTTGCCGTTTTACGAATCGTTGACGGATTAAAGTATGCAGATTCAATGAGTAGTTCCGTTGTGTTATCATTTACGCCGGAAATCTTACCACCCAACACGCCAGCAAGACAATGTGCTACACCGTTTCCATCGATTACTAAATCCGTAGGACTTAGCTTTCGTTCGATACCGTCTAAGGTTTCCAGAGTTTCACCTGGATGCGCCTGTCGAACCGTTAATGAATCGCTGAAGAAACTCGCATCAAAGGCGTGAAGGGGCGTGCCAAGTTCATACATCACGTAATTCGCACAATCCACGATGTTATTGATGCTTGCAGTTCCAAGTGCAGCTAATCGACTTTTTAACCAATCAGGAGAAGGACCAACTTCGACTCCGCTAAGGGATGCCAAGTAGTACGATTCGCAATCCGCATCACTCAACACCTTGTGTGCATTGCTTGCATTGGTTTGAATTACAGTTTCTTCGATTTCAGGTAATACAAGGGAAACAGACAACCCTTCATGATGCATAAGGAATGCTTTTATATCGCGTGCAACCCCCAAATGCCCCATAGCATCACATCGGTTGGGAGTTAATCCAATTTCTAAGATGTAATCCGTGTCAAGCGATAAGGCCGTTGCTGCTGGAATTCCAATTGCCGTATCTTGAGGTAAAATTAAGATTCCATCGTGTGAAGTACCTATACCTAGTTCATCTTCGGCACAAATCATTCCATGGGATTCCATGCCACGAATTTTCGCTTTTCTTAAGGTAAGTGGTTCCCCGTCGGTTGGATATATGGTCGTTCCTACAAGTGCTACCAGCACTTTCTGTCCAATTGCTACATTCGGTGCGCCGCATACAATTTGGAGCGTTTCATCGCCAATGTTGACGCGTGTCACTTTAAGTTTGTCAGCATCTGGATGTTTCTCGCAATCAATAACCTCTCCGGTTATAACGCCTGCAAGTCCACCTTTAATGGAGCCTACAGCGTCGATCCCTTCTACTTCTAAGCCTGTTTGGGTAAGGATTTCAGAAATGCGTTCAGGAGAATACTCGAACGGAACAAATTGGCTGAGCCATTTATAGGAAACTTTCATTGCAATTGAATTGGTGCGAAATTACACATTTTGTGAGGAAAATAGACGATATATGTTTTCGATTATTTAACATTCAAAAACCTTTTGTTCACTTGAATGTTCATACCTTTGCCCGCATAAATAGTTGCGTAAAATTTACCCATGAAATTCAAACTTTTTCTTAACCTGTTGGTCCTTGTTTGTGGAGTCCTTTCTCTTCAATCAGCGTTAGCTCAGGATAAACACACCATTAGTGGGTATATATCGAGTAGTTCCAACGGTGAAGCCTTGAATAGCGCTAAAATTTATGTACCAAGTTTAAATAAAGGGGCGATTACCAACAATTATGGATTTTATTCTTTGACCTTACCCAGTGGTATTTATGAGATTGAATTTCGCTTTACTGGGTTGAATACCATAAAAAAGACAGTAGATCTTACCAGTGAAAATATTTCTTTGAATGTGGAGTTGGGACTCAAGGATGGTGAAAAAGTATACGAGGAAGTTGTTGTAAGTGGGAAGAAAGGTGACAATGTCAATTCTGCTAAATTGGGTCAAATGGAATTAAACATCGACCAAATAAAGCGCCTTCCAGCTTTTATGGGAGAAGTAGATGTTATAAAAACCATCCAGTTATTACCTGGTGTTTCTTCGGTTTCCGAAGGCGGTCAAGGATTTTATGTGCGTGGCGGCGGTCCTGACCAAAATTTAGTACTGCTTGATGAAGGCGTTGTGTACAATGCTTCCCATTTGTTTGGGTTCTTTTCTGTGTTTAATTCAGATGCAGTTCGAAGTGTAAACCTTATCAAAGGGGGGATGCCTGCAAATTATGGGGGAAGGCTTTCTTCGGTGTTGGAAGTAAATATGAATGAAGGTAATTCCAAGCGTTTCAGCGTGAAAGGTGGATTGGGGGTGATTTCATCACGACTTACCTTAGAAGGGCCTTTGAAAAAGGACCGTGGTAGTTTTATTGTTTCGGGTAGACGAACCTATATTGATGTATTGGCCAAAGCGTTTATTTCCGACACGTCGCCCTTTGCGGGATCCGGATACTATTTCTATGACATGAATGCCAAGTTGAATTATAAATTGGGAGAAAAGGACCGTATATTTCTGAGTGGCTATTATGGAAAAGATGTGTTCACGTTCGCAGATCGTGAGGGAGGTTTTAGCGCCGATATGCCCTGGGGTAATGGGATAGCAGCCCTTCGATGGAATCACGTGTTTAATGCGAAGTTATTTATGAATCTGACCTCTACCTTTTCAGACTATAAATTTAAATTTGGTTCCAAGCAAGATGAATTTAAAATTGAGTTTTTATCTGGGATTAAGGATTACGGTACAAAAATCGATTTCTCGTATTATCCAAATGATAAACATCGTGTAAAGTGGGGGGCGAATTATATTTATCACGTCTTTACACCGTCAAGTGTATCAGCTGCACAGGATACAGTGGTGTTTAATACAGGAAATGCACAGCAGCTGTTTTCGCATGAAGAAGCCATTTATTTAATGGATGAATTTGATTTGAATGATCGCTTAAGAATTAATGCAGGTTTACGATATACTGCATTTCAACACGTTGGACCATTTACGCGTTACGTAAAGGGTGATATCAGTAAGCCGGATACCGCGATTGAATATGGGAAAGGAGACCTCATTAAATTTTATCACGGACTTGAACCTCGTTTTTCGTTCCGATACCTGACGGGTGAGCATAGCTCTATAAAGGGTGGGTATGCCTATAACTATCAGTTTGTTCATTTAACAAGTTTGAGCGCCGTTTCGCTACCAACCGATATTTGGTATCCTACCACAGATATCGCTAAACCACAGAAAGGATTTCAAGCTTCATTGGGGTATTTTCAGAATTTCTTCAGTGACAAATACGAGGCATCGGTTGAAGTGTACTACAAGGGAATGAACAACATTGTAGAATTTAAGGAAGGGGCCTTGCCCGGAGATAATGTGAACGACAATACCGATAATTTAATGGTCTTTGGAAAGGGTTGGGCTTATGGGGTGGAGTTCTTTTTCAAAAAAGCAGTGGGTAAATTTACCGGATGGATTGGGTATACCTGGGCGAAAACAGAACGTAAATTTCCGGATTTAAATAACGGAGAAGTCTTTCCTGCGAAATATGACCGACGTCATGACCTGAGCATTGCAGCAACCTACATGTTAAATGATCATTGGACCCTATCCAGCACATTTATTTATGCTACTGGAAATACCCTGACCTTACCGACCTCATGGTATGTTCAAGACCAAAACTTATTGTTTAATTACGGGGCCAGAAATTCAACGCGAATGGCACCTTATCATAGACTAGATTTTTCTGCTACATGGTATGATAAAGCCTATAAAACTAAAACGGATCCGGCCACAGGAAAAGAAATAGAGGTAAAAAAACGCTTAAGAAATAACATTGCGATTTCGGTGTACAATGTGTACAATCGTGCGAATCCATTCTTTTTGTATGTCGACAATGACGGAGATTTCTTGAACGGAGATTTCAAGCTAACCGTTAAACAAGTTTCATTATTCCCAATAATCCCTAGTGTAACATGGAATTTCGAATTCTAAGCGTAGCGTTTGCAGCGTTGATTCTTTTATTTTCTTCCTGTACCAAGGAAGTGAAAATTGATATTCCTGGATATAAGGAACAATTGGTGGTAGACGGAAGTATTCGTGAAGGAGAACCACCCATAATCTTGCTTTCAAAATCTCAGAATATTTATGCCCCAACTGATATTAGTGCGTATTTAGGAAGTTTTGTTGGCGATGCCGTGGTTACTGTATCTGATGGAACGAATACGGTTACTTTAAGTAAAATCTGTACGGATGATTTACCTCCAGGAACTGAGGCGTATGCCGAGGCGTTGTTTGGAATGAGTATTCAAGAACTGCAGCAATTGCCCTCACCGCTTTGCGTGTATACCACGTTTGATCCCAGTATGTTTGGTCAGGTTGGAAAAACATACACGCTAACGATTAACCACGACGGAAAAACGTATACGTCTACTACGTCCATTCTAGCGCCAGTGGCCTTGGATTATTTAACTTGGAAACCGGAGGCAAATTCAAGCTCGATTGGCTATTTATACAGCTTTATGACGGACAATGCCTCAACGTCTGATAATTTCATGTGGGAAATGAAAAAGGTAAATGATCCAATGTTTACAAAACCGTTTAATCCGTATTTCAACGATGTATTCTTTAATGGCTTAGCATTTGAATTCACGGTTTATAATCCGATGTCATTTAATGATTCCACCTATACTGAAAACGAGCGGGGATTTTATAAATATGGAGATACCGTAGTAATGCGCTTATCTAGAATGGGTAAAAAGGAGTATAACTTTTTCGAAAAGAAGATTAATCAAGTATTTTCTTCCGGAAGTCCATTTGCTACACCGATTAATGTGCCTTCCAATATTGAAGGAGGTGCGCTTGGCGTATGGGTTGGCTATTCAACCTATCTCGATACTGTGATTTGTCAGCCTTAAGTTATTCGATGGGTCTCTTCTCTTCCTTTACGGCACGTACATTTTTGAAAAAATAGCGCAGGTCAAGTCCAAGGTATGCCCCGGATACATCCCCGTATTGTGTGACTTTATACCCTTGGTTTCTATAGGTGGCAATATAAACAAAAAGAGGTTTTGCTGGAAGTCGTACGGAAGTTCCGAGGTAAAAGAAGCCCGAATTTTTGGATCGAAATTCAAACCCAAGGTTTCCATTCAAGTCTAGCGAAGCTTTTTTGTTTACAATGCCTGTGTGGTAGAAAAACTGAGAACCATTGATGTTATTGGAGGTAGCAATATCTGTTGGTTTGAATCCGGCAACAATACCTAAGGAGGCATTGGCATACCACTTTTTGGCTAATTTGATGTAGAATAACCCATTGATGGGAACATCGTATTGAATGAAGCCAAGGGTATTACTTACAAAAACCCCTGAGTCTGCGATAGAACCTTCAATACTGAAATTTCGTTGGGTAAAGTTAATGCCAGTTTCTAAGGAAATTAATTCGGTTAATCCAACCCGCACGACGCCTCCGAATGAATACCCGGGAGTTTGAGTAATGGTAGATTTCATACCTTCTTTGGACAGGGTGAGTGAGGGACTACTAACGAAATCGCTTGGAAATACACCACGAACTTGCAGTCCAAAATAGGAAGGAAAACGGTTGTCGCCCAGTTGTGCATAACTAAGGAACCAGCTCATAACAAAACAGAAGACAACGCTGTTATTCATGCAGCCATTGGGTATGATATTCTAACGGAATGCGATGTGAAGCAGGCCATTCAATGGCTGGGTATCCAATATAAAATAAACCCAGGCATTTATCTTTCGCATCAATTCCTAGGAAAGCGTTCATTTGTTCCGAGTATATTAACTTGGGTGTTGCCCAGAATCCGCCAAGACCATAGGCCGTACAGGTGAGGTGCATGTTTTGGATTGCACAAGCTACCGCTTCAATTTCCTCGATTTCAAGAATCTTTTCTTCAACTTGACGCTTCATGGATACTGCGATAACAACACTTGAAATCATCGGTCTACGCAGCATTTTAGCGAGTTTCGCATCATTTTGTTTGTCAACCGGGGTAAGTTCCAGATAAGTCTTTCCTAAAAATTGACTTAAGCGTTGACGGCTTTCATCCATAAATACATGAAATCTCCAGGGTTGCGTATTGCCATGAGTTGGCGCCCATTGAGCGTTTTGGAGAATCAGTTCAACTTGTTCTTTATGGACTTTACGTTCGCTAAATTGTTCCGGATAGATCGTTCTTCGATTACGGATGAGGTCATTAATTTCTGAGAGATTGTAACGCATATAACTACTAAAACGAAAAAAGAATGCGTTAAAAGTAGTGAATATAAACGGCTCTATTTGTTAAAAGCAAAGAAAGTCCTATCTTTGCATCGTTGAAAAACGGAAGGCCTTGTGGCGCAACTGAATAGCGCACCTGATTACGGCTCAGGAGGTTTCAGGTTTGAATCCTGACAAGGTCACTAAAGCGGAGATTTGATCAATTTTGATTGGATCTCCGTTTTTTATTTCCGATAAAACCTTTGATAATGAATGTGTTAAGTGAAAAAATACATTCGTTCGAAAAGTTAGAACTCGCCCCTTTTGCTTGTCGTAAGTGAATCCATCTGGAAACAAAATGTGTTGCAACTTTTGCTTATCAAACATATTTGCTGAACCCCATATTTTACTAAGGTTCTTGGCTATTTGAAGGCCATTTTTGATGCATTTTTTAAGGTTAGAACTCGTCAGGTTGGGGTTCATGAGTTTTTGCTCCAAAATTGAAATCTCTTCCCGATACTTTTCACTGTATTTGGTGTAAATCAAGGTATCAATCTTGCCAATTGCATAGCGTTCTTCCATCTGCTCCAAATCTTTTTTAACCTGCGTTAATTTAGATTTTGTCACCATCATTTCATTGGCATCTTCCTTAGACAACTCCAACAAAGTGTATTGCATGACTTCAGGTGCTACATCCTTCTCCACTCCTTTCAAATCCAATTGGTATTCATTCAGAAGGTTTTCGAAAGCCACGTGCAATTTTTTAGCACTGTAATTGACCCCAGCGCATTTCTTTTGACATTTGTAATAGAACAGGTCTTTAGATTTTACATAGAAACCTGTCATCAAATGATTACATGTAGGGCAACGCAAAGATTTCTTTAGAGGCAAGTCCAAAGACATAGTTTCATAGGTTTTACTGACTACTTTACTTGCTGGAGCATGAATGGCTAAGAAATCTTCTTGTGAAACCAAAGGTTCATGTTGGCCCTGAATGATTTCACCTGGGAGCATTTTAGAAATGAGAATTCCACAATAAAACGGATTGTTAAAAATATCGTGCAAGCGTTTTTCATCAATCTTCATTCCCTGAGCATTCAGCTTACGGACAATTTCTGCTGAACTGTATGTATTATGGCGTCTCCACTGAAAAGCTTGTCTGAGCAAGTCCCCTTCTGCGGTTACAACAATTTCCCAATCTACGGCTCTGTGGTGCTTTTTGAGGTTCTGATAGCCCCTAGGTGGCGTCCATAGCCAATAACCTTTGCGAAGTAATTCGGTCATTCCTGTTTTGGTCTTATCTCTGCGCATTTCGTTGTCAAAACGGCTCAACAAAAAGAAGAAATCTTGCTGCATGATTCCTCCTGCATTTGAAGTATCTACTTTTTGTGTGACGGCGATCAGGGTAATTCCTTGTTTCTTGAGTTCGTCAGCAATGTATGAGGCATTGGCCCCTGAACGAGAGAAACGGTCGTAGGAATAGATCAGGATGTATCCGATGGTCGAATTCTGTCGAGCATATTTAATCATGCGCTGAAATTCTTTGCGTTCATCGGTTTTAGCGGACTCGTAGGTTCCACCAAAATATTCCACGACTTCGTAGCCATTTTTCAAGGCAAAATCTTCGCAATACTGCTTTTGAGTGGCCAAACTGGTATTGTTGTCAGCCTGCTCTTTGGTCGACACACGGGTATAGATAATCGCTTTGTTGCGGTTATTCTTTTTGGTGCTTAAACCATAGAGTTTTTCAAAGTCCTTCAATCTATTCATTATCTTTAAATAAAGTGTACTTTATTACTAATTCACAGTAAGTTTCAAGAACAGCAAGGTATTCCGTTGCTTGTTCTATTGTCATTTTTTTCTGCTTGCTAATTTTCTCAATTAATCTTTTTTTTCGTTCTTCTTTTGACAAATCCATTTCAAATTATGGATGTGCTCGCATTCCTGGGTATTAGGTAATTTGCGCTATGTACAATTGATCCAAGTTATTTGGTATCAAGTTTATGTTTGGTGGTATTTTCGCAATACACAACCTGTCCATTTTGGGTTTTAAATGTAATATCTTGGTAACCCCTTGAAAGAATCAATTCGTTCAAACGAGCTCTTTCACTAATAAGGTTTTTTGTAGTTACTTCTACAAAATGTGGTTTTGATTCGTTGTTGTAACGAATTTCAACTCTTGCGGCATTTTCGGTGCGCAACAATTCTATGATTTCAGCCTCTTGCTTGGTTAAAATTGGAATCTTATTGGTACAAACAAGCGGACCAAAAACATTGACTATTTCTTGTAACACTTCATTTAATGAAATTCGTATATGCGATTTCATTGTGATACGTTCTAACTTTTCTTTGAAATCAAGGTCAAATTCTTCGATTGGCCCTACCTGTGCAAATAAAAATTCATCCTTGTTATCGAATAATAATAAGTACGGAGTGCGCTCAAGCAAAATATGCTGAATGATTAATTCAAAATCATTTAACTGATATTTTGCTAAATCAGCCCATATTTGATCGTCATTGAAATGCTTCTCAAATTCTTTAGGAATAAGATTGAGTTCCTTCAACTTTTCAATGGCCATTTCTTTTTCGATGGCTCCAAATACATGTTGGGGTTGCGTAAAGAATTCGTTCTTAATTTTTTTGATCCCTTCAATTGAGACATTAAAATTCCTTAACTGATCAACCAGTTTAATCCAAAAGACCTCCGTTAAATTCAAAATGATTTTCTTTTTAGCTTCATGGCTATCTCCAATGATTCCTTTCTCTATCCAATGATTTGCTACTCTTGGTGAAAAACCAAATTCTTTTAGTGTATACCTTCTTTCACGCATAAATTCTATTGGATTGGTATTCAATTCAACGAAAGCATCGAAAGTACTTTTGATCAGTTCATTTTTTTTCATGGAGTAAAATTAGAAAAAATTCATAACTTTACAATAGTGTAACAAAATAATATTTATAACATGTCAGGAATTTATTTAAAAACATGCGGCTTCTTATATTGCCAAGAAGAATTTTATGGAAGGCTAAACCAAGTGTACTGTGACAGCGATTGTAAAACGCATGAAAACAATCGTAGAGTAAGCGAGGCAAGAAAGTTAAATAAGGAATACGTTGAAAAGTACAATCGAGCCATCAATATACTCAGAGGGGTATTTAAACCCGATGCGAATAGACAGTGCTTGGTACCGAAATTGGTAATGGAACAACTGAATTTCCCAAACGATTGCCCGTACACCCCAATGAAAGACGATCGCTACGATAAGCCATTTCACGCAATTGGACCCTTTGCTTATCAGTATGTTGGAAACAATTTTTTAATCATCAAAAAAAGAAAATATGGGACAAGTACTTTATAATCATTTCAATCCAGCTGGATTTAATAATTATGTGCCTGAAGTAGCATTAAAATCCAGTGACTTCATTGTAGATATCATTTTGGTGGCAGGAGCCATTGCGGCAACAATCTACATTTTGAATAGAATTGAGGTAAAATCTGCTGTGAGAATTGTACGGCCAGAATATAAAGAGTAAGTTTTTACTTCTCCTCCTGTTTACCTTCCGTTGTCTGCATAACAATGGTGAAAGAAAATATTTCAGTTACTTCAATTTCGAATGCCGAGGCTATTCGATAAATTGTTTTTAAGGTAGGATTTGTTTTTCCAGATTCGATTCTTCTCAAGCTAGAATCATCTATCCCAATTTTTGAAGCAAGTTCTAATTGAGTCATTTTCTTTAAGACTCTTATTTCTTTTATTTTCTTGCAAACATCTTTTATGTACTCTTCTTCGGTCATTTAGCCCGAAGGTAGATTTTGAATTGCGCACCAAACAGAGCATATATGCTCTGTTTTATAAATTGTTTTGTATATTTGGCTCAAATTATACAACGCATGAAAAAAATATCGCTACTTATCTTGCTACTTATTAGCAGCTATTCCTACTCTCAGGTAGAATGGACTAAAGACGACCGCAGTAATTTATTCTCAGAATTCACTTCAAAACTTGGTGCATACAAAACGCTTAGCTCAGAACAAAAGGAATCAATTGCTCTCTGTGGTTTAGATGCCGTTACTGCCAAATACACAAAGAAGGATTTTAATTCAAAAATTGATATCGAAATTGAGCGTATTTACGAATCATCAATTAGCCAATGCGCAAAGAATATCGGAGTGGTTTTGGAAGAAAAACCAAAAGAAGTTGAGCCAGAACCTGTAAAGACTGAATCCAAGGAATGGGATCGTGAATCAAAAGAAAAGCTCGCCAAAGAATTCGCTTTAAAAATAGATGAATATTCGTTTTTAAGTGAGTCTGACAAGGAGCTTATTTCTCTTTGCTGCATCAATCAGACGGTTAACAATATGACGAAAGCGGCCTACGATGCCATGATTGAAATCGAGATGAAACAATTATTGAGTTCAACAATTACAAAGTGTGCCAAATCCAATAACATTTCTTTAGAAAAGCCAGAAGTAAAAACTCAAGTGGAAGTATATACAGTTTCTAAAAAGAACATTGTCGGAAAATGGAATACCGATCAAAACTTTACCATCACATTTAATGAAAACGGTACCTATCTAAAAACGTATAAAGAAAGGACCTTATCTGTTCGCTATAATCCTATTGAAGGAAATATTGCCAATGGAGAATGGTTTCTTGACGATAAAGGGGTAATTACATTAAATGAATCTTGGACCGAAATTGAATACAAATTGATTGGCGAGAGAAAATGGAAGTATACAGAATCGGCAAAATTCGGCTTTACGAGCATCAGTGAAGATTACTTCAAAATTGAATTAAAAGAAGGTACCACTTGTTGTTCATTAAGCACCATTCAAGCTAACAAAGTAAAATAAACTCAAATCTAAACACATTGAAACACTAGCCATTTTCATCGCATAAGGTACACTTAGCTCTTGTGGATATAAACGATATGACAACCCCAACATGCTTGCCAATTGAAACGTTGATTTCTAAACATAGTGTCAAAAGCTTTTGGTTAATGCTGAAGCAGTTGTCAAAACCAAAAAATCGACCCCTTGGAAGAGTGTGTTGATAAAGCAGTTAAGTCTGTTAAAGGTGGCGAATACTTAAAAAATGTCACGGTCTATTTCCACAAAAGTGGCTGTAAAATCAAGATTACCGGTGACGTCTATGGCATCCCGGTTAAGAAGAACTAATTGTTCCCTACCCCAACCGGTAACCGGTCAAAATAATCTATCGCGAAAGCGAATCAGAAATCCGTATTAAGACTTTTTAATGCGGATTTTTTCGTTTTTTTACGAATGTATTCGTATGCATGCGATTGAATTCGCATGTATTCGTGTGTATCCGAATTAATGCGGATAAATGCTGGGGAAATTGGGGATGATTTTTAAAATTTTAAAAGTACCATGCTGTATTTACAGTAAAAGGACGAGGGTAATTGTACTAATTATTTAGGTATTTGTACTAATATTTATATTATTCCCCAATGTACTATTTACAAAAAAATCAAATTCAATTAATTGAACTCATATTCATTTAACCAACTGTTATTCTTACAGTTAGTTATATTGTTGACGGGCCTTCAAATTATAAAATCTGTGTTTTTTGCATTTTTTATCTAGTCAACCCTTGAAATACACCATTTTTATATCCGATATTATCCGCTATTTATATTTGGTTTATTACTATATTAGGTGTTCAATCTAAAATTATCTAAATGAACCGAATTAAAGAAGTTCTGAACGAAAAAGGAATTAAGCAAACTTGGTTGGCTGAAAGATTAAACAAAAGCTTTAGCATAGTCAATGATTATTGTAATAATCGAAGGCAACCGAGTTTAGAAATATTATTTGAGATTGCAGAACAACTGAATATAGAAGTTAAAGATTTGATAAATGAAAATATAGGAAATGGCAAAAAAGAAAGAAATTAAGGAAAAAGCAATTGAGGTATCACTTTGGGAAGCTGCAAATAAATTAAGAGGAAGCGTTGAGCCTGCCGAATACAAGCATGTTGTATTGGGACTGATTTTCTTAAAGTTTGCCAGCGACAAATTTGAAGAGCACAGAGCTAAACTCATCGCTGATGGAAAAGAAAAGTACATTGAAATGGCAGAGTTCTACAACATGAACAATGTGTTTTTCTTAGAAGAAATATCCCGTTGGAGCTACATTGTAAAGATGTCAAGACAGAATGATATTGCTTTAATAATTGACACTGCTTTACATACCATTGAGAAAGACAACAAGTCATTAAAAGGTGCTTTGCCAGATAATTATTTTTCCCGTTTAGGTTTAGATAAAACCAAACTAGCTTCTTTAATAAGTGAAATAGATAACATAAACACCTTAAAAGATAAAGAGCAAGATTTGGTTGGACGTGTTTATGAGTATTTCTTGAAAAAGTTTGCTATTGCTGAAGGAAAAGGAAAAGGAGAATTCTATACACCTAAAACGATTGTAAATCTAATTGCAGAAATGATAGAACCATACAAAGGAATCATTTATGATCCAGCTTGTGGTTCAGGTGGTATGTTTGTACAATCTATAAAATTCATAGAAGCACATCAAGGAAACACCAAGAACATTGCTATTTACGGACAAGAATATACCAAAACAACTTATAAACTGGCAAAAATGAACCTTGCAATTCGAGGTATTTCTGCCAATTTAGGTGAAAAGGATGCTGATACATTTGCAGACGACCAACATAAAGATCTAAAAGCTGATTACATCATGGCTAATCCACCATTTAATCAAAAAGATTGGAGGGGTGAGAATGAATTGATTGACGATCCACGTTGGAGAGGTTATGATGTGCCACCCAAAAGCAACGCTAACTACGGTTGGATTTTGAATATGGTGAGCAAATTGTCTGAAAACGGAATTGCTGGTTTTATCTTGGCTAATGGTGCATTGAGTGGTGGTGGCGAAGAATACAAAATACGAAGAAAGCTAATTGAAAATAATTTAGTGGAGGCCATTGTAATTATACCGAGAAATACTTTTTATACTACCGATATCAGTGTAACGCTCTGGATTATCAATAAAAACAAAAAAGCAAGAACGGTTGAAATAAATGGAAAACAAAAAAACTACCGTGACCGTGAGAAAGAAATCCTGTTTATGGATTTAAGACGTTGGGGTACTGAATACGAAAAGCAATTCATTGAACTTCTTCCTGAAGATATTGCGAAAGTGGCAGAGAATTACCACAACTGGCAACAAGTTGATTACAAAACAACCTACAAGGATGTACCTGAGTATTGCTATTCTGCTCCGTTTTATCAACTACAAGCAAATGATTATTCATTAGTTCCAAGTAAATACATTGAATTTGTAGACCGTGATAGTGGAATTAACTTTGATTCAGAAATGAAACGTATTCAAAACGATTTTAAAACTCTTATAAAAGAGGAAAAAGAATCACAAGAACAATTGATTAACGCTTTTAAAACAATAGGCTATGAGTTATAAGCGTATTGGTAACTATATACATTTAGTGGACAACCGTAACAAAGATTTAGCTGTTACCAACTTATTGGGTATAAATATTACCAAGAATTTTATGCCATCTGTTGCCAATACTTCAGAAACTGATTTGTCAAAATACAAAATCATTCGGAAGGGCCAATTTGCTTATAGTGCCATGCAAGTGGGCAGAGATGAAACAATACGCATAGCACTATACCCACATGTTGAACCTGCTATTATTTCACCTGCTTATTTGGTAATAGAAGTGAATGACATAAGCGAATTGTTACCTGAATACATGATGATGTGGTTTCAAAGACCCGAATCAGACAGATACGGTTGGTTTATTAGTGATAGTAGTGTTCGTGCAAGTTTAGATTGGGAACGCCTATGTGATATAGAAATTCCTATCCCAGCCATTGACCAACAACGAAAATTTGTCGCCCTCTACAATGGCTTACTTACCAATCAAAAAGTGTATGAAAATAGTTTGGATGATTTGCAGTTGATCTGTGATACTTACATTGAAAACCTCATCAAAAAGGAAGAACTGAAAAAACTTGGAGATTACATTGAAAGATTGAATATAAAAAATTTAGACGATAAATACAATTCTGTAATTGGTATTAGCGAAAGAAAAGAATTTAGACCACCAGCGGGTAAAGTTAATAAGCATAACCTTACTAATCATTTAATAGTAAGAAAAAATGAATTCGCTTATATACCTCGGATGAACACTTTCAAGCCACTCGCAGTTGCTCTTTCACATTATGATTATCCTGTGTTAGTTTCATCATCTTATGAAGCATTTCGGATAACTAATGAAAATAAACTTTTACCCGAATTTTTGTTATTGTTTTTTAAAAGAGCAGAATTTGACAGGTATGCAGCTTTTCATGCTTGGAGCAGTACCCGAGACACTTTTGCATGGGAACAAATGTGCAACGTGCAATTGCCCATTCCCGACATCAAAGTACAAGAAGCCATTGTTACCATTTACCACACTTTGGAAACTCGTAAACGGATTAATGAGCAATTGAAAAATACCATAAAACCACTCTGCCCTGTATTGATGAGGGGGGTGATGGAGAGTGTGAACCTTGAAACTGTATATCCCTAATGATTACATCCATCAATATAAAAAATGTGGCAACCTATGACCCAATAAATGGGGTTGAAATTGACGGTTTAATAAAAGTAAACTTTATCTATGGTGCTAACGGATGTGGTAAGACCACTTTATCAAATTTTTTGTTGAATCCTGATGATACAAAATTTGCTGATTGTAGTTTAAAATGGGAGAACCAAACTCCAATTAAATCTTTGGTTTACAATAAAGAATTTAGAGAACAGAATTTTGGTAAGGGGAAACTTAATGGTGTATTCACACTTGGGCAGGCAACAAAAGAGGAAATTAAGGTCATTGAAGAAAAAACGGAGCAACTAAAAAAGATAAAAGATGATGGGCAAAAAAAGCGTGAAACATTAAACGTTCAAAAAAAGAAAAGAGAGGATTTAGAAAAGGAATTTACCGAAAGTTGTTGGAAGAAGATCTACAAAAAATACGATAAAGAATTTAAAGAAGCTTTTGTAGGTTCAATGAAATCTGGAGAGTTATTTAAAATTAGACTATTGCAAGAGTTTTCAAATAATACTGCAACTTTAAAAACTTTAGATGAATTGAGGGAAAAAGCAAAAACCATTTTTGGTGAAGTTCCTCAAAACATCACACCAATAAATGAAATTATCTACGAAAGAATTCTTGGTATTGAAGCAGAATCTGTTTGGAACAAAATAATTGTTGGTAAAGCAGATGTTGATATTGCTCAATTAATTCAGAAACTGAATATCAACGATTGGGTCAATCAAGGAAGAAGTTACATTCAAGAAGAAGATACTTGTCCTTTTTGTCAGCAACCAACTATTACAGAAGATTTTAAAAATCAATTGGAAAATTGGTTTGATGAAACTTACTTAAACGATATCAAAGCAATAAAAGAACTGAAACAGGAATACAGTTTATTGACACAAAACCTTATAAATGAGTTAAATGATATTGAAATCAATCAAAAGAATTTCAAAGGAACTAAGCTAAATGTCGATAAATTTTCAGCTTACCTTAAGACTTTGATCAGTCAGAATACAACCAATATAGAATTTTTAAACAACAAGATTAAAGAGCCGAGCAGAAGTATTGAGTTAGTTTCTCAAAAAGAACAACTAGATATAATTGCAGACTTAATCAAAAATGCCAATGATGTTATAAAAAAGCACAATGAAATCGTTGCAAATTTCAACACCGAAAAAACTGACCTGATTCAATCAATATGGAAATATATTATTGAAGAATTCAGGTCTGATATTTCTAATTTCATTTCAGTCAAAGGAGGGTTAGAAACAGGAATAACAGCTCTACAAACACAATTAACTGAAAAGTTGACTGAGTTTAATACACTAAAAGTTGAAATTCAGAATCTCAGTAAGAATGTTACCAGTATTCAGCCAACAGTTGATGAAATCAATAGACTTTTGAAATCCTATGGGTTTCTAAACTTTGAAATTGTACCCACAGCGGAAAATGGATTTTATCAGATTCAACGTGAAGATGGCGAAATTGCTGAAGACACTTTAAGTGAGGGTGAAATTACGTTTATTACTTTTTTATACTATTTGCAACGTGCTAAAGGAGGTGAAACTGAGGAATCAGTTAATGAAGAACGAATTTTAGTTATTGATGATCCCATTTCTAGTTTAGATAGCAATGTATTGTTTGTGGTAAGTACATTGATTAAGGAAATAATCAAAACTGTAAAATCAGAGACGGGAAATATCAAACAGATTATTCTTCTTACCCACAATGTTTATTTTCATAAAGAAGTTTCTTACGAAGGATTGAACAGAAAGGGTGAAAAATCTCAATTTTGGATTTTACGCAAGAATAACAAAATTTCTACCATTCATTTTTATGGAATAAATAATCCAATACAATCATCTTATGAATTGCTTTGGCGTGAAATAAAAGAGTGGGAAAATTATTCGGGGATTACTATTCAGAATACGTTGAGACGAATCCTTGAAAACTATTTCAGTATTTTGGGTAGCAAGCGTGATGATGTTTTAATCAATAAGTTTTCAAGTCAAGAAGAAAGAGAAATTTGCAGGTCTTTGTTAAGTTGGGCAAATGAGGGTTCTCATACATTGCCAGATGATTTGTTTATTGAAGTTCCTGACGGAACAATCACCAAATACTTGGAAGTGTTTAAGAATGTTTTTAGCCACACTGAAAATATTGGACATTACAATATGATGATGGGTATTGGCGAAGAAATTGAAGCTTAAATATCAATTTTAATGAACAGACTAAATAATTTATGGCAAAAAAAGTAAACACAAATACTCTGTATATAATTGGTAATGGTTTTGACCTTCACCATAATCTTGATACTTGGTATTCAACCTTTGGTCTTTTCCTTCGTGATAATCATTCCGAAATTTATGATTACTTCTTAAAATATTTTGGCTTCCCTGATTTAGATGAAGATGACCCCGAAAGTTTGAAAGACCCATTGTGGTCGGAATTTGAAGCAAACTTAGCCACTTTAGATATTGACGAAGTTTTGGATGAACATGCAGAGTATTCTGCGAATCCTGCAAGTGATGATTTTAGCGATAGAGATTGGGACACAATCGCAGTTTATGTGAGCCAAATCAGAGACGATTTGACTGTAAAAATGATTGACCATTTCAAACAATTTATTTTGAATATCGATTATCCTGATGAAAGTAAATTGAATATACTGAACATTGATAGAAATGCAATCTTTTTCAATTTCAATTACACAAAATCTCTTGAACATTATTACAAAATTCCACAGAGTAAAATTCTTTACATTCATAACAGAGCAGAGAGTAAAGATAAATTGATATTGGGTCACGGAATAGATCCGAAAAGTTTTGAAAAAGAAGATGTAAAACCGCCGGTAGGTTTAAATGATGAAGAATTAGACCAATTGAGGGAAGCCCAATCAGACGCATTTGATTTTTCATTGGAGAGAGGAAGAGATGAATTAATACAATATTTCTCAAAATCATTTAAGGCTACATCTTCACTTATTGAAAAAAACAAAGTCTTTTTTAATTCCTTGAAATCCATTCGCAAAGTTTTTGTTCTTGGTCATTCGCTTGCAGACGTTGATAAAGAATATTTTGATGAGATTTTGAAATCAATCAATAATAGAGCTGTTTGGCTTGTGTCATATCATAATCCAAATGAAAAAGAAGCACGCAGAAAAAGACTGAATGAATTTGGTATAAAAAACAGGCAAATAGTTTTAGTTCAAATGAATGAATTGATTCCTGAATTTTGGAGTAAAATAAAATTAACATTGAGAATTGCTTCATCAGTATTAAGAAGCACAATAAGAATTTAGTAGATGAAATTTACAGAAGATAAATTAGAAAAGGCATTTGCCGAGTTATTGGAGCAGGAAGGATTTTCGCACCAATCGGGTATTACAATTTCTCGTAATCCAGATGAAGTATTAATTGAAGAGGATTTACAAAACTTCTTGTTAACGCAATATGCCCATCAAGACATCACAATTACTGAAATTAAATCTATCATTCTTCAACTAAAATCCCTTTCCGCTTCTGATTTATACGAAAGTAACAAGACCTTTCTAAACATGCTTTCTGACGGTTTTATTCTAAAAAGAGAAGACCGTAATCAAAAAGACATTTACATACAACTCATTGATTATTCGGGCTTACATAAACACCGTCAACCTGATGAAGATCAATTAATTTCAATACTAGGGGATAAAAATACAGAGTACGGAAAAGACAATAATATCTACAAATTTGTAAATCAACTTGAAATTACTGGAACGGAAAAGAGGATACCAGATGGAATAGTTTATATCAATGGTTTACCGCTAGTTGTGTTTGAATTTAAAAGTGCAATTCGTGAAGAGGCTACTATATTTGATGCGTTCAATCAATTAACAATCCGATATCGAAGAGATATTCCTGAATTATTTAAATACAATGCTTTTTGTGTAATCAGTGATGGTATTAATAACAAGGCGGGATCGTTTTTTGCTCCTTATGAATTTTTCTATGCTTGGCGCAGAGTCGCAGGTCTTGCAAAAGAGGTAGATGGATTTGATAGCATGTTCACACTCGTTCAAGGGATGTTTAACAAAAACCGTTTACGAGATATCCTTCGGAACTTCATTTACATTCCAGATAGCTCTAAGAAAAATGAAAAAATTGTTTGTCGATATCCACAGTATTACGCTGCAAGGGCTTTGTATGAAAATATAAAACATTCCCAAAAGCCTGAAGGCGATGGAAAAGGAGGAACTTACTTTGGTGCTACAGGATGTGGGAAGAGTTTTACCATGCTTTACCTCACCCGATTGTTGATGAAAAGCGAATATTTTGAGAGTCCTACAATTGTTCTTATTACAGATAGAACAGATTTAGATGATCAACTTTCAGGTCAATTTACTAATGCTAAAAACTTTATAGGAGATAGCACAATTATTAGTGTTGAAAGTCGAGCACATTTAAGGGAATTGGTACAAGGTAGACAAAGTGGTGGTGTGTTCTTAACAACCATTCACAAATTTACAGAAGATACCCAACTACTTACAAATCGCACGAATATAATTTGTATTTCTGACGAAGCGCATAGAAGCCAAACGAATCTAGACCAAAAATTAAAGATTACAGAAAATGGAGTTACCAAAAGTTTTGGTTTTGCAAAATACCTTCACGATTCTTTGCCCAATGCAACTTTTGTTGGTTTTACAGGAACACCGATAGATGCAACGCTTGATGTCTTCGGAAAAGTGATTGACGCTTACACCATGACTGAATCTGTCAAAGATGAAATTACGGTTCGAATTGTTTACGAAGGTCGTGCAGCAAAAGTGGCTTTAAAAAATAGTGAGCTAGAAAAAATTGAAAAATATTATGAAGAAGCTGCTGAATTAGGATCTAATAGTTATCAAATCGATAAAAGTAAGTTAGAAACGGCAAATATGTATTCGATTTTAGGTGACCCTGACCGTTTACAAGCTGTTGCTGAAGATTTTATTAACCATTATGAAAACAGAATCTCCGAAGGCGCAACCGTTAAAGGTAAAGCACTTTTTGTTAGCAGCAGTCGAGAAATCGCTTATGAATTATATAAAAACATAATTACAATTCGTCCTGAATGGGCTGAAATAAGGGAAGCCGAAGAAGGAGTTGAATTGACTGACAAAGATAAAAGAGAGTTAAAGCCTATTGAACGAATCAAAATGGTAATGACCAGAGGGAAAGATGACCCAAAAGATCTTTGGGATTTGTTAGGGACCTCTGATGACAGAAAAGAATTAGACCGTCAATTTAAAAACCCAAAATCAAATTTCAAAATTGCTATTGTGGTTGACATGTGGCTTACTGGATTTGATGTGCCGTTTTTAGATAGTATCTACATTGATAAACCAATTCAACAGCACAATTTAATACAAACCATATCCCGAGTAAATCGCAAATATGAAGGTAAAAACAAAGGATTGGTAGTCGATTATATTGGTATCAAAAAACAAATGAATTTGGCTTTAGCTAAATATAACAAAGGAGACGAAGATAACTTTGAAGACATCGCACAATCACTTAAGGTAGTAAGAGATCATTTAGATTTACTTGCCAAATTGATGCACACATTTGATAGTTCAAAGTACTTCAAAGGCGGCACGATTGAACAACTTAACACCCTGAACCAAGGTGCTGAATTTGTTCAAAAAACAAAAGAATTGGAAACCCGATTTATGGGGTTGGTAAAAAGATTAAAAGCTGCTTATGACATTTGTGCTGGTAGTGAAAAACTAACTCAATCCGAAAGAGATCATACCCATTTCTACTTGGCAATTCGTTCGATTATTTTCAAACTCACTAAAGGTACTGCTCCAGACACTGCACAAATGAACGCAAGAGTTCGGGAAATGATTAAAGAAGCATTGGAGAGTGATGGTGTAGAGGAAATCTTTAAACTGGGAAATGAAGAGGAAACGGAGCAAGATATTTTTGACGAAGACTATTTGGCTAAAATTGAAAAAATCAAATTACCTAACACGAAAATCAAATTACTTCAGCAATTGTTGGCTAAAGTTATAATAGAAATTAAAAAAGTGAACCGTGTTAAAGGAATTGATTTTTCAAAAAAGATGCAAGTATTGGTTGACCGTTATAATAAACGAGATGAGAATGATATTTTTCGAAGTGAGGTCTATGAAGAAATGGCTAATGCATTAACTGAGTTAATTTGGGAAGTTCACAAAGAGTTTTCATCAGGTGATGAATTAGGAATTCATTTTGAAGAAAAAGCATTTTATGACATATTAAAAGAACTATGCATAAAATATGATTTTAAATATCCAGAAGACAAAATGATCGAGTTGGCAAAAGCAGTTAAAGATCTTGTAGATGGTCAAGCTAAATTCCCCGATTGGAACAAACGAGATGACATTAAATCAGCGCTGAAAGTTGGACTAATTCTTCTTCTAGACGAATTCGGTTATCCTCCAGTTGAAAGAGACGAAGTTTATACAGAGATCTTCGAACAAGCCGAGAATTTTAAGAAGAATAGAAACTGATGAGTTATGAAAATCGCACGATTAAAAGATACTAAGGAACCCATTGAAGCAGAGGAATTAAAATTTCTCGATGAAGAAAATATGCCTGAATTTATTTGTGCAGATGAAAATTGCGCAGTACCTCTTGTTCCTGCATCATACAAGAATCATAACAAACAAAGACCGCATTTTCGAACTTTAAGAAACAATGATCATTCTAAGACTTGTAAGTACAGTGAGTTTGCCAGAATATTGGAATTGGGGGGTAAAAGAAAAATCACGTTTGAAGAATTTGAGAATTTACCTGTTCCTACCAAACTTATTAGCCCGAAAGAAAATGGGAAAAATGAAGTTTTAAAAACAAAAAATGGAGATTCTCAAGAAGAGAATCCTGAAGCTATTAATCGTAAAGGTTCTAGTGGTGATTTTGATGAAAGCGGAAATAATTTTAAAAATGTAACTACCATTTCTCAAATCGTTGATTTTTACCTTAGTTGCCCATTTAACCGTGACATTGAATTGACACTTTTTGATAAAACCAAACTATATATGTATTGGTTTAGAAGGCTTCAAAATACTATAAGGAACACGGAGCCTCAAGAATTGAATATTTACTTCGGTCAACTCCATCAAGATAACAGTTTAAATATTGATGATACTGAAATGATTCGATTAAAAATGTTTGATTGTGAGACATGGGAAAACCCAAAAGATGGTAATTGGGAGAGCGTTACTAAGGATCAGGTTAATCCATTTTATGTTCAAATTGATCCAAAAAAATTAAGTCAGTACAAACTTAGTAGACTAAAAAATGAAATCGAATTTGCAAGAAATGAACATTCAGATGCTTTTAAGGAGGGGAAACAGGATAAAAGAAAACCATTTGTATTTTTCATTGGTAAAAAATTAGATTTCAAGAACCCCTTCGAATACGAAGTGCTAGATAATCATCTAGTTGCTTGATACACCGAAATTAGAAGAACTATAATGGATTAAAAAATATGGCAGAAGGAAACAATAACAAAGGTTGGGTAATAGGATTAGGAATTGCCGTAGGATTTTTAATCTTGTGGCTTGCCTATGATAGGGATAAAGCGTATAAATTGCTTGAAAAGAGTAAGAAGAAGGAAGGTGATTTAGAAAAAGAGAATCAGATTTTGTTCTCGGCCAATACTGAGTTAGTAGAAGTTGTTCATGAGTATGAGGAAAATCTATCCTCATTAAAGGAAATGATTCGCAATAACGATCAACTAGAAGGAGAAGTCAAAAAGAAACTTACAAGTCTGATAGATACTTACAAAGGTATTGACAGTAAGGTTTCGAATGAGTTGACAGCTGCGATGGCTTTAATCGAAGCCAAACAACCCACTAAAGCTGCATTTTCATTAGCGAAGATTGTCGAGAATCTATTAGAGGAGAAATATTCCCAGAATGGAGAGTTTAAAGAATTTATCAAGAATAAAAATAATGGTAAAAAAAGGAATCCCGTGTTCAATGATTATTTGGAATATGCAAAGGATCAGAAATTAATTGAACAAGATGAATTTCATTTTGCAAAAGGACTCAAGGAAATTAGAAATCAAGAGGGTCATGAGTTAGATGTTAAGAAACATGAAAATTGGATTGCAACGGCATTTTTTACTGGAATTGGTTTGATAATGAAGTTAGGAGAAGGGATTGGAAGAACAGCAGTAGCTTAAAAAAGAAATCATTATGGCAAAAACAATAGATTTAGCAGTCGAGAAGGATCACATAGATTCGTTAACAAGGGCGAATGGAATTACTGCGCTTTCAGAGTTAATTTGGAATGCACTTGATGCAGATGCTAGTGAAATAAGAATCAACTACACTCAAAATGGTTTAAATGGTTTTAATGAAATTACAATTTCGGATAATGGTCATGGATTGAAATACGAAAAAGCATTGCAAGTTTTCGGAAGCCTAGGTGGTTCTGAGAAGAAGTTGAAGACCCAAAGCCCAAACGGTAGATTATATCATGGGAAAGAAGGTAAAGGTAGATTGAAGAGTTTGGCACTAGGAGATTTGGTTGAATTCAACAGTTGCTTCGAAGATAAAACAGGTAAGTCAGAATTCAATATTGTTCTGGATCGAAATCACTTATCAAAGGCTGATTTTTCCGATTTAAAGAAACTTCCAAAGGGGTCTAAAAAAGAAGCTGGGTTCAGTATTAAGATTAAGAATGTAGATGACAAAAGAGCCTCCGAAGCATTAGATAAATCAAACCGAATTGAACTTGAGCAAAAATTCTCATCATATTTTGTTAGTTTTCCAGACTTTGCAATTTGGATCAACGGATCTAAATTAGATTTTGAATCCTTGATAAAGGATAGTCATTCTGAAGAAATTAAAGTAAACATTGATGATCAAGAGGTAGTATTCATCATTAAAATCGTTGAATGGAATTTTCAAATTGATAAAAAAAGAACTTATCTCTGCAATAAAAATGGTATTCCTTTTAACGAAACAAATCTCGGAATTAGGTCAACTTTACCGATTTCCATCTTTATCCAATCTGATTACATTGAGAAGCTTCATCGTGATAACAAACTTGATATAGAAGGTTTAGACACTAATATTTTGCTCATTCATGATGAAGCGAAGAAAATCGCAAGAGAATATGTCAAAAGTCAATTGCATAAATATTCAGGAGAATTTATAGCCAACCTCAAAAAAGAAGGACTATATCCGTATTCAGGAGAGGCAGAAGGAATTGTCGAGGAGAGTAAAAGACAAGTTTTTGATATTGTTGCACTTCAATTAAATGAATTTTTACCGCATTTTGAAGATCAGGATTCCAAAAGCAAAAAATTTACTTTAAGTCTGGTGAAAGAAGCTCTGGAAAAGGATGCTGATAGTTTAAGACGAATTTTAGAAGAGGTTATTGAACTGCCAGAAGACAAAAGAGACGAACTTGTTGAAATTCTTGAAGAATCTAGTCTTAGTGATATTATTGATGCTATGACAGAGATCAAGAATAGACTTCATCTTATAAGTGCGTTAGAAGAGATTATTTATAATGATGCAGTTGGGGCTGATGTGCAAGAGAGAAAGCACTTACACAAGATTCTGATTCATGAAACATGGTTGTTTGGTGATAACTATACCTACGGTGCAGATGATGTAAGTCTCAAGAATGTGCTGAAAGCCTATCTTAAAGACGTTATGAAGAGGGAAGATTTTGAAGAAATTGTTGATAGCGAAGATAACTCTGAACTAGGCAAGATACCTGATGTATGCTTGTGGTCTCAATATTCTATGGGAAGTTCGGGGAAAGAAAATTTGGTTATCGAACTAAAAAAACCAAATAAATTGGCAGGTTTTGATGAAAAATCACAAATAGAATCGTACGCTTCGAGGGTAGTTAATGATGCAAGATTTCCAAAGGATAAAACCAAATGGAAATTTATTCTTTTGGTCAAAGATATTAAACCTGAAATTTCAAGTGCGATAAATCAAAAAAACAGGAAAAAAGGACATATCACTGAGGGAGATAATTACGATGTTTTTATTCTCACTTGGGGCGATGTGCTTTCAGAGGCTAAAATTCGACATGAATTTATTAAAGATAAGCTTAATTTGAATTTAAGCGATAATCAAAAGGGGCTTCAATATCTAAGAAGTAAGTATAAGGAATACTTGCCAGAAACATTTTTAGTAAATGCCGAATGAGTAGTATTTACTATCAAGATAAAACCTTTGTGGAGACAGACAATAATTGTGAACGCTTGTAGAAGTAGAAAATAAAATAAAGAATGATTACATCAATTATAGAACAATATTTAATCAGTGTCGATCAAGCAACTTTTCAGAAACTGATGAATCATTTATTACATCTGGAAGGCTACAAGTTTTTAGGTTCACCGGGTTCAGTGATTGGCAAGAATAAGACAAGCAAAGGCAGTCCTGACAGCTTTTTTGAGGAAAATGACAAATTTGTATTTTGTGAATTTACAACGCAAGAGAGACTAGAATCAGGACAAACCTTTTTCAAAAAGCTAGAAAAAGACATTGACCATTGCTTCAACACTTCAGTTACTAAAGTAATCAAATCAGACATAAGTAAGGTTGTTTTGGGCTTTACTGAAAAGTTGAAGGCTAATGAATTGAAAAAACTCAAAGAAAAAGTTCGTGAGCATAATCCCAATACACAACTTGTTATTTATTCGATTCAAGAAATCCCTTTCAGGTTAGTATATTACCCAGGTCTTGCAGACAAATACATTGCAGGGGTCAAAACAACTAAAGGAACATTTTATACGCTTCCTGACTTCTTAAAAACGACAGAAAAGGGTTTGCAGCCTTCTTTGACTAATCCGTTTTTAGGACGCGAGGAAGAAATTAAACAAGCCAAGGAATATTTACTCACAAATGACATTTTAATAATAACAGGAGGTCAAGGCGTTGGAAAATCTAAAATAGCAGTTCATTTAGCTGAAATGTTTGAAAAGGATATGTCATTTGAGCCAAGAGTAATTGCAAGTAGTCCAGTTCCAGTATGGGAAGATTTAAATAATTTTATTCTTCCGAATAAAAATTACTTTATTTTTTTTGATGATGCTAATAAAGCTCTTCCGAATTTAGATTACTTATTACAATTTGTTGCAACTAGAGATGTAAATACAACTAAAATTGTCATAACTGTAAGAGATTATGTAAAACATGACCTTAATAAATACTTGTCCGATGTTCACTACAATGAATTAATCATCTCTCAATTTGAGGAAAAAAAAATTCAAGAAATAGTGGTTATATCATTACCCAAAGGTCAATCACTTGACCCAATTGCATTGGAAATGATTGTTACACTTTCCAAAGGTAATAGCCGACTTGCATTAATGGCAGCTTCTGCAATCGTAAATAATAACAATACAGAAGTTTTAAAAAATGTGTTTTCACTTTATGACCAATACTTTCAAAAAGTAAAAAACGATTTATCTTTTTTGGACAATAAAGATAATCTAAAAGCACTCGGTATTATTTCATTTTTTGGCGTTCTCGAAAAAAATAACGATTACATTAAAAAAATTCTTGAAACTGAATTCAGCATTAATTGGAATCAGCTTTGGGAAACCCTAATAGAACTAGAAAAAGTTGAATTAGTCGATATTTTCCAAAACGAAGTTGCGAAAATTTCAGATCAAGTTTTAGCAACTTATGTTTTTTACAAAACATTTATCGATGAAAATTTCGCATCGATAAATTATTCAAATTGGATATATCATCTTATTGATAAATATGACAGAAAAATCAATAAGACACTGATAGATTTGATTAACACCTTTGGTTATTCAGAACTTCGTGAAAGAGTTACAAGTTTAATTTTTGACGTTCAAAAAAAGTTAGAATTACACACGCAAAACTTCTATAAATTCATAGGAATATTTTGGTTCTACAGAGAAGTAGATTCTTTGTTGTTCGTCAAAAAATGGATTGATAATTTGGAAATGGAAGAACCCGAACTATCCGAAATTAAATTCACTTATGAGAATAATGATTTTGTTTATGCACCAGACTACTTGAAGTTACTTATAAATTTTTGGCATCAAAACACACTTTACACAAGAGAGGCAATAACTTTAGCAATTAAGTTAATGTTTAAACAGCCTTCAAGAATTCCTGAAACGTTGAAGCATTTAAGCGAGAATTTGCAGTTTCATCGCTATGACTATCGTTTCGGATTTCCAAGACAGCTAATACTTTTAGAAGAATTAAACAACTCATCATTTACTGAAAAGGAAAGAAAAATAGCAGACCAGCTTTTTCTATCATTAGCCCCTAATTATTTAGGTTGGGAATATCATCAAATTGAGGGTAAGGGAGGAGGACAAATGATGATTCACAATTTTCATTTGTTCAAAACGCCTGCATTAATGGAGTTACGAAAAAAAATTCTACAAAGGCTGTTTCTTTTGTTTAAGGAAAGTGAAAGATTAGTTTTAAAGGCATTACATAAATATGCTTGGACATCAAAGAGCATTGATTCAAGTATTTATGCTGACGAACAACAAATCGTTTCCGAGTTTATCAACCAAAGTTTCAGCACAGATAATTATTCTCATTGTAAGTTTGTTTACGAGTATTTAGATACTCTAAAAGAACATAATGTTTCTTTGTTAGATAATTGGATTAGATTTCTTGATTCCGATTCGATGAATATTGCGAAAATATTCAGTTCCAAATTTGACGAAGAAACCCTGATGTTTAACGAAAGAAAACTTAAGCAACAGGTAGAAATAGAGAAGTATATCAAGGGGAAAGACATAAAATTTATACAGACAACACTTGAACAATTAGATACCGTTTACAAAGAAGCTGAGGCAAATAACGATGGTTATTGGATTGAGGAGAGTTTACCAATTTTATTTCAATTATTGGCAGAAACTGATACTAAGTTATTCTACAATTCTTTGGAACTTTTAATGCTTGGCAAATATTCATTCGAATTGAACTATGGCTACTTTATTTTTCGACCAATAAAGGATAACCTTGTAGAAGTAAAAGAGTTTTATTCTCATATCAACAGATATGAATACAAGCAAAAACAATTTTGGAAGCTATTATTTTTTGATGCACTTGAAGAAAATAGTATTGACGAGTTTTTTTTACTGGAGTTTATCGGGTTCGTATCATCAGTTAGTAATAGGTTCTACTTATATGAACTTGATAAGAAAATCAAATTTGATAAGCAATTTCAAATCTCAAAACCATCCTTACAGCCATCTGCTTCTGATCATGACAATGTAATTACATACTTAATTGAAATTCTTCTTACCAAAGAAAATGAAATTGATCTCTCATTTGACCATCAAATTTGTCAAACAAGCTTTCAATATTTTTCAAAAAAACCAGATTTACTAAAACAGATTTATTTCCATCAAAAGAGAAAAAACGGTCATTTTGATCATGACGGAAAAGAAATGCAAGCCATATCTTCTTTGGACAGTTTGTTTTTACTTGAATATTTAAACGAGGTAACAAAAGATCTTTCTTTTTTGCATTTCAAATTTGATAATTTGCAACTCAGTTTTGTATGGGATTTACCAGATTATGAGACAATAATTGACAATGCACTAGAATTAATTATTACTAAAGCACCAATATTTTCAAATTTTGAGCACCAAGCCAATGTATTGTTTCATGGGTTGAATCTTACGAGTGAACAAGAAGAGAAAGTATATAGCTATTTAAGCAAATTTATAGAAAAGCACTACTTATCTAAACAACACATTCACATAATTCTTAACGTGGTTACATATAGTTTTAATAGTGAAACTATTCGATTTTTTAGAGAGTTCTTATTGCTCAACAAGGACATAGAATTTTTAAGACATCTTTGGTTAGAGCGAAATGAGGTGACTTCTGGAAGTCGTGTTCCAAAAATTGAAAGTCACATAAGTTTCACTAAAAGGGTTATTCAAATGATACAATCATTACCTAATCCGCTTGATTACGCAGAACATCTTAATTATTTTGAAAATGAAATTGAATGGGCAAAAAAAGAAAAGCAAGAAGAAATGAAAAGTGATTTTATAGGTTGGATTGATTAAATCCATTTCTCAAAAAATAAGTTACATTTCTATCAATTCAGCACACACTCAGCTCCGGGATCCACGAGAGACTGCTACAACAAAGCGTTCCGTATAAGGAACATCTACTGAAAATGAAAGAGTTGTAAAAAATTATGAAAAACCAGTTCTTTGGCTTATAAAATAGAAGACAAAATTTGAAGGGAGGTGTGAAGTAAATCTATTTAGCTACACTTCAAACATGCATTATTCTTGTTTTCGTTGATTCTATTGGTTCTCGCTTGGATAAATTGGGTTTGAAATTGATTTTTAGGCATAATTTTCCCTATGGAGTACGCTTCATCAGGAGTAGAGCCATTAAGAGAACAATGCGGACGAAAAGCGTTAAAATCATGTGTGGTTTTTTCCATAGCTCAGATTAAATCAGACAGGGAGTTAATTTTCATTCGATACATATAGTTGTATTTAATGAGCGAAAAATGAGCCTCGACAAGAGAGTTCGAGAAATGAATATCTCTAAGCGCAACGAGTTTATGAATATTGATTTTTGAATCTTCGATAAAATCATCCATGACTGAATTATTATTTTCAGAACCACCGTCTACTATTAAATCTACGTTTAACTCACTTTCCATCAAAGAAGCATTTTGATACGCTTCACGAATAGTTTGAACCCGAATGGAAGCAATTAATTTATCAGAGACTTTCCAAGATAGAATTCTGCGTGAGAAATTATCTGCTACCAAATAGATGTAATGCTTGACATTGTAGATTTTGAAAACAGAAACATCGGCATGCCATTTTTGGTTGGGAGCTGTAGCCCGAATACCTTTTTTGGTCTTTTTTCTTCTTGAATTGGATTTGGGTCGATTGACCCCAAGGAATTTTGCGTATTTGTACCAAGTTGAGTCAGAAAGAAATAGTACATCTTCTCTTCGACAAAAAGCAGAAATAGAAGCTATAGGCCAAAATGGAAGTTCTGGATCAGTCAGCATCTTCTTAATTGTCAAAACTTCAGTCTGAGAAGCTTGTAGAGGAAATCTTTGATTACGCAAAAACAAAAAAGAGCTATCACATTTGGCGTGTATTTCGCGTTTCCAGTTTTGGAAAGATGAGCGTGAAATTCCTATTATTTTTATAAATTGATCAATTGAAAAAGTATCTTTTACCTGATACGCTAGATTAATAATTTTCTCTTTTTTTGAATAAATTACGCGCTCAATTCCGCTGGTTTTGAGAATTGATTGTAGCGTTTTAGAAATTCATATTGAAGCTCTAAAAATTTGTTTAGCTCTTTTCACCTTTGAAAAAGCTTTTGATACTTCAAGTTCTTCTTTGGCAATTTCATTTAGTTGAAATCCTATATACTTCGATTCTTTTTCATTTTTCCAACGATTAATATTTGTCCTCGGAATCATCTTACGAAGATCTTCTGGAATAGAATTATGTAATCCAATTCGACACAAATGTTTAATAGAGGTGTCGTAGGTGTTTCTAGCTATCTTAATATACTAAACACCAAAAGTACTTCACACCTCCAAAAAACGCTTCAAATCCTCATAAAAGTTAGATTTCTCGACCCTTGGGGTCACAAGCAAAAACCCATTCCCTCAAGGAATGGGTTTTTTGTTTTTAACGCGGTCAAAAGGCATTTTGACAAGCGACTAAAAACAAAAAACACCAACTACGAAGTAGTTGTGGGTTTTTGCTTGATATGTAACTCCCAACGCGGAACACGCGCAAGCGTACTCCTGATAGACTAAAAACAAAAAACACCAACTACGAATTAGTTGTGGGTATTATCTTGATATGTAATCCGCTTACCTTCGATACGTGCGTCGAGCGGCCTACTCAGTCGTCGCTGGAGTAGGTATTATCTTGATATGTAATCCGCTTGCCTTCGATACGTGCGTCGAGCGGCCTACTCAGTCAGCGCTGGAGTAGGTATTATCTTGATATGAATCCGCTTGCATTCGATACGTGCGTCGAGCGGCCTACTCAGTCAGCGTGGGGATGGGTTTTAGCTTGTTATGTAACTTCCGTTACTCTTTGAGTAATTAAGTAGTTTAAATGCACTCAATTTAATCTTCAGATGAATTGGGTGTTGTTACGGAATTAGTATCGCTCAGCCCATCAAACTTCGCTTTCATCGTAGGGTTTCCATGCACCAATCGCTTGATGCTAAGGTCCTCTGCTTTATTGTTAGCAAGACGTAATTGGTTTTCTGAAGAAAGTAATGCTTCTTTAGTTTTTTTAAGATGCTCAATGGTTTTATCGATTTCATCTATTGCTGTTTGGAATTTTCTACTCGCAATGTCATAGTTGCGCGCAAAGCCTTCTTTAAACGCATTGATTTTATCTTCAAAATTGGTGATGTCTATATTTTGGTTTCGCATGAGCGCTAATTCAGTTTTATATTTCATAGAATTTAAGGCCGCATTGCGCAATAAGGTAATGATGGGAATGAAAAATTGCGGTCGTACTACATACATTTTAGGGAATTTATAGGAAACGTCCACAATTCCCGTGTTGTATAATTCGCTTTCTGCCTCCAACATCGTTACCAATACAGCAAATTCGCATTTTTTTTCTGTGCGGTCTTTATCCAATTCTTTGAAAAAGTCTTCGTTGCGTTTTTTTGTAGCGGTCTCATCCCCTTCATTTTTCATTTCGAACATGATACTGATGATTTCATTGCCTTGTTCATCAGTCTCCCGGTATATGAAATCTCCTTTACTTCCAGAACTCGAGTTGTTATCTTTTTCAAAATATGCATTCGGAAATGCAGTGGCACGCAACTTATTGAATTCGTTTTCACAATGTTGTTCCAAGGTTTCTCCAATCATTTTAGTGGAGAGTTTTAGTTTCATATCCTTCCGCATGGCGATTTCTTCATCCTTTAACTTGATGATTTCATCCTTGGTTTTGAGCGCTGATTGAAATTGTTCTTGTAAGGATTTTTCCAACAACTGGGTTTCTAGTTGTTTCTGATTAAGCATGTTTTGTAACCCATCTCGTTCTTTCTCCATGGCTTTTACTGCTTCACTTACCGATAATTGCTGTTCGAGTTTCGCTTGTTCTATTTTTAGGTTTAGTTCATTGGAAACTCGTTGCATTTCTGCTTGCGATGCGATGAGTTGCCGCTCTTTCTCAGCGAGTTGGTCTTTCATTTTATTTTCAACTTGCGCAGCCGTAAGTTGAACCGCATTCGCTTTTTCCTGCTCTGCCAGTTTTAAACGATTTTCAATTTCTTCATTGAATTGTTGGGTTCTGACTTGTTTTAGTAATTCTACATAGCCGGATTCATCTATTTTAAATGCTTTGTTGCAGTTTGGGCAAATGATATCATTCATATTCTGTATTTTTTCAAAGTTAATAGGAATTTGTTGTATATGAATTTATATAAACATTGTTTTTGATAAGTCTGTTGAGCGAACTTTAGTTATTTTTAACACCATGAAAGTTGCAATTACCGGAGCAAGTGGTCACGTTGGTGTGGCACTCATTGAAGAGTTAACCCGTCGTGGTCATCAAGTTCGAGCCTTGGGATTTAATGATTTAGACTATTTTATTAAGAACAACATTGAATATGTTAAAGGACATGTGAATGACCGCGCCTCAATCGAGCAACTCCTTAACGGTTGTGATGCCTTAATTCATTCTGCTGCCGTAATTTCAATCAATGGAGGACAGGGTGGACATGTACGAAAGGTTAATGTGGACGGGGTGCGTAATGTCATGCAAACTGCCCTCGACTTAAACATTCAACGCGTAGTGCACATTTCATCCATTCATGCCTATGATCCGCTTCCTAAGGATGAGACCTTAGATGAAACACGAAACTTTGTGGATGATACGGCCTTTGCCTACGATCAAAGTAAGCGGGATGGACAATTAACGGTAATGGAATTTGTTAACAAAGGATTGCCAGCATTAATTGTAAATCCAACCTCGGTAACTGGACAGCCCGAAAATAAATTATCACTTCAAGGAAAAGCCATCTTAGATATTTACCTGGGTAAGATCCCAGCGATGTTCGCAGGAGGATATGATTGGGTGGATGTTCGCGACGTTGCTTCATCCATTTGTAATGCGCTCACCATGGGTAGAGTAGGTGAGAATTACCTGTTGTCGGGAAAGTATTACACGATGAAGGAAATTGTTGCCATTGTCAGTGAGGTAAAAGGAAAGAAAATTCGAGTAGCCAATGTACCGGTATGGTTGGTTCAGATGGGCTTACCGTTTGTAAAGTTACAATCGCTTATCACCGGTAAGGCACCGCTTTATACCAACGAATCGATTGACATTTTACTTCATGGGAATTCAAAGATTAGCCATCAAAAGGCGAAACTTGAATTAAATCATAATCCACGTTCCTTTAAAGAGACTGTGGCCGATTTAATTGCGTGGTTTAAGGAGAATGGGTACATAAAAAAATAACAAATGACTGAACAGTATTTTCAATGGATTTCATGGGCATGGATTGCGATTGGAATCATAACCTTTATCTATTTATTTAAACAAACAGCTCCTTATGGGAGGCATTCCAATGAACGTTGGGGACCAATGATCGATAATCGCTGGGGTTGGTTTATTATGGAGGTATTTGTGCTTGTGATTCTTGCGTATTTCTTATGGGATGCTAAAAAACAGCTGAATGTGGTCAGCGGAATCATGGTCGGACTTTTTGTGTTTCATTATTTTAATCGATCGATTGTCTTCCCTTTACGTCTGAAGACAAACGGTAAAAAAATGCCGGTGATCATTATGGTGTCTGCCATGCTGTTTAATACCATGAATGGTTTTTTTATGGGATATTATTTTGGGAATTTCGCTTCGTACACGATGGATTGGTTAACGGATCCACGATTTATAATTGGAATGATTGTGTTTTTCACAGGAATGGCCATTAATTGGCATTCGGATGCGATTTTAATAAACTTGCGTAAGCCGGGAGAAACCGGGTATAAAATCCCGCAGGGAGGATTGTTCAAGTGGGTTTCATGTCCTAATCTATTGGGTGAAGTAATTGAATGGGTTGGTTTTGGAATATTAACCTGGAGTTTACCTGGATTGGTATTTGCGATATGGACTTTTGCCAATGTAGTCCCACGAGCTATTTCTCACCACAAGTGGTACAAGCAAAAGTTCCAAGAGTATCCAAAGGAACGTAAGGCAGTGATTCCTTTTCTTTGGTAGGGATTACGACAACCAATGCGTGAAATGGTCGGTTTCTATTAAGTGATTTTCCTCCATCCGATAATAGCTTATAAAACCATGGCCCATTCTTGGGCCTATTTTTGCCCCGCTAAAAATTTTAATTTCGCCGTTTAATGGACTTTCTAAAGAAAAAGATTCAGGATAAAAGATGTATCGATATCCGCTTAGCTGTTCACTATTCATATTAGCCATAAAACTACCGAAAGCGGGAAGTTTTCGACCGTTATTTATTGGTTTTGGTTGGTCGTAAACTAATTCAATTTGCCCATTATAACACCGATAAATTTTAGTGGCAGGAAAGCCATATTGGTTGATCGGATTGACTTGTTCGAATACCTTTTTGTATTGTTCAAGATTTGGATTAACCGGCAAAACGTATTGTTCCTTCACTTCATCCCACGCAGTGCGAATATCTGTTTCTTTGAATAGGGTTCCTTCTTTTCGTTTTTGTTTTTGAAAATCTGCTTTGAATTCCTCGTAACTGTAAGGTTTATCTGGTCGACTTAATCGTTTCAGTATTCGTATGTACTGGTTTTTATGTTTTTTAAAAAAACGATCATCTTGAAAGTCTACTTTATCAATGCTAGCTATGGCTGCTTCTAGCTCAATAATTAATTGCTCACGGTTCAAAATCACCTGATCTAATTTGAGGGTTTCTAGCACCCCGTTAAGCATAGGGATTATTTCATGCGCGGCTTTTTTTGCACCTCTTCTATAAACCGTTTTGTAGGTTCCAATAAATAACGGGTTCTTGCCATCAAGCGAATACTTCAGTTCCTTTATAATAAAATGGGCTTCCGGAGATAACACGGTTCAAAATAAAAACCCCCAACTTGATGTTGGGGGGAGTGTTGGTTAATTTTCGCTATCTTCAGTAACGGGTTTTTTACTAATAACCTCGTTAGATAAGTTAATTGTATACAGTGTAGTTCCTTTAACGCATTCGTAGCTTTCTCCGTAAACCGATTCTATAGAATCATATTCAAATGGGATGACGATATTATTCATTAAATCAATTACGCCGTATTTGAATGCTGCGCCTACAGCACCGCATTGAGCAACAATAGCATAGCCATCAGTACTTGAACTTACATCGCAGTACTGTGGTTCGATCAATAATTCCCCTTGTTTGTTTAAGATTCCCCATTGGTCTTTGGAATTCTTGATACCTATATTTATCGGCCCATATCCGTAGTAATATTCTGGCGATGCAAAATCTATGAAGTTATTTGTAAGGCTATATTGACTTGAATTCACATTGTAGATTGAAGCTTTTCCATTAGCTTGTATTAGAAATAAACTATCGTTCAAAGGTTCGATGGTAGAAGCACGGTTGATCAAAACCTTTCCTTCTTTATTAAGTAAATCATACCCATTAAAATCAATAGAATTTGCTATGAAATGTTCGCTTTCAAGTGTGATTTCAGAATAATTAAAAGACACCAATTCTTCTCCTTTTGAAGTGACTAATCCATAGGTTCCTCCTGTTGCATCGCCATATTCACCGCGTGTTACGTCTTTACCCATTAAAAAGATTGGGTTTTCATAATCATATTGGATTTTACTTAGGTAGTTTGCTTCCGAATTGGTAAGAATTCGTTGTGTTGCCATATTCATCAAATAGGCCTTACCATCGTAATCAAGAAGATTAACAATGCTGTCGTTTTCAAAAGAGATTTCTTTGAATTTAAATGGTAAAATAGTATCTCCTTTTTTATTAATTACCCCCCAATTACCACCACTAACATCTGAGCCATAATAACTTTGCGTTACTTCACCGTAAGCATTCGCCAAAATCCACTCATCGTTATCGTAAAGATCCGTTGCTTTTAAAAAGTTATAATTAGCAGGAAGAATAACCTGTCCGGTCTTGGAAATCAAACCAAACTTGTTATTTGATTTTATTAGGTAATCTCCCTCATATGAAAGCGATTCAATATGTTCGTAAATAGTGGGTACAATTTCTCTTAAGCTGCTATGGTTTAATAAGCCCATTTTAGTTTGTTCTGATTGCTCAATGTAACGACTCACAATGCAAAATTCGCTCTCACAATTCATATCGCTGTAGGTAGGTTCTAAAAGTATTTTTCCAGTAGGAGAACAAATTCCGAATTTTCCATTTTTCTTTATAATATATCCATTGGTGTTTTCATATCCGATTTGCAAAATATCTTCAAATTGTACTGGAATAATTTCTTTTCCATTTTTATCGTAAAGCCCAAATACACCACCATCTGGTGTCCCGTAGCCATTGTCCACCCCACCAAGTTGTACTTTGTATAAATCTCCCAATGATTCGATGTAAGAAAAGTCTTTGTTAAATACGGGGTCTAGGTTAGCATCTAAAGCAACATAATTTGATCCTTTTTTTAACACAATCAAGGATGTTTCACCGTAACTGTAATTGTAATCATCATAGATCGCTTTCAAAACCATTTTGCCAGTTAAATCTACCAATCCATAAGTAGAAGGGGTATAGCTATAGTCATCGAAATAAAGGTCGTCTGATTTTTTCTTACGTTGTTTCTTGGCTTTTTTCTCTATACCAACAAGGAGATATTTTCCAAAATATGAGCTGTTATTCACGCTGCTGTATATTGCTTTACCAAGTTTTTTTCCAGATTTATCTAGGAGCCCGTATTTATTATTATCCGAATAGCTGAATAGATAATCATTACATCCCATGGTTATTTTACTCAATTCTAGATAAGATGGAGGGATGATTGATTTGTAGTTTAAATCAAGAAAGCCATCCTTTCCTCTTTTGGTTACTTTATAACCGATTGCTGTATAATTGTCATCAAATTCTTGCTCGATGTTATCAAATTTATCGCTGAGTTTTTTCCCATCGATATCCATCAACCATTGCTTTTGATATTTGTCGGTAATGTGAAAAATCCCGGATTCTAGCTCTGTAACATCTTCATATATTGTAGGAATTAGTTCTTTAAAGTTCTTGTCGAGCATACCCTGGTATCCACCAGATTGTACAATAAATCCACTGGTAGAAGAAGTAATGAACTGATAAGTCTTAGTCAAAACTTTCCCTGTAAAATCTAAGAGTTGGCATGCACCGTTTTTACGCTTCGCATTTAATATATAATCAGCATCATAAAACGTGGATAGTTCAGTGTACTGCGGCTCAATGATTGTTTTTCCATTTTCATGAAGCAAGCCATATTGGCCATTTATGGATGAAATGTATACAGAATCTGCGGAGTATATTTCTTCAAGATATTCATAACTCGCAGGTACGATGATTTTTCCGCTCTCATGAATAATTCCGTATTTCGCTCCTGGGATTTTGCCATAACTGGTTTCTACCAAGTTTCCTCCAATGGCGAAAATAGCATACCCTTGATTTGAAAATTCACCAATGTGAGAAAAGGATGCCGAAATTTTATTGCCTTTTTTGTCCAATAAATAATATTCTGCATTTACTTTATTGGTTTTCTGTGCGTAACCAATATTTAGTAATACGGTTAAAAGGATTAAGATTGATGAGCGATTCATAGATGTTTTTTAGAAAATAATGCGGTATGAATAAAATGTTACTTAATTTGTAAAATTATAATAAAATGAAGCGAATGCACAACGAACAGACCAATTGTTTGATTAAATACTTATTTATGTCTTCTTTTCTGTTTGTTCTTCCCAATTTGTTGTTTGGATCGCGCATAAGTAGTTCTATAACTTACGCTAAAGGTCCAACCTTATTAACTCGATATTCATTAGAAGCCTATTTACCGGAGATAGGTGATCAAGGCGATGTAGGGTCTTGTGTTGGCTGGGCCTCAGCTTATTACGGTTTAACTGTTGTTAAGCGAATCGAACACGGGCGCAACTATCCAGTATTCTCTGCGCTGAGTACGTATAATCGCTATTGTTTTTTTTATGACAAAAATCCATGTTACGGTGGATCCCAAATCGATGGCAGTTTGGAGGTTCTAAAAACTTATGGAAGTCCTTTAATGGACGAGTATCCCCTGCAAAATTGTGCGCATGACCCAGATAAAACCAAGTACAAAGATCGATTATTTGATTATGAGCGTTTGCAGCACATGAATTATATGCAACTCAAGGCAGCCATAAATAATAACCGACCGGTGGTCATTGGAATGAATGTATATGCTGGTGGTAAGGGAAATAGTTTAAATACCAAATTTTTGGATTCCAATGGCGTGATAAAAATCGAGAACTTTAATTTTGATTATGCCGTAGCTGGTCATGCCATGTGTATCATCGGATATGACGATAACATTGGTGGTGGATCATTTAAACTCGTTAATAGTTGGGGAAAGGAATGGGGTAAAAGTGGGTTCTGTTGGCTTCGGTATAAGGATTTGGAAATATTACGGGTTGCATTTTCATTGATACCAAATGATTTAGCTTTGAGTACAAACGTTTCTAATTTCAAAACGAAATCAATCGAGGTGTGCAATACTTCAAGTAAAAGTTATTATGTGTCCTATGGGATTACCAATTCAGATGATGTACAACAGGTTAGGGGATGGTATTATATTCCTGCAGGCAGTAGCCGCGAACTATCTATAGGAAATCGCAAGAAAAATGAAGTATTTTATGTGTTGATGAATGAAGAAGGAGAAGTGTTTGAGTCGAAAAACTCCACAGCGAATTTTCCAACAGAAAGGGATAAGTATTTTGATTCTAAACTAAAAAAGGATGAAAAAGACGCACCAAACTCTGCCTATTTTTCTTTCATTCCTGGTAATAAAAAGAAAACCCAGCAATTATTCATTACTGGGTCATCTACTCCAATTGTCTTGGATTAAAAATCTGCGTGTCCTTTTTTGTTAAATGTTGGGATGTTGTAACGAATTCCGCTGGTTGATCCAATTCCCGGGCTAAATTTAACCCCTGAATTAGGAATTGAATTGAAAGATAATTGTGGGCGTAATTCCGAGTAAATCATCCATGGTTTCCAAAAGGCACGTTTCGTTCCTAAGCGGAAATTAATACCAAGCGGTACATAAATATTTGCTCCCCAAGCCATAGGGTTCTTGTATGTTTCACTTTCATGCGTTGTCGTTTGATTGCCAGTATAGGATCCATATCCTTGATAACTGTTCGTATATTCTGTGTAATGTAATGAAGTTTGAGATTGATAGGATAATCCAAAGGATAACCCGGCTCCGGCAGAAAATGCCCACCGTTCACCTGCATTCATTTCCCAAACATACGCTGCGTCAATTCGGATTTGTTGGTTATTATAATTTCCAAATACATTTCTGCTAATTGTCGAATCTACAAAGGTCATGCTCCCGTTTTGAGAAGAAATTAAGGTATCTACCACATGCGATTCGTAATACGAACCATAAGCGCTCATTAATTGATTTGAAAAGTTAGATATTCCTAACCGTAAGGTACCTTGGCATTTTGGTAGGGACAATCCTACTTGTAGTGATTGGAATGATGACGAGTTTTGCATACCAAAGCTAAATGGGTAATTAAAGTTGAAGTAACCCATTGAACTTTCGTAGTTACTAAAATCCTTCAGTAAAATTGAAGAACCTGGCGCTAGCGGGGCAAATTCGGTGATTTTTGACGGGGTGAAACTAAATTGACGGTAAGACCCGCTCGATAGGTGTACTTGTGTAAGTTTGATTTGGCTAAATGCTGTGATGGATGCCCCAAGGAATCCGAGAAAAATAAATGTTTTTTTCATTGGTAGTTTTTTAATGAGACACTTGAAACGGATAAAAGTTACAATTAGTATTAACAAATTTCTTTTAAGCAGCCAAAGCATTGTTAGGGGCACAAACCAAGGTTCTACATCGTTCGATGGAGGAGAGGTGTAAGTCAAGCACGATATTGTAGTCATCTTTCCTGTAGCCACCAAAAAGGGCGAGGGTTACAGGGAGCGGTTTTCCAAGCTGTAATGAGACTTCATTGACCCATTCCCCAAAAATCGAGGCGCAAGATAACCAGTGTTCGGTGTCGCACTGTCCTCCAAGGTCATCATCGATGTGACTGTCAGCCCCGTGAGCAAATACCACATAATGTACCTTGCCTGATAAAATTCGCTGTTTCACTCGTTCGAGCTTTAATTTAAAATCTTGAATATACGTTTCGTTATATCCTATTGGATTTACGTTGCAATCCCACGGAATGGCCTTATTGATGCGTGAATCAAAACCTCTCGAATCTTCAATGCTATTTCCAAAGTGACCATCTAAATCAAGCCAGGCGCCGGATACTCCAAGTTCTTCATAAAGTTTTAAAGAAGCAATGACCTGTCCTGAAAAGGTGCAGAATCCTTGTCCTGCATGCGGCGTTGCATGATGCATTCCGGATACCGGGGCAAAACAAAGCTGATCTGGGTGCTCTAAACTATGTTTTATAGCGTGGTACATGGCACTGTTGGTATATCGAACACTGGTGGTCAAATTCTCCGACCACGGAATTCCATTAGAACGATAATTCCCGGTTTGATTAAAGAAATTTGATACATATTCAGGGGAATGGGCTAACAAGAAGTCTTCTTGTTCGAAGGGTTTAAAATCAGCATGGATATCGAAATACGCATGATGTTCACTGTGTTCGATTTTTTGCATGAGGAGGTAAGGCTTCAACGGGGATTGTGAATAGGATCGCTCGCGAATGGAATCAAAACATACTTGATTCTTGGTGTAAAACGTAGCAATGGTTGGTTTTTTTTTCATCGGCAAATCGATTTAAAAGGTTAATATTCACTGCAAAGTTTCCGATGAATTCAGGATTTCCCCCCTTCTTTGCAACCTTGTAAATCAAAAAAAGCCGATAGTCTCGGCTTTTAAAATCAACGTCGCTTCATTTGATGCAACTGTTCGATAAAGTCGTCTATGGCTTTAATTTGCTGATGAAAGGCAAGTAATTTCTCTATGTCTCGTTGCGGATGACATCGGAGCAGTTTATTAATTAATCGTTTACGTTGCGCACCCAATTCAATGATGTAATTTTCGGTGAATTCTTCCTCGCTATCATAGAATTCGAAGAGGATGCGTTGTATTATATTCAGTGATTTGAATTGTTCCGGTGTTCGTTCGATAGAGCCATACCAATCTAAGAGTTGTTGTTTAATTTCGTTCAGTTGTCCAGCGAGGTTCCGACCTTCATCTCTCAGCTCAACTGCTTTTTCGTAGGCTTGGTTTTTGATGCTCTGGTCTTTTCGTTCATTTAGGTTCAACGTATCAATTTTCAATTGAAGTACCTTAATGTGAAGCTGCTGTAGTTCTTTAATAGTTAGGTTGAATTCAGCTACCTCAGTCAGTTTTATTTGACTCGTCCCCCAGCGCGTTAGGTCTAGCTGAAAGAAATTAAAATAGGAACCTGGTTCATTGCGCTCAATCACATCAAGTGTTTTCACCTTTGGACTTATTTTCGGAAAGATCAACGAAAAAATATGTGTTGCATTCGAGTCGGTGAAATAATGTTTTTCGGGAGCAATTGGAATATCAACCGATTCAATGAGTTTTAATTTTGTTTTGCCACCGTCGGGCGTAATGTAGGTGTCACCATCAATTTGTATCCATCCCCCTTTATCATAGTGACTTGGTGGCTTGTAAAAGAACTCAATCCGCGTTTGTTCGGAAAATTCAATTTTATTTATCCGGAGCGTTTCACCAAATTCTATAAAGTGCGGGTTGTAAAGCGTCACGGTTTTTTCCTTCTTTTCTTTCATGTTTAATGGTTTAAAACACAAATATAAGGAAGGAACTTGATGCGAATGATATGCACCCCGTTTTGTATATACGGAGTGTGTTTAATAATTTTTGGTATGGTGGTATCGATTCGAAAACCTAAGACTTTTAACATCGTTCATACGAATTCCGTTTTCTATTAAGACGTCTTGCGCCGCTTTTCTTGTAAGTTGTCTAAGGTAGAAAGGTTCATTTACTACAAAGTGATGAATGGCATGGGTAGCACCAAAAAAGAAGCAAAACCATTGTAAAGGCGTGCTCCACCATGGAGTGAATACCTGTACTTGTTGAATAACATTCCCTGCTTCAACATCTCCCATGTAATGCATATTGGATGAAACAAAATGCAAGGCGAATTGTCGAATTAAATTAGGAATGACCAGTAGTACCATAAGGGGCTTAATCCACTGCAACAATCCGTCGAATTGAAGTAGGGGATAACCAATCCAATGAAATAGGTGAATCACTACAAAGGCATACCATAATATCGTCAAGGGTACTCCAAAGGGTAGTAGTCCGAGTAAAACGGTACGAATGATTAAGCGCATATCGTTTTTACTCAGATTTCCTTTATTGTATTCTGTAAGTATTTCTTTTCTTAGCCTTGGAATTCTGAGGATTCCGGATAACAATAAATCGGGTAGTACAAGTAATCGGAGTACCGAAAGGCGATCTCCATTAGTAATTCCGCGTTCTTCGATGTCGAAAGGCATTCCGGAATGTTGATGGTGGAAATGATGCCAGTATTTTCGTATCCACGGATTTAAGCTAATTGGGCGAAATATATAAACGCCCAACATCATGCAATGATATAGCAGAGGAATACGCTTAAAGTAAAGGTCATGGATTAAATCGTGTTCTAATTCATGTAAGATTGAGGTTATAAATGCAATTGAAAGGATGGTTACCCACGTTGGACAGAACCCAATGAACCATGCGTAACCAAGGCCAATAAGTGAGGCTTGGCAACTTATTAATATCCCCAAACCGATGATGTCTTGATGCGTTGTCCAGGTATTTCTACTCCTGTAACTTTCGTAAATCTCACGAACTTCTAGAATTATGGTTCTAATTTGCTGCTGTGTTTTTTCGTTCATTCGAAGAATTAGGGGATACAAACTAAGGTGTCATACCAAGCAGAATAACCAGCCCATACCCCCAGTGCTCCATTGCTAATATTACTCGGTATAAGCACGGGTGAAGAGAATGGACTGCTATTGCTTTCCATCTGGGTTCTCATTTTATCAAAATAAGTGTAAACCGGCATTTCGATGTGTGAAAAGCGAATTACTACGCTATCTCCGTATTTGAAATGACGTTTGAATCCGGAAGGGTAGGTCGTATCTTTTTCAGGATATCTGGTATCAAAATCAATGGTTAATCCATTGAAAAATTCATCGTTAAAGTAGGATGATCCGCCATGTCTGAACCGATAGTCTTTTGGTTGACCATTAACTGAAGTAATAATTTTTGATTCCCAGCGATAGGCATTTCTTTGAGAAATCGGATCAGTTAAGACGGCCAAACACAAACCGAAATTTGCATTTTCTGGGTCAGGTATCCAAGAAAGGGACGTTAACGGAACAGGCGGCAAGATCGATGTGGTCGCGTTGTATTGAACTCCATCGTATGTAATCCCTAAGGTATACGATTTCCCTACTTCTCCTTTACACGTAGGGTCAAGTGTTGAATACACTTTTATTGGAAAGAAGGAAAGCGCATTTAATTCGAGATTTAACATCTCAGCGAGCGTAATTTGGCTTTCTAGCGGTAATTCACTGGGTGAAAATAAGGTCAGGGGGTAGGTGTTATTTCCGCTTGTAACGGTAACTGTTGCGCTCGTAATATTCGATGAAAAGTATGACGCTAAATCCGTTGGATTATACAAATATTGCGATTGCATCAAAAGTACAAGTGGAGCGCCATTGGTTTCGATTCGTGCATCCACCACGAGTTTAGCTTCTTCAGCCGGAATATCAATGGTGACCTCCTTAGTGCAAGAGAATAAAAACAAGCATAAAAAGGGAATCCAGTAACGCACGGTTAAAGGTACCAAAACTTTATTAATTCATCTTTTTAATGATAAACTCCGTTCTACGATTTTTGGCATGCTCTTCTTCAGGACAGGTTGATTTCACTGTGCCTTCGCACGGACAATTGACCTTCAATTTACTTTCACCATATCCAACACCTGAAATTCTTGAAGGGGTTGTAATTCTTGATTTGATATAATCAGCCGATGCTTTTGCACGATTCTGAGATAACTTTTGGTTAAATGCTTTTGAAGAACGACAATCCGTATGAGAGCCGAGTTCAACAACCATTTGCGGATATTGGTTCATAATGGCTACAATTTTATCCAATTCAAGGGCCGCATCTGTTCGGATGTTATATTTACCCAAGTCAAAATAAATGGGTTTGATGTCGATTAAATCAGCAATATTCGTCCCCACTTCAATTTTTCCAATTCCAATATCGATCAATTCATGAAGATTGACTGTTTCGGTTTTTGTTACCTGGTAATTAAAATCAACTGATTTATCCAAGTAACCCGATTTCTTGATGGAGATATTGAAATTTAACGATTGATTTAGTGTCAAATCATCGAGCATGTTCGTAATGTATCCGCTAGTACCCGTGGTATTATCAAAAATCAATTTACCCGTGGTTTTGTCTGAAATACTAATCTTAACACCTTCAATTGGTTTTCCGGTCTTCTTATCCGTAATTAACGTATTCAAGGTGATGTCAGGTTGACGTAATAAGGATAAGTCCAATTGTTGATTTGCTTCATTCGTAGCCACATAGGTCCATTCTTTGGCTACATAGTTAGGATCAATGGATTTAATTGTAATGTTCGATCCTGGTTCCAATTCCAATTCAAAATTCCCGTTGATATCTGTGGTAATAGTATCTGTAATTTCTCCCATATCGTTTATGACAAGTAAGGGTTGGTTTGGAATGATTGCGTTGGCATTGAGTTCATTAAGTGAGCCATTTACAAGGATACTAAATTTAAACTGTTCGTTGAGATTGAAAGAATATATGTCGTCTGAACCAAATCCGGTTCTATTACTACTAAAGTTACCCTTATTCTCTGCCGTGAACGTAATGGCGAAATCATCGGCATTTGAATTTAATGGAACGCCTACATTCTTTGGTTTACCCACATTATTTCCTGACATCAATTTTGCCACTTGGATATCCAATCCACCTATGCTTGGTAACCCATCAGATGAAAAGAAAAGTAGGTCGTTATTCAACCAAGCAAAAACTTCATTGCTTTGCGTATTGATTTGATTTCCTAAGTTTTTAATGTCAGATATTTCACCCTGCGGGGTTAATTTACCAGTATAGAGATCTGCGCCTCCATATCCTCCGGGCATATCCGAACTGAAATAAATTGTTGACCCATCTGCAGATATTGTAGGGTGCCCTACTGAGTATTCGCTGTTATTTACTTTCAGCCTAGTGATGTTCTTCCATTTTCCTTTGCTTGTTATTTCTGCTCTGTAAATCATGAGATTTTGAATCCCATTTCTGTCAGTTCTTGCCAACCCTTTAGTCATGTTATTACGGGTAAAGAATACCCATTTCCCATTGGGGTGTAGACACAATGGACCTTCATGGAATTTTGTATTCGCATGCTTTTTCAATTGTTTAACATCGCCATTTTCCTTGTACGCATAATAATTAAGAAATCCATCACCATTACCAGCCCATTTCCGTTTAATGATGCTTGTACCTCGCGTTGAAAGAAAGATTAACGAACCGTTTAAATAGGGATAACCGCCGAAATCTGCCTTCGTGGAATTCCAAGTTAATGAATTAATGTCGGCGTTGCATTTCCATGACAAACGTTCAGTGCTTTCGATCGTTGCGTTAGGATACATGGGGCCATCTTTTGAATCAAGTATAGCTTGACGTAATTCTACCATTTTATCAAAGCTCGTCTTCGCTTGATCATAGCGCTGTGTTAATAAGCATAACTCGCCAAACAACTCATATCCGTATGGACTTGAAAATCCCTTCGATGCAAACTGTGTTTGAAGTAGGGTGTAAGCCCGTTCGTTTTCATGGGTGAACTTATAGCATGAAGCAAGCCTTAACACTAACGTTTCTTCTGTAGGAGTTGACTTAACTAACCGTTTGTATTGGGATTTAGCAAGCCAAAAGTTTAGGTGCTCATAGTTATAATTCGCTTTTTTTAGCAGTGTATTTTGGCTAAATGAAATAGAACAAAGTGAAAGTAAAATTAAAGTAGATAAAATTTTCATAGCCATTGATTAAAAATAACGTGGAGAACGAATACCTCCTTTAATGAAGTTAAAGTCATAGGAAATCATTGCTTCAAATGTTCCTTGATTATAGTTTCTTATGGCAGTTGTTGCAAAATCACTTGCTACACCAAACCTGAATTGTTGGGTAATTTGGTATTGAACAAAAACGCCAATTGCCGCTTGATGACGGTAAGTGGCTCCCATGAACATTCGGTCTTTGTATATGAATGCATTCGATAAATCAATACTCAAAGGTGCACCAGTAGTTGATTTTAATTGGGCTGTAGGTCGTATTTTCCATTGGCTTCCCATATTAAATACAGCACCAGTATGCACATAAAAATGTCGCTTTTCAAGGTTAGTAGGTGAACCATCAATGCTGCTTTCAATCAGTTTAGGTGAGCTAATTCCCAGGTAAAATCGCTCAGCGTGGTAATACATTCCGAATCCAAAATTAGGGTTAATACGATTCAAAGTATTCTCCTGTAACGCTACATCCACACCATCTGTGGTACTTAGATCCGCTGTTCTGGTATTAATAAGGTTAAACCCACCCTTTAGTCCAAAGGCTAAGGAGCTCTGCTTATTGATTTTTAAGGAATAGGAGAAATCACCGTATACCATATGTTGTGTGGTTGGTCCGATAACATCTCGGATGGCAGAGATTCCAAGACCAACAGATTCATAGGCAAGTGGACTGTGTAAGGTGAAACTTGTGGTACTCGGTCTACCTTCAAAACCTAACCACTGCTCACGATGCATTGTATTAAATGAAAGCATTTTATTGCTTCCTGCATAGGCTGGGTTTTGAAACAAGGTATTGTCAAAATACTGCGTAAACTGTGGTTCTTGTTGCGCCCAAGTTATCGATGCGAAAACCAAGGGTAGTAAATATATTAAATGTCTCATTCCAATTATCTTTTTAAGTAAATACTTCCTTTATACATTTTATTACCATCTCCAAGTAAGTCGAGAATATAGTAATAGGTTCCGGTAGGTAAGAGCTCGTTTCCAACTACCAGATTGGCATTGGAACGACCTTCCCAAAGGTTTTGATAGCCTTCTTGTTCAAAGACCATATTACCCCAACGATTGAATACCATAAACTTATTCGAAGGGTAATTTTCAATGCCTTGAATCACAAAGAATTGGTTGGTATTATCTCCGTTTGGTGTAAACGCCTCAGGGATGAATATATCATCATTGCAATTCGGTGTGCTCGAATTCGGGTCGCATGGATCTAACGGATCAGTACCATTAGTCACCTCATTTCCGTCATTAAATCCATCGCCGTCTGTATCCGGATTGAACGGGTCTGTGCCGATGGTATCTTCGAAACCATTGGTTAGTCCATCTCCATCACAGTCTGCACTCCAGTAAATTGCACCAAGCGGAAGCGTAATACTGGTGGAGTCAAACTCACATGGATTTAACGGATTGGTTCCATCATTTAATTCCGTTCCGTTCGTTACTCCATCTCCATCGCAATCTTCATTATTCCAAGTCGCGTTAGGGTTAGCCGTTTGATTTGCAACATTGTATTCGCATGGATTCTGTGGATTGGTACCGTTCGGTCCAGGAGTACCGTCCCCATCTGGATCGATTTCTGTATCATTCAACACCCCATCACCATCACAATCTAAGGAATCCCAAGCATTACTCGTAGAAACAGTTTGGTTACTCAAGGTGAATGAACATGGATCAATTGGATTCGTACCGTTTGGACCAGGAGTTCCATCGCCATCAGGGTCTGTTTCAGTTCCATTGATGACACCGTCACCGTCACAATCCAGTATATTCCATGCATTTGTTGTAGCTACGGTTTGAAGCGTAGGGTCAAGTGAACATGGGTTAGTTGGATCGGTTCCATTTGGTCCAGGAGTTCCATCTCCATCAGGATCGATTTCAGTTCCGTTTATTACCCCATCACCATCACAGTCTAATCCATTCCACGCGAGTGAAGGAATCACCGTCTGACTAGCCAAGGTAAATGAACATGGATTTTGTGGATCAGTTCCATTTGGACCTGGGGTCCCGTCACCGTCAGGATCTATTTCATTCCCATTGACAACGCCATCCCCGTCACAATCTGTTGCAAGCCAAGTACTATCAGGTACAACCGTTTGATTCGCAAGGGTAAAGTCACATGGATTAAGGATGTCTGTTTGATTTGGACCAGGAACACCATTAGCATCTGAATCGATTTCAGTTCCATTTGTTACTCCATCACCATCGCAATCTAAGGTTAACCACACCGGTGAAACCTGTACTGTTTGTGCTAATATATTCAGAGAACATGGGTCCTGAGGATCTGTTCCATTCGGGTCAATAGTACCGTTCCCATCTGGATCGATTTCTGTTCCGTTGATTACACCATCGCCATCACAATCCAGTGCTAACCACGCTGGAGTAGGAGCTAAGGTCTGGTTTGACGCTGTGTAATCACAGGCATTGCTCGGATTGGTTCCATTTGGTCCAGGAACTCCATCGCCATCTGGATCAATTTCACTTCCATTTGTAACGCCATCGCCATCACAGTCACTGGTCAACCAAAGTATGCTTGGTGTAAGCGTTTGATTCGCTAACTCAAATGAGCACGGATTCGTAGGGTCTGTTGAATTTGGACCGCTAATTCCATCTCCGTCTGGGTCGATTTCAGTACCATTATTCACTCCATCCCCATCGCAATCACCTGCCGCCCAAACAATATTAAGTGGTAATGTAATTGATGCTAAGTTCATTGAACATGGGTTTTGAGGATCCGTTCCATTCGGACCGGCTATTCCATCTCCATCGGGGTCTACTTCATCTTCATTGGTTACGCCATCTCCATCACAATCAAGGGCATTAAATGCTGGTGAAGTTAACATCGTTTGACTTGCAGCAACGTATGCACATGGATTTAATAAATCCGTATTATCAGCTAATTCAGTTTGGTTTGATACACCATCCCCATCACAGTCGGATTGGTTCCATAAGGCAATAGGCGACACGGTTTGATTTCCAACAATTAAGCTACATGGATTCGACGGATCTGTATTATTTAAAATTTCAGTTGCATTAATTACTCCATCCCCATCGCAATCGGCATTCGGGTCATTTAGACATGGTAAAATGGTGAAAATAACCATACTCGTATCACACAACACAGGCATTCCATTATCACAAATTTGATAAATGATTGTATCATTTCCTGTGAATCCTGCATTCGGTGTGTAAGAAACAATTCCATTGTTGATTGTTGCCGTTCCGTTTGCACCATTTTGAAGAATTACTCCAGAATTAAGATCAATTACTCCATCAAGATCGTTATCATTTCCAGCAATTGGTAAGGTTACTAAATTCCCTTCAAATGAATTCGAGAAGTCCGTATTGGCAATTGGGCCATCATTTATTGATGTTACCGTTATAAAAATGGTATCATAAGTACAAAGACCAGGTAGTGGAGTTCCATTATCACAAACCTCAACAACTACGGTATCGGCACCAAAGTAATTCGGGTTAGGATTGTAGGTGTATGTTCCGTTACTATTTATAATAATCGTTCCATGAAATGGACCGAATCCCGGAGTAGGTGCACAAACAAGAACAGTACCGTCTACATCGAAGTCTCCGTTATCAGTTAAATCACCACTAAACGAACTATCCTCTGTTAACACGATAATCTCATCATCAACCACTGGCGGGTCATTTACTGGTAAAATTGTAACGGTTAATGTTGCTTGATTCGAAATATTACCATTATTATCCTGAATGGTATAATTGATTATTTCTGTCCCATTAAAGTTTGAATTCGGTGTGAATGTTACATTTCCGGTTGTATTATTCACTATCCATGTTCCGTTTGTAGAAGTATAAGATCCCTGAATCCCCGGAGTATTAGGATCTAAATCTATGGTTGAGATAACGACTGTTCCGTTGGAATCCAAGTCATTAGACTGAATTGCGGTCAGCGTAACAACCTGATCTTCATTTCCATTTGCGGCATCATTATTTGCAATCGGAGGACAAAGCGGTAATGGATTAATTGTAATCGTTGAACCCGTGGTTAAACATGTTAAATCATTGATGTTTCTTACAGATAATGTGTAATTCCCGGGGATGAGATTCGTAAAAGTTTGACCATTTTGAAATGCGCCACCAATGCTATATTGTACATTTAGTTGGCTGTTAAAAACGATCGTTCCAAAGGCTACGCTGCAATTAGGTTGGGAATAAAGCGCAGAAGGTGCACTCGGTGCAGATGGAACAGCGTTGATGGTTTGAGCCGTACCGTTGGTAACACAGGTATTGTCACTCGCATTACGAACCGCAATCGTATAATTTCCTGGAGTTAAAGAAGCAAAAGAAGTTCCAGCTTGGAAGGTTCCATTCACGCCGTATTGCACTCCTGCTTGTGCAGTAAATGCGATGGTTCCGGTAGGAACAGCACAGGTAGGTTGGGTAAGTGTAACTGCTGGAGCACTCGGTGCAGATGGAACAGCGTTGATGGTTTGAGCCGTACCGTTGGTAACGCAGGTATTGTCACTCACATTACGAACCGCAATCGTATAATTTCCTGGAGTTAAAGAAGCAAAAGAAGTTCCCGCTTGGAAGGTTCCATTCACGCCGTATTGCACTCCTGCTTGTGCAGTAAATGCGATGGTTCCGGTAGGAACAGCACAGGTAGGTTGGGTAAGTATAACAGCTGGAGCACTCGGTGCAGATGGAACAGCGTTGATGGTTTGAGCCGTACCGTTGGTAACGCAGGTATTGTCACTCACATTACGAACCGCAATCGTATAATTTCCTGGAGTTAAAGAAGCAAAAGAAGTTCCAGCTTGGAAGGTTCCATTCACGCCGTATTGCACTCCTGCTTGTGCAGTAAATGCGATGGTTCCGGTAGGAACAGCACAGGTAGGTTGGGTAAGTGTAACTGCTGGAGCACTCGGTGCAGATGGAACAGCGTTGATGGTTTGAGCCGTACCGTTGGTAACGCAGGTATTGTCACTCACATTACGAACCGCAATCGTATAATTTCCTGGAGTTAAAGAAGCAAAAGAAGTTCCCGCTTGGAAGGTTCCATTCACGCCGTATTGCACTCCTGCTTGTGCAGTAAATGCGATGGTTCCGGTAGGAACAGCACAGGTAGGTTGGGTAAGTGTAACTGCTGGAGTACTCGGTGCAGATGGAACAGCGTTTATTGTTTGAGCCGTACCGTTGGTAACACAGGTATTGTCACTCACATTACGAACCGCAATCGTATAATTTCCTGGAGTTAAAGAAGCAAAGGTAGTTCCAGCTTGGAAGGTTCCATTCACGCCGTATTGCACTCCTGCTTGTGCAGTAAATGCGATGGTTCCGGTAGGAACGGCACAGGTAGGTTGGGTAAGTGTAACAGCTGGAGCACTCGGTGCAGATGGAACAGCGTTGATGATTTGAGCAGTACCGTTGGTAATACAGGTATTGTCTGAAGTGCTTTGAACGGCGATGGTATAGCTTCCTGGAGTTAAAGAAGCAAAAGAAGTTCCCGCTTGGAAGGTTCCATTCACGCCGTATTGCACTCCTGCTTGTGCAGTAAATGCGATGGTTCCGGTAGGAACAGAACAGGTAGGTTGGGTAAGTGTAACAGCTGGAGTACTCGGAGCTGATGGAACAGCGTTTATTGTTTGAGCCGTACCGTTGGTAACACAGGTATTGTCTGAAGTGCTTTGAACGGCGATGGTATAGCTTCCTGGAGTTAAAGAAGCAAAAGAAGTTCCCGCTTGGAAGGTTCCATTCACGCCGTATTGCACTCCTGCTTGCGCAGTAAATGCGATGGTTCCGGTAGGAACAGCACATGTAGGTTGGGTAAGTGTAACAGCTGGCGCACTCGGTGCAGATGGAACAGCGTTGATGGTTTGAGCCGTACCGTTGGTAACGCAGGTATTGTCACTCGCATTACGAACCGCAATCGTATAATTTCCTGGAGTTAAAGAAGCAAAGGTAGTTCCAGCTTGGAAGGTTCCATTCACGCCGTATTGCACTCCTGCTTGCGCAGTAAATGCGATGGTTCCGGTAGGAACAGCACATGTAGGTTGGGTAAGTGTAACTGCTGGAGTACTCGGAGCTGATGGAACAGCGTTGATGATTTGAGCAGTACCGTTGGTAATACAGGTATTGTCACTCACATTACGAACCGCAATCGTATAATTTCCTGGAGTTAAAGAAGCAAAAGAAGTTCCAGCTTGGAAGGTTCCATTCACGCCGTATTGCACTCCTGCTTGCGCAGTAAATGCGATGGTTCCGGTAGGAACAGCACAGGTAGGTTGGGTAAGTGTAACAGCTGGAGCACTCGGTGCAGATGGAACAGCGTTGATGATTTGAGCAGTACCGTTGGTAATACAGGTATTGTCACTCACATTACGAACCGCAATCGTATAATTTCCAGGAGTTAAAGAAGCAAAAGAAGTTCCCGCTTGGAAGGTTCCATTCACGCCGTATTGCACTCCTGCTTGTGCAGTAAATGCGATGGTTCCGGTAGGAACAGCACAGGTAGGTTGGGTAAGTATAACAGCTGGAGCACTCGGTGCAGATGGAACAGCGTTGATGGTTTGAGCCGTACCGTTGGTAACGCAGGTATTGTCACTCACATTACGAACCGCAATCGTATAATTTCCTGGAGTTAAAGAAGCAAAGGTAGTTCCAGCTTGGAAGGTTCCATTCACGCCGTATTGTACCCCTGCTTGCGCAGTAAATGCGATGGTTCCGGTAGGAACGGCACAGGTAGGTTGGGTAAGTGTAACAGCTGGAGCACTCGGTGCAGATGGAACAGCGTTGATGATTTGAGCAGTACCGTTGGTAATACAGGTATTGTCACTCACATTACGAACCGCAATCGTATAATTTCCAGGAGTTAAAGAAGCAAAAGAAGTTCCCGCTTGGAAGGTTCCATTCACGCCGTATTGCACTCCTGCTTGTGCAGTAAATGCGATGGTTCCGGTAGGAACAGCACAGGTAGGTTGGGTAAGTGTAACTGCTGGAGTACTCGGAGCTGATGGAACAGCGTTGATGATTTGAGCAGTACCGTTGGTAATACAGGTATTGTCACTCACATTACGAACCGCAATCGTATAGTTTCCTGGAGTTAAAGAAGCAAAGGTAGTTCCAGCTTGGAAGGTTCCATTCACGCCGTATTGCACTCCTGCTTGCGCAGTAAATGCGATGGTTCCGGTAGGAACGGCACAGGTAGGTTGGGTAAGTGTAACAGCTGGCGCACTCGGTGCAGATGGAACAGCGTTGATTGTTTGCGCCGTACCGTTGGTAACGCAGGTATTGTCACTCGCATTACGAACCGCAATCGTATAATTTCCTGGAGTTAAAGAAGCAAAAGAAGTTCCCGCTTGGAAGGTTCCATTCACGCCGTATTGTACCCCTGCTTGCGCAGTAAATGCGATGGTTCCGGTAGGAACAGCACAGGTAGGTTGCGTAAGAGTAACTGCTGGCGCACTCGGAGCTGATGGAACAGCATTGATTGTTTGCGCCGTACCGTTGGTAACGCAGGTATTATCTGAAGTGCTTTGAACCGCGATGGTGTAGTTTCCTGGAGCCAACGAAGCAAAAGAAGTTCCTGCTTGAAAGGATCCATTCACGCCGTATTGTACTCCCGACTGTGCAGTAAATGCAATGGTTCCGGTAGGAACAGCACAGGTAGGTTGGGTAAGAGTAACTGCTGGCGCACTCGGTGCAGAAGGAACAGCGTTGATGGTAAAAGTAGACTGTGGAGAAACACAATTTGATCCAGTCGGTCTAATAGTAATGAAGTGATTACCTGCGGCAATGCTTGTGAAATTATTAGAAACTTGATATGCCCCATTATCTAACGCATATTCGAATCCATTACCAGAAGTAGGGTTTGTAATGCTAATGCTACCCGAGGGTAGGCCACATGTTGGTTGTGTTGGTGAACCAAGTGTTGGAGCAGCTGGTACGCTAGTAACAGTAACAGTAACAGTTTGACTTAATTGTCCCGCACAATTGGTTGGTGCCGATCCAGTTACATAGACATTGTAAGTCGTTGTATTTGTTATATTCCCTGTAGGTAGGCTAATTGTCCCCCCATTTCCAACAACAGGACTGCCGATTGCAGCATTATTAGAATTATTTCTTAGTTGGTAGGTATAGCCATTTTGAGTACTTGCTACTTGGATGTTAGTACTATTTCCTGAGCAAACCACATTGTTTTGAGCTGTTATGGAGAGTCCGAGTGACGGGGCGGGATTAATAAAAACTTGTATCGTATCCGTTTTATACGTTTGACAGGTTGGAGGTAATTTAAGTGCTTTAACCTTTATTACGCCAGAAGTCGTTAATGTACCTGTACTTAACGTGATGTTTGAACCTGTTCCAAGAACGGAGGATCCTAAATTGGTTCCTGCTTGATTCGTGAGTTGATAAATTACGCTGGTCTGAGAACTATTAATTGTAACGCTTCCTGTTGTTGAACTACCGCAGAATAGGATCGAATCCGGGGTTACCGATAGGTTTTGAGCTGGCGTTATACAAAGTACTGTTCCTGCCGCAACAGATGCACTGGCACAATTCGCACCAGAAGTGGTGGTTAAAGTTAGTATACCGTTCGCATACAATTCGAATGATTGGATTCCAGATAAGGTCCAAACCCCTCCTGTAACAGTAACAGGATTTCCGACGGGATAGCCATCTATTAATACTTGAACTGTATTTCCATTGGTTCCTGTACCGGATAAACTGGCTGTTTGTGCATATACAGGGGTACTTGTCAAGGTTAACCCTGCATTGGAGGAAATCGAAGTTACTGTAACGGTATTGGAATTTGCAGAAACCGATTTACATGCGGCTTGTGCACGAACATAAACTGTTGTTCCTGGGCTTAATGATAATCCGGAAAAGGTAAACGCGCCATTACTCAGGGTAGTAGTTCCGCTTGCCGATCCGTTTATAAATAATGAAATAGTGGTTCCATTGGCTTCCGAGGAAACTCCGGTAACCGTACTAATGGTGGAGCTTGTACAATAGTTCCCAGTTATTGTAGGCGTAGCCGTAGTACCACCGCTCACAAAATAATTTGTGCTCAGGGCAGAGAAACACTTCCCTGAACCGGAGGCTTGAACACGAATGGTATCACAAGGATTTAAATCTAGGCCTGTTGCAGTCCACGCGCCTCCAGCGGTTGACGTGGCCACGGTTTGAATGTAGTTGTTCACATAGACATTCACAGAAACACCTGCAACATTATCCGGTGCAGGAACAGTTCCGCTGATGCTGCTCAAATTATCAGTAATTGGGGAGGTGGTTATTACCGGAATTTGCGTAGTTGTTGCTGTATTAAAGCAATATGGGGTAAGAGATGATTCACATTGTCCTGGCTGTTGAAAGGAAATATAATAGGTTCCGCTTGGGAAACACTGTCCTGTTTGACATTCAAAATTATATACATTTGTTCCAGCAACAGTAATGATAGGGTTTACTGCTCCAGCAATTAATACACTTGGGTTAAATAATGTACCATTTGGATTGTACATGTAAATAGAAGATCCTGCAGCTAAGGTGCCAGCTGTTAGTGTAATACGAATGCCTTTATTTCCTGAAATCGTGGAAAGTTGTGCGGTTACCGGGGCATTGGTACAGGTACTTCCTACGATGGTTTGATCACACAAGCTTTCTGATACATATTCATTGGGCGCTTGTGCTGAAGCTGTTATGACGTCGTTTGATGCTAAGGCAGGTGAGATGGAAGTTAGCGACCAAACACCACCACTTACTGTTGTAGTACCGATTTGCGTGCCATTTTTGAATACTCGAATGGTGGTCCCGTTGGCTTCAACCGATGTTCCGGAAATTGTAGTTGCGCCTGAATTAATTGGCGCATTAATATTCGGACAGGTTGATCGTTCCAAACAGGACTGTGTATTAGGAGAGCAAAAACCTTGATAATTGATAATTGTTTGAAAACATGCGGCAAGATTCGGACAGTTTCCAACACCTCCGACATCTGATGCAGAGTTTGGTTGACAAATGGTCGATGCTTGTGCGGCCATATTATCCACAATTACATAACGCATCGGTGTTGAAGTAGTGATACCAAAATGTGCAGCCAAATCAGCAAAAACTACATAATAGTCTAAGAAATAGTCGGGGTTATTACAATTAGTAGATCCGGCAATTGATTTTTGATAATGCGTCGTACCAGGATAAGATATGACCGGACTGCAATTCGGAACAGTAGTGGATACATCGTATACGTATACACCAAAGTGCGTAGCAAGAACAATTTCAATTTCAAAGCCTGGATTATCAAGCGTGTAATTTGGGTCAGCAAAGGATCCTGTATTACCAAATAAGCCATCCGTATCGATGAGGACCGAATAACTTTTAGCATTTGGAGAAATCCCACCCAATCTTAATCTAAATAACCAATTACCTGCTGGACTAAGGTATTTTTGTGCGGGGTCTCTATCGCCTTGGTCAACAAAATCTGTGAATCCACAGTTTGGACCATTATTAATATCGCCGATGGGCTCTGTGCCTGGGAAAATTAATGAGGTAAATGGAATCTCACTCTCCACTTGGTCGTCTGTAACGAAACCGGCAGTGGTTGCAGAAACATAACCATCCCCATTGGGATCGAAAATTGCAGTACCTGCACCTGTTGCTGGTTGAACGATCATACCAGGTGTTTGACTAAAGGAATGAGTCAAAACTGCAGAGAAAATAGCGACTGAGAATAGGACTAGACTAGAAAAACGATTCATTTGAATTAAAATTTACGGGTGCAAAGGTACGTACTATTTAAGGTAAAACACAGGCTTAGGGTAGTTTATTATACTTTTAGTATAAAGTACTTTATTTTAAAGTCCTGATATACAGCATGATACATTTTACAGAACAAGAGTTTATTCTAGATTGTATTAGGGGTGTTTAGTGAAAAGGTCAAAAAAAAAAGCACTTCGATGGAAGTGCTTTTAAAAAAGATGAAGTATTGAATTATTTTACTTTCTTCACGATAAATTCGGTTCTCCTGTTTTTCGCATGTTCCTCTTCAGGACAAGGGGAAACTACTTTTCCTTCACACGGACAATTTACTTTTAATTTAGCTTCGCCATACCCAATACCAGAGATTCGAGTTGGGGTAGTGATTCTACTTCGGATGTAATCAGCGGAAGCTTTTGCTCTGTTATCAGAAAGCTTTTTGTTTGCATCCTTAGCACCCCGACAGTCTGTGTGTGATCCTAATTCAATAATCATGCTTGGGTATTCATTCATTATGCTTACAATCTTATCTAACTGCACGGCTGCATCTTCACGTATATCAAATTTACCGTAGTCAAAATAGATATCACCCAATTGCATTAGTTTCGATAGATCAACACCAACTTCTACTTTACCTATACTCAAATCAATCAAATCATTAATGCTAACAGTACCAGTTTGAGTAGGGGTATAGCCAAAATCGATTAACTTCGTGGCATAATCTTTCTTTTCAAGTTTAATTTCAAATTTTTGGGTTGCACCATATTTCAAATCTTGAAAAGCTTTTGTGAAGCCACCGTTCACGTCTGAGTTTGTAATTAAAATCTCCTTTCCTGAACTTAAGTCCTTGAGTGTGACTTTTACGCCTTCAAGTACATTTTTGGTTTTAGTGTCTGTAACAATCCCATTATATGTAACATTAGGTCTGTTTTCCAGGGCTACATTTTGCTTTACTTTAGGCGTATTGAAATCAGTATTTAAATTAAACTGTTCATTTTTGTGGTTTTCTTTTTGAACTTCAACCGTATACGTTTGATCAGGCTCCAGGTTTACATTATATCCACCTTTTGCATCTGTAACGAGGGTAGCAACGATGTCTCCTTTTTGGTTTTTGATATTTAAAGTAGCATCTCTCAGTGTGTCATTCGTGTTTAAATCCGTCACTGTACCAGACATGATAACTTTAAATACAATTGGTCTAAGTTGCGAAAAGCTGTAGATGTTGTCATTATTCTTTTCGCGATTTGAACTCATAAAGCCTTTCATATCTTCGTGATAAACGATAGCGATGTCATCGGATAAACTATTAATTGGCGCTTCGAGATTCATAGGATTGAATACATCTTTACCATTCTTCAATTCTGTAACAAACAAGTCATATCCACCTAGTCCTTTCAATCCATTCGATGAAAAGAACAATTGACCTTCTGGACTAAACCATGGAAAGAATTCATTTCCAGTAGTATTTACTTTTGGACCTAAATTAATTGGATCTCCAATGGTACCTTTTGCATCTAACGATGCAACATACAGGTCGGTCCCGCCTTGTCCACCCGGGGCTTCGGATGCAAACACAATATAATCTCCATCTTTTGAAACAGCCGGATGCCCAACAGAGTACATTATATTATTGATATTACACGGTGTAATATTGCTCCATTTACCTTTTGAACTAACTTCTGCGGTAAATAACATGAGTTCTCTTTTTTGGGTAGCCAAGTTTTTCTTTTTGGAATTTCGTGTAAAAAAAACACGTTTTCCATCCGGTGTAAAACAAAGCGGTCCTTCATTGAATTTACTATTCGATTTACGTTGAAATTTACCTACTTTATTTGTTTTGGCATCAACGGTAAAGTAGTTAAAGAAATGTTGGTCGTTTCCATTTACACGCTTCACGATTCCCCATTCTTTACTAGAAACTAAAATCAAGGAATTGTTACCGGCATTTTTGTACACTCCAATTTCGGCATCGTCGGCATTGAACTTAGCTGGTGTTATAGCGAAATATGGATTATTCCCTTGAGAAAACGCAATGGTTGTAAGGAAAAATGAAAATAAAAGTGTTAGTTGTTTAACCATGATTACTAAGCTTAAAAGTATCGAGGGGATTTAACGTCAGATTTTTTGTAGTTGAAGTCATAAGACATGAGGACTTCGAAGGTTCCATTATTATAATTTCTAATGGGTGTTAAGCCATATTCACTGGCAAGTCCTAATCTAAATTGTCGGGTAATTTGATATTGAACAAAACCACCTGCGGCAGCATTCAAACGATTCATTGCACCAATCCAAAGTTTATCATTGAAAATACCGGCTAGTGAAATGTCCATACTCATAGGAGCACCCATGGCAGCTTTAACCTGAACACTTGGACGAAGTTTCCATTTTGCACTTACTGGAAAAATACCACCAACAATTCCAAAATAATGACGTTGCTCACGATATGTAGTAGAGCTTGTAGACCCTTCCATGAGTCGTGGAGAACTAAGACCTAAGAAAAAATGTTCGTCGTGGTAATAAACCCCAAAACCAACGTTTGGAGTGATTTGATTTTGAACATTCGCGAACGCGGGGTCATCCGCTTGAACATCATTAAATTCGGATGTATTAACATTAAGCATATTCACACCACCCTTCAACCCCAAGGCTAAGCGTGCAGTTTTTCCTAATTTGAGCGTATACGAGAAATCAGCATAAACTGCTGTTTGACGAATCGGTCCGATCATATCGTTTACTGCCGTTAGTCCCAGGCCAACTGATCGATAATTCAAGGGAGTATGCAGGCTCATGGTAGTTGAGCGCGGTGCACCATCAAATCCAACCCATTGTTCGCGGTGGATTGCCGTTGCACTTAACATGCCTGAACTTCCTGCATACGCGGGATTAACATGCAAGAAATTGTCAAAGTACTGTGTAAATTGAGGGTCTTGCTGGGCATTTACCAAATTAGTAATGACTAATGCAGCGAGTATGATTATTTTTTTCATAACTTTTCCTGTATTGTAAACCTTAGTTCTTGATGTATAAATCTCCCTTTTCAACGTCTTCTCCATTGTTGAATTTGTCAAAAACATAGAAATAGGTTCCATCCGGGAGAATTTCACCTCCTAAGGTGGAAACATTTGCTTTTCCTACGAATTCGTTGATATACTTCTCTTTATGATACACTTCCGTACCAAAACGATTGTAGATTTTCAGATGATTGTTTTCATAGTAATCCGCTCCTGTAATGGTCCAATTGTCATTTTTACCATCACCGTTCGGAGAAATACCTTCAGGGAAAATTAAATCAGTAAAACATGTCGTCAATGTTGGTGAAGGATCACATGGATCAAGTGGGTCGCTTCCTTGATTAACTTCGCTCCCGTCGTTCACTCCATCTCCGTCCGTATCAGGATTGAATACTTCAGTTGTAATTGTCGATTCATACGCATTGGTTAGACCATCTCCATCGCAGTCTGCGTTATTGAATGTTGCACCAATTGGAAGTGTAATACTTGCAGAAATAAAACTACACGGATTGGTTAACTCTGTATTATCTGTCAGCTCCGTGGCATTGGTTACACCGTCTTGGTCGCAATCCCAAGCATTCCATGCAGCACTTGTGGGCACTGATTGACTAGATGCTAAAAAATCACAACCACTTTGTGGGTTGGTGCCATCCGTTAATTCGGCAGCATTTAACACGCCATCCCCATCACAATCTTCATTCATCCAAACCGATGTTTGTGGCATGGTAATACTCGCAGCAATATAATTACAAACGTCTAAATAATAGGTGCTATCTTCTAATTCGTCCGCATTTTGTACACCATCACCATCACAATCTAAGAAGAACCAAAGGGCATCTTGTGTTGCTGTAATACTTCCAGGAATTAACGAACAAGGGTTTGTAGGATTGGTATTATCCGTTATTTCATCACTATTGGTAACTCCATCACCATCGCAATCATCGGCTAACCAAGCATTAGAAGGAGTTAGAGTTATGCTAATTGCATACAATGAACACGGATCGGTGCCATTAGAACCTGAAATAATTTCATCTCCGTTGGTTACCCCGTCGCCATCACAGTCTAAGGCATTCCAAGCTACATTTGGCGTTGCATTTTGAGCTACATATGGAAAAGAGCAATCATCATCGATGGCATATCCCATTCCATATTCTACGCCATTTGTGTATCCGTCACCATCACAATCTGCATTTACCCATACCGGACCATAGGTTAAGGTTTGACTTGCCACTAGGTATTCACACGGATTATTAGGGTCTGTATTATCAGTCAATTCCGTCGCATTGGTTACTCCGTCTCCATCGCAATCTGCGGATGGATTGAGATTACACGGTGATACAGTAATGTAAATCCATGCTTGTGAACATGCGCTAACCAAAGGAGCAGCAGAATCACATACTTGATAATAGATTGAATCTTGTCCATTGAAACCAATGGTTGGGGTGTACATCACTTCTCCGTTTAGAATCGTAGCCGAACCATGTACAGGTCCAAAGAGTATCTCAACGGTGGTCAACCACAACGGATTATCGATGTCATTATCGTTGGAAAGTTGATTAAGAATATTTATTGAATTCTCATCGACCGTGTAGTTGTCATTATTCAATGAAGGCGCATCATTAATTGGTGTAACATCAATAAATAAGGTATCGGTTGAGCAAGCAATTGGCAATGGACTACCGTTGTCACAAACGCTAATTACAACCATGTCTGTTCCAAAATAATTTGCATTGGGCGTGTATGTAAATGAACCGTTGGCCGCTATAGTAAACACTCCGTTTGAGGAATTTACAATCGGGAGAATATTACAAGAAAGTACAGTATTTTCAACGTCATAATCACCATTGGCTAATAAATTTCCAGTTTGCAATCCAGCATCTTCGGTAATTGAAAGGTAATTGCTGTGTGTAACCGGTGCATCATTGATCGCCGCTAAATTCACGGAAATTTGTGCAGTATTTGAAGTTTGACCTAAACTGTTGTTTATCGTATAGTTAATTGATTCAACGCCATTGAAATGTAAATTTGGAACAAACGATATATTTCCCGTGAAAAAATCCGCAGACCATTGTCCATTCGGACTCGTGAATGTCGATTGAATACCTGGAGCGATTGTATTTATATCGATGGTAGATGTAACCAAGGTACCTCCATTAGCCAGATCATTTGATTGAATAGCCGTAATGGAAATGATTTGGTCTTCGTTTCCAGAGGCAATATCATTTGTAGCAATGGGTTGTGCCAAAGCGAAAAGTGGACTTAAGAATAAAAAACCTATTATAAGGTATTTATAACATGGGAATTCGTTTTGCTTCATTGAGTCAAAATTATTTTGAGCCCAAATATAAGTAAAAAAAACGAAACACAGGGTTAATATACAGTCGAAATAAACATGGGTATTTGTCAGAACTCCTTGTTTATCAGGTTTAACGCGGAATTATAAAATTAACATCCAGCCTGCAAATAACAAGACCAATGAGGAGATAAGAACCAAAGCCAATTTCCAATCCAAAGATATTTTTTCAGCAGGAGTACGCTTTGAAAATATTAGAAGGATTAGTCTTAAATATATATACGCGCCAATCACGGAACTCAAAATTGCAGCAATTCCTAGTACTGGATGTAATTGAATGATGTCTTTTATCAAAAGAAATTTACCAAAGAACCCTGTGAACGGCGGAATGCCACTTAGGGAAAGGAGTGCAACTAACAAGCTAAAACCTAACAACGGATTTTTATATCCGATTCCCTCAAGCGAAGAAATTTGATCGTCTTCTTCAGAAACAACTTGAGAAATAAATAACAGAATCAGTGAGCTGGCACCATACCCAAGAAGGAAAATAACTAAACTGCGTTCGCCTGATTGAGTTCCATTCATTATGGATAGAAGGGCGATTCCGGTATTGCTAATTCCTGAAAATGCCATCAAGCGTTTCAAAGAAGTTTGTTTCAATCCCGATAAATATCCGATAAACAATGAGGCAATAATTACAGCGTACATAAAATACATCCACTGATCGCTTAAATTACCGAAGGTTGTTTTTATCAACTTATACAACGCAATAAACCCTGCAATTTTTACGACGGTGGACATATATGCCATAACTCCTTTCGAACTTCCTTCATATACATCAGCATTCCAAAAATGAAATGGAACTGCACCAACTTTAAATAGTAAGGAGGCAATAATCAAAAGTACGCCTGCAATCATTAAGGCAGGGGTATAGAGTCCGCTCATCACAGCGAATCCAATTTCATTCAAATTGAAACTACCTGTGGCACCAAAAACTAATGCAATACCGAAGAGTAAAATTGCCGTTGCAAACGAACCCGTAAAGAAGTACTTTAAGGCAGCTTCAGAAGCCAAATGTTCCGCTTTTCTACTCCCAACAAGTACATAAACAGGAATTGAAAGGATCTCAAGGCCAATAAAAAACATGAAAAAATCTTTAAACCCAATCAAACAGAGTCCTCCTGTCAAGGAGAACATCATAAGTGAAGTAATGTCCGCGTAATGTGATTTATCTTTTGATTGCATCGCGTAACCACCAATTAGCACCAGTCCAGTAAATAAAATAGCCATCAAACTCAAGTAAATTTGGGGTCCATTAAACACCAAACTTCCCGCGTAACTTTTCAAGATAGAAACGTACGAAGCGTAATTCCAAAAAAGGATAAAGGCGACACTTAATCCAAGTAAATTTAGACCTAAGGCATACGCCGGTTTTTTCATCATCCCCAAAAACAAGGAGATTAAACCGGTTAAAAAGATGATCAATAACGCATCCATTATTTGATGATGAGTTGGGTATCGGCTCCTGCTTCGAGCATGTGCTTGATACTTGGTTTAACAATAGAAAATATAAAATCGGGGTACAAACCGAGAGTTACAGCCAGTATAGCGATCAATGCGAATACCGAGACTTCATTCCATTTTAAATCGGTAAACGTTGTAATCGTTGGTGCACCCATGCTGCTCATCTGATATGCTCGAATCATGTACACGGCACCAATAACCAACGTTAAGGCAGATAAAATCCCCATCCATACATTAAAATCAAAAACAGCCTTAATCAAAAGAAATTCTCCAATGAATCCCGCGGTCATAGGAACAGATAACGAAATAAACAAAATCACTCCGAACCAAAAGCCAAATCGGGGCGCAATTTTAGCAATACCGCCCATCTCTCGTAAGTTAGTGGTTCCCAAGCGATCTTCTATGATGCCTGCCGCAAGGAACAATCCAATGGCGATTAAACTGTGGTTAACCATTTGAATTATACTTCCTTGTATTGAATCCAGGGAGAATACCATAATTCCTGCTGCAATTAACCCTAAGTGACTAATGGAAGCAAATGCAAATACCTTGCGGATATTTACTTCACGCATCGCAATGAACGCACCATATAAAATCCCGATTACTCCAAGGATAATTACCGGCCATTGCCAATAGGTTAATGCGCTTTGATTCAATCCAATCATCCATTTTATCATTCCGAATAATGCCATCTTAAGCATAATGGCGGATAAAAGCATGGTTCCAGCCATAGGAGCGGTTGAATAGGTGTTAGGCTGCCAAGTGTGGAATGGGAAAAGTGGGATTTTGACAGCGAATGCAATTAAAAATCCGGTAAAAATCCAACAGGCATATTTTGCAGGTATCGCGGTGTACTGAATCGCCTCATAAGCATATGACGTGCTATATACACCAATAGCCAAAATGGAGAGTAGCATGAATAGCGACCCAAATAAAGTGTATAAGAAAAATTTCAGCAAGTTTTGTTGATTTTTCTTAGCTCCGAACCAATATAACATTAAGAATACAGGGATCAGCGTGAATTCCCAAAATACGTAAAAGAGTACGGCATCTTGAGAAGCAAACAATCCATTGAGCCCAAATTGCATAATAAACATGAGTCCTGCAAAGAGTGGCGAATTCGCCTCGCTTCTGTTGTAATTGGCCAAGGCAACTAAAAAGATAACCAAGTTACTTAAAGAAAGCATGACGATTCCGATCCCATCATATGCCATTTCAAAGGTCAGTCCTAATTTGAACACTTTACCGGTATGAAAAATATATTCCATATATCGCGGGTCGAAAGAACCCAATCGAACCAACACAAGCGCTAGTGAAATAAGCGCAAATAATATACTTGTGTTTTTCACCCATTTACTCGGGATGAAAAAGGAAAGAATTCCAAGAAGCAGAGGGATTAGTACTAGTTCCAATGTATTGTATTTATAAGGTAAGACACGATAAGCATAATAAGACCGATAACCATCCAAAAGAGGTAGCTGGATACTAGCCCATTTTGTAATTTCCGTACTTGATTTCCGGTTTTTTCAGTGAGTGCAGCTAATCCAAAAATTCCAGCATTAAGTACCTTGATTTCTATCACTTGTTTTAGTTGTTCACCTAACCACTCCGTTGGTTTTGTGATTAGCGCATGATAAAGCTCATCCCAATATAATTTCTTAGAAGAAAGCAATTCCCACCCCTGAAGATCCGAATCAGCTTTTGCAAGGGAACCTTGTTTTGCATATGTTACATAAGCCCAAATCAAAACAGTAATACTCACTGCAGAAGCAACACCCATCAAAAGCAATGTGGTATTCACTGCCACTTCGGGATGTTCAATTAAACCAAGTCCAGCTGCTCCCGATAAATAATGATTTAACCAATGTGCTCCTTGATGTAAAAACAATCCAGGTAAATTAAGCAAGCCACCGAATACCGATAGTACAGCTAAAACCATTAAAGGGAGTGTCATTGAAATTGGACTTTCATGCGCGTGATCTTTCTGATGTGCTGTACCTCTAAACTCTCCATGAAAGGTTAAGAAATATAACCTAAACATGTATACTGCGGTCAATACTACCGAAAACATAATAACCCCATAAAGCATTGGGTTTTCAGCAAACAAATGTCCAATGATTTCATCTTTCGAATAGAACCCGGATAACAGTGGGAATCCAGAGATTGCCAAGGTGCCAATTAAGAACGTTAGGTGGGTAATAGGCATGATTTTACGCAGACCACCCATCATACGAATATCCTGTTCATCCGACATTCCGTGGATAACGCTTCCGGAACCCAAGAACAATAAGGCTTTAAAGAAGGCGTGCGTGGTTACGTGAAAAATAGCAACAGTATACGCTCCAAGTCCTAAGGCCACAACCATTAATCCCAATTGAGACACGGTAGAGTAGGCGAGTACTTTTTTAATATCATTTTGACGAAGGGCCATAAATGCTGCAACTAATGACGTTGCAATACCAATGTACAACATCACATCTTTAGCGTATGGTGCCAACTCAAACAAGAAATTCGAACGAGTTACCATATAGATTCCTGCTGTAACCATGGTTGCAGCATGGATTAAAGCCGACACGGGAGTTGGTCCGGCCATGGCATCAGGTAACCAAGTGAATAATGGAATTTGAGCACTTTTTCCTGTAGCTGCCAAAAACAAACACAGCGTAATAGCAATAATAAGTATGCTGTTCATTGAGATGCCTTCAACACCACCTTCTTTGATCATCTTAGCGATACCATCAAATTCTAGCGTATGAAACGTGTTTAAGAGCATGAAGGCTGCAAATACTAACCCAGCATCTCCAATTCGATTCATTACAAACGCTTTTCTTGCCGCCAGGCTATTGGAAATTCCTTTAATTGGATCGCTGTAGTGAAAGCCGATGAGTAAGAATGAACAAATTCCTACACCTTCCCAACCGAAGAAAAGAACGAAGTAGTTACTTCCCAAAACGAGCAACAACATCGCGAAAATAAATAGGTTTAGGTAGGTGAAAAATTTATAGTATCCTTCATCATGCTTCATATAACCCATGGAGAACAGGTGAATTAAGGTACCAATTCCTGTGATAATGAGTGCCATCCAAATAGACAGTTGATCAATAAGGAAACTGACATTGATGTCAAAACTATCCAAATGAATAAGTCGAAACAGGGTTACTTTTACAGGTTCCGAAATTTGTCCAAAGAACGTTAAAACAATCAGAAACGAGATAGCAACCATTGCCGTGCCAATCCCACCTGAAATTCCTTTAGAAAGGTGCTTACCATATAATCCATTAATGAGCGCTCCTAAAAGGGGCAAACACAGCAAGCTAATTAAGAGCATTGATATCGACATGATTATCCTTTTAATTTATTGAATATACTTACGTCTATGCTGCGCAAATGACGATAAGCAAGAATTAGAATCGAAAGACCTACCGTTGCTTCAGCCGCAGCTACAACAATGATAAAGAAGACGAAGATTTGGGCATCCGCATTTCCGTAGTAGGTTGAGAAAGAAACGAAAAGTAAGTTAACGGCATTCAACATAAGTTCGATGCACATTAACAATACAATCATGTTTCGACGAATCATTACGCCAAAAGCACCAATTACGAAAAGTAAGGATGATAAGATGACAAAAAAGTCAATATTCACAGTTGCTGATGATCCCATATTAATCTATTGTTGGTTTATCACGTTTCGCAAGTAAAATAGCTCCGACCATTGCAGAAATGAACAGGATACTTGATATTTCAAACGGAACGACAAATTTTGTAAACAAGGTGTTTCCAAGGTTTTCCACTAATCCGATATTAGAAATAGGCGCAAAATCATCTTTCTGACTAACCAATACAATATCCTTTAGGGCTGCAACAAGCACAAGGAAAAGAATTCCGCCCGCAACCGTTGAAATAATCCATATAATAGTTGGAGTTTTAGGTTCAGCATCCTTATTTAAGTTCAAAAGCATCAATACAAATAAGAACAGGACCATGATTGCTCCGGCATAAACGATGATGTTTACAATGGCTAAAAACTGTGCATTCATCATAATGTAAAGTCCAGAAATGAAGAAGAAGGTCACGACCAAATAAAGTACACTGCGCACTGGATGCTTACTGAGCACCACCATCATAGCGGACGCCACTGCTAAGGCACCCAAAAGTTGAGTTATTATAGTTGCTATCATATTGTACCTCGTTTTCCCGTGAATTGTCTTTTAGTAATATCGATGCGATTATCTAACGATTCTACTAACTTGTCTTTTCCATAAATAAATTCACCACGTTCAAATTGGGTAGGAACTAGGCGGTCAGTTAAAAATATCGCTTCCTTCGGACAAGCTTCTTCGCATAATCCGCAAAAAATACAGCGCAACATGTTAATCTCATACATGGAGGCGTATTTTTCTTCACGGTATAGATCTTTTTGATCCTTGGTTCGTTCGGCAGAAGTCATTGTAATTGCCTCAGCTGGACAAGCAACTGCGCAAAGTCCACAGGCCGTACAGTTTTCACGTCCTTGTTCATCGCGTTTCAATACGTGCATGCCACGATAAACCGGGGCGAATTCACGTATCTCTTCCGGATATTTTACCGTTTTTCTACGCATTAAAATATGTCGGAACGTAACAAGCATTCCTTTGATAATCGCAGGAATATATAGTTTCTCCATGAAGGTCATGGGTTTATCCGAAACAACTACTTTTCTATTGGTAAGACTTTCCATAATAACTGATTAAAACCAATGTTCGTAAAGTGCAACTACAAATCCAGTGATTAGCATATTAACTAACGCAATTGGAATCAGAACTTTCCAACCCAAGTGCATTAACTGATCAAATCTAAACCGTGGTATAGTCCAACGAATCCACATAAAGACAAAAATGAAACCGAAAATTTTCGCAAAAAACACCATTACACTAATAATAGACAAGAGGTTCGGACTATCTTTTAAATAATCCATTCCAGGGAAATTGTATCCGCCAAAGAAAAGAATAGCCATTAGGGCTGAGGATACAAACATGGCAACGTATTCTGAAAAGAGGAATAAACCTAATTTCATTGAACTATATTCTGTGTGATATCCTCCGATTAATTCGTTCTCACACTCAGGCAAGTCAAATGGAGCACGGTTGGTTTCTGCAAGGGCACAAATGAAAAATACCACAAAAGCAACAGGCTGGTAAAAAATATTCCAATTCATACCGTGTTGGCTTTCAACAATGGCGCGTAAATCGAGGCTTCCGGAAATCATAATAATGGTAATGGCGGAAATCCCCATCGCTAATTCATATGATATCATTTGAGATGATGCTCTAATGGCGCCAAAAAGGGAATATTTATTATTAGAAGCCCAACCTCCAATCATAATACCATAAACACCGATTGAGATGATTCCAAAGGCAAATAAGATTCCGATATTGATTTCTGCGACTTGAAGGGAGATGGATCTTCCGAAAAGCTGTAAATCTGTTCCCCATGGTATAATTGAACTGGTAATAAGGGAGGTGAACATGGCGATACCAGGTCCTAAAATAAACAACCATTTATCTGCATTTGCTGGGGTAAAATCTTCTTTCATGAACATTTTTACTCCATCCGCAATCGGTTGCAATATTCCGAAGGGACCTGCACGGTCCGGTCCTACGCGGTCTTGTATCCATCCTGCGAGTTTACGCTCAAAATAGGTTTGGTATGCAGCAATTCCTAAGGAGATTAGAAAAAGCACCAACACTAGTACCAGTTTATCTATCCAATAAAATGTTTCCATTAGCCTATACGTTTAACGGGTTTATCCATACTTGTGGCATATTTCCCTTGTGAGATTACCGAATGGCGATTAATCACGCGAGGTCCAGCAATATTCCAATCATTCGCATTTTTATGTTCAAATCTACAATCATTACATAACCATGCTGTTTTACCGTCAATGTCTTCTACTTCGCCGTATTTATCTTTTCGTGCAGTAACTCTGTAAATGTCATTGCCAAACATCCAAACCACAGCTTTTCCACAACACTTGGAACAAGATCTTTCTGCTTCCATAGGTTTTAAAAACCACACGCGGCTTTTAAATCTAAACGTTCTATCGGTTAAGGCTCCAACCGGGCAAACGTCAATCATGTTTCCTGAGAAGTCGTTATCAACTGCTTGTTCTATAAAGGTTGAAATTTCTGCGTGTTCTCCGCGATGTAGCACACCGTGCACTCGATTTTCAGTTAATTGATTCGCTACAAATACACACCGATAACAAAGGATGCATCGATTCATGTGCAATTTGATTTTGTTACCTATATCAATAGGATCAAAGGTTCTGCGCTCTTCCTCATACCGAGTTTTTGCGCTTCCGTGCTCATATCCTAAATCTTGTAAGTGGCATTCACCCGCTTGATCACAAATTGGACAATCTAAGGGATGATTTGCAAGGAGGAATTCAACTACGCCACCTCGGTTGCTGTGAACGCGCTCACTGGTCTTATTATTTACGACCATCCCGTCTTGTACTGGGGTAGAGCATGATGCAACTAGTTTTGGCATAGGTCTAGGGTCGGCCGCAGATCCGGCAGCCACTTCTACTAAACACGTTCGGCATTTACCACCCGTTCCAGGAAGTTTACTGTAGTAGCACATGGCCGGTGGAACTACATCACCACCGATTTTTCGCGCAGCATTTAAGATGCTCGTTCCTGGTTCTACCTCAACTTCGATTCCGTCGATTGTTACTTTTACCATCATCAATACGTTAGGCAACCACAGGTTGCTGAATTAAACCATAGTTTCTTGTCTGAGCCTCAGAAGGATGCTTAATGTGCCACTCAAATTCTTCTCTGAAATGATGAATTGCGGCAGCAACAGGCCATGCAGCAGCATCACCTAAAGGACAAATTGTATTTCCTTCAATTTTCTTATTAATGTCCGCGAGTAAGTCGATGTCATGCATATGGCCTTGTCCGTGTTCAATCCGAGACAATACTTTTTCCATCCAACCGGTACCTTCCCGACAAGGTGAACATTGTCCACACGATTCATGGGCATAAAACCGTGCGAAATTCCATGTATTTCTTACAATACACTGATCTTCATCGAATACGATAAATCCACCTGAACCTAGCATAGATCCGCTTGCAAATCCACCTTCAGCCAAACTTTCATAGGTCATTAATCGATTCTCGCCAGCAGCTGTTTTTGTTACTAAAAAGTGGGGTAAAATAGGAACGGAAGAACCTCCAGGAACACAAGCTTTCAATTGTTTTCCATTAGCTATACCTCTACAATAATCGTCTCCGTATATAAATTCTTCTACGCTTAATCCCAGGTCGATTTCATACACACCGGGTCTTGCCAAATTACCACAAGCTGAAATTAATTTGGTTCCTGTACTTCGGCCTATCCCTATGGCTGCATATGCATCACCTCCGTCGCGGACGATAGGAACTACAGCAGCAATTGATTCTACGTTGTTTACAACAGTAGGACAACCCCATAGTCCTTTAACCGCAGGAAACGGTGGTTTAATGCGCGGATTTCCTCGTTTTCCTTCGAGTGATTCAAGCAATGCTGTTTCTTCTCCACAAATGTAAGCGCCTCCACCAGGAGTCACTACTAAATCTAAATCGTAGCCGCTTCCCAAAATATTCTTTCCTAAATATCCTTTTGAGTAGGCTTCAGCAATTGCTTTTTCTAGAATATTCAACACATACATGAATTCACCACGGATGTAAATGAACGACTGATTTGCACCTAAAGCAAACGAAGATAAAATCATCCCTTCAATCAACAGGTGCGGAATTTTTTCCATTAAATACCGATCCTTGAATGTACCGGGTTCAGATTCATCGGCGTTACAAACTAAATATCTTGGAACACCTTCAGGTTTGGCTAGAAAGGACCATTTCATTCCCGTTGGGAAACCAGCGCCTCCACGACCACGCAATCCGGATTTTTTGACTTCCTCAACCACCTCATCAGGAGACATCTTTTTTAGTGCTTTCTCAAGAGAAGCATATCCACCATGCTTGACATACACATCGATTCCTTCTATTCCAGGAACATCTATGTGTTCTAATAACAATCTTCTGTTTTTCATATCAATCGGGCTTACTGGATTTCACCGTTTCGGTATTGTTCAATTAGGGCATCTACTTTTTCTATTGATAAATGCTCGTGGTATTTATTTCTACATTGAAGTAAGGGACCATAGCCGCAGCCACCAAGGCATTCAGCTGTTTTTAGCGTAAACATGCCATCAGACGTGGTTTCACCTACTTTAATGTTTAGTTTTTTTTCAATGTGTTCAATGAGTTGATCACTTCCAACGAGCATACATGGTCCGGTACGACATACTTCTAATACGTGCTTTCCAACGGGTTGCAGGTGAAACATGGTATAGAATGTAGCCACCTCATATACTTCAATGGCTTGAATTTTAAGAAACTCAGCAATTTTATTCATTACTGGAACGCTTACCCAACCGTATTCAGCTTGGGCAATGTGTAAGATTCGGATAAGGGCACTTTTTTCTTTGTCCTGAGGGAATTTTTTAACCACCTCAGTCATTTGTTGCATCATTGCATCTGAAAAAACAACAACTTCATTGGGGTCAAATACGGGTTGTGAGGTATGGCTCATATCTTATGCATCTAATTCGCCAGCAATCACGTTGATGCTACTTAAGGTAATAACCGCATCGCTAATGTTCGCTCCTGAAATCATCTCAGGGTAGGCTTGATAATAAATAAAACAAGGTCTTCTAAATTGTAGTCGATAAGGCGCTCTTCCACCGTCGCTAATTAGGAAATAGCCTAATTCTCCATTGCCGCCTTCCACGCTATGATAAACTTCTCCAACCGGCACATCGCTTTCACCCATCACAATTTTAAAATGATAAATCAAGGCTTCCATGTTGTTGTAAACATCCTTTTTTTCTGGCAAGAAAAACTCGGGAATCTCAGCATGGAATGGACCTTCAGGTAAATTATTGTATGCTTGGTGGATAATACGTAAACTCTGACGGATTTCTTCTTGTCGCACCATGAATCGATCATAGGTATCACCATGTACACCCACTGGAATGGTAAAATCGAAATCTTCATAAGATGAATATGGATGCATTACTCTAACATCATAATCCACTCCTGCTGCACGAAGATTTGGTCCAGTAAAACCGTACGCTAAAGCGCGCTCTGCGGAAATTGGACCTGCTCCTTTGGTACGATCCATAAAAATACGGTTGCGTTCAAGCATTCCGTTCCACTCTTCAAAAGCTTTTGGGAATGTGCGAAGGAATTCTTTTAGTTTTTGGTGGAAAACCGGAGTAAAATCCTTATCAAAACCACCGATTCGACCGATATTTGTAGTTAAGCGAGCCCCACACATTTCTTCGTAAAGCTCGTAGATTTTCTCACGCTCGGAGAATGGGTAGAAGAAACTAGTCAATGCTCCCGTATCTACACCAATAATCGAATCACAAATTAAATGGTCTGCAATACGAGCCAATTCCATTATAATGACACGCATGTACTGAACACGCTTTGGAACTTCTACTTGAAGTAATTTTTCCACTGTCATGTGCCATCCTAAGTTATTGATCGGTGAAGAACAATAATTTAAACGGTCTGTGATTGGCGTAATTTGATTGTAAGGCCTGCGTTCAGCTAATTTTTCAAATGCACGGTGAATATAACCCACAGTTTGTTCTGACGTTAGGATTTTTTCCCCATCAACAGTTAAAATATTTTGAAAAATCCCATGCGTAGCAGGGTGGGTTGGACCAAAATTTATCGTTGCGATATCGCCATCAATGGTTTCTTTTGAAAGCACTTGGCCATTCGAAAGTTTTATAAGATTGTCTGTTTGTTCCATCATTCAACAATTAACGTCCAAAAAATCGGTCATCTTTATCCTCTCTTGTCGCATCCTCCAGGTGATACTGTTTTAACATCGGGTGGTAATCCATTTCATCCATGTTAAGTATTCGCGTCATGTTCGGATGTCCTTCAAATTGAATTCCGAAAAAATCAAATGTTTCTCGTTCCTGCCAATTAGCCCCATCAAATAAGGCGGTTAAACTTTTAATGCTCGGATTCTCTTGAGAGAGATAACATTTGATGCGAAGACGAATGGCATTTTTCCAACTGTGTAAGTGATATACCACGCATAATTCTCTTCCTTTTTCTTCCGGATAATGAACAGCGCCGATCAAGGTTAAAAAATTAAAAGAAAGCGCAGCGTCGTTCTTTAAAAGTTTAATTACGTCGAACGCTTCAGAAGGTGTGATTTCAATAACAAGGGTATCGTAAAGCACTTCTGAAGTGATAATCTTGGATCCAAGTTGGACTTGCAACGCATCAAGTAGTGTGTTATTTGTCATTGTCGGCATTGGTTACTTCGATTTCATAATTCCCCAATAGATGACGGTATTCCTCGCTGTAGCGTCTGCGCATGGGTTCATGTTTGACGAGTCTATGAATGTTCATAACACCATCAATAATTTGTTCTGGTCTTGGAGGACAACCAGGCACGTAAACGTCTACTGGGATAATTCGATCAATGCCTTGTAGTACACTGTACGTATCGAAAATACCACCCGACGAAGCACATGCACCCACTGAAAGCACCCATTTTGGTTCTGCCATTTGCTCATATACTTTTTGCAGTACCGGCGCTAATTTTTTAGAAATAGTACCTGCAACAATCAAGAGGTCGGATTGTCGGGGAGTAAAGCTCATTCGCTCCATTCCAAATCGAGATAAATCGTATGTAGAACCCATGGTGGCCATGAATTCGATGCCGCAGCATGAGGTTGCAAAAGGAAGCGGCCAAACTGAATTTGATCGCGCTAAGGCTACGGCTTTGTCAAGGGTTGTAAGTTGATACCCTTCACCATTAATTACTTCTAAGTCTTCTATTTTTCCCATTCTAATGCTCCTTTTTTACGAACGTAAATAAAGCCTACCAAAAAGAAGGCTACAAACAATACAACAGCTAAAAGCCCTTCTAGTTTTAGTTGATGAAAATTTACTGCGTAGGGGTAAAAGAAAATCACTTCTACATCGAACAAAACAAATAGAATTGCCGTCATGAAATATCTGATAGATACGGGAAATCTCGCATTACCTTGCGATTCAATTCCGCACTCAAAATTTTCTTCTTTACGTTTTGTTTTTACTCGAGGGCTTAACAAATGGGTTGCCACTAAAGTGAAAACCACAAAACCCGCTGCTACAGCGACTTGCATTAGTAGAGGAAGGTAGTTTATGTTTGAACTTGTATCCATGATTTCGGATGTTTAGTTTTATTCGCGAGCAAATTTACTTTTTTCGTTGGATTAGCCACACTATAATTTGAATTAATTGCACAAAAAGATGTGATTTTTATTCGAAAAATTAACCGAGTTGAAATGAAAAAGGACAGCATTGCTGTCCCTTTAGTCATGTGATTAGTTAAATACTAGTGCTGACTTGCCAAGTAGCGTTCCGCATCCAATGCCGCCATGCACCCGGTTCCGGCCGCGGTAATGGCTTGGCGGTAGGTTTTATCGGCTGCGTCGCCCGCAACAAAAACCCCAGAAACATTAGTTTTAGAAGTTCCTAATTGCTCATATTTGATATAACCCGTTTCATCCAAATGAATAAAATCTTTGAAAATATCGGTATTTGGTTTGTGACCTATCGCAACAAAAAATCCAGTGCATGGAATTTCCTTTAATTCACCGGTCAAAGTGTTCTTTACTCGTACTCCAGTAACGAGTTGCCCATCTCCTAATACCTCATCGGTTTCCGTATTAAACAGGATTTCAATGTTAGGTGTGTTTTTGACACGTTCCGCCATTATTTTGGATGCTCGGAATTCGTCTTTTCGCACTAACATGGTAACCTTGGTGCAAAGTTTTGATAAATAATGTGCCTCTTCACATGCTGAATCTCCGGCACCAACGATTACTGTTTCTTGTCCGCGATAGAAAAACCCATCACATACGGCACATGCAGATACACCACCACCCGTTTGTAGATATTTTTGCTCGCTTTCAAGTCCAAGATATTTTGCTGAGGCTCCTGTTGCAATAATTACTGTTTTAGCGTGGATTTCTGTTCCATCATCCGCCCAACATTTATGGATTCCACCTGAAAAATCAACTTTCGTGATAAATCCTGAACGGACATCCGTTTCAAAACGAAGGGCTTGTTCTCTCAATTGAACCATCATTTCGGGTCCACTGATTCCTTGAGGATATCCTGGGAAATTCTCTACTTCATTTGTGGTGGTTAATTGTCCTCCGGGTTGAAGACCTTCATACATAAGCGGTTTCATGTCTGCACGCGCTGCATAAATTGCTGCGGTGTAACCTGCAGGACCAGAACCGATGATTAAGCATTGTGTTTCTTGTATCATTTGTTTGATTTTTTTTCGGTACAAATTTAAGATAATTGTTCGCTTTATTGGATTAAACATCCTTTATATTGGCATCAAAATTAATTATAGGATTTTATTAACTTCGCCACCTAAAATAAATTTCAATGAAAACATTACTTAGCATTTTTAGTGCAATTCTATTGACTAGTTCACTTGGTTTTGCGCAACCCAAAGAGGAAATAAATTGGTATTTGAAAAGTCCGAAAAAAGATAAAGTATATGGAACGGCGGCCAATGAGGCCTATGAGATTCTTACCGGGAAAAAGTCAATTCCTGTTATTGTTGCAGTAATTGATAGTGGTGTTGAAACAGATCATGAAGATTTGAAAGATGTGATTTGGGTTAATGAAGATGAAATTCCAGGAAATGGTAAAGACGATGACAATAATGGCTATGTGGATGATGTAAATGGATGGTCTTTCCTTGGTGGACCAGTTGAGGATATTGAAGATGAAGCATCCGAATTAAAACGTTTGGTGTTTATTGAGCGTAAATATTTTGGATCTAAACGTGCTGATGAAGTTTCTGAAGCGGATAAAGCACGTTTTGAAGCGTATCAAACGATGAAGAAAAAATACGATGAAGAGGTTGCAAAGAATGCTGCGTCATATCAGGGCGTTAAAATGTTTGCCGATTTTATTCAGCATGTTAAAGATGCATCCGGTGGCGTGTTTTCGAAAGAAGCCATTAATAGTTATACGCCACAAAATGATAGAGAAAAGGCGATTCAAAGCCGAAGCAAGTTGTTTTTCATTTCAATGACACCTGAACAATTGGATCATGAGGTTTCCGGGGCACTTACGATGTTCGAAGGGCAAGTGAAGATGGCAGCCATTGATGCCGATAGCGTTAGGGCAGTTGTGGTTGGGGATGACCCCAATAACTTATCGCAACGATATTACGGTTGTAACCGCTATGAGGGACCAGATGCCATGCACGGAACGCATGTATCAGGAATCATTGCCGGGATGAGAGGAAATGGAATTGGTATCGATGGGGTAGCTAATAATGCTAAAATCATGGTGCTTCGCGCCGTGCCTAATGGGGATGAGCGTGACAAGGATGTAGCCAATGCAATTCGTTATGCCGTTGACAACGGAGCCAAAGTAATTAATATGTCTTTCGGAAAATACTACGTTCTTCACAAGGAATATGTGGATGAAGCTGTTAAGTATGCCATGGATCATGACGTGTTGCTAATTCATGCAGCAGGAAACGATGCGAAAGACAAAGATATTGAGGATTCATATCCTACACGCATTGCTAAGTCAGGAACTACTTTCCCGAATTGGATTGACGTGGGCGCTTCAAGTGTCTCTCGTAAGCCTAAAAAAATATTGGCAGACTTTTCAAATTACGGGGCAACTACGGTCGATTTTTTTGCACCAGGGGTAGATATATATTCTACGGTTCCAGATGGTAAATATGAAGATGCATCAGGTACATCAATGGCATGTCCGGCAACTGCGGGTGTTGCGGCGTTAATTAGAAGTTATTTCCCAACGTTGACAGCTGTACAAGTAAAAGAAGTATTGATGAAAACAACAACCCCGTACAAAAAGAAAGTTACTGTGCCAGGAAGCAAGAAAAAGCTTAAGATGAAACAGGTTTGTATCACCGGAGGATTTGTTAATGCCGCAAATGCAGTTAATTATATTCTCACTATGACTGGAGCAGGTAACTAGTAAGCCAGTTTACTTCCTGCACTAATTAATTGCGCTTTTTTAGATGCTGTTCTCAGTATCCAAGTTCGATTGGATGTAAAGTCAATCCGATAATAGGCCTTTCCATGGACCGTCAAATAGTTCGAGTTTACTTTGATTTCGCTGTCCTTGACTTTTATGGTGGAATTGTTCTGTAATATGTATGTTTCCATGGTTTTAAACGGATAGATTTTTTGATAATCGGACAGTATACGCTTCCTGCTGTTGGAGGTGTTGGTTGGACTGCAAAATAGGGTAACATGAGTTTTTCGCTTATACAGCAAAATCGGTTGTTTTGCTTGTAAAATCATAAGGTGCGATTCCATTTGGTATTGATATCTGCTGTAACTAAGTCCTGCCAATACGATTAAACCCACCGCGCATTTTTGCCATAAAGGTGCTATACTGTGAAGTATCCATAAAAAGACAATAAAGACACACAGAAGTGCCCATAAATGCAAGGAAAACCCTCCTTCTACAGCCCCTGGAATCTCGGCAATACAACCAATAAATACATTCATAAGTCGAAGAGAAAGACTGAATATATATCCTAATAAACTGCCAATAAGAGGAATCCAGCTTAATAAAAGGAACGCAAAACCAAGATACATGGCGAGTCCCGATAGGACTACTATGCCAAGATTTGCAATCAGGAAATAATTGGGAAAACTATGGAAATAATAAAGTATAAGTGGAACCGTAAATAATTGTGCGGCTAAAGCCACGGATGAATGCTCCCAAACAAAGTTAAAGAGTTTGGACTTGGGAGTCCAATATGATGTAATTCGTTCTTTATAGGTTTGTATGCCAAAAACAGCTGCAAAGGATAATTGGAAACCAATGTCGTATATGCATGCGGGGTCAAATAGGTACATTAAAAATCCACACCAGAATAAGATGTAATTCGGATTTCCAGTGCGTTGAAATACTTTTCCGAGGTTTACTAGGGTGAACATAGTTACCGCACGGATAACAGAAGGGGAGAATCCCGTTAATCCTGCATAAGTCCAAAGTATAATGAGTGCAAACAAAATCGCCCAAGATTTGCGTATAATTCCGGGTAATAATCCGAAGCTCCAGAGTATTAATTCTGCAAATAACGCAATGTGCATACCTGAAACAGCAAGTACATGTATCGCACCTGTTGCAGAAAAAGATTTTTTGGTTTCGTCGCTCACTTCGGTTGTGTTTCCTAATAAAAGCGCTTTTGCCAAGCCGAGTTCTTCGCCGCGCAGATGATATTCGAATGACCTGTTAAACCATTCCCTTAATTCCAACATCCAATCATCCCAAGATTTAATGTGTCCGATTGAAATGTAAGCGTTTCCTATATAACATTGCGTGTGAATTCCTTTGGTAGCATAGTAATTCTCCATATCAAAGCTTCCGGGGTTTTCGCTATTCACTATTGCTTTAATGGGAGACGTGGTGAAGATTAGGTCCCCGCGATGGATCTTTTTACTGGTATCAAAAAAACAGATGGTTTTCTCTTTTATTGAATACATTGAACGGTGGTCAATTCGATGTAACTCTGCTATCGCTTTTATTCGCTTGTTTTTACCTTCTTTGATTTCACGAATAAGAAAAACGTGGTTTGATTTCTTTGGAATTTTAGGATTAGTTTCTTGTGCTAAAACTCCCAGTAATATATGAAAGCAAGCGATACTCAAAAGAAATTGAACACTGCGGAACGCGTACTTCAAATAAATGCTCACACTTATAATTAACAAGCAGGCTACCATTTCGAATGGCCAATCAAGTGTTCGTGAAGGTAACACATCATGACCAATAAAGAATGCAAAAAAAAGTAGGGGCATTATACGTTCAGGCCCAAGAATTCTAGGGAACAGGTTGTGCATGAAAAGGAAATTACTTAACGGTAGAATTTTCCGTCGATAAGTTGGATTTTCTGAGTTAATTGCATGTCTCGAATCACACGCTTTAAATCCTCTTCAGGCAAAGGGATTCGTTCGATTAATTCCAAGTATCCGAGCGGAATAGTTAATGCATCAAGAATAAAAGCTTCGGTTCGCTCAATTGGAATATTTTCTTTCTGACAAACATCGCATACCATACACCGTTCGGATTCTTGTCCGAAATACGTCAAAATGTTTTGTGACCGACAACTTGTTGAACTGAGGTATGAGCTAACGGAATCAAGTTTTAATTGGGCTAATTCTTTTCGTTTTGTATAGGATTCATAAGATAATTGGAAATAATCATCTGGTCTTCGTTCATTGAGAAAAGTCACTGTTGGAAGGTGTATTGCAGGTGAATATTCAATAATGCCATTCAAATCGAGAAATGTTAGTAGTTCATTGAGCCGTTGTTCAGTGATTTTCAAAATACTTGCTGCTTTGTTTCCTTGGAACACCGCCGCATGCAACTCATCTTGGCCTGTAATCCGTTCAATTATTTGTATAACCGGGTGCGTTTCTGGATATTTTATTTGGAAATTATATAAATCCAGCCCGTGTACTAACAGCCTAACCCTTGGCGCTTGGAAGCTGGATTCATTGAAATGAAGTTCTTGATTTAATTCAAGAATTTTAATGACGTTATACACTTCAATGTAACTGATTGAAAGTTCATTAGCAAGCAGGTTGAGGTCAATTGGATACGTTTCATTTTTTCCGGATCCGATGGCAATTCTTAAATGACTCAACAGGTGCTCATAACATGATTTAATTTGTTCAATTGGCGGAAACTTTAATTGGAATCTTTTGTTGTATGACTCCGTTTCTGTCCCATCAATAAACACAATCGAACGTGCTTGGAGTCCGTCTCTGCCACCACGCCCGGCCTCTTGCACATAAGATTCCAAGTTTGCTGGGAAATCATAATGAAGCACATAACGTACATTCGGTTTATCTATTCCCATACCAAATGCATTGGTAGCAATCATAATCGGGGTAATTCCAGCCATCCATTGATTTAGTGAAGTATTCCGTTCTTCAGGGCTCATCCCGCCGTGATACATACTGGCATAGAGTTTATTCGACATAAACACTTTGGCTAATTCTTTAACCGCTTTACGCGTGGAACAATATACAATACCGGTCATGTGATCCTTACCATTGCAATAGGCAATAATACTTCCCATTTTATTGGGTGTTCGAACTACTTCATAACTTAAATTTTCCCGATAAAAACTAACTTCATGGATGTAGGGATTATTCAGAGATAAAACCTCAATTATATCGTCTTTGACACGTTGGGTTGCTGTCGCCGTTAGGGCCATGATGGGTATTGTTGGTCTAGCGTCGCGTAAACTCTGAATATTTAAATAGGACGGGCGAAAATCATGTCCCCATTCGGAAATGCAATGCGCTTCATCAACCACGATTAAGTTGATAGGCATTTGCTTAAATCGTTCTTTAAAAAGGGGCGTTTGTATGCGTTCTGGAGAGACATAAAGAAAGTCGAATGCGCCAAGTGCGGCATTATTCAATAGGATATCAATTTCTCTAAAACCCATAGCACTGGTTACGGCGGAAGCCCTAATGCCTTTGGATTTTAATGACTTTACTTGGTCATCCATGAGTGCAATAAGCGGTGATATAACTATGGTAAGTCCACCTTTAACTAACCCCGGAACCTGAAAGCAAATTGATTTTCCTCCACCTGTAGGAAGTAATGCAAGAACATCCCTGTTGTCTAAAGCTGCTTGAATTATCGGTTCTTGGGTTGTACGGAATGCTGAGAAGCCCCAATAGGTGGATAGAATATCTAACGGATTTTTTTGCATGGGTGAAAAGACGAGTAAATGTAACATTTATTACCTTGTCTCACTTAAAATTAGTTGTTCGCCATATTAATTCAGCGTATATTCGCATTCAATTTTTGAAGGATGGCAATATCGGAACTTACGATTTCAGTTGAGCAATGCAAAGATTCTGCAGTTAACCGAGTGGATTGGGATAACCTTCCCTTTGGTCGGGTGTTTACCGACCATATGTTTTTAATGGAATATGCAGATGGACATTGGCAAGACCCCAAAATCATGCCTTTTCAAGACATCCCGATGCATCCTGCAATGTCAGCTATTCATTACGGACAAAGCATTTTTGAAGGGTTAAAAGCCTACAAACATGAGGATGGAGGACTTTCTATTTTTCGTCCAGATATGAACGCAAAGCGATTTAATGAGTCGGCAATTCGCATGTGCATGCCAGAAGTTCCTGAAGCGTTATTTGTAGAATGTATCAGAAAACTTGTCTCTATCGACTCAAGTTGGGTTCCAAACAAACCAGGTTATTCCTTGTATATCCGTCCATTTATGTTTGCTACCGATGCATGGGTAGGTATTAAACCTTCGGATACCTATAAGTTCATGATATTACTTTCTCCAGTTGGAAATTACTATGCAGAACCTGTGCGTGTTAAAATAGAGTCATACTATACCCGAGCCGCACAAGGTGGGGTAGGACGAGCTAAAGCTGCAGGGAACTACGGTGCAAGTTTATATCCGGCAAAACAAGCGCAAGATCATAATTTTCACCAATTGGTATGGACAGACGCCAAGGAGCATAAATACATTGAGGAATCAGGAACAATGAACATTGTTTTCCAAATTAATGACACCCTAATTACTCCATCAGAAGAGCAAGATACTATTCTACGGGGGGTTACGAAACGATCAATTCTTGAATTAGCCAGTAGTTGGGGGATTGCTGTAGAAGAGCGTAAAGTAAGTGTTGAAGAAGTAATTCAAGCATTACGTGATGGTACCATGCAAGATGCCTTTGGTGCAGGAACTGCGGCGACCTTAGCCCAAATTGATATTATCGGTTATAAAGAGGAGGTATTTAAGTTGCCAGCGATGGAGAATCGAACCCTCTCAAATCGAATAAAAGAACACTTAGATGCCCTAAAAATCGGAAAGGTTGAGGATACCTTCGGTTGGAATTATTTCGTTTAGTGTTTTAATCTTTCTAGTTTAGCGTTTGTCAATATAAACAAGCCTATTGAAGCGATTATTAATTCTCCTTTCTTGGATATTTACTACAGCTGCATATGCGCAATCCGTCGTAAAAATTTCCTGTATTGATAGAAATTCCCTTGAACCCATAGCAAATGTTAATTTAACACTTAGCTTGCAAGATTCCATTCAAACGTGTAAGACGAATGTTGCGGGCCTTGCTCAAATCGTACTATTGGATACAAAAGAACTATTCTACGTAAGTAGTGAGCATCCGATGTATGAACCCTTAAGTTACAGGTATCAGTCCGTAAGAAATACCTTAGATACCTTGTTCATTAAGTTGGTTTTAAAGCCCATTAAAAGCCAATCGATGGACCAAGTTGTTGTAAAAGCTCCAGGAATTCCTGATACGGTATTTAATTCGACAGAATTTCACGTTGCGGATTTTGAAGTCACAGATGCTGGAGATTATATTCTGCTGGTGTATCCCAAACGTTCGGGGCATAAAAATTCAATTTTGTGGTATGATGGAATTAGTATAAAGGATAGCATGTCAATCCATGGAATAGGGATTAATTTAATTAAAGATTACCGAAATAATATACATGTGATTTGTCAAGAAGAGGTGTATCATATTTCGCACAAGAGTGATTCCATAGCCTTGTTTTCAATTCCAAAGGATTATTTCCTTGATTATGTACTTCCTATTGTGGATACAACAACGAGTAAATTGTTTTTCTCGAATTTTAATATGTACTATCCGGCATTTGATTATTTCGCCTTAGATCAAATTGATTCGAGCTACCGTAAAATTATTCATATCGAAGACCCATTAATGATGGAATTGTACCGCTCTGAATACAAATGGGTTGATGTTCGGACGCGTTTGTGGGCTAAACAAAAAGAGATAGAAACAGGCGTAGATGCGCAAATATGGGTCGGTGCAAATTATTTCACCCAATCCATTTACTATAAAGTTCCATTTGCCCCCCTTTTTAAAATTCAAGATAGTATTTATGTCTTAGATTTTCAATCCGATCAAATGACAGTCTATACTCCTAAGGGGGAAGTTAGTAGAACAACCCCCTTACTGTTTCACTATCATAAAGATAAATCGGGGTGGAAGCGTGTAATTCTTAAGGATGAATCAACACAAGCACTCTATGCCTTGTTCGAGAAAGATGGGATTTCTATGTTAGGTAAAATCGATTTAACCACCGGTAAAATCGTCAGTAAACATCGATTGTATCATAAGTACGTAGAAAAAATTCGCATCCACCAGGGTAACGTCTATTATATTTATCGGCCTTTTGAATCCATTCAAAAACGATTTTTATATAAGGAACGGTTATTTGACTAGCGTTACATGTCCATTTGCATTGATTGAATCTTGATCAGGGACATCATAACTTACTTTCCAATTGTAGGCTCCGAACTGACTTAACTTGCCTTTGTATTTTCCATCCCAACCCTCACCTGGTTTATTACTTTCAAAGATGAGTTGTCCCCAACGATTGTAAACCTCAAATCGATAATATTTTACTTGGTCAGAATTACTTATTATCGGGGTAAAGACATCGTTTAATCCATCTCCATTCGGAGTAAATGCGTTAGGAACTGTTAATCGAACAACATCGTTGCTTTGAACTACATTGTAGGCTGTATCTGTACATCCATTGATATCATATACAACCAGCATCACATTGTAATCCGCAATGGTAGACGCAGGATAAAAGTAACTTGGGTTATCCTGTGTAGATGTACCTCCATCTCCAAACTGCCATAAGGATCCTGTATAGTTTTGCGAGTTATTTATGAAGTCAATTCCACCAGAGACAAAGTCAATTTCAGGGGAAGCAGTAGTAAAGGCAGCTGTTGGACCCGGAACAACACAAACGGCATTTGAAATGGTCGTATCTGCTGTACATCCATTGGTATTGGTTATTAATAGTGTAACATCTACACAACCAATGTTGTTAAAGTCCACATTAAATTGATTGGATGAATACGTTAATCCATTCGAGAACGTCCATAATGCCGTTGAAAAGTTACCGATGCTCGAATTTGTAAAGGTCACCGTCGATGGTAAGCACACAATATTATCACTTACAGTAAATGAGGCAATAAATGGAGGTGGAGTTGTCAACACATCAGTCGCTGAAGCAGTACATCCATTGGCGTCTGTTATATTCACAATATAATTTCCTGGGGCCAATGCGCTTGCAATGCTACCTGTTTGACCTGTAGGTGTCCAAACATAACTATATGGAGCCGTTCCACCAAGTGTATTAGCCGTGAGTTGTCCATCATTATATCCATAGCAACTTACAGGTACTTGGGTTATGTTTGCGCTTAATGGTGCTAAAGGTTGAGTAACAGTTATTTGTGCTGAACTTACACAGTTATTTGCATCTGTTATCGCAATGATGTATTGTCCTGGAGGAATATTATTCAAATCTTGGGTAAATTGCCCCGTGGTCCAGAAATAGGTAAAAGGTCCTGTACCCCCCTGAGGAGTAACATCGATTGCTCCGTCGGTATATCCAAAACAAGATACGTTAGAAACTGTATATCCAACGGTAAGAGGAAACGCAGGTTGTGTTATATTAATGCTCATTACAGCAATACACCCATTGGCATCTGTTACGGTTACATTGTATATTCCCGCAATTAAGTTCTGAATATCTTGACTTGTAGCACTGTTGCTCCAACTGTAGGTGTAAGGGGAGGTACCTCCACTCACAGAAAGGTTAATTGATCCGGTATTATTTCCAAAACATAATACATTTACATGTGATTCTTGAAGTAAAATTGGCGCTTGAGGTTGTGTAATCGTAGCGCTAGCTGATACGGTACATCCGAGGTTGTCTGTAACAACAACGTTATAACTTCCAGCAAGTAGATTGCTTACCGTTTGGCTTACTTGGTTATTACTCCATAGATATGTATATGGTCCTTGTCCTCCCGCTGGATTAGCTGTAATTGATCCAGTAGCAAATCCATTACAGTTTACATTGATTTGGGTTAGACTCACCGTTAACACCGGTGGTTGGTTGATTGTGATGGTCACTGAAGAAGTACATCCGTTTGCATCAGTAATCGGGTAGGTATATGTTCCGGCCGGTACAGTGAATGATCCGGTACCTGTGTAAGGAGCTGTTCCGCCAATACCTGTAATAGTAATTACACCAGTTCCCGCATTACAAACAATTGGTGAAGTTATATTGGCTACCGCCTGAAGCGTATTCGGTTGAGTAATGGTAATTGTCGTACTGGCGGTACATCCATTCGCATCCGATATATTATATGTATATGTTCCGGCGATTACGGTAAAGTTTCCTTGTCCAATATACCCTGGTGTACCGCCTGAAGCACTAATATTTATTGCTGCTGTTCCACCGTTACATAGCACTGGTGAAACCAAGGTTGCATTGGCAACTAATAGGGTTGGTTGGTTAATAAAGATTGAGGTAGTATCTTGACACCCATATGAATCAGTCACAGTAAAATTATTCCATCCGGCAGATACAGTGAAGTTTCCAGTTCCTGTGAATGAAGGTGTGCCACCTGTGGAAGAAATAGCAACCGTTGCTGTACCCCCGAAACAAAGCACATTCGTGGTTTGATTTGCGAATGCAATAAGCTGATTGGGTTGATTTACGGTAATCGTGGTAGAATCTACACATCCATTGGCATCGGTAACATAGTATGTCTGTGTTCCTGCGATTTGTAAGAATGAACCAATTCCTGTATAGGGTTGAGTTCCTCCTGCGGCCGTTATATTTATTGTTGCATTACCACCAAAACAGAAAACTGGCGAACTGATGCTTGAGCTAGCAGTTAATTGACTTGGTTGCGTAATGGTAACTTGGTTTGTGCTTTGACACCCATTAGTATCTGTAACAACTACAGAATATAATCCGGGTACTAAATTCGATGTGCTTGCGGTGGTATCTGTATTCGACCATAAATATTGATACCCTGGTGTTCCTCCAATTGGGGTAACCGTTGCGCTTCCATTACCTGCATTGAAACAGCTTACATTTTGACTGCTTATACTTGTAAGCAATTGAGTAGGTTGGTTAATAAATAAGTTGACTGCAAATGAACAACCATTAGCATCTGTTACAGTAAACGATTGATTACCGGCAGATACATTTATGTTTCCTGTACCAACATAAGGTGCAATACCACCACTAGCTGAAATGTTAACGGTGGCCTGGCCTCCAAAACAAACGATTGGATTTACAATTGTTGCTGTAGCAGTTAATGCCGTAGGCTGTAATATCGTAATCGTTGCGGTATCTGAACATCCTTGAGCATCGCTTACTACATAATTATATACCCCAGCAGTTGGGAAGAACGTTCCAGTACCGGTGTATGGATTAGTACCTCCTGTTGCACTAACCACCACTGTTGCATTTCCATTGAAGCAAGCAATTGGAACTGTTTGAATAGCGGATGCAAGTAATACATTGGGCTGTGTGATTGTTAGGTTGTGAACATTTTGACATCCGTTAGCATCAGTAATTGTTACACTATAATTTCCAGGAGCAAGATTGTTTATGCTGTTACTTGTTGCGCCGGTAGACCATAATGGGGATAATGGTGCTGTTCCACCAGAATAAAAGACTATTGCACTACCATCATTTGCCCCATTACATGAAATGTTTGTGCTAGCAACCGAGCTCGTGAGTAGTGTAGGTTGGGTAACCTGGATACCTATGGTGCTATTACATCCATTGAGATCAGACACGATATACGTATAATTTCCGGCTGGAACCAAGTAATTACCTATTCCTGAATAGGCAGGTGTTCCACCACTCGCACCAATGCTAATCAAAGCACTATCACCATGGCAAAGAATTGGATTTACTATGGTTGCACTCAATACAAGGGGAGTTGGTTGTGTTACATTAATGGTTGTAGTGGCCACACATCCATTGGCATCAATTAAAGTGTATGTGTATGTGCCTGCGCTCACTGTAAATGTTCCAGTTCCGCTGAACGGAGCAACTCCACCATTTGCACTTACAACAACAGTTGCTTGTCCGCCAGAACATGCAATAGGTGAAGTAATACTTGCAACCGCAGTAAAGGCTGCGGGTTGTGTTACTGTAATTGTTGTAGAATCAATACAGCCATTTTGGTCGATCAATACATAGGTATGTGTTCCAGCAAATTCATTGAATGTACCATTTCCACTATATCCTGGAGTTCCGCCCGCTCCATTCACAAGAACGATTGCTTGACCACCAAAACATGCGATTGGTAAAATCACATTAGCTGTTGCTACGATTGGTGCCGGTTGAGTAATTGTAGTATTCAAGTTAAAAATACAGCCGTTTGCATCTGTTACTTGAAGCACATAGTTGCCAGCAAGTTGGTTGTTGATGGAATTTGTTGTTGAACCTGTATTCCAAAGGTAGGTGTACCCTGGAGTACCACCAGTAACGCTTGCAACTGAACTGCCATTACTTAATCCAAAACATGTTACGCTCGTGTTGTTGAACGCAGCGGTTACTGCAGTTGGTTGAGCTATTAATATACTTGTTGACGCACTACAACCATTAGCATCTTGAATTGTGTAAGTAATATTTCCTGCAACCGATAAAAATGATCCGGTACCCGTGTAAGTTCCTGTTCCACCGGTTCCTGTTAGAGCAACAGTGGCTTGTCCACCGAAACATAGAATAGGTGTTGTTTGAGTTGCAGCAGCGATTAGCTGCGTTGGTTGTGTTATTAATATTGAAGAGGCTGAGGTACATCCATTGGCATCAGTCACAGTAAAGGATTGATTACCTGCAACAACTGATTGGCTACCAGTTCCAACATAAGGAGCACTTCCCCCGTTGGCTGATACAAACACAGATCCAGTACCACCGAAACATAAGATATTCGCTGTTTGTACCACAGCACTTGTTAATACGGTTGGTTGGGTAATATTGACATTCGAAACGCTTTGACATCCATTAGCATCCGTAACGGTTACTGAATATGCACCGGGTGCCAAATTGGATACACTGGCTGTTGTTGCACCATTACTCCATAAATAAGAGTAATTAGGTGTTCCTCCATTGGCGGTGACAACAGCAGAACCATTGTTTAATCCATTACATGTTACGTTTTGACTTGAAATTGAGCAATTTAATTGTGTTGGCTGCACTACGTTTATCGATGCAATGCTTGCGCACCCATTAGCATCAATAACTGTGTAAGATTGAACGCCGGCTAATGCATTGAAGCTTCCAGTACCGGAATAATTTGGAGTTCCTCCATTAGCACTAACAAGAATGGAAGCACTTCCGCCATTACATAATATCGGATTACCGATTACCGCATTCGCAATTAAAGCCGAAGGCTGATTAATGGTAATTGTAGTGGTAGTGGAACAACCATTGGCGTCGGTAACAGGATATGTGTAAGTTCCCGCAGGTACATTGAATGTACCTGTTCCAATATAGCTTGGTGTACCACCCGCAGCGGTTACAATGATATTTCCGTTGCCCCCGAAACATGCAATTGGTGATGCAATTGCGGAATTTACAACTACGGCAGATGGTTGGGGAACATTAATTGAAACAGAGGCAGTACACCCGTTGATATCAGTGACTGTATACGTAGAATTACCCGCCAATGCACTAAATTGACCAATTCCCGAATACGGTGAGGCTCCACCATTAGCACTAACGAATACTTGACCAGTACCTCCATTACATAGGATTGCACTTGAAATAATCGCGTTTGCACTTAGTGTTCCTGGTTGAGTTAAGGTCACACTGCCTGAAATTACACATCCATTCGCATCAGTAATCTGTACCGTGTAGGTCCCTGAAGTTAAATTTGTTGCCGTACTTGTTGTGTTACCATTAGACCAAAGGTAAGCATAAGGTGCTGTACCTCCACTAACAGTTGCCTGAGCTGAACCATTAGAATTCCCGTTACAAAGCGGATTTGTTCCAACGATATTTATTGCTAATTGTGAAGGTTCAGAGATACTAATAGATGTTAATCCAGTACATCCATTAGCATCCGTTACGGTGTAGTTATACGTGCCAGTTAACACAGTTTGAATACCCGTTCCTACATAAGGCAAGGTTCCTCCGATGGCTGTAACAGTTACTTGTCCTGTTCCTCCAAAACAAAGGATTGGTTGAGAGACTACTGAGTTTCCGCTTAAAACACCGGGTTGATTTACAGTAATATTGGTCTGGGCGATACACCCATTTGCATCAGTTACAGTATATGACTGAGTTCCAGCTGGCGCATTGAAATTTCCAACCCCAGTATAAGGACTTGTACCACCAGTTGCTGAAATTGTAATAACGGCATTTCCGCCGAAACACAATATTGAGGAACTTACAACACTTGAGGCATTTAAAATAGTTGGTTCGGTGATGGTAATGCTAGCATTCACCGTGCATCCATTTGCATCCGTTACTAGCACTGTATATAGTCCTGGGACTAAATTCGTAATCGAAGAGGTCGTAGCATTATTGGACCACAAATAGATATAGGGAGCGATACCGCCTGAAGCTGTAATTGATGCAGTTCCGTTCGCAGCTCCGTTACATGTTACATTCGTAGAAGTCGTTGAAATTGATAGTAAACTAGGTTCGGTAACTGTTATTGATGTAGAATTTAAACATCCATTGTTATCACTGATGGAATATGAATAGGTACCGGCGGTTACCGTGAAGCTACCCGTTCCGGTGTAAGGAGCAATCCCTCCCGCTGCTGTAACTGAAACAACAGCATTTCCACCGTTGCAAAGTATGCTCGAACTAATAATAGAACTAGCGATTAAGGCATTAGGTTGTGTAATTATAATGGTATCATTGGCTATGCAACCATTTGCATCCGTTGTAATCACACTATAAGTCCCAGGGGCTAAATTTATAATGCTGTCGTTTGAAGCACCGTTATTCCATAAAAACGAATACGGTCCGACTCCTCCGTTAGCTGAAATCGAAGCTACTCCGTTATTTTGACCAAAACATGTAATGTTTGTTCCTTGTCCGGTGGTAATGAGTGCGCTCGGCTCTGTTATGGTAATGGAAGTTGTTGCAGAAACACTAAATGCATCAGTTATTGTGAAATTATAGGTTCCTGCAGGTAAGTTGAAAATACCCGTTCCAGTATACGGGCCTTGACCACCCACTGCTGTTACATTAACCGTTGCATTACCACCATTACACAAAATCGGGGTAGATATAATTGCATTAGCAATCAATTGATTTGGTTCTGTTATGGTTACTGTGGTAATAGATGAACATCCATTGGCGTCGGTAACGGTGTATGAGTAGGTTCCTGCATTCACTGTATAGATTCCTGTATTTGTATAGCTTGGTGTCCCTCCGGTTGCACTCACTGTAATAATTCCAGTTCCACCATTAACCGTTATGGGAGTGGTTACAGATGAACTTACATTTAGTGTACTTGGTTGGTTAACATTCGAGACTAAAGAAGCGGTGCATCCATTATTATCTGTAACGACTACTGTGTAGGAACCAGCTGTTATTCCGGTTAAATCTTCTGATTGAGATGAATTATTCCACAAATATGAATATCCCACGATTCCTCCTGTAACAGTCAAATCAATTGCTCCATTCAAATCTCCATTACATAAGGAATTGGTGATAATGCTTGATAATATAAGGGCATTTGGTTCAGAGATGGTTGCTGATGAATTGACAGTACAACCATTCTGGTCTGTTACCGTTAATGTATAGTTATTTGGTGCTAGTCCACTTAAAGAGTTGTTAGTTGATCCATTTGACCAAGAATAATTGTAACCCGGTGTTCCACCAGAAACGTTGGGTTGTATTATTCCATCATTCAATCCATTACAAGTAACATCTGCTGCTGTTAAGGAAAGCGTGAGCAGGGGAGGTTCGTTGACTGTTAAAGATGCAACCGCACTACACCCATTGGCATCAGTTACTGTGTAGGAATAAGAACCAGCAAGTTCAGAAAACTGTCCTGTACCGGTAAACGGCGCGGTACCACCAGTAGCGGTTACATTCACAGTAGCAGTTCCACCATTACAAAGAACTGGAGCAAATACGGTTGCGCTTGCTGTTAAACCAGAGAGTTGACTAACAGAAACAAAAGCAATGGCTGAACAGTTGTTGTTATCCGTAACAGTTACGGTGTAGTTACCCGCAGGAACATTGGTAATCGATGCCGCAGTAGCACCATTAGACCAAGTGTACGCATATGGAGCGGTACCACCAGTTACTGAAACACTAGCGCTACCATCTGGATTACAAGAAGCAGGGGTAGAGGAGGTAGCAAGGGATAAAGCCGTAGGTTCATTGACAGTAGCGGAAGTAGAGGCTACACAACCATTCGCATCGGTAACGATTACAGTATAAACACCTGCAACAACATTTGCTAGGTCTTCATTTGACGATCCGTTATCCCATTGGAATGTATAGGCGCTAGTTCCTCCAGCAACAGTTAAATCAACACTTCCATCATTTGCTCCATTACAAAGTGCATTTGAAACTATCGAAGTAAGAGTAAGAGCTGCAGGCTCATTAATGGTAGTATTAATAATGGCAGCACACCCATTGGCATCTGTAATATTGTAAGAATAAGTACCAGCAGACAAGTTACTTACAGGACCCGTGCCGTTGTAAGGTCCTGTCCCACCTGATGCAAAGAGATTAATATCAGCAACACCTCCATTACAAAGTATCGGATTAATAAGTTGAGCAGTACCGGTAAGCAAGGTAGGTTGAGTAACGACAACAGAAGCGATAACACTACACCCATTGGCATCAGTTACTGTGTAGGAATAAGAACCAGCAAGTTCAGAAAACTGTCCTGTACCGGTAAACGGCGCGGTACCACCAGTAGCGGTTACATTCACAGTAGCAGTTCCACCATT